>NZ_VOBI01000057.1 GCF_008369325.1 Pseudomonas sp. ANT_H12B | reverse complement strand
ACGGTGGTGTTTCTGGGCATGACCGTTGATAGTCACCGGCAGTTTCCGAAATTGACCAACGCTCAACAGATCACGCCAGAGGTCACTCGCGGCAAGGATGTATGGCACGAATACAATTGCATCAATTGCCACACATTGTTTGGTGAAGGCGCGTATTACGCCCCGGACCTGACGAAAATCACCCAGCTGCGCGGCGCCCCTTATCTCACCGCGTTCCTCAAAGACCCCTCAAAGTTTTATGACGAGCAACGCCATCGCCGGTTGATGCCGAATCTGAAACTCAATGACGAAGAAATCGCGGCGTTGATCGCCTTTATGGATTGGGTGAGCAAGGTCGACAATCAAGGTTGGCCACCAAGGCCGATCCTGGTGACCGGCACGTCGATTCCCGGCATGGACCTCACCGTTGCGCAACAGAACGTCGCCGGTGGCAACCAACCACCCGCCGCACGCCCGGTGTCCGACAAGGAAGACCCGATCGCCCTGGGCGAGGCGCTGTTTCGAACCACCGCCACACCGGTGTGCAGCGCTTGCCA
>NZ_VOBI01000056.1 GCF_008369325.1 Pseudomonas sp. ANT_H12B | reverse complement strand
ATAGAGAAGAAGTAACATTGTTAGGTTTTGAAATCGTAGCCTATGCTGGCGATGCTCGTTCAAAACTATTGGAAGCCTTGAAGGCTGCTGAAGCTGGTGATTTTGAAAAAGCGGACGCTCTGGTAGAGGAAGCTGGTAGCTGTATTGCAGAGGCTCACCACGCGCAAACAAGTCTATTGACTAAGGAAGCTTCTGGTGAGGACTTAGCGTATAGTGTGACCATGATGCATGGTCAAGATCACTTGATGACAACTATCTTGTTAAAAGACCTAATGCACCATTTAATTGAACTTTACAAGAGAGGAGTTAAATAAAATGGATAAGTTAATAATTTTTATTTAGAAATTCAAGCAGAAGACGGAATACGTGTTGCGCCGGATAGACTGGAGTGCAGTAGTGTGCGCTTCCGATCTGCCCCCGGCCGCACCGGTTGCGCCGACAAAAAACAGGGCATCATCAACCAGGTCGAACTGGCCAAATCCCACGGCGACGCCGATCAACAGGCCGGCCTGGAAACAGCCTTGAGCGAAGTCACCACC
>NZ_VOBI01000055.1 GCF_008369325.1 Pseudomonas sp. ANT_H12B | reverse complement strand
TCCCCCGCCGGATCGGCACTCACCCAGCGTTGCAACCACGGCGCGTAATAACGCAGCCCATAGTAATAGAGCCCGCTGACATCCATTTCCTTGCCCGAATAACGAACGGTCTTGTAGCTGACCTCCAGTGCCGAGTCCGCCGTCAGCCAGGCCGTGCCACCAAACGGGTAATAGCCTTCGTGGCTGATCAGTCGGGCCTGTTGG
The DNA here is from genome assembly GCF_008369325.1 of Pseudomonas sp. ANT_H12B. Taxonomy (GTDB): domain Bacteria; phylum Pseudomonadota; class Gammaproteobacteria; order Pseudomonadales; family Pseudomonadaceae; genus Aquipseudomonas. Next base: position 373 of record NZ_VOBI01000055.1, on the reverse strand, counting down.
TCGAGTTCCATCACGCTGGAGCCTAAATGATCATCAAGGCTGTAACGCAGCTGATCGGCCTCGATCTCGTCGGGTCGGCCACTGACCCAGTGCAGGCAGCGCACGCTGCCACGGCCGCCCGGAGCGGTGATCACGTGCAACTCTTCGCCGTTGTCGCGTTTGCGGATCTCCAGCCCTGGGAGGTAAATCACTTCGTGGAAATGGCTGGTCGCTGCGGTATGGGTGTCGTGGCGTTTGTAGACCCGTGCGCCATGGCTGTAGCGATAGGTTTCTTCATCGTTGGCGGCATCGTCGCGTTCGACCAGCGTCACCGATGCCAATTGGTCACGGTTGTTCCAGCGCAAGTCCTGTCCCGGGTGCAAGGCCTGGAGAT
>NZ_VOBI01000054.1 GCF_008369325.1 Pseudomonas sp. ANT_H12B | reverse complement strand
CAGCCATTGCTTCCAGGCCGATCGCCAACCCCAGGCAGTACTCGGGGTCCAGAGTGTTTTGAGTTCAGCCTTCATCAAGTAGACCGTCATCAACGCTTGGTTGGCCGCCAGCAGATCCTCCAGGCGGACCTGTTGTTCCGGCGTTTTCAAGTTCTGCGGATTGCGCAGCAACAGCCATCGCGCCTGCTTGATAACCTTGCGGGCAGGCTTGTCGTGACGCAACCGGTTAGCCTCGTCGACGCGGACCCGATCAATCACCTCTCGGCCATATTTGGCCACCACATGGAAGAGGTCGTAGACCACTCGCGCGTTGGGACAGTGCTGACGAACCTCCAGGTCAAAAGCGGTATTCATGTCCATCGCCACCGCTTCGATGCGAGCGCAACCCTCTGGCCCCAGTTCCTCGAAGAAAGGCCTGACCGCTGCTCGGCTGCGACCTTCACCGATCCATAGCACTCGTCGTGTATCCGCATCCAGGACAACGCTGGCGTAACGATGACCTTTGAACAGGGCGAACTCGTCCATCACCAGACGTCGCGGTTGCGCCTTTGGCAAAACGCTCAACGCCGCTTGCAAGG
>NZ_VOBI01000053.1 GCF_008369325.1 Pseudomonas sp. ANT_H12B | reverse complement strand
CGCAACAGAACGTCGCCGGTGGCAACCAACCACCCGCCGCACGCCCGGTGTCCGACAAGGAAGACCCGATCGCCCTGGGCGAGGCGCTGTTTCGAACCACCGCCACACCGGTGTGCAGCGCTTGCCACTCGATTGCACCGGGGGTCAATCTCGCCGGACCGACACTGGCCGGGTTGGCCGCTCGGGCCAAACAGGTCATCGCCTCGCCTGACTACAAGGGCAAGGCCAAGGACGTCGAAGGCTTCATCCGCGAGTCCATCGTCACGCCAAGCGCCTACCTGCATCCGGGCGACATGTATTCCGCCAATGGCATGTCGTTCATGCCGGACACCTTCGTCAAATCGCTAACGCCCGAACAGATCGATCAACTGGTCGCCTATCTGGCGTCGTTCCAGTAATCAAAGGGGATGACCATGCGTTACAGATCTCAATCCGTCGCTTACTGGTACTTCGCCGTTGCTATGGCGCTATTCGGTCTGCAACTGGTATTCGGCTTGCTCTCGGCGGCCAAATACCTCGGACCGGATCCCCTGCTCGACGTGTTGCCCTTTGACGTCACCAAGGCGATTCACACCAATCTGTTGATCGTCTGGGTGCTGACCGGGTTCATGGGGGCAACCTACTGGATGGT
>NZ_VOBI01000052.1 GCF_008369325.1 Pseudomonas sp. ANT_H12B | reverse complement strand
AAATTACGCTTCAGCAGATTGGGCGCGACAAATGCTTCCACTCCTTTGGACCTGAATGGGTGAGGCTGGCGTTGCTTACTGACGATATTGGCCTCTCTCATCAGTGCTTTAACAAGGCTTCTGCCGACCGCGATATTTTGGGCCTGCAGATGCTTGCTGATCGTTCTGGACCCCATGGCTTCGCGGCTTTCGCTGTGCAACTCGACCACTTTCCCTTTGAGCTCCTCGCGTCTAATCCTTGGCATGGCACGCCGCTGAATCCATTCATAAAAGCTGCTGCGCTTCACATCGAAAACGCGACACAGGGTGGCGGTCGGGAATGACTCTCTTAGCTCCGCGATCATCGAAAACGATCGGGGTCCGACATCAAGAGAGCGGTAGCCTTTTTTAAGATTTCGGCCTCCATTTCCATGCGCTTGATCTTGGCTTTCAAGTCCTGAATCTGGCGCTGATCCTCGGTAATGGCCTTGGTGCCTTGAATCGGCTTCCCCATATGTTCCTTGCGAACCTGATCCACCCAGCGTCGTAACGCGGTGGCACTGATGTCCAGCGAGGCGCAGACTTCCTGTACCGAACAATTGTCATCAATCACCATGCTGGCTGCACGATGTTTGAACTCGCGGGAAAAGACTCTTCTTTCTTTCATGGAACCTCCAAATTGGCGAAATCATATCGCCCTTAAGAGGTGTCCGGAATTATTAGGCCAGTTCA
>NZ_VOBI01000049.1 GCF_008369325.1 Pseudomonas sp. ANT_H12B | reverse complement strand
TGAACTGACCCCACAAAGTTGGACGTTTACCCATCTATGCCTGAGCGGCCTGAGTTCTGTATTCAACAGGACTCAGGCCGTTTAGCTTCAGTCTGATACGCGAGTGATTGTAATACTGGATGTACTCGTCGATGCCAGCGTGAAGCTCATCAAGGTCGTTAAATTTATTCAGATAAAAAAACTCTGACTTCAGTGTGCCGAAAAAACTCTCCATGGCCGCATTGTCGTAGCAGTTACCCTTGCGCGACATGCTCGGCGTCACGGAGCTTTTTTTGAGAGCCCGCAGGTAAATGGGCATTCGATACTGCCAGCCCTGGTCTGAGTGCAAAACCGGTTTTTCATGCGGCTGAAGTCGCTTGAATGCACCTTTGAGCATCTTCCCGACCATATCGAACAGCGGCCTTCTGGCAACCTCATAGGAAATGATTTCGCCGTTGTATAGATCCAAAACGGGCGACAGATAAAGCTTCTGGCCTCCAACTTTGAACTCTGTAACGTCGGTTACCCACTTTTGATTGGGTGACGAAGCTTCGAACTCACGCTTCAAAAGATTTGGCGCTGCCTTGCCTACCTCACCCTTGTAGGCTCGGTATTTCTTCACGCGCACCAAGCTCTTGAGCTGAAGTTGCGCCATCAGTCGCTGAACCGTCTTGTGATTGACGAGATGGCCAGCGCTTCGTACCGCAGCCGTTATCCGGCGGTAGCCATACCGGCCCTTATGCTCATCGAACGTCGAACGAATCTTGTCTTTCAGCTCAGCGTGCTTATCAGCCGCTTGCAGCGCCTTTTGCTGATAGTAAAAGGTGCTGCGTGCCAAACCGGCGAACTTCAGCAGGCTTTCGAGAGAGTGCCGCGGCCTCAGTCCTATTACGATTCGCGCTTTTTCTGCTGCGCTACTCGTTTCTTCTCCTGAACCAAGGCATCGAGCTTTTTTAGGTAGTCGTTTTCCATCCGCAACTGCTTCACCTCGGTAAGCAAATCATCGCGTGAGCGCGACTCATCATCGGGTGAGTCGGGTTGAACAGGAGGAGTGGTGGTTGGCATTTTTTTCGGACGTCCGGTTCTATTAGGCTGCTTGGTAAGGGCATCAAAACCGCCCTCATCATAGCGGCGCTCCCAGAGGCTGATGATGTCGAACTTACGGATGTCGAACAAGGCCGCCGTCTGCCGATAGGACAGCTGTTCCTTACGCATACGTTTCAAAACAGACAGTTTGAAGTCGTTGCTATAGCGCTGCAGCTTTTTCTGTTTCAGCCCGGCAGCGCCATGCACCTGATAGGCCGCAACCCACTGGCGAAGGGATGAAAAATCCACATTGTGACGGTGTGCCACATCCCTCAAACCCGCGCTACCGGAACAGTAGTCCTGCACTGCTGCCAGTTTTACTTGCTCTGTGTACTTACCCATGACACCCCCAAAGGTTGTGTTCAACCTTTGGGGGTCAGTTCA
>NZ_VOBI01000048.1 GCF_008369325.1 Pseudomonas sp. ANT_H12B | reverse complement strand
TATCTTGTTGGACAGGGTTCTCGACAAGGTAAAAATGAACGCCGATGGGGAAATCTACATCGAACAAGAAGACGGGAAGCCACCAATAAAAGTCTAACCGTTAGACAAGAGTCCACCATTAGAGATAGTGGACCCTGCTGCGCAGGGAGTGCACACCCTTTACCGCGCGCAGCCACCGCTTCGCTCAGAAAACCACGGTCCCGCCTCAAAGTTCCACGCTGGAACTTTTCAGCGAGCAGTACCAGGTAGCGAATGCAAAGAGGTATCAGCAATGAGCGATGACCCGAAAAAGTTCCACGGTGGAACTTTTGAGCGAGCAGTACCTGGTGAAGATCAGAACGCGGAAAACGGGGTCAATGCCACGGATGAAAAGCTTCTGGAATTTCTAAAGCACCCTGAGAAGAGTTTGGAACCACTGGGCCCGCTAGCTGGCCCTGCTCAAGGCGGCTGGTTCGAAGAAGAAGAGTAAAAGTTCCACGCTGGAACTTTTGAAGGGACTCGGATGGAAGCCGTAGGGCTCTGCCCTACCACCCGCTCTTCGCCCGAGAGCGCGGGACGAAAAAGCTGTCCCACCCTCACGAACAAAGACTGAATGGAAAGCTCACCTGGCTAACAAAATAGCCTCCGCAAACAGATCTAGTGACGCATAGCCGGCACAACCTTTACGGTCCAAATAGAAGCCTTGAATGCCGTGAGCAGTAGGCCCATCGCAGTCAAAACGTCGTGAATCACCAATCATCCAAGCATGTTCCGGAAGCGCAGAAACCGACTGCAAAGCTTCGTGATAAATGACGGCCGAAGGTTTAGTCGCACCGACCGCAAAGCTATAGATATAGCCATTCAAGGTCGGGAAAAGTCGCTCAATTGCCGAGGCATACGGTTGAGCAAGGTTCGAACAAACAACAACCTTTATGCCCGCGGCTTTGAGCGTTTTAACAGCCGCGAGACCATCGGAATAAGCCTCAATACCTGCCAGCTCCCTTTCCAAATCCGATTCGAGGCGGCTCATCATAGAAGCCTCAACCCTGATGCCGAAATGGTCAGCGGCCTGCCTTAAATCCAATGGCTTAGTCAGCAAATCTTCGGCATCACGGCTGCCGGGACGGCGGCCTTGCTCGATCCCTAGCTTGAGGATTTTGCGGTAAGGATGAGAGCCTTCCTCAATTTTTAGCAATGTGCCGAAAGCATCAAAAATTGCTACAGAAACGGGCATACGTAAGAGCTCAGCGGAATGCTTAAAAGACAAAAAAGGTCACCTATCTATAAAGTTCCAGCGTGGAACTTTTCAGTGAAGCATCTGCCTTCGGCAGGCAGAAAGCCGACTTTATAGGCGATTATAGAGCGATTATAGAAAGGCGATCTGAGCACACAAATCTCTAACTCTACGCCTCGCATAATGGACGTTATGGATAAATTCAGCGCCGGGGCTTCGCGATTATCCCGGCGCTAAATTCGTCGATAACGACGGCATAGCTACCATAACGTCATCGATATTATGCGAACCTAAGGATTCTCCTTGTGGGGCTCTGCTCAATGCTTTTCACCAGGTGATCAGGCTGGCCAGGCCGAATTTGTCGCATGCGAAAAAACACCATCTCGAGCATGACGATTCCGCAGGA
>NZ_VOBI01000047.1 GCF_008369325.1 Pseudomonas sp. ANT_H12B | reverse complement strand
CCAGAGTGTGTAAAAACGCCTTCGCGAACACTTGCTATGATTTCTGAGGATTTCATCGCAGGGATCGCCTATGAAGCGCTTTATCCAAGGTGAACATCGAGGCCAAGGCACCTTACTTCCCGAGAGCCTCGACGACTACGTCAGCGATACCAATCCGGTGCGCGTAGTCGACGTCTTTGTCGACGAACTTGACTTGGTCAAACTGGGTTTTGAAGGCGTCATACCGGCAGATACTGGCCGGCCTGCTTACCATCCCGCGATCCTCCTGAAGATCTACATCTACGGCTATCTGAACCGCATTCAGTCGAGCCGGCGCCTGGAGCGAGAAGCCCAGCGTAACGTCGAATTGATGTGGCTGACCGGCCGCTTGATGCCCGATTTCAAGACCATTGCCAACTTCCGAAAAGACAACAGCAAGGCCATCCGAGGCGTCTGCCGCCAATTCGTGGTTCTGTGCCAGCAGTTGGGATTATTCGGAGAAAATCTGGTTGCCATCGACGGCAGTAAATTCAAAGCCGTCAACAACCGCGACCGCAATTTCACTAGCGCCAAACTGAAGCGGCGAATGGAAGAAATTGAATCGAGTATCAATCGGTATCTGACTGCGCTCGACGAAGCCGACCAGCAAGAACCCCCGATTGCACAGCCCAACGCTGCTCGTCTGCAAGAGAAAATCGACAAGCTCAAAGCTCAGATGAAAGAATTACAGGTCATTGAAACTCAGCTCAACGAATCGCCGGATAAACAGGTCTCACTGACCGATCCAGACGCCCGTTCCATGATGACTCGCGGCACTGGAATCGTCGGTTACAACGTGCAGACAGCGGTCGATACTCAGCACCATTTGATCGTTGCTCACGAGGTGACTAACGTTGGTTCCGACCGCGATCAACTCAGCTCGATGGCCAAGCAGGCCCGCGAAGCGATGGCGTCAGATACGTTGTCGGTAGTGGCTGACCGCGGTTACTTCAAAAGCGAACAAATCCTGGCTTGTCACGATGCAGGCATCACCGCCTATGTGCCCAAGCCGATGACCTCTGGAGCCAAGGCTGACGGGCGTTTCAATAACGATGCCTTCATCTATGACGCGGCAAAAAACGTATACATTTGTCCCGCTGGAGAGGCGTTGATCTGGCGCTTTTCCAGCATTGAAAAAGGCCTGAAGTTGCACCGTTACTGGAGTTCTAATTGCCAGGGATGCGTGCTGAAATCGAAGTGCACACCGAGCAAGCAACGGCGAGTTCGGCGATGGGAGCATGAAGCCGTATTAGAGGAAATGCAGAACAGGCTGAGCAACGCGCCGGAGATGATGCGGATCCGAAAACGGACTGTTGAGCATCCCTTCGGGACGCTCAAGCAATGGATGGGTGCGACGCACTTTCTGACCCGAAAGCTCAACGGGGTAAGCGCCGAGATGAGCTTGAATGTGCTTGCCTACAACCTGAAACGAGTCATGAAAATCATCGGCACCACTGGCTTGATGAAAGCGTTAACGGCGTAAAAACCGGTCTTTTTTGCCCCATCCAAAGGGCTTTAAGAGGTTGCTGAGCGGTTTTAACTGTTCCTGGAAACGTCACGGACTTGATCAGTTTGCGAAACGTAAGCACGGTCTCCTAGCGTCGATATAGAAAACCCAATCTGACGTTTTTACACACTCTGGGCC
>NZ_VOBI01000046.1 GCF_008369325.1 Pseudomonas sp. ANT_H12B | reverse complement strand
GCCAAAAGCAGCCGCTCGTGTCCGATCGCCTTTGGCCGATTTCTGCCTGTCACCAAGGGCAGTCATCGACCCAAAGCGGCCCTTCGCGAATGGCAGCTAAAGGGGAATGTCTGTCGCTCCTGCTTTGCTCAGCTTCACGCCAGCGCATCATCCTGATGTGACAGCGGCTGCACCGCCAGGTGCGGAGTTTCGCCGAAGAACTCGATCAGCAGTTCAGTGAGCACACGTATTTTCCGGGCTGGATGCGGACCAGGCGGGCGGATGATGTAGGCACCGGCTGGAGGGGGTGGATGGTTTGTCATGATCGGCACCAGTGCGCCGGATGTCACGTGTTCATGGGTGAGGCAGTCGGGCAGGTAGGCAACACCGAGGCCTGCGGTCGCGGCGGCGACGAGGGCGGTGCCGTTGTCGGCCTTGAAGCGTCCTTGCGGACGAACCGTGATGATCTTGTCGCCATCCATGAATTGCCAGGCTTCGGTGCCCTGCATGAGCGCCTGATGGGCGATCAGTTCATCCGGTGTCTCGGGTTCGCCGTGCGCCTTGATGTAGTCGGGGCTCGCGACCAGCTTGCCGTAGACCGGGCCAATCCGCCTTGCGATCAGATTGGAGTCCTGCAGATAACCCACCCGGATGGCGCAATCGTACCCCTCGGCAATGAGGTCAACGAAGCGATCGCTGTAACAGGTCTGGATGTGCAGCTCCGGATGACGACGTGCCATTTCCGCCAGCATCGGGGCGAAGTGAGTCGGGCCGAACGACAGCGGAACGGCCACGCGCAAGCGGCCGCGGAGGGCGCCGGCGGGCGCCGGCGGGCAGGATCGTTTCCTTGGCGATGTCGATCTCGGTGCAGACCCTGGCGGCGTAGTCCCGGAACGTCGCGCCGGCCTCAGTAAGTGCCGCCCCGCGAGTGGAGCGTGCCAGCAGTTGCACGCCCAGTTCGGTTTCAAGCCGAGCCAGGCGGCGACTGACGATCGATTTCGACACGCCAAGACGCAGTGCAGCCTGCGAAATGCCCCCGGCATCAGCTACTTCCACGAAGGTCTGTAGTTCTTCGATATCCATTCTTGCGTTCCCCTTTTCGCGACACAGCACGTCGCGCAATGCTACTACTGCATCGAACATGGGAACAGCACAATGGATTTTCCAGGCACGGCATCATTCGCACGTGTCTCGGAATCCATCAGTCGCACAGGCTCCGGCCTTTTCACAAACGTGCGTCACCCATGAAAAGGATTTGCCAATGGCAAGCGAGACTCCCCGCAACCCCGATACCGATCAGCTACTAACCCCGGAAAATTCGGCGTTGATCATCATCGATTATCAGCCTGTTCAGGTTTCTTCGATCCGCTCGATGCCGCGTGATGAACTCGTCTTCAACATCACCAGCGTCGCCAGGGCGGCGCTCAACTACAACCTTCCGATCATCCACTCGACCGTCAATGTCGCGACCGGCCGCAACAAGCCGCCGATTCAGGAGCTGCAAGAGGTGCTCGGCCATCTGCCGACCTATGACCGCACCTCGATCAACAGCTGGGAGGACACGGAATTCAAGCAGGCAGTCAAGGCGCTCGGGCGCAAGAAGCTCATCATGACTGCGCTCTGGACCGAAGCCTGCCTGACATTCCCGGTGCTCGACGCGATCCAGGAAGGCTATGAAGTTTATGTGCCGGTCGATGCGGTTGGCGGCACATCGCTCGCCGCACACGAGGCGGCGTTGCGCAGAATGGAACAGGCGGGCGCGAAGCTCATCAGCCGGGTGCAAATGTACTGCGAACTACAGCGCGACTGGGCGCGAGAAGTGACCGTGCCGGGCTTTCTGGGCGTGTTCGAGAACTTCGACGGGTTCAACGCTGAAAAGGCTCTGGATGAGGCGGACACGAAGGCCTGATTAGCGGGCAGTTGATGAAGATGGCGCTCGCGAAAGTGGGCGCTGCCTTTATTTTCCCCTACTCCAAACGTCTTCTTTTGGT
>NZ_VOBI01000045.1 GCF_008369325.1 Pseudomonas sp. ANT_H12B | reverse complement strand
TGTTGCCGCTGACCGAAAACTGACCCAGTAGAGGCTGTTCTGCCGACTGAAAACTGACCCAGGTGTTCAACTGCTTCTGCTCACTTTTCGAGCAGGAGAACACAGGGTGATCAGCATGGAAATGTTGGGAAAAATCCGGCGGATGTACTTCCGCGACAAGCTCTCGCTGCACCAGATAGCCAAGCGTACCGGGCTGTCGAGAAACACCATCCGAAAATGGGTCAGAGCGCCCGAAGCCACTCAGCCGGCGTACCAGCGGTGCGCGACCTTCAACAAACTCAGCCCATTCCACGACACGCTGGAACAGGCGCTGAAAGCCGATTCGTTCCGGGCAAAGCACAACCGCAGAAGCGCCAAAGCACTTTTCGAGCAGATCAAGGCCGAGGGTTATGACGGCGGCTATAGCCAGCTCACGGCGTTTGTACGCTCGTGGCGAGGTGAGCAAGGCAAGTCTTTACGCGCTTTTGTACCGTTGACGTTTGCGCTCGGTGAAGCCTTTCAATTTGACTGGAGCGAAGAGGGACTGCTGATCGGTGGCCTGTTTCGACGCATCCAGGTCTCCCACATGAAGCTGTGCGCTAGTCGCGCATTCTGGTTGGTTGCGTACCCTAGCCAAGGTCACGAGATGCTGTTCGATGCCCATACTCGCTCGTTTGGCGCGTTAGGCGGAGTGCCGCGTCGTGGTATTTACGACAACATGAAAACGGCTGTCGACAAAGTCAACAAAGGCAAGGGCCGCACGGTCAATGCCCGGTTTGCCGTGATGTGCGCGCACTACCTGTTCGATCCGGATTTCTGCAACGTAGCCTCTGGCTGGGAAAAGGGCATTGTCGAGAAGAACGTTCAAGACAGTCGACGGCGCATTTGGCTTGACGCTCAAAACTGCATGTTCCACACCTTCGAGGAACTGAATGCCTGGCTCGGCCAACGCTGTCGTGCGCTCTGGAGCGAGCTGCTGCATCCGCAGTACAACGGACTAACAGTGGCGGATGTTTTGGAGCTGGAGCGGGTCGAAATGATGCCGATGCCGTCGGCCTTTGATGGCTACGTCGAGCGCACCGTTCGGGTTTCCAGCACCTGCCTGATCAGCGTGGCGCGAAATCGCTATTCGGTGCCTTGTGAGCGAGTCGGCCAGTGGGTCAGCAGCCGTCTGTATCCTTCTCGGATCGTGGTCATCGCCGATGACACGATGATCGCCAGCCACGAGCGCCTCTTTGATCGAGATCAGGTCAGTTTTGACTGGCAGCATTACATCCCACTCATCGAGCGCAAGCCAGGTGCACTGCGCAATGGCGCACCGTTTGCCGATCTGCCCAATCCGTTGCGGCTTCTCAAACGGGGCCTGAGACGTCACAGCAACGGTGATCGAATCATGACGCAGGTGCTGGCTGCCGTGCCCATCGCCGGTCTCGACCCGGTGCTGGTAGCGGTAGAACTGGTGCTTGAGGCGGGAAGTCTGAGCGCCGATCACATCCTGAATGTTCTCGCCCGACTCACCGCTACTGCACCACCGCCTTCCGTAGAAACCAGCCTGCAACTCAAGGTGACTCCCGTTGCCAACACGGCCCGATATGACCAACTCCGTACAACAGATGAGGAGAGCCGCAATGCGTGACTTGATGGCAGAACTTAAAGAACTGCGTCTGCATGGCATGGCGCAGGCTTGGGAAGAACTGGCGGCCCAGGGAGAAGCTTCGACGGCATCCTCGAAATGGCTGCTTGAGCATCTGCTCCAACAGGAGCAGGCAGATCGCGCCGTGCGCTCTGTGAATCATCAGATGAACATGGCAAAGCTCCCCATGCACCGTGATTTAGCTGGCTTTGACTTCAGCGCTTCCAGCGCTGATGCCCGTCTGGTCAAGGAATTATCCAGCCTGGAATTTACGGAGACTGCGCAAAATGTGGTGTTCATCGGTGGGCCTGGAACCGGAAAAACACATCTGGCCAGTGCCTTGGCGGTGTCCGGAATCACTACTCATAACAAACGAATCCGCTTCTTCTCCACGGTGGATCTGGTCAATCTGCTGGAGCGTGAAAAGTACGATGGTAAGGCAGGCCGAATCGCCCAGGGACTGCTTCGCACAGACCTGGTGATATTGGATGAACTGGGTTACTTGCCCTTCAGCCAGAGCGGCGGCGCGCTGTTATTTCACCTGCTGTCCAAACTGTACGAACACACCAGCGTGATCATCACCACCAACCTCAGTTTCTCGGAATGGTCGAATGTATTTGGCGACGCCAAGATGACGACTGCGCTGTTGGATCGGCTGACACACCACTGCCACATCGTCGAAACGGGCAACGAGTCCTACCGTCTGCAACACAGCACCTTGGCCGCCCAGACAAAGATCAAATCGCGTGAACGAAAGCGCAAGGACGAAGATGGTATCGAGGACGATGAACCGTTTTGATCTGCACCATAAACACCCTGCCGCATGCATGCCTGCATGCGGTCGGGCCCCATGCGTTTTCAACCAGGACACTACTGCTAAGCTTATCCACAATTGCTGGGACAAAAATCAGCAATCCGTCCTGGGTCATTTTTCAATCGGCAGGGTGGGTCAGTTTTCAATCAGCGCCAACA
>NZ_VOBI01000044.1 GCF_008369325.1 Pseudomonas sp. ANT_H12B | reverse complement strand
GCAAATTGCTTGGGTGTTATATGGTCAAGCCTCACGGGCAATTAGTATTGGTTAGCTCAACGCCTCACAGCGCTTACACACCCAACCTATCAACGTCGTAGTCTTCGACGGCCCTTCAGGGGACTCAAGGTCCCAGTGAGATCTCATCTTGAGGCTAGTTTCCCGCTTAGATGCTTTCAGCGGTTATCTATTCCGAACATAGCTACCCGGCAATGCCACTGGCGTGACAACCGGAACACCAGAGGTTCGTCCACTCCGGTCCTCTCGTACTAGGAGCAGCCCCTCTCAAATCTCAAACGTCCACGGCAGATAGGGACCGAACTGTCTCACGACGTTCTAAACCCAGCTCGCGTACCACTTTAAATGGCGAACAGCCATACCCTTGGGACCGGCTTCAGCCCCAGGATGTGATGAGCCGACATCGAGGTGCCAAACACCGCCGTCGATATGAACTCTTGGGCGGTATCAGCCTGTTATCCCCGGAGTACCTTTTATCCGTTGAGCGATGGCCCTTCCATACAGAACCACCGGATCACTAAGACCTACTTTCGTACCTGCTCGACGTGTCTGTCTCGCAGTCAAGCGCGCTTTTGCCTTTATACTCTACGACCGATTTCCGACCGGTCTGAGCGCACCTTCGTACTCCTCCGTTACTCTTTAGGAGGAGACCGCCCCAGTCAAACTACCCACCATACACTGTCCTCGATCCGGATAACGGACCTGAGTTAGAACCTCAAAGTTGCCAGGGTGGTATTTCAAGGTTGGCTCCACGCGAACTGGCGTCCACGCTTCAAAGCCTCCCACCTATCCTACACAAGCAAATTCAAAGTCCAGTGCAAAGCTATAGTAAAGGTTCACGGGGTCTTTCCGTCTAGCCGCGGATACACTGCATCTTCACAGCGATTTCAATTTCACTGAGTCTCGGGTGGAGACAGCGCCGCCATCGTTACGCCATTCGTGCAGGTCGGAACTTACCCGACAAGGAATTTCGCTACCTTAGGACCGTTATAGTTACGGCCGCCGTTTACCGGGGCTTCGATCAAGAGCTTCGCGTTAGCTAACCCCATCAATTAACCTTCCGGCACCGGGCAGGCGTCACACCCTATACGTCCACTTTCGTGTTTGCAGAGTGCTGTGTTTTTAATAAACAGTCGCAGCGGCCTGGTATCTTCGACCGGCGTGGGCTTACGCAGTAAATGCTTCACCCTCACCGGCGCACCTTCTCCCGAAGTTACGGTGCCATTTTGCCTAGTTCCTTCACCCGAGTTCTCTCAAGCGCCTTGGTATTCTCTACCCAACCACCTGTGTCGGTTTGGGGTACGGTTCCTGGTTACCTGAAGCTTAGAAGCTTTTCTTGGAAGCATGGCATCAACCACTTCGTGTTCTAAAAGAACACTCGTCATCAGCTCTCGGCCTTAGAATCCCGGATTTACCTAAGATTCCAGCCTACCACCTTAAACTTGGACAACCAACGCCAAGCTGGCCTAGCCTTCTCCGTCCCTCCATCGCAATAACCAGAAGTACAGGAATATTAACCTGTTTTCCATCGACTACGCTTTTCAGCCTCGCCTTAGGGACCGACTAACCCTGCGTCGATTAACGTTGCGCAGGAAACCTTGGTCTTTCGGCGTGGGTGTTTTTCACACCCATTGTCGTTACTCATGTCAGCATTCGCACTTCTGATACCTCCAGCAAGCTTCTCAACTCACCTTCACAGGCTTACAGAACGCTCCTCTACCGCATCACCTAAGTGATACCCGTAGCTTCGGTGTATGGTTTGAGCCCCGTTACATCTTCCGCGCAGGCCGACTCGACTAGTGAGCTATTACGCTTTCTTTAAAGGGTGGCTGCTTCTAAGCCAACCTCCTAGCTGTCTAAGCCTTCCCACATCGTTTCCCACTTAACCATAACTTTGGGACCTTAGCTGACGGTCTGGGTTGTTTCCCTTTTCACGACGGACGTTAGCACCCGCCGTGTGTCTCCCATGCTCGGCACTTGTAGGTATTCGGAGTTTGCATCGGTTTGGTAAGTCGGGATGACCCCCTAGCCGAAACAGTGCTCTACCCCCTACAGTGATACATGAGGCGCTACCTAAATAGCTTTCGAGGAGAACCAGCTATCTCCGAGCTTGATTAGCCTTTCACTCCGATCCACAGGTCATCCGCTAACTTTTCAACGGTAGTCGGTTCGGTCCTCCAGTTAGTGTTACCCAACCTTCAACCTGCCCATGGATAGATCGCCCGGTTTCGGGTCTATTCCCAGCGACTAGACGCCCTATTAAGACTCGCTTTCGCTACGCCTCCCCTATTCGGTTAAGCTCGCCACTGAAAATAAGTCGCTGACCCATTATACAAAAGGTACGCAGTCACCCAACAAAGTGGGCTCCCACTGCTTGTACGCATACGGTTTCAGGATCTATTTCACTCCCCTCTCCGGGGTTCTTTTCGCCTTTCCCTCACGGTACTAGTTCACTATCGGTCAGTCAGTAGTATTTAGCCTTGGAGGATGGTCCCCCCATATTCAGACAAAGTTTCTCGTGCTCCGTCCTACTCGATTTCATGACCAAGAGATTTTCGCGTACAGGGCTATCACCCACTATGGCCGCACTTTCCAGAGCGTTCCGCTAATCTCAAAGCCACTTAAGGGCTAGTCCCCGTTCGCTCGCCACTACTAAGGGAATCTCGGTTGATTTCTTTTCCTCAGGGTACTTAGATGTTTCAGTTCCCCTGGTTCGCTTCTTAAGCCTATGTATTCAGCTTAAGATACCTAACTTATGTTAGGTGGGTTCCCCCATTCAGACATCTCCGGATCAAAGTCTGTTTGCCGACTCCCCGAAGCTTTTCGCAGGCTACCACGTCTTTCATCGCCTCTGACTGCCAAGGCATCCACCGTATGCGCTTCTTCACTTGACCATATAACCCCAAGCAATCTGGTTATACTGTGAAGACGACATTCGCCGAAAATTCGATAATACTCAATTAAGAGCAACTCACAAATTTTACCTTAGCCTGATCCGTTACCAGTGAAAGTAACGTCCAGTCTATCTTTCTATCACATACCCAAATTTTTAAAGAACGAACTAGTCCAAAGACTAGAAATCAACATTCACCATCATCACGATGGAATGCTCATTTCTAAGCTTTCAACAAACAGAAGCAGTAGTGGTGGAGCCAAACGGGATCGAACCGTTGACCTCCTGCGTGCAAGGCAGGCGCTCTCCCAGCTGAGCTATGGCCCCGTATTTCTACAGGCGTTTCCCACACAAAATTGGTGGGTCTGGGCAGATTCGAACTGCCGACCTCACCCTTATCAGGGGTGCGCTCTAACCAACTGAGCTACAGACCCAATTTCG
>NZ_VOBI01000043.1 GCF_008369325.1 Pseudomonas sp. ANT_H12B | reverse complement strand
ACAATCACTCGCGTATCAGACTGAAGCTAAACGGCCTGAGTCCTGTTGAATACAGAACTCAGGCCGCTCAGGCATAGATGGGTAAACGTCCAACTTTGTGGGGTCAGTTCAGAGCGTGGGAACGATCGGTACTCTGGCTTCCGGCCACACCCCGCCAAGTCGTATAGTTGCCCCATTCACGCTTTTACGAGATCCCCCCATGAATCAGGAAACGCCGTACATCTTCGACGCCACGACTGCCGATTTCGAGCAGTCGGTGATCGAGAACTCTTTCCAAAAACCGGTGCTGGTGGATTTCTGGGCCGAATGGTGTGCGCCGTGCAAGGCCATGATGCCGATGCTGCAAACCGTCGCCGAGAGCTATCAGGGCGAGCTGCTGCTGGCCAAGGTCAACTGCGACGTCGAGCCGGACATCGTTTCGCGCTTCGGCATCCGCAGCCTGCCGACGGTAGTGCTGTTCAAGGACGGTCAGCCGGTCGACGGTTTTGCCGGTGCACAACCGGAGTCCGCAGTGCGCACGATGCTTGAGCCTCACGTCCAAATGCCGCCGCCGGCCGCTGCCGACCCGTTTGAGCAGGCTCAGGCGTTGTTTGATGACAACCGTTTTGCCGATGCCGAAGCCGCACTCAAAGTGCTGCTGGGCGAGGACAACACGAACGCAAAAGCACTGATCCTCTATGCACGTTGCCTGACTGAACGTGGCGAGCTGGGTGAAGCGCAAACTGTGCTCGACGCTGTTAAAAGCGATGAGCACAAAGCCGCCCTCGCCGGCGCCAAGGCGCAAATCCAGTTTCTCGGCCAAGCCAAGAACTTGCCGGATGCCGCTGACCTGAAAGCGCGCCTGGCGAAAAATCCGCAGGACGATGAGGCGGTGTATCAACTGGCGATCCAGCAGTTGGCCCGCCAGCAGTACGACGCGGCGCTGGATGCACTGCTCAAGTTATTCATCCGCAATCGCAGCTACAGCGAAGGCTTGCCGCACAAGACCTTGCTGCAGGTGTTCGAACTGCTGGGCAACGATCATCCGCTGGTGACTACGTACCGTCGCAAGTTGTTTGCAGCGCTGTACTAGGCCCCTTCGATCCAGTTGTAGAGCGGCGTATCCCCGCCGCTCACCACTTTGACGTCCGGGCAATGGCGCAAGCGCACCAACAAGCGCTTGCCCGAGGCCCCGCTGCCAGTCAGCCCTTCCAGCTGCTCCAGTAAATCCGGGCCGCTCAATTGCCCCGCCTTGCGCAACAGGTCCTTGGCGATCTGCCACAGCGCATCATCCTGATTCAGCGGTTTGGCCGGCGCTGCACTGGCCTCGGTCTGCTCCACTTTTAACTGCGCGCCAAGCCGTGCCCAGTCGCCGTCGTCCATCTCCAGCGTCAAATCCACCGGCCAGTCGCCGATGCTTCCGCGAACTCGCAACATAAGTCTGCTCCTGCACATTTCTCCCTCGCATGCTCCCATGGGACTTGTGCAACGCCAAGCAGGCAGTCAAACTCTGGGCTCTTTCGTTATAAGATTACATAACAAATTATTCATTTTCCTTTCCGGAGACCCGCCATGCGCCGTCTGCTTCTCGCTCTGCCGTTTGCCCTGTTACCGCTGGCGATCGCCCACGCCGCTGATGAACATGATCATGAACACGGCAGCCTCAGCGCCCACGAACATGGTGTCGGTCGCCTGAACGCAGCGCTGGACGGTCAGACCCTGGAGCTGGAACTGGAAAGCCCGGCGATGAACCTGGTGGGGTTCGAACACGCCGCCACCACCGATTCCGACAAGGCCAAAGTCGCCACCGTTCGTGCGCAGCTTGAGAAACCGCTGGTGCTGTTCAACCTGCCCAAAGCCGCCGGCTGCGTGGTCGCGACTCAGGAACTGGAAAGTCCGTTGTTCGGCGACAAGCCGGACGCCGACGATGCCGGAGACGAACATCACCACGACCACAGCGAAATCCACGCGCATTACCAATTGAGCTGTTCGGCACCCGGAGCGCTGAAGAACCTGGACCTGGCGAACATTTTCAACACCTTCCCGGCGACCCAGAAGATTCAGGTACAACTGATCAGCCCGAGTGGGCAGCAAGGGGTTGAAGTGACGGCCAAGGCCGCAGCCCTGAAATTCTGATCCACCACCCATTTCCTGTGGGAGCGAGCTTGCTCCCACAGGGTTTGTGTTGGATTCGAAATTGAGACAAGTACCCAAAACCCATGAAATTGGCGCTATGACCCAAGCACTCATCGAACTGTCCGACCTGGGCTTCAGCTGGCCCGGTCACCCGCCGCTGCTGGATATCCCCGCGTTTCGCCTGGAACCCGGCGAAACCCTGTTCCTCAAAGGCCCCAGCGGCAGCGGCAAGACTACCCTGCTCGGCCTGCTGGGCGGTGTGCAGAAGCCCGATCGCGGCAGTATCCGATTGCTGGGCCAGGAACTGACCGAACTTTCGGCCGGTGCCCGCGACCATTTCCGAGTCGATCACACCGGCTACATCTTCCAGCAGTTCAACTTGCTGGCGTTTCTCTCGGTTCGCGAAAACGTCGAGTTGCCCTGCCACTTCTCCAAACTGCGCGCCGAGCGTGCGAAACAGCGCCACGGCAGCGTCGATCAAGCCGCCGCCACCCTGCTCGCCCACTTGGGCCTGAAGGATGAAAGCATCCTCAGTCGCCGCGCCGATTCGCTGTCCATCGGCCAGCAACAACGGGTCGCCGCCGCGCGCGCATTGATCGGTCAACCGGAATTGGTGATCGCCGACGAACCGACGTCGGCCCTGGATTACGACGCTCGCGAGAACTTCATTCGCTTGCTGTTCGCCGAATGCCGCGAGGCCGGGTCGAGCCTGTTGTTCGTCAGCCACGACCAGAGCCTGGCGCCGCTGTTCGACCGCCACCTGTCGCTGACCGAACTCAATCGCGCCGCCACTCCGTTCGAGGTTTGAGATGTATTTGTTTCGTCTAGCCATGGCCAGCCTCGCTAACCGCCGCTTCACCGCGATCCTCACTGCATTCGCCATTGCCCTGTCGGTCTGCCTGTTGCTGGCCGTGGAACGGGTGCGCACCGAAGCCAAGGCCAGTTTCGCCAGCACCATCAGCGGCACCGACCTGATCGTTGGCGCGCGCTCCGGCTCGGTGAACCTGCTGCTGTACTCGGTGTTCCGCATCGGTAACGCCACCAACAACATCCGCTGGGACAGCTTCGAACACTTCGCCAACAACCCGAAAGTGAAGTGGGCCATTCCGATGTCCCTCGGCGATTCCCATCGCGGTTATCGGGTGATGGGCACCACCGAGGCTTACTTCGAGCATTACCAGTACGGCCGTCAACAACACCTGGAACTGGCCGACGGCCGCGCCTTTGCCACCGACCCGTTCGAAGTGGTACTGGGTGCCGAAGTGGCCGATGCGCTGCACTACAAACTCGGCGACAAACTGGTGCTGGCTCACGGCGTGGCGGTGATCAGCCTGGTCAAACACGACGACAAGCCGTTCACTGTGGTCGGCATTCTCAAACGCACCGGCACCCCGGTGGACCGCACGCTGCACATCAGCCTCGGCGGCATGGAAGCGATTCACGTCGACTGGCATAACGGTGTACCGGCCCGGGGAAATGGTCGGATCAGTGCCGATCAGGCACGCAACATGGACCTGACGCCGCAGGCGATCACTGCGTTCATGCTTGGCCTCAACAGCAAGATTTCGACCTTCGCACTACAACGTGAGATCAACGAATTCCGTGGCGAACCGATGCTGGCGATCCTGCCGGGCGTGGCGCTGCAGGAGTTGTGGAGTTTGATGAGCACGGCTGAAAAAGCCTTGTTCGTGGTCTCACTGTTCGTGGTGCTGACCGGGTTGATCGGCATGCTCACGGCGATTCTCACCAGCCTCAACGAACGGCGTCGCGAGATGGCGATTCTGCGTTCGGTGGGCGCGCGGCCATGGCACATCGCGACTTTGCTGGTGCTGGAGGCGTTTGCTTTGGCCTTGTCGGGCGTGATTGCCGGGGTGGCTCTTTTATATGCGGGCATCGCCGTGGCCCAAGGTTATGTGCAAGCCAATTACGGCTTGTACTTGCCGCTGGCCTGGCCGAGCGAATATGAATGGATGCTACTCGGTGGCATCCTGATCGCCGCGTTATTGATGGGCTGCGTGCCGGCCTGGCGCGCATATCGCCAATCCCTGGCCGATGGCCTGTCGATCCGTTTATGAGGATGTTTATGATGCCCCGCGCTGTGCTTGCCCTGTTGATGCTGGTCGCCCTGCCACTGTGGGCGGCCGAGCCGAAAGAGCTGACCTGGTCGGAGATGATCCCGCCGGACGCCATGCCGGAAGTACCGAACATGACGCCGCTGCACGACCTGTCGCAGATCGGCAGCGCGCTGGCCGCCGAATCGGCGCCAGCGGCAAAACAAGACATGCCCAACGCGCCGGTGGTGAAAAGTCTCGACGGTCAGAACATTCGTTTGCCGGGTTACATCGTGCCGCTGGAAGTGAGTGAAGAAGGCCGCACCACGGAGTTTCTGCTGGTCCCGTATTTCGGCGCCTGCATTCACGTACCGCCACCGCCGTCGAACCAGATCGTGCACGTGAAAAGCGAAGTCGGCGTGAAGCTTGATGAGCTGTATCAGCCGTACTGGATCGAAGGTTCTATGCAGGTTAAAGCATCGACCAGCGAGCTGGCGGATGCCGGGTATCAGATGGAGGCGGACAAGATTTATGCGTATGAATTGCCAGAGTGAATCCGGTAGTTCTGTGGTGTTTGATAGATAGCTTTCGCGAGCAAGCCCGCTCCCACAGGGATCACCTAAATCCTGTGGGAGCGGGCTTGCCCGCGATGAGGCCCTCAAAGGTAAAGAAAAAATCAGGGACATCACCGATCCATTGAGCTGAATCAAAAGACCGTACCAGACGGCTCCGTACCATTGGACATCGAACATTTTTAACGTCCTTTGGAGCACCCATGCACAAGTCCGCGCTCTGCGCTTCGCTGTTTGCCCTCTCGCTCGCCGCCCCGCTCGCCTACGCCCACACCGCAGGCGACATCATCGTTCGTGCCGGTGCAATTACCGTCAACCCGAAAGCTGACAGTTCCAGCGTCAAGGTCGATCAAGGCCCGCTGGCCGGGGCTGACCTGGGTGGCAAGGCCACCATGAGCAGCGACACGCAATTGGGTCTGAACTTCGCTTACATGATCGACAGCCACTGGGGGATCGAGCTGCTCGCGGCCTCGCCGTTCGAGCATGACGTGAAGATCAAAGGCACCGCTTTGGGCGCGGCCAACGGCAAACTCGGCAGCCTGAAACACTTGCCGCCAACCTTGAGCGTTGTGTACTACCCACTGGACGGGAAATCCGCGTTCCAGCCGTATGTCGGCGCCGGTATCAACTACACCTGGATCTACGACGAGAACGTCGGCAGCGAAGCCCAGGCCAACGGCTTCAGCAACTTCAAGGCAGAAAACTCCTGGGGCATGGCGTTTCAGGTCGGCGCCGACTACATGCTGACCGACAACGTCATGATCAACGCCCAAGTGCGTTACATCGACATCGATACCACCGCGACCGTGGAAAACAACGCGGTTGCACCGGGCACTCGGGCCAAGGTCGATGTGGATGTGGACCCGTTCATCTACATGGTTGGCCTGGGTTACAAGTTCTAAATACGCCGTATAAAAAAAGGCGCCTCGACAGGCGCCTTTTTTATGATCGTTCCCACGCAGAGTGAACTGACCCCCAAAGGTTGAACACAACCTTTGGGGGTGTCATGGGTAAGTACACAGAGCAAGTAAAACTGGCAGCAGTGCAGGACTACTGTTCCGGTAGCGCGGGT
>NZ_VOBI01000042.1 GCF_008369325.1 Pseudomonas sp. ANT_H12B | reverse complement strand
GAGTACATCCAGTATTACAATCACTCGCGTATCAGACTGAAGCTAAACGGCCTGAGTCCTGTTGAATACAGAACTCAGGCCGCTCAGGCATAGATGGGTAAACGTCCAACTTTGTGGGGTCAGTTCAAAGTGTGGGAACGATCACTGCAAAAACTGCAGAATCAACCAGCTATTTGCACCACTGATCACCGTGAACAACCCCCATGCCAATACCCGCGTCGGCAACCGATTCACAAACGGCCCCATAAGCTTGTGATCGTTGGTCATGCGGATCAGCGGATACAACGCAAACGGCAATTGCAGGCTCAGCACCACCTGACTTAACACCAACAGTTTGCCAATTGCGTTGTCCCCCATCAGCCACACGCCGATAAACGCCGGGATCAGCGCCAGTCCACGGGTGATCAGGCGTCGCTGATAGCAGGGAATCCGCAGGTTCAGGTAACCCTCCATGATCACCTGGCCCGCGATGGTGCCGGTGAAGGTCGAGCTCTGCCCCGAAGCGAGCAGCGCGACACCAAACAACACGCTGGCCAAGGCCCCGCCCACCAGCGGATCAAGCAGATGATAGGCGTCCTGGATGTCCACCACATCGCTATGCCCGGTGGTGTGAAACGCGGCCGCGGCCAGAATCAGGATCGCCGCGTTAACCATCAGCGCCAGGGCCAGCGAGCCGATGGTATCGATGCGCGCCAGTTTCACCGCATCCTGCTTGCTGGCCAGGTCCTTGCCGATCATCCGGGTCTGAATGATCGAGGTGTGCAAATACAGGTTATGCGGCATCACCGTGGCCCCGAGAATCCCGATGGCCAGGTACAGCGGCGCGGCGTCGCCGATCGCTGACAGAGACGGAGTGAAACCCCGGGCCACGTCTGGCCAGTAAGGTTTGATCAACAGCAGCTCGACGAAGAAACACACGCCAATGGTGCCCACCAGCACCAGCATGATCGCTTCCAGTCGGCGGAAACCCCGGTTTTGCAGGGCCAGTACCAGCAGCGTGTCGAACGCCGTGAGCGCGATGCCGACGGTCAGCGAACAGCCCAGCAATAAATGGAATGCAAGCGCGCAACCGAGCACTTCGGCCAGGTCAGTGGCGATGATCGAAATCTCTGCCAACACCCACTGGGTCCGCGCAGTGCGTTTGCTGTAGCGCTCGCGGGACAACTGCGCCAGATCACGCCCGGTGGCAATGCCCAGACGCGAGCACAAACACTGCACCACCATCCCTGCCAGACTCGCCAGCAACACCACGAACAACAGGCTGTAACCAAACCGTAAACCGGCCTCGATAGCAGTCGCCCAGTTGCCCGGGTCCATGTAGCCGATGGACACCAGCAACCCAGGACCGGCAAAACGCAGCATTCTTTTGAAGAATGATGCTCGGGGATCGACGGCAACGCTGCCGGCCACTTCCGGCGGACAGAACGGCGCCGTGGCGATTTTGGGCAAACTGAATTTCACGCAATCATCCAGAAACAGGTGGGAGGGGGCAGCTTAGACGTTTCACTCCTTACGCCCAAGGGGCAGTAGCTTTGTATACAAAACCCGGCAATCCATAGAGCAATCTATCGCACGCAATGCTAACGTTGCTGCCTCACTCAGGTCGGAGGTGCGTGCGTGCTGATGCTCAAACTGCTGGTGATTCCAGGATTTCTCTTGTTGATTTCCCTGGCCGGTAAACGCTGGGGCCCAAGCGTCGCCGGTTGGCTGTCGGGGTTGCCGGTGGTGGTCGGGCCGATTCTGTTCTTCCTCGCCATCGAGCAAGGCGAAGTGTTTGCCGCTCAATCGGCCACGGCCGCGCTGTCGGCGATGTTCGCGATGATTGCCTTTTGCGTAACCTACGCCCAGATCGCGCAACGCGCGGGATGGCCATGGGCGCTCATGGTATCGCTGTTGGTCTGGGCCACAGCGGCCGTCGTGCTGTCGTTGATTCCCCCCTCCCTGGTGTTCTCGGTGATCGCCGCCGCCCTTGCATTGCTGGCAGCGCCCTACCTGTTTCCTTCGGTCCAGCCAATCGTTTCAGGCCCGACACCTAAGTCCGACAAACTGCTGCTGCGCATGATTGCCGGCGCCCTGCTCACCCTCGCAGTTACGCTATTGGCCAGCACCGTCGGCGAACGCTGGAGCGGCTTGCTCGCGGTGTTCCCGGTGCTAGGCAGCGTGATGGCCGTGTTCTCCCAACAAACCCGCGGCCCGGCCTTCACCGCGGCCTTGTTGCGAGCCACCGCCACCGGGATGTACTCGTTCGCCGCGTTTTGCCTGGTCCTGGCGTTGGCCTTGCCAGGCATGGGGCTGAGTGCGTTCGCCCTCGGCGTTGCGGTGTCCGTGGGAATGCTGGGCGTGACCAAGCGTTTGCTGGCCAAACCGGTGAACCTGCCAGCGGACGCTGGACGTACGGCCATCAAACGCTAAGCTGCTTGAGGTCAACGGGCATGGATCGAAGCCCGCTCATCGCGCTGAAGGAACAGACATGACTCAGCTTCGAAACGCCCGCTCCGCTACGGCCGTCGGCGTGATTGCGATAGTGCTCTGGTCCTCCCTGGCATTGCTGACCACCCTCACCGAAGGCATTCCCCCGTTTCAACTGATGACGCTGGGTTTTGGCACGGCGTTCGCGGCCAGCCTGGTGATTCTGGGTCGACGCGGAATCGCCGGCTTCAGTAGCTGGCGACAGCCCTGGGCCGTATGGGCGACCGGATTCTTCGGCATTTTCGTTTATCACGCACTGTACTTTTTCGCGCTCAAAGCCGCGCCGGCGGCCGAAGCCAGTCTGATCAATTACCTTTGGCCGCTGTTGCTGGTGTTGCTTTCGGCATTCTCGGCCGGAGAAAAGCTGCACAAACGGCAAATGCTCGGCGCGCTGCTGGGCCTGGTCGGCACGGCTTTCATTCTGCAGCAACACCAGCCGAGGGCTGGCGCGGCGATGCCTGTCGCCGGTTATCTCGCAGCGTTTGGCTGTGCATTGATCTGGTCGGGGTATTCGGTGATCAACCGCCGGTTCAGCGAAGTGCCGAGCAGCATCATCGGCGGGATCTGCGGCCTCGTCGCTGTGGCCGGACTGGTCTGTCACCTCGCCTTCGAAACCACGATACGACCCGATTTCAGCCAATGGAGCGCAATCGTTGTCCTCGGCCTGGGACCGGTCGGGCTGGCTTTTCTTGCCTGGGACCACGCCACCAAACACGGCAGCCTTGCGACGCTGGGAGCACTTTCGTACTTGGCGCCGCTGATTTCCACCTTGTTGCTGATTACCGTAGGGCGTAGCCATGCCAGCCCGATTCTGATCGTTTCCGCACTGCTGATTATCGCCGGCGCGGTCATCGCCACGTCACGATCAACCGCCACAGCGCAGGCCACTCGTTCGATTATTTCGCACGAGTAGAGCAAGAAGCTCGCACGTCAATCGAACAGGTTTGATCCTCCATTCTCAAGGCAGTCGAACGCCACTACCGCGTGCTCGACCGGCCGCCCAGCGAGCCCAGGGTCTTAAAGAGAAACGGGTGCTGAAGGCCGAGTTCGACGAAGAAACCCGGCGTAATCTGTTCCCGCAGAATCAGCCTCGGTAACCCCTGATAGCTGCTACAAATCGTATTCCGTGGGATGATCGGCCTCAAAGCGCGACCATCCCTGGAGATCTGAATGTCATTGCTGAGTAAAAAAGCCGTTGTTCTGCTGCTGATGGCGGCTGCCAGTTTTGGGACGTTGAATGCGCAGGCCGCCAAGGCCACTGCCAGCGATACCGCCTCGGTACAGAAAGTCTCGATGCTCGGCGGCAAGTTCAAGTTCACCCTGCCCAAGGGCTTCGTCGCCAATCCGTTGCCACCCGGTCCAACCGGTGCCAGCGGCACCATGTACACCAACGAAACAACCAAGACCGTGGTGATCGCCGCAGAAAACAACCTCCCGCCCGGTGTCACCGTCAAGGACAACGACGGCAAGTTTCTCGACGAAACGGTGACCGACTTCGATGCAGCACAACGCAAAGCTCTGCCGGACTTCAATAAACTGAGCGAAAAAAGCCTGACTCAAAAGGGTACTGGTCTGGGACTTCGACAGGTCGACAGCACCGCCACACAGGGTGGCGGCGTCACCCTCAACACCACGCTGATGGCGGCGTCCGGCAACCGCATGGCCGTCGTTCAGGTTATTTCCCGTCCCGGCGACATGGCCGCCCACGAAACGTTAATCAAACAACTCGTCAGCGGCAAGTAAGCGTCAGGGATTGAGGCGCTGCAACCAGGCGCTCAAGTCCTGCATCTCGACCGCGCTGATACTGTGACCGACGCCAGGGTAGGCATGAAATTCAGGCTTGAGTGACAGGCTCTGCAACAGGCTGTTGGCGTCGGTGCCGTCATTGTAGGGAAGGAGTGTGTCAGCGGTGCCATGACCAATAAAAATCGCCAGCTCCTGGCGTTTTTCATCCGGCTTCAACCCGGACCTGAGCACCGGCAACATCCGCCCGCTCAACGCGGCAATCCCGCCCACCGCCTCGGGATGACGAAGGGCCACCTCGTAGGACATCATGGCCCCCTGGCTGAAACCCACCAGGACTACTTTATTGGGTTCGGTGTGATACTTCTTCGCAGCCTGCGCGACAAAGTCCAGCAGTACTTCGCCGCTGGTCTTCAGATCATCCGTCTCACCGTCGTAGGCGCCATCACCTTTCTGGCGGAACCACTGATAACGGCCCTCCTCTATCACCATCGGCGCCCGTACTGACAGGTAGTTGTATTGCGCGGGCAACTCATCCTTCATGTCGAACAGGTCCTGCTCGTTACTGCCGTAACCGTGCAGAAAAATCACCAAGGGCTGATTGTGCGATTCGGGATTGACCTGCTCCAGGTACCTGAGCGGCAGATCGGTTTGCAGCGGGGTTTGAGCGTGGACGGCGGCGGACGCCAGGAGTGTCAGCAGAGCGAGAAACTTCAACATAAACCTTCCTTCACACGTGCAGGATTCGGGGCAGAGCCTAACATCTCTTTTGGCCTTTGATCGTTCCCACGCTCTGCGTGGGAATGCAGCCGGGACGCTCCGCGTCCCAGAAGCCGAACGCGAAGCGTCCGTTGAGGCATTCCACGCAGAGCGTGGGAATGATCGGGAAAACCTCAATCGTTGATGAGTTTTCCGACCCGAATCGGTTCCCGCCCCGCGACCTTCGCCTGCCAGGTGCCCGGCTGTGTATAGCGCCCGCGATCAAGCGCAAACAACACCCCACTGGTCCCGGCACAAACGGTCGTGACCCGATCATTCAACGGGTCGACCACTTCAAACAGTGCATCGCCCTTCTCCACCCACTCACCGGCATCACGCAGGAAACTAACCACGCCGTGATGGGGCGCAAACAGGTACTCGGTGCCCTCGAACGGCATGCCTTCACAGCATTCGCTCGGTGCCGCCGGCCAGTTACCTTTGATGAAACCCTGCTCGGCGAGGAACCCGAGAATCGCCTCGCAATTGGCTTGAGCCTGATCGACCCGCGTATCACCCATGCTGCCCAGCTCCAGCGTCGTTGCCAGGTTGGCCGGTGGAATCGCCGCCTCAGGGAAAGCCCGTGCCAGACGCAACCACGGCGAAGAACAAGACTCGTCGAAAGAACTGCCGCCGGAATCTTCACACAGCAAGGCGACCTCGGCCTTCAAGCGCGCCGCCAGGGATTGCCACTGCGGCCATTGCTGCGGCAACGCGTAAAGGTGAATCGCCGCCTCGAAATCACAATGCAGATCGAGGGTGATGTCGGCGTCGCAGGCATGGCGCAACAACAAGCGATGCATGGCCTCCAGTTGCGAAACCGGTGCCGGCAAACCGTCAAGCACCTCGCCCATGGTCTGGCGAATCAACATGATGTTGGCCTGGGCATCGGCGCCCAATTGATCACCGATCAGCCCGGCCACCGGTCCGCTGAGCTCGACGAACGAACGGTTGAAATTTTTGCCGCTGCCCAGTTCGAAGCGGCCCATGTGGCTGCCTTGCAGGTGTTGATCGAGGCCGATGGGATTGGCCACCGGCACCAGTTCGATCACGCCTTGCAACTGGCCCTGGGTTTCGAGTTCGGTCAGGCGCTTTTTCAGCTCCCAGGCGGTGCGCATGCCCGGCAATTCATCGGCATGCAGACTGGCCTGGATGTACACCTTGCGAGTGCCCGCGCCATAACGAAACACGCTGAGGGTGCGCTCGGTACCCAGGTGGCTCCAGGGCAGTGGATGATCGATGCGTTGCATGGCTGACTCCTGAATGTCTGAACGGTGAGATCACCTGTGGGAGCGAGCCTGCTCGCGATGGCGTACTAACATTCAACATCAATGTCGGCTGACACGACGCCATCGCGAGCAGGCTGAACTGGCCTAATAATTCCGGACACCTCTTAAGGGCGATATGATTTCGCCAATTTGGAGGTTCCATGAAAGAAAGAAGAGTCTTTTCCCGCGAGTTCAAACATCGTGCAGCCAG
>NZ_VOBI01000041.1 GCF_008369325.1 Pseudomonas sp. ANT_H12B | reverse complement strand
GCACCTGGTCGATATCGAGTCGCTAGGAATTCCACTGCAAGCTCAAATCACCGTCGACGAAGAGGGCACCCATCACGCTGATTACTTACGTCACGCTTGGGAATCTTTGGGGACTGGTTTCACCCCAATGGCCATGAAAGTGTTCCACGAAAGCATGGGCAAACGCCTGATGCCGGGTGTTGAACTCAAGGCCTCGCCTGCAAAGCTGATGCAGGGTCACAACGTATTTGGGCCGACTTGTATTGAGATGGGGGCCCTGACGATGCTCAAGTGGCTTGCAGGGACCTATCCCAAATTATTTGCAATGCTCGCCATAGACTGCTGTGAGGTCTATGACATTGATTGCACTTACTCCAGTCGATTGCCTGATGAGCGCACTGCACGCCAAGCAATACAGGCTATTCGTGGTGTTTCGAACGGCCAAATGAAGGGCAGGGGAGACGACTACGAAACAACGGCCTACTTCGGCGCCAAAGACTCTCGCTTAAGACGGCTGAAGATCTACCTCAAACACCCCGAGTTCATGAAGCAGTTGGAGGAGGCAAAGAAAGCCGGTCGCGGCGATCTTTCCGCTGCAAGAACTGTGAAAGTACTCAGCAATCCAGACCTTCAGGCGTGGTCAGAAAACCTTCTTCGTCTTGAAGTAACCGTTGCAAAGCGATGGTTTAACCGTCGCGGAATTTCAAATTTACTTAATGACCTGATTCGTCATCAGCAAGCGCTGGCAGAGCAGGGCATTTGTTTTATTCAGTGGTGTTGGGAGCAAGTGACTAAAGACCTTTTTGCGGCCTTTGAGGGAATCCAGATGCGAGTTATTAACGATGAAAAAGTGCTGGCCGCACTTCTTGAAAAACACACTAAACAAGGCAAAGGCCGTTTCACCAAGGAAAAAATGGTTGGGGGTATAGCGGTTCCTCCGATCTTTGTCCCTGGCAAGACCTCTGACGCTTACGCTCGTAGCCTTTTCCGAACGTACCGTAGCTTGAAGGATTATGGCTGGGAAGAAACCCAAGCTTCGATGAATCGAGCCAGCTTTTATAACCACATCAGAGACATATGCGAATGCGGAATTTCAAAGGCAGCTCTGCAGAAGCTCAAAGTGTCCGATCAGCAAAATAATGTCGTGCCCATTCTTCGGTTTGTGCAGGTCGATTTCAATGCCCAGCGCCCGGGCTGGTACGTAGAACCAACTGTCGAGGCAGCATGATGGAGCGGTCAAAGTATCTGATCCTGCGTAGCACTGTTGAACTTGAGGTGATTGACCAGCTCGGTGTTACCGCCGAGTCGAACGCGTTGGTCAATTCGATCATGCGTCACTTCCTTTCGTTTTCATGCGCTGAGGTCGTTCAGAAAAATAAAGGACGCCTGGCTCTGCGTAGTTTTCGTCGAGATCCAAACGCCCAAATTCCTGGCTGGGCATATCGTGAACCGGGCACTCGCCCAAAATATAATCCTGTGAGGTAAACCATGTTGACTCTAACCGGCCTGTGCCACGGTTTTCATACTGACAACCGTACTGTCGGCCAAAACACTTTTACCGAGAATCTCATTCTGCTTGAGGTTCAGGACATCAACCAATATGGCCTTCCAGAAGTGAAGACCCTCAAAGTAAAACTCTCCAAGAAGAATATGGAGCTGGGCCTCAATAACGTCTGGAACCAATATAAAGGCAAGGCGGTGTCTGTTCCTGTCTTCGTCGCTGCATGGGCTTCTAAGGCCGGTAATGCAGGTTTTGACTTCTATCTTTCAGGTGATGGAAAACCGCAGAACTTTGAAATCACCCCTTCCAAGGCTTCATAGCGGTAGGCCCAATGTCCGATTTTGTTCGCTGCACTGGCGAGCTAAGAACTGAGGGTGGTTATCCTCAGTGTTCGGGGTCTTGGGAGGCTGTACAAGTTCAACCTCCCTTTGATCCATCCCAGCTAGACCCAATTATCTTGGGTCAAGCTTTCGGCGCCGGTTTTACCTTGGTAGCAACCTTTATGGTTTTTTCCATGGGTATTCGTGCGTTTCTAAATTTCATCAAAACAAGTTGAGGCTCACATGATTAAAAAAATTGGTAAAAAAAGTGTCGCTGCTGTTTTCTTCACTTCTGCAATCTCGGCCAATGCTTTTGCAGCTGGAAGTTGGGATTACTCGACGCTGACGTCTAGCGTTGATTTCTCCACGATCAGTGTCGGTGTTCTGGCTGTTGCGGCTTTGCTCGCTGCTGTTTATGCCGGAATTAAAGGCGCAAAAATCGTTCTCGCTTTCCTGCGTTAAGAACTTTTGCGTGACAAAGGGCTCTTTTGAGCCCTTTTTTTAAGGGATTTCTTATGGATCAGCTCTACTACTTCGCAATGTTCGTAATTGGATCAAGTTGCGCTTTTGCTGTTTTTTGGGGTTGGTGACATGAAGAAAATTCTTTTTTCGCTTTTTCTGATCATTGCTTGTTTTCAACAATCTGCATTCGCTGCTGACGCATCCAAATATAGTTGTTTTTATTTGACTTCCACGTATGGCAGTTCCGATATTTGCCCTGATCGCAGTTACAAGTTTAACTCGCCTGAAGAGGCTTCTGAGTCTGTAGCGGCTGCTTTAAAAGCTGCTTTCAAAGCTGACTGGGGTGCGAACTATTATTCTTTTAGCAGCACCACTCCTGAGTGCAAACTTTCTGGCTATCCTTATTATCTTTATTCATGCTCTTTTCGATTTAATCAGAAACGGCTTGCGGGTGATGGCTCTATGGTTGAGTCAGGCTGGATTGATTTTGGCCATTTTGTAGCGCGACAACATTCTTGCGAAGTTTCTACCGTTTTAAAAGGAACAGTTGGCACAGTAGTTGATTCTGATAGTGGCGACGGAAAACGATATGTTTTATCTCACCCACCGGGCCCGAGCGTTTGTGCTGATTCCTGCATGTACAGTGCAGGTGTTCGAGAGAAGTGTTATTTAACTATCGGATCTGAAACTGAAGGTTTTTGCAATTATAATTACGGCCTAATACTTGATAGCAACAACAAAGAAGCCACCTGCCAAGTAGATCCTTCAATTAAGCCGGGGGAAGTCGGTGATGAATTATCCGACAAGTGCCCCGAAGGTTATGAGTTCGCTAACGGGTCTAAAATGTGCACGCTCATTCCCTGTCCTGAAGGTTCTGAACGTGTAGAAGGCAGCGAAACCTGTACTCCTATACCCGAACAACCTGGTGGTGGAACAGGTGGTGGCACTGGCGGTGATGGTGGTACAGGCGGCGGCACTGGCGGTGATGGTGGTACAGGCGGCACAGGCGGCGATACTGGCGGTGATGGTGGTACGGGCGGCGGCACTGGTGGTGATGGTGGTACAGGCGGCGATACTGGCGGTGATGGTGGTACGGGCGGCGGCACTGGTGGTGATGGTACAGGCGGCGGTACTGGCGGTGATGGTGATGGTGGTGATGAAACTTTTACTCCACCTGGCCCTCTTGATTTATCGGCTTCAGTTGCTGGTCGTGGTGAACAAGCCAAATCACAACTAATTGATATGAAACAAAAAATGGTTTCGTCTAATACGTTCACAACGGCGAAATCAGCTTTCAGTGGTTCTTCTCATGCCGCTGCGGTGTGTCCTGTTGGTTCTGTTTCCCTTTTTTCAAAAGAAATTGTTTTTGATAGCCACTGCAAGTTATTTGGTCTCATTGCGCCGATTTTGAAAGCGGTTTTCATCGCTATTTGGTCTTTTCTTGCCGTTCGTATCGTTCTGACTGCTTGAGGTGATTTATGTTGTCTGCACTTGCGTCGTGGTTTAAATCAATTTTCGAGCAGATTGCCACCTGGGTAATCGACGTCATTTTCATGGTTTTCGGTTGGTTGTGGGACGCTTTTATCTTTTTGCTTGATTCTTTAGGCCTCGCTGATCAGATCCGTACTTCTGCTACTGCTTTTGATGGCATTCCTGATTCTGTTTGGTATTTCATGAATATGTTCCAAATCCAATTTGGTTTAGGGTTGATCCTTGTTGCTTACCTCATTCGGTTTATGATTCGTCGTATTCCGGTGATCGGCTAATGGCTATTCATGCTTATGTTGGAAAGCCAGGACATGGAAAGAGTTACGGCGTCGTCGAGCGTGTCGTTATTCCGTCACTTAAGCAGGATCGGCATGTTGTCACCAATATTCCGTTGAATGCTGATGACTTGCTGGCTGATTTTGGTGGAACTATTCAACAGCTTCCAGCTGACTGGTATGAGCTTCCCGATTTGGCTGAATACGTACACAATGGTTGCGTTTTGATCATTGACG
Organism: Pseudomonas sp. ANT_H12B; assembly: GCF_008369325.1. Classification (GTDB taxonomy): domain Bacteria; phylum Pseudomonadota; class Gammaproteobacteria; order Pseudomonadales; family Pseudomonadaceae; genus Aquipseudomonas. The sequence goes on along the minus strand of NZ_VOBI01000041.1, from coordinate 3,278 downwards.
AAGCATGGCGTCGCTGGCCGGAAGGGCAGAAATCTAATCAGGCCAACCCATGGGATAAGAAATTATTGGCTGAGCACCGACACATGGTTGATGCTAAAAATAATTCCATGCGCATTGTTATTGTCACTCAAGATCTCTCTCAAATCCCAAGCTGGGCTAGAACTTTAATAGAAACTACTTTTCGCGTTTATAAAATATCCAAAAAAGTTTATCGTGTGGATGTTTATTCAGGTGTTGTTACCGGTGATAAACCTCCTAAATCTAAACTTACTCGTCAGTTTCCTGGGGTTTTCGATAAAAGTATTCAGGCTTATTACAAGTCAGCGACTCATTCAGAAACCGGTGAGGTGGGTGATGAGTCTGTGGCTGATAAAAGTGCATCTTTTTTGCGCTCCTATGGCTTGTGGTCGTTGATTGCTATTATTGTTGTCTGCGCATTCATAGCTTTTTTTGGTCTAAAGAAGTTTTTTAATAAACCAGCCGTCCAAGCACACCCTGAGTCCAGTCAGACTAAAATTGTAAATCAGGCGCCTGCACCTAAACCGGCTCCTGTTGCACCACCAGTTATTTACTCTGAGTCTTGGAGATTGAGCGGTTTTGTTTACGCTTCTGAGCCCGACCCTAATTCTAAGCGTGACTCTTCTATCGCTGTGTTGGTCGATAATTCAGGACATACCCGCTACATATCATTTTCAAATTGTCGTTTTTTCTCTGATTTCAAAGAAGCGTATTGCGACGTAGATGGTGAACGTGTCACCACCTGGACGACGCAAAAATCCTCATTTTCTATGCCGCCTATTATTGGCGGCTTAGGCGGTGGGGCAGCTCAGCGTAGCGCAAGCAGCCCATCCGGCTAAGCCATCCTTTATCTTGGTATATTTATGAAGACTTTGTGTTCATTCCTGATTGCTGTCTTTTTTTCGGCTTCTTTTTTTGCTTATGCTGATGATGAAAAGATGAATTTTGATTTTGATTCTATTCCGTCGAAAACTGCTTTACAGCTTATTGCAGATTTTGCTCGTCTCAATTTGATTGGTGCGGACGATGTTGACGGTACTATCACAATGCGTATGAAGTCTGTTACATGGCAGAAGGCTTTAGAGTACGTTGGCAAAACCAAGAACCTTCATTATCAAATTGAAGGGAATGTTTTGTATGTTTCTCGTGATCCAAAATACTTTGAATCTCTTGATTCCCCTTTACCGGTGAGCAGGGACGACAACAAAAACACGATTTTCAATATAAAACATATGCTTGCGTCTGAGGCTATTGCAGGTTTTCCGCTTTTCTCCAAGGAATTCAATCAGGAATCTCTTGCTGCGAATGATGCTTCAGGCATTGTAGTGGCCCGCCTTTCCCCATCCCGGCTCGAAGAGCTGGCCACGTATCTAAAAGCCGTAGATTTTCCGCGTGCTCAGCTGATGATTGAGGCGCGGATTGTTGAGGTGGATCGGTCTTTTTCCAAGCAACTTGGTGTTAACTGGTCCGGAACGATCAAGGCCGGAAATTTCGTTGGCAAAACGGTTGGTACTTTTGTTGATACTGGCGCTGTGCCGGTTACTGCTGGCATTGGCTTTGTCTCCAGTTCGGCGATTCTTGATTTAGAGTTAGCTGCGATGGAGAAGGGTGGTTATGGAAAGGTGATCTCTCGACCAAATGTCTTTGCACGTGATAAGCAACAAGCTCGAATCGTGAAAGGCTCCGAGGTTCCTTATCAGCAGGCTACAGGGGAGGGGAACACTGCCACTTCTTTCAAGGAGGCCGCGCTTTCTCTCGATGTGACCCCATTTATTGATGACAATGGCGTTAGACTCGACATTAAGCTTGCTAAGGATGAGCCTGATTTTGCCAATGCACTTAATGGTGTTCCGCCTATTAAAACCGTCTCTTTAGCGTCAAATGTCCGCGTGAAGCTTGGTGCTACCGTGGCTCTTGGTGGTGTGTACACGACCATCGAAGCAACACAAGAACATCGCGTTCCTGGTCTTGCTTCCATTCCATTTCTTGGCCGGCTTTTTCGCTATGAAACGCAATCGACTTCAACAGCAGAGCTGATCCTTTTCATCACACCGACGCTGGTTCCAAGCATTGATATAGCGCAGCTGCCAAATTAGTTGTGTGCCGCCTCATATAACTAAACTAAACAGACATTTAGTTTAGTTATATTCAAATCGTCTGGAAATTTCAAATTTGAATGGTGTATTGACCATTCATGTCTCTTTTTCTTACAGAAGAGATCATGTCAGGTGTTATGACGTCTTTATAGAAGAACCAGCCGGGATCTTTAATCGCGCCGGAGTATTGCAGCTTTAAAACTTGCTGATCGATTCTCTTGGTCTCTTTATACTCAGAACCCAGTGGATAGAGTCCCGTAACGATAGCCGTTGCTTTTAAAAGATTCTTTGGAGTGCCAGCCGGAAAAAGTGGACGAACGATGTCGATGAAACCGTTGTAGTCCACAAGGTTTGGGTCCTCCGGATCTATATCAATCTCAATGACGACTTCGGTTTGATCAAATAGCTCCATGGTTCGATTGGGTGCGACCCCAGTGACAAAAGTCGGACAACGCTTGGCCATTTCCTCAAACTCAGGATCCACACCTTCAGTCAGTATTTGCCCGGTGATCAGCCCATGTTTGGCTGGGTTCAGCACGGACGTGAGGGACACCATTGGAGGCGGATTTTTTTGATAGAAAGGTACGATGCCTTTAAAAATGCCGCTCTGACGAATAGAGGCGACAGCAGCCAACCGGGTGAAATGATAAAACAGCACGCGAACCTCAATCACTTTGAATTCAAAGGCTTGAGACTATCATGAGCTGGGAGACCGTCGACGCGCTTTTGGCAGGGCTGGTCTTGAAATCTGGCCACCAGACGCTCCCGCGTCTGTATAGGACGCTTCGCATAATGAGTTTTACGAACGAATTGGCGTCAGGGTTATCGTGCCGTCAGGTTGTTTTTCCATGTCCAGCTTGTCACCAATGGCCAACCCGATTGCAGCCAGAAGATCATCAGGCAAAGGCACGATCAGGTCGCCAGTGCCATCAGCGGCGTCTTGGCAGGTGACAATCCACGGGTTATTTTCAGAGCTAGGTGTTGGGTTCATATTTTCCCCAGGTGATCAAAGGACACGGTCGATTCATGATTATGGTTCCTGCGGAATCGTCATGCTCGAGATGGTGTTTTTTCGCATGCGACAAATTCGGCCTGGCCAGCCTGATCACCTGGTGAAAAGCATTGAGCAGAGCCCCACAAGGAGAATCCTTAGGTTCGCATAAT
>NZ_VOBI01000040.1 GCF_008369325.1 Pseudomonas sp. ANT_H12B | reverse complement strand
GGTGTGCCACATCCCTCAAACCCGCGCTACCGGAACAGTAGTCCTGCACTGCTGCCAGTTTTACTTGCTCTGTGTACTTACCCATGACACCCCCAAAGGTTGTGTTCAACCTTTGGGGGTCAGTTCAGAGCGTGGGAACGATCAGTACGGGAGGCTTTCAGGCCGTGGCTTTGGTGGGCAGCACATCATTGGCAATCATTTCGCCAAACGGCCCGGTGAGATTGGTGACGCCGCGTCCGGCCAGACTCGCGTACGGCTCAGGCAGCAGCGGGAACACCAACCCGGCAAAGCGATAGGCCTCTTCGAGGTGCGGGTAGCCGGAGAAGATGAAACTCTCGATCCCCAGGTCCGCGTACTCCTTGATCCGCTCCGCCACTTGCTGCGGATCGCCTACCAGCGCCGTGCCGGCACCGCCACGTACCAGGCCGACACCGACCCAGAGGTTGGGCGAGATTTCAAGATTGTCGCGACGCCCGTCATGCAACGCCGCCATGCGTCGCTGACCTTCGGAGTCGAAACGCGAGAACGACTTCTGCGCGGCGGCGATGGTCTCGTCGCTGATGTGCTCGATGAGTTTGTCGGCGGCTTTCCAAGCCTCCTCGGCGGTCTCGCGAACGATCACGTGCAAGCGAATGCCAAACTTCACCGTGCGACCGTTTCTGGCTGCACGCTCACGCACATCGGCGAGTTTTTCCGCCACCGCGGCTGGCGGTTCGCCCCAGGTCAAATAGACATCAACCTGCTCGGCGGCGAGTTCATGGGCCGCCTCCGATGAACCACCGAAGTACAACGGTGGATACGGTTTCTGCACCGGCGGATACAACGCCTTGGCGTTCTGTACTTGCAGGTGCTTGCCTTCGAAATCCACCGATTCACCTTGCAGCACTCGCCGCCAGATTTTCAGGAACTCGTCGGTGACTTCGTAGCGCTCACTGTGATCGAGGAAGATCCCGTCACCACGGTTTTCATCCGGGTCGCCACCGGTCACCACGTTGATCAGCAGTCGGCCATTGGACAAGCGATCCAGCGTGGCGGCCATGCGTGCCGAGACCGTCGGCGAAATGATCCCCGGCCGAATCGCCACCAGGTGCCGCAGGCGTTCGGTCAGTGGCACCAATGCCGACCCAGTTCGATCAGCTTGCTCTCGATAGGTAGTTGCTCGGCCAGTTGCGCCAACAGCGCTTGTGTCAGCACCAACGTGCGGGACGGACGCCAGGTTCCGCCGGAAAGGGCAACGACTTTCAATGGACGCGACATGATCAGTTCCTTTTTAAACAGTTGCTCAGGCGAGCAGTGAGTAGTCACTGGCATTGAGCAAGCGCTGTACCAATCCCTCGGAGCCCGGATTTACGGGGCTTTCAGCGCGTTGGCCGGTAGACGCTGTTCGATTGGCAGCGCTGTTTGTTGATTGACTGTTGCCTGGCAAACAGTTGCCTGGGCAACAGTGCGTGAAGCGTGAGGGTTGTTATAAAGGCTGGTTGTTATTCCGCAAAAGATTGTAAATTAATATTAATAGGTCATTTAGAGATATAAGGTTGGTAGCCAGCGCGATGTTAGCCAAAGTCGATAGCCACTATTGAGAGCGTTGATTTCTGCTGATCGGATACCCGGCGTAGCCTGTGTTCATTGCCCCGAACCCAGATGCCAGGACGCCCAGGATGAAACATTTACTCACTACTTTCTTGTTGCTCGCCGTCACTGTTCTCGCCGGATGTGCCAGCCATGTTTCCCCGGAACTTCGGCCTTATACCGCTGAAGAAAGCAAGGAATTGGCGCTGGAGGCCCTGAACCGCCGCGGCTTGTCCTTCGACGAGTACCACGCGAAAAAAGCCGAATTGCTCGGCCAACCGCAAAAGTCGTTCAATTTTGATACCCAAGGCGAAATGAACGCCGAGCGAGCTGTACAACTTCATGGTCGCCCAAGCTGAGCGACAACTGTACTGCTTGAAGTTTTGCGCAACTGTCCGTGGGTTTCCCTCAAGGCGTGCGATAGGGTCAACATCTGACTGACCCTGATGGACTGCTGCTCATGACGCTTTCACTCGACCTGCTGCTGGGCTTTGCGCTGTTTGCACTCGTCACCTCGATCACTCCCGGCCCGAACAACACCATGTTGCTGGCATCGGGCGTGAACTTCGGCTTTAACCGCACCATCCCTCACATGCTGGGCATTACCTGCGGCTTCTTCGTGCTGGTCGTGGCGGTCGGTTTCGGTCTGGGCGCCGTGTTTCAAACCTATCCTTTGCTCTACAGCGTGCTGCGTTACGTCGGCGCGGCGTATTTGCTGTACCTGGCGTGGAAAATTGCCCATTCAGGGCCTGTCTCGGACACCGAGCAGGGTGAAGCCAAGCCGATCAGTTATCTGGGCGCCGCAGCGTTTCAGTGGGTCAATCCCAAGGCCTGGATCATGGCCATCGGTGCCATCAGCACCTATACGCCGATGCAGGGCTACTTCACCAATGTGATCGTGATTGCCGCCGTTTTCGCCCTGATCAACTTGCCGAGTGTTGGCGTCTGGGCCGCGTGTGGAACGCTGTTGCGCAACGTGCTGAAGGATCGCCGCTGGTTGCGCCTGTTCAACTGGGGAATGGCCGCGCTGCTGGTAGTTTCCCTGTACCCGTTGTTGCTCGAGAGTTTTAGCTGACGCACTGCTTCAACCGGTTACCCGATGCCTGTTAAGCTCGACTTCAGGAGCGTTCCTACGCACTTTTAAATGAAGTTGTTCTTCTTTAACGGCCTCCGATCAGGTATTTCTAACGCTCTGACGTGTCGGCGCAGCTCACGAGGCTGCGCTTTGAGATTTCAGTGACGAGCTTCCTGATCCCGGAACACGCTCTGCGAGTCTTTTATGAATAAGCGTCCTCTGTATTTCGACTACGCCGCCACCACGCCGGTGGATGAGCGGGTCATCAAGGTCATGGTCGAGTGTCTGGGTTTTACCGGCAACTTCGGCAACCCGGCGTCCAGCTCTCATGCCTTCGGCCAGCAGGCCCGGCAATCGGTCGAGCAGGCGCGGCGCCAAGTCGCGGAATTGGTCGGCGCCCAGGCACAACAAATCGTCTGGACCTCCGGCGCCACCGAATCCAACAACCTTGCCCTCAAGGGCGTAGCCCAGGCGCGCGGGGTTAGCGGCGGCCACATCATCACCAGCCAGATCGAACACAAGGCGATTCTCGACACCGCGAAACAATTGCAGGACGCCGGTGTGGCGGTGACGTATCTGGTGCCTGATGCCGAGGGGTTGATTACCCCGCAAGCGGTGAGTGAGGCAATGCGCGAGGACACCTTTCTGGTGTCGCTGATGCTGGTCAACAATGAATTGGGCACGGTCAACGACATCCCTGCGATCGGTCAGATCGTGCGCGATCGCGATGCGTTGTTCCATGTCGACGCGGCTCAGGGCGCGGGCAAAGTGGCGATCGATCTGGCTCAATGGCCGGTGGACCTGATGTCGTTTTCTGCCCACAAGATTTACGGCCCCAAAGGTATCGGTGCGCTGTATGTCGGCCCTCGCGCGCAGCAGCGGTTGCAGGCGCAGATCCACGGCGGCGGACACGAGGGTGGTTTGCGTTCCGGTACCTTGGCGACCCACCAGATTGCGGCCATGGGCGTAGCCTTTGCGTTGGCGGCGTCAGTGTTCGATGAAGAAAAAGCCACGATCGTGCGTCTGCGTGAACGCTTGCTTGAGCAACTGCTGAGTATGCCTGGCGTTCGGCTCAATGGCAGTGCGACCCAGCGCATTCCCCATACCCTGAGCCTGACCTTCAACGAAGGCGAGTTCAATTCCGCAGCGTTGAGCACCTCGATCGCGTTTTCCGCGACCTCGGCCTGCAACTCCGCGAGCAATGCTCCGTCCCACGTGCTGCTGGCCCTGGGGCATGACGCTCGTTCGGCGAGTCGCACCATTCGCTTGAGCCTGGGGCGTTTCACCACCGAGCAGGACATTGATCAAGCGGTACAACTGATTAAAACGGCATCCGCCGGTGCTCCGGCATTCTGGCAGTAGAGCCTCAAAGCGCCGACTCAGATCGGCACTTAACAATAATGATGAAGTGATTAGCAGGAGACATGATGAGTACGCAGCCTTTGACCCATGGATTGGTACCCCAGCGCCTGGCGCAAACCCGCGAGCTGATGAGCCGCGAGGGCATTCATGCGCTGCTGGTGCCGTCGGCCGACCCGCACCTGTCGGAATACCTCCCGGGTTATTGGCAGGGGCGGCAGTGGCTGTCGGGCTTTCATGGCTCGGTCGGCACACTGATCGTTACACCGGACTTTGCCGGCGTCTGGGCCGATAGCCGTTATTGGGAACAAGCGAGTAAGGAACTCAAGGGCAGCGGCATCGAACTGGTCAAGCTGCAACCGGGCCAACCCGGGCCGCTAGACTGGCTGGCCGAACAAACCCCTGAAGGTGGCGTCGTGGCGGTAGATGGTGCGGTAATGGCCGTGGCTTCGGCGCGTACGTTGGGTGGCAAACTGGAAGAACGCGGCGCACGTCTGCGCACTGACATCGATCTGCTGAGCGAAGTCTGGAGCGACCGCCCGACGCTGCCTAATGAGCCGATCTATCAACACTTACCGCCACAGGCGACTGTCAGCCGTGGCGAGAAACTCGCCAAGCTGCGTGAGGTATTGAAAGAACGCGGCGCTGATTGGCATTTCATCGCCACCCTCGACGACATCGCCTGGCTGTTCAACCTGCGCGGCGGCGATGTGTCGTTCAACCCGGTGTTTGTCTCTTTTGCCCTGATCAGCCAGCAGCAGGCCACTTTATTCGTGGCACTGAGCAAGGTCGATGCCGAGTTGCGCGCAATCCTCGAGCAGGATGGCGTGACCCTGCGCGATTACAGTGAAGTGGCCGCCGCATTGCGCGCCGTGCCGAGCGGCGCGAGCCTGCAAGTCGATCCGGCACGCGTCACCGCCGGCTTGCTGGATAATCTCAACAGCGGCGTGAAGCTGGTCGAAGGCCTGAACCCGACGACATTGGCCAAATCGCAGAAAAGCCTGGCCGATGCCGAGCACATTCGTCAGGCCATGGAGCAGGATGGCGCGGCGCTGTGCGAATTTTTCACCTGGCTGGACAGTGCGTTGGGTCGTGAGCGCATCACCGAACTGACCATCGACGAACACCTGACGTCTGCGCGTACCCGACGTCCGGGTTATGTGTCGCTGAGCTTCAACACCATCGCCGCGTTCAACGCCAATGGTGCGATGCCGCATTACCATGCCACCGAAGAAGAACACGCGGTGATCGAGGGCGATGGCCTGTTGCTGATCGACTCCGGCGGTCAATACCTGGGCGGCACCACGGACATCACCCGCATGGTGCCCGTCGGTACGCCGACCGACGAGCAGAAGCGCGATTGCACGCGGGTACTCAAAGGCGTGATTGCCTTGTCCCGTGCGCAATTCCCGAAAGGCATTCTGTCGCCGTTGCTGGACTCTATTGCCCGGGCGCCGATCTGGGCCGAGAGCGTCGATTACGGTCACGGCACCGGTCACGGCGTCGGCTACTTCCTGAACGTTCACGAAGGTCCGCAAGTCATCGCCTATCAGGCTGCGGCAGCACCGCAAACCGCGATGCAGCCGGGCATGATCACGTCCATCGAACCAGGCACTTATCGCCCAGGCCGTTGGGGTGTGCGGATCGAGAACCTGGTATTGAACCGTGAGGCGGGCGAGAGCGAGTTCGGCGAGTTCCTGAAATTCGAAACCCTGACTCTGTGCCCGATCGACACTCGTTGCCTGGAGCCGTCGCTGCTGACTCTGGACGAGAAACAGTGGTTCAACGCCTACCACGCCGAGGTGCGCGAGCGCTTGAGCCCGTTGCTGGATGGTGCAGCGCTCGAATGGTTGAACACCCGGACTGCGGCTATTTGACCGGTTGGCGTTCAGGCGCTTTTTCGAGCGCCTGACGTCGTCGGGATTTAACTCAGGGCTTCAAGGACGAAGTCCAGCCGATCCTGGCCAAAGAACAACTGATTATCGACAAACATGCTTGGTGCTCCGAATACGCCTCGTTGTACTGCTTTCTCGGTGTTGTCCTTGAGCGCGGCTTTGACTTCCTCGTCGGTGGTCAGGGCCAGCACCTCATTTGGATCGAAGCCGTTCTGTATCAGAACAGCCGCAACCGTTGCCGGGTCTTCGAGACTTCGACCTTCAACCCAAAGAGCGCGAAACAGGCAATCAATAAACGCCTGAAAGCGTTCGGGGTGGCGTAACTGCATACCCGTGACGGCGCGCATGAGCATCAGGGTGTTGATCGGAAAGTGCGGGTTGAACTTCAGCGGTACGCCGTAGCGCTGGGCGTAGCGATCCAGGTCCTGAAACATGTAGCGACCCTTGGCCGGGATTGTCGCCGGGGACGCGTTGCCAGTGGCTTTGAAGACGCCACCCAACAGGATGGGTATGTAGATCAGCTGGCTGTCGGTCTGTTCACAGATCTTCGGCAGTTGGGTATACGCCAGGTAGGTGGCGGGGCTGCCGAGGTCGAAGAAGAACTCCACGGTTTTGCTCATGGTTATTGCACTCTGCTTATTGTTATAGGGGAGGGCTTACCAGCGTTCGTTCCAGGGACGCAAGTCCAGTTCGAAGGTCCAGGCGTCGCGGGGCTGGCTGTGCAGGTACCAATAGTTCTCGGCGATGTGCTCGGGATTGAGGATGCCGTCCTGGTCCTTGGTCGCGTACTTCTCGGGGAAACTGTCGCGGATAAAATCGGTATCGATGGCGCCATCGACAACAACGTGGGCGACATGAATATTCATCGGGCCCAGTTCGCGGGCCATGCTTTGTGCCAGCGCCCGAACCCCGTGCTTGGCACCGGCAAACGCCGCAAACCCCGCGGCACCTCGCATGCCGGCAGTGGCACCGGTAAACAAGATAGTGCCGCGTTGACGTTTGGCCATGCGCTTGGCCACTTCACGGGCGTTGAGAAACCCCGAGAAGCAGGCCATCTCCCAGATCTTGAAATACTTGCGGGCGGTTTCTTCAAGAATGCTGCAAGGAACATTGGCGCCGATATTGAAGACGAACGCTTCGATCGGGCCTATCTGGCTTTCGATCTGCTCGACCAGCGCAATCACGTCCTCTTCCTTGCGCGCATCGCAGGCGAAACCGTGTGCTTCACCGCCATGGTCCTTGATGGCGTCCACCAATGGCTGGAGTTTGTCTGCGCTGCGGCGGGTAACGCAGGCGACAAATCCTTCCTGCGCAAAACGCTTGGCAATAGCGCCACCCGTGGCATCCCCTGCGCCTACAACCAGTACGACCTTCTTGTTATTCATGGGTAGATCCCTTTGCTAAACGATCGTTAACTGAACGAACGTTATGCTACGATTCGATCAGCGTCAAGGCGATCAATCCTGAGGGGCAAGGCAATGCGTTACTCGGCCAATCACAAGCTGGAAACCAAAGAGAAGCTGCTGGAAAGCAGTGCGGTATCAGCCAAGAAGTCTGGTTTTTCAACAGTGGGTGTCGACGGCTTGATGAGGGCTATCGGCTTGAGTGGCGGGGCTTTCTATAGTCACTTTTCGTCGAAGGACGAGCTGTTTGCTTCAATCGTCGAGCGTGAGCTGTGTCAAAGCGTGGAACGACTGGGCGCTGATCAGGATCGTGAAAAATTCGCGCGCTGCCTCAAACACTACTTGAGTATGGCCCATGTCGAGCATCCGGAATCCGGTTGTGCTTTGCCGGCATTGGGAGCCGAGATTGCCCGTTCGGACGTTATGATTCGTCAGCAGGCGGAGCGCTGGATTTGCCGGTTGCAGGAGAGTTGGGCGCGGGTTCTGGAAAGCGACAGCCTGGCATGGGCGATTCTGTCGCAATGCATCGGTGCGTTAGTACTGGCACGAATGTTGGCCACTCCCGACATCCAGCGCACGGTGCTGAAGTCCAGTTACGATGAGATTAGCCGCCAGATTGCCGGTCCAGGAACCTGAAAAGGTAGCATCAACCTATTTGCAGATCACGATCATGCTGCGGCTTGTGTATCCGGCAGGGTTGAGGCCAAACGGGTAATCGCCTGGTTCTTCCACGGCATCTCCCGACTTGGCGATAACCTTGTAACCCTTGGGCGCGCACGAGTTGGCGGCACTGGTGTAGCACTTGTCCCAGGATGATGAGAGTCCTGAGCAGTTGATATGCAGCCCTCTCTTGCCATGCTTGATCTGGGTTTTGGATGTCGCTGCGCAGCCCGCAACTGCAAGTACCGCGATCAGTATCAAAATTCGTTTCATTGCTGTCCTTATAGCTTCCCCGGATCTTGCGCCCGGGTCTGGCTGTATTCGCTTTCGTTTGAAACGTTCTGATGTCCCTATCCTGAAAAGTCCATGTCTGACACTGGGTTGCGGGCCTAAACATGGCCTAATTGAGCGGCAAATACCAGACCCTCGTCAAATCCGGGGTCAATCTGCCGCAACCGCAGGCTTGGCGGAACTTCCCATGGTGATGGTCGCGCCGACGGAAGCCAGAATGATGCACATGATGGCCATCCACTGTGACAGCGTGAGGTACTCCTGGAGGAACAATAGGCCGGACAGCGCGCCAATTGCAGGTTCAATACTCATCAGCGTACCGAAGGTGCGCGTTGGCATTCGGGTGAGGGCAACCATCTCCAGTGTGTAGGGCAGGGCGGTAGACAACAGGGCGACACCGATGGCTATGGGGATCAGGGACGGAGTCAGCAACGCGGCGCCAGCATGGGCAATGCCGAAAGGGGTAACGAACAGTGCGGCAATCATCACTCCCAGTGCTGCGGTCTGCACACCATTGTCAGCGCCTGCCTTTTGGCCAAACAGAATGTAAAACGCCCAGCAGACCCCGGCACCCAGGGCGTAACCGGCCCCTGCCAGATCGATTCCTGCCGTTGCTGCTCCTGTCGGTATTAGCAGCAACAAACCGACGGCGGCCAGGGCGATCCACAAAAAGTCGATTGCGCGACGTGAGGCATAGATCGCAACCGCCAGTGGCCCGGTGAATTCCAGCGCAACCGCGATTCCCAAGGGGACGGTGCGCAAAGACATATAGAAGAGCAAGTTCATGCCACCCAGCGCTATCCCGTAAACGATGACGGTCCGCAGGGATTTTGCGGTGAGCGTCGCCCGCCATGGGCGCAGGAGCAGCACCATGATTACGCTGGCGAAGATCAGTCGCAAAGTTGTCGTTCCTTGGGCGCCGATAACAGGAAACATGCTTTTGGCCAGGGAAGCGCCGGACTGGATCGACGCCATGGCTACTAATAGCAGGCCAACCGAGAGCAGGGTTGAGGCAAGACTGCGGGGCTGGTCATTCATTGCGTGGCATCGTCCGAAGTAGGAAGCGAAAATATTGTTCTATGTGCTGGGCAATATACTGCGCAATCACTACCGGCGCGTCTATATAAGCAGTGATTTTGAACAACCTGATAGAAAAGCGTAATTAAGGGTTGACGGCAGATTCTGGAAGTCTATAATTCGCCCCACTTCCGGCGCAGTCGAAACGGAAAACTCCTTGGTAAACAATGAGTTACGCAGTTTTCGACAGCGAGTTGCTTCAGGTC
>NZ_VOBI01000039.1 GCF_008369325.1 Pseudomonas sp. ANT_H12B | reverse complement strand
CAGTTGGAAGGAATAAACAATCGAATAAAGGTCATCAAGCGGATGGCGTACGGTTACCGGGATAGCGAATTCTTTTTCATGAAGATCAAGAGCGTCTTTCCCGGTAATCCGTGATGAACCAAAAAAATGCCAGTCAGCTTAGCCGACTGGCATTACCCTCACAGGGCCTTTCGTACTTACAAATGATGTTATTGAGTGCGCCACGCCTCAACAACATCTGCACCGAACTCGGTTTTCCATTCTTTCAATTGGCGATGGTTTCCGCCCTTGGTTTCGACTAACTCACCAGAATTCGGATTCTTATAGATTTTCACCTCGCGGGCTTTACGGGCTGCCTTCGGTGCGGCAGCAGCACCAGGGGAGCGGCGACCGGCCTGCGGATCAAGCAGGTTGATGACGTTCTGCAGACTGAAGCCGAACTCGCCGAGCAATGCACGGAGCTTGCTTTCAAAGTCCATTTCTCGCTGCAGACCTGAATCGCTTTTCATCGAATCGAGCTCTGCGAGCTGTTCGGCCAGTTGTTGTTCAAGCTTGCGATATTCAGCCAAACGAGACATGGGAAACTTTCCTTAAGATTTTGGGCTGCGCGAAATACACATTCCTCATGCTAAGCGATGATTAGATTTTCGTCATCCACACCACATTGGAGACTTTCCCAGCCTCAAACTCACAATAGGTAGGCTAATTCCTGGTGGATAACACGACTAAGACAGTGCTTCGAACAGCCAGCATGCCTGTCTTATTGCTTCGCTGACGCAGGTTTCTAAACCACAGTATTTCTAGGCTTCAAGAAATACTGTGGTCATATCAAGAGAGATTATTTGGCTACGGCAGCACTCGTTAGGACGCTGCTGCGGCGAAGGACTATAACGCCGCCGAACGCTGCCAGAATCGATCCGATCAATACACCGACTTTGACTTCATCAATCAAAAGAGCTGATCCGGCGAACGCCAGATTGCCAATGAATAGGCTCATAGTGAAACCAATGCCGCACAACAGTGCTACGCCATAGAGTTGAACCCAGGTACTCCCTTCCGGGAGCTTGGCCAGGCCCATACGAATGGCCAGAGCAGTCAATAGGAAAATACCGACCTGCTTACCCACCAACAACCCCAGAGCTACACCCAGCGGAACCGGATCGACCAGGTTCTCCATCGAAATACCGGCCAATGAAACACCCGCGTTGGCGAAACCAAAAATCGGCACCACAGCGAACGCTACCCACATGTGCAACTTCTCTTCCAGGAAAAGCAGCGGAGATCGGGCTTCCTCTTCTGGCTTGCCCATGGGGATGCACAGCGCCACAGCGACACCCGCCAGCGTGGCATGTACACCCGATTGCAGCACGAAGAACCACAGCACACCACCGACCAGGAGATATGGGAACAATCGCCTTACGCCCAATCGATTCATTGCGATCAGAATGAACAGGGTCGCAAGCGAGGCCAGCATCATCGGCATGGAAAGGCCCGACGTATAGAAAAAGGCGATGATCACCACCGCGCCCAGATCGTCAATGATCGCTAAGGCAGCCAGAAACACCTTCAGTGAAGTCGGGACTCGCTTACCCAGCAACGACAAAACACCTAAGGCGAATGCGATGTCAGTAGCGGTCGGGATCGCCCACCCCCCCAAGGTCTCAGGATTACCCCAGTTGATGGCGATGTAGATCAGCGCAGGAACAATCATGCCGCCCAAAGCACCAAATCCAGGTAAGGCGCGTTGCCCCCAAGTGGAAAGCCCACCGGCCAGCACCTCTCGTTTGATTTCGAGCCCAACCATCAGGAAGAAGATCGCCATCAGACCATCATTCACCCAATGCTCTACAGACATGCCCATCCAAACGCTGTGCAAGGCTGCAAAGTAACTCTGGGATAGAGGCGAGTTAGCAACAATCAGAGCGGCCAGAGCTGCACCCATCAACACGAGACCGCCAGCGGATTCGGACGACAGGAAGCGAGCCAGAATCGCGGCTGCTCTAGGGGTTTCGGCTTTAGCTTGATGCTTGGTCATCAACGTCCTTGGATCACTTAAAGGGTAATAAATTAACATCTGGCGCTTACACGAACATGGCGATGTTAAACGAAACAGTGAATTGTAAAAGGCCATAACCTGGCATTAATGTTTTTCATTCAGTGCTCTGGAATGGGGTTTTAGACCAGAACCTACTGGCATGCGTAACAATATCCATGCCGCTTATCGGCTCCATCCCCATGGCTGGCCTTGTCAAATATCCCGATCAGTCTTCCCATCGCTTGATACCATCCAGCACACTTGTATGAAGATTTAATGTCTGGAAGGCCGCTGTGAACATGATCCGTCGCTGGTTACGACAACCCTATGCACGCCTCATCACTTTGATCGGATTGGTTCTGATCGTACCTGTGTGCCTGCGTGCGGCACTGGGTTGGTCGAATCCACTCGGCTACCTTTCAGATCTGGGAATTGCGAGCCTGCTCATCGTACTCCTGCATCGCCGTCCTTGGTGGTTAGCACTTCCAGTGTTGCTGGCATGGGGACTTATGACGCTGGCGACTGCCGAACTGGTCAGCGCGGTCGGTAGACTTCCAAACTCCTCAGACCTGCACTACCTGATCGATCCTCAGTTTTTGGAAAACTCTACCGGTGGTGGTTTCGCCCAGCCTTGGCTAGCGGCCACTCTGTTTCTTGGACTGGTGATTTGGCTGATCACGCAGTATCTGGGACGCGCCACTCCTGCTCCGGGCTTGCCACGAAGCGCTTGGGCAGCACCGCTACTGCTATTGATCGCCCATTGGGGCGCTCAGCACCTGTACCCCTCAGAAGAAGACCAGTGGCGCTTGTTCAACCTCCCGCATCAGTTGCTGGCCGCGAGCGTTGGCGATGTTCAGGCAAGCGCAGAAGAGTGGTTGGAAGGTGATGTTGTCGATGTCCCACCGCAAATGGCGGGGCTCACCCAACTCGATCTGGACGGACAGAAACTGCTCGCGGCACCGGGGCGTGCGCGCAATGTGTTGATCATCGCGCTGGAAGGTATTCCCGGCGCCTACGTCGGCGTCAACCGACAAGCCCTGCACAGCAGCTATCAAGAAAACCTCATGCCCAACCTCAGTCGTTGGGCAGAACGCGGCATGAATACGCCGGACTATGTACTGCATAGCCATCAAACCATTCGTGGCCTTTATGCGATGCTTTGCGGCGATTACGACAAGCTGGACAACGGCACGCCCAAGGGCGTCGAAATGTTGACCCAGAGCGAACGCAACCAAGCCTGCCTGCCTGCCCAGTTGCAAAAAAACGGGTTTGCCACGCACTACCTTCAGGGGGCGGGCCTGCGATTCATGGCCAAAGACAAGATCATGCCGCACATCGGCTTCGATGCTACCCACGGCTTGGAATGGTTCACCACCAGCAACTACTTGGAGTTCCCTTGGGGCAAGGATGACAAGGCGTTCTTCGAAGGGGCGCTGGACTACGTCGGCCAGCTGAAAACGCAGAAAAAGCCGTGGATGCTGACCCTGCTGACCGTTGGCACCCACCAACCCTATTCGGCCCCTGAAGACTATCTTGAGCGCTACGACACACCCAAGCAGGCCGCCGTCGGGTATCTGGATGATGCTCTCGGGCAATTCCTCCGCGGCCTGGAGCGTCAGGGCATCTTAAAAGACACCCTGGTGGTGATCACCTCGGACGAATCCCACGGCATAGATGGTGTGCGCCTGGCTTCCTCTTGGGGCTTCAACCTGATGCTCGCGCCCGAGCAGGATCAGTTGCCCAGGGTGAAATCTGGGGTCTACGGGCATGTCGATCTGAGTGCCTCGATACTCGACTACTTCGCCTTACCTGTCCCCTCAGCCTTGAGCGGTCGTTCCCTGTTTCGTGATTATGAAACGGGCCGCGAAATCATGTCATTCACCAACGACAAGCTGCGCTATCACGATGGCCAAGGCACCTTGACCGAGTGTGACTTTCAACAGCGCTGTCGATATTACGCCAGCGCCGGCTTCATTGCCGAGCGTGCAACTTTGACGGGGCAGTATGGGGGCCAGCGTGCCCGCCAAATCGTAGCCAGAGCGACGGCACTGGATCATTCGCTGGTCCGGACACCGTTGAACCAGCACTACCAGTTCGGCAGTCCCGCCATCATCCCGCTTCAGGCGCAGATCAAGGATGACTGGGCCGACAACCTCATTGGCGCGCAGTATCTGGAAATGCCCAAGGGGTCACAGACTCGCGTGCGTCTGACCGTGCGCTCGGTAGACCCACATCAGAACGCCTACATTCTGCTCAAGGCCAAGGAGCTGGAACAGGATGTCCAACTGGGCCTCCCCGCAGAAATGATCGTCACGGCCGATCAGCCACTGGAGATGGACTTCAGTTTTGACAATCCGCAGTCGCGTAAGGCGTTCTCGTTCCACCTGCTGGGCTACGGGTTGGGTTCCGTTGAGGTAACTGACTTCAGTGTGATTACCGAGTTACCAGGAGCACCAGAAGTGCTGGACGAGACCCCGGTCGATAGTAGTGCTCAATCAAGCTAGGCAGCTCCGTATGGTTGGACTTTTCCTTTGAGTGCAACAAATACGCGGCTGTAAAGTAATAATATATAAAGGTGTTGCGGTAACTGCATGCCACAGATAGGGGCAGCATAAAAAGGCAATATTATTGTTATATATATTCCTGGCGCTCCAACCAATACTAAGATTAAGGCTAACACCATCAATTATAAAAAGCTGAGAGCACAGATTGCTCAGTAAAATATTTTGTCACACTACCAGCCACGAATAATTTGATTTAGGTCAATAATCATCAGGCTGTTGGTTGCATGGATCTTTGAGTTCGTATCAGCTTGAAGGCGGAAAGCATGTAAGAGCGGTCAACGATTTTTTCAGCATTCTGATATACCCGCCCGCTCATGACCACCTCAACCCGTTTCAGATGAGCTGCGCGCGCAGGAGATATTCATTGAAGAAGCCGGTGGTCGACGCAGCAACTGAGCAAACACCGGTTCCCACGTATTCCGTGGCGTGGCATACGCTGCCTGCAGAGCAAGTGACGAACCTGCTTGAGGTGAATGAACATGTCGGGCTGGAGGCAACCGAAGTTCAAGCCAGGCTTGCCCGCACTGGTTTCAACCGCCTGCCAGAAGCAGCACGTCGACCTGCGTGGCTCAGATTCCTGCTGCAATTTCACAACCTTCTGATTTATGTGCTTCTAGGATCCGCTGCGATTACCGCGATGCTGCAGCATCTGTGGGACACGGTGGTGATTCTCGCAGTGGTTATTGCAAACGCAATCATTGGATACGTCCAGGAAGGCAAAGCGGAAAAAGCTATGGACGCTATCCGGCAGATGCTGGCACCGCACGCCGCAGTAGTTCGTGCAGGCGAACGCTTGAGTGTTGTAGGCGAGGAGCTAGTACCGGGCGATATTGTATTGCTGGAGGCCGGAGACAAAGTACCTGCTGATTTACGCCTGCTGCACGCGAACAGACTACAAATTCAAGAAGCAATTCTCACCGGTGAATCCTCGTTGCGGGTGAGTGTGCCGGTCTTGTCAGTGCAGATGACGGATACCGAGCCTAGCGTTTCGATGGCTGGCAGGCGACGCACGATGGCGTTGCGGCGAGCCATTACCCGTACTCCGACAGCCGGCTCCTCAAGGAGGCGGTAAAGGACTTTCGCGTCCATCGTGGCAGCGGTGCGCGAAGGCCGGACGGTCTACGACAACATCAAGAAAGTACTGAGCTGGACGCTGCCTACCAACGCGGGCGAGACGATGACCATCATCGTGGCCCTGCTACTCGGTCTTACACTGCCGGTGACGCCGATACAGATTCTGTGGATCAATCTGATTACTGCAGTGACACTTGGCATTGCACTGGCGTTCGAGCCTACCGAAGAAAACACCATGCGCAGACCGCCCCGTTCACGCAAAGAGCCACTCATAAGTGGCGCATTGGTCTGGCACATGGTGCTTGTCTCTATTCTGTTTCTCTGCGGCGTTTACGGTATTTTTTCGTATGCGCTCGACCGTGGTTACTCCGTGGAGTTGGCCCGAACCATCGCGGTAAACACGCTAGTCGTGATGGAAATATTCCATTTGTTCTTCATTCGCAATCTCTACAGCACATCGCTTACCTGGAAGGGCATTCGTGGCACCAAGGTCGTGTGGATGACCGTCGCAGTGGTTACCGTCGTTCAGTTCTCCATCACGTATGCACCACCGCTGCAAAGGGTGTTTGCCACTGAAGCGATCCCTTCCTTGATGGTCTACTGATCATCGGGGGCGGTGTTGCGCTCTTTGCGATCATTGAGATTGAAAAACAGATTCGAATCCGTTTGTCCGAGTAGAGCTGGTTGCAAGCTGGCCACACCCTAAACGCATGTAGCTCGACAAGCATCTTCAAGCCAATGAAAAGAGGATCTGGAAAATGCATAAAATACTTGTTGCTGTTGATGGTTCCGAACATTCAGAGCGCGCGGTGCTTTACCTCATCGGACTGATCCAAGATGGTGGATTACTCGGAGGAAGTGTTGAGGTATATCTGGTGAATGTGCAGCCACTTTTACCAACTCGAATCGCACATGACATGGGTGAGGATGAGCTTGATCGTTACTACGAAGACAAAAGTGCTGAAGAGTCACAAAAGGCAGTCGCTCTTCTTAAGCAAGAAGGCATTGCGTTCACTTTCCATACGTTACAAGGCGATGCTGCCAGCAGAATCGTGGCGTGCTCCCAATCTCTAGGATGTGACAGCATCATCCTAGGTTCACATGGTAACGGGTTTCTGGCGGGGATCTTTCTGGGTTCTGTCGCGGCTAAGGTGATTCAGCTCTCAGAAGTACCAATCACCTTAGTCAAATAGGAGATGTGAATTGCTTAATTGGACTTGCCCCTACAAAACCGGACACCAACTCCCTGTTAAATTGATGCTGCCGCTAAGCGCCTGAACTCCCTCGGTGAGCGGTAGTTCAAGGCGGTGTGCGGATGCTGCTCGTTGTAAATGCTCGAAGGCAATTGCCAAGTTGCGCAACGCCGTTTCCCGATCCGGTTTGGGCATGTGCGCCAAGTAGTCAAGCTTGATCGTCTTCACAAAGCTCTCGGCCATGCCGTTGCTCTGCGCTTTCCAGCATCAAGTCGCGGATATCATCGCCGCTGTACCCGGTCGGGCTCGCGACCCAGCCGATGGCTTCGCGATCACAGCAGTCCAGGGCGAAGGTCACGCTCAGTTTGGCGCCGTCCTCACAGCGGAACTCAAAGCCGTCCGAGCACCAACGCGTATCGCTGGTTTTCACCGCAATACGGCCTTCGTGTCGACGTGGCGAGCGCGACACACCGAGACATTCGCTGACCAGCTTCACTGGTCGTCCCCCGGCAACAAGGGTGAGTGCGCAATCCATTTTCGCGACCGGGCGATCTCCACGGCCTCTTTGAGAATTTCCGCTTCCATCGTTTTCTTGCCCAGCATCCGTTGCAGTTCACGGATCTGCTTGAGCGCATCGCTCAGTTCGGAGGCAGGCACCAAGCCTTCACCGGCACTGACCGCCGACAGGCGCCGTCCTGATAAAGCTTGCGCCACAGGAACAGCTGATTGGCATTGATGCCGTTGCGCCGAGCCACCACCGACACACTTTGTCCTGGCTCAAGGCTCTCGCGAACCATGGCCAGTTTTTGCTCCGGGCTCCAGCGGCGCCGCCGCTCCTGGCCCAAAAGCTCCCCACTCTTATCGTTGCTATTAGTCATAAACATAACCGTTTGCCTATCCCTTATCGTAAGGAGGAAACGGTGTCCTGTCTTTCATGGGGCTTGTTCAACCGGTAACTCCCACCGCTGTGGCGCTTGATGATGATCGGGTTCGCAGTACCTTGATCGGCCACAAGCTGAAAAATGTAGGTACCACTGGCTTGCCCTATTCATTGAGCTTCAATGCCGATGGAACGGAATATTTAAAATGTCCGGCAATCCACCCGAGACGGAGTATTGGGCAGTCAAGGACGGAGTGATTTGTTTCACTTCGGCAAGAACTCCAAAAGAGTGTTATCGGCTTAAAAAGGACAAGGAGGACTATTGGCTGGTGCATCCAGATACTGGAGCGGTCCATTATCACTACACGCTGACTCCCCAGTGAGTCGGGAACGCGTGGGTATAGCGGACAAGGAATGAAAAATCCCTGGGTCAGACCAAAGCGCAGAAAGAGTGGCGGGACCGAATCGCAGGCAAAGAAAAGCCCGCGATGGGGATTAGCGGGCTTAAGGTCTTACAAGGAGCAGGAACAACGTTACGCGCCTGTACGTGAAAAAAGTGTGAACGCCAAAAGCTGGCCGGCAGGGTGACGAAAGGGTTCAGTTTCGGTTACGACTTCGTCCATTTCTGATGTATTTGATGTTTTCCATACGCTGCCTGCTACGCTTCTATCTGTGCCAGATAAGCGGCGCATGCCCTCTGTAGCCCGCTCATGACGGTCAACATGGCAAGCATCTCGGCTTGCCTCCGGGAGGCAGCATGAAACATCTACGCGTTATCGCCGTTAGTATTGGTCTTTCCCTCTTGAGCACAGGTGCCGTATACGCTGACGAGATCCTCTCGCAGACTGGAGATACCACCGCAGGCGCCGCATTTGGAGTTGGCACTGGTGTGTTGGTTGGTGGTGCGGCTGGTGGCCCCTTTGGCGCGGTAGTGGGGGCGGTGATTGGGTTGTTTGCCGGAAGTGGGGTGCAAAAAGCAAGCGGTCTGGAGGAGCGCGCATACAAAGTGCGTAGCGATACCGGTGAAGAGCAAGTCGTGCGCTCTCCGCGTCAAGAGTTTGCCATCGGCCAGCAGGTCGAAGTCAGTGGCCGTCGACTCCATGCCGTCACTCCTTAAACAGGTAGCTGCTTATACATATCGAGCCCGCCCCCGAGCGGGCTTTTTGATGTTCGCTGCTATTCTTTCTTCACCCAAAGGAGGACCAAGCCATGCCCACAAACGACCTCATTCCTTCCCTGATTTTCAAGCTCAACGAAAACCAACTCGCCATTGCGGAGGCCGTGGAACAGCTATCAAACATTGTCGAGCAGCTCGGCTCCACCGACATAGCAGTTAAAGTTCGCGCCACCTTAACGCCGCTCGATGAGAATCTGGAATTCATCACGCGTGGCGTTGCCAAGCTTATGAATGACTGATCATCATGATTCAGTGCAAACGCGCCTACACCTCCGCCACCCCTGAAGACGGACGCCGCGTCCTGGTTGACCGCTTGTGGCCACGAAATTGTCTGAAAGAGCAGCTGCAGCTGAACGCATGGCTACCAGACGTCGGACCTTCTGCTGCATTACTTAAGTCGTTCAAGACTGGGGAACTGGATTTTGCACAGTTCACAGTCGCTTATCGCCTTGAACTGGCCGCCCGCCCACAGAATTGGTGGGAGCTGTTGCAGTTTGCCGAAAAGGGCACGCTCACCCTCGTCTTCGCGGCCAAAGACCAGCAGGCAAACAATGCAGTGATTCTCGCCCAATGGCTGGAAGAGGAGCTTGATCGTTACTCGGGCTCCAGTTCGCCTGTGTGTTACCTGGACGATTTTCCAGATTACTGAGCTCACTTGGCTGCTTTGCAGGTACGACTTATTCAATCCGCCAAGAAGCGCGGTCTTCGGGCAAGTTCCGTCCTCCTGTTAGACTGCTGCGGCCCCTCGAACGGAATCGATCTCTTATGTCTGACCCGCGCGCTGTTTCCAACCGCATCGCCACGCCATTAGCAGCGTTGTTAATGTGTTTCGTGTCATCAATCGCCACCGCAGCCACCACCACACCTTTCCCCGATGCAGCCGCCAGCGATCCTGAAAAACTAGGCTGGATGGTGGGATCGCCACCACCTGCCGATCGCACCGTGCGTTTTGAAGATGGCAGTTATTTTCAGTTCCCGGCGATGCGCTGGAGTGTCTCGAACTTCCGTCAACTGATGCCAACGATCAATGTTTCGCGAGGACTAGGCGCGCCGGTTCCCTTGCAATCGACGCTTCGTAACGAGATCGATGCCATCAGTTTTGTCCCGCTCGGCGCGAAGGCGTCGATGACCTGGGAGCAATCCCAGGCGGCCACTTATACCGACGGCATTGTGGTGATGCACCGCGGCAAGGTGGTTTACGAGCGTTATTTTGGCGTGCTGAAACCGGACGGCCAGCATGCGGCAATGTCGGTGACCAAGTCCGTGGTTGGCACGCTGGGGGCGATGTTGGTGGCGCAAGGGCAAATCGATGCGGACAAACAAGTCGCCGAATATGTCCCCGAACTGGCGGCTTCTGCGTTTGGCAGCGCCACAGTGCGCCAGGTGCTCGATATGACCACGGGTCTCCAATACAGCGAGGACTACGCCGACCCGAACGCCGAGGTCTGGGCGCATGCAAAAGCCGGCAGCCCGTTGCCAAAGCCAGAGGACTACAGCGGCCCGCGAAGTTACTACGAGTTTTTGCAGACCGTGCAACTGCAAGGCAAACATGGCAACACGTTTGGCTACAAGACTGTCAACACCGATGTACTGGGCTGGGTGATCGCTCGAGTGACCGGTCGCAATGTCGCGCAATTGCTGTCCGAGCGCATCTGGAGTCGTCTGGGTGCTGAGCAGGATGCCTACTTCACGGTTGACTCCATTGGCACCCCGTTTGCCGGTGGCGGTTTGAATACGGGTCTGCGAGACCTGGCACGGTTTGGCGAAATGTTGCGTAATGACGGCACGTTCAACGGTCAGCAGATCGTGCCCAAAGCGTTGGTGGATGACATCCGCCGTGGCGGCGACAAGCAGGCTTTTGCCAAGGCCGGCTACGACCAGTTGAAGGGCTGGAGCTACCGTTCGATGTGGTGGGTGACGAACAAAGAGGGCGGGGCATTCATGGCGCGCGGGGTCCATGGGCAACGCATCTATGTCGACCCGAAGGCCGAGATGGTGATCGTTCGCTACGCCTCCCATCCGGTCGCCAGTAATTCGGCCAACGATCCCGTTACGTTGCCAGCGTTTGATGCGTTGGCTCAGTCTCTGTCCAGGTTGCCTTGAGGAAATTTAATGATCACCACTACGACCCACAGCATCGAAGGCCGACAAATCACCGCCTACCTGGACATCGTGAGCGCCGAGTCGGTGCAGGGTGTCAATGTCATTCGCGATCTGTTCGCCGGCATGCGGGATTTTTTCGGTGGACGCTCTCAAACGTTGGAGCGGGCGTTGAAGGAAGCGCGTGTCCAGGCGACAGAGGAGATCAAGGAACGGGCTCGGGCGCTTCAGGCGGATGCAGTGGTGGGGCTCGATTTCGAGATCAGTATGCCGGCCGGCAAGGGCGGGATGGTCGTGGTATTTGTGACCGGGACGGCAGTTAAATTGCGTTGATTCGGGGAAGAGGCCATTCGTCGGGCTTGCGGCAATCTGAATTACAAGTCCAGTAATGACCAACTAGTCTCAAAAGCCTTGGTGGTCGATATTTTTCAGGCAAATAGGGCTTGCCGGTATCGATCCCTTTTTGAAAGGGGCGAAGATATGGCTGATCCGTATATCGAAGACGACGGGGCTGAGTTTCCAATCAACAATTGCGTGCAGTGTGGCCAGACGGAGTATGTGGCGGGCTTTGGTGAAGATCCGATCCAGACCAGCAAAGTAAAATCTGCGGTGCCCCGAGGGGCCAAGGCGAAGTTTTTGCCCAAGGTGGCAACGCCTTCAAGGAAGTAACAGTCAACCGGACAGACCCCGCCATTGAGCGGGGTTTTTCATGTCGGAAAAATCGCGCGACAGCGAGTATTAAACGAATTGTCTTTCACAAAGTTTTCACAGCGCTCTACGTATTCTCAGTTCATCCGTTAGAAAGCAATACCCCTAGCCCGTCTCCCCAGCGGGCTTTTTTTTGGTTCATCACGGATTACCGGGAAAGACGCTCTTGATCTTCATGAAAAAGAATTCGCTATCCCGGTAACCGTACGCCATCCGCTTGATGACCTTTATTCGATTGTTTATTCCTTCCAAC
>NZ_VOBI01000038.1 GCF_008369325.1 Pseudomonas sp. ANT_H12B | reverse complement strand
AGGAAAGTATTAATATCGCGCATAAGAACGCCGGTTTGTTAGATGTGTTTGCTCGCACGAACATCATCAATCAAATCGGCGTTCTTGTTTCTGTGTTTCCCGGGATTCCGTGAAGAACCAAAAAAAAGCCCGATCTCGCTAAAGCGTTCAATCGGGCTACAGCACTCAGGAGCAACAAGTGCAAAGGGAGGTTCAATGCGCGTAAAGCCTCGAAGGGGTTGCGCCAGGCCACTTGAACATCAAGGGATTATCTGGCGATTAAAGCTTCAGGCGACCTGGGAAAGCTTGGCGTTGGCCTGGTTCAGGCCTTTCTCCTGGAAGTCACCGCCCAGGTTCATGCCTTCGGCGTGAATGAACGTCACATCGTGAATTCCGATGAAACCCATGACCTGGCGCAGATACGGTTCCTGGTGATCAGCGGTACTGCCGGCATAGATTCCGCCGCGAGCCGTCAGCACATAAGCGCGCTTGCCGTTGAGCAAACCTTGCGGGCCGGTCGCGGTGTACTTGAAGGTCACACCGGCGCGCAGCACGTGGTCGAGCCAGGCTTTGAGGGTGCTCGGGATCGCGAAGTTGTACATCGGCGCGGCCATGACCAGCACGTCAGCGGCCAACAGTTCGTCGGTCAACTGGTTGGAGCGTTCCAGTGAAACCTGTTCGATGTCGTTGCGTTGTTCGACAGGTTTCATCCAGCCGCCCAGCAAGTTGATGTCCAGGTGCGGTACCGGGTTGACGGCCAGGTCACGCACAGTGATCTGGTCGTTCGGGTGAGCGGCTTTCCACTGGCTGATGAAGGTCTGGGTCAGTTGACGCGAAACCGAGTCTTGCTGACGGGCGCTGCTTTCGATGATCAGAACACGTGACATGGGATGTAGGCTCCATCTGAGAATGCTGTAAGGCGATGGAGTGAAGGTTAAACAGAGTTATATCGATGAAAAAGCGCAAATAACTGCTATAACCCATCAATAAATTTGTTTATAAGCGGAGCATGCCTTGTGGGAGCGAGCCTGCTCGCGAAAGCGGTGTCTCAGGCAACCGTGATGTCGACTGACACGACGCCTTCGCGAGCAGGCTCGCTCCCACAAGGTTGTAAAGTCATTTGGGGGAGCAACTCAGGTTGATACGCATCTTGATGATGGTCCGGGTGAACTTGGCGGTGGCATTTTTGTGTTTGCCCGCGGCCACTTCGATGGTGCGGGTGCGCGGTGCTTCCGGGCCATTGTTGAAAACCACCTTACAGATTGCGTCGGTGGTGCCGTAGTTGTTGACCTGAATGGAGGCGATGTCGTTATCCGTGTCGTACGCGTTGTAGTCGATGCTCAAGCCGTTCAGCTCTTTTGTTACATCGATCGGATAAGCAAACGCAGTCAGCGGCAGCATCGCCAACAGCACACAACAGAATTTTTTCATTCAGCAGTCTCCAATAAGGACTGCCAGCTTAGACAAGAGGAGCTATTCATGAAAGCGCCCCGCGTGACCCTTGATCAATGGCGAACATTACAGGCCGTGGTCGACCACGGCGGTTTCGCCCAGGCCGCCGAAGCGCTGCACCGCTCGCAATCATCGGTGAGCTACACCGTGGCGCGCATGCAGGACCAGCTCGGCGTACCGCTGTTGCGCATCGACGGCCGCAAAGCGGTCCTGACCGAAGCCGGCGGTGTACTGCTGCGCCGTTCCCGGCAACTGGTGAAACAAGCCAGCCAACTGGAAGACCTGGCCCACCACATGGAGCAAGGTTGGGAAGCGGAAGTTCGGCTGGTGGTCGACGCCGCGTACCCGAGCGCCCGCCTCGTGCGCGCCTTGACGGCGTTCATGCCGCAAAGCCGAGGTTGCCGGGTGCGTCTGCGCGAAGAAGTGCTGTCGGGCGTGGAAGAAGTATTGCTCGAAGGCGTCGCCGACCTGGCCATCAGCGGTTTCAGCATCCCCGGTTATCTGGGCGCGGAATTGAGCGACGTCGAATTCGTCGCGGTCGC
Organism: Pseudomonas sp. ANT_H12B; assembly: GCF_008369325.1. Lineage (GTDB taxonomy): Bacteria > Pseudomonadota > Gammaproteobacteria > Pseudomonadales > Pseudomonadaceae > Aquipseudomonas. The sequence continues at coordinate 13,056 of NZ_VOBI01000038.1, read as the reverse complement.
CCACCCTGAACATCCGCTGCACCGTCTCAACCGCGAACTGAATTTCCAGGACCTGGAAAGCCAGTTGCAAGTGGTCATCCGCGACTCCGGCCGCCAGCAACCACGGGACGTCGGCTGGCTCGGCGCGGAACAGCGCTGGACCGTCGGCAGCCTCGCCACCGCCGCGACTTTTGTCGGCAGCGGCCTGGGTTTCGCCTGGTTACCCCGGCACATGATCGAACGGGAAATCAAGGAAGGAACGCTCAAGCTGCTACCGTTGGACCAGGGCGGCAGTCGCAACCCGAGCTTCTATCTGTACTCGAACAAGGACAAACCACTGGGGCCGGCAACCCAGATTCTCATCGAGCTGCTGCGCACGTTCGACACCGCGCCGCTGGATGCCCCTTTCGCCGCCCCTGAACAAGCCTGACACGGAGTGACCGCATGGCCTATTTCGAACATGAAGGTTGCAACCTGCACTATGAGGAATATGGCCACGGCACGCCGTTGCTGCTGGTCCATGGCCTGGGTTCCAGCACCCTGGACTGGGAAAAGCAGATCCCGGCGCTGTCAGCCCGCTACCGGGTGATCGTCCCGGACGTACGCGGCCACGGTCGCTCGGACAAACCCCGTGAGCGCTACAGCATCGCCGGGTTCAGCGCCGACCTGATCGCGCTGATCGAGCATCTGAACCTCGGCCCGACACATTACGTGGGCCTTTCGATGGGCGGCATGATCGGCTTTCAACTGGCGGTGGATCAACCGCAGCTGTTAAAAAGCCTGTGCATCGTCAACAGTGCGCCCGAGGTCAAACTGCGCAGTCGCGACGATTACTGGCAATGGTTCAAGCGCTGGAGCCTGATGCGCGTCCTCAGCCTGGGCGCTATCGGCAAGGCTCTGGGCGCCAAGCTGTTCCCCAAACCGGAACAGGCGGATTTGCGGCAAAAGATGGCCGAGCGCTGGGCAAAAAACCACAAACATGCTTATCTCGCCAGCTTCGATGCAATCGTTGGCTGGGGGGTTCAGGAACGACTTTCGAAAGTCTCCTGTCCAACCCTCATCGTCAGCGCCGACCGTGACTACACACCGGTCTCGCTGAAAGAGACCTATGTAAAACTGCTGCCCGATGCGCGGCTGGTGGTGATCGCCGATTCGCGCCACGCCACCCCGCTGGATCAACCCGAATATTTCAACCAAACCCTGCTCGAGTTTCTTACCGAAGTCGACACCACCTCACTCAGGATTACTGACCCATGCTGAAAAAAATCGCCCTCGTCGCTGGCTCCGTTCTGTTTGCCGCCAACCTGATGGCCGCAACGCCCGCCAAGGCGCCGCACGTGCTGCTGGAGACCACCAACGGCCAGATTGAAATCGAACTGGATGCGGTCAAGGCCCCGATCAGTACTAAAAACTTCCTTGATTACGTCAACAGCGGCTTCTACAACAACACGATTTTTCACCGTGTGATTCCAGGGTTCATGATCCAGGGCGGTGGTTTCACTCAACAAATGCAGCAGAAAGAAACCAAGGCACCGATCAAGAACGAGTCCAAAAACGGTCTGCATAACGTCCGTGGCACGCTGTCCATGGCCCGCACTTCCGACCCGGACTCGGCCACTAGCCAGTTCTTTGTGAACGTCAAAGACAACGACTTCCTCGACAGCGGTGACGGTTATGCGGTCTTCGGTAAAGTCGTGAAAGGCATGGACGTGGTAGATGTCATCGTCAACTCTCAGACCACGACCAAAAGCGGCATGAAGGATGTGCCGGCCGACCCTGTGTTCATCAAGTCGGCCAAAGTCATCGACTAAGCTACACAGGAAGTTTTGAGCGGCTGCCGGAGTGCGCCGCTCACATTGTTCAAAGGAGAGCCCGTGCGCGGGCGGAGAACTGATGCTTTATCGCCGTTTCGAGAAACTGATCGACATATTCCGCGACGCCCCGACGGCGGCTCCGCCGGATCGGGTTCTGCCTTTCTATACCTATTACCTGAAGCAGGTCTGGCCGAGTTTCGCTGCCCTGTTGATCGTCGGCCTGGTTGGCGCACTGATTGAAGTGGCACTGTTCAGCTACCTGAGCCGCATCATCGACCTGACCCAAGGCACGCCGAACGTCAACTTCTTCCAGCAGCATGGCATCGAGCTGGCCTGGATGACGGTGGTTGCACTGGTTTTCCGGCCGATTTTCGTCGGCCTGCATGACCTGCTGGTGCACCAGACCCTGAGCCCCAGCATGACCAGCATGATCCGCTGGCAGAACCACAGTTACGTGCTCAAACAGAGCCTGAATTTCTTCCAGAACGACTTCGCCGGGCGCATCGCCCAACGCATCATGCAGACCGGTAACTCGTTGCGCGATTCGGCCGTGCAAGCGGTCGACGCCCTATGGCATGTGGGGATCTACGCGATCAGTTCGCTGGTCCTGTTCGCCGAAGCCGACTGGCGCCTGATGATCCCGCTGCTGACGTGGATCGCCGCTTACATCGGCGCGCTTTGCTACTTCGTGCCACGGGTCAAGGAACGCTCGGTGGTGTCGTCCGACGCGCGTTCCAAACTCATGGGGCGGATCGTCGATGGCTACACCAACATCACCACCCTGAAGCTGTTCGCCCACACCAATTTCGAGCAGCAATACGCCAAGGAAGCAATCGAAGAACAGACCGTAAAAGCCCAACTGGCTGGCCGCGTGGTCACCAGCATGGACGTGGTCATTACCAGCATGAACGGCTTGCTGATCGTCGGCACCACCGGCCTGGCCCTGTGGCTATGGACCCAGTCGCTGATCACGGTAGGCGCCATTGCCCTGGCCACCGGCCTGGTCATCCGCATCGTCAACATGTCCGGCTGGATCATGTGGGTAGTCACCGGTATTTTCGAAAACATCGGCATGGTTCAGGACGGTTTGCAGACCATCGCTCAACCGGTCAGTGTCACCGATCGCGAGCAGGCCAAACCGCTGGCGGTAGCCCGTGGCGAAGTACGTTTCGAGCATGTGGATTTCCACTACGGCAAGAAGAGCGGGATCATCGGCGGCCTCAACCTGGCCATCAAACCCGGCGAAAAAATCGGCCTGATCGGTCCGTCCGGCGCGGGTAAATCGACCCTGGTCAACCTGCTGCTACGCCTCTATGACGTAGAAGGCGGACGCATCCTCATCGACGGCCAGAACATCGCCGACGTCGGCCAGGAAAGCCTGCGCGAGCGCATCGGCATGATCACCCAGGACACGTCCCTGCTGCACCGCTCGATCCGCGACAATTTGCTGTACGGCAAACCCGACGCCACCGACGCAGAGCTCTGGGAAGCGGTGCACAAGGCCCGGGCCGACGAGTTCATCCCATTGCTGTCGGACGCTGAAGGCCGCAGCGGTTTCGACGCGCATGTCGGGGAGCGCGGGGTGAAACTCTCCGGCGGCCAGCGCCAGCGGATTGCGATTGCTCGCGTGCTGCTCAAGGACGCGCCGATTCTGATCATGGACGAAGCCACTTCGGCGTTGGACTCGGAAGTCGAAGCAGCCATCCAGGAAAGCCTCGAAACCCTGATGCAGGGCAAAACCGTGATCGCCATCGCCCACCGACTCTCGACCATCGCCCGGATGGACCGTCTTGTAGTACTGGAGAACGGCAAGATCGCCGAGACCGGCAGCCACGCCGAATTGCTGGCCCATGGCGGGTTGTATGCGCGGTTATGGCAGCACCAGACGGGCGGGTTTGTCGGGATCGATTGAATCTCCCGACCGATCGTTCCCACGCTCTGCGTGGGAACGATCTCGCCCCATCAATCTTGCCGATAGGGCAAGGCGCTCCTCGCTTCCTCGGCATACGCCAACACGCCAACGCGCTCTTGCTGCAGGAAGTCTTTGACAGCGGCTTTCAGGCCGGGATGGCGCAAGTAGTGCCAGGAGTGAGTAATCACCGGTTCGAAACCACGAATCAACTTGTGCTCGCCTTGAGCGCCGGCATCGAATCGCTGGACGCCATTGGCAATCGCGTAATCCATCCCCTGATAGAAACAGGTCTCGAAGTGCAGACGATCGAACTCCGCCAGACACCCCCAGTAACGCCCGTAAAAACTGTCGCCCCCCACCAGGCTGAAAGCCATCGCCACCGGGCGTGAACCTTGTTTGGCCAACACCACCCGAATCGATTCCGGCATGCGCTCGGCCAACAGGCTGAAAAACTCCCGCGTCAGATAAGGTCTTTGTCGACGCACTGCGTAGGTGTTGGCGTAGCAGGCATAGACAAAATCCCACTGCGCCTGATCGAGTTGCCTGCCTTCGAGCCATTCGAAATCAATGCCCTGCCCCGCCACTTGCTCGCGCTCCTTGCGCATCTGCTTGCGTTTGCGCGAACTGAGGACGTCGAGGAAATCCTGAAAATCGCGATACCCGCGATTCTGCCAGTGATACTGACAACCGATCCGTTGCAACCAGCCCGGCTGCTCGGCCAATGCAGCATTGGTGAAGGGGTCGGTGAAGTTGATGTGGGCGCTGGAGAGTTCTTCGATTTCCAGGTAACCCGGCAGGCTTTTCAGTAGTTCGAAACCCTCCTCGACGGTGGCCGCCAGCAATCGCGGCCCGCTGACCGGGCTGAACGGCACGGCTGTCAGAAGCTTGGGGTAATAGTCGATTCCCGCCCGTTCGCAGGCATCAGCCCAAGCGTGATCGAACACGTACTCGCCGTAGGAATGCCATTTGCGGTAACTGGGCAGCGCGGCAATCAGGCGATCACCCTCAATGTGCAGCAAATGCTCGGGTTGCCATCCGGAATGGGGGCTGATGCTGGCGCTGTCTTCCAGCGAGGTCAGAAAAGCGTGACGCAGAAATGGCTGGTTCTCGGGCACCAGAGCATCCCAGGTGCGTGCGGCTATGTCAGACAAGCTTTCCAGACGGTGCAGCGGCATCAACTTCCTCCCAACTTCTTTGCGTGAAAGCACCGCGAGTATCGCTTATCGCTGTGCATTGCACACGAGCAATTCGACGACAGCGCTCTGGCTCAATAGTTCGCGAGGACTTTGTATCGTCATCGAGATGCCATCACATTGCCACCGCTCTGTCATAAACCATCGCGATACTGGCGCCAGTTTTTAGAACGTCGGGTTCTACCCGGCCACTGTTTTCCGTCCGACAACGGTCGGTTGTGCCCTGGATGGCTCAGTCATCCCTTTCATCTTCGGAGATTGATATGCGTCTTGCTTCCACTAAAACTGCGGCGGCCCTGTGTGGCGGTCTGCTGCTGGCCATGAGTGTTCCGGCCAGCGCCGCAGTCGACGCCAAGCTGCTCGACATGCTCAAGGCTAACGGCTCGATTAACAACGCGCAGTACGCCGAACTGCAAGCAGAACTGACACGCGACCAGCATGCTCAACAGATCCAGCAGCAAGCAACCGCTGAACAGATGACAGCCATGCAGGCAAAACGTAACGAGCTCAGCGCGTTTGAGAAAAAAGTAGCTTGGGCCGCCAAGACACAGATCAAAGGTGACGTGCGCATGCGTTACGAAGATGTGAATTCGGACGGTAACGCCAGCGACCAAGGCCGTGAGCGTGTGCGTGCGCGTATCGGCGTCTACAGCGAGATCAACCCGCAAGTCGACGCTGGTGTGCGTATCGCTAGCGGCAGCAACGACGACCGTCGTTCGACGAACCAGAGCCTGGACAACTACTTCAGCAAGAAGTCGCTGTGGCTCGACCAGGCGTACCTGGACTGGCACCCTACCGATGTTAAAGACTTGCACCTGATCGTCGGTAAAATGAACCAGCCTTGGGTCAACGAAGGCGACATTATCTGGGATAGCGACATCAACCCAGAAGGCCTGGCGGCCACCTACAAGCTGCCACTGGGTAGCGGCGGCGCCGAACTGTTCGGCAGCACCGGTTACTACATCCTCAAAGACAACGTCGACGGCGACGGCGTGGAGTTCAAACACGACCTGAGCATGTACGCCGGTCAACTGGGTGCGCGCTTCGCTCCGACTGACGGCATGAAAGTCACCTTGGGTGGCAGTATCTATAGCTTCGACGGTGACGACAGCCCGGCAGCCCGCGCAGCCTTGGCCATCAACGGCAACACCAGCACCCAGTTCCGTCTGTACGAAGGTTTCGGCCAGATCGACCTGAGCAACCTGCCTATTCCGTTGTCGGCCTACGGCCAGTACGTGCTCAACGACCGCGCAGCGACCGATGAAGACACCGCTTGGTTGCTGGGTGTGAAGACCAAGCTGGGTAAGTTCGGCCTGGACTACAACTATCGTGACGTTCAGCGTGATGCCGTGGTCGGCGCGTTCACCGACTCGGACTTCGCCAACGGCTTCACCGGTTCGCGTGGTCACAAGTTCAAAGTGGGTTACGAAATCGACAAAAACTTCTCGGTCGCCGCCGCTTACTTAATGGCCACTTCCGACACCGCAGCACGAAACCGCAACGATGCGGACATCGACACGCTGCAAGTGGATCTGGAAGCCAAGTTCTAAGCACTCCCGTTACACGCCTCAGGTCATGGATGCTTGAGGCGCTTTACAGTCTGGCGTGGATGGATCGATCCCATCATCCGTTCGATGTATCCACGCCGGCCTGTTTCTCTTCCCCGCAGTAACTCCACGAATCTACGGAATGTCCTTGCGACGCTCCGCAGCGAGACGCTCCGCAATTTTGTCGACATCTGGCACAGCATCCTCCGGCATTTCACGCAATGTCGCCTGCATCAAACGCATCTGCCGAACGAACCGCCGGCAATTACGGCAGAACATCAGGTGATGACGCATCATCAGCCGCTCACGAAAGCTCAACTGGCCATCGAGATAATCGCTGGAACGCGCCACTTGTTCCTTGCAGGTCAGCATTCGCCGGTCTCCTCAAAATGTTCTACGGTCGCAAAGACTTTCAACCGTGCCCGGTGCAGCAGCACGCGAACATTGGAGAGCGAGATTTCCAGAAGATTACAGATCTCCTCCAGCTCCAGCCCCTGACGCTCACGAAGTAACAAAACACTGCGTTGCAGCTCCGACAAGCTGAGCAACGTGTGCTCAAGGCATTCACGCAGCTCGTTTTGCGTCAACAACGCCTCTGGCGTGTCTTGATGCCAGGCGAACGGGGCGATCAGCCAGTGACCATCTGCAGAAGAAAAACGATCGTCATCGAGGGTGCCGTGAGGCGATGGGAGGTCATCGAGCAAGACTTCCCGACGATTTTGCTTGTATCGACCTTTGGCCGAGTTTGCGGTGATGGTCAGCAACCAGGTCTTGAGGCTCGAGCGCCCCTCAAACCCGCTCAGGCTGCGCACAACCGACAACCAGGCATCTTGCACCACTTCGTCGGCATGCCGGTGTCCGACGATGGCGTAGGCCACTGCGCGCATGGCGCTCTGATAGGTGCTGACCAATTCCTTGAAAGCCTGTTGCTCACCTGTCAGCAATCGCTCGAGCAAGTGTGCGTCGTCAGCCGCCATCAACAAATTTCCTTGTTCTGACTTCGAAAATGGTTACGGCAGGACTTGCCGAAGGCATCGTCCTGCTGTCACTTGCGAAAACTACAGTGTCCAGAATGTTGCGAATGTAGGAATAGTCTTTGCGAGCCGTACGAAAGAACGACAATCAACCTCAACGTTTGCGCAGAATCACGCTACCAATCGAGTAACCGGCGCCGAACGAGCTGAGTACCGCCAGCGAACCTGCGGCCAGATCGTCCTGATTCTTGTGAAACGCAATCACGGAGCCGGCGGAGCTGGTGTTGGCGTAGGAATCGAGAATCACCGGGGCTTCTTCTTCGGTGGCTTCGCGGCCCAGCAGCTTCTTGACGATCAGGTGGTTCATGCTGAGGTTGGCCTGGTGCAGCCAGAAGCGCTTCACGTCGCCGACGTTCAGTTTGTTTTCTTCCAGATGCGTAGCGATCAGCTCGGCGACCATCGGGCAAACGTCGCGAAACACCTTGCGGCCTTCCTGTACGAACAGCTTGTCCTTGGCACCGATGCCCTCTTCCGCCGCACGGTTGAGGAAGCCGAAGTTGTTGCGGATGTTGTTGGAGAACTTGGTCAGCAGCTTGGTGCTGACGATGTCGAACTGGTACTTGGACGTCGCCAGGTCAGCACGTTCGATGATCACCGCGGTAGCGGCGTCGCCGAAGATGAAGTGGCTGTCACGGTCTCGGAAGTTCAGGTGACCGGTGCAGACTTCCGGGTTGACCATCAGGATCGCCCGGGCCTGGCCCAGTTGCACACTGTTGGCCGCAGCCTGAATGCCGAAGGTCGCCGAGGAGCAGGCGACGTTCATGTCGAAACCAAAACCCTGGATGCCCAAGGCTTCCTGGACTTCAATGGCGATGGCCGGATAGGCGCGCTGCAGGTTGGAGCAGGCGACGATCACGCCGTCGATGTCCGCAGCGGTCTTGCCGGCGCGCTGCAAGGCTTGCTCGGCGGCGCCGATGGCCATTTGGCAAAGCACCGACCACTCGTCATTCGAGCGTTCCGGCAGGCGTGGCGCCATGCGTTGCGGGTCGAGAATGCCGTCCTTGTCCATGACAAAGCGGCTTTTGATACCAGAGGCTTTTTCGATAAACGCCGCGCTGGACTCGGTCAACGCTTCGATTTCGCCGCGCGCGATGGCGTCGGCATTGTCGGCATTGAACAGCGCGACGTAAGCGTTGAAAGACTGCACCAGCTCTTCATTGGAGATGCTGTTGGCCGGGGTGTACAGGCCGGTGCCGCTGATGACGACGTTATGCATGGTCGTTTCTCTAATCTGTTCAGGCAGAAAGTATTGGTACCGACGTACCAATACACAAAGGGTCTATTTCCGTCACGGGAAGCAAACCTGGCATCGCTTTATTCCGATCCGCCCAAACCTGTGAAGGCTCAAAACCGCGGGGCCGGCGTTTATAGGCGCGAAGTTTGCCATAAACGTCGGGGTTTGGCGCCTTTTTGCTGGATGAAGAGCCTGCTGACACAACACCTTACCTGTGGGAGGTGTCAGGGCTCGACCTGGGTCCACTGCTTGTTCAGGCGCTTGTCGGAAATCGGCACTTTGGTTCCCAATTGCTGGGCAAACAGCGAAACCCGGTATTCCTCCAGCCACCAGCGATAGAGCTCCAGTTGCGGATCGCGCTTGCCTTCCTGGGCGTGTTTGTTGGCGCGGGTCTGGTATTGAGTCCACAGGCCAGACAATTCGCCGCTCCAGACCCGGTCCCTCTGCACTTGAGCGCCGATCTTCTCGAAGCGCTGCTCGACCGCTTTCAAATAACGCGGCAACTCCTTGAGCCACTGCATTGGGGTTTCCCGGACGAAGCCCGGATACACCAGATGACTGAGCTGCTGCTTGATGTCGTTCAACGCCACGGCTTGCGCCAGATCGATCTTGCCCTTGAAGCGTTTTTGCAGGCCGTGCCAGAGCTTGAGGATTTCCAGCGTCAACTTCGCCAGGCGTTCGGCGTGCTCATTCCAGCCGCCACGCTTGCGTTCGGCCAGTGACGCCAGACCGGCGCCGTCCCGGGGCAACGGGTCTTCGCCCTCGAGAATGCAGCTGTCGAGGCTGGCCAGCAGAATGTCTTCGACCAGACTGTCGATGCGCCCCATGTCGCGGTACATCAACCCCAGCTCGGTCAGCCCCGGCAACTTGCCGCGCAGGAACTTCGCCGGTTCAGCCAATTGCTGCATCAACAAACGCTGCAGCGCGCGGCGATGTTGAAACTCGGCTTCGGCCGGCGTGGAGAAACGTCCTTCCTTGACCGTGCCACTCTCCTCCACCAGCGCCGGATACACCGTCATCGACAGCCCGGCGATCTTCTGCTGGGTTTTCTCGGCGACGGCGGCAAACACTTTCGGCTCCACCGGTTGCTGGTTTTTCGCGGTTTGCGGCACGGCCAACGCCGCCTGACTGGCTCCGGCAAAGCGGGCGGTCAGTTCCGCCAGATCACGTCCCTCACCCAGGAACTTGCCCTGGCCGTCGACGATTTCCAGGTTCATCCGCAAATGACTGTCGACCTGTTGAGAGGCCTCCGCCCACGCTTCATCGCTGACCCGCGCACCGGTCATGCGCAACAGTTCGCGGCCCAACGCGTGAGGCAACGAGCCCTCGGCGAAGGTCATGCGCTGCAACGCGGCTTTGACGAAGTCCGGCACCGGTACGAAATTCTTGCGCAGGGCTTTGGGCAGGTTGCGCACCAGCGCGATGCACTTGGCCTCGATGACACCCGGCACCAGCCATTCCAGGCGTTCCGGCGGCAGCATCGGCAACAATGGCGCCGGCACGCGCAGGGTCACGCCATCGCGAGGATGGTTCGGCTCGAAGTGGTAGCTGAGCGCCAACTCCAGATCACCGATGTGCAAGGTGTCCGGGTAATGCAGCGCGGTGACTTCACTGGCCTCGCGGGCCAGCACGTCTTCTTCGCGCATGATCAGCAGCTGCGGGTCTTTCTGGCTGTTGACCTTGTACCAACTGTCGAACGTGGCGGTCTGGTGAATCTCCGCCGGCAACCGCGCATCGTAGAAGGCGAACAGGGTTTCTTCGTCCGCCAGAATGTCGCGACGGCGAGCCTTGGCTTCCAGTTCGTCGAGCTGTTCCAGCAACTGCGCATTGGCCGTCAGGCACTTGGCCCTGGACTGAATTTCGCCCCGCACCAGGCCTTCGCGAATGAAAAACTCTCGCGACACAACAGGATCAATCGGCCCGTAATGCACCGGCCGGCGACCGACCACGATCAGCCCGAACAAAGTGATTTGTTCAAACGCCACGACCTGGCCGCGCTTCTTCTCCCAATGGGGTTCGAAGTGGTTTTTCTTGATCAGGTGCCCGGCCAGCGGCTCGATCCAGTCGGCGTCGATCTTGGCGACCATGCGCGCGTAGAGCTTGGTGGTTTCCACCAGCTCGGCTGCCATCAGCCATTGCGGGCGCTTCTTGCCGAGACCCGATGACGGGTGAATCCAGAAGCGCCGCTGACGGGCGCCAAGGTAGTCGCCGTCTTCGGTTTTCTGACCGATCTGGCTGAGCAGGCCCGAGAGCACCGCTTTATGCAACTTCGGGTAATCCGCCGGCTCTTTGTTGAGGCTGAGCTGCATGTCGCGGCAGATCAGGCTCAACTGCCGATGGGAGTCGCGCCATTCGCGCAGACGCAGGTAATTCAGGAAATTCTTGCGGCACCAGTTGCGCAGCGGGCTCGCCGTCAGCGCTTGGCGCTGTTCTTCGAAACCACGCCACAGATTGACCAGCCCGGCGAAGTCCGAGTCCACGTCTTTCCATTGAGCGTGGGCCTGATCCGCCGCTTGCTGACGTTCTGGAGGACGCTCGCGCGGGTCCTGAATCGACATGGCGCTGGCGACGATCAGCACTTCCTGCAAGCTGCCGAGTTTCGCCGCTTCCAGCAGCATGCGGCCCATTCGCGGGTCCACCGGCAAACGCGCCAGATTCCGACCCAACGGGGTCAGCTGGCTGTTGCGGTCCACCGCCGAGAGTTCTTGCAGCAGGTTGAAACCGTCGCTGATGGCTTTGCCATCCGGCGGCTCGATAAACGGGAAATCGGTGATCTCGCCGAGACGCAGATGCAGCATCTGCAAAATCACTGCCGCGAGGTTGGTACGGAGGATTTCCGGGTCGGTAAATTCCGGCCGCCCCATGAAATCTTCTTCGCCGTAGAGACGAATACAAATACCCGGCTCGACCCGCCCGCAGCGACCTTTACGCTGGTTGGCGCTGGCCTGGGAAATCGCTTCGATTGGCAAACGCTGGACCTTGGCGCGGTAGCTGTAACGGCTGATGCGCGCGGTGCCGCTGTCGATTACGTAACGAATGCCCGGCACGGTCAGCGAGGTTTCCGCGACGTTGGTCGCCAATACCACGCGGCGCCCTGGGTGCGACTGGAAAATCCGCTGCTGTTCGGCCGGCGACAATCGTGCGTACAGCGGCAGAATCTCAGTGTGCTTGAGTTGGGCCTTGCGCAGCATGTCCGCCGCGTCGCGAATCTCGCGCTCGCCGGGCAGGAACACCAGCACATCGCCAGGGCTCTTGCGCTCGCTGCGTTCGAAGTCGGCGATTTCGTCGAGGGTGGCGAGAATCGCCTGATCCACGGTCAAGTCGTCCTCGACGCGGTTGCCCTCTTCGTCTTGCTCCAGGGTCAGCGGGCGGTACCAGGTTTCCACGGGGAAGGTGCGGCCGGAGACTTCGACAATCGGCGCGTCATCGAAGTGTTTGGAGAAACGCTCCAGGTCGATGGTCGCCGAGGTGATGATGACTTTCAGGTCCGGACGACGCGGCAGCAGGGTTTTCAGGTAACCGAGCAGGAAGTCGATGTTCAGGCTGCGCTCGTGGGCTTCGTCGACGATGATCGTGTCGTAGCGTTCGAGGTAGCGGTCGTTCTGGGTTTCCGCCAGCAGGATGCCGTCGGTCATCAGTTTGATCAGGGTGTTGGAATCGCTCTGATCTTCGAACCGCACCTGATAGCCGACCAGCGCGCCCAACGGTGTCGCCAGCTCTTCGGCAACCCGGCTCGCCACGCTGCGGGCGGCGATCCGACGGGGCTGGGTGTGACCGATCAGGCCATGCTGGCCGCGACCGATTTCCAGGCAGATCTTCGGCAACTGGGTGGTTTTACCCGAGCCGGTTTCGCCGGCAATGATCAGTACCTGATGCTTGAGTAACGCTTCCTTGATTTCATCGCGCTTGGCGGCGATCGGCAAGCTGTCGTCATAACGAATCACCGGCAGGCTGGCACGCCGCGCCAGCACCTGATCACAGGACGCCTGCATGCGCGTCACCCACTGGGCCAGCTTGGCCTCGTCAGGTTTCTTGCGCAGCTCAAGCAACTGCCGCCGCAGCCGGTGGCGGTCGGCGAGCATGGCGTGATCGAGGTTTTTCAGCAGTTTGTCGATGGAAGGCGATTCGTCAGTCATCAGGTACGCAATAAGTCGTCTAGTGGCGCAGGGGGCGGATTGTCGCAGATTTGCGCCGCCATGTGATCGTTCCCACGCAGTGAACTGACCCCACAAAGTTGGACGTTTACCCATCTATGCCTGAGCGGCCTGAGTTCTGTATTCAACAGGACTCAGGCCGTTTAGCTTCAGTCTGATACGCGAGTGATTGTAATACTGGATGTACTC
>NZ_VOBI01000037.1 GCF_008369325.1 Pseudomonas sp. ANT_H12B | reverse complement strand
CCCCATGCGTTTTCAACCAGGACACTACTGCTAAGCTTATCCACAATTGCTGGGACAAAAATCAGCAATCCGTCCTGGGTCATTTTTCAATCGGCAGGGTGGGTCAGTTTTCAATCAGCGCCAACAGCATTGCCGCTCTCTAGCTGTCTGACGATCTGCCGCTCAAGCTCAAGCTCAAGCTCAGGCAGCCCCCCACGGATTACCCTCGCGTCACCGGTTGCCTTAACCGATACAGTGGCCACACCTGCGCCGTCAACTAGGCACGCGATATCCGGACTGCGCCCTGATGCCAAATACTCCGCCAGCGGAGAGTCTGCCAGCTTTTCAACCGCTCGGCTGAGCTCTCTAGCGCCGCGTATCACATCGCCTATTTGAGGTGACAATGCAACCGAGCCAATAGATTGAATAACGGCCTGGAAAGAGACCTGCACTTCCGGCTTTAGCATGTGCCTAATGGCTGTGCCTACCATCGTCTTCTGGAGCGCGGCGATCTGTTGCACTACTGGGGACTTGAGAAACGCCCCTATCATTTCAGTGGTTTGTGGCGTCAGCAAATGACTCACGAGTTCGCGCTGGAACTCACCACTCTCCACCATAGCCCGCCGCTGTTCCAGTACCGTTGGCTTGCTATTCGGTTGCTGTTCCATTCGAATCTCCCTGGTGCGTCTGGCCACACCGGCTGCGGATTTGGTCCACCGCTTCAGCCATGAGGGTTGAACTGCTGACTTTCAATAAACGCCGGCCGATTTACAAACGCTATGGTTGTCGTTATTTCTGAGCTTCCAGCTTCACCAGAAAGTCTCGAATGTTGTTCTGCACGGCACGATTGACTGACTCTTTAGCACGAACGATACCGGCGAAGGCGTAGCCAGGCGGGACGACCCCTTTGGTGGTTATCGTTTCTTCCAGCAAGGTTTCGCCCGTTTTTCGGTTTACCAGCAGGTACTTTGCCGAAGTATCGGTGACCATGGTCACTCCAGCTGCCGGCGCATCCAGCTCCTGGATTTTGATGAAGAGATTTACTTTTTTTGTCGACTCGTCGTCGAACACTGAGCTTTTGTTAACGGCTTCTACCACTGCTCTTTCCCAGAGCACGGGTACCACCCCGTGAGGCAGGTGCGGATGCGGTCGAGGTAGCTGATTACGCCGGCGGTGCCGTTGAGTTGGCGAAAGATCAGCGTTAGGCGCAGCACCACGTTGCGGGCTTGAAAGGTCGCATCGGTACTCTCCGAGACGCCAAAGGTGGACTTGCCATAGGCGAGCAAGACGGCACCGCGTGGGTGGTTGAGGCGGTACTGCAGCGGGTTTTCGGGGAACAGCTCGACCATCAGTTCGTGGCCGACGTCGTGCTGCAGTTTGGCGAGCACCGCGTCCATCAGGTGCTCGGTTTGGGTTTTAGGGATCACCTGGGGCATCAGTAGCGTTCCCACGTGTCGGCGCTGAACTGTTGAGGGCGTGAGCGCACGCGGATCTCGCCCGGTTCTGGCGCGGCGTGGCCGGTGGGCAGGCCTAAAGTGACAACGCCGTCGCGAATGTTTTCCAGCAGTTTGAGGGTGTCTTTGCGGCTGTCTTTTACCGCATCGGGCAATGCGCCTTCGGGGCGGCGTTGATACAGCCAGTGCCGCGCCAGGTAGACCACGGCATCACGCAACATGGTGGGCACTGGGTCGAGTGGCAGGTGGTAGCGCCCGCGCAGGTACCCCTGGGTGATGTGCTGGCCTTGGCGTGGGCGGCGGGATTTGACGTTGACCGGACCGCTGGCGACTTCGAGCGTGGCGAAGTTGGCCAAGGCGCCTGCGCCAGCGAAGTCGCCGTGGCGGTAGAGGTCGGGGTCTTTGAGGTCTTGTTTGCGGGCTTTGACGATCATGGGGATGCCGTCGACGGTTTCGATGGCGCGGATGTCCTGGTGCAGGGCGTCGTCTTTGGGCAGCGTGACGGTGCCGTCTTCGAACAGTTGCACGAATTTGGGCATCCAGGCGCCGTACCAGGTGCGGGTGATTTTTACTTGTTGGATGCGGTTGTGGCCGAACTCGTCGGCGGTGTCTTCGGCGAGTGTTTCGCCACTGCCGGTGGCGTCGAGTGCGGCACCGACAAAACGCGGCAGCCGGCGCAGGATGTAGAACAGGATCTGCTGCTGTTGCCGGGTGGGCACTTTGTGCATCTCGACCACGAACGGCACGTCGCGATGCCGCGCCTGGTCGACGGACATCGGGCAGATGATGGAGAAGTCCCGGTGCCGGGCGTAGTCCATGCCGAGGAAGTGGCGCAGCTGGGGGTTTAGCGGCTGTAGCCATTGCGCCAGGTAGCGCTCGATCCAGTCGTTGACGTAGGCCTCACGCCGGTACACCGGCTGTTGCGTAAAGTCCTCGTCCAAGGCCAGGCGCAGGACGGTGCGACCGGGGCGCATGGCTTCGTCGATCCAGACGCCGGGGATGCAGACGCCGTTGCCGTCGCGGGGGATGGCGTCGAGTTCTTCGCGCATTTGCGCTTTGCGCGGGCCGTAGGCGTTGCGGATTTGTTTGTACCAAGCTTCCTTGCCTTCTGGCGTGGCGACTTTGCCGGCCATGAAGCACACCCGCTCATACAAACCGTTGGCGACGGCGTCGTCGAAGGTGGCGCGGAAGACCTGGGCGCTGCTGCCGTAGCGCTGGTCGCGAATGTCGCTGACCATTTGGTTGAAGGCGTTGGCCTTGCCGTTGTGGGTGCTGATGATGACGATGCGGCCGCCCCAGATGAGCAGCGCCGTGGCGGCGTCGAGTACGGCGGAGACGTCGCGGTGAAAGGCTGCCTCGTCGATGATGACTTTGCCTTGCAGGCCGCGCACGCCGGCCGGGTTGCTGGACAGTGCGACGATTTTGAAACCCGAGGCGTAGCGGATGCGGTAGGCATTGATCTGGCGAGTGTTGCCGGCGTCGTCCTGGTCTTGGAACAGGAATTCTTCGATCTGACTTACGCCCGAGGCCTGGGCTTCGGCGATGACGCGGCTGAACTTGGCGCAGTAGCCGATGAATTCCAGGCCCTTTTCTTTGGTGTCGCCAATGTAGAAGCAGTCCATGCCGCCGGCGATCTTTTGCGAGGCGGCGGTGATGACCGAGTCGAGTGCTTCGGCGAAGGTGATGCCGGTGCGGCGGCCTTTTTCACAGAGTTTGATGTGCGTATCGATGGCCAACCAATCGGATTGGTGGGCCATGAGGATGCCTTCGAGGAGTGGGTTGTAGCCTTCGGGGATCTGGCGGACGCTGGGCGGCAGTTCGTCCCATTCGATGACGCGCAGTGTGCTGGATGAGGGTTTCATGGTTTGACGCCGAGGAATTTCTGGCGCCAGAACAGGGCCTGATCTTCTGTCATGCCTTGGGCTTTGACGGCGTTGTCGAGTTCGGCGGCTTGTTCTTGGAGCAGGCGTTCGCGGGTGGCTTTTTCGATGGCCTGGCGTTCTTTGACGCTGAGGGTTCGGGCTTCCATGGTGGCTTTGGCGGCGCGGGCCAAGGCGGAGACTTCGGCGATGGTGACGTCGTCTTTTTCGTGGGCGCCCATGGCGGCCTGGTAGGTCAGGGTTGAGATGGCTTCGACCAACAGGACGCCGGTTTTGTCTGAGGCGTCTTCGCCGAACGCGCCAACGAAGGCTTCGGCCATTTCGCGTTGCTGGCGGGCTTTGTCGATGAGTTCGTCGAAGCCCACTTTGAAGCGGCCCAAGGCGCTGCGGCTGGGGGCTTTTTCGTTGGGGAAGCGACCTTGGATGTCGGCGAGCATGTCGTCGAGGGTCAGACGGTCTTCGCGCAAGAGCTTTTGGATGTAGGCCTTGACCACCGATGGCAGACGATTGATGGAGGATTTACCGGCCATGGTCAGGCCCCCGGCCGTTTGATGCCAGGCACGCGGGCGCGGCCTGCGGCGATGTCTTGGCCGCGTTCGGTGAGGGTGGCGACGAGTACGGGGCCTACGTCGGCGAGGGTCATGGCGCCTTGTTCGGCGAGCCAGTGCAGTTCGGTTTTGACTTGGTCGCGGCTGGCGGTGTGGCCGAAGTTGTCGAGGGCGGTGTTGAGCACGGAGCTGTTGGCGCGGTAGCCGGGCATTTCGACCATTAGCCGCAGGATGACCAGGCGCATGTCTTGGCGTAGGAAGTCGGCGTAGTGGGTCATGTTTTTTCTCGCAGCAGGTAGTCGTTGATGCGGTCGAGCGATCGGGCTAAGGGGCCGAGGGCGTCTTTGACGCCGGACAGTTCGGCGCGTACGGCTTTCATGTCGCCCAATAGGTCGGTGACGGCGGTTGGGTCTGGCAGGTGCCGGATGTGTTCTTCGAGGGCGACGATGCGGGTGCGCAGTTCGAGCAGTTCCTGGGCGCTGGCGGCCTGGCGTTTGGTCATGAAGGTGTAGGCGCCCAGTACGGTGAGGATCAGCCACTGGACGGTCTGGAAGCCGAAGTTGAGGTCGTTCAGGTTCATTCAACACCGCCTGTGGGTTTGCGGTTTAGCGCAGGGCTGGTTGGTCGGGGCCTTGTTTGATCAGGCGTGCGACGAACAGGAGGATGGCCAGTGCGCTGTTGAGGGCGGCGTAGGCTTTGGGTGACAGTTGGGGTTGCCAGAGGGGCAACAGGTCCAGTTGGGCGAGCGCGACCAGGGCGATGACCAGGCTGATCTGAATGCTGTAGAGCCTGTGGCTGCGGCGCCAGTTGTTGATCAGTGGCATGCGGTGGCTCCCATGGTCTGGCCGTGGGTGGTGCCGCGTTCGATGCCGGCCAGTGCCAGGCCTTCGGCGATGATGGCGTCGCCGTACCAGCGACCACCTGGCAACGGAGCTGCACGTGCCCAGCGGTTGAAACACGGAACGACCAAACTGGACGTGGCCGGCTTCAAGCAAGGCTTTGAATGCTCGGCTGTGAGCAGCCAGTTCAGGGAGTTGGTTGGTCTTGAGTAGGTGTATGCCTTCAGCCATGGCGCTGTCCAGTTGCGACAGGTAGTGGGTTGCACTGGCCAGGGCTTCTGTACTGGCGATGGTGTGCAAGGCTGTGGGAGGTGCTGCTTCGGATACGAGGGTTTGTGAGGGTTCGGTCGGTTCGGGTTTACTCGGTAGGAACCCGTAGACCATGAGGACTGCGATGAGACACCAGCCGACGATCAGTGTGGTTTTTTCGGCGGTGTGCCGCTCTTTCCAAGGCGTGGTCTGTTTTTTCTCGGTCATTAAAACTTCCTTTTAGGGTGTCTTTGGTCGTCCTTGACCGTGTACTCGGCGGCGTTTACAGCGCTGTCTGCCGCCTTTTTATTTGTGTGAGGTCATGATCATAAATGCAAAGAAGCCAAAGACGCCTGTCAGACCTACGGCCCAAGGTTTTAACGTTTCAGGCAGAAAATCTCTGACGAAAAAGCTCAGCACGGCGATGCCTACGCAGGTGACGCAGATCTTCAACATTTGTAGGTTGTTTCGATCTTTGCGCACCTGTTCTTTTTCGTGTTCAGCGACTTCGTCATGGCGGTGCAGGTTGTAATCGCAGTGCATGCACAGTTGGGTGTAGCGCCAGGTGCCACGGTGACATTGCGGGCATTCTCGGGTGCGATCGCTGCCTTCTGGTGGGGGTTCTTTGGCGGTCTTTATGTCAAAGATCTGGTGGCCGAGGTTGATGTGCCCCCGGTTGCCTTTGATTTTGATGGTGAGTTCGTGATCTTTTCCATCCCTGGGGAGATTTTCGATTTCCTCAGAAAGCCTGGCTGACAGATTTTTTACCAGGTCTTCGTCCTCGCTTGGCATACAACTCCTTTTCTATTTAGCGATTTACTACCAACTTCAATATTCGCTCAACGCGTGGTTCATCAAACCCTTGATCTTCACCTAGCGCGTTGTAGACCTCTGCGGCCACTTCGGCCAATTTTTTGGACGGCCAGCGCCGACCGGCTTGTTTGGCTGCCGCTTCTAACATTTCGATGATTCGACCGAGCTTTTCGCTGTCGATGGGGCCCCATGCAGCGGCTGGCGGCGTGACGGCGATTTTTTGCCCGGTGATGATGAAGTACAGGTCGGCGCCGCCTTTGGCGATGGCGGCCAGGTAGTTGAGTTTCGGCCCTTGAGCCGTAGCGCGATCAGCCGGGCTTTACGTGGTTATAAGTTGCACCCCGAGCAGCTGTTGCAAGATGCACCGGCGGTGTCGCTGGCGAGTCAGCATCCTAATCATGTTTGGCAGATTGATGCGTCGATTTCGACGCAGTTTTATCTGGCTGATGACGGCGCTCGGGTGATGAATAAGGCTGAGTTCTATGACGGTAAGCCGGCCAATCTGAAGAAGATCGAGCGCCAGCGGCTGTGGCGCTATGTGATCACGGACCACACGAGCGGCACGCTGTATGTGGAGTATGTGTTGGGCGCGGAGTCGGCTGAGAACCTGTGCAGTGTGTTGATTAATGCGATGCAGAAGCGCTGTGAGTCTGACCCTTTTCATGGAGTGCCTTGGGTGTTGATGACGGACCCTGGGGCGGCGATGACGAGTGGGATTTTCAGAAATTTATGCCGTGTTTTGTCGATTGATTTGATTATCAATCGGGTCGGTAATGCGCGGGCGAAGGGTCAGGTTGAACAGGCGCATAACCTTGTTGAGCGGGAGTTTGAAAGTGCTTTGAAGTTTCAGGCGGCGAATAGTCTGGAGCAGATTAATGCGTGGGCTGGCCAGTGGATGCGGTATTTCAATGCGACGTCTATTCATACCCGCACGCGGCGAACTCGGTATGGGGTTTGGCAGTTGATTACGCAGGAGCAGTTGCGTCTGGCACCGGGTGTTGAGGTGTGTCGCGAGTTGGCGGTGAGTACGCCGGAAAACCGCAAGGTGAGCAATTTGCTGAGGGTTTCGTTCCGGGGCGCGCAGTTTGATGTGAGTTCGGTGCCGGGGGTGATGGTGGGTGAACAGCTGCTGATTACTCGCAATTGCTGGCGGGATAAGGATTCGGCGATTGCGGTGTTGGTGGGTGATGACGGGCGTGAGCGGTTTCACGTGATTGAGCGCGTCGGGGTGGATGCGTTTGGGTTTGCCGAGACGGCTGCGATGATCGGTGAGCAGTTCAAACGTCATGCCGAAACGCCGGCCCAGGTGTCGCGCAAGGTGTTGGAGCAAATTGCGACTGGCACGACGAGTAAGGCCGATGCGCTGGCTGCTCGTAAGGCGAAGGCCGTGCCGTTCGGTGGGCTGATTGATCCGCATAAACATGTGAACGATACGGTGCTGCCGGCTTATCTGCCACGGCGCGGCACTACCTTGAATGTTAATGCGCCGTCCGTTGAGTGTGTGCCTCTGAGTCATGTTGAGGCTGCGAAGTTGTTACGTCCGCGGCTTGGTCAACTTTGGACGGCGCAGACATTTGGCTGGTTGCAGGAGCGTTTTCCCGAAGGTGTTCCTGAGGAGCAACTGGACGCCGTTGAGGCTGAGTTGAAACGACCTGTTGAGGTCCCGCGCAATCCGTTCGGCCTGGTTCGGTCGTCGGGTGGAGGTGAGTGATGTTGAAGCTTAAGAAAATTTTGCAGGCGGTGGGCCGGCCTCAAGCGGCGTTGGCGGTGTCGTTGCGTGTGAGCGGGGCCACGGTTGCGCAGTTGGTGAATCACGGGCTGTGGCCGCGCCGCCAGAACAGAGACGAGCTGCAAGCGCGCATTCGTGTGTTTTTGACGGAGTCTGGCGCCAATGACGCCGCTATTGCGAATGCGTTTGATGATGTGGACCCGTCGTGCGCTAACACGGCAGGTTCGGCCCTTTTGATTGAGCCGTCCGGGGAGGACGATCTGATGTTACTGCCCAAGCAGGCGTTGCAGGCAACGACTCGTAAGGCTTTTGGTTTGTTTCGTGATCCGTTTGATGAGTTGCAGTGTGCCCAGGATATGTGGGTGAGCCCGGATATTCGGTATGTGCGTGAGGTGATGTATCAGACGGCGCGTCATGGTGGGTTTTTGGCGGTTGAGGGGGAATCGGGGGCCGGTAAGAGCACGCTTCGCCGGGATTTGGTGAATCGTCTTGCTGAGAATAATGACCCGGTGATTGTCATTGAGCCTTATGTGTTGGCGTCTGAGGATAACGATGCCAAGGGTAAGTCGCTGAAGAGCACGCATATTGCGGAGTCGATGATGTCGGCGGTGGCGCCGTTGGCTAAGCCTAAGAGCAGTCCTGAGGCGCGGTTCGCTCAGTTGCATAAGGCGTTGAAGGAGTCGCATGCGGCCGGGTATCGCCATTGTTTGGTGATTGAGGAGGCGCATAGTTTGCCGGTGCCGACACTCAAGCACTTGAAGCGGATTCTAGAGTTGGAGGTCGGGTTCACGAAGTTGGTGAGCATCATCATGATTGGCCAACCTGAGCTGGGGGTGAAGCTGAGTGAGCGCAACGCGGATGTGCGTGAGGTGGTGCAGCGGTGTGAGCGGGTGATGCTGATGCCGGTTGAGGATTCACGATTGGCGGAGTTTTTGACCTTCCGGTTTGATCGGGTGGGTAAGGCGTTGGGGGATGTCATGGATGAGGGGGCGGTTCAGGCGGTTGCTGCGAGGTTGTCTCAACCAACACGCCATGGGGGGCGGGATGGGACTGTTTCGTTGCTTTATCCGTTGGCGATCGGGAATTTGGTGATTGCGGCGATGAATCTGGCGGTTCAGCTGGGTGTGCCGAGGGTGACTGCTGATGTGGTTAAGGGGGTTTGATATGGATGCTCTGAATCTGGTGGGTGCATCGGTGGGTGAGCCGTTGAGTATTTTGACTGAGGCGTTTCCGGCGAGGCTTTCCGCTTTTAATGAGTTGACTCGCGAAATCCGTGAGGCCGGTATTTCGATCAGGCTTTTGGTGCTGTTGGACAATAAGATTTTTATCGAAGAGGACAGTGTCGAGCTGTTTATGGAGCGGTTCGGGTATAAGTTGCGGGGGATTCGCTATGTGCCTGCGGGGCAATTTACCTGTAACACCGTGACGGTTCGGGGTGTTGATGTAGCTTGGTTTTCGTTGGTGAAGGAGCAGGATTTATGAGTCTGGCCCTGCTGCGGTGGTGGATGTATGAGTGACTTCCGAAGCAAGGGGCCGGAGCTGCTGGTTGATCTGACTGAACACGTTGCGGCTTCGCTGAAGGAGTTGGTGTCGATGGATGAGGGTTCTGCTCGCCATGTGGCCCAGGAGGTCGCCGATCGTATGGCGGCGCATTGGGGTGGGCAGAATGTGTATTTTCCGATGGGACTGGCGGGTAAGTTGAGTCGGCGGGATCGGCTGATCTACGAGGAGTTCAACGGCACCAATCAAAGCGACCTGGCGCGTAAGTGGGGGGTGTCGCTTCAGTGGATTTATAAGATTGTGAAGGCGGTGCGTAAGGATGAGATTGCGCGTCGCCAGTTCGATATGTTTGCCCCGTCAGGTGATGACTGAACGGGGCTTTTTCTATTGCGTGGGGTGCAAGGCTATTGCACGGGGTGTCCCGATTTGTGCCAGCCTATACCGGAATGGACCGGAGTTATCTCGCTTACTCGTTGGGATTTATCTCAGACCTGAACAAGCAGACGTCGGCAAACTATCTGGCCGATATCCTCGGCCTGCCCGCCCCCGCCCCCTTCGGCCCGATGCTGATCGTCAAGCTCGACAACGGCGTATCGCTGGACTTCTACGACAACGACCCGCCGATCGCCTCGCAGCACTATGCGTTTTTGATCGGTGACGACGAGTTCGATGCGGCCTTCGCTCGCCTGCAAGCGCGCAAGCAATCCTGGTGGGCCGATCCCGGCAAACAACGACCGAAGGAGATCAACGACTACGGCGGCGGCCGGCGGGTTTACTTCGATGACCCGGACGGGCATCTGCTGGAGATTCTGACCCGTGCCTAAGCGACGACTGCATCCTTGGCCACCAGGCGCTGCATCATTGCGCATTGCATGATGATGGTCATGAGGTTGCGCAGGTCGTGGGACACCACCGCCACCAACTCATCGCGGACCCTGACCGCTTCGGGCGGTTACGACAGTGTGTCGAGGCAATACCCGGCTGCGAGGGTTTGATATTCGGCGATAAGCGCGTACACGTACCCCCTCTTGCTTGTCGATCACGGGGGAAGTGCCGACAGGTCATTCGTGGGCGAATGAGGGCTGGCTTTCCACCGTAGCACCTATACGACACAGGAGGTGGTTTGTAGAGCCGGGCGGGATCAGAACGCCAGTTTGTACCCGATCAGGACCAGCATTGTGGCCAGGCAAGGACGCAGCACTTCATCGGAGATGCGGCCAGTCAAATGACTGCCCAGGTAAATACCCGGCAGCGACCCAACCAGCAAATAGCCCAGCACGTGCCAATCCATATTGCCCATGCTCGCGTGGCCAAGACCTGCGACCAGGGTCAGCGGTACGGCGTGAGCGATTTCAGTCCCGACGAGGCGGCGGGTGGGCAGCAGCGGATAGAGAATGAACAGCGCGACGGTCCCCAGGGCACCAGCACCGATGGAGGTCAGAGCGACCATGGTACCGAGCACCAGGCCGGTGATCACGGTCAGGACATTCAACCGCGCGCCACTGGGGTTGTAGTGACCGCCAGCGCGTTTGTGGGCGAAATCAAGCAAGCGTTTCTTGAAGAAAATCGCCAGCGCCGTGGCAAACAGCACGAAGCCCAATGCCTGCTTGATGACGGCGTTCATTGCGTCCGGGGAGGTGTGCAGCGTGCTCAGAAACCACAACGTCATTGCGACCGCCGGCACACTGCCGAGGGTCAGCCAACCGGTGATTGCCCAATCGATATTCTTGTTTTTCCTGTGAACCAGCACACCACTGGATTTGGTGATGGCGGCGTACAACAAGTCAGTGCCCACCGCAGTTGCCGGATTGATGCCGAACCACAGCAGAATCGGCGTCATCAGCGACCCGCCGCCGACACCGGTCATGCCAACGATAAAACCGACCACTAGCCCGGCAACGACCAACCCGAAGTTAACAAAATCCATTAATCCGTCCACAAAGACCGCAGGAAAAATCTGGCCCGCAGCATAGCGATTTTTCTTATAACCACTTATATCGATGCGAACTATCGTTATGCCTGAAATGCCGGTCTTTTGCGGGAGCGGGCTTGCTCGCGAAAGCGCTCGACATTCAACAGTGTTGCTGGCTGAAACGCCTCTTCGCGAGCAAGCCCGTTCCCACAGTAGATCGACCGGGTCAATGCAATCGGCGGCCTGGTTTGAAACTGTGGTGACGGTTAATCCACACCGTGGCAAATGCGATCAGCGACAGGATCAACAATGCCCACGGAAACGACATCGCTCCGGCCTGATCCAGCAACAATCCGCCAAACAGGCCGCCACCGGCGATGGCCACGTTCCAGGAGGTGGTGAGCATGGCTTGCACGACGTCGACGTTTTCCCCCGCCGAGTCGGCCGCTGCCGTCAGCAACAAGGTCGCCGAGCCACCGAACGAAAGTCCCCACACCGCCATGCAGGCATAAACCACCCACGGCGACGACATCGCCAGGGCTAACACCAGTGCTGTCAGCGCAAAAACAGCCAGGCAGATCAACGTCAACCGCCGCAACCAGTGGTCGACCAGCAGGCCAATGATCCAGATCCCCGCCAACGAGCTGATGCCGAAGACCAACAGCACCAGATCGACACGCTCGCCCAAACCGGATTGCATCAGGAACGGCGCAATGTAGGTGTAAAGAATGTTGTGGCCGAGCATCCACGTCAGAACGACAAAGAGCACCGGTCGTACGCCGGGCATGCGAAACACCCTGGCCAGCGGCAGGCGTTCGGTGTCGGCCTGCCCCGGTTTGTCCGGCACGGCGATCAAGATCCACGCCGCCAGCACCAGCGCCAGGGCCGACATGATGCCGAACGAGGCACGCCAGCCAATCACGTTACCCAGCAACGTTCCCGCCGGAGTGCCCAGCGACAGGGCAACCGGCGTCCCGAGCATCGCAATCGCCAGTGCCCGACCTTGCAGATGAACCGGCACCAGGCGCCGCGCGTACCCGGCCAGGATGCCCCAGGCCAATCCCGCCGCCATGCCTGCCAGAAACCGTGATACCAGGGTCAGGCCGTAATGGGTGGAAAACGTGGTGATGGTGTTGAACAGCACAAATCCACAAACCGTCATCAATAGAACCCGACGCCGGCGCCAGCTCCGGGTGGCAACCGTAAGCGGGATCGCCGCCACGATAGAACCCAGGGCATAGAGGGTGACGAGTTGGCCGGCCAGCACTTCGCTCACGTTCAAACCGGCGCCGATTTGCGGCAACAGGCCGGCGGGCAGGGTTTCGGTGAGGACGGCGATAAACCCGGTCATGGCGAAGGCCAACAACGCGGCGTAGGGCAATTTCTCGGTGCCGGTCGCGCGTTGAATCAGCCCGCGTTCGCCGGTGGCGTGGTCAGTCATGACGTGTGCGACTCCCTTTTCAATCAATGCAGGCGGCGGATTGTATACAACTTTTCGCAAACGCCACTCTATATGACCCGAATCATTGCACCGGCAAGAAATTCAAAAACAACAAACTCTGGGCGTAATTCAAGCCGATCCGGCGGTAGCGCTCATCCAGCATCTGCGTCAACAGGTCCAGTCGCGCCACGACCTTGCCGAATTCAACGGCAAAACTCAGGTTACTGCCCTCCTCCGAGATTTCGTTGGAGAACAGCAACGGCCCGCCACTCTTGTTTTGCCGCTGGCTGAGTATCCAGGTGGCTTTCTCGATGTTGCGGGCCGCGTTGCTGACGAATGTCGGGTTGATCGCATCCGTCATGTAGAACTCCAGACGATTGCCGTGGGCCGTGACCAGCATGCTGCCGATGGCATAAATGAAGGCGCCGACCCGGTCGCCGAGAAACTCCGGGCTCATGGCATAACTCAGCGCTGCCAGGTCTTTTTTGCCGCCCAGGATTGGCAGTGGCTGTTGCTGTTCGATGGCCAGGCGTACTTGCTTTACCGCGGTGCGGGCATCGAGGAAACCGGATTTTTTCAGCTCGTCGGGGTTGCGCAGGTAGAGCTTGCTCATCAGCAAATAGAGGCTGTCGAGGTTGTCACGCATTGCCAGGGTCGCCATGCGGTCGACGCTGGTCTGGAGGAATTCCTGGGGTCTGCCTTCACGGAACTGGCTGACGATGTCGCTGCCCTGTTGCTGGCTGCAGCCAGTGGCAAAGAGCATCGACAGGCTGGCCAGCAGCAGGCAGTAGCGACGAATTGGCGAGGTGATGAGGGGTAAAACTCGGGCCATGGATTCTTGGACTTGGGCATTTGCCTGCGGTGGGGATCGCCGCAGGCTGGCCAAGGATAGAACCGCGAAACCGGGAAAAGTGCAGTGCCGACGGTCCGTAAACGCAGCCCAGCGGAAACGCGAATATCTAATTAGTAATACTTTATTGTTGCAACGCGCCAAACATAAGCTATAAATCCTCACTCAATCCAATAAAGTCAAACTATTAGTCCGACTACTTCATACAAAACAACAAAAAAAGGAAGGTCAACCATGCTTCGATCCCGATACCCACTCTGCGGCCTCGGACTGTCCCTGATGATCGCCACCCTCCCCGTTCACGCGGCCGGCCTGGCCAGCGAACACAAAGCCTTCGGCAAGACCAATGACGGCACGCCCGTCGAACAATATGTGCTGCGCAACAGCCATGGCCTGCAAGCTACCGTCATCACCTACGGTGGCATTCTGCAGTCGCTGAAGGTGCCGGACAAAAACGGCAAAATCGAAGACATCGTGCTCGGTTTCGACGACGTGCAGGGCTACCAAAGTGGCACGGCGTACTTCGGTGCAACCATCGGGCGCTTCGGTAATCGCCTGGCCAACGGTGCGTTCGAGCTGGACGGCAAGCGTTATCAGGTGCCGCTCAACGACGGGCCAAATTCGCTGCACGGCGGCCCGCAGGGTTTTGACAAACATGTCTGGAAAGCCGAACCGAGCAAAGGCAAGGACTCGGTGGGCGTGACGCTGACGTATGTGTCGGCGGACGGTGAAATGGGCTTTCCCGGCAACCTGAAAACCGAAGTCACCTACAGCCTCAACGACAACAACGAACTGCGCATCGAGTACAAGGCTTCCACCGACAAACCCACGGTGCTGAACCTGACCAATCACAGCTATTTCAATCTGGCCGGCGCGGGCAACGGTGATGTGCTCAAACAGATGGCGACCTTGCACGCCACTCACTACACACCGGTCAACGGCAAGCTGATCCCGACCGGTGAACTGGCCCCGGTGGCCGGCACGCCGATGGACTTCACGCAGCCGACCGCCATCGGTAAAAACATCAAGGCTGATCATCCGCAATTGAAATTCGCCGAGCCGAAACAGGGCGGCTTCGATTTCAACTGGGCGCTGGATGCCAAGGGCGATGTGAGCAAACTCGCCGCCGATGTCAGCGATCCGCAGTCCGGCCGCCGGTTGCAGCTCTACACCACTGAGCCCGGCGTGCAGTTCTATACCAGTAACTTCCTCGATGGCACGGTCAAGGGCAAGGCTGGCAAGGTTTATCCGCACTGGGGCGCATTTACGCTGGAGACCCAGCATTACCCCGATTCGCCGAACCAGCCGAACTTCCCTTCGACGCGACTGGATCCGGGCAAGGTGTACACCCAGAGCACCGTGCTGAAGTTCTCCGCCAAGTAGCCGCTACCGAGCCTGCGAGGCTGCGTTCGGCTGCGCAGCCGTCGTAAAGCAAATACCGCGATGTATCAGGCTAACCGCATGTGCAGGATTTGCGAGGACTCCGGTCGAGCGCGCCCCCGGCTCGAACGCAGCCTCGCAGGCTCGGCAGTTGCTACGTGCGAGGGAACCAGCGGGCTATTCTGCTGCCAACCGTAGTATTCAGCGAGTGATGCGAAAGGAGGAGTGAATGCGTTCTATCGAGTTGGCCGGCGTCAAAGTACCGGTCATCGGCCAAGGCACCTGGCGCATGGGCGAAGATCGCTCACGACACACCCAGGAAGTCGCGGCGCTGCGCCAGGGAATCGAACTGGGCATGACGCTGATCGACACCGCGGAAATGTACGCCGAAGGTGGTGCCGAGGAAGTGGTGGGTGACGCCATTGCGGGGCTGCGCGATAACGTCTTTCTGGTCAGCAAGGTCTACCCGCACAACGCTGGCCGCAAAGGCATCCCCCAGGCTTGCGAGCGCAGCCTGCGGCGGTTGAATACCGATTACATCGATCTGTACCTGCTGCATTGGCGCGGCCAGTATCCCCTGGAAGAAACCGTCGAAGCCTTCGAGCGCCTGCGTGAAGAAGGCAAGATTGGCCGTTGGGGCGTGTCCAATTTCGACCTCGACGACATGCACGAACTGGACTCACCGGCCTGCGCCACCAATCAGGTGCTCTACAACCTGGAGGAGCGCGGCATCGAATTCGATCTGCTGCCCTGGTGCCAACAGCAACGGCTGCCATTGATGGCCTACTGTCCGATCGGCCAGGGTGGGCATATGCTGGTCAATTCAACGCTTAAACAAGTGGCCGCCCGCCACGACAAGACGCCCGCGCAGGTAGCGCTGGCATGGATTGTTCGTCAGGAAGGAGTGATCGCCATCCCCAAGGCGGTCCGACCCGAGCATGTGAGGCTCAATGCGCAAGCGGCGCAGTTGCATCTGGAGGCTGGGGATCTGGAGGCGCTGGACCAGGCTTTTCACGCGCCACATCGAAAGCAGCGGTTGGCCATGGTCTGAGCCATCGCAGCTCCGTCAGAGGGCTGCTGCATGAGAAGCACTGATCCGCTGGACAGCTTTAATCTGCAACGCTTTATCCAGGCACAGGACCCGGTGTTCGAACGGGTCCAGGCCGAGTTGAACGCCGGTCACAAGAGCAGTCACTGGATGTGGTTCATCTTTCCGCAATTTGCCGGGTTGGGCGGCAGCGAGATGTCCCGCCGTTTTGCCATCCGAACCAAAGAAGAAGCCACGGCGTACCTCAATCATCCGCTGCTGGGTTCACGATTGCGCACCTGCACGCAGCTGGTGCTGAAGATCGAAAAGAGCTCGGTTGCAGGCATATTCGGCCATCCCGACGATCTCAAGTTTCATTCATCCATGACGCTGTTCGCCCAGGTAGCCGGCGTCGACAGCGATTTTCATCGAGCACTGGACAAGTATTTCCATGGCATACCGGATGGCTGGACGCTGTCACTGCTGGATTCAAAACAGGCCCAACTGCCCACCAATCAACGTTGAAAAGTCGTCGTCCACGAAGGGCAGAATGGCGTCCGCCACCGGTTGCAGTTGCCGGGTGACGTAGTGGTCGTAGTCGATGGGCGCGCTGCGGATTTCCAGCGGCTCCGGCCCGGCCACGGTGATCACGTAACTGATCCAGCCACCGTTCTGGTATTGCCGCGGACGACCCTGCTGGTCGTTGTATTCATCGGCAATCCGCGCGGCTCGCACGTGAGGCGGCACGTTGCGCTGATAGTCATCGAGGGTGCGGCGCAGGCGCTTGCGGTAGATCAGGCGGTCATCGAACTCACCGGCCAAGGTCTTGCGCACATAGTCGCGCACGTAATCCTGATAGGGTTTGCGATTGAAGATGCGCAGGTACAACTCTTGCTGAAATTGTCGCGCCAGCGGCGACCAGTCGGTGCGTACGGTTTCCAGGCCTTTGTAGACCATTTCGTCGGTGCCATCGGCGCGCGTCACCAGCCCGGCATAACGCTTTTTGCTGCCCTCCTCGGCACCGCGAATGGTCGGCATCAGAAAGCGCTTGTAGTGGGTTTCGAACTGCAACTCCAGGGCACTTTCCAACCCGTATTCCTGCTGCACATGTTCACGCCACCACTGGTTGACGTGATCCACCAGCGCGTGGCCGATCTGCGCGGCTTCCTGCTGACCGTGAGCACGGCGCAGCCAGACGAAGGTTGAGTCGGTGTCGCCGTAAATCACCGTGTGGCCCTGGGCTTCGATCAGCTGTCGCGTACGCAGCATGATCTCGTGGCCGCGCAGCGTGATGGACGACGCCAGGCGTGTATCGAAAAAGCGGCAGCCGCTGGACCCGAGCACGCCGTAGAACGCATTCATGATGATCTTCAGGGCCTGGGACAGCGGCGCGTTGTGTTCGCGCTTGGCGGTTTCGCGGCCTTCGGCAACCCGAGAAACAATGGCTGGCAGGCAATGCCGGGTTCTTGAAAAGCGTGCGCCACGAAAGCCCGGCACCGACTCGCTGTCATCGGGATGTTCAAGCCCCTCGATCAACCCCACCGGGTCGATAAGGAAGGTACGGATGATCGATGGATAGAGGCTTTTGTAGTCGAGCACCAGCACCGATTCGTACAGCCCCGGTTGCGAGTCCATGACAAAACCGCCGGGGCTGGCTTGCGCGGGCTTGCCGCCGAGATTGGGCGCGACGAAACCCTGGCGGTGCATCAGCGGCATGTAAAGGTGAGTGAACGCCGCCACCGAGCCACCGCTGCGGTCGGCCGGCAACCCGGTGACGCTGGCGCGTTCCAGCAAAAAGGTCAGCAGTTCGGTCTTGGCGAAAATCCGCGTGACCAGTTCGCAGTCCTTGAGGTTGTACTTGGCCAGCGCCGGTTTGTCCTCGGCGAACATACGGTTGATTTCGTCCATGCGCTGGTACGGATTGTCGATCGACTTGCCCTCGCCGAGCAGGGTTTGCGCGACGTTTTCCAGGCTGAATGACGGAAAACTCCACGTCGCCGAGCGCAGGGATTCGATGCCGTCGATGATCAATCGGCCGGCCGCCGAGGCGAAGTAATGGTTACGGCTCCCGTGTTCGCGCCACTGCATTTCCTCGCCGCCACGCCCCAGTTTCAGCGGCACCGCCAGGCGCCGGGCGTGTTCGTGGAGCACGCGCAGGTCGAACTGCACGACGTTCCAACCGATGATTGCGTCGGGGTCGTGGCGGGCGAACCACTCGTTGAGTCTTTTCAGCAGCAGGGTTCGGGAGTCGCAGTATTCGAGCTGGAAATCCACCTCGCTGTCGTCGCCATTGGGCGGGCCGAGCATGTAAACCTGACGCTCGCCGCAGCCTTCCAGGGCGATGGAGTACAACTCGCCTTGAGCGGTGGTTTCGATGTCCAGGGAGACCAGTTTGAGGTTCGGCCGGTAATCGGGGTCAGGTTTCATCTGCGCATCTAGCAGCATGCCCTCGGCATTCGGTGTGCCACCAAAGATGACCGGAGCGGTGATGAAGCGCTCCATCATGTAGCGTTCCGGCGGGCGCACGTCAGCTTCGAACATGTCGACGCCGGCCTTGCGCAGCGCAGTTTCCAGGCGCATCAACTGCCCGTGCTGCTGGCAATACAGGCCGAGCACCGGGCGGTGCTCGAAATCCAGCAATGCCAACGGCCGCCATTCGACGTTTTTTTCGCCGCGCAGCAGCGCTTCAGCCTGCTCGCGCTGGGCTGCGGGGATGAACGCCACCGACGGTTGATGAGGCAGGCGGATTCGTTGGGGACCGGTATCGGTCGCCAGCCAGAACTCGACTTCCGTACCCGCCGGGGTATCGCGCCAATGCCGGGTCAGGACGAAGCCCCGCTGTAAATCCACCACTGCAACCTCAAGATTTGATTCAGGTGGCAATTCTACGCGTCATTGCGCGACGGCGTGGGTACATCCGGGGCGCGATCCGGATCGAAATAACCCCCCGTCATTGGCACCTCATTCGTTCTAAAGCGCCCTTCTGACCTGTCAGATCTGACAGGTTACGCACCTCACCTGCGTTGGATAGTATCAACCCAGCGAAAAACTGTTTGCCCAGTACGGATGCAAAAAATCGAAGGAGATCGGGCGATGAATCTCACCGTGCATCAGCGCACCCCCTCACTTGGCGTCATTGACGGTCGAGGCCTGCCGATTCGCCAGGTTGAGTATCTGCGCAAGGTCGCCGGTGGCCCGGTGGAAACGCTCATCACCCGACAACTTTATGACGTCGCGGGCAGGCTGATAGAGCAATGGGATCCACGTCTGTTCGAGCATGCCCCAAAGCCCAATCTGGCGACTGTTCATGGGCTGTCCGGCCACCCCGTCAAGGTCGACAGCGTCGATAG
>NZ_VOBI01000036.1 GCF_008369325.1 Pseudomonas sp. ANT_H12B | reverse complement strand
AATTGATGCAATTGTATTCGTGCCATACATCCTTGCCGCGAGTGACCTCTGGCGTGATCTGTTGAGCGTTGGTCAATTTCGGAAACTGCCGGTGACTATCAACGGTCATGCCCAGAAACACCACCGTGGCGATGGCCGTCGATATCAGCGCGAACGAGCGTGTCTGGCGTTTGTTCATTGTGAACTCCCTAGACGCCGATACCCGTCCAATAGGTGATGCCGATAATGCTGGCATAAACGACCGCGCTGGCCATCAGCACGAGCACGGCATAGCTGACTATCTTCAAAGCTTTTTGCACGACTGCCTCCCAACGTGAAAGTGCAGGTGGAAAGTGCCTGGTCATTCGCGTTGCACATTTAGCAATGATGCGCGCGAAGAAGCGTTAGCCCGCTGCGCTGACGATTGCTTGACGGCTGCATTCGAACAGCTGCGAACAGGCGCTAAAGATTGACAACTTCACCAGGCCTTGCGTTTAAGTGCCGTGGTTCAGTGGAGGAGGCAGGATGACTGTGAGCCTAGTAGACGTCGCGCGACTGTCAATGACTCGGGAGTACTTCATTCACCGTCTTTTTTCTTTGCGCCATCAGCGCCCGGCTTGCCGCCAAACATGCCAAACAGGTTCTGGGTGTTCAGATAGAGCGCTTTGGATTGGTCGACATACTGGCGCATCAGGTCCTGCATGACCGGAGCCTGTTGATGCATGAAATCACTCCAGGCCTCGGACGACTGCGCGCCGGTCTGGGACTGGATGTC
Source organism: Pseudomonas sp. ANT_H12B (assembly GCF_008369325.1). Lineage (GTDB taxonomy): Bacteria > Pseudomonadota > Gammaproteobacteria > Pseudomonadales > Pseudomonadaceae > Aquipseudomonas. The sequence goes on along the minus strand of NZ_VOBI01000036.1, from coordinate 19,469 downwards.
GATGACGGTCTGGATGCTTTTGTCCAGGTAACTGCCGAGTACGCCCTGATAAGGGCCGTAGAATTGGATGATCCCCATCAGCATCTCGCTGGTGAAGATCGGCTCACCGCCGCTTTCGGCTTCCAGAATGACTTGCAGCAAGATGCTGCGGGTCAGGTCCTCGCCACTCTTGGCATCGACCACCTGGAAGGCAATTTTGTCGACCACCAACTGACGGATGTCCGCCAGCGTCAAATGACTGCTGGTGTGGGTGTCATACAGTCGGCGGTTGGGGTATTTCTTGATCAGGCGGGGGGTGTTCCGACTGTTGTCTGGCATACGGGGCAATCTCGTGGCGAGCCTGGTTTGCAGGCATCTTATCCTACTATGGCCACTGCCGCGGATTGGAGTCGGGGGAGGAGAGACCGATCGTTCCCACGCAGAGCGTGGGGACGATCATTACGGTGCTTACCAGATCGGCAGTGTGTAACTGACGATCAAACGGTTTTCATCCAGATCGCTGCCAAAATTGGTCGAGCGAACTGTCGCGTTACGCCATTTCACCCCGACATTCTTCAGCGGGCCGCTCTGCACGACATAGCCAATATCGGTATCACGCTCCCATTCCTTGCCTTCCGGGCGGTTGCTGCCCAAGTCAACATCGGAGCCAGTGATGTAGCGCGTCATGAAGGTCAGGCCCGGCACGCCAATGGCTGCAAAGTTGTAGTCATAACGGGCCTGCCAGGACTGTTCGTCCTTGCTGGCGAAGTCGCCGATCTGCACGAAGTTCACCAGGAACGCATCGGTGCCGTTGATGTAGGCGAAACCGGTGGCGCCGCTCATGCCTTGATAGCCCAGACCGAAGGCATGCCCGCCGAGGCTGTAGGTGAACATCGCACCCACCGCATTGTTGTCGACATTACTGCCGCCATCATCCGTAGAACGGGCAAAGCGCAGATCCGTCTTCAACGACTGGCCGGTCGTGACTGGCAACACGTACGTCAGGTTGACCATGTGCTGGTCGTAGAGTTTGTCGAGGTGACCGTAGCTGTAGCCGGTGGCGAGGTTGCCGGTCCATTTGTAGTTCAGGCTGGCGAAATCGAAACTGTCGCTGTCCACATGACGGCTGGTGATGCCTTTGGCGCCGGTTCGGGTGATGCCCATGTCCTCGTAGTCCGAGGAGTCGCGCTGGTTAACCTGTGTCAGACGCCCGGCATCCACGGTCAGACCTTCGATTTCCAGCGAGGTCAACTGACCGCCCTTGAAGGTTTGCGGCAACAGCCGTGAATCGTTGGCCAGTACCGTCGGTATTTTGGGCAGCAGGGTGCCGAGTTTCAGCGTGCTTTTCGAAGCCCGTAGTTTGGCGGTCAGGCCCAATTCGCCGTACTCGTCCTGAGCACCTTTGCTGGTATCGCTATGGCGTTTGAGCAGGCCGGAGCCAGCGTTGTCAGGGGTGGAGTCGAGTTTCACGCCGAGCAGGCCGATGGCATCGAAACCGACACCGATCAAGCCTTCGGTGAAGCCCGATTCATAGCGCAACAGGAAGCCCTGCGCCCATTCTTCTTGTTTGGATTGCGGGGCGTTGTCCTGGCGATAGTCACGATTGAAATAGAAGTTGCGCAGCTCAAGGCTGGCCTTGCTGTCTTTGACAAAGTCCGCAGCGGCGGGGGCCGAGAGGCTGATGACGCCGCCGGCCAGCAACAGTCGGATAGCGAGAGTGCGGGTGTAACGGTCCATGGTGAAGCCCCTTTGTTTTTATTATGGAAAGACAGGTCCCGCGACCCTCGCCAAACGGGCGAGGGCTTATCAATAAAAACGCGGACGCCGAAACGAGAGGAGCGTGGCGCCGCGTGGGTTCAACCGTTAGAACTGTTCGGCGCTAAGGCCATACAGCGAGGCGCTGCCTGCGCGAATGGATTGCTCCAGACTCAAAATGCGCGGCAGCAGGCGGTGGATGTAGAAGTCGGCGGTGGCGATTTTTGCGCCATAAAACCCTTCATCTTCGTGCAATTTTTGCTTGGCAACCTGTGCCATGCGCGCCCACAGCCAGGCGTAGGCGACGTAGCCGAAAAGGTGCAGATACTCCACCGAAGCGGCGCCGATTTCGTTGCGATTGGTCGCGGCCTGGTCCTGCAGCCAGTCACTCAGGTCCTCCAGCCGTTGCACGGCATCGAACAGTTGAGCGCTGTAGGGCGCGTCAGGCTGATGGGCGAAATGGCGGATCTCACCGGTGAACTGGCGAAGCGCAAAGCCCTTGTCGGCGAGCACTTTGCGTCCGAGCAAGTCCAGGGCCTGAATGCCATTGGTGCCTTCGTAGATCTGCGCGATGCGCACGTCGCGGACCAATTGTTCCTGACCCCATTCGCGGATGTAGCCATGGCCGCCGAACACTTGCTGGCCATTGATGCAGCTCTCCAGGCCGATATCGGTGAAGAACGCTTTAGCCACCGGAGTGAGCAGCGCGACCAGGATTTGGGCACTGTCCCGTTCCTTGGCGTCATCGGAAAACTTCGCCAGGTCGAGTTGTTGCCCGACATAGCTGGCAAACGCACGGCCGCCTTCAGTCATGGCTTTCATGCTCAGCAGCATGCGGCGCACATCGGGGTGAACGATGATCGGGTCGGCCACTTTGTCCGGGGCAATGGCTCCGGTCGGTGCGCGGCTTTGCACCCGTTCACGGGCGTAAGCCACGGCGCTCTGATAGGACGCTTCGGCGCAGCCAATGCCCTGAATGCCGATGGACAAGCGCTCGTAATTCATCATGGTGAACATCGCCGCCAAGCCTTTGTTGGCCTCGCCGACCAACCAGCCACTGGCGCCGTCGAAGTTCATCACGCAGGTGGCCGAGGCCTTGATGCCCATCTTGTGTTCGATCGAACCGCAGCTCACGGCATTGGCCGCGCCCAGGGAACCGTCGGCATTGACCAGCACTTTTGGCACCACAAACAGCGAGATACCTTTCGGGCCAGCAGGCGCATCCGGCAGTTTGGCCAGTACCAGATGGACGATGTTTTCGGTCAGGTCCTGATCGCCACCGGTGATGAAGATCTTGCTGCCAGTGATGCTGAAACTGCCGTCGGCCTGAGGTTCGGCACGGGTACGGATAATCCCCAGGTCAGTGCCGGCGTGGGCTTCGGTCAGGCACATGGAACCGGCCCAACGGCCTTCGTACATCGGTGGCAAATACAGGTTTTTCAGCGTTTCGCTAGCGTGAGCGTCCAGCGCCAGGCAGGCACCGGAACTCAACGCCGAATACAGGGCAAAGCTTGAATTGGCGCCGTAGAGCATTTCTTCAAACTGCACGGCGAGCATCTTCGGCATGCCCATGCCGCCAAAATCAGCGTTACCGGACAAGCCCACCCAACCGCCTTCGATGTAGGTGGCGTAAGCCTGTTTGAAGCCGATCGGCGTGCTGACCTGGCCATCGACCCATTGGGCGCCTTCCTCGTCGCCGCTGCGGTTCAATGGTGCAATCAGGTGCGAGGTGACTTTGGCTGCCTCCTCAAGAATGGCGTCCGCGGTGGCGGCGTCGACGTTTTCAGCCAGGGCCGGCAGGCGTGCCCACAGGGCCGGGGCATCAAACACTTCATGCAGGACAAAGCGCATGTCGCGCAGTGGGGCGTTGAATTCGGGCATAGCGTGAACCTCAAAGAAACGGTTGTACGGTGGGCACGGCCGCGCTTGTGCGGACCGTGCCCTTTCAATCAATGGCTGGAAGCGCTGGCAGCACCGAGGCCGGTTTGGGCGCGAACGAACTGGTCGGCGTAGGCGTCACGTTCTTTGCCGGCGCGTACGCTTTGGTCGAGTTTGGACACGACCACGATCACCAGGAACGCCAGCGGCATGGAGAACAGCGCCGGGTGGTCGTACGGGAAGATCGCGTGGGCATTACCGAGCACGGTGACCCACACCGCTGGCGAGAGGATCACCAGCACCAGCGCACAGATCAGGCCGGCAAAACCGCCGATGATCGCGCCTTTGGTGGTCAGGCCTTTCCAGTACATGGCCATGATCAGCACCGGGAAGTTGGTTGACGCGGCGATGCCGAAGGTCAGGCCCACGAGGAACGCGACGTTCATCTTCTCGAACAGAATGCCCAGCAGAATCGCGATGATCCCAAGGCCCACGGTGGCCATGCGGGTCACGCGCATTTCCTGTTTCTCGCTGGCCTTGCCTTTCTTGAACACGGTGGCGTAGAGGTCGTGGGAAATTGCCGAAGCACCGGCCAGCGCAAGCCCGGAGACCACCGCAAGGATGGTGGCGAACGCGACGGCTGCGAGGAAACCGAAGAACAGGTTGCCGCCCACCGCTTTGGCCAGGTGCATGGCGACCATGTTGCCGCCGCCGATCAAGGCGCCGCCGACTTCGCCGTTGACGTAGTACTGCGGGTCGGTGCCGATGATCACCATCGCGGCAAAGCCCAGGGTGCAGACAACGAGGAAGAAGAAACCGATGAAGCCTGTGGCGTAGAACACCGATTTACGCGCTTCCTTGGCGTTCGGCACGGTGAAGAAACGCATCAGGATGTGCGGCAGACCGGCAATCCCGAACACCAATCCCAGCGACATCGAAGCGGTGTTGATCGGGTCGGCGAGCATTGAACCCGGGCCCATGATGTTCCAGCCGCTGGCGTGAGCCTCGACGGCTTTGGCGGCCAGGGTTTCGTAGCTGAAACCGAACTGCGACATGGCCATGACCGCGAGGGTCGTGCCGCCGGCAAGCAGCAACACAGCCTTGATGATCTGCACCCACGTGGTGGCGATCATGCCGCCGAAGATCACGTAGACCAGCATCAGCGCGCCGACGATCACCACGGCGACCGGGTAGTCGAGACCAAACAGCAATTTGATCAACTGACCCGCGCCGACCATCTGCACGATCAGGTAGCAGCACACCACGGTCAACGAACCAAACGCGGCGAAGATCCGCACTTTGTTCTGGTCCAGTCGATAGGACACGATGTCGGCAAAGGTGTAGCGCCCCAGGTTGCGCAGACGCTCGGCCATCAGGAAAGTGATGATCGGCCAGCCGACGAAGAAGCCGATGGTATATATGAAACCATCGTAGCCCTTGGCGAACACCAGGCTCGAAAGCCCCAGCAGCGTGGCCGCGGACATGTAGTCACCGGCAATTGCCAGGCCATTCTGGAACCCGGTGATGCCACCGCCAGCGGTGTAGAAGTCAGAGGTGGATTTGGTTTGGCGCGCGGCCCACCAGGTGATTGCCAATGTGCCGAGGACGAACATGAAGAACATGCCGATCGCATGCAGGTTGAGTGGTTGTTTTTCCACCGCACCCAGCGCCGGTGCGGCGATTACCACCGAGGCCGGCAAAAAACCGGCGCCGGCGAGGATCAGTTTTCGAAGCAGGGTCATCACTTGCTCTCCTCGAGAATGGCGGCGCCCAGTGCGTCGAAACGCGTGTTGGCGCTGTAGACGTACCAGCCGGTCAATAGCCAGGAAAACACGATGATCGCTGCGCCAACCGGCATGCCCAGGGTCAACATCCGATGTTCACCGAGCGGTGCATGCAGCCACTGCGGGGCAAAAGCCACCACCAGCATGAACAGGTAATAAGTGCCCAGCACCGTGGCGCTCAACGACCAGGCCAGGCGCGAACGACTGCTCACCAGTTGAAGGAATTTCGGGTTGGTCCGAATACGTTCGCAGCGTTGGGTATCGGTTGAATGGATGTCGATCATGGGAAGGCTCCACATTGTTTTTGTTATCAGTGTGTGGGGGCAGGGCAGCGTCGAATTCGGCGTGCACGAGCCCGAAGCGGCAGGTAAAGGCGCCTGCCGCTTGACGGGTACAACGTTGGTTCGGGTTAGAGTGCTTTAGCCCTGTCGCGCAGAACGTACTTCTGGATCTTGCCGGTTGAGGTCTTCGGCAACAGGGTGAAGATCACGGTGCGCGGGACTTTGAAACCGGCCAGGTGCTCGCGGCAGAAACTGATGATGTCGGCCTCGCGGACTTCCTGGTGGTCGGCCTTCAACGTGATGAAGGCGCACGGTGTTTCGCCCCATTTCTCATCAGGACGGGCAACGACCGCCGCTTCCATCACACCCGGGTGGCGGTAGAGCACGCCTTCAAGTTCGATGGTGGAGATGTTCTCGCCGCCGGAAATAATGATGTCCTTGAGTCGATCCTTGATCTCGACATAACCGTCCGGATGACACACCGCCAGGTCGCCAGTGTGGAACCAGCCGCCTTCGAACGCTTCTGCCGTGGAGGTCGGGTTCTTCAGGTAGCCCTTCATCACGGTATTGCCGCGCATGAAAATCTCACCGATGGTCTGGCCGTCCCGAGGGGTCGGTTCCAGCGTCTTCGAATCGCCGACCATCACGCCTTCGAGCGTCGGGTAGCGCACGCCCTGACGGGATTTGATCTGCGCCCGTTCATCCAGCGGCAATTCATCCCATTCGGCATGCCAGGCGCAGAGGGTTACCGGGCCGTAGGTTTCGGTCAGGCCATAAACGTGAGTGACCTTGATGCCCATTGCTTCCACGGCACCGATGACCTTGGCCGGTGGCGCGGCACCGGCGACCATCGCGTTGACCGGATGATCGATCGCAGCTTTCGCCGATTCCGGCATGTTGACCAGTGCGTTGAGCACGATGGGCGCAGCACACAGGTGAGTGATCTGATGCTCGCGGATCAGCATGAGGATTTTTTGCGGATCGACACGGCGCAGGAACACATGCACACCCGCCATTGCAGTGATGATCCACGGGTAACACCAACCGTTGCAGTGGAACATCGGCAGGGTCCAGAGGTACACCGGATGGTTGCCCATGGCCCAGGTCATCTGGTTGCCCAATGAGTTCAGGTAAGCGCCGCGATGGTGGTAAACCACACCTTTTGGATTACCGGTGGTGCCGGAGGTGTAGTTCAGCGAGATGGCTTGCCATTCGTTCGCCGGCCATTGCCAGGCAAAGTCCGGGTCGCCTTCGGCCAGCAACGCTTCATAGTCCAGCTCGCTGACAGCCTCACCCTCACCGTATTCCGGGTCATTGACGTCGATGACCAGCGGCGGATGATCGAGCATGCCGATCGCCGCGTGAATCACGCTGTGAAATTCGCGATCGGTAATCAGCACCTTGGCCTCGCCATGCTGCAGCATGAAGGCAATGGCTTCGGCATCCAGACGCACGTTGAGCGGGTTGAGCACGGCGCCAATCATCGGCACGCCGAAGTGCACTTCCAGCATCTGCGGGATGTTGGGCAGCATCACCGCAACGGTGTCGTTCTTGCCGATGCCGCGACCGGCCAGCGCCGAAGCCAGGCGTCGGCAGCGGGTGTAGGTCTGCGCCCAGGTACGCCGAATCGAGCCATGGATAACGGCGGGGTAGTTGGGGTAAACGCTGGCGGTGCGCTCGATGAAGCTGAGCGGCGACAAGGCAATATGGTTGACAGCCGCAGGGCCTAGCCCTTGTTCGTAGATCGACATGACGGGTACTCGGTGGCTGATTGTTAGCTCTATGGGTGACCTTGCAGCGTAGTCGCTGAGGTCGCCTTTTATGTCCGGTTTGCTTTATATAACAATCTGCCATGGATATGGAAGTACAACCTACGCAGTATAGTAATAATACTATATTGGATTCTTGCCAGGCCAAATGTATGCCGCCATGCCTCCGAGGTCGGTATATCCTTGGCTTCCCCAACGAAGCGGACCTGTGATGACCCTGACTCCCGTTCGATTGCACAGCTGGTTGCGCCTGCAGCGCGAAGGTGTGTCGCTGGCCGCCCGGGCCGACGCGTTGTGCCGTGCGTTGCAGGATTGCCCCGAGGTGCGCCGGGCGGTTTATCTGAGTTGGCAGCCCAATGCGCGGATTTACAGCCACGAAGGCGCCGCCCAGCATTTTCCGCCGGGCCTAGGCGACCCGTCGCTGGCCAGCGATCAACTGCTGCTCGATCGTTTGATAGACGCGGGGCGCCTGGATCTGACGCAAGTGCGTCAACTTGATTGCTGGTTGTCCGGTCGACTGCGTCGAGCCGCCATCAGCCATGGGCAGGTGTTCGACCTGGCCTTGCAACCGGGGCAGCCAGGATTGTTGCTGGTGGAAGTGTGCGAAGGCGTAAGTCTCCACTGGCTGGGCTGGATGCAGGATTTGCTGACGACCTTGCTCAGCAGCGTCAATGGCATGCTGCGCGGCTCGCCGCTGTTGGGCCATGACCCGCAGCCGAGTCTGTTGCTCGATGCGCAAGGCCGGCCGCTGGAGTTCAATGCGGCGCTGCTGGCATTGCTCGCTGAAAAGCCACTCACCGAGGTGTTGGGCTTTTTGCCGGTCAATCATCGAGTGTTGGTACGCGCCTGTCTGGACCAGCAGCGCGCCATCGAAGGCGTCGAGGCTCAGTTCCAGGCGCAGATCCTGATCTGGACGTTTATCCCCGATCCGCAGGACAACCGTGTACTCGCCCGCTGCCGCGATGCCACGGCGCAAGTGCTGGCCGAGCGCGAGGCGACCACGGCGCGGCGGCTGTACAGGCTGATCATCGAGAACACCACTGACCTGATTTCCCGTCATACCCCCGACGGACGCTTTCTCGATGCGTCGCCAGCGTCGTGGACGTTGCTCGGTTACTGGCCCGAAGAATTGCGCGGGCAAATGGCCCAGGGTTTATTCCATGGTCAGGACCTGGCCAGCCTCGTGCAGCGTGCGCGGGACGCGCTGGAGCAGGACGGTTATCACACGATGACTTACCGCATCCGCCATCGTGCCGGGCATTACCTGTGGTTTGAAACCGCCAGCCGGGCGATTCGTGAAACCTACACCGGCGCGGTGGTCGAAGTGGTCAGCGTCTCGCGCGACATTACTGCCCGGGTGCAGGCCGAAGAGAACAAGCGACGCCTGGCTGAAGTGGTCGAGGCCAATACCGATCCAGTGTTGTTCATCGACCCCGACGGGCAAGTCACTTACCTCAACCCGGCAGCACGACGCATCCTCGCCATTGACGAGCAACAATCGATGCCAGCCCTGGACGATTTGTTTGCCAGCGCTGACCTTGCACGCCTGCAACGTGATGGCTGGAGCAGCGCCGAACGCGACGGTGTCTGGAGCACCGATGCGCGGCTGCAGCCACCGGGTGGCGGAACGTCAGTGCCGGTGTCGCTGGTGCTGCTGGCGCACCGTTCTGCCGGTGGTGAGCGCTATTACTCATTGGTGGCGCGCGACATGACCGAGCGTGAACTACGCGAAGTGCAACAGCGCCGTCATCAGGACGAACTGGCCCATACCGCGCGTTTGGTGACGCTGGGGGAACTGGCCTCGGGTATCGCCCACGAAATCAACCAGCCGTTGGCCGCCGTGGTCAATTACGCCAATGCCAGCCAGCGCTATTTGCAGACACTGGATTCCAATCCCCAGGCCGCCGAAAAAGTGGCGCAAGGGCTGCAACGCATTACCCACCACGCCACGCACGCCTCGGAAGTGATCAGGCGTTTACGAGCGTTTCTGCGCAAGGGTCAGCGACACCTGCAGGCCTTGAACTTCACCGACGTTGCTCGCGAAGCCGTGCGTTTGTGTGCCTGGGAGGCGAGCAATTGCCAAGTGACAATCGAGGATCGACTGCCGGATAATCTGCCGCCGGTTTATGCCGACCGGGTGCTGCTGGAGCAGGTCCTGCTCAATCTGTTGCGCAATGCCATCGATGCCAATCGCGAACAACATCCCGGCCAGCCTTCGCTGATCGTGATGGCGGCGGAGCAGGGCAGTGGTGCAACCGTACAGATCAGTGTGCAAGACCAGGGGCCGGGTGTCAGCGAACCCGAACTGGAGCAGATTTTTACCCCGTTCTATACCAGCAAGGCCGATGGCCTGGGGCTCGGGCTGTCCATGAGCCGCAGCATCGTCGAAGGTTTCGGTGGCGAATTGCAGGCCCGGCGTCAGCCTGTCGGTTTGCTGATGTGTTGCCGCTTGCCGCTTGCCGGCCCAACAAAACAACAACAGGAATAACCGAATGTCAGGTGTGACGGAGCACGTGGTGTATGTGGTCGACGATGACCAAGGCATGCTCGATTCAACAGTCTGGTTATTGGAGTCGGTGGGGCTCAAGGCCTTGCCGTTTACCAGTGGCGTCGAGTTCCTCAGTGCCTGTGATGCCAGCCTCGATGCTTGCGTGCTGCTGGATGTGCGCATGCCCGGCATGGGCGGTTTGAACGTGCAGGAAGAAATGCGCGCACGTGAACTGAACTTGCCGATCATCTTCGTCAGCGGGCACGCGGATGTGCCGATTGTGGTGCGCGCGTTCAAGGCCGGCGCCCATGACTTCATCGAAAAACCCTATAACGAACAGTTGCTGCTGGACAGCGTGCAACAGGCACTCAGCAACTGTGCAGCCAGCCGCTCGGGCAATCAGGGCCATGAAGAGCTGCAGGCGCGTTTGCTCACACTGACGCCACGGGAGCGCGATGTGTTGTTGCCGCTGGTGCAGGGTTACACCACCCGTGAAATCGCCGAGCAACTGGGCGTCAGTGCAAAAACCGTCGATCTGTACCGCTCGCGTGTGATGAAACGCATGCAGGCCAATACCTTGCCGGACCTAGTGGGCATGGCCATCGCGGCGCAATTGGTCGACCCACTGAAGCTGCGCTGATGCCTCACGTTTTCTGTTGAACGTCTATGCTGGGCTAACCGATCTCATCCCTTTGCAGCAATCTGCAAGAAGGCAGTCATGGTGCCCACACCCGTCTCCGAAAAGGCGTTCACGCGCAGTCTGCTCGATGTCCTGATTCGTGCCGGTCTGATCGCCATCCTGGTGCTTTTTTGCTTCGAAATTTTCAGTCCGTTCCGCGACCTGATGCTGTGGTCACTGATCCTGGCGATCACCCTTTACCCGCTGCAAAAGCGCCTCATGAGCAGGCGAGGGCTCAAAGAGGGGCACGTTGCGACGCTGATCGTGCTGGTCGCCATCGTGATCCTCATGGTGCCGATCTACTTGCTGGGCACCTCGATTGCCGACTCGGTCGAGCATGCCATGAGCATGGTCAAGGAGGGCGGTTTCCATATTCCCCCTCCGGCTGATTCAGTCGCCGACTGGCCGTTGGTGGGCAAGCCTCTCTCGGCGTTATGGCTGCAGGCTTCAACCGATCTTCCAGACCTGTCAGCGAAATACATCCCGCAGATAAAACATGCCAGCCTGAGCCTGTTGGGCAAGCTCGCCGGCGTTGGCATGGGTTTCCTCACCTTCATTTTCGCGCTGATCATCGCCGGTATCTTTATGGCCCATGGCGAGGGAGGCAACCGCAGCGCGGTACAGATCGCCTCACGCGTCAGCGGTCCGGGCAAGGGGCCGAAAATCGCCGAACTATGCACCGCGACGATCCGTGCGGTAGCGCTGGGTGTGGTCGGTATCGCCTTCATTCAGATGCTGCTGGTGGGGCTCGGTTTCGTACTCAAGGGTGTTCCCGGCGCCGGCCTGCTTGCGCTGGCCGTATTGCTGCTGGGCATCATGCAATTACCGGTGACCCTGATCACGCTGCCGGTGATTGCCTATGTGTTCGCCACCGAGGGGGCCAGCACGTGGACCATCATCTTCGCCATCTATGTGTTTATTGCCGGGCTGGTGGACAACGTCCTCAAGCCATTGCTGCTGGGGCGCGGTGTCGATGTGCCAATGCCGGTGGTGTTGATCGGTGCGTTGGGCGGTATGGTCACCAGCGGCATCATCGGGCTGTTCATCGGCCCGGTGGTACTCGCGGTCGGCTATCAATTATTCTGGCAGTGGGTGCAGGATCGGCCGCAGGATGGAGGAGAGCCGCACCATGAATGTGCAGGATCATGAACTGCTGGACCAGGTACTGATCGCCCATGGTGGTCTCGAACGCTGGAACCGCTTCAGCAGAGTACAGGCCACGATTGTGACCGGCGGCTCGCTATGGGCAATGAAAGGCCTGACGCAGGACAGCGCACCGCGCCAGATGACGGTCTGGCTGCATGAACAGCGAGCCTCGGTAACTCCTTTCGGCGGGCTTGATCAATTGACGGCCTTTACACCGGATCGAATCGCCGTCGAAAAGACCGACGGCGAGGTGATTGCCGAGCGACTAGTTGAGCGCGTTCTCTGTCGATTGCAGGGATCGGAGGAGGCGTTTTGAAACCATTTTTGCCCAGGCCCAGCGCCACAACGATGAACATGTTGCGTGAAGGGTGCCTGCAACGTCGTGAGGCTGTGCCGCAAACGTTAACGGAAAAAGCGGTCATCCCCGGCATTCCGGACGCGCGCTACTGGCTGGACCATGACCTGGCGCCATTCATCCGGGATGCGACTCTGGCCAACCATCGAGAGGTCGAGGCGCTCGACAGCGAAGGGCTTCAGTACGACATGTTGCCGCAGGCCTATTACCTGGCCGTTTCGGGCGGTGGCGACGCAGGCACCTTCGCGGCGGGAATCATTGCGGGCTGGACCCTGCATGGGACCCGACCTATGTTCAAGGTCGTCACTGGCATCAGTGCGGGTGCCTTGGTCGCTCCGTTCGCTTACCTGGGACCTGAGTATGACCGCATCATTTTGGGGATCTGCAGCGCCATCGGTCCAAAAGACGTTTTCCGTTCGCGCAATATGCTGACCCGCCTGGCCAGCGACGGGATAGCGGACAGCAAGCCTCTGGCGCGACTCATTGCCAAGTACATTACCGCCGAGGTGCTGGTGGCCATCACCGCGCAATACGCAAAAGGACGACTGCTGATGATCGGCACAACCGACCTGGATGCCGGGCGGCCCGTCACCTGGAACATGGGCGCTATCGCCTCCAGCGGAGCACCGGGGGCGCTCGACCTGTTTCGCAACATCATGGTCGCGTCGATGAGCATTCCCGGTGCCGTCTCACCCGTCATGATCGATGTGGAGGTCGATGGCAAACAGTTTCAGGAAATGCACGTGGACGGAGGCGTTCTCACTCAGGTGTTTCTTTACCCGCCGGGCACCGTGATGGCGCTGAACAACGTGATCGGCGCGCGTATACGCCGGGAGCGTCATTTCTATGTCATTCGCAACGGCAAACTGGAACCGCAGTGGTCCGGAACCAAGCGCCGTACCTTGAGCATCGGCGGTCGAGCCATCAGCACATTGATCCAGACTCAGGGGATCAGTGACCTGGATCGAATTTACCGAATCGCACAGCAGGACGGAGCGGACTTCAATCTGGCGTACATCGGCTCCGATTTTGATATTGCTCGTAATCGTAAATTCGATGGCGAATACATGAAGCGCTTGTTCGATTACGCCTTTCAACTCAGCGCGAAAGGCTATCCGTGGCATAAATCGCCGAATGCTTGAGAGAGGCACAGTCCTGAGCGCTCATCCGATCGCATCGGACTGCTGAGCAGTCGCGTATAGATTTCACTTATAGCCACAGCAAGATTCAATATTATTTTTTCACCAAGAAAGATGTTCCACTCCCGCTATCAGTACACGCGGGCGGGTGCTTCTATTACCCCGCGCGTCAAAGCATCAGCCATACACATGGAGTGCACATCATTGAACTTATGAGCGATGTTCATAAGCGGCTGTAACCGTGGATTTTGAGACCCGTTAGCCAGAAAGCGGGTTAGAGTGTTCATCGATGTCTGCTCATAAGGTCCCTCCACTCGATTCGCGTAGTCGCACCAAGCGGTTCCAGCGAACGAACCGGGCAAAAAAACCGTATATCAATCGTTGTTTGAAGAATGAATCGTCCGCTGTTTGTTTCTCTAGATGGGCCCAAGGGAACCGGCAAAACCACACTGTTGGAGGCCGTTACGAAAGTACTGAGGGCAGACAACAAAAAGGTGATCCGACTTTGCGAGAAAAAAAGCGATCCCTACAGGAGTGAAACAATGACCCTCGTTAACAAGCTCGTCAGAAATCCCACCCGGGATCTGGAGTTGGGGGTTTGTGAACGCTTTGCTGATAGCCGTACTTGGATTTCCCAGCACGTGCTGGCTAAACAGCCACCAGGCAGCATCATCTTGATCGATCGCTGGTATCCGTCTGATGCCGCGTTTCGCCGGATAATCCCGTTTGCAGAGATTCTACAGTTGAACATTGATCGAAACGTGCGAGTGCCAGACCTGCATGTCGGGGTTGTCACCACCCCTGATATTTCATGGGCGAGGGCCGCGGCACGACGGCGTGGACTGAGCAGTACTGTGATCCATAAGCTGGAAGAACATGTCGCTTGTACCAAGGCGTTCGAGCTAGCGAGTGCAGATCACGGTTGGGTTTTATGCCGTAATGAAGGAACGATCGAAGACGCAACGATGCAGGTGGTTTCTGAGATCTATAGGGTCCTTCGATCCACCAGAATGGATTAACGCAATGAGCTGGCTCTTCTATCCATAATCCTGAAATTCAAGTGCGCTGATGTTCCCCGTTGTTCGTGACTCGTATGATTGATTCAAGAAGCGTATTGCAGCTGTCTCATTTCTCCTGGGCGTTACCAAGCTGTACGCTATCCCATGCTTCTGTGAGTTCGTCTATTCGATCCGCAATTTGAGGCTTTTTTGATAGGACCAGGCAGCGCGTGTTGCCGACAAATTCTTCTAGCAAATACAGCGAGTCGCCAACATCAAGCTCCAGTTCCTGCAACGCTTCATCGGGAATTCGAATCGCACCGTCACCATCCCATTCTTCGATGATGATTTTCATAGGTGGCTTTTTCACGTGTGGTCTCCATTGCTTTTGAACCGGCAATGGTAACGTGCTTTTGCTTCCAAGCTCATTGGGCAGCGAGCAAGCATTCGAGCTGTTCAAGCTCCCAGGCACTTAACAGGTCGACAGGATCAGCTCCGTCGCACTGTCAGAGTTCAAGTGTCCCGACTTGGCCATCGGGCGACCTGCAGTACTGGCAGTAGTCTAGGGTGTCACAGTCATTGAAGAGTGTGAGCTGCCAGCCATCAATCTCTACGGGTAGGTTGATCCGGGGCATTGTGGAGAGGCGCCCAACCACGGCTGGGCGCCATTTGTCTCAGCCAGTGTGGTGACTCTCGGCAAGGCCATAGACGGATGTGTCGATGCCTTCGAAGCGCGCTTTTAACTGCAGCGCTAGATACAGCGAATAATGCCGTGACTGATGCAGGTTGCCACCGTGGAACCAGAGGTTTTTCTGCTGTGTTGGCTTCCACATGTTCCGCAGTTCGCCCTCGTACGGGCCAGGATCATTCGTGGTTCCAGAACCCAAGCCCCAGCAGCGGCCGACCTTGTCAGCTACTTCCTGGGAAATCAGCTTCGCCGCCCAACCATTCATTGAGCCATAGCCCGTTGCGTAAACGATCAGATCTGCCGGTAGTCGACTGCCATCGCTGAGTACGACGGCATCTGCTTCGATGCGTTCGACACCCAGGCCAGGCGCGCTCTTGAGCTTGATCGTGCCGTTAGCGATCAGTTCGGAGGCGCCGACATCGATGTAGTAACCAGAACCACGGCGTACATACTTCATGAAAAGGCCAGACTCGTCGTCACCGAAATCTAGCATGAAGCCGGCCTTGGCCAAGCGCTCGTAGAAGTCCTTGTCACGCTCCTTGATCGCGTTAAAGATGGGTTGATGAAAGCTTGGCATAACCTTATAGGGGATCGAGGCGAACAGCATGTCGGCTTTGTCTGTGGTCAAACCCGTCTCCAGGGCGTCTTCAGAGTAGAGCCCGCCGAAGACGAGATCCATTAAACTGTCGGAACGCACGATGTGGGTGCTGGAGCGTTGCACCATGGTCACCTCGGCGCCGTTCTCCACCAAGTCGGCGCAGATATCGTGAGCCGAATTGTTCGCACCGATGACCACCGCGCGCTTGCCGCTCCAGGTGTCTCCGCCGGGATGGCGGCTGGAATGATGCTGCTGGCCATTGAAAACCTCGGCCCCTGGATAACTGGGCACATTGGGTACTCCAGACATGCCGGTGGCGAGGATCAACTGGGTAGGCTGTAAAGTCACACGCTCGCCCTCGCGCTGCACTTCAACCTTCCAGGTGCCACTTTGTTCGTCAAAGCTGGCGCTCACGCATTCTGTACGCGGCCAATAATTGAGCTCCATGACTTTGGTGTACATTTCCAACCAGTCACCAATCTGGTCTTTTGGAGTGAAGACTGGCCAGTGATCGGGGAAGGGCAGGTAAGGCATATGGTCGTACCAGACAGGGTCGTGCAGGCACAGCGACTTGTAGCGACCGCGCCACTGATCACCAGGACGCTCGGCCTTGTCGACGATCAGAGTTGGCACGCCCATTCGCTTGAGCCGCGCAGCGAGCCCCAGCCCACCCTGGCCGCCACCCACGATCAGGCAGTAAGGTTGGGTGGTGATGCCTAGCGAAGCTTCTTCATCGCGACGGCGCTCTAGCCAGTTGCGTTTGTCGGCGTGGGCCTGACCATGACTTGCACCCATTGGACGACGGCGGCCGCTTGGTTCTTCAAAGCCTTTGAGCTCGCGCATGGCTGTCAACAGCGTCCAGCACACACCGTCTTTTAGGCGCACGTAGCCTTTACCTCGCGCCGATTCGGTTTCCAGGCTGATCCAACCTTCGAGCACACCGTCATTCAGCGTCGCTTCACCTTCCAGTTTCCATCGCTCAGGACAAGTCTGGTCGAGGCGTGCTTCGAGCATGTCTCGGATGGCAGGCTTGCCTTCGAGGGTCACCAGGTTCCAGCTGAAAAGTAGCAGGTCACGCCAGTGACAGTCTTCGGCAAACAGTTCCAGCACGCCGTCCACGTCACGTTGGGCGAGACGCTCGCCAAGGTTTTCGACCCAAGCCGCGAGCTGAGCAGTTGGCGTGTGCAGAGGGGTTTCAACAGCGATGTTCATGGGGCATCTCCGATCTTGTTGTTTTTGTACAACTTACCCCACAGCAAGGCTCGGGCCACCTTCGCGAAAACCCCGTTGCAGAGCGGCGGCTGCGGTGTTGCTCAGGCTTGAATTCGCAGATCTGTCACGATTCTGGAAAGGGTGGGTGACAGAGTGTCACTCGGTGCAAAAAGCGCTGGTTGCTATCTTTTCATATAAGCTGCGAACAGACCCGTGTCCTAACCGTAACGGAGAACAAGAATAATGAAGCCGGCCTTGATCAATGCCCATGCACAACAAGTGCTGCAAGCCGTGCAGGGCACTCATGCCAACCACGGCCCTGTTACTGACCGTGCAATCACACGATCCTGGCGTCGGTGCCTGGATCAGTATCAGCTCGATCCTGCCAGTCGCCGCGCACCTAACGTGGTTGAGCATCCACGCTTGCAGGATCACCGCGCACCACTGGAACACATCATCGCTGTGGCGCACTGGCAGATGAGCAACTTGCACCAACAGCTCGGACGTGATGGCCACGTGGTGCTACTCACCGATGCTCGCGGTGTGGCGATCGACAGTGTGTTTAACGAATCCGAACGAGCCGAATTTCAGCGTTCCGGACTATGGCTCGGTTCGGTATGGAGCGAGGATTGTGAGGGTACCAACGGTGTCGGCACCTGCCTGGTCGAGCGACAGCATGTCACCATCCGTCGTGATCAACATTTTCGTGGCAAGCATGCCGGCTTAACCTGTTCGGCCAGCCCAATATTTGATGCGAGCGGAGAATTGCTCGCCGTTCTTAATCTCTCTTCTGTGCGAGAGGAAGAAAGTCTTCAGCAGCACTTCAAAGCCATGGCGTTGACCAACCTGACAGCCAATTTGATCGAGAGCTGTTATTTCCTGGGGCATGATCCGCAGCGGTATTTGCTGCGCTTCCACCCGGAGGCCGGCTTCGTTGGGCTGTTGGGCGAAGGTCTGCTCAGTTTTGACGAGAGCGCCTGTATCTGTTCAGTCAATCATGCTGCCTTGGATCTGCTGGGCCTCAGCCGTGACCAGGTGGTTGGGCAATCTCTGACGATGCTGCTGGAAACACCTCTCGATCAGGTGATGAGTCAGGCCAGCTCGCAGCCTAGTGTCTGCTGGCCCATGCGGCTGGTGGACGGCCGCCAGTTCTACGGACGGCTGCGAGAACCCCTACACCAGGTGCCTTTAGTCGCTCCTGCAATCCCCAAAATTAACGACGTGCACGTGTGTTTGGAAGACCCACGTCTGCAACGAGGCTTTGCTCGCGCATTGCGTGTGTTGGAGCGTGACGTGCCGGTGTTTTTACAGGGCGAAACCGGTACTGGCAAAGAAGCTTTTGCTGCGGCGCTGCACCGCGCCAGCTCCAGAGTCAGCAAGCCGTTTGTGGCGATCAATTGCGCAGCCATTCCAGAAGCGCTGATCGAAAGCGAGCTGTTCGGCTATCGCGGCGGTAGCTTCACCGGTGCACGTAAAGACGGGATGATCGGTAAGCTGGAACAGGCCCACGGCGGCATACTATTTCTTGATGAGATCGCCGATATGCCACTGGCGTTACAGACTCGCCTGCTACGCGTGTTGGAGGAGCGTCAGGTGGTGCCCTTAGGTGGGGCGACGGCACGTCCGCTCGATGTACGCCTCATCAGTGCCAGCCACCAAGATCTGCACGCCTGCGTGGCCGAAGGGCGCTTGCGCGAGGATCTGTTCTACCGCGTTGCCGGATTCGCCGTGCAGCTCCCACCGCTGCGTGAACGAACAGACAAGGGCCGTTTGCTCGACCTATTGCTGCGCGAGGAGGCAGCAGGGGGCAGGATTCGGCTAGAGGCGGGCGTCAGAGAGCGCTTGCTGACGCAACCTTGGCCGGGCAATGTCCGGCAGCTGCGTACGTGCCTGCGCACACTGGTAGCGTTGGCGTTGGAGGGGCGTGTCACCCTGGACGATTTGGCGGAGTTGCTGCCGGCAGTGCCCGCGACAGTTGCGCTGACCGAAAATCCGCTGGGCGTATCCGAGCGACAGATACTGCTCACATTGATTGAGGCGGAACACTGGCATATCGCCCATGTTGCCGCTCGCCTAGGGATCAGCCGCAATACGCTCTATCGCAAACTGCGTCATCACGGTATTTCACGACCCGGTTGAATGCAGAATGACATCCATGCTGTATCTTTTCTTGAACTTGCGATTCCAGCATCGCACGTAGCGCGTCTTTGTCGGGCCGAGTCAGCAATTTGTCACTCCTATTAGGAAACCAGGCATCCAGTAATCGACTGCGCCAGTGGCCGGTTGGGGAACATCCAATCGATCGTGTTGACAATTTAGGCTGAAGATACAGCGACCGGATTTCAGGTCGAAGAGAAAAGGCGAATCATCAATTTCTTCCAACGCGGTGATCGTGTCAAATTGGGTACATGCCTGGGGTTTTCAACTCTGAAGAATCGATAATCAGAGCAGGGGCAACCTCGAGAGCCTAGGAGGTAGGGAACGGATGCTATTGATTTTGTTGAATTCTCGTAATTACGGGCAAAGTCCGATTTATTGGCAGATGCGACACTATGAACATACCTGACATAGCACCTGATTTAACATAATATACATTATGCGAACCTAAGGATTCTCCTTGTGGGGCTCTGCTCAATGCTTTTCACCAGGTGATCAGGCTGGCCAGGCCGAATTTGTCGCATGCGAAAAAACACCATCTCGAGCATGACGATTCCGCAGGA
>NZ_VOBI01000035.1 GCF_008369325.1 Pseudomonas sp. ANT_H12B | reverse complement strand
CACTCTGGACCCCGAGTACTGCCTGGGGTTGGCGATCGGCCTGGAAGCAATGGCTGCGCCATGCGCATGAAAGCGAAATACCAGCTCTGATCCAGTTCGCCAAACGGCTAAAGGGTTACTGGCGGGGTATCGTGAGCCGGGTTCGCTGGCCGATGCACACCGGTCAGTTGGAAGGAATAAACAATCGAATAAAGGTCATCAAGCGGATGGCGTACGGTTACCGGGATAGCGAATTCTTTTTCATGAAGATCAAGAGCGTCTTTCCCGGTAATCCGTGAAGAACCATAAAAAAAGGCCACCCGAAGGCAGCCTTTAAAAACTAGAGAGGTTTTTTACTTACACGGCCGCGACAGGACGCATGTAAGAGATCGGTGCAGTGCTGGCGTCTTCGAAAGTCACGACTTCCCAAGCATCTGTCTGCTCAATCAACTTGCGCAGCAGCTGGTTGTTCAATGCATGTCCGGACTTGAAGCCCTTGAACTCACCAATCAGGCTATTGCCCAGCAGGTAGAGGTCACCAATTGCATCGAGGATCTTGTGCTTCACGAATTCGTCTTCATAGCGAAGACCGTCTTCGTTCAGTACACCATCCGCGTCGACCACAATAGCGTTTTCAACGCTGCCGCCGAGTGCGAGGTTGTGCTTGCGCAGGTACTCGATATCACTCATGAAACCAAAGGTACGGGCGCGGCTGACTTCTTTTACGAACGAAGTGCTGGAAAAATCCACGCTTGCACTTTGTGTGCGGTTACGGAAAACCGGGTGATCGAAATCGATCTCGAAGCTCACTTTGAAACCTTCGAAAGGGACGAAAGTGGCGCGCTTGTCGCCATCTTCCACTGTCACTTCCCGCAGGATCCGGATGAACTTCTTGGCGGCGTCCTGTTCTTCCAGGCCGGCCGATTGAATCAGGAATACGAAAGGTCCAGCGCTACCATCCATGATCGGAACTTCGGACGCGGAGAGCTCGACGTAGGCGTTATCGATGCCCAGGCCAGCCATGGCCGAGAGCAAGTGCTCCACCGTATCCACCTTGGTGTCACCACTGACCAATGTGGTCGACATCGTGGTTTCACCAACGTTTTCCGCGCGGGCAGGAATATGCACCACAGGGTCGAGGTCGGCACGACAAAACACAATGCCGGTGTCGATAGGTGCGGGCTTGAGGGTCAGGTATACCTTCTCCCCGGAGTGCAGGCCTACACCTGTGGCACGGATAATATTTTTCAGTGTGCGTTGTTTAATCATGGCTTGGGCCGCTTCAGCGCAAATTGCGAACTGGTATCAACAAAGGCTGGCGATAATAGCAGACCAGACCTTTGCTGAACACCAATCACCTTCATAGCCCTGATACATTCCATCAATCAGCCTGACGACGCAGGAATGCCGGGATGTCCAGGTAGTCCAGATCGTCTTGCGGATTCATCTTCGCGGCAGTCGCAGCACCGGCCTGAGCCTGGTTGCGCATGACGGTCGGACGGTCCAGGTCACGGTAGTTTACCGCTGCCTGTTCCTGACGTGCAGGGGCTTGTTGTTGTGGCTGGGAAGCCATGGAGGTATGAACGGTATTGTCGATGACCTTCACAGGTTTCTCGATTTTCGCGCCCAGACCGGTGGCAACCACGGTCACGTGCAGCTCGTCGCGCATGTCCGGATCGATAACAGTACCGACCTTGACCATCGCGTGCTCGGAAGCAAAGGCTTCGATGATGCTACCCACATCCGAGTACTCACCCAGAGACAGGTCAGGACCGGCGGTGATGTTCACCAGGATGCCGCGTGCACCTTGCAGGTTCACGTCTTCGAGCAACGGGTTGCGAATGGCCGCTTCGGTGGCCTCACGTGCACGGTTCGGACCGCTGGCGCAGCCAGTGCCCATCATCGCCATGCCCATTTCGCTCATCACGGTCCGTACGTCGGCAAAGTCGACGTTGATCATGCCCGGACGCTTGATGATGTCGGAGATACCGCGAACGGCACCGGCCAGTACATCGTCGGCCTTGGCGAATGCGGACAGCAGGCTTGCGTCCTTGCCAAGGATGGTCAGCAGCTTCTCGTTGGGAATGGTGATCAACGAGTCAACGCTTTCAGACAGCAGACGGATGCCTTCATCGGCGATCTGCATGCGCTTGCGGCCTTCGAACGGGAACGGACGAGTCACCACCGCAACGGTGAGAATCCCCATTTCCTTGGCCACTTCAGCAATGATCGGCGCAGCACCGGTACCGGTACCACCGCCCATGCCAGTGGTGATGAACACCATATTGGTGCCCTGCAGGACTTCGGCAATGCGCTCACGGTCTTCGAGAGCGGCCTGACGACCTACTTCAGGGTTGGCGCCAGCGCCGAGACCTTTGGTCACGCCGGTGCCCAGTTGCAAAATGGTCCGCGCGCCGATGGATTTCAGCGCCTGGGCATCAGTGTTGGCGCAGATGAATTCAACGCCTTCAATGTTGCTCTTGACCATGTGGTTGACAGCGTTGCCGCCGCCTCCGCCAACACCGATAACTTTAATAACCGGGCTTGCGGGGATGTTGTCTACGAGTTCGAACATTTTCCCTCTCCTTACATTCTCTAGTTTTTTCGCCTACTGCTTTTTGCTGCGGTCTTGCGGTGCTGCGTAAATCTTTAGAAGTTGCCTTGTACCCAGCTCTTGATGCGATCGAGCAAGGCGGCTTTCGGTTCTTCATTGCTGTAGCTGTCGCGGCTGCTGATGCCCGAGAACGAAATCCCGTCGGACTGCTTTTGCAGGCCGTACATCAACAAGCCAACGCCGGTGGAATAAATCGGGTTGCGCACCACGTCATCCAGGCCCTTGACGCCATGCGGCACGCCCAGGCGAACCGGCATGTGGAAGATCTCTTCGGCCAGTTCGACCGCGCCTTCCATCTTCGAGGTGCCGCCGGTCAGCACGATGCCGGCCGGGATCAGGTCTTCGTAGCCACTGCGACGCAGTTCGGCCTGGATCAGCGTGAACAGCTCGTCGTAACGCGGCTCGACCACTTCGGCCAGGGCCTGACGGGACAGCTCGCGCGGTGGACGGTCGCCAACGCTTGGGACCTTGATGGTTTCACCGGCACCGGCCAGTTTGGCCAGGGCGCAGGCGTAGCGAATCTTGATTTCTTCGGCGTACTGGGTCGGGGTGCGCAACGCCATGGCGATGTCGTTGGTCACCTGATCGCCCGCAATCGGGATCACCGCCGTGTGACGGATCGCGCCTTCGGTGAAGATCGCGATGTCGGTGGTGCCGCCACCGATGTCCACCAGGCACACGCCCAGCTCTTTCTCATCATCGGTCAGGACCGAATACGCAGAAGCAAGCTGCTCGAGAATGATGTCGTCGATTTCCAGACCGCAGCGGCGCACGCATTTTTCAATGTTCTGTGCGGCGTTGACGGCGCAGGTGACCACGTGGACCTTGGCTTCCAGACGTACGCCGGACATGCCCAGCGGCTCACGGACGCCTTCCTGGTTATCGATCACGTAATCCTGCGGCAAAGTGTGCAGTACGCGCTGGTCAGCCGGGATCGCCACGGCCTGGGCGGCGTCGAGAACGCGCTCAAGGTCGGCGGAGCTGACTTCGCGATCACGAATCGCCACGATGCCGTGGGAGTTCAGGCTGCGGATGTGATTGCCCGCCACGCCGACAAACGCCGAGTGGATCCGGCAACCGGCCATCAGCTGCGCTTCTTCGATCGCGCGCTGGATCGACTGAACGGTGGACTCGATGTTCACCACCACGCCTTTCTTCAGGCCACGGGATGGATGGGTACCGATCCCGACGATTTCCAGCGTGCCGTCGTCCGAGACCTCGCCGACCAGCGCCACCACCTTGGAGGTGCCGATATCGAGACCGACGATCATTTTGCCGCTTTGCACGTTTGCCATGGGTCCTGCCTCTTCTTAATTCTTCGCGACAGCGGGTTGGGCTGCCGTGGGCGCTACAGGTTCCCGCCAGCCAACAGCGAGGCCGTTGGCGTAGCGCAGATCGATGCGCGCGATGTTCGTAATCTGTTCTTTAAGCGTCTTGTCATAGATGGCAATAAAGCGGCGCATCTTTTCCAGCAGGTTGCCGCGTCCCAGCAGCAGTTCGATTCCCGGGCCAGCGCTGCCTGCGCCGGTGGTCAGGAACCAGCTGCCTCGTTCACGCAACTCCAGGCGTGCAATCGAGAAGCCCAATGGCCTGAGCATCTGGCTCAGCACCTGGTATTGCTGCATGACCTGCTGTTGAGCCCGTTGTGGGCCGAACAGCTGTGGCAAGTGTTCGTAGTTCGCCAGCTCACGCGGAGTGAACGCCTGACCCTGGTTGTTCAACAGCGATTCATTGCCCCAACGGGCAATCGGCAATTGTTCTTCCAGGCGGATCACCACTTGATCCGGCCACACCCTGCGCACTTCGGCATGGGCAATCCATGGCATCGTTTCAAGCTCAGTACGCATGCTTTCCAGGTCGATGGTGAAGAAGCTCGACGCCACGTAAGGGGCGATCCGCTGCTGCACCGCTTGCTGGCTGATGTAACTCAAATCGCCCTGCACGTTGATCCTGGTGATCGGCCGGTCGGCGTAGGGCAGCAAACGCTGCGCGCCTTCGTAAGTACCGAAACCCAGCGCTACCAACAGCACCGGCCAGAACAGGCTTTTCAGAAAACCAAAATTGGCTTTCGGCAGGCGCGCAGACATCGGCTCTTTGGCCGCCATTCGGCTGGCACCCCGCGGTACCGGCTTGCGGCCGGGTGGTGCGGAGGGCTGATGTCTCAGCTGTGCGCCTTGCATGCTCTTAACCTCGCGGCTCAATGCTTGCGGCCAGAATCGCCAGAACCAGTTGCTGGAAATCCAGACCGGCAGCACGGGCCGCCATCGGCACCAGACTGTGATCGGTCATGCCCGGTGCGGTGTTGACTTCCAGGAACCAGAACTGCCCGTCGGCGTCCTGCATCACGTCTGCCCTGCCCCAACCGGCGATACCCAGCGCCTCACAGGCTTTCGCCGTGAGGTCCATCAGTTCTTTTTCTTTGTTGCTGTCGAGGCCGCACGGGATCCGGTATTGCGTATCGGATGCCACGTACTTGGCGTCGTAGTCGTAGAAACTGTGCGTGGTGCCCAGGGCAATCGGTGGCAACACCTGGTCACGCAGGGTGGCGATGGTGAACTCCGGACCTTGAATCCATTGCTCGACCAACACTTGCGAATCGTAGTTACTGGCCGCTTTCCAGGCGTCGATCAACTCCGACGCGGACGTCACTTTGGCCATCCCGATACTTGAACCTTCATGGGCCGGTTTGACGATCAAAGGGAAGCCCAGTTCCGTCGCCGCCGAAATACAATCGGCCTCGCAGCTCAGTACGGCATGGCGTGGCGTCGGAATGCCGAGGCTGTGCCAGACCTGCTTGGTGCGCAGCTTGTCCATCGCCAGCGCCGAGGCAAGAATGCCGCTGCCGGTGTACGGAATACCCAGGCATTCGAGCAGGCCCTGCATGCTGCCGTCTTCACCGCCACGACCGTGGAGAATGATGAAGGCGCGATCGATTTTTTCGTTCAGCAGACGCTGCAAAAGATCATCGCCCACGTCGAGACCAAACGCGTCCACACCGGCGCTCAGCAGCGCGTCGAGCACAGCGTTACCCGACTTCAGAGAAACCTCACGCTCGGCACTCTTGCCGCCGAACAGCACGGCGACTCGGCCGAAGTCTTTCGGCGCGACAGTGGAGACGAGGTTGGCGTAAGCAGCAGTCATTTCAACTTCCCCACACTTGGCGCGGCAACGGCACCAGCGAACAACGGACTCTTCAACAGTTTCGGTGCAAGACCGCCAATATCACCGGCGCCCTGGCACAGCAGGATGTCGCCGGCACGCAGCAGCGGCTTGACGATCGGCGCGAGGTCGACACCGCGCTCGATGTAGATCGGGTCGAGCTGACCGCGCTGACGGATGCTGTTGCACAGCTTGCGGCTGTCGGCACCGGGGATCGGTTCCTCACCGGCCGGGTAGACTTCCATCAGCAGCAGGACGTTGGCATCGGCCAGTACATTGACGAAATCGTCGTATAAGTCGCGCGTGCGGCTGTAACGATGCGGCTGGTAGACCATCACCAGACGGCGTTCCGGCCAGCCACCGCGCACGGCTTTGATGACCGCGGCGACTTC
Organism: Pseudomonas sp. ANT_H12B; assembly: GCF_008369325.1. Lineage (GTDB taxonomy): Bacteria > Pseudomonadota > Gammaproteobacteria > Pseudomonadales > Pseudomonadaceae > Aquipseudomonas. The sequence goes on along the minus strand of NZ_VOBI01000035.1, from coordinate 17,514 downwards.
GGTCGGGTGGTGACCGTAGTCGTCGACCAACATCACGCTGCCACCCTCTACCGGCAGTTCGCCGTAGACCTGGAAGCGTCGACCGACACCCTGGAACCCGGAGAGGCCCTGGACGATGGCTTCATCGCTGACGCCTTCATCGGTGGCGATGCAGATGGTTGCCAGAGCGTTCAACACATTGTGGTTACCCGGCATGTTCACCGAGACATCCAGCGGATCGCGATCAGGACGCAGCACGGTGAAGAAAGTCTGCATGCCCTGCTGACGCACATTGATCGCGCGCACATCGCAGTCGTCGCCGAAGCCATAAGTGACCGTCGGACGTTTCACCAACGGCAGGATTTCCCGCACCACCGGATCGTCCAGGCACACCACGGCCAAACCGTAGAACGGCAGGTTGTGGAGGAACTCGACGAAGGTTTTCTTCAACTTGTTGAAGTCACCGTCGTAGGTCGCCATGTGGTCGGCGTCGATGTTGGTGACCACGGCCACCAGCGGCTGCAAGTGCAGAAAGCTCGCGTCGCTTTCGTCAGCTTCAGCGATCAGGTAACGGCTGGTACCAAGCTGGGCATTGGTGCCCGCGGCATTCAGACGACCACCGATGACGAACGTCGGGTCCAGGCCACCGGCGGCAAACACCGAAGCGATCAGGCTGGTGGTGGTGGTTTTGCCATGGGTACCGGCGACGGCGATGCCATGGCGGTAGCGCATCAGCTCGGCCAGCATCTCTGCACGCGGTACCACCGGAATGCGGCGTTCCAGGGCAGTGGCGACTTCCGGGTTGGAGGTGTTCACAGCACTGGAGGTGACCAGTACATCGGCGGTCGCGGCGTTTTCGGCGCGGTGGCCGATAAATATCTGGGCACCAAAGGACTCAAGACGCTCGGTCACCGGCGAAGCTTTCAGGTCGGAACCGGACACTTCATAGCCCAGGTTCAACAACACTTCGGCGATACCGCACATGCCCACGCCGCCGATTCCGACGAAGTGGATGCGACGGATGCGGCGCATTTCCGGGTGCGGCATGGCTTTCTGATTCTCAACCATGGGCCACCTCCAGACAGGTATCGACCACGTTACGGGTTGCATCGGGTTTGGCCAGGCGGCGTGCCGCGGTGGCCATGTCGTTGAGTCGTTGTGGTTGCATCAGGACCTCTGTCAGGCGTGCGGCTAGATCCGCTGCGCCAGTCGTTCTTTGTGGCATCAGGAAGGCAGCACCTTCTCGGGCCAAATAATCGGCGTTGCGGGTCTGGTGATCGTCGATCGCGTGGGGCAAAGGCACCAGCATCGAGGGCAGACCGGCAGCAGCCAGTTCACTGATGGTCAGCGCGCCTGCGCGACACACCACCAGGTCGGCCCAGCCATAGGCTTGGGCCATGTCTTTGATGAAAGGCTGCACTTGCGCCTCGACGCCAGCCGCGCGGTAGCGCTCTGCGGTCACTTCATCGTGGTTTTTGCCGGCCTGATGAAACACTTCCGGGCGCAAGTCGGGGGCGACTTGTGACAGGGCATCGGGCAGCAATTTGTTCAACGGTTCTGCGCCCAGGCTTCCGCCCAGGATCAGCAAACGCGCCTTGCGACCGGCCAGAGCCTGTCGCGGTGTTTCGAGGAACAGCTCGGTGCGCACCGGGTTACCGGTGGTCCGACGGCTGCCCGACAGGGTAAAGGTGTCGGGGAACGCTTCACAGACTCGGGCGGCCAACGGCACCAGCAACCGATTGGCGGTACCGGCGACGGCGTTTTGCTCATGAACGATCACCGGCACGCCGGCCAGTTTGGCGGCAACGCCACCGGGACCGGTCACATAACCGCCAAAGCCGACGACACACACCGGCCGCAGCTGACGAATGATCGCCCGTGCCTGCCAGATCGACTTGAGCAACATGAACGGCGCCTTGAGCAGGGACAGCTTGCCCTTGCCACGCAATCCGCTGGCATTGATCCGATGCAGTTCGATGCCGGCCATCGGGACCAGATCGTTCTCGATGCCACGCGGGGTCCCCAGCCAATGCACGGTGTAACCACGGGCCTGGAATTCGCGAGCGCACGCCAGTGCCGGGAACACGTGGCCACCGGTGCCGCCCGCCATGATCAATACGTTAGCGCCCATGGGTCGGCTCCTCGGCGAAGTCGCTCTCATGGAACTCCATCTCTTCGCTGCCCAGGTGGGTTCGACTCTCCCACTCGATGCGCAGCAACAAGCCGAGACAGGCACAGCAGATCACCAACGAGCTACCCCCGTAACTGAGAAACGGCAGGGTCAGACCTTTGGTTGGCAACAAACCGACGTTCACCCCGATATTGATCAGGAACTGACCAATCCACAGGAACGACAAGCCGTACGCGATGTAGGCCGCGAAAAACTGCTTGGCCTTCTCGGCCCAATAACCGATGTACATGCCGCGAATACAGACAAAGGCGAACAGCGCTACCGTGCACAAAGAACCGACGGCACCCAGTTCTTCGGCCAGGACCGAGAACACGAAGTCGGTGTGGGCTTCCGGCAGGTAGAACTGTTTCTGCACGCTGTTGCCCAGGCCAACACCCAGCCATTCGCCGCGACCAAAAGCGATCAACGCTTGAGACAACTGATAACCGGCACCGAACTGGTCGGCCCACGGATCGGCAAAGTTGGTCAGGCGCGCCATACGATACGGCTGCACTTGAATCAGCAACACCACCGCCCCGACCGCCAGGACAACCATCAGGGAAAAACGGAACAGCCCGACCCCGCCGAGGAACAGCATCGCCGCAGCAGCCCCCATCATCACGACGGTGGCGCCGAAGTCCGGCTCCATCAGCAACAGACCCGCCATTGGCAGCAGAACGATGAACGGCTTGAAGAAGCCCATCCAGCTTTCACGCACTTCTTTTTGACGGCGCACCAGATAACCGGCGAGGTAGATCACCACGAACACCTTGGCGATCTCGGAAGGCTGAACGTTGAAGAAACTGAAACCGATCCAGCGCATCGAACCGTTCACTTCACGGCCGATCCCCGGGATGATCACCATCACCAGCAAACCGAACGCACCAATCAGCATCAGCCAGCCCAGGCGTTGCCAGGTGGCGATCGGAATCATCATGGTGACGATGCAGGCACCCAGGCCCAGCACGATGTAAATAAGGTGGCGAATCATGTAATACAGGGCACTGCCCGACTGCACCGCTGCCACTTCGGTCGAGGCCGATGCAATCATGACCAGCCCCAGGCCAATCAATGCCAGGCAGCCGGCGAGCATCGGGAAGTCGAGGTCGATGCCGCGCCCGGTGATGATCGGCGACGGATAGGGCTTGATGATGTTCATCAGGCTCATGCCAGGTCCTCCACGGCGCGGACGAACTGGTGACCACGGTCTTCGTAGTTCTTGAACATGTCGAAACTGGCGCAGGCCGGTGACAACAACACGGCATCGCCCTTTTCTGCGATTGCACGGCATTGTTCGACGGCTTCGACCAGCGAGTTGACGCGAATCAACGGCACGGCGTCGCCGATGGCTTGACCAATCAAATCAGAGTCGCGCCCCATCAGCACCAAGGCGCGGCAGTTGACTGCGACCGGATCACGCAAATCCTTGAATTCGGCACCCTTGCCGTCGCCACCGGCGATCAGCACGAGCTTGCCGTCGATGTCCGCGCCCAGGCCCTCGATGGCGGCCAGTGCGGCGCCAACGTTGGTGGCTTTGGAATCGTTGTAGTAGCTCACGCCATCCAGATCGCGAACCCATTGGCAGCGATGCTCGAGGCCTGCGAAGGTACGCAGGCTCGACAGCATGGCGTCGAATGGCAGGCCGACGGCGTGGCCCAGCGCCAATGCCGCCAGGGCGTTGGACTGGTTATGGGCGCCGCGAATTTTCAGCTCGCGCACTGGCATCAGGTTCTGGAATTCGAAGGCCAGATATTTCTCGCCGTCCTCTTCGCGAATACCGAACGCCTTGAAATCAGGTTTGCTCAAACCGAAGGTCCAGAATGGCTGACCTTCGCCCATCAACGGACGGCTCAGGGCGTCCTGACGGTTGACCACAAACTGCTTGGCACCCCGGAAGATCCGGTGCTTGGCCAGGTGATAGGCCGGCAGGCCGCTGTAGCGATCCATGTGGTCTTCGCTGACGTTGAGCACAGTCGCCACTTCAGCGCCGAGGTGATCAGTGGTTTCGAGCTGGAAGCTCGACAACTCCATCACGTACAGCTCGACGTCGTCACTGAGCAAGTCCAGCGCCGGTACGCCGAGGTTGCCGCCGACAGCAACACGTTTGCCGGCCGCTGCCGCCATTTCACCAACCAGGGTGGTGACGGTGCTTTTTGCGTTAGAACCACTGATGGCAACGATCGGCGCCTTCGCGTGGCGCGCAAACAGCTCGATGTCGCCGGACAATTTCACGCCACGGGCGGCGGCAGCCTGCAGGGCCGGGGTCGCCAGCGCCAGGCCGGGGCTCACGTAGAGCTCGTCGGCACGGCACAGGAATTCGACGTCCAGCTCGCCACAACGCACTTCCACGTGCGGATAGTCACGCTTGAGCGTGGCCAGTTCCGGTGGATTTTCCCGCGTATCGGCCACAGCAAACGACGTGCCCCGGTTCGCCAGGAAGCGAACCAGGGACATGCCGCTCTTGCCGAGGCCGACAACGATGCGGAAGTGGTCAGAAGCGATCAGAGACACTCGTTCTACCTCAGCTTCAGGGTGGCAAGGCCGACCAATACGAGAATCACGGTGATGATCCAGAAACGGACGATCACACGCGGCTCGGGCCAGCCCTTGAGTTCAAAGTGGTGGTGAATCGGCGCCATGCGAAACACGCGGCGACCGGTCAGCTTGAAGGATGCAACCTGGATGACGACCGACAGGGTTTCCATCACGAACACACCGCCCATGATGAACAGGACGATTTCCTGACGGACGATCACCGCGATGGTGCCCAGGGCCGCGCCCAGCGCCAGTGCGCCGACGTCGCCCATGAAAACCTGCGCCGGATACGTGTTGAACCAGAGGAACCCCAGGCCCGCGCCGATCAAGGCGCCGCAAAACACAATCAACTCGCCCGCGCCCGGTACGTACGGGATCAGCAGGTATTCAGCGAATTTCACGTTACCCGACAGGTAGCAGAAGATCCCCAGCCCGCCGCCGACCATCACGGTCGGCATGATCGCCAGGCCGTCGAGGCCGTCGGTCAGGTTGACCGCGTTGCTCGAGCCGACAATCACGAAGTACGTCAGGACAATGAAACCTATGCCCAGCGGAATGCTGTGGTCCTTGAGCATCGGCAGGATCAGCGTGGTTTCCACCGGTGTCGCTGCGGTCATATAAAGGAAGATCGCCGCGCCCAGACCGAACACCGACTGCCAGAAGTACTTCCAGCGGCTCGGCAAGCCACGGGAGTTCTTCTCGATCACCTTGCGGTAGTCGTCGACCCAGCCGATGGCGCCAAACAGTAAAGTCACCAGCAACACGGTCCAGACATAACGGTTGCTCAGGTCAGCCCAGAGCAAGGTGCTGATACCGATGGACGACAGAATCAGCGCACCGCCCATGGTCGGGGTGCCCGACTTGGAGAGGTGCGATTGTGGACCGTCATTACGAACGGATTGACCGATCTGACGGTTCTGTAAAGTGCGGATCATCCACGGGCCGTAACACAGCGACAAAACCAGCGCGGTCAGCACACCGAAGATCCCGCGCAGGGTCAGGTACTGAAAGACCGCGAAGCCTTTGTAGAACTGTTGCAGATACTCCGCTAGCAGCAGCAGCATTAATGTTTCTCCAGGCTGGTCCCGCACAAAGCGACGACGATGTTTTCCATCGCAGCGCTGCGCGAGCCCTTGATCAAAATGGTGGTGTTTGTGTCTTGCTCGGCGCCCAAGGCCTTGATCAGCTGCGCCTGAGTGGCGAAGTGAAAAGCCTGTTGGCCAAAAGCGTTTACGGCGTGGGCCATCATTGGCCCGACAGCGTAAAGCGCGGAAACCTTGCCGCGGGCGTACTCGCCCACCTCGCGGTGCCCCTGCTCCGCCCAATCGCCCAACTCGCCGATATCTCCGAGCACCAGAACGGTGCGGCCGGAAAAGCCGGCGAGTATATCAACGGCGGCGCACATGGAGGTGGGGTTCGCGTTATACGTGTCATCGATGACGCGCATGCCATTGCTGGCCAGTTGCGCAACGGTGCGACCCTTGACCGGTTGCACCGCACTTAGACCGGTAGCGATGCCGAACAGTGACACGCCCAACGCATGGGCAGCAGCAGCGGCAGCCAGAGCATTGGCAACGTTATGCGTGCCGAGCAGATTCAATTGAACCCGCTCCACACCTTCAGGGCTGTGCAGGTTGAACGCCGGGCAACCGCGAGCGTCGCGGTCCAGATCACTGGCATGGAGGTCGGCGCTGACATTGCTCAGGGCGAAGGTCATGACTTTGCGACCGGCAGCACGGTTCTTCCAGATGTCGAACGCCTTGTCGTCGAGATTGAGAACGGCGACGCCATCGGCATCCAGCCCTTCAATGATCTCGCCCTTGGCTTCGACGATTTTTTCCGGCCCGCCGAACTCGCCAACGTGGGCGGTCCCGGCGTTGTTGAGCACGGCCACATGAGGCTTGGTCATGCCGACGGTGTAGGCAATTTCGCCAAGACGCGAAGCGCCCAGTTCGATCACCGCAGCGGTATGTTCCGGTGCGAGTTCAAGCAAGGTCAGCGGAACGCCGAGGTCGTTGTTCAGGTTGCCACGGGTCGCCAGTACCGGACCGCGGGTGCGCAGGATGCTCGCGAGCATTTCCTTGACCGTGGTCTTGCCGCTGGAACCGGTGATGGCCGCCACCGGATGGTTGTAAGCGGCACGGTTCAGCGCACCGAGCTGACCCAGCGCCTGACGCGTATCTTTCACCAGCAATTGCGGCAGCGTGCTGTCGCAAACTTCGCGCTCGACCAACGCTGCTACGGCACCTTTTGCAGCGACGTCATTGAGATAGTCATGACCATCGAAGCGTGGACCGGTCAGAGCAATAAACAGCTGGCCTGGCGTGATCGCGCGGCTGTCGATGCTGACGCCGTCGAAAGTCGCGTCAACCGTCACCAAACGAGCATTCAGTGCGGTAGTCAGCTCGCTCAGTTTCAAGGCTTTAAGCATGGGCCACCTCCCACGCGGTCAGGGCGTGATCGGCCTCGACCAGATCGGAGAAATCGTGACGCTGGCCGTTGATTTCCTGATAGTCCTCATGACCTTTGCCGGCCAGAACGATCACGTCATCCGCCGAAGCACTGGCGATCAACTGGGCAATCGCCTGGCCACGACCAGCAACGAAGGTCACTTTATCCACAGCGGTGAAACCGGCGCGGATGTCATCGAAGATCACTGCCGGGTCTTCCGTGCGCGGATTGTCATCGGTAACCAGCACACCATCAGCCAGACGCTCGACCACTTCGGCCATCAACGGACGCTTGCCGCGATCGCGATCACCGCCGCAACCGAACAGACACAGCAACCGTCCTTTGGCGTGAGGGCGCAGGGCCATCAAGACTTTTTCCAGCGCATCCGGGGTGTGGGCGTAATCGACCACCACCAGCGGCTGAGTGCCGCCGCCGAGGCGCTGCATGCGACCGGCCGGGCCTTCGAGTTTCGGCAAAACCTTGAGGATTTCGTCCAGCGCGTAGTCCAGACCGAGTAAGGCGCCGACCGCGGCCAACACGTTGCTCAGGTTGAAACGGCCGAGCAAGGTGCTGCGCAGATGGTGCTCGCCCTGCGGCGTGACCAGCGTGGCGCGCACGCCCTCGTCATCGAACTGTGCTTCACGGCAATAAAGGTAGGCCCTGGAGTCTTCCAGGCTGTAGGTAATCAAGCGCGACTCGCCTTTATCAGCGGCCAGCCGACGGCCGAAATCGTCGTCGAGGTTGACCACCTGGCACTTCAAATCATTCCAGGCAAACAGCTTGGCCTTGGCTTCGCCGTAGGCTTGCATCGTGCCGTGGTAATCCAGGTGATCGCGGGACAGGTTGGTCATCACCGCCACATCGAAGGCCAGTGCGGTCACGCGCCCCTGATCCAGACCGTGGGAAGAAACTTCCATGGCGACGGCTTTGGCACCGGCCTTTTTCAGGTCGGCGAGGGTTGCCTGTACGGCAATCGGGTTCGGTGTGGTGTGCAAGCCGCTTTCCAGCGCGCCGTAGAAACCGGTGCCCAACGTGCCGACGATGCCACAGTGCTGGCCGAGCAGGTCGAGCGCCTGGGCAACCAACTGAGTCACGCTGGTTTTGCCGTTGGTGCCGGTCACGCCGACCAGATTCAGGTGGCGGCTCGGGTCGCCGTAAAAGCGCCCGGCGATGTCCGACAGCTGCGCCGCCAGACCTTTGACCGGGATCAACGGGACGTCGGTAATCGGCAACACCGTGGCGCCTTCGACCTCATAGGCGACGGCGGCAGCACCGCGCTGTAAGGCGTCGGCAATGTGCGAACGACCATCGAATTTGCCGCCAGGGACGGCAAGAAACAGATCGCCAGCCCGTACATTGCGGCTGTCCAGGGTCAGCTCACGGATCAACAGATCGCGGCCGGCGTGGGCGAAAATTTTGTTCAGACTCAGAGACATCAGCCGCGCCCTCCATTGGCTTTCAGCGGAACGACCGGTGCTGCGTTGGCCTGTTGCACCGGTGGCAGGTTGTCCGGCGTGACGTTCATCAGGCGCAAGGTCCCGGACATCACTTTGCTGAACACCGGCGCCGATACCAGGCCACCGTAGTAACCGGCCTTGGTCGGTTCATCGATGACCACAACGATGGCGTAGCGCGGATCGCTCATCGGACCGAAGCCGGCGAACAGCGAGCGGTAGGAATTCTCGGCGTAGCCTTTGGTGCCCACCGAAGTCTTGCGCGCCGTACCCGACTTGCCCGCCACGTGATACGCCGGCACCTGCGCCCGAAACACACCACGCGGGGCTTCGATCACTTGTGTCAGCATGTCTTGCATGGTTTTTGCGACCGCTTCCGGCAATACCTGGGTGGTTTGCGCTGGCTTGTCGGTTTTGATCAGGGTCAACGGTGCGAGGCGACCGTTGTTGGCCAGAGCCGAGAAGGCGTGAACCAATTGGATCGCAGTCACGGAAATACCGTAGCCATAGGACAACGTGGCCGTTTCAGCCTTGCGCCATTCGCGGTAGTTCGGCAGGTTGCCGACGCGTTCGCCCGGGAAGCCGAGGCCGGTGTCCTGGCCGAGACCGACTTTCTGCGCCAAACGGAAAATCGTTTCGCCGCCGATATCGAACGCGACCTTACTCATGCCGACGTTACTGGAGTTGATCAGAATGCCGGTCAGGTCGAGCACCGGACCTTCAGACTTGGAGACGTCCTTGATGGTGTATTTACCAATCTGCAAGGTGCCCGGGTACACCTCGACGGTATCGCTCGGCTTCCAGCGTCCGGTTTCAATCGCAGCGCTCATGGAAATCGCCTTCATGGTCGAGCCAGGCTCGAACACGTCGATCATCGCGCGATTACGCATCATCGCCGGTTGCAGGTTGCGACGGTTATTCGGGTTGTAGGTCGGCTGATTGACCATGGCGAGGATCTCGCCGGTCTTCACGTCCATGATCACCAGGCTGCCGGCTTTGGCGCCGTTCTCGATGATCGCGTTACGCAGTTCGCGGTTGGCCAGGTATTGCAGACGCAGGTCAATGGACAACGCCAAGGGCTTGCCGGCCTTGGCGTTTTTGGTGACCTGGACATCCTTGATAAGTCGGCCGCGCCGATCCTTGATCACCTGCCGCTTGCCTGGAACCCCGGCCAGCCATTCGTCGTAGGCCAGCTCGACGCCTTCACGACCGTGGTCATCGATGTCGGTAAAACCGACCATATGGGCGGTGACTTCACCGGCCGGGTAGAAACGCCGGAACTCTTCGATGCCGTAAACGCCCGGTACTTTCAGATCGAGCACGGACTGGCCTTGCTCGGGGGTCAGCCCGCGCACCAGGTAGATGAATTCTTTATTCGCCTGAGCTTCGAGACGTTCGGCCAGGGCTTTAGGGTCTTGGCCCAGAGCTGCCGCCAGCGCAGGCCACTTCTCTTTGGCCGATTGCATTTCCTTGGCGTTGGCCCAAAGAGTAGTGACCGGGGTGCTCACGGCCAACGGCTCGCCGTTACGGTCGGTGATCAGACCACGGTGAGCCGGAATCGGAATATGACGCACGCTGCGCGCATCGCCCTGACCTTTAAGGAAGGCTCGGTCGACTACTTGCAGGTCGATAATGCGCCAGGCAATCGCCGCGACCATAATGCCGAGCAAACCCAGCACCAGGCGGAATCGCCACGGAAAAAGTGCGCCCTCGAGTTTCATCATGGCGCCACCATCTGCACTTCAGCGGCGCCTGGAATGCGCATCTTCAGTTGCTCGGTTGCCAGGACTTCGATACGGCTGTGGGCAGTCCAGGTGCTCTGTTCGAGAATCAAACGGCCCCACTCCGCTTGCGCCTTGTCACGCACGCTCAACTCGTTGTACAGGGAATTCAACAGTTGACGGTTCCAGTGGGCGCTGTAGGAAACGCCGATGGCCGACACGAGCACGCCAATAAATAGCAGAAACATGAAAAAGCTTCCGCCGGGAAGTGGCTTGGCGAAAAGCTTGCTCACCGCAGCTTCTCCGCGACGCGCATGACGGCGCTCCGGGAACGAGGGTTGGCTTTGAGTTCGGCCTCGGAGGCGGATTGCGCTTTGCCATGGATTTTGATTTTCGGTTCGAAGGCGACGTGACGCACCGGCAGGTTGCGCGGCAGGTTGTCGGCTTCGCCTTTCACCAGTTTGCGCATGAACAGTTTGACGATGCGGTCTTCCAGCGAGTGGAAGCTGATGACCACCAGACGGCCGCCGATTTCCAGGGATTCCATTGCGGCTTCAAGGCCGGCTTCCAGGTCGCCCAACTCGTTGTTGACGTGAATACGCAAGCCCTGGAACGCACGGGTAGCAGGATTTTTGCCCTTTTCCCAGGCAGGGTTGGCGACTTTCAGGACTTCAGCCAGATCGGCAGTGCGCTCGAACGGCTTGATGTCGCGACGCTCGGCCACGGCACGGGCCATGCGGCCGGAAAAACGTTCTTCGCCGTATTCCTTGAACACCCGAGCGATTTCTTCCACCGGCGCGGTGTTGACGAATTCGGCAGCGCTGATCCCGCGAGACGGGTCCATGCGCATGTCTAGCGGGCCGTCGTTGAGGAAACTGAAACCGCGTTCAGGGTCGTCGAGCTGCGGCGAGGACACACCGAGGTCAAGTAAAACACCGCTGACCTTGCCGTCCAGACCCCGTTCGGCGACTTCCGAACCAAGCTCGGCAAAGCTGCGCTGCACAACGACAAAGCGGCCGTCTTCGGCCGCTAGCGTTTGCCCGGTGGCAATCGCTTGAGGATCTTTGTCAAACCCGAGCACCCGACCATCGGGACCGAGCTGGCTGAGAATCAACCGGCTGTGCCCGCCGCGCCCGAACGTACCGTCCAGATAGCAGCCATCAGGACGTACGGCGAGAGCCTCCACGGCTTCGTCAAGCAGTACGGTGATGTGGTTAAAGCCGCTATCAATAGTCACAGGATCAAATCACGCAGTTCATCAGGCATGGCGCCCGGTTGTTGAATAGCAGCCAGGTCAGCGGCAGAAACCGCATCCCAGGCATCCTCGTCCCATAATTGGAACTTGTTCAGTTGGCCTACCAACATCGCGCGCTTATCCAACTTGGCATATTCACGAAGACGCGGCGGAACCAGAAAACGACCACTGCCATCGAGCTCGAGGTCGACGGCATTACCAATCAGTAAACGTTGCAGGCGGCGGTTCTCTTCGCGAAGCGAAGGCAGTGCGCGCAGTTTGGTTTCAATAATTTCCCACTCATCGAGCGGGTAAACACACAAACACGGATCAACGGCATCAATTGTGACGATTAGCTGACCGGAACTACGCGAAACGAGCTCGTCACGGTACCGGCTCGGCATAGCGAGACGGCCCTTTGCGTCGAGACTGATAGCGTTAGCTCCGCGAAACACGTCAGCGTTTCTCCAAATATTAGCGTTTTGAGCTCAAAAAACCCACTTCATGCCACTTTCCGCCACTTGCGCACACTATAGGAATGCGGCCACCGCACCGTCAAGGCGCGGAGCAAAGGAAAAGCCTTAGATAACTGAGATTTAGGAGCATAAAAGGTGGGGTAACGAGGATCTGACGTGCGCTTCTGCTCAATAACTTGAGTCAGCACTGATGGCTGCGCTCGAAAGTTAAAGTGATTTGTTAAGAGTAAGATTTTTTCGGTATTACAAAAGGAGTTCTGCTATTGATTGTGCAAGGAGGGAAATGGCTACTACGAGCGCCCTGCTCAATGATTTAAGCAGAGAGGGAGAAAAGGTGGAGAGTCGATCTGTAAGCCGGGTTCTGTCTTGAACAGTCATTCGTCTACGATGGCCATCACTGGACATCTTTAGCAACCTACCCGGTCCCAGCGCGGGCCACGCCTTGGGACCCTATTTGGTCTTGCTCCAAGTGGGGTTTACCTAGCCACGAACTGTTGCCAGACGTGCGGTGCGCTCTTACCGCACCTTTTCACCCTTACCGGCACCGAAGCGCTTAGGCGGTTATTTTCTGTGGCACTTTCCGTAGGCTCACGCCTCCCAGGCATTACCTGGCACTTCGCCCTATGGAGCCCGGACTTTCCTCCCCCCCCTAATTTTCATAGAGGGCAGCGACTGTCCGATCGACTCTCCGCCGCAAAGGTTAACGGCAGAGCGGCCGAAGAACAAGCGCTAAACGCCTTGGACTGCGCCTGCACGTCGGTTCCTACTCGCCCTTCTGTTTATCCAGCGCTACCTGATAGAGCACATTCTTGCGCTCGCCGGTAATTTGCGCCGCCAACGCTGCGGCTCGCTTGAGCGGCATTTCTTCAAGCAACAGATTCAGAATGCGCATGGCTTCACTGCTGACGGCATCCTCGGTCTCGGGGGCAGACCAACCTGCTACCAGCACCACGCACTCGCCGCGCTGCTGATTGCTGTCCGCCTCGACGAACTCGCGCAATTGAGCCAGCGGCAAACCTTTAAGGGTTTCGAACGTCTTGGTCAGTTCACGCGCCAGCAACGCTGGACGTTCGCCGCCGAATACCAATTCCATGTCTTGCAGGCATTCAAGGATCCGGTGCGGGGCTTCATAGAAGATCAGCGTGCGCGGCTCTTCCTTCACCAACTCAAGACGAGCGCGTCGCCCTACAGCCTTGGCCGGCAGGAAACCTTCGAAGATGAAACGGTCCGACGGCAACCCCGCCGCCGACAACGCCGCGATCAATGCGCATGCCCCCGGAACCGGCACCACATTGATCCCGGCGGCACGAGCCTGACGCACCAGGTGATAACCCGGATCGGAAATCAACGGCGTGCCAGCATCTGAAATCAGCGCCACATCGTCGCCGGCAAGCAAACGGGTAATAAAACGGCTACCTTCATCCCGTTCGTTGTGTTCGTGGCAGGCCGCCAGTGGCGTAGGAATGCCGAAATGCTGCATCAAGCGCTGGGAGTGGCGGGTGTCTTCGGCGGCGATCAGGGCGACGTCGCGCAGAATCTTCAGCGCACGCGCACTGATGTCGTCCAGGTTGCCGATGGGCGTCGCCACCACATAAAGCGAGCCAGCAGCGGAATTCAAAGCACCTGGAGCAGTCAAAGCGCACACCTCATGATCGGTAAAAGCCGCCATTGTAGCGCGTAGCGAGCTTCGCGATACGCGCAAGCAACCTTCGGTTTTTCATCCTTTTTTGCAGTGCTGCAACATTTGCATGAGCTAAATTGATCGATTCACACCAGTAACATCGCGCCCCGGCCAGTGCTTGGGTACAATTCCACGCTAATTTGATCGAGTATCAGGAACACTACATGATCGCTTGCCTGCGGCTGTTCACTGCCCTCTGCCTCGCTGCCTTGCTGGCGGCTTGCGCCAGCTCGCCCTCTTCCAGCCTTGGCGAACTTCCACGGACCCCGGATGCCAGTATCGAGCAACTGCTCGACCAGGCCGCCAAAAGCAAAACGCCAGAACAAGCTGCCTTGTTACGCTTGAGCGCGGCAGACCTGGCCTATCGTCAGGGCAATGCCGGTCAGTCCGCGCAAATCCTGCAACAGGTACCTGTCGAACAACTCAAGCCTGGCCAACAGGTCTTCGCCAGCACCCTGGCGGCTGAACTGGCCATGGTCCGCAATCAGCCCAAAGCGGCATTGACTGCCTTGAGCCATCCGAGCCTGCAGCGCCTGAGCGAACTGCCTGTCGAGCAACAGGTTCGCACCGGCACCGTTCACGCCCGCGCCCTGGAAGCCGACGGCCAGACCCTGGCCGCCGCACGGGAACGCATCTTTATTGCGCCGATGCTCGAAGGTGAAGCAGCCAGCAAAAACCACGAAGCAATCTGGACCTTGATCGCTTCGCTGCCAACCGATCAATTGCAGCCAACCACCACCGATGATCTCGGGGGCTGGATGAGCCTGGCGCTGGCCGTGAAAACTGCCGGCACCCTGGAACAACAGCAAGCGGCCATCGACAACTGGCGCACCCAGAACCCTAAACATCCGGCCGCCATTCAATTGCCGCTGCCACTGACCAAGCTCAAGGAACTGGCCAGCCAGCCGCTGGGCAAGATCGGTCTGCTGCTGCCGCAAAACGGTCCGTTGGCTTCGGTCGGCAAAGCGTTGCGCGAAGGCTTCATGGCCGCTCACTACCAGGCGCAACAAGCCGGGCAGAAGCCGCCAGCCATCGAGTTCTATGACAGCTCGCGCCTGACTTCCATGGACGAGTTCTATCGCAAGGCTCAGGCCGATGGCGTGCAATTGGTCGTTGGTCCGCTGGAAAAACCGCTGGTCAAACAGCTCAGCGCTCGTCCGCAACTGCCGATCACTACCCTGGCGCTGAACTACAGCGAAGGCGAACAAGGTCCGGCCCAGCTGTTCCAGTTTGGTCTTGCTGCCGAAGACGAAGCCCGCGAAGTGTCCCGTCGCGCTCGCGCTGACGGCCTGCATCGCGCCGCCATCATGGTGCCGAAAGGTGAATGGGGCGATCGCGTGCTGAGAGCGTTCAGTCAGGACTGGCAGGCCAACGGTGGCAGCATCGTCGCCACCGAGCGCGTCGACCAGCCGGTGCAACTGGCCCAGCAGATTGCCGACATGTTCCAGTTGCGCCAGAGCGAAGGGCGCGCCAAGAGCCTGCAAAGCACCGTTGGTTCGCAGGTCGCTGCTCAACCTTCACGTCGCCAGGACATCGAGTTCATCTTCCTGGCTGCAACACCTCAGCAAGCCCAGCAGATCAAGCCGACTCTGAACTTCCAGTACGCGGGTGACGTGCCGGTTTACGCCACGTCCCACGTCTTCAGCGCCAGTGGCGACCAGAATCAGTACAACGACATGAACGGTATTCGCTTCTGCGAAACACCATGGTTGCTGGACGCCAACGATCCACTGCGCAAACAGGTCACGGCTCAATGGCCGCAAGCCGGCGGTAGCCTGGGTCGTCTGTACGCAATGGGTGTCGACGCTTATCAACTGGCACCACGCCTGGGGCAACTCAAGGCCTTGCCGGACAGCCGCATCGAAGGCCAATCGGGCAGCCTGGGCATGACTCAGAACCAACGTGTTGTGCGCCAGTTGCCGTGGGCGCAGTTCGTCAACGGCCAGGTTCAACGCCTGCCGGACACCGCGCGCTGATGCCTGACAGGTCACGCCAGCAAAGCGGTAAAGATGCCGAGCGCCATGCGCTCGAGCATCTTCAACAACAGGGTCTGCGCCTGCTGGCGCAGAACTGGTTGTGTAAACGTGGCGAGCTTGATCTGGTCATGCTTGATGGCGATACAGTAGTATTCGTTGAAGTCCGCTACAGAAAAAACACTCAATGGGGTGGCGCGCTCGATAGCATCGATGAGCGCAAACGGCAGAAACTGATATTTGCCGCGCAGTATTTTCTTCAGCGCGAGCCACGCTGGGCCAATTCCCCTTGCCGTTTCGACGTGGTTGCCATCGACAGCAACCTCGATCAGTTGAACTGGTTGCAGAATGCCTTCGACAGCTGATCGCGTGCGCCCTGAACCGGTCACTTTCACCCAATACTTTTGCTCTTTGCTTTGCGGGCTGCACATTCATGTGCCGAGTAGCCGCGCTAATTAAGGTCACACAGATGGACATGCAATCCCGAATTCGCCAGCTTTTTCAGGCCAGTATCGACACCAAGCAACAGGCGATGGAAGTACTTGCACCGCACATCGAGCAAGCCAGCCAGGTCATGGTCAACGCCCTGCTCAACGAAGGCAAAATGCTTTCTTGCGGCAACGGTGGTTCTGCCGGTGATGCCCAGCACTTCTCGTCCGAGCTGCTCAACCGCTTCGAACGCGAGCGCCCGAGCCTGCCAGCCATCGCGCTGACCACCGACAGCTCGACGATCACCTCGATCGCCAACGACTACAGCTACAACGAGATTTTCTCCAAACAGATCCGCGCCCTCGGCCAGCCGGGTGACGTACTGCTGGCGATTTCCACCAGTGGTAACTCGGCGAACATAATTCAAGCGATCCAGGCCGCACATGATCGCGAAATGATTGTCGTAGCATTGACGGGTCGCGATGGCGGCGGCATGGCGTCGCTGCTATTGCCCGAGGACGTCGAGATTCGCGTACCGGCCAACGTCACTGCACGTATTCAAGAAGTCCACCTGCTGGCGATCCATTGCCTTTGCGACTTGATCGACAGCCAACTGTTCGGGAGTGAAGAATGACCCCTAATCGCCTAGGCCTACTGGCCTTGACCCTGTGCCTCGTCGGCATCAGCGGCTGCACCTCGGTGGTTAACGCCAGCCGTGAAGCGCCAATTGAAGATGACCGCGGCACCCGCACCTTCGGCAGCAAGATCGACGATTCCCTGATCGACACCAAGGTCGGCGTGAACATCGCCAAGGCCGATCCAGCCCTGGACAACGACTCACACATCGTCGTCACCAGCTTCAACGGTGTCGTGCTGCTTGCCGGGCAAACTCCGCGCGCAGACCTCAAGGCCAAGGCCGAACAAGCCGCTGCTGCTGTTCAGCGGGTGAAAACGGTCCACAACGAACTGCAGGTGTTGCCACCCTCCGGCTTCCTTGCCCGCCAGAACGACACCTGGCTGACCTCCAAGATCAAGACCCAGATGCTCACCGACCCCAACATTCCGGGCTCACGCATCAAAGTTGTTACCGAGAACGGCATCGTCTACTTGTTGGGTCTGCTGACCAAGCAGGAAGCGGCCCAAGCCACCAACCTGGTGCAAGGCGTTTCCGGTGTGCAGAAAATTGTGAAGTTGTTCGAATACATCGATTGATACCAGCAGGAGCACGGCTGGCGATGGTGTTCTTGAGGCCGCCATCGCGAGCAAGCTCGCTCCCACAGGGCACAAAAAAAAGGTTCTTCACGGAATCCCGGGAAACACAGAAACAAGAACGCCGATTTGATTGATGATGTTCGTGCGAGCAAACACATCTAACAAACCGGCGTTCTTATGCGCGATATTAATACTTTCC
>NZ_VOBI01000034.1 GCF_008369325.1 Pseudomonas sp. ANT_H12B | reverse complement strand
AGAGGTTGCTGAGCGGTTTTAACTGTTCCTGGAAACGTCACGGACTTGATCAGTTTGCGAAACGTAAGCACGGTCTCCTAGCGTCGATATAGAAAACCCAATCTGACGTTTTTACACACTCTGGGCCAGAAGCGGACATCGCGAAAGCAAACGTCTAAATGTGTCAAACATTGAGACCGTGATTATTTAAGCAACGGCTCCCTAGAACTTTTCCCTGTTTGCCGGTCTATGTGAATAGGCACATCCGCTCGGTAAGCACGCCCCCGCAGGCTTACCACAGCCAGATGGCCACACCCCCAATTATCAATCCGAGGTTGTCTTCGCTCATGAAATTCCATGTCCAACGGATGGTGCTCTTCGGCCTGTTCGCGTTCGCGGCAGTGGGCTCGGCGTCAGCAACACAGATGAAAACCTCCACCCCTGCTTTCGCAACTGAAGTCGCAGCCGTTCAGGCTCCGGTCCAGGCGGCCGGCAACCCTTGGCCGACCTTGGCCAGTATGGCCGGCAAGCAGTCAGGGCCGTTGCTTGCCCATGACGACCGATACTGGCATGACGGCCGTTCGCATGATCGTAGAGACGATTGGCGCCGAAATGACTGGCGTAGAGATAAGTGGCGTAGAGAGCAAGCCCGCCGAGAAGCCGAACGCCATCGTTATTGGGAGCGCCACCAGGATCGGGCCATGCGGCACCGTTACGAGAACGATCACCGTTACTATCGTCGCTAGTGCGAAGCCACGGAACACTCATCCGTCCGGCCCGATCCAGACGCCCATCCCCCCGAATACGCGACATCGTGGTGAGAGGGCCCGAAGGACATGACAGTCAAGCGAATGGACAACGTGCTGATAGTTGTCGACGATCTCGAAGCGGTGAAGGCGTTCTTTATCGAGTTGGGCCTCAAGCTTGAGGGCCAAACCACGGTTGAAGGGCCTTCTGTCGGGAATCTTATAGGGCTTGGAGACGTCCGAGCCACCCTCGCCATGCTGCGGACTCCCGATGGGCAGGGAATTGAACTGGACAAATTCCACACGCCAAACGCAGTCAGGTTTGGGCCCGTGGACGCGCCTATGAACGCTTTGGGTCTTCGTCGCATCATGTTTGCCGTTGATGACATCGATGCTGTCGTTGCTCGGATGCAGGCCCATGGCGCAGAACTCATTGGCCAGATGCAATACGAGAAATCGTACCGGCTCGCCTATATTCTTGGACCTGAAGGCATCATCGTCGGGCTTGCCGAGCAACTCGGCTGAGGGTGGGCGGCTCGCTCGCGCTCACGACAATCACCGCGCAGGCACTGACAGTCTTCAGTCGGGTACGTTGAGCCCAGGTCGTCCCGAATGATCTTCCCAGGGGGGCACGATGAAGCGTTTCTTCTTCCTGCTCACCGCTGCATTGATCTTCGTGGGCACGGTCGGGTCCGGGCAGACCCTCTGCAGCCTCAGCGCCGTGCCCTGGTGTTTCGACCTTGACCCTAGTCTGTTCAGCAACGCTACGAGCATCATCAGGATGCCGGCGGCGACAAATACGCCAGCGATGCCACTGAAACTGAACATAGCGCCCCCCGCAGCGGCACCCGCAGCGATCGCGGACTGCACCGAAGCCACCACCATTCCTCCCGCACTTTCCGCCTGATCGGGCACTGCGCGGGCTACCCAATTCGACCACGCCACTGGCACGCCGCCAAAAGCCAGCCGTCGTTTTAGCCCCGCCGACTTGGACTCAAACAGTGTCTGAGCTCCCCCACTCGGCAACCCAACCTCCAAGGACAACATGCCAATAGCGCCATACCCGCCAATCCCATAACCCTCAAAGCAACCTTTAAATGGCAGAATCCCCTTAACTTGATCGTTTCGGAGACCACCATGCTTCGCGTATTTGAACAAAGACTCGACCCCTTCCCGCCCGACGAGGTACCACCGCCACCCGAAGGCCTGGCTCGGTTCCTTTGGGCGTGCACACGGGGCGCCCGCGGCTATATTCTCGTGTTTGCGCTGCTCAGTGCCGGTGTGTCGATCTACGAAGCCTGGCTGTTTTCCTTCCTCGGCCAGGTCGTGGATCTGCTCTCGACCTGGAAAGCCGGTGGCGATGCCGCTGCGCAGGAAAGTCGCGTGTTGTGGGGCATGGGCATCGTAATGCTGAGCAGCATCGGTCTGGTGGCGTTGCGTACCATGGTGCAGCACCAGATATTGGCGATCAATCTGCCGTTGCGGCTGCGTTGGGACTTCCACCGCTTGATGCTGCGGCAAAGCCTTTCGTTTTTTTCCGATGAGTTCTCCGGCCGGGTCACCACCAAGGTGATGCAGACTGCGCTGGCCGTGCGCGACGTGCTGTTCACCCTTATCGAGATCGCACCCGGAATCGGGGTGTATTTCATCGCGATCATCGCACTGGCCGGCGGCTTCGCACTGAAACTGATGCTACCTTTCCTTGCCTGGATCGTGTTGTTCGGGCTGGCCATGCTCTACTTCGTGCCCCGCTTGGGGAAAGTCGGACAGGAACAGGCCCATGCGCGCTCCTCGATGACCGGACGTATTTCAGACGCCTACACCAACATTACGACAGTGAAACTGTTCTCTCATTCCAATCGTGAAGCGCACTTCGCGCGCGCGGCCATGGAGGATTTCAAGCAGACTGGCTTTCGCCAGATGCGCCTGGTCAGCCAATTCGAGATCGTCAACCAAGCGTTGGTGGTGGCGTTGATCATGGCAGCAGGCGGTTATTCGCTTTGGCTGTGGCACCTGGGCGAAGTCGGCACGGGTGCCGTGGCGGCGATTACCGCCATGGCGTTGCGTATCAACGGCATGTCGCACTGGATCATGTGGCAAATGACCTCGCTCTTCGAGAGCATCGGCACCGTGCAGGATGGCATGGCAACCCTTACCCGCGGCCCCAAGGTGCAGGATGCGCCGGACGCGGGCGTACTGGTGACCTCCGGCGGGGCGGTAACCTTCGACAATGTGACCTTCAACTACAATGGCGAACGCCAAGTGCTCGATGGCTTGAGCCTGAACATTCGCCCGGGCGAAAAAATCGGCCTGGTAGGCCGCTCCGGCGCGGGAAAATCCACGCTCATCAACCTGCTGCTGCGCTTCTATGATGTCGACAACGGGCAGATTCGCATTGACGGGCAAGACATTGCGCACGTGACACAAGACAGTCTGCGCAGCGCCATCGGCATGGTCACCCAGGATACTTCCCTGCTGCACCGTTCCATTCGCGACAACATCGCCTACGGCCGACCCGATGCAAGCGACGCACAAATCCGCAGTGCCGCGGCCAATGCCCAAGCCGATGAGTTCATCAGCCAACTGAGCGACCGGCAAGGTCACACCGGCTACGACACCTTGGTGGGCGAGCGCGGCATCAAGCTTTCGGGCGGCCAGCGCCAGCGCGTCGCGATTGCCCGAGTGATGCTCAAGAACGCCCCGATCCTGCTACTTGACGAGGCTACCAGCGCACTGGATTCGGAAGTCGAAGTGGCCATTCAGGAAAGCCTCGATGAAATGATGAAGGGCAAAACCGTCATCGCCATCGCCCATCGGCTGTCCACGATTGCGGCGATGGATCGACTGATTGTCATGGATGATGGGCGCATCATCGAACAGGGTACCCACACCGAATTGCTCGCCAAGAACGGCCTCTATGCGCGGCTGTGGCACCATCAGAGTGGCGGGTTCCTGGGTGAGGACCTGGGGGTGACCGAGGTTATGGATCAGGTATGAGCGTGTCCATACCAGCTTGGCTAGGGGCAAGCGATGACTCGAGCGCAGGATGATTTGAACACAAGTCACCACTCACGAGCTCTGTCAGTAATGGTCATTTGTACCCTTTCATCGGCGTGAATGACCCCCGCTAAAGCGCCCCGTCGCGAACTTCGCGCTCAAAATCTCCACTTTTTGCATTTCTCTCGCGAGATGATAGCCATGTGCCTCTAGAAGGCGTATTAATCGAAGGCGGCCCTGATTTCGGACTTGCTGAAAATAAAGGAGCGACACCTCATGCTGACCACTACCGTTACCACCATTGCAATCTGGATTATTGTTTCTGTGGTGGTGAGCTTCACCATCGCGGCGTGCGTTGCACGGGCAAAGAAGGCTGACTCCGAGGCTGATGCTCAGAAGCAGCTGCGCGATCGTGTGACCCCAACCCGTACACCTTCTTCCGCCCCCGTCGCGAAACTGGAAGCGGCCGAATAGCCACAGAAGCCTGGAGGCATTGTTAATGCCAGTCATCGGGCCATGCTTTAAAAGGGCTGGTGGTGGCTGGTCTGCTTGCTTTCGCCTGTTGGCGCGGCTTGCAAGCAACGGGGGATATGCCATGAAGAATCGCTTGGCCAGCGCTATTCGTTCACATTGAGAACAAAGGGGACAGATTTATTAAATATATCTGTCCCCTTTTTTCCTTAATCAAAAGCACCATTGAGAACTTCGTAGATGAGTCCGGTTGCCAGCGCGACCAATATCAAGTCGGTGCCAACTTGCTGCCATTCGTATCCATCATAATGCGGCAGCCTGCCGATTAATCGACCGTCCAGTTTCTTGGCAATCCCTGGTGGGAGAGGCTTGCCTCGCGCGAGGTTCTTTTGAATCCCGGGTGGCAATGCAGGCCCCGGGCTCCAGTAGTCCCGATACCCGCCAACAATCCCGAGAATGCTTCCACGATTGATGCTTGGGCCGTTATCCCAATCGCCGCCCCCGGCATTTTTGCCTTTGCCTCCCTGACCTCCCTGGTTGCCATGAGCCTGGCTGTTTTGCGGATTTCCCTTGCCGTTTCCCTGGCCCTTTCCATTACCAGGATCGGCCAATGCAGTCGCTGAGCCGGAGACCAGCGCGAGGCATGTAACAGCAGCAATCAATAAGCGAGATCTGAACATGATTCGTTCCTTCGGAGTGGCGGGACATCTCTCTGTAATTTAGACGCGATTGACGATGTTGGTTCCATGTCTTTCCGTCAGCACCCAAATGCCACTTGATACCCTGCAAGTCGCGACTGGTTTGCCGTGATCTGTAGCAGCCTGCGTTCGGCGGCGCAGCCGTCGTCGACTTGGGAGATATATTCTCCAGATCTGGCCCAGTGGAAGTGTGGAATGTTAGCCGGCAGTATCACTACGCTGCCGGGGCCATAAGCAACCCGCTTGGTGGAGCAAAAACCATTCGCGGCCCGAACTGGGCCATGCTGACTCATCGTGACAGTGAGAATAATGCACGAAGCTTCAGTGAGTGACTGCTGAGACACCTCGAAGATCCCCTGTAATGCCCGCTGGTCGAAGCTGACTTGCTCTGTAGACTCAATATGACTATCTTTGAGTCTATGGATTCATGATTGAGGTATTGAGCATGGCCGTTGCCCTCCAGGAACAAGCCTTTACCAAAAGCCAGTGCGTCACCGGCCTGCGCGCCGCTGTCGGCATCCTCGAAAAGTGGGGTGCGTCAAGCGATCAAGCCTGCCGCATCCTGCGCATTTCCCGCAGCACTTACACCCGCGCCCGCCAGCGCGATCCGGCCTGGGCCGTGGCACTGGACGCGGACCAGATGCAACGCATCAGTTTTGTGCTCAACATCCACGCCGCGCTGCGTCTGGTTTTCGATAACCCGGAAAACGTCTATGGCTTCCCGTCGATGGCCAACGAAAACGAGTTTTTCAATGGGCGCAGCCCGCTCGAGATCATGTCTCAGGGCGATATGATTTCCCTGTACGAAACCTTTCGCCGCATCGACGTGCTGCGAGGCGCGCAATGGTGAAGGTCAGCGAGCTGACAGAGCTTGCCGGCGAGCAATTACAGGCCTACCGACTGGTCAATTCCAAGTTTCCACCTGTCGCGTTGTTCGATGACGTCGCCGACGCGGACGAGTTTGAGGTGCTGTATCAGATTCAGGAACTCACTAACCCCAGACTGAAAAATGAAGTGGGTCGTCTTGAGTTGATTCCGCGAGGCGAAATCCCGTTCGGCATTCCCGGTTGTTCTTACGCAACCGCGCCTTTTACCCACGTTAACCCGGCGGGTTCGCGGTTCAGCGATGGCCGTTTTGGGGTGCTGTATTTGGCGGACTCCATGGAAACGGCGCTGGCCGAGGTGCGACATCACCAGAGCCTGTATTGGTCGAATGTGCCGAGCCTCAACTATGAGCGTTTTGTTTTCCGGGGGTTGTCCTGCTCTTTCGTGGATGCAGCGATGAAAGACGCCACAGCCGTTCCGATGAATGATCCTGTTTATGCGCCTGACGATTACACGCATTCCCGCCGCTTGGGCAGGTCCGTCAAAGAGGCCGGATGTCCCGGTCTTCGTTACCACTCGGTGCGTTTGCAGGGCGGTTATTGCTGGGCGCTGATGACCCCGCGCCCCGTTTCATCGATTATTCAAACCGCCCATTACGAGATGATCTGGAACGGTCAGGTCACCAGCGTCAGCAAGATCAGCGAAGCCTGAGCGCAATCCCCCTGCCCTCACCCACCTGGCGCATCATGAATGGCTTCACGGCAGCACCCAACGAGAAGTCCGGCCTAAACAGCCGGGCTTTTTTGTACACCAAAGGGCGCCAGTCGACGTGATTCCACCTCACGCAACGGAACGCGTTTTCGCGTATCGCGAGAGTCCGAACTTGATGCCGACCCGCATGGGCGCGGCGATCACAAAAAGCAGCGCAACGGCCATGAACGCGGTGTCGAAGGCAGCGATACCAATACGGTGCGCGTAGTCGACGTCGTGTCGACGAACTCGACCTGGTCAAGCTGGGTTTTGACGGTGCCATCCCAGCCGATACTGGCCGGCCGGCTTACCACCCCGCGATCCTGCTGAAGATCTACATCTACGGCTATCTCAACCGCCTCCAGTCGAGCCGACGTTTGGAGCGAGAAGCTCAACGCAACGTCGAGCTGATGTGGTTGACCGGGCGTTTGATGCCGGATCTCAAGACCATCGCCAACTTCCGAAAAGACAACAGCAAGGCCATCCGAGGCGTCTGTCGCCAGTTCGTTGTGCTGTGCCAGCAGTTGGGACTGTTTGGAGAAAATATGGTCGCCATCGATGGCAGTAAATTCAAAGCAGTCAACAACCGCGACCGCAATTTCACCAGCGCCAAACTGAAGCGGCGAATGGAAGAAATGAAATCGAGTATCAATCGTTACCTGGCGGCACTCGATGCTGCCGATCGGCAAGAACCAACAGCTTCCGAGCCCCGCGCCATCGTTACTGAAGTTCGAAATACCGGGTTTAATGAAGGCGCTGTCGGCCTAAAAAAGGCTGGTTTTGGCCCATCCCAGAGGCTGTAAAAACGGCGTTGACGTGTTCTAGGTCGCGACCGATGCGACTCGGAGCATTGACCGTGTGATCGCTCAGCCAACGAACGTCGATGACCCGAGACGATTTGGTCATGAGCGTTTTTACACACTCTGGGCCGATAGCGGCCCTTAGTGACAGGCAGCCGACGACTCACTTCCTACAGTTGGTGAACCTCGAGAAAATCCAGGGAGCCTCTGGCGTGTTTTTTAACGTGCTACAGGGACCTGGTCCAATATTTGAAGCTGATATCATTCAAGAATTGACAAGCCGAGTAGAAACACATGAATCGTCGTAAAAAAATAAAGCAACTATTAAAGGCTCACGCAAAAAAGGCTAGCGCCAAATTGGCTCCGCCAAGCAAGTCCAAATACATTAGTAAGGCTGACCGATTGAAGCTCGATGCTGAATCCGGTCACGACCCAGTCGTTTCCTCTGAAAGCTGATCCATGCATCCTGAGAATCACCGGAATGTACAAATGGTTGGGCCAGGCATTCCGATGACCCGCGCCACGAGGACGCGGCCTGCCATGTTCCCGTAACGGCTTTACGGCAGAATGCAAAAACCCGTCGCAACGACAGGCTTTCTTCACATGGCTAAATCAAGTACGCACAGGTTCTTCGGGAACTCGCGTTGCCGGCGAAGCGATAGCCGCCACTCCAGGACCCTCTTCCAGCCTCTTTTGAAGCACCTTTTCGTCCAACTGACCACACCACTTGGCGACCACGATTGTCGCCACGCCGTTGCCGATCAGATTGGTCAACCCGCGCTTCGGACATGAAACGGTCTATCCCCAAAATCAAGGCCAGCGCCGCAACCGGCATATGCCCTACTGACGACAGCGTGGGCGCCAAGACGATGAAGCCACTGCCCGTTACACCCGCCGCGCCCTTTGATGTGATCAGCAAGACCAGCAACAAAGTGATCTGGTGCGTAATGTCCATGGGCGTATCGGTGGCTTGGGCAAGGAAAATCGCCGCCATGGTGAGGTAGATGGAAGTGCCATCGAGGTTGAAGGAATAACCGGTCGGGATGACCAGGCCCACGACGGACTTATGCGACAATTACGTCGAACGGCACCCCGAGACGATCCGCGGCGATGCGTCCCAACTTCTCTGAACAGTTGGTAACCACACCCAGTTTGTAATGGGGCGCTAACTCGGTCAGCACGCGTTTAGCCTCAGGCCAAGGTTGTAACTCGGCCCAGCGCGCCTCCAGATTTTGCGCGGCCTCTTTACCCAGTCCTACACTAATCGCAGCCTCTTCAACCAGCGTTTCATAAGGCCGGTAAGCGCCACAGCCGTAAGTCGCCTTCAAGTAAGCCATGCGCCAGGTGCGCCCCATTTCAGCGGAACCTGCAACGGAACTCCAAAGCGTCCACGAGTCCAGCAAAGCGGTGAGCAAATCGAACAGGACGAGTTTGACTGGAGCCTGCTGATCATTGTTTTCAATTGAATTCCTAACGACTGCCCTACTTTAAAGTCATGTAAGTTCAGCAACTGCTGAAATTTCCACCAAAGCCCCATGATGGAGCGGACCACACGGGATAATCACTCTTGCGGGACGGTGCGAGCCCATCAGCGTTGAATAAGTCAGATTGACGATCGGCCAATAGGCAACATCAACGATGTAGATTTGCACGCTGACCAAATGACTCAACGACGCACCAGCGGCCTGAAGCACAGCTTCTATATTGGCCATTGCCTGAAGAGTCTGGGCTTCTACTCCATCAGGAAATTCCTGAGCCTCCGGTGGAAACGGCAACTGACCGGAGATGAATAGAAGTTTTCCTGCCAGAGCACCGTGCGAGTAATGCCCACCCTGTACAGGCAGTTTCTCTGCTGTGATTAACTTCATGTGCTCTCCTTGACCGATCAAGTTTTGAATTCTGGTGAATTAATTACCAACCCGCGATGCGTGGCCAGTAACCGACACTGCGCTCCTCGCTGAGAACCTGATAACCCGCGTGCTGCGCCGAGGTGGCGCAGGCGTGATTCGGCAGGATCCGCAGCAGCGTGCCCAAGGGCAGTAAGCTCGAGGCTTCAAGCTTCCCGGCCCGTGATGAAATGATCCCGTGCTCCTGATTGGTGGCGCTGACGATCAGGTCGCCAATGGGCTGGCCGACGGCGTCACACACGACGCCATACCCCTGATCGACCGCTTGTTTGGCGGTACCACGATCACGAGAAAGTGCCATCCATCCCGCATCGGTAATGATCCAGCCTTTTTCAATTTGATGACCAATGACAGTCGTCAGAACCGAGACGGCAATATCCTGCACCTGACAAACGCCCAAGCCCGCCATGACCAGATCGAAGAAAGCGAACACACCCGCACGAACTTCTGTCACCCCGGATAAATTCTCAGTAAAAAGTGCCGTGGGTGTCGAGCCGACACTGATGATCGATAGATTGAAGCCTGCACGCGTCAGCATTTGGCTGGCATCGATAATCGCCGCGCGTTCCTGCCGGGCGCAGGCTTCGATTTCAGCGATCGATTGACTGTCGTAGGACTTGCCGGCGTGTGTCATCAAGCCGCTGACCCTGACGCCATTGGCGCTCAACAACTGCGCGATTTCCACCAACAGCGGTGATTGCGGGCCGAGACCGGAACGGTGGCCGTCGCAATCGATTTCCAGCAAGACTTCAAAAATATGCCCCGATGTTTGGGCGAATTCGGCCAACAATCTAGCGGTGTCCAGATTGTCGAGTACCAGCTTGAGCTGCGCACCTTTGCTGATCAACGCAGCTGCATGGGCGAATTTGTTCGGTGCAATACCAACGCCATACAAAATGTCAGTAAACCCGGCCTCGAAAAAGAAATCTGCCTCACGCAGGGTTGAAACAGTAATAGGCCCGCGCCCGCCTGCAAACAATCGCTCGGTGACTTCCAAAGATTTGTTGGTCTTCACGTGTGGCCGCAATACCACATTGAATGCTGCCAGTTTATTGCGCATCCGGTCGATGTTGGCGTCGAGTCGATCGCGATCCAGCAATAGAGCGGGGGTTTCGATATGAGTGAGTGCTGACATGTCTGGTCTCCTGTAATAGCGCTATTCTAAGCCTCCAGTTTCAGATTAATATTTAATAATACTAATTCTAATATTCAGTGATTCTTAATGAACGAGACATTTGATATCCGCTTTCTCTTGATCATCCGGGAAAGCGAAAGTTTGTTGGCCGCGTCACGCAAGCTGGGTCTGACGCCCTCGGCGGTAACCCAGCGACTTCAGCAAATGGAGAAAAAACTGTCGATTCGATTACTGGATCGGTCAGCCCGGCAGCTGCGCTTTACCGATGAGGGCGAGTTCTTGTGCCTGCGTGGGGCAGAGCTGGTCGAGCAGTTCGATTCCCTATTGGCAGATTTGCAAGAGCGGCGCAGTGGCTTCGTCGGGAAGCTGAAAATCAATGCGCCTTTCGGATTTGGGCGCCTGCACGTGGCACCTGCGGTGGCAGCTTTCCAGCGCCTGCATCCAGACGTAGAGATAGCATTGAGTCTGTCCGAACAGCCTATGGTCGAAGCGACCGATCGATTTGATGTCGTTATCCATATTGGGGAACTGCGCACCTCCAACCTGGTGGGCCATTCCATTGCCCCCAACCGTCGCTACGTATGCGCCTCACCCGACTTTATTGAACAGCACGGTCTGCCGGAACACCCCGACCAGCTGGCTGCCCTGCCCTGCATTGCATTGCGGGAAAACAACGAAGACGTCACGCTCTGGCATTTCACGCGCGCGCGTAAAACACACAATGTGCGAATCCGCCCAGCGTTGAGCTGCAACGATGGAAGTGTTATTCGGCAATGGGCTTGCGAAGGGAACGGCATCATCATGCGTTCTGAATGGGATGTTGCCGATGCTCTGGCGGAAGGGACGTTGATACGACTACTGCCTGGTTGGAAACTGCCAGAGGCCAATATTGTTGCGCTGACGCATCAACGCGAAGGGTTGCCCGCGAGAACGCTAAAATTTTTGCGCTTCCTCCAGGATCAGTTCCGACCGCAACCATACTGGCGGCAATAGATTGTTGTTGGCGGCACTTAGTGTGCGGTGTGTAGCCATTCCTTCAGCCACCTCAGCAATCGCCTTCTTTCCATGGTGAGTATTAATTCTGCACCGAGCGATTTAGAGTCACGAAGAATCGCAGAACTCGTGCCCATGAGCATTGGGGACGAGGGTACGCCGCTCGATGACGATGAAGTAGATCTTCCGTATTTTGCAGAAGTCCAGCTGTCTGCCGGAAGTGGCATGACGCACGTAATTGAGGTTCCAGGAAGGAAGCTGCGCTTCTCCAAGGCTACCCTCCGAATGGCCGGTGTAAACATCAACGACGCCATGTGTGCGAGGGTTCACGGCAGCAGCATGGACAGAATGATTCTGGATAGTGCGGCTGTCGGCGTTGATCGCGGACCGACAGACATCATTGATGGTGAGATTTATGCCTTCGACCACGAAGGCATGCTCAGGACCAAATATCTCTACACATTGCCCGGCGGCAATGTCAGGGCTCGCAGCGAGAACCACGAGGAATATCCTGACGAGATCTTCACCCCAGAGCAGATGGCAGAGATCAGCTCAATGCCGGGACCTTGAGCAGCTATGACCCAAGGCTTGCACAAGTTCTACTCAAAGCCGATCTGGCGATTGCAGACTTGGCGTCGACAATAAGTCCAGGAAGAACAAAACACTCAGCGCGATTGGTCGATCCGGGTGAACTCTGCAAATTCGATTTACAACGAGAGTTGCCGCAGCAATGCAAAGGCCTGCTTCATTTGGTCTTCACTAACGACGAACGCTCGTAGGTGTCCTGCCATGTCCAGACCTCTGGCTACCAACCCCTCTGACTCAAGGCTGATCTGCCATTGCAAGTCCTTACGACTGGTTTCTCCGGCCAGGTGCAGCGGCATTTCCGGGGTCTTGATCTTCACCAGCATCGCAGGGAACTTCACTTGCTCATCGCCACCCAGCACATTACGCGCCAAGGTCATGGCGCTTAACTGAATGGGTTGTAGAAACGGCAGCAGCTTGCCCTGGATTTGCGCGCAATCGCCAACGGCAAATATGTGTGGGTCAGAGGTGCACATGCGTTCATTCACTTCAATGCCACGACCCACGCGTAAGCCAGCCTGCGTCGCTAACGACGTCTCGGGTTTCAACCCAATTGAGGCAATGATCACATCGGTGGAGATTTGCCGGCCATTGGACAAAGTCGCCAACAGGCTATCGTCTCTCTTTTCAATGGATTCCAAAGCCTGGTTGAACACCATTTCCACACCCATCTGGCATAACCGGTGCTGCAAGCGGCTACTCACCTCAACAGGCAGCAACGATGCCAGCAGGCTGCAGGACTTATCCATCAGTACCACTTGCTTTCCGGCACGATTGACATCCATGGCCAGTTCACTGCCAATCAAGCCGGCCCCCAGGATCAGTACGCGCTCTGCCGCTCTCAGAGCCTGTTGGGCATGACGGTATTCCTGCTGACTGTTCAAAGTCACCATCCACTCCCGCCCGGGAATCGGCGGAACGATGGCTTGCGCACCCGTGGCAAGAATCAGTTTGTCGTAACTGAATGACTCATTGCCGGCGCTGACACGCTTGTTCTCGCGATCAATTGCAGTGAGCTGACAACCGGCATTCAGGGTTAACCGATACATCTCGGCAAACTCCGCCGCAGACTGACGAGTCATGTCGTCCGCTGTCTGATTGAGACTGATGACGTGACTCAGGTCGGGCTTGTTGTACTCATCGCAACTGTCTGCAGCGATCAACCGAATGGGCACCGCCGCATCGAGCCTGCGCAAGTTCTTGACCACCTGACGAGCCGCGAAGCCGGAGCCCACAATGACGATATCCTTGTTCATTTCGCCTCCGAAGCAAGCTCATCGAATACCGATTTACCCAGTGAACATTCAGGACACAGGAAGTAATCAGGCACATCACGCCAGGCCGTACCGGCTTGCACATCCTGCATCGGCTCGCCGATCGCCGGGTCGTAAATCCATTGGCAGACACTGCACTGCATGCGCGGGCCGTTGTCCGCGATTGGTTCTGCCTGAGCAGTTGCGATGGCTGCAGGTCGTGCGACTTGTGCGTCCGTCGATGGATGCAGCGCCCATTGCCGAGCGATTTCGCGGCCATGAGCCCGACAAACCTCAAGCGAGTCACCGTCTGGCCGCCACTTGGCTTTGAGCGCCAACGTGGTTTCAAAGCCAGCGTCCATCAAGCGCGTCTGGATACGGTCCACCGCCCCACCATTCCAACCATAACTGCCAAACGCCGAAGCCTTTTTGTTACGAAAACGCAGCCCGGTTATTTCCTCCAGCAGGGCGGCGACTTTCGGCATCATGACGTTGTTCATGGTGGATGAGCCCACCAGAACACCTTTTGAGCGGAACACGTTGGTCAGAATCTCATTCTTGTCGTGGCGCGCGACGTTGAAAATCTTCACCGCCACACGCGGATCACCTTCGTGAATGCCTTGTGCGATGGCATCGGCCATCATGCGGGTGTTGTTCGACATGGTGTCGTAGAACAGTGTGATGCGGTCCTCTTGATAATCCGCCGCCCATTCCAGATAGCGGTGCACAATCTGCGTCGGATTATCACGCCACACCACGCCATGCGCGGTGGCAATCATATCGACTGGCAGATTGAAACCGAGGATCTCGGTAATCTTCGAAATGACCAGGCGACTGAATGGCGTGAGGATGTTGGCGTAGTAGCGTTGGCACTGATCGAACAGTTCGTTTTGATCCACTTCATCATTAAACAGGTGTTCGTCGCAGTAATGTTGGCCAAAGGCGTCGTTACTGAACAGTACGGCATCACCGGTCATGTACGTCATCATGCTGTCCGGCCAATGCAGCATCGGAGTTTCCACGAAAACCAGCTGTTTGCCATTACCGACATCCAGGGTGTCGCCGGTATGTACAACATGGAAATTCCACTCTGGGTGATGGTGATGACCATTGATCGAGTCCACGCCATTGGCGGTGCAATAGATCGGCGTATTCGGGATCAGCGACATCAACTCTGTCAGCGCCCCTGCGTGGTCCTCTTCCGCATGATTGATGACGATATAGTCCAGCGTGTTAAGGTCAATCTCCATCGCCAGGTTCTGTATGAACTCCCGGCTGAACCTGTGATCAACCGTATCGATCAGTACGGTCTTTTCTTCACGGATCAGGTAGCTGTTGTAACTGCTACCTTTGTGGCATTTGTATTCTGTGCCATGAAAGTCCCGCACTTCCCAATCACGCTGACCGACCCAATGGATGTTGTTCTTGACGTGAATTGACATGACCTACCTCGGTATAGAAATGATGTTCTACGCCGAAGATGGCAAGGTCCGTGCCATGTCATAAGTTGTTGATTTTAAATAATAAATAAAACAACGATTGTCAATATGACATTGCCCTATTACTGTCTTTATGACTAATTCATTGTCAAAGTGACACACTATGAGTCTCTCCGTTGAATCCCTGGCACGCATCGCTATTCAGTTGCAAAGCGGCATTTCCCATCAGGATCGCTTTCAACGTCTGATCAATACCTTGCGCCAGTTGCTGGGTTGCGACGCCTCTGCCTTGTTGCGTTATGAACAGCGACAGTTCCGCCCGCTGGCGATTGACGGTCTGGCACCGGATGTTCTGGGGCGTCGTTTCAGCCTTGATGCACATCCGCGACTGGAAGCCATCGCTCGCGCCGGTGACGTGGTGCGCTTTCCGGCAGAGAGTCATTTGCCTGATCCCTATGACGGACTGATACCGAACCGGCAGGACCTCAAAGTGCATGCCTGCATCGGATTACCGTTGTTCGCGGACCAGACACTGATTGGTGCGCTGACAATCGATGGCATGGACCCGGCACAGTTTGATCACTTCAGCGACGAGGAGCTGCGACTGGTGGGAGCCCTTGCTTCTGCTGCCTTGACCAATGCATTGCTAGTGGAGCAACTGGAAAGTCAGACCATTACTCCTCTCTCCATCAGTAATATCCCGGCGGGCAAACCCGGCACTGAAATGGTCGGTCTCAGCGAAGTCATGCAACAGTTGAAAAGAGAGATCGAAATGGTGGCAGGTTCCGACCTGAACGTCCTCATCACTGGAGAAACCGGAGTCGGCAAGGAACTGGTCGCCAAGGCCATACATGAAGGTTCATCACGCGCCGGTCAGCCTGTGGTCTATTTGAACTGCGCTGCGCTGCCGGAATCAGTGGCTGAGAGTGAGTTGTTCGGCCATGTCAAAGGGGCTTTTACCGGCGCTATCCATCATCGCACCGGCAAGTTCGAAATGGCTGATAACGGCACACTGTTTCTCGACGAAATCGGTGAACTGTCACTGAATTTGCAAGCGAAACTGTTGCGGGTATTGCAATACGGCGACCTCCAACGGGTTGGTGACGATAACGTCTTGCGGGTCAACGTACGGGTGCTTGCCGCGACCAATCGTGATCTGAAGCAGGAGGTGTTGAGCAATCGGTTTCGTGCAGACCTGTTCCACCGCTTAAGCGTATTCCCTGTGCATGTACCACCTCTGCGTGAGCGTGAGCAGGACATCACGTTGCTAGCGGGTTTTTTCTGCGAGCAGAGCCGGGAACGCATGGGGTTGAAACGGGTGGCTCTGGCTGCCGATTGTCTGTCGTTGCTCAAGCAGTACACGTGGCCAGGAAACGTTCGCGAACTGGAGCATGCTGTTTATCGAGCGACAATCATTGCTCGTGCGACCCAGCAAAGTGACGAGCTGCGGCTTGAAGCCCAGCATTTCAATCAAGTACCCGAGCAGAAGGATACGCCGCCTGTTGCTCTGGATGTTCCTTCCCTCGGCGTTGACCAGGGTCTGCGGGATGCGACGGATGACTTCCAGCGTCAGCTGATTGAAAACACGCTGAATAATTGCGCAAGGAAATGGTCTGCCTGTGCTCGAATGCTGGATATGGACGTGGCCAACCTGCACCGACTGGCGAAGCGGCTTGGTTTGAAATAACACTCACGGCCGATCAGGGCTCAATTCAGCCAGAACCAAGCATTGATCGATTGGCCGATTGCGGGTCAGTCAAGGCCGCTACCGACATCGGCGTTGCGAAGCGGCAACACCCGACGCACTACCCGCTCTAAGCTGACGTCAATCATGCCGACCCACATCTCGGTCTCGCCGCCAAGCCGTCCAGCAAAAAAGGACTGCCCCGAGATCATCGGATCTCAGGGGTCAGGGCAGCTCCCCAAAGCTTGGGAAGACGGTTTTTGGATTTGCAGGGGTAGAGAAGAAAACCCGCTGGCAGGGAAAAATGCGTTCACTGGTTCCTTATCCGGCGCCAGTGCAATCCAACTGGTGCGTCCAAGCAGCTCCTCCATCACGATCCGTAGCTCCAGTCTGGCAAGCGGCGCACCGGGGCAGACATGAATGCCGGCACCATAGAGCAGGTTTAGCTCGGGATCGCGATCGAGGCGCATTTCATCGGGATCTCCAAAGACCGCTTCGTCCCGATTGGCGGACGCCCAGTTGAGGGCGATACGCGACCCCTTCGCCAGCGTGCGCCCGCCCAGCATGACCTGTTTCGTAGTCACCCGACGGTTCATAATCAGCGGTGCATGAATACGCAGTATTTCATCGATGGCGGCAGGTAACAGC
Source organism: Pseudomonas sp. ANT_H12B (assembly GCF_008369325.1). Classification (GTDB taxonomy): domain Bacteria; phylum Pseudomonadota; class Gammaproteobacteria; order Pseudomonadales; family Pseudomonadaceae; genus Aquipseudomonas. The sequence continues at coordinate 14,480 of NZ_VOBI01000034.1, read as the reverse complement.
GCCGGTTGTTCGCGCAATTGCTGCTGCCATCCGGAGTTGATGGCCAAATAATGCGCGAGAATGCCGACTGAGGCGGAAATGGTTCCGAGTTCGCCGACCGTCCAGTTACGTAAAATACTGACGATCTCATCGTCTGTCAGAGGCCTTCCCAAGGATTGATCGCGTAGCAAGATGGTCGTGATGTCGTTCGACGCAGCAGCGCCGGCTGTACGGCGCACGTCCAGCAGATCCTTGATGTAACCGTCAAACTCGAGGGCCACGGCGGCCAGGGCAGCGTCGTCTCTGGCCAGAGTGGCCGTGTGATTCTTCAGCGTCCACAGGCGCAGCGGTTCATGAAGATCGGCCGGCCAGCCCAGCCAGGCACACTGGATCTGCAACGCAAAGATTTGAGCAAATTCCCCTATCAGTTCTGAAGGGCCTTCATCCGGTAACGCCCGCACCAGACGAACAGCTATATCACGGCACACCGGGGCAAAAGCATCCATATGCTCCGGGCTAAAATAAGGCTCGATGAGGCTCCGGTACACCGTATGCTCGGGCGGATCCATGCCATTGGGGACCGAGGGGAAACGCGAGACGGCATTACTGAAGGATTCATGATCCTTAAGTACGCACAGCACATCCTCATGCCGGAATAAGGACGTATAGCCATATTGACTGTATGCAACCGGGCAACGGTGGCGCATGTCGTCGTAGGCTGTCGTCTGATCCTTTAACACAGCTTCAGACCTCGGATCCCAATCAGGTAGTGATTTCTCGTCCATCGTTTACTCCATAAACCCGTCCCACTGAATCTGGAACTAGGTAGCAAGGTTTGTCGACCTGCCCGTACTCGGTCGGGACATGTCGGAAAAGCCCGCTAGACTGAAACCGTGCACGACGTCCACCACGTCGGCATCACCCGGGAGAAGTCTGTACGGGCTTATAGGGAAAATCGGGCCACTAGCTGGCCAGGGAGACATGATGAGTAAGCTTCAGCAGTGGTTAAACTCGCAGGGCAGCACTGCGCTGTGGGTGGTGTTCTGGCTCTACGGCGTAGTGCTCAGCAATTTACTGTTTGGCCTTATCCTGGTCGCCTTCAACAAAGTTGCCCCCTCCCTGTTTGGTTTAATGCTCCTGGGTTTTGTGGCCTACACCGCGTGCATGCTCAATGCTGTATGGCGCAATGCGGATAATGTGAGTGACCTCATCTACGGTCAGATCGCTCGTTTCCTCACTGTGGCCTGGTCGATCAACGCAGTATTGGTTTCGGGGTTTCTCTTCCTAAGCCATCTGAATGCCATGGCCTTCCCCCTGCCGCTCCCTTTTTAGCTCCAAATAACCAAGGCCCTCAATGTGGGCCTTGAACGTTAAAGCCTTGATTATTTATCTTCTCGATCTGATCAGACCTCAGCAGCCCCCTCAGCTATTGCGTCGAAAACAGCGGCAGGCGCGCAATGGTCAGCCTGGGCGATTTAAATCTCGACGATGGCATCCCGGGCTTGATAGGCCTTGACCCGGGTCATTGCGGAGTCACCGATTATCGCGCCAATTGATTGTCTGCATCGTTGATCAATATCAAGTCTGACTTTGCTGACGTCCAGGATATCCATACCGCCATACTCTAAATTCAATATATTTTAGTGACTTACGTAACACCAACTTAAAGGAACAATTATCAATATAAATCACCAGCACTCAGATCCGAGAGTTGCGAATGCGACACACTTAGCATGCAATAATTTCCACTGGCGACAATCAACCACACCCCTTCCAATACATCCTGATAAAATTTGAACGATTACTCAAGCTGGCAAATCTAATAAAGGTGTAAAGAGCGTTTTTACACAAATCGGCTCCGCACTGACAATCATCGACACCTGAAGCAATGAGTTTGTTTTGCCGACAAATTCACCCTAATAATATTCAATGCGATGCCTGTTGAATAAACCGGAAGCGGGTCGTTTCGAATCTGCTTCGTAGTCTGAGGTAACACTGATGAAAAGTATTCTGGTTCCATTGCTGGCCCTGGGTGCCGCGCTGACTCTGCAGTCAGCTCAGGCCGTTGACGGTGAAGCGTTGTTCAAGAGCAAAGCCTGCGTTGGTTGCCATATGATCGACGCCAAAATGGTCGGGCCAGGCTACAAGGAAATTGCCGCCAAATACGCCGGCCAGGCCGACGCATCGGCGACCCTGGTCAAGAGCATCAAAGAAGGCAGTACTGGAAAATGGGGGCCTATCGCAATGCCGGCCAACCAGGTGACCGATGAAGAAGCCAAGACCTTGGCCGACTGGATCCTGACGCTGAAGTAAGATTGCCCCAATAAAAAACACCCAAGCCGCAGAAGCGAGCCCGCTCTCTTCTGCGAGATGGGCCGCTCGGCTACATCGTCGGGGTTTGCTGTAAAAGCGGCAGATCGATTTCCTCAAAACGCAACACCCTGCCGCCCTGCTCGCTGGCCAGTTTGCGTGCGGTGGCCTCCTCGGAAAATGACGCCAGAACAACCCCCATGGAACCTTTAAGCGAAGTGCCGACGACATAGTAGGCTTTGGTTGCGTCAATCAGATAATGGTCGTCGGGTTTCTCCCAGGCACTTTTACCCATGTCGTGCACATACAATTTCGCCTCAGTAAGGTGATTCTCCGGCTGCAGCCACCATCCGAGCATTTCTGCAGTGGAGCAGAACTTCTTGACCGTACCGTTCTCCACAACTTCGCCTTTGGGGCCCGGAAAGTCGGCGATGACCATTCCGCAGACATGGCACTCGTCGCTCTGATGGAAGGCCACTGGCGCAAGGGTTTGCTTTTCTTGCGCGCGATCATTACAAGCCGCCAATCCCAAACAGATCATGATAACGACCAGGGCACGAGCCCCGGTCAGGTACAGAATATTCATCGCAATTGTCCCCAGCGTAATGAATCAAGTCAGCCGACGGCGAAACATCCAATACGCCAGCAGCAGCGAACCCCCCACCCAAAGCAGTAGGCAGAGCCATAGCAGCGACGCCGCCACCGGTAAATCGCTGCTCAATGCCATAAGACCGATGGCATTGCCGCCGCCATCGAAACCGGAGAGGTTGATCAAGCGATAAACGTCGGTCGGGTTGAGTAACAGCAACCACGGTAATAGATCCGGGTTGAACCGGCCTTTGCTCAGCACGAGCAACGCCAGCAGCGCCAGATCGAACACCAGCACGAAGAGGAACCACACGCCCAGTGCCATCCCCGCCGCACTGGACTTTTCGCTGGCCTTGCTGCTCAAGACGTAAGCCAGCGCCAGGAACACCCACCCGAGTAGGGTGGAAGACAACATGAAACGCCCGAACGCCCAGAGCAGCAGCCCCAACTCGACGTCATCGACCAGCAAGGCGATGGCCACGGCGGCACAGCCAAAGCCGATCAACGTGGCCAAGGCGAGAATCAGGCCGTGACCGACAAACTTGCCGAGCAGGATTTGTCCGCGACCCAGCGGATAGGTCAGCAACAGCATCAGCGTGCCGCCCTCGTCCTCACCGACGATGGCATCGTAGGCCAGCAGCAGCGCGATCAGCGGCATCAGGAAAGTCGCCAGGCTGGCCAGGCTGGCGATGGTTGCCGGAATTGACGTGAAGCCCACTTGCCCAGCGGTCGCCGCGCCGAGCCAGGCGATGCCCACTGCCAGAATCGCGAACAACAGACTGATTGCCAGAAGCCAGCGATTGCGCAGCCCGTCGCTGAACTCCTTGGCGGCGATACTCCAAATCTGCTTCATGGATGAATGCCCTCTGCATCGGTGGTCGCACGACTCATGTAATAGCCGTAAAGGTCCTCGAGAGACGGTTGCAGTATCTCGATATCCTGCGGTTGATCCTCGTGGAACAACTGACGCAGCAGGTCGACTTTGTGGCCGTTGACCGCCATCACCTCGACCCCGTTGCCACCCAGAGCCGTGGCGCTGTGCCCGGCCGCATTCCAGCGTTGTAGCCACTGCTCGCGTCGAGCCAGGCCATTGGCGCGGATACGCGCCGGCAAGTCAGCTTCTTCGCGCAGGCTGGACAGAGTCCCGATCGCCTGCAAACAGCCGTTGGCCAGGATGGCCGCACGATTGATATGCGCTTCGACGCCTGACAGCACATGGGAGCAAAGAATGATGCTGGCGCCCTGTTGCCGCAGACGGTCGATCAACAGATAGAGTTCTCGGGTGGCGATGGGGTCGAGACCGACCGTGGGCTCGTCCAACAACAGCAGACGAGGCTCGCCGAGAACCGCCTGAGCCAAACCCAGACGCTGGCGCATACCTTTGGAATAGGTTTTCACCCGACGGTCTGCGGCAGCGGCAAGACCGACCTGTTCGAGCAGTTCGCCCACTTGCGTCAGCGCGGCGCCCTTGAGGCGAGCAAAATATCGCAGGGTTTCACGGCCACTCAGTTGCGGGTAGAACGTGACGTTTTCCGGCAGGTAACCGAGTTGGCGACGCACCTCGGCTTGTGCGGGTCGGCAACCGAGGACGTGCACTTGACCGGCACTGGCCTTGAGCAGGCCAAGAATCAGCTTCATTACGGTGGTCTTGCCCGCACCATTGTGGCCAAACAGACCCAGCACTTCGCCTTCGCCCAGACTCAGGGTCAGATCGCGCAACACGGTCATGCTGCCGTAACGCTGGCTTACACCTTCGATCTCGACGATGTTCATAAGATTGGCTGCTGTGTCTGGGGCATGGTCGGAAGATTCATCAACGGGTAACTGTCCTTGACCCCCGGCGATTTCGTCACCGGAAAGCTTTGCTGCACCCAGCGCAGTAACTGAATACTCGGGCTGTTCATCAACAGACGAACCTGCGGGTACAGCCACAGCAGGCGGTCAATATTGTCGTTGGGCTCGTAGATTACGTCGCCAACCGCGTCGTTATTGCGATCCCAGCCCAGGTAGTCGCTCCAGTAATTGCCGTGGCCGTCGGCCGACCACTCCTGCAAACGGGTGGCGACGTACTTGACCTGCTGCTGATTATCGACAAAGGCGTTGTCGGCGATGCGATTGTCTTCGGAACCGGCGGTGAGATGGATCCCCACGGCACTGCGTTCGAAATGGTTGTGTTCGATGACATTGAACAGCGAGTTGTAAATGAACAGCGCCTTGCCCTCGGCACCGCTGACCATGCCGCCATCGGTGGACCCGCTGCGCACGTCGCTGACGAAGTTATCGCGCAGCTCGGAATAGGTGATGTAGTTCATCAGGATGCCGTAGCTCTCGTCCTGCTCGGACCGGTTGCCGATCACCGTCAGCTTGCGGCTCTGCATCAAGGCGTAGCCGGTGCGGGTGCGGCGAGTGGTATTGCCGAGCAATTGGTTGTCGTTGGCGTACATGTAGTGCACGCCGTAGCGCAGGTCTTCCAGGGTGTTGCCCTGCAGCAAGTTGCCGTTTGAGGTATCGATGTAGATGCCGTCGCGGGTCAGCCGCACGTGGTTGCCAATGACCTTGGCGCCATGCACCGCATACAGATGAATACCGTTGCCGCGATCCTGGGAGCGAATGCTCGGGTCGCCTTCGATATCGTTGTCAATCAAGCTGACATCGCGGGTGCCGTCCACCCAGATGCCGAAACCGGGTCCCTTCATGCGGTTACGGCGTATCACCGCACCGTGGGCCTTGGGACCGATGAAGACAGCCGAATTCATCGCCGTCATGTCACGGCCCCAATCGAGCAATGTACAGCCCTCGATCCGCACGTCCGGAGCGCCGATAAACAGCACATTGCCCTGCCCCTGGGCGTTGATCACCGCACCTTTCTCGCAATCGATCTGCATCGGTTGATCAACACTGAACTGCCCTTGATAGTCTCCGGCCGGCAGCGTCCAGTGATTATCGCCATCAAGTCGCAAGGGCAAGTCAGTGATCGGTTGCGCCGCCAGCGCGCTGCCGCCCGTCAGCAGGAGCGCCAGCGCAAAGACCTGCACCGGGATGCACTTGGTATCGGTCATTGGCTCGCTCCTGTCGCGGGGCAATGGTCAGGCCTTCTCGACCAGCATGCGGCCGACCATTTCCATGTGCAGCGCATGGCAGAACCAGCTGCAGTAGTACCAGTGCAACCCGGGCTGGTCGGCAATGAAGGTGATCGAGGACGTTTGCTGTGGGCTGATCTCCATGCTCACACCGTGGTTGGTCATGACGAACCCGTGGCTCACGTCTTCCACCTTATCGATGTTGGTGATGGTCACCGTGACCTCATCACCCTGCTTGACGGTGAATTCCGTAACTCCGTAAACCGGAGCCATCGAGGTCATGTAGACCCGGACTTTCTTACCGTCATGGATGACCTTGTTGTCGCTCTCCAGTTTGATCCCGTCCTTGACGGCGATCGCCACGGTTTCGGCAAAAAACGGATCATCGCGGTCCCAGATTTTTTTGGTCCTGATCTGATCACGACGGGCCATGACGCAATCGTGGGGTTCGGCGAACGCCGGGCCGTCGTGCACCAGTTTCATCTCGTCGCCGGAGATGTCGATCAACTGGTCGTTCTCTGGGTGCAGCGGGCCAGTCGGCAGGAAGCGGTCTTTGGAAAACTTGCTGAGCACCACCAGCCACTGACCATCGGCCTCACTGGTTTCTGTCAGCGATGCATGGTTGTGGCCCGGCTGGTATTGCACGTCGAGTTTTTGCTTGATGTAGTTGACCTTCTCGCCGGTGTAGGCGCGAATCGCCTCCTCCATGTTCCATTTCACCACCTGACTGTCGATAAACAGCGTGGTGTAGGCATTACCGCGGCCATCGAAGGTGGTGTGCAACGGGCCAAGCCCTAATTCGGGCTCGCCGACCACCACCTCGCGCGGGTCTTTAAATTTGTCGTCGAACAGATCGTCAAGCTTGGCGATGGCGATGATGGTGCAGGTCGGCGAAAGCTTGCCGTTGGCAATGAAATACTTGCCATCGGGCGAGGTGTTGAGGCCGTGGGGATTCTTCGGCACCGGGATGTAACGAGTGAACTCGCTGTCCTTACCCTCGGTTCTTCGACCGTCGACCACCGGCACCTTGGAGCCGTCCAGGGTGATGACCTTGCCGGCTTTGATCGCAGCCTCGATGCGCGGGATGTTGAACACCACCACCCAGTCGCGTTCGTTGCGCATCATACCGCCCAGGTCGTATGCCCTCTCCGAGTTGTAGCAGGTCGAGGCTGCATACTTGCCGGTGTAGTCGGCGTCGGTGTTGTCCAGATTGCCTTCGACGATGACCTGGAAGGCCATTTCCATTTTTTCGGCATCAATGGCGTTGAACATCGTGTAGCTGTTCTTGTCCTGCAGGTCGAAGGTGCTGCCGTCATTGGGGTGTGGAATGACGAATTCGGCGTTGGCGAATACGTACTTGGTATGTGGCACTTTCTGCAGACGCAGCCCGTGAACAGCCTGCACATTGGGCACGGTGAGCATCTTGTCGCACTTCATGATGTCCAGACGGATACGCGCAACGCGACTGTTGGCCTTGTCGTTGATGAACAGGTACTTGCCGTCGTACTTGCCGTCGGTCATCGACAAATGCGGGTGGTGGCAATCGCCATTCAAGAAATGCGCGCTATCGCCCAGGACCCGTTTGCTTTCGTTGGTCAGGCCCCAACCGGTGGCGGAATCGACGTTGAACACCGGAACACGCAACAACTCGCGCATCGACGGAATGCCCATGATCCGCACTTCGCCCTGATGGCCGCCGCTCCAGAAACCGTAATACTGGTCCAGTTCGCCCGGCCCCACATGAATTTTCGATTGCGCGTCCTTGGCTGCTGCCGCCCAAGTCTCGCGGGTGAACACCGCACTGCCAAGGGCGGTGCCACCTGCCAGCGCGACGCCGGTCAGGGCTGAAACGCCGAGGAAACCGCGTCGGTTAAGGCCTGTGCCCTCCACCGTTTCATGATCATCTTTCGACTTGTTATCGCTCATGGGTTTTTCTCCATCGGTGGCAGATAAAAATAAGCTCGGTCAATCGAGTCTTGATCCCTCGCGTGCTGCGAGGGCGGGTCAGGGTTCAAACACTTGCACCACTGGAATCAAGTCGGCCTGCGCGGGTACGGGGGCTGGTTTGTCCCGTGTCTTGCGCTTGTTCTTGAGTATCAGTGGCGGGCATTTGTTTTCGTTGTGATAGGTCATCTGGCAATCGAGGCAGTAGTGGCACTCGTTGGCGTTGATATGACCATCGGGTTGGATCGCCTGGATCTCGCATTCCTTGGCGCAGAGCTGGCAGGGAGTGCCGCACTCCTTGCGTCGTTTGAGCCAGTCGAACAGGCGCAGCTTGCTGGGAATGGCCAGCGCTGCGCCCAAGGGGCAGACGTAGCGGCAATAGACCTTGCGGGTGAAAATGTTGATGACCAGCAGCGCCACCGCGTAAGCCACGAACCACCACTGGCGGTCGAACTTGAGGGTGATGGCGGTCTTGAACGGTTCCACCTCGGCAAATTGCTCGGCGGTGGTCATCGACTCCAGGGAGATGCCAAATAACACCAGCAAAATGATGTACTTCACCGCCCACAAACGTTCATGCAATGCGAAGGGTAGTTCAAATTGCGGAATCTTGAGTTTGCGCGAGGCTTCGTTGATCAACTCCTGCAAGGCGCCGAAGGGACACAACCAGCCGCAGAACACGCCTCGCCCCCACAGCAAAATGCTGGCGGCGGTGAAGGTCCAGAGGATGAAAACAATCGGGTCGGTGAGAAACAGTTCCCAGCGGAAGTTCTCAAACAGCGCATGAGCGAAGGTCAGGACATTGACCACTGAAATCTGCCCCAGGGCGTACCAGCCGATGAACACCACGGTGAAAACCAAATAAACGCGACGGAGCCAGTGGAGGAAGCGCGGGTATTTAGTGAAAGTGTCCTGCAGGAACAAAATCACCATCAGCACAGCAAGGGCCGTGCACAGAATCCCGATCTGAAACGCTTTCTGGTACCAGATATTGACCCACGCCGGCCTGTTGGCAACCTCGATGGCGGTCAGTTCTTCGGCAGTGGGCGGTGGGCGCAAGAGGTATTGTTCGGGCAGTTGGTAGGACAGTTCGAAGCTGCTGAAGGTGCCGCCGATTGCGCCGGTTTGACGACGCACCAGCAACTCCAGAGCCCAAGGCGATCCCGGATCGAACCTGGCCGGTTCGCGCACAATGAAAATCGACATCTCAGTGAATTCCGGCATGCCTTTGGCAAACACATCGGAGAGCCGCTGATGGTCCATGTCGCGAAAGCTGATGACATTCCCAAACTGGCGCAATTGCACCCGATCGAAAATCCCGCCGCGCACATACCCTGAACCTTTATAGGAATAGAGTCCGCGGCCCAGCACCACAATGGCGTGTTCACCGGGCTTGAGGTCTTGCATGAGGAAGCGGTATTGATTGTCGCCCAGCAGGTTGCGACCGATGGCGGGCGGGTTCAAATCGGCGGTGTAGAGCTCGATGAAGGTCTCATCAACCTGCTCGGCGCTGGAGTTGTCGACGCCTTCGGCTTCGGTGCCCTTGAAAGCAGCGTCGACCTGGCCACGGGTCAGATTCAGTCGGCGAATGGCGCCGTTGCCGGTCAGTTGCTCCCAAGTGGCGGGTTCGTAAAAGTCCTGCCGCACAGTGGCGGGCTTCTGTGTTGCGCCGCCCTTGTCCTCAATCAGTTTGAGCGAGACGGCCACCTTGTGCGCAGCGCGCATGATGATCTCATTGACCACCATGACGGTTACCGTCGCTCCAGAAATACCATCGACGGTCACTGCCTCTGGATCACTGGAGTGACCAACGACCACCCTTCGATCGGCCTTGACCCCTTTGTATTTGGCATCGAAGGCATGAAGCTTTTCCACGGGAATACCGATCAGCAGAATCGGCTCATGGTGTTCCAGCACATAAGCATCCTGGATGACACCGTGGGTATCGAGAATGACCTGCATATTAATCGGTTTGCCCGAGTAGGCCGGAATATCCACCACGTCCTGACTCTGGAACACATAACCGAGCACCGCTTTGCCGGTGCTGATGGTGCGAACCTTGAACTCGCCTGTCGGCTCGGAAAGCTTATCACTGCCAGGAAATATGGCATCTACCCGCTGCTGCTCGAGCCCGCCATAGTCCTTCGCCTGTAATCCGGAAAACCCACCGAACACCAGACACAACAAAAGGAACAGCCCATATTTAAATGGACGCCGGACACCGGGCAGTGAGAGCTTGGAAGCACGCATGGGTTCGCTGAGCGATCGACCTCTGACGAATGAGTCACCGAGTAACGGTTATGCTCCATCGCCTCTTGATTAGAGTTATGTGATTAACACTCCTCCTTACTCACGGACATTGCAAATCATATTCTATAAGCGGGTCAAAACAATTTTCCGCACCAATGGTTCAATATTTATTTAATGAAGGAAGGCTATCCAGCAGACAAATAATCATCTTCAAATAGGTCGGTATATTTTTAGTCATTCCACATGTCTGATTTTTATCGAGTTTTCGTCAAAATACAGGTATGAATAAATTATTCTTTTGACTACAAGCTGAAATTTTCGAATTACCTCCCCCCTTGCGAATACAATTTCAGGCGCAGGACCATCATTCGATGGTGAAGCGCTTGACCCTTCGCCTAAGCGTTCTAGGAGACAGTAAACGAAGTCGATTTTTCATTGTCATAGTTAGCACTATTGATATTTTTGGACCCAGGATAATGTTCGAGCTTCCAGTAATTTATACAATAGGCCATTCCACCAGAGCCCTATCTGAGTTCATTTAACTACTTCAGGCCGACCATATTGATTGGCTCGCGGATATTCGTACCGTGCCCCTATCGCAAACTAACCCTCAATTCAATTTTAATACATTACCGCAAGCGCTTGCTGCGCAAAATATCGATTATATACAACTGACCAAGCTTGGCGGATTACGAAAAAAATCAAAAACTGTGGCGCCAGACATTAATGGATTCTGGATCAACCAAAGTTTTCATAACTAGGAATCTCGGCAGCCGCCGTGATTTGCAGATCTACTGCTGCTCCCTCGTTGCCCGCGCCGATGCGTCGCATAGTCAGGAAGCAGATTGTCTGTCAGCGACGCTTCACCGTCCGCCCCGTAAGCTCGCGCCGGATGCAAATTCGCTCTGACGTCATCAACGTCTATGCTCCACATGAGGAATTCTTCGGATCGACCGGATGTGGGTACCGTGTGCTCACCGGATCAAGGTGCTGTCCACTCTCGTCGTAATCGGTGGAGGAGAAACGAGCCATGATTGAAGTACAGGTATATCGATACCACCCAGAACAAGAACGGTCGCCTTGGATGCAATCGTTGTCGTTGCCCGAGGAGTTCCGAGTGCGAATGGTGCTGGATGCGTTGGAGTTCCTGCACGAGGCAGATCAGACACTGGTCTATCGGCGCTCCTGTCGGGAGGGTGTTTGCGGCTCGGATGGCATGAATATCAACGGCAAGAACAGGCTGGCTTGCATCACGCCAGTTTCGGAGGCGTTGGGCACGGCCAGCATATTGATCATCAGACCTTTGCCCGGCATGCCGGTCATCCGCGATCTGGTAGTCGACCAAAGTCTCTTCTTTCAGCAGTACGAGAGCATCAAGCCATGGCTGATCAACCACGAGCCACCACCGGCCATCGAGCGTCTCCAGTCCCCCAAGGAGCGCGCTAAGCTCGATGGGCTGTATGAATGCATTCTCTGTGGCTGCTGTTCCTCGCAATGTCCATCCTGGTGGTGGAACCCGGAAAAGTACGTAGGTCCAGCCGGGCTGTTGCAGGCTTGGCGTTTCATCACCGACAGCCGCGATCAGGCCACGGTGGAACGGCTAGAGCGGCTGGAGGATCCGTTCAGCTTGTTCCGTTGCCGCAGCATCGGCAACTGCTCTTGGGTCTGCCCCAAGGGGCTCAATCCCATGGGAGCCATCGGGAAAATTCGCCAAGAACTGTTCCGAAAATCCACCTAGGACGTTGGATCAACGCGATGAATCGGCTCGGCTTCTCAAGACTCTTTAGAGCGCCTCTTTTTGGCCGTTGTGTTGAAATAGTCGGCTTCGGTTTCCACGGCAGAAATGTGCCCTTCGGCAAGCGCTCAGGCTCTACGGGAGAAACCTGCAGAGGAATTCGCACATCCTTTCCCTTGATTTTGACGGCGCTTACACCCCGACGCCGTCGACTTGTCTCGCCAAGGGCCGACCCGGAAGGCCGAAGGTACGCTTTTTATGTGGGCGCCGATTCTTGCCAATCTACTCGACGATTTTCTAATGATCTCGCTGGTATTGAGCGCCAGTTGTCGCACTGGCGTTTAGGGCAATTGCGTTCGCTTAACAATACGCGAGCACAGTCGCTTTTATCGGCCGGACGAGGAAGATGTGTTCCGGCCCTTTACACGATAGAAAATGAACATGACTGCTCAATGCTTGGCGACAGAAAAGATTCACTCCCTAAAACCCAGACAGCCTGCCCGACTGGTATCGGAACTGTAGCCTTTACCGGCATTGCAGCTTACAAATGTTAGTTGCGCACTGGAGGCGTCGGAATATCCCTGGCATTGGTACTGCGCCCTCCTGTCAAAGTCACTCATCAAATACCAATCGTCCAGCCATGCACACAGGCACGCACAAGCTATCAGGCGAGAAGTCATATTGACTATTTATTTGTCATTATGACTTTTATCGAATTCGGTCATAATGACTAGATGTTTATTTAAGTACTTGATATTAATCAATAAAATTATTGGTCCGCTTTGTGCATTGAATAGCGAACTTAACGCAAATCCCCAAGGGACAATGTCATGACTCGCTCAATCGCGCTCAGTTTTACCCTGTGTACACTGCTGTCTCCACTATGCCAGGCAGACCAGATAATCCGTGAAGTCCCCGACACAACCGCTGGCCAAGGTTTCGGCGCTTTGACCGGAATGATGGTTGGCGCGGCAGGCGGCCCGATTGGTGCATTGGTCGGCGCAGTTGGCGGTTTTTTCGCAGGCAGTGCGGTGCAAGCAGGCATTGGCAAGGCTGAAACCGCTTATGAAGTGAAAAACGCGCAAGACGAGATTAGTACGGTGCGCTCACCCAATGCGAGTTTTGAAGTCGGGCAGCAAGTCACGCGTAAAGGTGCGCGAGTGGTGGCATCTGAGGAGTAAGAAGCTGAAACAGTTTCATATGACTAATAGAACCGCTTTTTAGGCTCGCTTGCGGGCCTTTTTTAAGTCGTTTTTTGAAAGTTATTATTAACGAATTCGATGAACGATCAGCTTTCTAATAGATTCCCACCACTCGATGTTCTTCCCTCCATGGCTTGCCCGGTCAACCCTGAGGTATGACCCTCTTGGTCGTCGATTAGCCCTTCTGCGCTACGCAAAAATCGGTCACATACAAATACCGGAGCTTGATGATTTTCGAAAATAACTGTGGCACTAAACATTAAGGTATTTTGGATCAACCAAAGTTTCCATAACGATACCGACTATGCGTTGCCCGAAGAGTTTGAACATGGCTTTTTACAGTTATCGGTACCCAGTCAGGACCCGCGATGCGCGCTCATGTATTCGGAAACCGTTTTGTGTTTGTGGCTTTGCCATCGTGGACCATTTTGGAGGCCGTATAAATCGTCAGGAGATGCAGAAGCCCTGTCTTGGATTTCCGGTCAGCCCGAAGTATGTCTAAAGCTGATGCCTGAACGTAAAAGCCAGCAGTTCAGCGAAGCACATAGCTTGAGCTGCGCCGCCCTTGATCTTCTCGATCGGCTCTATCTGGATTGGAAATTTTCAGCCAGTATCATGAGAAGAGACGAAATACCGATCTCAAAATATCATGACGCCATCGAGCACTTACGTGTTGATCATGACTGAATACCATGCGCCTCCGCCCTCAATAGAGATACGCTGATCATTTGCTTCACCTCGATTATTTCAATTTCTTCTGTGTGACCGCCACTACGACTGGTTCAAATTCTATTCAATTTCTTGACAGCTATGCGAAGTCTACTAGCCTCAAGATCATTCATTTTCCCAATTTGAACCACGGCACTCAAATATGCAGCGCTTGGTATTGTTAATAATTAGTGCCTGTTATCGGCTATTCGAATCCTGACCTCAGACAATCGTCAGTGCAGCAGAAGTCGAGGTCGCCTGCCTCGTTCCGAGCAGCGCAAAGCCGCTGTGCATGCGCCTAACGCTCTTCCTGTTGATTAATACCCACCCGGCAGAGCGCTTTTCCGGGCACTTTCCACCTGCACTTTCTACTCGGGAGGCAGTCGTGCAAAAAGCTTTGAAGATAGTCAGCTACGCCGTGCTCGTGCTGATGGCCAGCGCGGTCGTTTATGCCAGCATTATCGGCATCACCTATTGGACGGGTATCGGCGTCTAGGGAGTTCGCAATGAACAAACGCCAGACACGCTCGTTCGCGCTGATATCGACGGCCATCGCTACGGTGGTGTTTCTGGGCATGACCGTTGATAGTCACCGGCAGTTTCCGAAATTGACCAACGCTCAACAGATCACGCCAGAGGTCACTCGCGGCAAGGATGTATGGCACGAATACAATTGCATCAATT
>NZ_VOBI01000033.1 GCF_008369325.1 Pseudomonas sp. ANT_H12B | reverse complement strand
CGATAGCGGTGTGTCAGTCACCATCAAGTTGACTGACACACCGCTATCGCGAGCAGGCTCACTCCTACAGGGGTTCTTCATTTCAAGTGGCGGAAACTTTGCACCGCAGAACCGAAGACCACTGAGCCAGCGGCGACAGCGACCCAGAATCCGCTCCGGGCTCCAAATGCATCGATAAGCCAACCCGAACTGGCCGCGCCAATCGCCACACCGATACTCAACCCGGTGACCAGCCACGTCAGGCCTTCGGTAAGTTTGGCTGGCGGTACGATGCGTTCTACCAAGGCCATCGCGACAATCAGGGTCGGCGCAAAAAACAGCCCGGCGACGAACACCGCCAGCGACAACCCAAGAATGTTGGCCGCCAACAGCAACGGCAACGTCGTCACTCCCGTCGCCACCCCGCCGTACAGGAACAATCGCGGCAGCGGCACTTTCGAACGCAACGCCCCGAACGCCAGCCCGGCCAGGCACGAGCCGATCGCGTACACCGACAACACAATGCTCGCCGCCGCCGGCTGCCCCTGCTGTTCAGCGAAGGCCACGCTGACCACATCCACCACGCCAACGATAGTGCCCATGGCGACCATCAACAGCATCAGCAATTGAATCTCGCTCGAACGAATGATCGAGCGCTGATGATGTTCTTCATGAGGATGCACCGGCGGCTCGGTGCCGCGTTGCAGCACAAACGCCGTGACCCCGATCGCCAGCATCAGCAACGCTGCCAACGGCCCGGCCTCAGGGAACGCCACTACGCACAACCCCACCGACAGCGGCGGCCCGACAATAAAGCAGACCTCGTCCAGCACCGATTCCAGGGCATAGGCGGTTTGCAGCTCAGGCTGGCCGCGATACAACTCGGTCCAGCGCGCCCGCACCATCGCCGACATGCTCGGCATGCAACCGGCTAACGCTGCGAACACAAACAACGTCCACTGCGGCGCCTGCAAGCGCGTGCAAAGCAACACCAGCAGCAAGGCCCCGCCACCGAGCAGCGCCGACACCGGCAAGATCCGACGCTGGCCAAAACGGTCCACCAGTCGCGACACCTGCGGCGCACAAAACGCTGTGGCCAGGGCAAAGGTTGCCGCCACCGCGCCAGCCAGTCCATACCCGCCCTGCAGCTGCGAGAGCATGGTGATCAGACCGATGCCGGTCATGGAAATCGGCATGCGCGCGATCATGGCGGCCACCACAAAAGCTCTGCTGCCTGGGGCTTTGAACAGCTCGTGGTAGGGGTTTGCCATAGGTGCAGGTCTCAACAAGGGCCTGCAAGTTGCCATAAGCTTGATTGAGGGGAAAGCAGCCAATTGTTGGTTGAATGTGAAGGCCCCACAAGTTGATCGTTCCCACGCTCCGCGTGGGAATGCACCCTGGGACGCTCTGCGTCCCGAATGGACTCGGAGCGTCCGGTGAGGCATTCCCACGCAGAGCGTGGGAACGATCGGGGGTCAGGTGGTCAGGTGAAGAAACTTTCACGGTTCGGCGTGAACTCTCATCACCGCCCGCTAGTCAGCTAATTAGGCCCTCATTTCAAGACGCTAGTGTTCATGCAGATTTCCCTCGACCAACAAGTAGCCCTCGTTACCGGTGCCAGTTCCGGCATCGGCGCCGGATCGGCCAAGGCACTGGCCGCCGCCGGTGCCGCCGTGGTGATCAACTACAATTCCCAGGCCACTCCCGCTGAGGAACTGGCCCGGCAGATCAATGCTGAAGGCGGTCGCGCTATCGCCATTGGCGCCGACGTTTCGAAGGAAGCAGACGTCGAACGGTTGTTCGCGCAAACCCTCGAAGCTTTCGGTTTCCTGGACATTCTGGTCGCCAACTCAGGCATGCAAAAAGACGCGCCAGCCGTGGACATGAGCCTCGCCGACTGGAATCAGGTGATTGGCGTCAACCTCACCGGCCAGTTCCTCTGCGCCCGCGCCGCGCTGCGCATTTTCAACCAGCAAGGTGTTCGCGAAGGCGTGTCCCGGTCCGCCGGCAAAATCATCCACATGAGCTCGGTGCACCAGCGGATCCCTTGGGCCGGCCACGTCAATTACGCCGCGTCCAAGGGTGGCGTCGACATGCTGATGCAAACCCTCGCCCAGGAAGTCAGCCACCAGCGAATCCGTATCAACGGCATCGCGCCGGGGGCGATTCGTACGGCGATCAACCGAGCCGCCACCGAAGGCGAGCACGAGCAGGAACTGCTCAAACTCATCCCTTATGGCCGCGTTGGCGATGTCGAGGACATCGCCAACGCGGTGGTCTTTCTGGCCTCCGATGCGTCCGACTACATCGTTGGTACCACCCTGTTCATCGACGGCGGCATGAGCCTCTATCCGGAGTTTCGCGGCAATGGCTGATCATCATCTCGAACGACAAAGCGCCATCGACGCCCACGGCATCATCGGCGACATGCGCAGTGCGGCACTGGTCAATGACAAGGGCAGTGTGGACTTTTTTTGCTGGCCGGAATTCGATAGCCCGTCGATCTTCTGTTCGCTGCTGGACACGCCCGAGGCCGGTATTTTTCAACTGTCACCGGACCTGCCAGATGCCCGCCGCGAACAGATTTATCTGCCCGACACCAACGTGCTGCAAACCCGTTGGCTGAGCGACCGCGCGGTGGTCGAAGTCACCGACCTGCTGCCCGTCGGCGACAGCGAGGATGACTCGCCGATATTGATGCGCCGGGTACGGGTGGTCAGTGGCCAAGCGACGTTTCACATGCGCTGCGCCGTGCGTCATGACTACGCGCGCGCCAAGACCCGCGCGCGCATGGATCAAAAGGACGTGACGTTCGAGGCTGCCAACCAGCCTTCCCTGCGCCTGTCTTCGGATCAATCCTTAAGCATCGATAGCAACGCGGCAGTCGCCGAATTTACCCTCGAACAGGACCAGAGCGCCGAGTTCCTGCTCGGCGGCATCGACGATCCGCGCTTCCAGGAAGGCGCCGCGGCGCTGTGCCTGGAACGCACGCTGAAGTTCTGGCGCGACTGGATCGGCCAGTCCAACTACCGCGGTCGCTGGCGGGAGATGGTCAACCGCTCGGCGTTGGCCCTCAAGCTGCTGACCTCGCGCAAACACGGCGCGATCCTCGCCGCGGCGACCTTCGGCCTGCCGGAAACATCCGGCGGTGAGCGCAATTGGGATTACCGCTACACCTGGATTCGCGACGCCTCGTTCACGGTTTACGCGTTTATGCGCCTGGGTTTCGTCCAGGAAGCCAACGATTACATGCGCTGGTTGCGTGGCAGAGTCAGTGATTGCCACGGCAAGTCGATGAAACTGAACATCCTCTACGCCATCGACGGCCGACAGGAACTGCCGGAATCCGAACTCCCGCACCTGTCCGGCCATGGCGGCGCGACACCGGTGCGCATCGGCAATCAGGCTTACGATCAGGTCCAGCTCGACATCTTCGGCGAGCTGATGGACGCGGTGTACCTGGTCAACAAATACGGCGACGCCATCTCCCATGAAGGCTGGAAACACGCCGTGGAAGTAGTCGATCAGGTCTGCGAAACCTGGGA
The DNA here is from genome assembly GCF_008369325.1 of Pseudomonas sp. ANT_H12B. GTDB lineage: Bacteria > Pseudomonadota > Gammaproteobacteria > Pseudomonadales > Pseudomonadaceae > Aquipseudomonas. The sequence continues at coordinate 29,110 of NZ_VOBI01000033.1, read as the reverse complement.
ACAAGAAGACGTCGGCATCTGGGAAATGCGTGGCGAGCAACATCACTTTTTGCACTCGCGACTGATGTGCTGGGTGGCGCTGGACCGGGCCATTCGCCTGGCCTCAAAACGCTCCCTGCCCGCCCCGTTCGCCCGTTGGGACCAGACCCGCCAGGCAATCTACGCCGACATCTGGGAAAACTTCTGGAACGAAGAACACGGGCATTTCGTTCAATACAAGGGTGGTACCGCGCTCGACGGTTCGATGCTGTTGATGCCGCTGGTGCGTTTCGTCAGCGCCAAGGATCCGCGCTGGCTCTCGACCCTCGAAGCCATCCAGAAAACCCTGGTGCGCGACGGCATGGTCTACCGCTATCGCAACGAAGACACGCAGATCGACGGCCTCGCCGGCACCGAAGGCGCGTTCGCCGCGTGCTCGTTCTGGTACGTCGAATGCCTGGCCCGCGCCGGTCAGGTGGAAAAGGCGCATCTGGAGTTTGAACAGTTGCTGAGGTATGCGAACCCGCTGGGGTTGTACGCCGAAGAGTTCGACAGCCATGCGCGACATCTGGGCAATACGCCGCAAGCGTTGACGCATCTGGCGCTGATCAGCGCGGCGTGTTTTCTGGATCGGAAATTGAGTGGGGATAAGACTTACTGGCAGCCTTGAGACCGGGTTGCCTCTTTCGCGAAGGGGCCGACAGCAACAACACAAGACTGACTGAATACCGACGAAAGAAACGATGGCCGGCATAGGCCAAAGCCCTACGACTATTAAACAAACCTGCCTGATCACTACGAAACAAGCCGGAAAATCGTTTGTTGCCAGCCGTTACATCCCCACCTACCATCGAACGTCAACGGGTACAGCGGAGCTGACCAACAAAACCCGAATTCAAGGAACCAGAATGTCCCAGCGTATCCACCGCAACATCGACACCCCACTCCGATCCGGCCTCAACCGCGATCAATTGTGGGAAGCCCAGGACAAAGGCCTGATCAAATGCTGGGAAATCGGCCGCCAACGCGCCACCCGATTCCCCGAACTTTCCCAACGGTGTCTTGCCGGCGAACTGCCGGTGCTGGGCTGGAAGGGTGGTGTCAGTCGCAGCCTGAAGAAACTCGAAAAATACGGTTCCCTCAAATACCTGGCTCAATGGCAGGGTTTGCGTGGGGAAAATCTGGATGTTGATTTGGGGGAAGAATTGGCGCTGACCTGTTCACGGACCCGGATGGTGGTGACGTTTACACCGGATCGGGCGAAGTATTTCAATCAGGTGGCGGAAGTCGAAGTCTAGAAAGCAGGCCAAAACAGCCATTCTGGAGAGTCAAATGAACAATGACCCACTGATCCAATTCACCCAAACCCCAAGTTTGACTCTCGCCTACGAAGAACACGGCCCCGCCACCGGGGAAGCCGTCATTCTTCTCCACGGCTTCCCCTACTCTCCTCGCGGGTACGACGAAATCGCCCCGGCCCTGGCCGCAAAGGGCTACCGCGTCATCGTCCCGTACCTGCGCGGCTACGGCCCGACCCGTTTCAACAGCCTCGACATCGTGCGCTCCGGCCAGCAAGCCGCTCTCGCCCAGGACCTTTTGGATTTGATGGATGCTTTGGCCATTCAGCAAGCCACCCTGTGCGGCTACGACTGGGGCGGGCGGGCGGCGTGCATCGTTGCAGCGCTGTGGCCGGCGCGGGTTCGCTGCCTGGTGACCGGCGACGGTTACAACCTTCAGAACATTCCCGATTCAACCCGAGCACGGGCCCCGGAAACCGAACACCGCCTCTGGTATCAGTTCTATTTCCACACGCCTCGCGGCGTCGAAGGCTTGACCGAAAACCGCCGGGACTTGTGCCAATTGCTCTGGCAGCTGTGGTCGCCGACTTGGGCCAAAGGCCCTGAGTTGTACCCGCGGAGCGCACCCGCCTTCGACAACCCGGATTTCGTCGAGGTGGTGATTCACTCGTATCGTCATCGCTTCATGTATACGCCAGGCGACCCGGCGCTTGAGTGGATCGAAGAAGCGCTGACCCAACAGCCGCCGATCAGCGTGCCGACGATTTCCCTGTGCGGTGCTGACGATGGCGTCGGCCCGGCAACGGAGATCGATGAGGATGTCGAGCATTTTACCGGGCCATACGAGCGGCGAGTGTTGGCGGGCGTCGGGCATAACATTCCCGAAGAAGCGCCCGAGGCGACGATCAAGGCATTACTGGATCTGCTGGAGCGCTGACGGAAAACCGCTCGCGGTAGGCTTGCGGGGTCACCCCCATGGCCCGCAGAAAACTGCGGCGCAACGTCTCTTCACTGCCGAAACCGCATTGCACCGCAACACGCTTGATCGACACGCCGGTATCGCTGAGCAACCGGCGCGCCGTCTCGACCCGAATCAGTTCGATGGCCCGGGCCGGGGTCTGGCCAGTGTCGACGCGATAATGACGGATGAAGCTGCGTTCACTCATGCCGGCCTGCAAAGCGAGAGTCGGAACGCCCAAATCCATGGTGAGGTTCTCGCTGATCCAGGCATGAAGTTCGTCGAAACGGTTACCTTCTTTTTGCAGGGACAGGGTCACGCTGAACTGCGACTGCCCGCCCGGACGCTTGAGAAACACCACCAGTTGCCGGGCAACCTCCAGCGCCATTGTGCGGCCGAGGTCTTCTTCAACCATGGCCAGTGCCAGGTCGATCCCGGCGGTCACCCCGGCCGAGGTCCAGACCGGCCCGTCATTGATGAAGATCGGGTTGGGCTCGACCCGCAACCGCGGATGCTTCTGCGCCAACTGCTCGCAGCGAGTCCAGTGAGTGACCACCCGTCGACCGTCGAGCCAGCCACTGGCCGCCAGCAAAAACGCCCCGGTGCATACCGACGACACCCGCCGACACCCCGCCGCATGCTCACGCACCCACGCCACCAGCGGCTCATCTTCCGCCGCTGCGTAAACGCCCCAGCCACCGGCGATGATCAAGGTATCGCTGCCCTCCTCAGGCAATGATTCGGCCAACAGCGCCAACCCCGCCGACGACATTACCGCCCCGCCACCACAGGCAATCACCGACGGCGCATAGGGCGGCGGCGAACCTTGCTGCCGCGCAATGTCATTGGCCGAGGCGAACACCTGCAACGGCCCGGTAACATCGAGCAGTTGCACATTGGCAAAGGCGAGCACATGAATGGTTTTCGGCATGATTGGCGTAATTCGTGGGGTTATTGGCATATACGCCAAATCCTACGAGCCTAAAGTAAAACCGTCCACCCCACTTCATGAGAAAAAACACCATGACGTTGCAGATCGGTTTTCTGTTGTTTCCCCAGGTTCAGCAACTGGACCTGACCGGCCCCTACGACGTGCTGGCCTCGCTGCCGGACGTGAAGGTGCATTTGATCTGGAAGGACCTGGTGCCCGTCACCGCGAGTACCGGGCTGGTGCTCAAACCGACCACTACGTTCGACGATTGCCCGGCACTGGATGTGATCTGCATTCCCGGCGGCAGCGGCGTCGGGGCGTTGATGGAGGATGACGAGACGCTTGCCTTCATCAAGGCTCAGGCTGTCAATGCGCGTTATGTCACCTCGGTTTGCACCGGCGCACTGGTGCTTGGCGCGGCCGGTCTGCTGAAGGGCAAACGCGCCACTACTCACTGGGCTTATCACGAACTCCTCAAGCCACTGGGCGCGATTGCGGTGAAGGACCGGGTGGTGCGCGACGGCAATCTGCTGACCGGTGGAGGGATCACCGCAGGGATCGATTTTGCCCTGACCCTGGCAGCTGAATTGTTCGATAAGGACACGGCGGAACTGGTGCAGTTGCAGCTGGAATATGCGCCAGCGCCGCCGTTTGCTTCGGGCAGCCCCGGGACAGCGCCAGTCGGCGTGCTGGAGGAAGCCCGCAAGCGTGCGGCCGGGTCATTGAAGCTGCGCTCGGAAATCACCGAACGGGTGGCGGCGAAACTCGATCGTCAGTAATTTGCACCTATTGCGCCCGGCCAATGTGTCGGGCTTTTACGCCAGACATAAAAAAACCCGCCTAAGCGGGTTTCTCAAGACCATTTTCGACATCCTGTCGACGGCCGTCCTGGCCAATGGTCGATCATCCTTGATCCTGAGCACTCCCTGCGCTTCAGTTGATGGATCCAGATTAAACACATCAATGAAGCAGAAAAAGACGAGATACCCGCCGGTCGGTGTAAGCCTTTGACCATTCAAGCCACGGCGCCCCACTCTTGTAGCACTTGCAGTTTTCAGCAGACGAAAAAAAACCCGCCGAAGCGGGTTTTCCCAAGACCATTATCGACTCCCTGTCGGTAGCGTTCCTTGCTGATGGTCGATCGTCCGTGATCCTGAAGCACTTCCTGTGCTTCAGTTGATGAGGCTAGATTACGCATCGGATCCAATCTGCAATAGGCGAAATAGTTACCATTGCGTGTAAGACATTCGCTATAGAAGTCCTTCCGAAAACCCTTAGATGCGTCAGGCATCCAGCGAGGAAGCCGCGAGTTTCGCGACTTGCAGTTGACCTTGCGCTGCAAGGTGGTCGTTATCCTCAAGAAACCAGGCCGCCGACAGTCCGGCAAACGCCAGCACCCATTGCAGCAATCGCCGACGTTCGAGCCTGGCGGCGTCAACCACCACCTCGACCTGCCTGTGAAAACGCTGCGGATCAGTCGCTGTCGGCAACTCGGGATTGCAGATCAGGTTGGCGTAATCAAATCCGCGCTCACCGGTCACCCGTTTGGGATCGATGGCCAGCCAGCCCCGAGGTCCGAAATCCAGAACATTGTCATGATGGATATCGCCGTGCAGCACCACGACGTCCTGCGGATCGGCCAATAAGGCTTCGGCAGTGGCAAGACTGAGGGAATAAATACCGCCGTGCAGGTCAGCCGCCAGACGCAGCGACTGAAACCATGGCGATAAGGGAACCAAAGGAGGCGGCGGTGACGGCCGCGGCGCGTGCAGACGCGACAGCGCCGCACACATGATCCGGCTGGCTTCGTCATCCTGACCGTTGAGTGCCATGTGCATCAGCGATTGCCGGCCCATGGCCCGCTCCATCAACATTCCGTCACCGTGATGAGCGAAGACCCTGGCAGCGCCCTCGCCGCCCCACCAGGTCATCAGCAGATTGCCGAATTTTTCCTCGGCATCGACGGCGATCTTCAACATGGCCGGCACATCACCCATGCGCACCGGCAGCAGACAACTGCCGGGCGTGATGATCGGTTTGCCGTCCGGCACCAAGTCCCAGCGCTTCAACCAGCAATCAAACACGCTGCTGTCACTCTGCCTGACGCTCACGCTCCTTGGCGCTGGATTTCAGGAACTCTTCGATATTACCCATCTGCTCATCCCAGCCCCGGCTGTCCATACGGAACGCCTTGAGCCGACGCGACTGGGGAATGTGATCGAAACCGGACTCGGAGACCTTGAGCAACGTGCCTTCATCCATGTCTTCGAGCTCGAACTTCACCAGCGTGGTGGGCTCCTGGGTGTAATCGATTTCGGGTTCCACCGCGTACGGGTGCCAGCGAAACGAAAATACCCGCTCGGGCTCGACCCGCTCCACCAGCACATTCCACAGAACGTGCTCATAACCGGGATAGGTGACTTGCCCCTGAGTCCATTCGCCGGCGACAAAACGCTTGCCTTCGAGCGCGACCCCAAACCATTGCCCGAATGCCTCGGCATTAGCCAACACGCGCCAAACGTGCGAGCGCGGGTATTTGAGCAGGATCTTCCTTTCGATGCGATCTGATGCTGGATTCATAAATCACCTCCTGTAATGAACAGTAGGCCAGTAAGACCACAAGACCAACCCTAAAGTTGTATCAATCGGGCCACGCAATCAAGCCTGTCTGAAATATTCGGCTGCATTTGCAGCGCGAAGTTCTGGCGAGAGGACGAAAGTCAGTGACACAAACTGCTAACGTTCGGGGCAACGTTGACTCAGACAAGGACGATTCATGCAGCCTTCACTCACGGAGCGTTATCGCGGAGCCCTTCTGGGCCTGGCGTGCGGCGATGCCGTCGGCACCAGCGTCGCGTTCCAGCCACAGGGTTCATTCAAGCCCCTGACCGATATGGAAGGCGGCGGCCCCCTTGCCGGCTCCAGCGATCCCAACACGGCCGGGAACGGCTCGCTGATGCGGTTGGCGCCGATGGTGCTGTATTGCTTTCCTGATCGCGACCGTTTGCTGGAGTTATCCGCAAACAGTTCACGCACTACCCACGCCGCGCCGGAAGCGCTCGAATGCTGTCAGTTGTTCGCCGAGCTGATCCACAATGCGTTGCAAGGCGCACGCAGCCGCATTTGCCTCGACAGCCGGGGTCATGCGTGAACACTTTCGCTGGACCAAGGGCCAGGGCCAGCTGAGCAGCTACGAATCGTCACCGGGCAAGCTTCGGCATTTCTGCTCGGTCTGTGGCTCGCATTTGATGGCGGAACGGTTGGCTCAGCCTCATGTGATCGTGCGGGTAGCGACACTCGATGATGACCCGAAAATGGCGCCTCAAGCGCACATCTGGACATCACATGACGTGCCATGGCTTGAGTATGATTCGATCGAAAAATGCCCTGAATGGCAGGCATAGATTGCCCGATACGAAGCAGCGCTACACTGCACTTCAATTTTCCAGGTCACTGCGAGAACTTACATGCACCTACGTTTCCTTCTGGCGTTGACGCCTTTGCTGTTCACCTCCGTAACTTATGCTGCGGACTGCGACAACGCCACGGATCAAGCCACGATGAATCAGTGCGCGGCGCAACAGAACAAGGCTGCGGATAAAGAGTTGAATACGCTATATCAGCAGATCACCGCACATTTGAAGGACAGCCCTGACGCCAAAAAGCTTCTGGTCGGCGCTCAGCGAGCGTGGATTACGTTTCGTGATGCCGAGTGCAAGTTCTCGGCTTCCGGGGTGGCGGGGGGCAGTGTGTATCCGTTGATCTACAGCAACTGCATCACTGATCTGACCAAGGCGCGGGTTGAGACTTTCAAGAATTATTTGAAGTGTCAGGAGGGGGATTTGAGTTGCCCGGTGCCTGGGGCTTGATGCTTCGGTGTCTTCGAGGGCCTCTTCGCGAGCAGGCTCGCTCCCACAGTGGATCTCAGTGTGATCACTATTGTGTGAACATCATTGAACCCTGTGGGAGCGAGCCTGCTCGCGGTGGCGTCAGTTCAGACGCCGCAATTACCGAACAAATATTTGCGCCGTAGTGATCGCCATATCCCCACCCGGCAACTTGATGTTGCCGATCTGCTTCATGCTCTCTGGATCAAAGATCGCCACGTCATTAAACGTCCCGGCCAGGTAGATCTTGCTGCCGTCCTTGTTGAAAGAAATGCAGTAGTAGGAATGATCGAGCGTCGCCGCCTGGAGCATTTTCTTCTGCTTGATGTCGTACTTGGCCAAGCGGTTGAGCACCCCGAACATCAGGTTCGGGTCCTTCGGCGAGCGCATGCCGCTGAAGTAGATTTCCGTCAGCGGGCCGAAGTCGGTGGTTTCGGTCTTGCCGGTTTTCAGGTCGATGCTGAACAGCCCGTAAAGGTACTCGGCAGTCGCTGGGTCCTGTTTCTTGTCCTTGAATTTCGCTGCGGTGTAGAGCAACGAAAAGTCATGACGATAAGTCTGCTGGTTCCATACGTAGAGCACGTCCGGCGCACTGTAGTTCGGGCGTTTCCAGTGGCGGCTGGGGATCAGCACGTCGAACTTGCCGGTCTTCACATCGACCTTGTAGACGTCCGCCCCGGCCACGTACAGCGTGCCGTCGTCGCCACTCTGCATGATGGTCAGCTGCCGGGGGGCCGGGAAACTGCGTACGGGTTTGGCGTCCAGGCCAGCGTCGGTGGCGTACACATCGAGCCGGGGTTGCTGCACTTCGTAGCGGTCGTTGAGCATCAACGTCGGGTTGGCGATGGTGAACAATTCCTTGCCGTCATGACTGACGGTAAAGGCAAACATCGACTTGGCTTTCTCCCCCGGTTTCTGGGTGATGCTGGCGTGGAATACCTGCTTGCAGCTATCGAGTTCAACGCCGTAGACATCCGCGTAGTGGTTGTTCAGCACGTAGGCGGTCTTACGATCCGGCGATAACTGCACAGAGCCCGGACCGAAGGCATCCGGCATCTTGCAGGTCTTGAACACGGTGTCCGTGGCCAGGTCGATGATGTGCAGGTTGTTCGGGTAATTGGTGGTCACCATGTACTCGTGACCGGTTGCGAGAGCGGTGTTTTCATCGGCCAGAACGTTGAGCGAACAGGCGCTCAGGACGGCGAAAGCGGCCAGGCCGCAGGCGTTGATGCTAGGCATGCTGGAATCCTTCTTCTCTGTCCGATCACTTGTCTTTGGGGAAGACAGTGCCAAGGTTGCGCCAGTTGTCGTTGGACGCCTGGGCATCCTTGTTCCAGTCCGGGTAGGTGCTCATCATGTCCGGCACCTGGGCCGGCCACCAACAAGGGTCGGAACAGCCGTAAAGATCGGCTTCCATCGGCTGGCACAGCGACGACACACCGCCAAACGCGTCGATCTCCCAACCCGGGTCGGTGGTCGAGGCACAACCGGCGACGGAACTCATCGCCACCACCTCTTCGATACGGTTTTCGGCCGCGGCCTCATCGAGCTTCAACGCTTTGTTATTGATTGCCTTGAGATGTTTCATATCAGTGGGCCTTGCGCGGAGTGATGTAGCTGCTGATAAACGCAGGGTTGTGGGCCATGATCCGGGTATAGACCTCGATGCCGAAGTCGACCCAGTCACGCATCAGTTCGCAGTAGTGATAGGTCGGGTGAGTCGGGTCGCCGTAGCGGGCGTAGCTCTCGTGATAGCAGCCGCCGGAGCAAAGGTTGCGGATCTGGCAGTCCTCGCAGCCGGTATTGGTGCGGTCCAGGCGCTGGGACAGGAAGTCGTTCAACTCGACCTGTTTAACGCCGCTGTGCACATTGCCGAAAGTCGGCAGCGAAGAACCGGTAAAGCGATGGCACAGGTTCAATTCACCCTTGTGATCCACCGCCAGCATCTTCAGGCCCGCGCCGCAGGGCAGGGCTTTTTTGTGGCCTTCGTGGATGTCGGTGATCAGCTGATGCAGGTTGGAGAAACCGATGTTGCGGTGTTCCAGCGCCGCTTCCAGATACCGCCGACCGAGCTTCTTCATGTTGGCGAAGACTTCGATCAGCTCGTCGCTGGACAGGTTGAAGGTGCTGATGTCGCCGGAGGTCACCGGAGCGAAGCCGACTTCGGCAAAACCCAGTTCGTTGAACAGGTGATCCCAGATGGTTTCCACGTCAGTAACGCCAGTGGTCAGGGTCACGCGGGCACCGACCGGACGGCTGTTGTAGCGCGACAGCAGCATTTCAGCCTTGCGCCGCACCACGTCGTACGTGCCCTGCCCGCCCACGGTGATGCGGTTGCGGTCGTGCACGGTTTTCGGCCCGTCGATACTGACTGACAGGCCGAAACGGTGGGCGTTGAGGTAGTCCACGGTGTCTTCGGTGAGCAGCGTCGCGTTGGTGGTCATGACGAACTCGACGAACTTGCCCGCCTCACGGAAACGCTTCTCGCAATAGTCGACCATGTACTCGATCAGCTTGCGATTGCTCAGCGGCTCACCGCCGAAAAACACCACGGTAAAACGCTCTTCGTCAGGGGACTCGCGCAGCAGCATCTCCACCGAGGCAACCGCCGTTTCGACGTCCATTTTCTTGCCGGCCGACGGCTTGTCGAGGTCTTCCTTGTAGCAGTAGGTGCAGCTCAAATTGCAGCCAGTGTTGACGTTCAACACGACGGTATTGATCGCCGTGCACTCAACGCGTTTGGTGCCGATGTCCGGGGTCAGCGGCGAACCGTCGCTGACCAGTTCCAGGGACATCAGCTCACGCAGGGTCTCGGTGATTTCTTCGCCGCTGAAACGTGCCGCCAAGCGCTGGATCAGGTCGTCCGACGAACAGCCGGGGCCGCGCAAGGTGTCGATGATAGTGCCGGTCAGCTCATCACTGGCGAACAGCGAACTGCTGGGAATGTGGAACAGCATGCGGTCGGCATCGACGTGCACTTCGTGCAGGTTCCGTTCGACCAGATTCAAAATAGCGCCCATTGCAACCTCCTGTGCAAACCCCGTTTTACGGGGCCTGCGGTCATTCCGAAAAAGTGTCTGAAACCATTAACGATCAGCCAGCATCACGGAATGGGTGGATTGTTCCAGCGTTGCACGGTGACGATCATGTGGCCTTCGCCGGTCAGGGATTTTTCTGCATCGTCGACGGCGGCGATCACCTTGAGGTTGCCGGCATTGTTGGTGGACATTTTGCGCTGCGGGTTTGGCCCGGCATCGCCCGGTGTGAACACGCCGCTGTCGGCCTGCATGGTGCCGGCGAACTTGACGTCTTCGTCTTCCTTGGCGCGGTCGTCGAACGCTTCGACCGACCACTGCGCCGGGAACACGCCGATGCGGTACGGCTTGCCGTCGGCGCCCTTGCCCCAGGCTTCGGCATCGAAACGGCCCTGGACTTTCGGCGTCGAACCGCCGCCCTCACCGATTCGCGCTACCGAGAACTCCGGCACCACTTTGACTTCGGCGATTTTGCTGTAGACCGACAGGGTCGGGCCTTTCAGCGTGCCGACGGTGACGTTGCGCAGACCCGGTTGGGCGTTCGTAGCGGCCTTGAGTCTGACCCGCATGCGCTCTGGCGTTTGCTCCAGCACCTCGACCACTTCCACGCCTTTGCCGAAGTCCGGTTTGCCGGTGAGACCGCTGCCGACCAGGATGACTTCAGTTTCAGCACCCGCCTTCAGGTACCCCGGCTGCACCGCCAGCAAACGGCTGCTGCCCTGCTTGGCGGCGACAAAGTCCAGGCCCCGCTCATCGTGCTCGGCCTCGAACATCCGGCCCTGCATAGCGTTGCCTTGGGCGGCGAACACCTGGCGCATGGTCACGCCGTCGATGGTCACGTTGCCGCGCCATTCGTAACCGGTGTAGAGAATCGCGCTGCCATCGCCGTTGAATGGGCTGCCGTCGGCGTATTGGCCTTTGACGCTGACCTTGAACGTGTCGCTGCCATCGGCACTGACGCTCATCACTCCGGCCAGTTCGCCTTTACCCGGCAAGTGGCCGCTGAAGCTCCAGTCGCCCACCAGCGCTTCGGCTTTCGGCGCAGTGCTCTGCCATTTTTTCCAGGCCGGGTTGTCCAGCGGATAACGCTTGGCCAGCAGCGGCACCATTTCTTTGCGAGCCAAGTCGAACCAGTCGCGGTCGCGAGACAGGGCCTGGTATTCCAGGGACGGCCATTGGCCGAGGTGGAAGTTCACCAGATGCTCCCATTCCTGGGCCGGACGCCGTTGCAGGGCGACCCGAGCACCGGAGTGGCAACGCCCGCACATTTGACTGGTCTGGTCGTCGAACTTCTCGACGGTATTGAGTCGACGTTCCAGCGCATAACGCACGCCATCGGTTTCGCTTGGGGCAAGGCCCTGGGTGTCGGCCAGGTATTTGACCAGGGTGCGGCGGTCGTCATCGCTGATCTGCAAACCGTGCATGACTTGCATGCGGGCGATGCTCATCAGCCAGCCTTCCGGCGTTTTACGCTGGTGACTGATGCGGCTCAGGGCGTTGTCGGCTTCGGGGGTATGACAGCCCTGGCAGGTTTCCTTGAGGATGGTCTGAGCGTCGCGGGCTGCCAGGCTGTAAGGCGAATGCAACGCCACACAAGCGGCCACGGCCAGCAGACTGGCACTCAGGCCTGATCGGAGTTTTCTCTTCATCAACGTCGAACCTCGCACGGTGCTTTCTTATTTTTGTGGCTTATCGTTTTTATGGTTTCTGCCGTCGGCGGCGCACCGCTGACGGAGGCAAGAGAAACGTCTGCAATGAGCAATACACGGAGCGTGCCAGCTTGCCGATAACCTTTTTTATCAAGCAGTTACGTGAAGACAAGGCCTGCGAATCGCGTATAGACAAGATCGCCTGCGTCTAATAACGCGACAGTTGTTGCAGTCTGAGACAAGCATAGATGCCCCGCCCGGAACAGTTCATCGCCCGACGATTGACGACGGTTCCCGGCAGGCGCGAAATGGGGATTCACCGATTGCCAATCAGGGGATTACAAAATGGCAAGCATCACTGTCCTGGCGGGGGACTTTCTGCAGGGTGATGGAGAGTACAGAGACGGCGTTTTCACCCTCAGGACGTCGCTTCACCCGTGGCCAGGCATCACCCTCCCGCTCTCATCGTTCAAGTGCGTAGAAGTGGCCAACAAGGATTCGATCAACAACATCAAGGATGCGATCGGCTTTGGCGTGGCGGGTGCCATGTTATTGGGACCCATCGGCGCGATCGCCGGGTTCATGCTGGCCGGCAAGGAAACCGAAGTGACCTTTCTGGCGACGCTCAAGGACGACAGAAAGCTGCTGGCTGCCGTGGATGGCACCACATTCGAAGAAATTTATCGAAAAGTTGCCGCCTGATCAGTCAGCGCGAGCCGCACCATTTATGGGGTGCGGCGTGACGCCGGGTCAGCTGGAAAACGTCGGGTGAACGTCTTTGTGCGCGTTGATCTCTTGATGCATCTCAGCTATCAGCAGCGCAATTGCGTGGGGACTGTCCAGTGTCCACACGGGTACGTGGGTGGCGAACAGATCCACTTTGCCGGTCAAGCAATCACAGATCCGAATCGTCAGGGACTGATCCGCCTCCATGTTGCATGTGCACACCGAGGGCAGAAAACTGTGTTCGATGATGTTTTGAATTTCCAGGGTTGAAAGGAACATCGTTACCTCCCTTACACCAGATGTATGGCCGGGAAAATGCTCCTTCATTTCACCCGCCGAGCCTGAAAATTCTAGTCCTCTATGGCGGGTGCCTCAAGGTCGCAACCCGGTTGCTCGTCGTCTCAATCGCTGTCGCAATTTGCAACAAACCCATAGCATCCACCCTTCTTTTGAGTCACCCAAAATCCCGCTGACCAAGGCTATCCGGCCCTTCCCGGTACTTGGCACAGCCATTGCGAAAGCCTTGTTCTCACGAACAACAAGAGGTCTCGCCATGCCCCTCCCTTATTTGCTTCCCGCCACCTCGGCGTTCATCCAGCGCGCCCCGCGCATGCTCATCGGCGGTGACTGGGTCGAGGCCGCCGACAGCCAGACCATGCCCCTGCACAACCCGGCCACGGGTGAAGTGCTGTGCGTGGTGCCACGGGCCACGCCTGAGGATGTCGACCGCGCCGTACTCGCCGCCCGTCAGGCGTTCGATGATTCGGCCTGGACCCGCACCCGACCTCGGGAGCGACAGAATCTGTTGTGGAAACTCGCCGACCTGATGGAGCGCGACGCTGAACTGCTGGCGCAACTGGAATGCCTGAACAATGGTAAAAGCGCCGCCGTCGCCCAGGTGATGGACGTGCAACTGTCCATCGACTTCCTGCGCTACATGGCCGGTTGGGCGACCAAGATCGAAGGCTCCAGCGTTGAAGTCTCGATGCCGTTGATGCCCAACGATCAATTCCACAGTTTTATCCGCCGTGAAGCGGTGGGCGTGGTGGGTGCTATCGTCGCCTGGAACTTCCCATTGCTGCTGGCCTGCTGGAAGCTCGGCCCGGCCCTGGCCACCGGTTGTACCGTGGTGCTCAAACCCGCCGATGAAACCCCGCTGACCGCGCTGAAACTGGCGGAACTGGTGCTGGAAGCCGGTTATCCCGAGGGCGTGTTCAACGTGGTCACTGGCACCGGCATCACCGCGGGTTCCGCGCTGACTCACAACCCGCTGGTGGACAAACTGACCTTCACCGGCTCCACCGCCGTGGGTAAGCAGATCGGCAAGATCGCCATGGACTCCATGACCCGGGTCACCCTGGAATTGGGCGGTAAATCACCGACCATCGTCATGGCCGATGCCGACCTGAAGACCGCCGCAGCCGGTGCCGCCAGCGCGATTTTCTTCAATCAGGGTCAGGTGTGCTGCGCCGGTTCGCGGCTGTATGTGCAGCGCAAGCATTTCGACAATGTGGTGGCCGACATTGCCGACATCGCCAATGCGATGAAGCTCGGTAACGGCCTGGACCCAAGTGTCGAGATGGGGCCGCTGATCTCTGCGCGTCAGCAGGAGCGGGTCTCTCGCTATATCGAAATGGGCCGCGAAAGTGGCGCGACCATCGCGTGTGGTGGCGAGCAGTTCGGGCCGGGGTTTTTCGTCAAACCGACAGTGATCGTCGATGTCGATCAGAAGCACTCGCTGGTGCAGGAAGAAATCTTCGGGCCAGTGCTGGTGGCGATTCCGTTCGATGACGAGGCCGATGCGTTGCGCATGGCCAATGACAGTCCTTATGGGCTTGGGGCGAGCGTCTGGTCGAATGATCTGGCGGCGGTGCACCGGATGATTCCGCGGATCAAGTCGGGCTCGGTGTGGGTCAATTGCCACAGCGCTCTGGACCCGGCGTTGCCGTTTGGCGGGTACAAGATGTCGGGGGTCGGGCGTGAGATGGGGTATGCGGCGATTGAGCATTACACCGAGTTGAAGTCGGTGTTGATCAAGTTGTAATTGCGGCGCCCTCACGGGCCTCATCGCGGGCAAGCCCGCGATGGGGCCAGACCAGTCAGCTCAAATGTCAGGGTTTGAAGCCTTGTGACAGTAACCAACTCCTGACCATCCTCCCCTGCTCCACCGTCAGCCCCGTCAACGCCCGCTCGGCCGGTTCTGTACGCAACCGCCGCACCAACGGCGCCAGCTCAACCCCTTGCACATGCCAGATCCCCAATGGCTGATCCGCCGTGATCACCACCTCGGCCTCCTCGACAAAACCATCCTTGAGCACCGGCGCCCGCTCAATCCTCAGCGCATTGAAATCCGCATCGGCATGCGCGACCTCGGCATCCGGCCACTGCCGCCGCGCTTGCCAGAATGGCTTTTGCAACCAACGCTGTTCATCGGCATAAAAATCCCGCCCTATCCGCGCAAATCGCAAAAACAGCTGTTCCACCCGTTGCTGATGAAACCGCTGCGCCAGCGCGGCCCGCTCAGGCTTGCGCAATAAAGTGTTGATCACCGTCGGCGCCTGCAACGCTGAAGACAAGGACTGAAAGATGCCATTACCCGACAGCGGATCCACCGCCATCGCCGCGTCGCCGACCCGAATCCAGTTATCGCCACACACCTGCGGGGACAAAATCGCCGTGCTGCTGCGTGCATGCAGTTGCAGATCGATTTCCGGTCCGTCACTGAAAAACGCCCGCGCCAACGCCGAACCCTGGCGCCGCTCACAACAATAATCGAGCAACATCGCCTTGCCCGGTAACTCGGTGCTGGCCACGTCAACCGTCCATTGCCAGTAACACTGGCCGTCGGCCCGCCGCGCCATCCACGCCCAGCCGTCCTCAAGGCTTTCCACGGCGCTGGCCGTGTCGCCCGGCAGGCCTTGCCAGCGATTGAGCAGGCTGACCGTCTGCGGCCCACGCAAGCCTTTGCCGAGTGCGGGGGCCTGGCGTCCGCGAGCTTCCACCAGAAAGTCTGCGACCAGCGTGTCGCGCCCTTCGATCTCGATCCGATGCCCCGAAGCCGATGTCTGAACAGTCAGCACCCGACCTTCGATCAGCTCAACGCCGGCAAGACGCAGACCCTCGCGCAGACCTCGATCAAAGCGCGGACGATCCAGCAGAAATTCGATGTTCTGCGCATGTTGCTGACCGTTCCATGACACCTGTCTTTGGGACGGCAGCGCCGCATCCGCCAATGCTCGATGCAGACCCGCACCACGCAAGGCATCCAGCACCCGTACGGAAACGCCTTCCAGCGCCGCAAACCGCCGCCATTCGCTGACCAGCGTCACCGGGTAGCCGAGCCGTCGCAGCCCCAAGGCCACTGCCGCCCCCGCAGGCCCTGCACCCAGAATCAAGATCATGGGCCAAAGCGCCGTTCAGGGCCGCGATAACGAGCATTTCCCCGTAGCCAGTCGATCACCTGCTCATTGCTCGCCTCGGGATGTGCCGCGAGGAAACCCGCAATGTGTCCGCTCAACGCCGCACATCCCAGACTGGCGCCGGACTGCCCCGGATACGTCCCATGCACGCACGCGGCGAAATCCGCCTGAGCGCTGTTGAGCCACGACCATTGCTGTTCAGCGCAACGCGCATCCCCAGTCACTCGCAGCACCTGTGGATAATTCGCCGGAAACACCCCTTCGCCCTGGGCCGGACTGGCGGCACAAAGCAAAATGCCCCGTGCCACCGCTGCCGCGCAGGCCTCACGCAAGAGGCTGCGATCCTGTCGCAAGCCGAGACTCAAATTGATCAGGCGCACGTCCTGCGTCACCAGCCAATCGATGGCCGTGGCGATCTGCAACGCGCTGGTGACCCCACGCTGATCGAACACCTGCGCCACGCAAAATACCGCTGAAGGCGCCCGCCGACCGATGGCCTCGACCACCGCGCTGCCGTGGCCCAGCGGATCGTCACGCAAGTCGCTTTCGGCCAGTCCATCCTCCAGCAACGAAAACCGTCGCCCGGCCACCACCTGCACCCGCTGCGCCGCCGAGTGACCGCTGTCCACCACACCAATCCGCAGCTCAGGCTTCATGCAGCACCGTTTTTGAAGTGAGTACGCCGTCGAGCAATTCAAAGCGCAGATCGGCATCGGCCAGCGTGGAAGGACGATGGCTGATCAGGATCCGCGTGCGCCCGGCGAACAGTCGATCGATGGCTTCAATGACTTCGCGCTCGGTGGCTTCATCCACCGCCGAGGTCGCTTCGTCGAGCACCAGAATCAACGGATCCTGCAACAACGCCCGGGCGATGGCGATACGCTGTTTCTGCCCGCCGGACAACTGCTGACCGCGCTCACCCAACGGGCTGTCGAGGCCTTCGGGCAAGGACTCGATCAAGCTGTCGAGTTGCGCCAGCCGAGCGACTTCGGCAATCGCTTCGCGGCTGGCGTCCGGTACCGCGTAGGCGAGGTTATCGGCCAGGCTGCCGCGAAACAGCACGATGTCCTGACTGACCACCGCAATCCGCCGGCGTAGCTGGAACAGGTCCAGTTCACGCAAGTCGACCTCCCCCAGCAACACCCGGCCAGACTGCGGATCGTGGTGCCGTAGCAGCAGATCGATCAGGGTCGATTTACCGACCCCGGAACCGCCGCTCAGGGCGACTTTCAAACCGTAGGGAATGCGCGCCTCAATACCGCGCAAGGTGCTCGGGCGGCCGGGATGGCTGAAGTGCACGTCGTCGAATCGCAGCTCGCCCGAGGTCGGCATCGGCTGCGGCGTAACCGGCGTCAGAACGGTCGGCTCTTCGCCACGCAACTCCATCACCCGCCCGAGGCTGACGGTCATGCGTTGAATCGCGACATAGAGACCCAGCAGGCTCTGAACCGGCCCGACCGCCATGCCCAGGTAAGTGGAAAACGCGATCAGCGCGCCCAGCTGCCAAGTCCCTTGCACCACCCAATAACCACCGATCAAAAACGCACAGGCTCGGGACAAAGAAGTCAGCGTGCCGGGCACTGCCTGGGTGAAAAACTCAGTGACTTGCAGACGTAGCAACTGGCTCATATAGCCCTGGCCAAGCGTCTCCAGCCGCCGCGATTCGCGCTGTTGCTGACCAGCAGACTGAATGAACTTCATCACCGGCAGCGTCTCGACCATGAACGAGGACATGTCCGCCGAGCGCTCACGCAATTGCCGCACGTCACGCTCGACCTTGCGCCGCATCCAGCGCAGCCAGAGCACGTCGAGGGGGATCAGCACCAGCGCCAGCAACGAGAGTTTCCACGACAGGGTCAACAGCATCGCCACCGCGACCACCAGGCCGATCACGCTCGATACCGCCGAAAATAGCGAGTCCACGGCGAAGCGCTGGATCTCCGCGACGTCGCCGTCAAGACGCGACATCAGGTCACCGATACGCCGCTGACCGTAGAAACTCGGCGACAGTTTCTGCAAATGCCGATAGAGGTCATCGCGCAGGGCAAACAGAATCCGCCCGGACAGCCGCGTGTGCAGGTAACGATTGATCCCCGACAGTGCCGTGCCGAGCAACCCGGCGACGATCATCAGCCCGGCGATCAGCACCAGCATCGGAAAATTACGCGCCAGCAAACCATCGTCGATCAGCAATTTGGTCAGCCACGGCTGCACCAGTACCAGCGACGAGGCGCAGACCGACAAACCGAGCAGCCCGGCAATCGCCAGACGATGCGGGCGCACGAAGCTGTAGAGCCAACGCAACGCCGCTTGCAGGGCTTCGGGGTTCTGGCTGTCGATCAGCCGAACGATCAAGCGCTGCATCACGAGCGCAACTGTTTGAGCTTGCGATACAAGGTCGCGCGGCTGATGCCCAAGGCGTCGGCGGCGGCCGAAACGTTGCCCTGATGGCTGTCCAGAGATTGGCGAATCAGATCCAGTTCATTTTCGCGAATGCTGCCCGACTGAGGGCGTTCGGTAGCGGTCAGTTCGTCCAGCATGCTGTCGGGCAAGTGGTCGAGGGTGAGTGCCGTGTCGCCCGGTTCACGCATGGCCAACGCAGTGCGCAGGACCATTTCCAGTTGGCGGATATTGCCCGGCCAGTGATACCCGCTGAGCAAGCGATTCAAATCGTCATGCAAAACCACTGTCGGTGCATCCAGCTTGGCCAGCAGACGCGCAACCAGACCGCTGAAATCTTCGCGCTCGCGCAGGGCCGGAAGCATCACGCTGATGCCGTTGACCCGGTAAAACAGGTCTTCACGGAAGTGTTTGTCTTCCACCAGGCGCTTGAGGTCGCGGTGCGTGGCGCAGATCAGCGCGACGTCGATATCCTGTTCCTCGCCGGCACCCAGCGGGGCGACTTTGCGGTCCTGCAACACGCGCAGCAAACGGGCTTGCAAGGCCAGCGGCATGTCGCCGATTTCATCGAGAAACAAGGTGCCGCCATGGGCCTGTTGCAGGCGACCGATCATGCCGCCACGACGGGAGCCGGTGAACGCGCCTTCGCGGTAGCCGAACAGTTCTGATTCGATCAGGCCTTCGGGGATCGCCGCGCAGTTCACCGCGACGAAGGGTTTGTCGCAGCGGGTGCCGGCCATGTGCAGGGCGCGGGCGATGACTTCCTTACCGGTGCCGGTTTCACCCAGCAGCAACACCGGCAACTCATTGGCCAGACCTTGGCGGGCCATGCGCAAAGCCCTGGCATAACGGACGTTGCTGCCGGCCAGAGATTCCAGGTCTGGCTGTGGTTTGGCCGTTTTGGCGGCACTGCGCGGTGGGCTGCTGACGTTGATCGAACGTTGTGGCGCGCGCAGGGTTTTGTAGAAGAATTCGCCTTTGGCGGTTTGCAGGCTGCCGACGCCGCCCTGATGCAGGCGCGATAACAGTTGCAGGCCATCGACGCCCAGAAACTCTTCACAGCGTCGACCGACCAACGCCGAGCGTTCGGCGTGGAGCAACTGACAGGCCTGGGCGCTGACCGCGAGAATCTGCCCGCCGAGGTTCACCGCCAACAGGCCCTGCCAAGGGGATTCGAGGTATTGCCGACGGCTGTGGAAGGCCAGGACGATCTCGTCCGGATAACTGGCGTTGAACACGCGGCTTTCGATCTGGCTGACGGCCATGGCCAGCAACGCGGTGCTGTCGTGGACGCGGCCGAGCGGGCCTTCACGGGTCAGGTCGAGCACGCCGAGGATGTCGCCTTGCGGGCAATAAATCGGCACTGACGTGCAGGAGAAATCGCTCAGGCGATCAAGGTAATGTTCGCCGCAATCGATCATCGTGGGCCGCGCTTCCACCAGCGCGGTGCCGAGGGCATTGGTGCCGCGAGCGGCTTCGCTCCAGCAGGCGCCAAGGGTGATGTCTTGCAGGCCGCTGCCCTTGAGACGATCGGCACGACCTTCGACGGCGAGGATGGTGGCGTCGGAATTGGCGAGGATGATCAGCCCTTCCTTGCCTTGCCGTTCGGCCAGGTAATCGATGGCCGGCAATGCCGCATCGATCAGCAGCCGATTGCTCGCCAACAGCACGTCGAGACTCGCGCTCGATTCCAGCGCCAGCTCATGCTTGGCATTGAAATGCACGCCATGGCTCAGGCTACGTCGCCACGACGCATCGATTTCCGCGCGCAACACGCCATCGGGGACTTCGCCCTCCAGATGGAGTTTTTCCCGAGCCAGCCGGGCTTCGCTGTGTAGCTTGGGGGGAGTTGTTTTTATTAGCGTCATCAAGCGCTCCGGATCGGTCCGCCCTGCGCTTTTTCAAGATCAGCGCCCTGCCGCAATCTTTACGTTAACGTCAGGGCGATGGCAAGTGCATTACAGCACTTGGGTTCTGTCAGGTGGACCGAGTCATCGTTCATCGCGAGCAGACTCGCTCCCACAGTTGACCCGGTTGAACCGCAGATTTGTGAACGACGCCAAACCTGTGGGAGCGAGCCTGCTCGCGATTACGGTCTCTCAGACAACTCAAGGCTCAGAGCTGCCACACCTCGGCATTCACAAAAAACGCCCGCGCATTATCCTCCAGACTCTCCAGGTGATACCCCCCCTCTTGCACAATCAGACACGGCAACCCAAGGCTGCGAATCCGCTCGCCCAATAGCGCAAACCCTTCACGCGTCACCGCCACTTTGCTCTGCGGATCGAGCTCGAAAATATCGAAGCCCAAAGACAACACCAGCACCTCGGCGCCGAAGTCTTTCACCGCCGCCAATGCCACGTCCAATTGACCCAGAAAGTCGGCTTCACTGGCGCCATGCGCCATCGGCAAGTTGAGGTTGAACCCCTCGCCCTTCCCGACACCCCGTTCATCAGCAAACCCGGCAACCCCCGGATAGAAGTTGGTCGGGTCGCCATGCACCGAGACGTACAGCACATCATCGCGGTCGTAGAAAATCTCCTGAATCCCTTGCCCGTGGTGCATGTCAGTGTCGAGCACCGCGACTCGCTCAAACCCGCCCCGCAACACCTGCGCCGCCACCGCCGCGTTGTTCACATAGCAGAAACCACCCGCGGCCTCGGCCCGGGCGTGATGACCCGGTGGACGACACAAGGCATATGCCGCCGGCTCGCCATCCAGCAACGCCTGGGCCCCGGCAATGGCGCTCTGCGCCGACCAGTAGGCCGAACGCCAGGTCTGCTCGCCCACCGGGCAACTGCCATCCGCCAGATAACGAGCGGCCTGGGCGAGAATTCCGCGCAGGGCGTTTGGCTCGCGGACGAAGATGTTCGACATCACTTCGTCGCCCCAGTCCTCGGGGATCTCCTTCCAGCGCTGATGAGCTTCCTGCAAGAACGTCAGATACGGCGCACCGTGGACCGCCAGCAGCGGATCGAGACCGGCATCGGTCGGTTGCTCAACCGTAAAACCCAACGCGTGCGATGCCTGCACCAATCGTTGAGCGCGCTCCGGCACTTCCTGCGGCGTGCGCATCTGCCCACGGGAGTAGTAACTGCGTGGATGGTGAAGCAATTGTTCGGGATGGAAAAAACTGCGCATGGATTATCACCTGTCAGTTAACGTAAATCTTGAAACCGAGTGCGTTCAACTGTGGGAGCGAGCCTGCTCGCGAAGAGGGAGTATCAGTCGACGCCATGTTTGTTTGACACAACGCTTTCGCGAGCAGGCTCGCTCCCACATGGGATTGCGTTTACTCGACTTTGCCGGCACGGCTCAGCACGGCGTTGAGCAACACATCGGTGCCCTGACGCACGTCTTCGGGCAACACGTCTTCAGCTTCGTTATGGCTCAAGCCGCCGACACAAGGGATGAACACCATGGCCGTCGGGCAGAACCGCGCCAGATGAATCGCATCGTGCCCGGCGCCGCTGACAATCGATTGCTGAGCGTAGCCCAGCGCGTCTACCGCCTGCTGCACGGCCGCCACACAATCGGCATCGAACGGTGTTGCCGGGCTGATCCAGTGAGGCGTAATCGTCAGGTTCAAGCCTCGGCTATCGGCTATCGCCTGAAGCCGCTCGCGGACTTGCTGCTCCATGACCTCAATCGCTTCATCGCGGTGATGACGCAGGTCGACGGTGAAATTCACCAGCCCCGGAATGGTGTTGCGTGACGATTTGTTGATGTTCAATTCACCGACGGTGGTCAGGCCTTCAGGGGCGAAATCACTGGCCAATTCCTCGATCGACTGAATCATCCGCGCCACGCCGTACAAGGCGTCCTTGCGCAGCGGCATCGGCGTGGTGCCGGCGTGGGCAGCCATGCCTTCGACCCGCACGTCGAGCCAGCGAATCGCCTGCCCGCCGCTGACCACGCCGATGCTCTTGGCGTTATCTTCGAGGATCGGCCCTTGTTCGATGTGCGCTTCAAAGTACGCATCCACCGCACCGCCCAATGGACGCTCGCCGGCATAACCGGTGCGTTGCAGCGCCTCGGCAACGCTGATGCCGTCGATGTCACGCACCGCCAGCGCCGCGTCCAGTTGCATGATGCCGGTGAACACCGCCGAGCCGAACATCGCCGGAGTGAAGCGTGCGCCTTCTTCGTTGGTCCAGACCGCCACTTCCAGCGGTTTGCGGGTCTGGATGCCCAGGTCATTCAGGCAACGCACCACTTCCAGGCCGGCAAGCACGCCGTAGACGCCATCGAAACGCCCGCCTTCAGGTTGGGTGTCGAGGTGGCTGCCCATCATCACCGGGGCGGCATCCGGATCGGTGCCAGCGCGGCGGGCGAACAAGTTGCCGATAGCGTCCACGCTCAGGGTCATGCCCGCTTCGCGGCACCAATGGGAAAACAATTCACGACCGGCCTTGTCGTCATCGCTCAAGGCCAGACGGCAGCTACCGCCACGGGCGGTGGCGCCGATTTCGGCCATGGCCATCAGGCTCGCCCACAGGCGTTCGCCATTAATTTTCAACATGAGTTACTCCTGGAAAACTTTGATTACGCGTTGGCCATTTCAATGCGTTCAGCGCTGGCATGGCGACGGGCAAGGGACAAGACACAGATCAGTGACGTCGCGGCGATCAGGCTGTAGAACACCGCCATCGGCCACCATTGGCCGGCGTATTTGTGCGCCAGCATCGTGCCGATCAGCGGCGTCAGACCACCCGCCAGGGCACCGCAAATCTGATAGGCCAGCGAGATCGCGGTGTAGCGCACGCGGGTTTCGAACATGCCGCTGACGTAACCGGCGATTACCGCGTAGAACGACGCCATGCACACCACCGCAAGGGCGATGCCGAGGATGATCAGCGGCGCCTGGGCCGAACTGACCAGCACGAACATCGGGTACGGCGAGGCCATCGCCAGCAACGACACCAGGCACAGGAAACGCGTCGCGCCCATTTTCTCGGCAACCCATGCCGCCAGCGGTTGAATGCAGAACTGAATGATCGCCACCACAAACAGGCACTCAAGAATCAGCGAGCGCGGCAGTTCGAGTTGCTGGGTGGTGTAGGCGATCATGAAGGTGTTGGTGAAATACACCCCTGCGATCCCGAGGGTGTTGGCGCCGATGCACAGCAGCAGCGGACGCCACGCGGTGCGCAGCACTTCCATGACCGGTGCCTGCTCCTTGCGTGTACTTTTGCGCGCCAGTTCGCGGCTGGCGAGGAATTCCGGCGACTCATTTACGCCCAGGCGAATCGCCAGGCCGACCAGCAACAACAGCGAGCTGGCGAGAAACGGCAGACGCCAGCCCCAGCTCATCAGGTCTTCTTCCGGCAAACGGGTAACCGCACTGAAGGCCAGCAACGACAGGATCAAACCCGCCGGGCTGCCCAATTGAGCAAAGGAGGCGAAGAAATTGCGACGCCCCTTCGGCGCATGCTCACCCGCCATCAACACCGCGCCGCCCCACTCGCCACCAACCGCAATGCCCTGGACGATGCGCAGCAGGATCAACAGCACCGGCGCCGCGGCACCGATTTGTGCGTAGGTGGGCAGCAAGCCGATGCACACCGTCACCACGCCCATCATCAGCAAGGTGATGATCAGCGACTTCTTGCGACCGATGCGGTCGCCGATATGGCCAAAGATAATCCCGCCCAACGGTCGAGCAAAGAAGCCCACGGCGAAGGTGCCGAAGGCGGCCATGGTGCTGAACAGTTTGTCGTCGGAAGGGAAAAATAGCGCACCGAATACCAGCGCGGCAGCGGTAGCGTAGATGTAAAAGTCGTACCACTCGATCATGGTGCCGATGAATGCAGCAGCCGCAGCGCGGCGTGGCTGGGGCGAAGCGTTGGGCTTCATGGTCAGGCTCCTTTGATTGTTTTTTTGGCAGGA
The DNA here is from genome assembly GCF_008369325.1 of Pseudomonas sp. ANT_H12B. Classification (GTDB taxonomy): domain Bacteria; phylum Pseudomonadota; class Gammaproteobacteria; order Pseudomonadales; family Pseudomonadaceae; genus Aquipseudomonas. Next base: position 4,939 of record NZ_VOBI01000033.1, on the reverse strand, counting down.
GAGAAACGGCGGATTCAAGGCACTCTGGCGGCGCCTGTCTGGAGTTGATTTATCGTCTGGGGGCTATGATTAGTCAATTTTCTATTTATTATGCGAACTATTACGTCACCTTATAATCGAGAGCCGCCATGGCCGAACGCGAAGTGCAACGCCTGCTCAATGATCGTCTGGACTGGAACCTGCTGCGCACTTTCCGGGTGATCGGTCAGGAGCTGAGCATCAGCCGCGCCGCCGCCCGCCTGCACCTGACGCAACCGGCGGTGAGCCAGGCGCTGAAGCGTCTGGAAGAACAACTGGGTCGGCAGCTGATCGCCCGTCGCGGGCCACGGTTTGCGCTCACCGAAGTCGGCGAGCAGATCTTCGAACTGGCCGGAGAAATCTATGGACAGATGTCTCAGGTCAGCAGCGTGCTGGAGCGACCGGCCGACGAAGTGATCGGCAAGGTTCGATTGCTGATCGTCAGCCGGATCTTCTCGGAACGTTTCGATGACTTCCTCGCGGACTTCCATCGCCAGCACCCGCGGGTCGATCTGGAGGTGGAGGTGATGCGCAGTTCCGACATCGTCAGCGCTTTGCAGGAAAAGACCGCGACCCTCGGCCTGAGCCTCAATCGCCGCCCACAACCGCGCCTGGAACAACGACTGTTCCTGCGTCAACGCTATGCGTTTTTCTGCGGCAAGCACCATGCGCTGTTCGGCCAGCAGAACGTCGCCGAAGGGGATTTGCAGCGGGAGAATTTCGTCAGTTTCACCAGCGACCAGATCGGCGGCATGCTGTCACCGCTGACGATCTTTCGTGATCAGCAGGGTTTCAGCGGACGGATCGTCGCGTCGTCACCGAGCCTGGAAGAAGTCCGGCGACTGGTGATCGCCGGGTTCGGTATTGGCTGTTTACCCGAGCACGTGGTGGCGGCGGACGTCGAAGCCGGATTGCTCTGGCGCCTGCCGCCACACGAAGGGATTGCCGATGTGGATATTCACTTGCTGTGGAACCGCGAGCAACGCATGAGCCGGGCCGAGACGATGTTCATCGAGAGCCTGCAACGTTGCCTGACAACCTAGACGCGCAACACCTGCGCCACCGGCTCTCCCGCACGCCAACGCTCGAGTAAAAGCGGCTTGTTCGCTGTTGCAAAAGACCGCGACAGTAGGCGTGGGCCTGTGTCGTTTACCGCAGCCGCGACTGGAGCAGCGGGTGCTGTTTCGCGAGCGATATGCGTACTTCTGCGGACAGCGTCATCGGCTGTTCGGGCAAGCAAATCTGACACTGGAACAGCTCGCCGCAGAGAACTTCGTCAGCTTCACCAGCGATCAATTGGGAGGTAATCTTTCGCCCCTGACACTGTTTCGCGACCAGCAAGGCTTTACCGGAAAGATCGTTGCTTCATCGACGAGTTTCGAGGAGATATACCGCTTGATCTGCGCAGGGTTCGGCATTGGCTGTCTGCCGACTCATCTGGTGCGTCGAGATGTCGAGCAAGGTTTGCTCTGGCGGTTGCCGCCGGAAGATGGGGTGGTGGATTTCGATATCCAGCTGTTGTGGAATCGCGAGCAGAAGATGAGTCAGGCTGAAACCGTGTTTCTCGAAAGCTTCCAGCACATGCTCAGTATTCGTGAGCCTGTGCTGTGAAGCTTTATTAACGCTCTTAGACGTGAGGGTCGCCCGGTGTTTTGACGGGAGTGGCGTATTGCGGCTTCAAATGACCGTTCTGATCGAGCAACCAGGCGTCCATGATTTGCCGCACCACGGGACCCGCGACGCGACCACCCGCCTCACCGTTTTCGATCATCACCGAGATGACAATCTTTGGATGCTCGGCCGGGGCGAAACCGACGAACAAGGCGTTGTCACGGTTACGCTCCAGGGTTTTCGCCCGGTTGTAGCGTTCGCCCTGCTTGATCGCCACCACTTGCGCGGTACCACTCTTGCCAGCGATACGGTATTGGGCCCCCGCCGCTGCCGCCCGGGCAATCCCGCGTGCATCGTGCATCACCCTCTGCATGCCGTGGTTGACCTGTTCCCAGTCACGCGGATCCTTGAGCAGGATGTTCGGCATCGGATGCTCATCCACCGGCGCTACGCCGTCCACGGTCTTGGCCAGATGCGGTCGGTTCCACACACCTTTGTTGGCGATCAGCGCGGTGGCCTGGGCCAGCTGCAGCGGTGTGACCTGCATGTAGCCCTGGCCGATGCCGAGAATCACCGTTTCACCCGGGAACCACGGTTGACGGCGCGTAGCGCGCTTCCAGGCCTGGGACGGCATCAGGCCTGCGGATTCTTCGAACATGTCCAGCGAGACCTTCTCGCCGAGGCCGAACATCGCCATGTAGTCGTGCAGGCGATCAATGCCCAGCTTATGGGCCAAGTCGTAAAAGTAAGTATCGTTGGAGCGCATGATTGCCGCGTCCATGTCCACCCAACCGTCGCCGCTGTGGTTCCAGTTACGGTATTTATGATCGAAGCCGGGCAATTGGTAGTAACCCGGGTCGAAGACGCGGGTCTGGGGGGTGACTACGCCGGCGTCGAGGCCGGCAATCGCCACTTCCGGCTTGATGGTCGAACCCGGCGCGTAGAGACCGCGAAGCACGCGGTTGAACAGCGGACGATCGATGGAATCGTGCAGCGCCGCGTACTCCTTGAAGCTGATCCCGGTGACGAACAGGTTCGGGTCGAAGCTGGGTTTGCTGACCATCGCGAGCACTTCGCCGGTCGACGGATCAAGAGCGACCACTGAACCGCGACGATCCCCCAAAGCCTGTTCTGCGGCCTCCTGAAGTTTGACGTCGAGGCTCAGTACGATGTTTTTACCGGGGATCGGATCGGTGTGCTTGAGTACGCGCAGCACACGGCCCTGGGCATTGGTTTCAACTTCTTCATAGCCAACGTGGCCGTGCAGTTCAGACTCGTAGAATTTTTCGATGCCGGTCTTGCCGATGGATTGGGTGCCACGGTATTCCACCGTATCCAGGGCCTTGGACTCTTTCTCGTTGATGCGACCGACGTAGCCGATCGAATGCGCAAAGTGCACGCTCATCGGGTAGTGGCGAACGAACTGTGGCTCGACATCAATCCCTGGCAGGCGGAATTCGTTTACCGCCAGTACTGCAATTTGCTCTTCGCTGAGTTCATAGAACAAGGTCACCGGCACGAATGGATGCCGTGCCTGCTTCATTGCCTTGTCGAACAACGTGCGGTCTTCGGTCGGTAAGTGCAGGAGATTGATCACCTCATCCAGCTCTTCGTTGACATCGCTAGCGCGCTCGCGGGTGATGGTCAGGTTGAAGCTGGGCCGGTTGTCCGCCAGGACCACGCCGTTGCGGTCATAGATCAGCCCTCTCGTGGGGGTGATTGGCAATACGTGCACACGATTGTTTTCGGAGATCGTCGAGTGATAGTCGAACTCGACCACTTGCAGGACATACATGCGCACCACCAGCGCGCAGGTAATGGCGACGACGAACAGGGCGCAAGCCATCAGCCTTTTGTTGACCAGGAGCGTCTCTTTTTCGTGGTCCTTGATTGGTATCGGTTCGGGCATTTCTGCAGCAGCTCTTTGACTGTAAAGGGGAATATCAATCCATAGATTTGCAATCAGTCCGTTAAAAAAACGAGCTGCACCATACCAAAAACTACGCGGTCAATTTAGCGTGATTTCCTCGATCGGTTGTTCTTGGGGGCCAAAACGACGGTCGGGCGTGATTTCTTTTTTGGTCTAACTCATGCGATTTACGCAAGATTGATATTCCCATTCATGCATTTTTCTTGCGGATGGGGCTGTAGATACTGGGTGCATGTCATTGCGTTTTATTTGGGAGTCTTTTCATGCATCCACGATTTCAACGATTACTTGGCACGAATGGATTTTCCATAGGGCTCGAACTGCCACTGGATAACGATTGGTCCAGCGATGGGCAGCGGCTGCGCATTGCCCAAGAGCGGCCTTTTGGTGTTCCGGACCTGAAGCAGCACACCGCCATGGCGCGCCTGGCCGACAAGTCAGGGTTCCGTGCGCTCTGGGTTCGGGATGTGCCGGTTTACGATCCCGATTTTGGTGATGCGGCCCAGGTCTTCGAAACCTTTTCGTACCTTGGATACCTGGCCGGGATCACTGACAACATCATGTTGGGCACAGCGGCGGTTGTATTACCCCTGCGTCAGCCTTGGTTAACGCTCAAGTCGGCCAACAGTGTCGATGAGTTGAGTGATGGACGTCTGCTCCTGGGGGTAGCCAGTGGCGACCGTCCTATGGAATATCCGTTGTTTGGCGTGGACTACGATCGGCGGGGAGAGATCTTTCGCGATACCGTTGAGTTGTTGCGTAGCCAAGGCGAAGGGCGACTGCCTGCAGGTGCTCGGTTACTTCCGGAGCGCGATCAGGCCGCCCCGCTTCTCGTAGCAGGTCTCGGTCAGCAATCCCCTGCGTGGATCGGCCAATACATGGACGGCTGGCTCGCCTACCCCGGCACCCCGGACGAACACCGTCGCCGAGTGGGACTGTGGAGAGAAGTCGGGGGTGATAAACCCTACATCAGCTTCGTACATCTGGATCTGGCGAGCAATCCTCATGCATCGATGCGGCGTGTGCGTTTCGGCGGTAGTTGTGGGCGGTTGGCGCTGATCGATGAGCTTCAGGCTTTGCGTGAGGCTGGTGTGCAGCATGTTGGCCTGCATCTGCGCCGAAGCGAGCGACCGGTCGCAGAGGTTATTGAAGAGATAGCTGAATACGTGCTGCCTAAGTTTCATTAACGATGCTGCTGGGACCTGGGATAGCCGTTGAGCCGTCCCTTTTTTTCGTCACGCCGCTTTCCTGCAGGCAAAACAAAACCCCTACCTGCATACGCAGATAGGGGTTTCGGAATTTAATCTTGACGATGACCTACTCTCACATGGGGAAACCCCACACTACCATCGGCGATGCATCGTTTCACTGCTGAGTTCG
>NZ_VOBI01000032.1 GCF_008369325.1 Pseudomonas sp. ANT_H12B | reverse complement strand
GCCATGCGCCGCAATTCAATGTCGATGAAGCCGATCCGGTTCTGGACGCGCCTCGTGCGTCGGGCGCAGCGTTGTAATGGATCGTTCGCGAATGCAGCAGCACCTGTCGGCCGCAGAACCCGCGCCGCTGCAAGCTGAACCCTATTACCAGCCTAGCGGCGACGAGGTGGCGAATTACCTGCCAGCGGTATTCGGCGCGCGGCAATATGCCTTGCTGCACAGACCTGAACTGTTGCCTGGCGTGCTGTTGGACTGGATCAAACGATTGGTGTCAGCGTGAACCGAGATCGAATCGGCATCGCACTCGCCAAGGCATTTCGCGGCACAAAAAAAATGGCGATGGGGAATAAACCCATCGCCATTGGTGTAACGGTACTGATTTGACTTACTTGTTACCGTTGGTTGCCTTGGCGCTTGCTTGCGGCGCAGCTTTTGCGGCGGCGGCAGTGGCTGCTTCGAAATTGCTTTGAGCGGCTTCGGAAGCCTGTTTCACGGCTTTCTGTGCGCTTTCAAATGCTGTACCGGCATTTGCCAGGCCCGACTTGAACGCTGCTACAACTGGCTCGGAACCGGCCGGTGCATTCTTGCTGATCGTTTCAACGAACTCTTGTACTTGCTGGGTGCCCGCTTCGACTTGACTCGAGGTCAATTTGGCGATGTCCGATTGAGTACCCACAATCAGTGCTTGAACCTGACGATTGAACTCGGCCAGACGTTCGGTTTGCGCGCTCGGCTGAGTGAAAGAAGCCTGGAGTTCGGCGAAGCCTTGTGGATCACGGACGGCCAACAGCTTGCGAACGCCTTCGAAGTGCTCTTCGGTGGAGTCGCGCAGTGCCTTGAACTGCAATTGGCTCAGCTGTTCAACGCTGGCGAAGACTTTGCCGCTGATTTGCTGCAAAAGATCGAGGTTGGCTTTCTGAGCGGTTTGCAGGTTTTCCGAATTGAAAAAAGACATGCTTGAATCTCCTGGTACTGGAAGGCCCTGATGGGCCTGAGGACGCGATAGCGATCCGGCCAGTCATCGCGTTAGCCTTAATATTGCAGCGCACAAAACAATTTGGCAATGCCTATTTTTGTGCGGTGCAAAATAAACGTTGCTCAAGCCCTCCTTATTCGCTGTAGACTCCTGCTCATCGAACGGCCAGGCTGGTTCTCTATAACTAAAGGGTTCAGAAGGGCCGATCCCCATGCACAGCGTCAGGAGATCAAGATGGGTCAGGAAGAAAATATTGCGATGCAAGATGAAGAGCGTTGCGAACCCGCCGGCTTGTTCGAACACCTGAATCATCTGCAGCGTCTCAATACCCGTAACGTTCTCGATGCCGTGCAAAAGCGCCAGGCAAAAACCTTCGCACCTTTAAGCCTTGGGCAACTCAGACAACCAACGGCTGCTGACTGGCAGGAATACTTCACGGACTTCGGCCAACGCAGTGTGCTGTTCTGGGACACCTTGCGTCAGCGTGGCGACAACACGCTGGCCCACGAACGCGCCGGGTACCCGCTGCTGCTCAAGTTCAATCATGAAGTCCTGATCGACGGCGCGGACCTGCGCCGCCCGGTCAATTACTCGCTGCTGCAGATCCTCGCGGGCCCCGGTCAACAGATCGACCGTAAAAAGCAGCCGGTGATCATCATCGACCCACGCGGTGGCCACGGCTCGGGCATCGGTGGTTTCAAACAGGATTCGGTCATCGGCGAAAGCCTGAGAGCCGGCCACCCCACCTATTTCATCTCGTTCAGCCACTCGCCACGCCCAGGGCAAACCCTCGCCGATATCGTTGAAGCCCAGGCCCGATTCATCGAAGTCGTCAGCGAGCGGCATCCCGACAGCGCCAAACCCGTGGCGATCGGCAACTGCCAGGCAGGTTGGGCGCTGATGGGCCTGGCCGCCACGCGGCCGGAGTTGCCGGGGCTGATCATCGTCAACGGCGCGCCGTTGTCGTACTGGGCCGGGGTCAATGGGCGCAATCCGATGCGCTACACCGGTGGTTTGCTGGGCGGTGGCTGGATGGCGCGTCTCGGTAGCGACCTCGGTAATGACCGTTTCGACGGGACCTGGCTGGTCAGTAACTTCGAGAGCCTGGACCCGGCCAACAGCTGGTGGGGCAAGTACTACCACCTGTTCAGTGAAGTCGACAGCGAGGCCGTACGTTTTCTGGATTTCGAACGCTGGTGGGGCAGCCCGACCCTGCTCAACGGCGAAGAGATCGAGATGATTGTCGACGACCTGTTCATCGGCAATCAGCTGTCCGGCGGCCTCGGGCGCAAGAGCAGCGGGCTCGACCTCAAACGTATCGAAGTGCCGGTGGTGGTGTTCTGCTCGTACGGCGACAACATCACCTCCCCGCAACAGGCGCTGGACTGGATCACCGACGTGTATCCCAGTGATCTCGCGCTGCAAAATGCCGGTCGCACCATCGTTTACTTGCGGCACGCCAGCATCGGCCATCTGGGCATTTTCGTTTCCGGCGAAGTAGCCCGACGCGAGCACCGCCAATTACTCGGCGCGGTCGACGCGATCAATGCCCTGCCAGCCGGGCTGTACGAAATGCTGATTGATGATCTGCCGGAAAATTCAGCGACGCCGTACGCCGTGAGTTTTGAGCCGCGGCGCATTGCCGACATCCATGGCGATGTCCATCCGCCGCGCGATGACGATCAAGAATTCGCGCTGGTCGAGCGTGCTTCCGCCATCAACAACAATCTTTACGATGGCTTCGTACGCCCGTGGTTGCGCCCGTTGATCAATGAACCGAGCGCTGAACTGATGCGCAAGGCCCACCCTTTCCATCAGCAGCAAGTGATGTGGAACAGTTTGAATCCGGCGTTGTGGTGGTTGGCAGAAAGCGCCGCCCAAGTGAACAAGGATCGTCACCCCGCCAGCCAGAACAACCCATTGCTGGCATGGCAGGCATTGTTTTCCAATCAGGTGCAGGACGCTTTGAACGGTTACCGAGATCTGCGTGATGCCGCCCAGGAGATGTGTTTCTACGGCGTGTATGGCGCACTCAATAGCCTGACCGGCAATGCATCCCGGCGAAATCTGCAGGAACATGCCGAACAGCACGACAAGGTCTTGATCGAACGCCTGCAGGATGTCCTGCCCCTTGGCGGTTTGATGGAAGCGTTGATACGCATCCTGTTCCTGCTGGGCCGCGACAGCGACGAGCCGGGCAAGGAAAGCGTCGAGAAACTGATCCTGCAACTGCAGGTGCTGCTCCAGGATTACAGTGCCGAACCACTTGATCTGCGTGAAGCCCTGCGCCAGCAAAAACTGCTGGTGGCCACCCACCCGCGAGAAAGCCTGCACAGCCTGCCCTTGATGCTGGTTGAAGTTGAAGAGCGCCAACAAGTGCTGGCGGCTGTCGCCAATTTGCTGCCGGAACTGCTGACCAGCGGCGCAGACAACCCATTCTGGTGTGAGCTGCACACGCTGCTCGACGTCCCGTTGCCAGGTTTCAGCCTGACCCAACCACCCGGTGAGGCCGATGTCATCGAGGAGAAAGTCCCGGCGATAACCCCAGAGCCAATCAAGCAGAAAGTCCCGCCAGTAACGCCCAAGCCAACATCCGCCAAGCCGATCGAGCAAAAAGTCGCTGTCGTGCTCCCTGAGCCCATTGCCAAGGTTGTGAGCCCCGTGCGCAAACCTGCGAAGGGCAAGAAAGGCGTAAAAAAACCTCCGGTGAAATAACGTTGAACGCCGAGGAAATCCCGCGTCACACCGGCGCGGCTTCCTCGATTTCAAACGATTAATCGGACCGGTACTGACCAGGCGTCATGCCAAACCAGCGGGAGCAGGCTTTGTTGAAGCTGCTGTGGTCATGAAAACCAAGCAGATAGGCCACATGCTTCATGTTGAAATGAGAATGGCGCAGATAAAAATCGGCCAGTTGCCGCCGAACCGCGTTTTGCACATCCGTGAATTGCGTTCCTTCTTTCTCCAGTGCGCGTTGCAGTGTTCGCTTGCTGATGTTCAATGCAGCGGCAATCGATTCCATATCGCACTGCCCTTGGCCCTGACTCAAGCGCTCGGTAATCAGCGCCCGAATCCTGCCGACAATGGAAAAGCCGAACAGCAGATCCAGTTGTGCCTCGGCAAAGCTGTCATGCAGCACCGCCAACGCCTCGTTGGCCATGCTCAGCGGTCGCAGAATTTCCTGTCCGTCAAACAGAATGCTGTCATAGGCCGAACCGAAATGCAGGTCGCAACCAAACAGTCGTTCATGTTCGGACGTGTCCTGCGGTTTGGGATAGCTGAATTCCACACTCAGGGGCTGCGGTAACTTGCCGTCGCCCAGCCAACGACAGAAGCCGAGCAAAGAAGCCAACCCTGCATCGGCATATTGACGGGGTTTGATAGAGCCGGACTGTTGATGATCGAGCGATGCCAATCGGTAGTGCTGCTGCTCCGGGACAAAAAACAGACTGAACCCGGTGCCGATCAACGGGCTGAAACGCACCAGGCGCTCAAGCGCCCGCTTCAGGTTAAGGCTAGACATCATGGTGTAACCGACAATCTGAAAACTGCCGGGATGAAAATGCCCGTAGGCTTTCAAGCCGATATCCGGATCCCTGCTGGCTTGCGCGGACAGCTGCCACAATCGATAGATCACCCTTCGCTCGCACAGCGCTCCTGGCGTGTTCGCGATCTGCATTTCCAGTCCAGCCTCCTGGCAGAGGTTGGCGACATCCAGTCCTTCCGCCGACAGCGTATTGACCAGTACGTTGGCATAGCCTGAACTCATTCTGTACATGACGTCCTCATTGACCTGTGGAACCCAACGTCCTGTCTGGAGCCATAACTGATCTGCGGTAAATCAAATATTAACTGGCGGTTCAATTCCGAATATTGATCCTGGTATAGATATTCATCATTTTTCGCCAGTGATCCGAAAAGAACTCCATGGCACCGTTGGACACCAGACAGTCACCTCTCAACACTTCCGCACGCCCCCGCAATACCGAACAATCCCCCCATCTTGCAACGCAAAAGAAAAAAAGGAAGTCGTCTATGAAGTCGCTTGGTCGTATTGCGTTGGTAACGGGTGGTATGGGTGGGATTGGTACTGCGATAAGCCAGCGGCTGTACAAGGAAGGATTCAAGGTAATTGTGGGTTGTAGCGCTGATTCCGCCCGCAAGAACGAGTGGATCGCCACTCAGTTGGCGGCGGGTTACCAGTTCGAGTGCATTTACGGCGACATCACCGATTGGGAATCGACCCGCAAGGCGTTCGAGATGGCACGTGAGCAATTCGGCCCGATCGATGTGCTGATCAACAATGCCGGGATCACGCGGGATGCTTCCTTTCGCAAACTGACTCCCGAAGACTGGAACGCGGTGATCGGCACCAACCTGACTGGCGTGTTCAACACCACCAAACAGGTGATTGAAGGCATGTTGGCCAAAGGCTGGGGTCGGGTCATCAACATCTCCTCGATCAACGGTCAGCGCGGCCAGTTCGGCCAGACCAACTACAGCGCGGCCAAAGCCGGTATCCATGGCTTCACCATGGCACTGGCCCGGGAAGTGTCCGGCAAGGGCGTGACCGTCAACACCGTCTCCCCGGGCTACATCCAGACCAGCATGACCGCGGCAATCCGCCCGGACATTCTCGACACCATGATCGCGGCCACACCGGTCGGGCGTCTTGGCCAACCCGAAGAAATCGCCTCCATCGTGGCGTGGCTGGCCTCCGATGAATCGGGCTACAGCACCGGTGCCGACTTCTCGGTCAACGGCGGCATGAACATGCAATAGGCCTGTCGGGGCATGGACGCCCCGCTTCTGCTCGACACAATCTTAATGAGGTCATGCATGAACGAAGTCGTAATCGTTGCCGCTACGCGTACCGCCATCGGCAGTTTCCAGGGTGCCTTGTCTGCGATTCCAGCCACCGAACTGGGCGCGGCGGTCATCCGTCAGCTGCTGGAACAGACAGGCCTCGACGGGGCCCAGATCGATGAAGTGATCCTCGGCCAGGTGCTCACCGCAGGTTCTGGGCAAAACCCGGCACGCCAGACCGCAATCAAGGCCGGCCTGCCCCATACCACCCCTGCCCTGACCCTGAACAAGGTATGCGGCTCCGGTCTCAAGGCTGTCCAGCTCGCCTTCCAGGCGATCCGCTGTGGCGACGCCGAACTGATTATTGCCGGCGGTCAGGAAAACATGAGCCTGGCACCATACGTTCTGCCCAAGGCACGCACCGGTCTGCGTCTGGGCCATGCGCAACTGCAAGACAGCGTGATTCAGGATGGCTTGTGGGACGCCTTCAACGACTACCACATGGGCATCACCGCGGAAAATCTGGCGGAGCAGTACAGCCTCAGTCGCGAAGATCAGGACGCCTTCGCCGCGGCCTCGCAACAAAAAGCCGCCGCGGCCATCGAGGCGGGTTACTTCAAGCGTGAAATCACCCCGATCCTGATTCCACAACGCAAGGGTGATCCGCTGGTGTTCGACACCGACGAACAGCCTCGTCCGGACAGCACGCTGCAGGCATTGGGCAATCTCAAACCCGCATTCCAGAAAAACGGCAGCGTGACCGCCGGCAACTCGTCGACACTCAACGACGGCGCCGCCGTGCTGTTGCTGGCCAGCGCTGCCAAGGCACTGGTCCTCGGTTTACCGGTGCTGGCGCGCATCAAGGCTTACGCGAGCGCCGGTGTGGACCCATCGATCATGGGCATCGGCCCGGTGCCGGCCACTCGCCTGGCATTGACTAAAGCCGGCTGGAGCCTGGATGACCTCGACCTGATCGAAGCCAATGAAGCGTTCGCCGCACAATCACTGGCGGTTGGCAAGGAACTGGGCTGGGACACCAGCAAGGTCAACGTCAACGGCGGTGCGATTGCCCTGGGTCATCCGATCGGTGCATCGGGTGCGCGGATTCTGGTGTCGTTGGTGCACGAGTTGATTCGTCGCGATGGCAAGAAAGGCCTGGCCACGTTGTGCATCGGTGGCGGCCAAGGCGTCAGCCTGGTCATCGAGCGATAGAAGAAACACAGGACTGCTTGCTTGACTGCTAACGCGGCGCCGAAGTCCGGCGCCGCGCTTTTTTTCTGCTCGGTTTACTGATGTGGGCAAGGAGTTCCATGGACAACAACGCGCATACCTTCAACACTTTCTGGTCAGGCCAGGTCCCGTTCATTGCCTCCTTTGCAGTGCAACAATTACGTCTCTGGGTCAGCACCAATCCGTGGTTCACGGGGCAGCAATACAATGAGTGGTTTGACCTGCCACGCGATACCCTCGACAGCCTGCAATCGGACTATCAACAGCAATGGGGTGAACTCGGCCAGCGTCTGCTGACCGGTCAGCCGTTCAGCTTCGAAGATCGACGTTTTGCCAGCGGAAACTGGAGCCAGCCTCTGTTTGGTTCCCTCGCGGCGTTTTACCTGCTTAACGCAGGCTTTCTCCTGAAACTGCTCGACCAGCTGCCGATCAAGGACAAAAAACCACGCCAGCGTCTGCTGTACCTCGTGGAACAAGCGATTGCCGCTGGCGCGCCGAGCAACTTCCTGGCCAGCAACCCCGATGCCCTGCAACGTGTGGTCGATACCCAAGGGAGCAGCCTCCTGACCGGCATGTTGCACCTGGCCAGCGACCTGCAGGAAGGCAAGATGCGCCAGTGCGACAGCGGTGCCTTCAAGGTCGGCGTCGATCTGGCGAACACGCCCGGCGAAGTGGTTTTCGAGAACGAACTCTTTCAACTGATTCAGTACTACCCGCAAAGTGAAACCCAGTATCAGCGCCCGGTATTCGTCGTACCGCCGTCGATCAACAAGTACTACATCCTCGATCTGCGCCCGGACAACTCGATGGTCCGCCACCTGTTGCAACAGGGCCATCCGGTGTTTCTGATGTCGTGGCGTAACTTTGATCAGGAACACGCCGGCACCACTTGGGATGACCTGATCGAGACCGGCATCATCATAGGTTTGCAGGTGACTCGTGAGATCAGCGGTGAGCAACGCCCCAATTGCGTAGGTTTCTGTATCGGCGGCACGCTATTGAGCTCGGCGCTGGCCGTCCTTGCTGCGCGTGGTGATAAAGAAATCGCCAGCGTGAGCCTGCTGACCACCTTCCTCGACTACCTCGACACCGGTCCCATCGACATCTTCGTCGACGAGCAACTGGTGGCCTACCGCGAGCGCACCATCGGCGGCGTGAATGGCCCCATCGGCCTGTTCAAGGGCGAAGACATGGGCAATACCTTCTCGCTCCTGCGCCCCAACGACTTGTGGTGGAACTACAACGTCGACAAATACCTCAAGGGCCAGAAACCCAACGCCCTCGACCTGCTGTTCTGGAACAACGACAGCACCAACCTTCCAGGCCCGATGTACTGCTGGTACCTGCGCCACACCTATCTGCAGAACGACCTGAAATCCGGCGAGCTGGACTGCTGCGGGGTCAAGCTGGACCTGCGCGCCATCGATGCTCCAGCGTACATCCTCGCCACCCACGACGATCACATCGTGCCGTGGAGAAGTGCTTACGCCAGCACCGAGTTGCTCAGCGGGACCAAGCGTTTTGTGTTGGGAGCCTCGGGGCATATCGCCGGGGTGATCAACCCGCCCGCCAAGGAAAAACGCCACTACTGGACCAACAATCGGGTCACCAAAGACCCCGAAACCTGGTTCAAGAATGCCCAGCAGCATTCGGGCAGCTGGTGGAATGACTGGTTTGTCTGGCTGGCTGAACAGGCCGGCGAACGCCAGCCTTCGGTGCTGCACACCGGTAATGCCCAATACCCGGCGATTGAGTCGGCACCTGGGCGTTATGTGATGCAGTGACCAACAGGCCCATGCGATAACAGCGCGAAAACACTCGCGCTCCGACTCTGTAGCAGCTGTCGAGCCCGCGAAGCTTGACGGCTGCAGAGCCTAACGGGCGCAAGCACCCTCGCCACAGAGGCAGTGGCTACTTAGATGAATCGATTTGATCCAGCACTCGGTTCGCCGTGATCTCCGCCAGCATGACGTTGTTCGAAATGCCCAGCAGGGCATTGCGCGACCCACCGTCCAGAAGATCCACCAACTGGTGAACCATTACATCGACCGAGGCCAGCGTCTCGACCAGATAAACCACCAAGGTTTCGGTAGTGGCCTGCGGGTCGACGGCAAACAGGGAGCTGGGCGTACGCGGCGTGGCTTTGATGTCGGCAGTCGACGGGAAATGGAAGTCGAGGGCGCGCTCGGCGGCCTCGTCGTGCTTTTTTTGATCGGGGCTTTCGAACTGCGATGTCGGATCTACGTCCGGGGGATTCGGTGTTGGTTTGACCATAGATGAAACTCCGATGCTGCTTAAAAGAAGCCATCACCTTCTCGCTACCAAACGGAGGGTGGCGGCCATACGAAGGTTGGTAGACCGGGCATCGGAACCGGCGCCCCCGAAGGAGCCCTGCGCATGGCCACCATAAAACGCAGCCCTAAGAAGGGCCGAACAAGGTGACGCTATGCGTCGATGCTGAGGGTCTACCAAACCCCATCACTGTTTTTCAGCGACCGGAAAACGATAGAGCCCAGGCACCAGGCGCACAAGCCGGCGGATTCTTACGCACCTGTAGGCAACGACGCAAGGTGTTGTAGCCTTCGCGAAGTAACACTGAGTGTCGTTAAACACGCGATCTAAAATGTGTGGATTTGGCTTAAGCCCAAGTCCCACAAGTGCCGTCAAAAATCAAAAAATCGAGGATTTGCCCCACATGTTTTTCGGGTTGGTCGTCGGAAGTGCAACGTTTAATGTGGTCGCTCCAGTCAGGCGAGAGAGATTAGAGCGCCTGACGCCCGGCAGGCTTGGTTTCATGCAGTAAGGACGGAGTGCTGGACTCGAATTTCATCAAGGTTGTTCAGCCCGAAGATGTGCCGAACCCGAATTGGCTCATCCCGTCTGCGGTTACCCGTCATTCATGGAATCTGTTGGTGAGCTGTGACCTGGCCGCGGATCAATTCAAACTTGTTTCTCAGGAACGCTTTGGGCTCGATGCCCGGTTGCTCAAGTGAAAGGGAAAATGGCGGAAGGCAGCCGGAGTCGAACCTGCCCGGGAACGGATGCCGTCCCCAACCGGGTTTGAAGCCCGGCCGCGCCACCGGGCGCGATTGCCTTCCTTGAAGTCAGTTATCTGTTCGTTGGGCCAGGGCGTTGTCGAGACGGAGATGGCGCTTGTCGCCAAACCGTCGGGTCAAACCAAGCCGGTCGAAGTATTCGAGAATCTGGATACTGCGCTTGCGACCGAGGCCCACCGCATCGCGAAACGCCGAGACCTGAATCACCGGGTTCTGCGCGGCCAGTTGCACAAGCATAGCCGCCAACCGGCGCACTATCGCATCGGTGTAAAACAGGTCACGGACGACTTGATGCAGTAATCCCAACCTCGCCATTTTGCGCAGCAGCATGCGCACCGCCACTTCATCATGGCCGAGGTCGCGCACCCACGGCGGATTGAAACCCGCTTGCTCGAACAATGGCTGCAACTGTTGCCATAACATTTCGTCGTCTTCGCTCAACCGCACCTGATGGTCAGGCAAATGCAACCACGGCCCGCTGGCAGTGATGGCGCCACTGGCGAGTAATTCGTCGAGCAGGCTGATAAACGTCGCCCGGTCCAGTGATGTGCCGGTGAAGCGACGCAGCCGATCACGGTCCGGGCCCATTTGGTCCGGTTCAAGTTGATGGAAGCGGGCGAGGTGTTCCAGTACCGGTGCCTTCAGCGCCTCCCATCGGGCAGCGCTGAACAACAGCGGACCTTGGCGGGTGTCGATCAAGCGCACATCATCCGGCAAAACCCAGGTACTGCGCGGACGGTTGAACTGACGCTCCAGACGCTGCGGATCGAGCCCGGTGTCGCTGTTGGCCAATAACGCAGGCAGGACCGCTTCCAACTCGTTGCTTGAGGCCAGCGCCTGCAGTTGCGCCAAGCGCTCGGGACTGCGGCGTTGTCGGGTTGGTGCGAACGGGTCAAGCACCCGACCACCGCCGAGCGTGCGTTGGGCGCTCTGATCACGCAGGATCAAGGGGTCGCCCTTCACCGCGTACACCGGCGCATTCAGCAGGATCTGCGCGAGCCTGTGCTCACCCGGTGCGAGGCTGGTCCCCTCCAGCAACGCGACCCGCCCGGTCACATCCTGAGTACCCAAGTGCACATGCACGGGCTGAAAGTGCTCGAAGGCCTTGGGTTCGCTGGCCAATAACTGCATCTCGATATCCAGGCGCTGGGTCGGCGCATACAGCCACTCGGCCAGCAACCAGTGGCCACGGTGAATCTGCTCCAGGGCCAGGCGCTCGGCGCTCAGGTTCAACGCGACTCGCTGGCCGGCAAACGCGGTGTCTGCGGCCTGATTTTGCGCATGCAAACCCCGCACGCGAACGGGTTTTCCCTGCGGGCCGAGCAGCAGCGTATCGCCCACCGCAACCTGCCCTGACAACGCCGTGCCGGTCACCACGATGCCGGCACCAGCGACACTGAAAGCGCGATCGATGGCCAGGCGAAAGCCGCCGCGGGTGCTGCGTTGCAGGACTTGTTTTTGTGCGTCGAGCAAGGCTTGGCGCAGCGTTTCGATGCCCTCCCCGGTCACACTCGACAGCGCGATCTGCGGCGCGCCGGCATACGGCCCGGGAGCCAGCAAGGTTTCGATCTGTTCGCGGACAGCCTGCACTCGGGTTCCATCAACCCGATCGCATTTAGTGATCGCAACCAATGCCCGCGGGATTCCCAACAGTTCAACGATGGCCAGATGTTCGCGAGTCTGCGGCATGACACCGTCGTCCGCGGCCACCACCAACAATGCCAGATCAATGCCCTGTGCCCCGGCGAGCATGTTGTGGGTGAAACGCTCGTGACCGGGCACGTCGATAAAACCCGTCAGGCTGGCGCCCGGTTCCAGGGCCGCATAGATATAGCCCAGGTCGATGGTCATGCCGCGTTGGCGTTCTTCCCGACGACGATCGCCGGCCTGGCCGGTCAAGGCCTGGAGCAATGAAGTCTTGCCGTGATCGATATGCCCTGCGGTACCGACAATCACCCTTCCCGGCCCTCCTCCTGCAATTGATCGAGTTGAGCCAGCCACGCCGGCTCGTCGTCCAGTTGCCGCAAATCCAGCCACAACGCATCGTCATCGATACGCCCAAGTACGGGAATCGGCAAGGCTCGCAACGCCGCTTCCAAACCATGCAGGCGTCTTCCGCGAAGACGTTTGGAGGTTTGCGGGCGCAGGCACAATGCGCCACTTGGCAAACGTGCCACCGGTTGGCTGCCGCTGCCGATCATGCCGAGCGACGGTACCGCGCTGACGCTCCAGCCGTCACCCAACACCGTGGCCAGCGACGGTTGCAGGCGTTGCGCTTGAGCGAGGATATCGGCCTGCGCCCGGGTGAGCAGGCGCAAACTCGGAAGACGTTCGGCCAGCCGATCAGGATCGCGGTACAGGCCCAACACCGCTTCGAGCGCAGCCAGGGTCAGTTTGTCGACTCGTAGCGCACGCTTGAGGGGGTTCTTCTTGATCCGCGCAATCAGGTCTTTGCGGCCGACAATCAACCCGGCTTGCGGACCACCGAGCAACTTGTCGCCGCTGAAGGTGACGATGTCCGCGCCATCGAGCAACGCCTGGCGCACCGTCGGTTCGGCGGGCAAGCCCCAGCGCGTCAGGTCCAGCAGGCTGCCGCTGCCAAGGTCTTCGAGCAGCGGTAGTCCGTGTTTATGAGCGAGTTGCGCCAACTCGGCGGTCGGTACCCGAGCGGTGAAACCTTCGATGTTGTAGTTGCTCGCGTGCACGCGCATGACCAAGCCGCTACGCGGACCGATGGCCGCTTCGTAATCGCGGGCATGGGTGCGATTGGTGGTACCCACTTCGTGCAGCCTGACTCCGGCTCGCGCCATGATGTCGGGAATGCGAAAAGCGCCGCCGATTTCGATCAGTTCACCGCGCGAAATGATGCCTTCCTTGCGCGCGCCCAGGCTGTTGAGCGTCAGCAACACGGCGGCCGCGTTGTTGTTGACCACCGTTACCGCTTCAGCGCCAGTCAACTCACGGATCAGGCCTTCGATCAAATCATCACGGTCGCCCCGTTTGCCACTTCGCAGATCGAATTCGAGATTGAGCGGATAACGGGCGGCCATTTGCACGGCTTCGATGGCTTCCTGCGGCAACAACGCCCGCCCCAGATTGGTGTGCAGCACCGTGCCGGTGAGATTGAACACTCGCCGGACGTGGCTGCGATGCTGGATGGCCAGACGCTCGCCGGCCCTGCCCGCCAATACCTCGGGCGCGAC
This sequence comes from Pseudomonas sp. ANT_H12B, assembly GCF_008369325.1. Taxonomy (GTDB): domain Bacteria; phylum Pseudomonadota; class Gammaproteobacteria; order Pseudomonadales; family Pseudomonadaceae; genus Aquipseudomonas. The sequence continues at coordinate 23,361 of NZ_VOBI01000032.1, read as the reverse complement.
TTCAAGCGCATCGAGTTGCCCTGAAAGCACCGGTTCGCGCAAGTCATCGAGTAATTGCCGCAGGCTGGTCAGCAGTGCGTCACGGCCATAACGCTCGGCCAGCGGTTGGCAGGCAGGATGGCGCAGCAAACTGTCGATGGAGGGCAGCCGCAAGGGTTGGCTGGCGGATCGGGTGGACATCAGGCGCTCCCGCAAACGTTGACCGTCGCGCCTGAGTGTAGCCGGTGTGCTTAATCGCCTCCGGGGGACAGCAGAAGATTCGGCGCCGGGCGCTGGTAGTTTTCCTGTTCCAGGCGCATGTCCAGCATCAGGCTGGTCAGGTCCGCTGAAAGCGCTTCGGCCTCGGCGTCGTTTTCCAGATAGAGCAATTTCAGGTAACTGCGGCAACCGGGGCAGACTTCCGCGCGCAACGGGGCCTGATTGGCGGCGTGGCGGTCGTCATCGAGGCTGACGTATTCAAGGCCTTTGCTCTGCTCGCAGTACACGCATTTGACCCGCACTACGTGCCATTCGCAGGCACACAGCGAGCAGACCAGATAACGCAAGCCGTTGTATTTGCCGCGATGGCGAATCACCCCGGCCATGGCCGGTGAACCACAGGCCGGGCATTGGCTGAGGCTGTCGCCGGGTTTGAGTTGCAGGTTGGGCGTGTTCAGCAACCAGTGGCTCCAGGCTGCCTGCATTGCAGCACCGAGAAACGGCACCAATGCGGCTGGCAGCAGCGCGAACTGGCCGCTGACCAACGCGATCGCCCAGGCCTTGAGTTGTCCGCTATTGGCGCTGCGCAAGGTGGTCACTGCTTTCTCGACTGCCGGTTGCGGCGGTGGGTGATATCGCTGCAACAAGGCGTCGAGGTACGGCAACCAAGCGTCTTCGCGCACCAGACTGTCGGCAGCGAACGGTGGCAAGCCGTGTTGCTGGCAGACTTTCAGTCGCTCGGGATCGGGCAAAGTCGTCATTGGCGGATCGTCCATCAGGCTTTGCTGGACATGACAAAGGCCTGCAATCAATCGCAGGTAGTCAGCCAGCGGATGCCCTTCGACCAGGCGTTCCAGCCTTAGCGCCCGTAACTCGAACACATTGCTCGGCGGCAAGTGCAGAAACGGCGGTGAACTCGCCGCCGCTTCAATCTCTCCAGGCTCAAGAATCGTCGCCAAGGGGGTTATCCTTTTTTGTTGATCGGCCGGTCGGGGTGCTCGTCCCGGGTGACTTCCCGGTACCAGAGTTCATGGTGTTTCCTCGCCCAGGCGCGGCTGACCCAGCCATGCGTCATTGCGCTGACCGAGCCCTTGATCCAGATCCCGGCATAGATGTGCACGATGATGCTCAGCACCAGCACAAACCCCGCCAACGCATGCAGCAACATGGCCCAGCGAATGCTGGTGATGCCGAAGTACTCGCTGAAGTACGCACGCCAGATCACCAACCCGCTGAACAGCAACACCAGCATGCACAGCAGCAATGTCCAGAACAGCAGCTTCTGCCCCGGGTTGTACTTGCCGATCGCCGGCACGCCCTCCTCTTCGTTGCGGATCACCCGCCCGACGCGCCGCAGCCATAAACGGTCATTGGTGATAAAGAAGTTCGCCCGAAAAAATTGAATCACCAATCCCAGAAACAGGACGAACATCACCACGCCCATGAACGGATGCAGAATGCGCGTCCACGGCCCACCGCCAAACAGGTGGCTGAGCCAGAACAGCGCCGGATGAAACAACGCCAACCCCGACAACGCCGCCATGAAGAAGAGGATCGCCACCAGCCAGTGGTTGGTGCGCTGGTTCGAGGTGTAGCGCAGGATCTGTCTGCGGATCATGGTCTGTCCTCCCCGCGCGGATCAAAGGTGTGTACCGACGGATCGACTTCATGCACCGCAGGATCGACGGTGGTCGGGAGTTCGTCCTCCTCAACCAGCTGCGGCCCGACGCGCACGTAGTGGAAGAATCCGGCCAGCACCGCCAGCCCCATGGCGAGCAAGCCCAAGGGTTTACTCACACCTTTCCACAGATCCACCAGCGGACTGATCACCGGGGCGCTCGGCAGGCCGGCATACAATTTCGGCGTGTCAGCGTGGTGCAGCACGTACATGACGTGGGTGCCGCCAACCCCTTCGGGGTCATACAGGCCTGCGTTGTCGAAGCCACGACTCTTGAGGTCGACGATCCGTTCCGCCGCGTGTTCCTTCATGTCTTCCTTGGTCCCGAACACGATGGCGCCGGTCGGGCAGGTTTTCACGCAGGCCGGCTCCAGCCCCACCGCCACGCGGTCCGAACACAGCGTGCATTTGTAGGCCTTATGGTCCTTTTGCGAGATGCGCGGAATATTGAATGGACAACCGGTGATGCAATAGCCGCAACCAATGCAATGGTCCTGGTCAAAATCGACGATGCCGTTGGCGTACTTGATGATCGCCCCAGGGCTGGGGCACGCCGCCAGGCAGCCGGGTTCGGCGCAGTGCATGCAGCCGTCCTTGCGAATCAGCCATTCAAGATTGCCGGCATCGGTTTCATGCTCGGTGAAGCGCATCAAGGTCCAGGTGTCTGCCGTGAGGTCCTGGGGATTGTCGTAGGTGCCCAGGTTATGACCGACGTCGTCGCGCAGCTCGTTCCATTCTGAGCAGGCGACCTGGCAGGCCTTGCAGCCGATGCACTTGGTGGTGTCGATCAGCTTGGCCACTTCCTCTTGCGTGCGCACCGAAGGCGGCACAGTGGTGGTGGCCGAACGGGCGGTGATGTCTTGGCTGGCCATTTAGACTTTCTCCACGTTGACCAGGAATGACTTGGATTCCGGGGTCTGGGAATTGCCATCGCCGAGGAACGGCACCAAGGTGTTGGTCAGGTAACCGTGGCGCGTCAGGCCGGTGAAGCCCCAGTGCAACGGGATACCGATGTGGTGCACCACCTGGCCGTTGACCTGCAACGGCCTGATACGTTTGGTCACTACCGCCACCGCTTCAATGAAGCCGCGCTTGGAGCTGACACGCACCTTGTCACCGGCGACGATGCCTTTCTCCTTGGCCAGCACCTCGCCGATCTCGACGAATTGCTCGGGCTGGGTGACGGCGTTGAGCTTGCAATGCTTGCTCCAGAAGTGGAAATGCTCGGTCAGCCGGTAGCTGGTGGCCGCGTACGGATAGTCCTTGGCCACGCCGAGGGTGTCCCATACCGAATCGAAGATCCGCGCGGCGGGGTTGCTGGTGGCGTTCTTGTTTTTCGGATGCAGCGGGTTGATGCCGATCGGCGTCTCGAACGGCTCGTAGTGCTCGGGGAACGGCCCTTCGGCCATATTGTCGCGGGTGAAAAACCGCGCTACACCCTCGGGGGCCATGATGAACGGATTCATCCCGGCTTCCGGCGGTGAATCTGCTTTGTAGTCCGGCACGTCGGTGCCGGCCCAGACCTTGCCGGTCCACCACACCAGTCGCTTGTTTTCGGCCCAGGGTTTGCCTTGGGGATCGCATGATGCGCGATTGTAGAGAATCCGCCGGTTTGCCGGCCAGGCCCAGGCCCAACCCTGGTGCTGGTGCGTGCCGTAGGGGTCGCTGTTGTCGCGCCGGGCCATCTGGTTGCCCGCCTCGGTCCAGCTGCCGCAGAAAATCCAGCAACCGGACGCGGTGCTGCCGTCATCCTTGAGCTGGCCGAAACCGGCCAGTTGCGCGCCGGCCTTGATTGTTGCGCCGGTGGCGTCGGTGAAGTCGGCGGTGGCGCTGCCGTTGATTTCCTTGGCCAGTTCTTCCGGCGACGGTTCTTCAGGCACTTTGTAGGGCCACGACAGTTTCATCATCGGCTCGGCATAGGCACCGCCATTGGCCTGATAACGCTGGCGCAGGCGCAGGAACAATTCGCTCATGATACGGATGTCGGTCCGCGCCAATCCCGGGCCGTCGGCGCCTTTCCAGTGCCATTGCAGCCAGCGACTGCTGTTGACCAGCGAGCCGTCCTCCTCGGCAAAGCAGGTGGTGGGCAGGCGAATCACTTCGGTCTGAATGTCGGCGCTCTTCACATCGTTGTACGGCCCGACGTTTTTCCAGAACTCGGAGGTTTCGGTGGCCAGCGGATCCATGATCACCAGCCACTTCAGTTTGGCCAGTGCCGCCGTCACCCGGTTTTTATCCGGCAGCGCGGCGATCGGGTTGAAGCCCTGGCACATGTAACCGTTGACCTTGCCCTGGCCCATCATGTCGAACATTTTCAGGATGTCGTAGCTGGGGACGTCTATCTTGGGCAGGTAGTCGTAGCCCCAATGATTCTCTGCCGTGGCATTGGCGCCGTACCAGGACTTCATCAGGCTGACATGAAACTTGCCGTAGTTCTGCCAGTAGGACATCTGTCCTGGACGCAACGGCTTCAGCGCCCGTTTGAAGATGTAGATGTCGTAATCCTGCTCGCTGTCGCTGGGCAGGGTCAGATAGCCGGTCAAGGTGTTCGACAGTAGTCCGAGGTCGGTCAGGCCCTGGATGTTGGAGTGCCCGCGCAAGGCGTTGACTCCGCCGCCGGGCATGCCGACGTTGCCCAGCAGCAGTTGCACCATCGCCGCGCTGCGGATGATCTGCGAACCGATCGAATGCTGGGTCCAGCCCAGGGCATAGAGAATCGTCATGGTCTTGCCCGGTTGCGAGCAGGTGGCGATTTCTTCCCAGATCTTCTGGATCGATTCGGTCGGCATGCCGCAGATCTGGCTCACCAGTTCCAGGTTGTAACGGCTGTAGTGCTGCTTGAGCAGCTGGTAGACACAACGCGGGTCTTGCAGGGTCGGGTCGACCTTGGCGAAGCCGTCCTCGGCATATTGATAGTTCCAGGTGGTCTTGTCGGTATAACGACGCTTGGCCGCGTCATAGCCGCTGAAGATCCCGTCCTCGAAACTGAAGCCGGGGTCGACGAGGAATGACAGGTCGGTGTAGTTGCGCACGTACTCGTGCTGAATCTTGTCCTCGGTCAGCAGGTAGTTGATGAGCCCGCCCATGAAGGCGATATCGGTGCCGGTACGAATCGGCGCGTAATAGTCGGCCACCGAGGCGGTCCGGGTGAAACGCGGGTCGATCACGATCAGCCTGGCAGCGTTGTGCGCCTTGGCTTCGGTCACCCATTTGAAACCGCACGGGTGCGCTTCTGCTGCGTTGCCGCCCATCACCAGGATCAGATTCGCGTTGGCGATATCGGTCCAGGTATTGGTCATGGCACCACGGCCAAACGTCGGGGCAAGACTTGCCACCGTCGGGCCATGTCAGACACGTGCCTGGTTATCGAACCCCAGCATGCCGAGGCTGCGAACAACCTTGTGGGTGATGTAGCCGGCTTCGTTGGACGCTGCCGACGCGGCGAGGAAACCGGTGGTCAGCCAGCGGTTTACCGTTTCGCCCTCCTCGTTCTTTTCGATGAAGTTGGCGTCGCGGTCGGCCTTCATCAGGTCGGCGACGCGATCCAGCGCTTCATCCCAGGAGATGCGCGTCCACTCGCTGCTGCCAGGCTTACGCACCTCTGGATATTGCAGACGACCGGGGCTGTGAATGAAGTCCAGCAGGCCTGCGCCTTTGGGGCACAGGGTGCCGCGATTGACCGGGTGGTCGGCATCGCCTTCGATATGAATGATGTTTTGCGCGACATTCTTGGCGGCATCGCCCTGGCTGTACATGATTAAACCGCAGCCTACCGAGCAGTACGGGCAGGTGTTGCGGGTTTCATGGGTGTGGGCGAGCTTGAAGTGGCGCACCTGCTCGGCGAAGGCAGTCGCGGGGGCCATGCCCAGCGCGCCAAGGCTCGAGCCTGCAAGGCCGATACCCGCGACCTTGAAGAACTGACGACGGTTGAGGTCCATCGTGCACTCCTGATCAGGTGAAGACCCGGTACTTTTGCCGGGTTCTTCTGGACAATCACGGTGGCGGCAGACTGGCTGCCGACACTTCAAACTGTAGACAAGGCTGTCGGCACTTGTGTGAAAACCGACCGCCGGCCGTTTATCGGTCATGAATTGGTAGGCTCGAAACGTGTGGGAGCGAGCTTGCCCGCGATGACGGCCGCACATTCAATAGGGACGGCGACTGACCCACCGCTATCGCGGGCAAGCCCGCTCCCACAAGGTTTGTGTTGTTTGGAACAATCCCGCCAACGCGAGCAGGCTCGCTCCCACAGGGCTTGGCGATTATCATGACTGCCGAATTAATCCCGGCCTTTATGAGATGAGCATGACTTTCGATTTTGATCAGGTGTTCGATCGCCACGGCACCGGCAGTACCAAATGGACCCGTTACCCGGCCGACGTGTTGCCGATGTGGGTGGCCGACATGGACTTCGCCGCGCCGCCGGTGATCATCCAGGCCCTGCAAAAACGCCTGGAACACCCGATGATCGGCTACAGCGTAGCCCCGGATGACTTGCGCGACGCCATTGTTGCCGACCTCTGGAACACATACGCCTGGCGCGTCGAGCCGCAAGAGCTGATCTTCCTGCCGGGTGTCGAGTCGGGCTTCAACATGGCGCTGAAGGCGCTGGTCCAGCCGCAACAGAACGTTGTTGTCCAAGTCCCGAACTACCCGCCGCTGCGCCATGCCCCGGGTCATTGGGGGCTGAACAAGGTCGAACTGAACTTCAATGCGCAAGTTGACGGAACCTATGCCACCCCGCTGGATACCTTGAGCCAGTCGCTGAACGGTGGCGGCGCGCTGCTGTTGAGCAACCCGCACAACCCGTTGGGCAAGGTTTTCCCTCGGGAAGAACTGCAAGCCATCGCCGACATCTGCCTGGAACAGGACGCCTGGATTATCTCCGACGAGATCCACGCGCAGCTGTGCTTTGACGGACGCAAACACGTACCAATGGCAACGTTGAGCCCGGAAATTGCCCGGCGCACGATCACACTGATGTCAGCGAGCAAGGCCTACAACATTGCTGGCCTGAAAACGTCATTCATGATCATTCAGGACCGGGCCGTGCTTGAGCGAGTCAACCATGCCCGTTGCGGTATGGTCGACAGCGTCAACCCGCTGGGCCTGGAAGCCACCCGCGTCGCCTACAGCGAAGCCGGGCCATGGCTGACCGAGCTGATGGCTTACCTGCAAAGTAACCGCGATTACCTGGTCGACGCCGTTCGCACCCGGTTGCCGGGGATTACCATGAACGTGCCGCAAAGCACCTACCTGGCGTGGCTCGATTGCACCGCGCTGGGGCTGGACAACCCGCAACAGTTCTTCCTTGAACACGCCAAAGTCGGGTTGAGCGCAGGCCTGGATTTTGGCGATGACAAACAACAGTTTGTACGCCTGAACTTCGGCTGCCCACGGGCGTTGCTGGAGGAAGGCATTGCGCGGATAGAGCGCAGCCTGATCAATCGCAAGGCCTGACCTTTTTTGTTCGATCGTTCCCATGCTCTGCGTGGGAACGATCATTGAACGATCACTGAAAAAGCCCCTGAAATCCAACCGAACTCAAGGCAAAACACCGAGGTCAACCCTTTGACTCTTCTGCCTTGAACACGGAGATTTCCCGATGACTGACTATCCAAAACCACCCTTCCCAAAACAAAGCCAACCAGTCCCCGGCGCCCAGCGAAAAATGGAGCCGTACCCGGACTGTGGCGAACAAAGCTATAAAGGCTCGGGCCGACTGGATGGCAAGATCGCCCTGATCACCGGCGCCGACAGCGGCATCGGCCGCGCGGTGGCGATTGCCTTTGCCCGTGAAGGCGCGGATGTCGTCGTCGCCTACCTCAATGAACATGAAGACGCACAGGAAACCGCACGCTGGGTCGAGCAGGCCGGTCGTCAATGCCTGCTGCTGCCCGGCGATCTGGCGCAGAAGGCTCAGTGCCAGGCGTTGGTGGACAAGACTGTCGAGCGCTTCGGCCGGATCGATATTCTGGTCAACAACGCTGCATTCCAGATGACCCACGAAAACTTCGAGGACATCCCGGACGAAGAATGGGTGATGACCTTCGACGTCAACATCACCGCCATCTTCAGGATCTGTCAGGCCGCGCTCAAGCACATGAAATCCGGCAGTTCGATCATCAATACCAGCTCAGTAAACTCCGACATGCCCAAACCCACCCTCCTTCCTTACGCCACCACCAAGGGAGCGATTGCCAATTTCACCGCTGGCCTGGCGCAGATGCTGGGACCGAAGAATATTCGGGTGAACTGCGTGGCGCCGGGGCCGATCTGGACGCCGCTGATTGTCTCGACCATGCCCGATGAGGAAGTGCAGAACTTCGGCGGGCAGACTCCGCTCGGCCGGCCTGGGCAACCGGTGGAAGTCGCGCCGATTTATGTGTTACTGGCGTCGGATGAAGCCAGTTACATCACCGGTCAGCGATATGGGATTACCGGCGGCAAACCGATGCTTTGAGCGACGTTTGCAACCGCTGCCGAATGCTGCATTCGGCAGCGGTTCTTACGACGGCTCTTGAGCAATCACCGATATCTTGCCGTTACGCTCAAGAATCGCGAACTTGATTTGATCAAGGGTTTCGATGCCCTGACTCGAGCGCGCGGCCTCCATGATGTCAGCCTCGATCAAGCGCGCGTGGCGCAGGCGCTTGTGCAGGACCTTGCCATTCTCGACGACGATCGTCGGCCCGCCATCGATCAGCTGCGAGACCCATTGCGAGCGCTGTTTGAGCAGCGACAGGCCGACATCGATGGCAATCAGCGTCACGATCACCACGATCGAATTGGTCAGGGAAAAGTCATCGCCCAGCAACGCCTGTTGCGTCGCCTCACCGATGATCATCAGCAGCACAAAATCGAAGGTCGTCAGTTCGGCCAGAGAACGTCGGCCGGCAATCTTGAACAGCACCATCAGTGCCAGATACATCGCCGCTGCGCGCAATACCGAGTCCATAGGTCACCTAAGGGAAAATGAATTGATCCAGGTTCACCGGCGTTGCTCCGGGCGATGTAATCCGGCTGCGAAACAGCCCCAGCCCATCACCGCGCAACGTCAGATAGAGGTTTGCCAGGCCCTGAGCGTCGGTTTGCAGCCACATCTTCATGCCCGGCCCGGCACTGGTGACGCGGATGGGTTGCGGTTGCAGGGTTTCGATGCTGAAGCCCTCCAGTAACGCTCCAGTCAGTTCCAGTTCAACCATGGCATTGGGCGTACCGATCACGCTGATCTGCATCGGGTTGGTCGAGCCATTGCGGTGGAACATCTCGTATTGCACCCTGACCTTGCCGTCGCTCGCCTGAACGTCCCGGCTGCTCAGCGGCCCGCGTGAAAACAGCCCAAGCAGCGCCAGCAACACCAACAGCACCAAGGTATACCAACCCCAACGCTCGAATCGCCAGACCTTGACCTGATGCGCCATGTCTTCACGTACGGGATAGTCGCGGCTGTGGTAATCGGTATGGCCGGATTCATCGTTCATGGATGCGCCCTACCCTTGCTCACCGGCTAACGCCCGTTGATGGAAATGTGGCAGCAGGTGCAAAGCGTGCTCCGCCGCCAGTAACTGGACCTCTGAACGTGTGCCGAAAAACCGCTGCTGTCGGCTGAATACACTCCGCCCGTGTTCGGTCTGATAGGCCCAGGCGAAACAAATGGTGCCGGGTGGAATGCCGTCAACTTCTTCCGGCCCAAGAATGCCGGTGGTCGCCACCGCGACATTGGCGGTGCTATCGCGCAGCGCGCCCACGGCCATTTCCCGAGCGACTTCACAACTGGTCAGGTTGAACGTTTCGATCGTGTCGGGGCTGACGTTGAGCAATCGTTGCTTGGCCTCGGGGGAATAGACCACATAGCCGCTTTCGATCAGCTCCCCGCTGTGGGGAACCTCCGCCAGCAGTGTGACGATTTTGCCGGCCGTACACGACTCTGCGGTGGTCAGCAGCAAGTCGTTTTCACGCAAATACTCGACCACGGATTGGCTGACACTCATGGCAAATCATCCCGACAGAGAGCTGCTCGGTTGACCTTCGCCACCTCTAAACATTCCCTCAATCGGACCATGTTCGGGTCTGTGGATAAAAAATGAACCCCTGACAATTCTCGCCCCTCAATACGTTTAGGGGCCCTGTAACGGGCTACTCCGGATCAGGAGGTCGTCATGTCCGCACCTATCGTCAAGCTGTTTACCCAACCGAACTTCGCGTGGACGGATATCCGCAAGGAAGAGGAAGCGCATCCGCGCCACTATCTCGCTCATCTACTGCTGCTCGCCTTGATCCCCGCCGTGTGCCTGTTTATCGGGACCACTTACGTCGGCTGGAGCCTGGCCGAGAACGAAATAGTCAAACTCAGCACCGCCAGCGCGCTACAGCTCTGCGTGTTGCTGTACGTGACCATCGTCGCCGGCGTGGCGGTGATGGGGTTGTTCATTCGCTGGATGTCGCGCACCTTCGACGCACGGCCAACCGTCAATCAATGCATCGGTTTTGCCGCCTACACGGTGACGCCGTTTTTCCTCGCAGGCATTGCCGGTTTGTACCCGAGTCGCTGGCTGGCGATCACGGTACTGGGCGCCGCCTCCCTCTATTCGACCTTCCTGCTGTTCGTTGGCTTGCCGACGTTCATGCACGAGCGCAAGGAACAAGGCTTGCTCAATGCCGCTTGCGTCTGGGGTGTCGGGTTGTTGGTGCTGGTCACCATCCTGGTCTCAATGATCCTGTTGTGGTTCAACGTGCTGACGCCTGAATACCTGCGCGCGACCGTCGGTTGATTTCCCGAGGTCCTGCATCGCGGCACCCATCCGCTGAGTACAGAGCATGAGCTTCATTCTATGGGTGGCGGTGTTGGGCGCCGTGCTGCTGACGCTGGCGCTGACCTCCTCGTACCTGCGCTGGATGCCAGTGACCACGTCGGCGGTGTGCCTGGTGCTGGGCGTCACCATCGGGCCTGCGGGGTTCGGGCTGTTAAAACTGGACACGGACGACGCCTCGACCTGGATGGAGCACCTGACAGAAGTTGCGGTGCTCTTTTCGTTGTTCGTTTGCGGTTTGAAATTGCGCTTGCCCCTCAAGGACAAAACCTGGCGAATCGCATTCGGCCTCGCCGGTCCGGTGATGGTATTGACCATTGCCGGCGTCAGTTTGCTGCTGCATTACGGTTTCGAGTTGTCCTGGGGCACGTCCGTGTTGATCGGCTCGATTCTGGCGCCCACCGACCCGGTGCTCGCGGCCCTGGTACAAGTCAACGACGCCCGGGATGACGATAGCGTGCGCTTCGGACTGTCGGGTGAAGCCGGGCTCAATGACGGGATCGCGTTTCCGTTCGTGATCCTCGGGCTGCTCCTGCTGCAAAACGATGGCAATCCCGGCTGGCTGGGCGACTGGGTACTGCGCAGCCTCCTGTGGGCAGTTCCGGCCGGTTTGCTCATGGGCTACTGGATGGGACGCGGCATTGGTCGCTTGACGTTGTCAGTACGGATCAAGAATGACGACAGCACCCTTTCCCCCAACGATTACCTCGCGCTTGCACTGATCGCCCTTGCCTATGTCGGGGCAGAGTCCATTCACGCCTACGGTTTTCTGTCGGTGTTCGCCGCCGGCCTCGGTTTGCGCCAGGTAGAGGCCAAATCCACCGGCCGCACGCAACCACCCGCCGAACACCTGGTTCAGCCGGTTGTCGGTCATCAGAACGTCGAGCCGCAGCACGCCGTTCATGGTGACACCGAAAACCTTGAAGACACCCAGGTCGCTGCGGGCATCATGATGGGAGACATGCTCGCCTTCGGCAGCCTGGTGGAACGGGCCATGGAAGTGTTTCTAGTGACGCTGCTCGGCGTGGTGTTGATTGCTCACTGGGACTGGCGTGCGCTGCCGATCGCAGGCGTGTTGTTTTGCCTGATTCGCCCCCTGAGCGTCATCGCCATGCCGTGGGGCGGTTTGCTGGATCGTCGCCAGCGAATGTTGATTGGCTGGTTTGGCATACGCGGCATAGGCAGTCTCTTTTACCTGTTTTATGCGCTCAACCACGGGCTCGGGCAGTCCGTGGCGGCGTTGTGCACCGACCTGACGCTGTCGGTGGTCGCGTTGAGCATCCTGATCCACGGGGTTAGCACTCAACCTGTTCTTGCCCGATATGAGCAGCGAAAGAAACAAAATATTTGATTTTACGCCCAAGCTTTTACCGTCGAATTTATCGAATTTTCGCTCTCATAAATTTGAAATTCTTTTGAGCTCTGGCCAGTCACAAGCTTAATCCCGCCTCGAATGTGCACAGCGGGTCTCGCCAGGCTCGGTTCCCCTGCGGCGACGATGCCTATTTAAAGGAACCTCGGAAAATTAGGGTGCTGGTCATGATTCAATATTCCACCTCCACTGAAATCAAAGCGTGCCGGGCGTTCGCCCTGGAACGTAATCGTCAGATGTTCGAAGATGCCCAGGCGCTGAGCCGCTGTGCCTTTGAATTGCTCGAAAGCGGCGAAATGGACGTGGAGCTGTTTGATCGCTATCAGGCGATCCGCAGGAAAGCCGATTTGAAATTCAAGGAAGCGATCGAGCACTTACGCGTACTTAACGAAGATTTCCCACCGATCCCGATGTCTGCGAACAACGCTCACCGTTTGAATCAGCAACCCGAATCCAGAGCATGATGTTCACAAGCCCGGCGCCGGTCGCCGGGCTTTTCATTGCCAGGCAAACCCCTAAAAGGCCGGTACGGGCGTAATTTCCAGATTCTCGGTCAGCGGCACATCACTGGACCCCGGCGTCAAAATGACCTTGCGGCATTCCTCCTGTTTTTTGTCGAAAATCCTGTAACCCTCGGCCACTTGCTCAAGCGACATGCGGTGAGTAATGATCGCCTCCGGTTGCAGGCGCCCGGTTTCAATGTGCCCGAGCAATTCCGGCAGATAGCGCTGCACATGGGTCTGACCCATTTTGAACGTCAGTCCTTTGTCGAAAGCATCACCAAACAGGAACCCGTGAATAAACCCGGAATAAACGCCCGGCACACTCACGACGCCCCCGCGACGTGCGGAAGCAATACATTGGCGTAACGCCTTGCCGCTGCTGCCCTCGAGTTTCAAGGTGGCAAGCACTGTCTCTGTGGTGCTGCCCTTGGCTTCGAACCCCACGGCATCAACCACCCCGTCGACCCCACGGCTACCAGCAGTCTGGCGAATGATCGTGTCGGCCGGGTCATCATCGTCATCAAAATTGATCGGAATCACGCCATAGGTGCGCTGGGCATAGGCCAGCCGATAGTCATGATGATCCACCATGAAGATTTGCTCGGCACCGAGCATTCTTGCGCAGGCCGCGCTCAGCAATCCCACAGGCCCGGCGCCATAAATTGCAATGCTTGACCCCGGCCCGATCCCGGTATTGAGCACTGCTTGCCAGGCGGTGGGCAAAATGTCCGAGAGGAAAAGTACCTTTTCGTCCGCCAGCAATCCCGGCACCTTGAAGGGCCCGGTGTTGGCCTTCGGCACTCTGACAAGTTCGGCCTGCCCGCCCGGAATACCGCCATACAGGCGACTGAAACCGAACAACGCGGCCGGTGGTGGAATCGCTTTTTTATTGATGCTTGCGCCACGCCCGGTGTTGGTGGTTTCACAACTGGCGAACAATTCCTGCTGACAAAAGAAGCACTCGCCACACGCAATCACGAACGGGATCACCACCCGGTCACCGCGCTGCACGGCGGTAACGGCCGAGCCGGTTTCCTCGACGATGCCCATAAACTCATGGCCAAAAATGTCGCCGTGCTCCACGGTCGGAATCTTCCCTCGGTACAGATGCAAATCCGATCCGCAGATGGCGGTGGCAGTCACGCGCAAAATGATGTCGTCGGGAGCTTCGATGATGGGATCGGGCACCGTTTCGATTTTCACGTCATGGGCACCGTGGTAAGTCATTGCGCGCATGGCTGCATCCTCGCTGGTTAATAAAGGCAGTGGTTGTCTGTATTAAGGGAGCGAGGCCGGGCTGCGAGTTCAGTTTCATGAGTGGCGATTCTGATCAGTGGTCAAACGCGAAAATCCGCTTTTACCAGGCGCTGAACACCATGCCGCGAACTGCATGAGTCAAATTCCAGACTCATGCAGCCTGCATGACTACAGTTCGCCATCAGAGAACTCAAGCCATTGATTTATAAAGAGGTTGCTCCGTAAATAAATCCGGCACGAGAAATGCTCCGGGACTATGAGCGACTTTCGGCCTTGAGACCGTTCGCGCTCACCCCCGTGACTATTGAGAGACTCGACCATGAACGCCATTGACCTGTTGAAAGCCGACCATGCACGCGTAAAAGTCATTCTGACTCAACTGAGCGAATCCACCGAACGCGGTGTGAAAAAACGCACCGAGTTGCTGGCCAAACTGGAGATGGAGGTCTCCATCCATACCCGCCTCGAAGAAGAAGTGTTGTACCCGGCGTATAAAAAGGCCGGCGGCAAAGAGCAGGACGTCATGTATTACGAAGCCAAGGAAGAACACCGCACAGTCGATTCCCTGGTGCTGCCTGACCTGAAAGTCACCGACCCGTCGACTCCGGAGTTTGCCGGTCGCGTGAAAGTGGTCAAGGAACTGCTGGAGCACCACATCGAAGAAGAAGAAACGGAAATGTTTCCCCAGGCTAAAAAGCTCTTGGGGAAAGCAACCCTGGAAGAGTTGGGCGCGCAAATGGAAAGCCTCAAAGCTCAGTACAAGAAAGAAATGAGCGCAGGGAATATGGCCGCTTGATCAAAGTGGCAGGCAATAAAAAGGCCCGGCATCTCATCTGCCGGGCCTTTTTTGGTATTGAGGTTCATGCGCCGGGGTTGGTCACCTGGATGTAAAACGAGTAACTGCCCAGAAGCACCCAGAACGTCGCGAAAATCCATGGCGTACGCACCGAAAACAACAGCGATTTGCGGTACCCCTTATGGGACGACTCCCTCTCACTGAACAGCGGCGATTCATCGTAGGCGAGTCCCATCAAGGGTTCACTGCGCAACAACTCACTCTGTTTGAAATGCCAGTGATCGATGATGTCATACGCCGCGCGAATGCCCGGCCAGGCGTTGAGCGAACTGAGCAACCCAAGCAGTGCGAGGAACGGTGGCACCACCAGGGTGAAAAGTTTTCCCCATTCGGGATTCAGATTGGCCATGCAGGAGGCGAAGGCAATCACCAAAAACGATTGCGCCGCCAGATAAGCGTCAGTGCGATTGGCCAGAATGCTGGTTTCGTACTGGATTTCCCGGCGGTAGAAATCCAGACGTTCTTTGGGCGACCCAAACATCTTGGTGTTGTGTTCGCTCAGGGCTTCTTCAGCCGGGGGTTCGGTCAGTATTCTTGGCACAGGCTTCACGCACGGGATGGGAAAACATTTAGAAGAAGCGTCTACTGACAAGTTCAGGTGAGTTTCAACCCTCACTCCACGCGCCGACCAACGCGCCCTTGTCGCCATAGACGGGGTCGGCCAACGGAAACGAAACCTTGGCCATTCAAAAAAACTCAAAGGCTTCGCGAGGCAAAGTCTCGAACGGACCCTCGCCACCGTGGTCCCTCAATTAACGGTCTGATGGTAAGGAACGGGCATGGACTATCTCGATTGGGTGCAATGGCCAGCAATGCTGGTGACGGTGCTGGCGGCGTGGTTGATCGGTTCGCAAAAGCCTTCACGCAGGGTGTCGGGTTTCATCTGCTTTATTGTCAGCAATGTTTTATGGGTGATCTGGGGTTATCACACACAGGCCTATGCACTGATCGTGTTGCAGTTTTGCCTGTGTGCCATGAACCTGCGCGGGTTCAAGAAGAACGTAGGAGCCGAGACGAAACATTGAGTGCCTCTGTCATTTCATTGCCGAGGCGATGACTTCCACCAGATTGAGTTGGGTAAAGGGTTTGGACAGCCGTGGGAGTTCGGTTGCGAAACCTTCAAGGCGCTCCGCGAAACCGGTGGCGAGGATGATCGGCAGGTCTGGCTTCATGACCCGGATAGCCTGAGCCAATTGCGCGCCACTCATCTGTGGCATGGCCATGTCGGTAATGACCAGGTCAATAGCCTGCTCCGAGTCGAACAGTTCCAGCGCCCTGAACCCGGACGCCGCACTGATCACCCGATGACCCAGGTCCTCGAGCAGCAGGCTGGTACTGGTCAGTACCAGACTGTCGTCGTCCACCACCAGCACGCACAGACCGGGTACTTGCGGGGCCGCTTCCTCCTCGACAACAGGCTTGGCGACAGCTCCGGTCGTGGCGACAGGAATCCACAGTTCGGCGGTTGTACCTATGCCCTTCTGGCTCTTGAGAATGAATCGACCACCCAGTTGCTCGATAAAACCGTGAACCATCGACAATCCGAGGCCAGTGCCTTTGCCAACTCCTTTGGTGGTAAAGAACGGGTCCATCGCTGAAGCCAGTGTGAGGTCATCCATGCCTTCGCCGGTGTCGCTGACGCTAAGGCAGACATAACGGCCTGCAACCAGTGACAGCCTGGCCGGATCGCTGAACTCTTCCGCCCGGGTACTGATGATGATCTTGCCACCCTTGGGCATGGCGTCGCGGGCATTGGTCACCAGGTTCAGTACCGCCAGTTCGAGTTGATTGACATCGGCCAGGACCGGTTCGAGTTCGGGTGAAAAGCGAGTTTCGAGTTCCACTGAAGGTCCAAGGGAACTGCGCAACAGACCGGTGATTCCTTGCACCAGCGCCGGTATCTCGACGGATTCCGTTTTAAGCTCCTGACGCCTGGCAAAGGCCAGCATGCGTTGGGTCAGGGATACGCCACGCAATGCCCCTTGGGTGGCGTTGTCCACCAACCGGGTAATTTTCGGATCGTTCCCTACTCGTTTGCGGACGATTTCCAGATTGCCGAGGATAACCGTCAGCAAATTGTTGAAGTCGTGGGCAATCCCGCCGCTGAGTTGGCCGACGGCCTGCATCTTCTGCGCCTGGAACAGCGCCTCGCGGGTTTGCTCAAGCGCCTGCTGTGCTTGTGTCACTTCGGTGATATCACGGGTGATCTTGGCGAAACCGAGCAGCGTCCCGGTCTCACCCCAAATCGGGTCGACCACGACATGCGCCATGAACCGGGTACCGTCCTTGCGCACTCGCCAGCCTTTATTTTCGAATCGCCCCTCACGCACAGCAATATCCAGGGTCCGCTTCGGCTCGCCGGCCACGCGGTCCTGAGGGGTATAAAACATCGAGAAATGTCGGCCGATAGCTTCTTCGGGCGTGTAACCCTTGATGCGCTGAGCCCCCAGGTTCCAGTTAGTCACAAGTCCATCCGGGGCGAGCATGTAGATGGCGTAATCGGTGACGCTTTGCACCAGTAACCGGAACTGCTGCTCGCTTTGCTTGAGGACTTCTTCGGCCATTTTGCGGTCGGTCAGGTCCCGGGTGATCTTGGCAAACCCCAGCAGCTTGCCCGACGGGTCGACAATAGGATCGATGACTACATGAGACCAGAAACGCGTACCGTCCTTACGAATCCGCCAGCCCTCGCCCTCGAAGCGCCCCTCCCGAATCGCCGTATCCAGCGCGCGCTGGGGCAAACCGGCCAGGCGATCCTCTTCGGTATAGAACCGCGAGAAGTGCTGGCCGAGAATTTCCGCCTCCTCATACCCCTTGAAACGCCGTGCACCAGAGTTCCAGCTGGTAATGATTCCATCGAGATCAATCATGTAGATCGCGTAGTCAATCACAGCATCGATCAACAGGCGGAACCGACTGTCATCGATGGCTGTGGTTTTGGTCCGATCTTCGATCATTGATCTCTCACGTGATGATGCTTTTTCAGGAGTATGCGACAAACCGCAGATTTGGAAAGCCTGAACGTCAGCCGATTACTCCACAAATTACAAATTACAAATTCCCGGTGCCGGGTGTTATCGGTACGCGAATTTGACGATGTAGGCGTACAAGTCGCTGTATACAAAGTCCGGAACCTGTAAGGCGTGTGGCTCGATTGCCAGTAATTCCAAGTGACAGACCTTGACGATCTCGTCGCGTTCACTCATTGAAAGTTGATTGTTGATGACAGCTTCGTACGCGCTGTAAGTGTAAGGCGTCTCGGTTGCGCTGATGGTCAGCTTGCCATTGGCGTCCTGATTGTAAGTGCTATGAGCCCGCACCACTCGCTCGTTCAACGTTCCGAAACCACGTTCGAATAGAACGATCCGGGAACCATTCACCGATTTAGCGAGTGTCTCCATAGCCAGGAGGATCTGCGGTGCGTTGTTCATGCTCGTTTGCAACGCCGAATAACTGACAAAACGTTCCAGTTTTTTTTCGTCCAGGTTCTTCAATGCTCTTTTGATGGACGAGAGGTGCGCGAACGCTTGATTACAACCAACGACATAGGCTTCCAGCTGATAACCGGCGGCAAATGTCGCAAGTTCCGCAAAGGCGATGTCGTCGAATGCGCACTCCATGATGATGTTGAATTTGCCTGCGAGCGCTGCCTCAAAAACTTTGCCGCTGACAGCACGGACAAAAGCTTCCGTATGCTTGTAAGCGTGCAGAACACCGAGCTTGATCATCTCGGCGTACTGAGGGTGTTTTTCTCGGTATTGGGGCAGGTACAGACGTACATGATTGCTATAACGGCCTGACGGCAACAGGCTATTTTCCAGTAGGTAGGTTTTACCGGAGCTCTGTAACCCGGCGGTGATCAGCAATCTGGGGATGGATTCGACAGTCTTGCCGTCGAACAGTATGGGGCTGATGTCATCGAACGCTGCGGTGACGTCTTCCGGGGTGTAAGCGTAAAACGGTGCTGGTGACATACCTTGATTTCCTTATCAAAAATTCGGGTGAAAGTGATCACCCGTCATTTGAATAAAGTTCGCTTTCACGATTTATTCAAATGGCTGTATCTTTCAAGATATGTCTATGTTTTTAAAGTACAAAATCCTACTGGACAGAGTGAAAAACCGTCGGACCAACCGACCACCAGCGCGGTAGCAATTGCCTGACCTTGCTCTCGCCAAACCGGTCATCGATCAGCATCACCACCCCTTGATCCTGCTGGGTGCGGATCACCCGTCCGGCGGCCTGCACCACCTTCTGAACCCCGGGAAACAGGTAGGTGTAGTCATAACCGGCGCCGAAAATCGCCGCCATGCGATGCTTGAGCTGTTCGTTGACCGGGTTGAGTTGCGCCAGCCCCAGGGTGGCGATGAACGCACCGATCAGTCGTGCGCCTGGCAAGTCGATGCCTTCGCCAAACGCCCCGCCCAGCACGGCAAAGCCGACCCCCTGACTGTCGGCGGTGAACTGATCAAGAAAGTCCTGGCGCTGCCCTTCCCCCATGCGCCGGGACTGCGACCACAGATTGATGTGCGGATGTTTTTCGGCCAACAACTGCGCCACTTGCTGCAAATAATCGAAGCTGCTGAAAAACGCCAGGTAGTTGCCGGGACGCTGGGTGAACTGCCGGGCAATCAGTTCAACGATTGGCGCAAGGGACGACTGGCGATGGACGAACCGTGTGGAGATCTGGCTGACAATGTGCACTTGCAGCTGGTCAGCATGAAACGGCGATTCCACATCGATCCACACCGTGTTCGCCGGCGTCCCCAGCAGATCGGCGTAGTAGTGACGCGGGCTCAGGGTCGCGGAAAACAGTACGGTGCTGCGCGCCGCCGTCAGGCGCGGGCGGATGAAGCCGGCGGGGACCACGTTGCGCAGGCACAACTGCGACAGGTTGCGCTGACGGTCGAGGTCGCGCTTGCTGATGTCGAACAGAAACTGCTCATCGAAGAGTTCGGCCACCCGGCTAAATTGCAGCATGTCGAAGTAGAAGTTCTGCAGTGCGCTGTCCAGGCCTTGAGGGTGATCGTTCAGGAAATCGCCGATGCTCGCGCTGCACGAAGACAATACCTGAAGCAGTTTCTCCGGCGCCTTGTCATAGGCCTGATAAGCGCCCAATTGCAGGTTATGCAGGGCGTTCCATTCACGATTGACCCGTTGCAGGGATTTCTTTAGCACGTCAGGCGCTGTTTTTCGCACAGCGTTAAGGGTCGATTGATCGAGGCTGGCGCTGTACATCTGCCGGCCGCGCTCCACCAGATTGTGAGCTTCATCCACCAGCACCGCGACTTTCCAGTTATTGGCCTGGGCCAGCCCGAACAACAGGGCGCTGAAATCAAAGTAATAGTTGTAATCGGCGACCACTACGTCCGCCCAGCGGGCCATTTCCTGACTCAGGTAATAGGGGCAGACGTCGTGTGTCAGGGCAACCTCGCGCAATGCGCTCTGGTTCAACAGGCTCAGTTCGCTGGCGGCTCGGCGAGCAGCGGGCAAGCGATCATAAAAGCCTTGCGCCAATGGGCAGGATTCGCCATGGCAGGCTTTGTCCGGGTGTTCGCAGGCCTTGTCCCGGGCGATCATTTCGAGCACCCGCAGGGGCGGCGCGTCGGCGCTGTCGAGGATCACTTGCGCGGCGTCCAGCGCCAGTTTGCGTCCCGGCGTTTTAGCCGTGAGGAAGAACACCTTGTCCAGTTGCTGCGGCGCCAGGGCCTTGAGCATCGGAAACAGAGTCCCTACCGTTTTGCCGATTCCCGTGGGCGCCTGAGCCATCAGGCAGCGACCGGTGCTGACTGCCTTGAACACCGATTCAGCCAGATGGCGTTGCCCGGGTCGAAAGTCGGCATGCGGAAACGCCAACTGCTGCGCCGCGTTGTTGCGTGCTTCGCGATGGGCCATTTCCTGCTCGGCCCAGTGCAGGAACAGTGCGCAATGGTGGTCGAAGAACTGCCCCAGTTCCACGGCGCTGAAGGCCTCGACCAGACAGGTTTCCTTTTCACTGACGATGTCGAAGTACACCAGGGCCAGATTGATCTGAGCCAGTTGCAGCTTCTGACACATCAACCAGCCGTAGATTTTCGCCTGGGCCCAGTGCAATTGACGGTGATTGGCCGGTTGTTTGCTCAGGTCGCCGCGATAGGTTTTGACTTCTTCCAGGCAGTTTTGCGCGGGGGCGTAGCCGTCCGCCCTGCCCTTTACGGTCAACGATTGATACGGGCCCTCAAGCGCGACTTCACTCTGGTAACCGTCGCTGCGCCGGGACGCCACCGTACGGTGCCCGACGATGCCTTCCAGCGCGGTCGGCGACGGGGTAAAACGCAGGTCGAGGTCGCCGACCTTGGCGGTGAATTCACACAGCGCCCGCACCGCGATGCTGTAGCTCAAGCGCTCTGCTCCGACCATTGCACGTAGCAGACGGCAATCGGCATCTGGTGTTCATGGCAGAACTCCAGCCAGCGCAGTTGGTTGTCCTGCAGCCTGTCGCCGGGGCCTTTGACTTCAATCATTCGGTAGGTCTTGTCCTGCGGCCAGAACTGGATCAAGTCCGGCATGCCGGCGCGATTGGCCTTGATGTCCAGCAACAGTCGATTGAACCAGTGTTTGAGGTGTTCGGCCGGCAGGCAGTCAAGAGCCTGATCCAGCAACTCTTCGCTCAGCGCCCCCCAGAACACGAACGGCGACTGCACGCCCCACTTGCCGGCGTAGCGTTCAGGGATTGTCTGGAGATAACGCCCGTCATCGAGTTCAGCCAGGCAACACTGGAACAGCTGCGCCCGACGCACATGAAAGTCTTCGTTGAGCAGATCCACCGGCCCCCGCTGAAACGGGTGGAAAAACGCGCCCGGCAACGGCGCGAAGATTGCCGGCCAGCACAGCAGTCCGAACAGCGAGTTGATCAGGCTGTTTTCGACGTAATGCACCGGCGCCGAATCTTCAGCCAGGTGTGCCTGAACGTGATACTCCACCGACAACGCCGGGTCGGTTCTGGGCAGCTGCAGGTCCAGGCGCAGCATTTCCCGTGGGGATGCGCGCTTCATCGCTGGCCCACCGAGTTTGCGCCGCAACCGGGGCAACACACGCAGCAATTGTTGTTGTTCGGCGGCGCTTTCCGGCGCTTGCTCGGCATGGGTGGCCAGGTCCATGGCCCGTTGATAGTCGGCGCAACGCTCGAGCACGCGAATCAGCCGCAAGCGTGCGCCGGGATAGGCACACTGGTGGTAGATGGTCAGTGCGGTATGGAAATCCGCCATGCGCTCGCAGTACTGTCCGATCTGGAACAGCAGCTTGCCGCGACGCCTTTGCAGCCACGGGTTGCTCAGTGCCAGCCCGTTGATCCGCTCAACAATATCGGCCACCGCTTCACCGGCCTCGAACCGCTGCTGACATTTGTGAAGAAAGACACAGGCGTCCACATCGTCGCGACTGCGCAAGCCCCTGGATTCGGCGCAGAACTCGACTTTCTCGTAGGTAAAGATGCCAAGATCGGCCAGCACAAACTCCGACCAATCCTGGTAAAGATTGCCGAAAAACATCAAGCGCAGCCGGTCGCACAGGCCCATGATGGTCAGGCTGAACAATCGGTCATCCAGCAGTGGGCACCAGTGGCCGAAGCTGTGAGCCTCGGGAAACTGCTCGCTGAGCATCGGCAACCAATCGGTTTTTTTTCCCTTGGGTTGATCGATGCTGGTGCCGAAGCACTGGAGAATCTCCGCCTTCAGCAGCACCTCGAACAGCGCCTCGATCGACAGCGGCGATTGATCATCGATCCAGCCCAGTTCCAGCAAAGGGCCGGCAGCCACGGCGATGTCACCAATCTCGACGTAATGCAGCTTGCTCGCCCTGAAGTGAATGCCTTTGCGCATCACCATTCTGACCAGCAGCGCCCTCGACTCGTGGGGAAGCCGATTGAAGTCGCGAATAAAGTGTTGCTCCTCGACGCTTAATACATCGGCATAGCGATGCTCAAGCCAATCAAGCACTTGCGTGAAGTTGTTCAAGTAATAGAACGGGTCGTCGAGAGGATTTGCAGTCACAGGAAAAAGTGCCATGGCGAGCGAGTACTGGTTATGCGTACAGATACCAGCTACACCCTGTCGGGTGCAAACGGAAAAGGATAAGCGGCGGCGCTATTCGGTTATTTTTCGGGTGCCAATCGAACTTTCCGGCGATCCATCGCACCAACCGCCTTAGAGGCACAGTGACGATTGATCTTGTGTGTGCAGTCGCGCTGCATTTTTCGAACGATGTGAGGTGGGTATGAATATCAAGACTCTGGGTTTGCCCCTGGCAATAGCGGCCTTTCTGGCCCTGGCCGGTTGCTCGACGCCAACGGTTGTAACGCTGCAGGACGGCACCCAGTATTTGACCAAGGACATGCCGAAAACCAAGACCAAGGACGGCTTCTACGAGTTCGAAGATATTTCCGGAGCGAAAGTGAAGGTCAAGGCTGATGAAGTGGCCACGGTTCGCCAGGAAGACTGAGGACCGCGTTATCGTTCTTCGCGAGCAAGCCCGTTCTCACATTGGTTCTGTATCGATCACAAATCCCCTGTGGGAGCGGGCTTGAACTGGCCTAATAATTCCGGACACCTCTTAAGGGCGATATGATTTCGCCAATTTGGAGGTTCCATGAAAGAAAGAAGAGTCTTTTCCCGCGAGTTCAAACATCGTGCAGCCAGCATGGTGAT
>NZ_VOBI01000031.1 GCF_008369325.1 Pseudomonas sp. ANT_H12B | reverse complement strand
TTCGCTTCTTCATGTACTACAACCGCACCAGACTCCACAGCTACAACAACTACCTGTCGCCAATAGCTATGGAGCAAAAAGCGGCATAAGCACCGTAACCGGTGTCCGGATTTACTTGACCAGTTCAAGCCCGCTCCCATATGGATTGAGTGTTAACCCAGGTTTTGTTCGGTCAACCGTTGCACTGCCAACCGCCGATAGTGCGACGGCGTCATACCTTTGAGTTGCTGAAAGCGCCTGTTGAAATTGGAAATATTGTTAAACCCTGACTCGAAGCACACATCGGTCACCGGTTTGTCACCATCGGCCAGCAGCTCGCAGGATTTACTGATGCGCAGGCGATTGACGAACTCGATGAAACAGCGTCCCGTGGCCTGCTTGAACACTCGGCTGAAGTACGTCGGCTTCATGCCCAAATGCTCGGCGACTTCTTCCAGCGACAGGTCGCGGGCGTAGTGAGCAAAGATGTAATCGACTGCCCGGTTGGTCCGGTCGATATTGTGCTCGTCGGCCAATTGCGGCGTCGTTGCACCGGACAGCAACTGAAAATCGTCCGACGCCGCCAGCAACTCCAGCAGAATGAAAAAGTGTCCGAGGCGGGTCACGCCTTGGGTATCGGCGATGCGCTGCATCAGAGTCATGGCCTGGCGGATAGTGCGCTTGCAGCGAAACTCGATGCCGTACTGCGCACGTTCCAGCAGCGGCGCCAGGGTCTTGAGCTCGGCGAACACCAAGTGGCCGCTGTCGAACAATTCGTCCGTGAAGTTGACCAGCATGTCGCGCTTGGGCACCACTTCGTCTTCGGCCACCTGGCTGATCCAGTTGTGGGGCAGGTTAGGGCCGGTGAGGAACAGGGATTCGGGGTAGAAGTTGCCGATGTAGTCGCCGATGAACACCTTGCCGGAGCTGGCGACGATCAGGTGCAGTTCGTATTCCTTGTGGAAATGCCAACGCACCAGCGGACAGGGGAAGCCGTGCTGGCGATAGATGATGGACAACCCGTTATGGTCGTCCATCAGTTCGTAGGAAGGGTCGGTAACTCTGGCGGTTCGGGTCATGTCAGGACGCTTTTATTGTTATCGCACCTTGATCATGCCCCTTTCGAGGTCGGTAATGCCAGTTTGAAGTGACCCGAGAAACCAGCGCGCCCTCCGTCGCTGACACAACGCACTGTCGTAAACGGCTTTCCTGCTGTTGCAACCCGGCAATAACGGGCGATGTCGGATCGTTATTTATGTATTGCGTACTTGGGCTTTGATTCTGTTAGCGGCTCGACAGTTGGCCACGAGATTAGACTCTTCGAAAAAATCCGCGTTGATGATGCTGCAATTGAAGATCCAGCCGCTGGTGACGGGCTCGAACCACTGATCAAGGTACTCTTGGATATCTACGGGACCGCCAATGGCAGAATAACTGGTTGCGGAGAGTGACCACGGCTGCCAAGAGGGAGGGCTATTCATCACTTTGGTGATATGGGCTTCCAGTTCACTGACGCTGGTGGTCGCGATACCACTCCATGCGTGCGCGATTCTCGGTAGAAACCAGGTTTGATCCAGAGCCGGATGCCCCTCGGCAGCCAGCCATACCCGCTGAGTGCGATTGACTTGCTTTAGTTGGCGAAGGCTCAAGTACCTGTTGCTGGTAGGGATGATTCTGGAGCCCAGATGCTCCAGTAAAAATCGATTGAATTCCTTGTGGTCAAACGATGTGTTTGCGGATTTCAATTCATGGAAATCCAAGAGAACGAACTCATCGGGGTTTTCCTGAAGAAAACGGATCACCTGCATGATCAGGTTCTCCAGCGACCGGGAAGACCGGAAACCGTTGTGCTGAAACCAGAACGTGCCTGCGCCTCTGGAATCAACCTCGTATTCAACCCTTGCATCCAGAGCGCGTGCGCCGTTGCTCAATTGATCGTAAAAAGAGTTGTTCTGGCAAGCGGCCCAGTGTGCGACACCCGGCCCCGCGTAAGTGGCTTTCTTGTCGACGCCGGCATTATGGGCACCCGGCAGAATCAATTCACCGAGAGACAGTAATTCGATGTTGGGAGTAACAGTCATCCAGTTATTGAGCGCGTTATTCATCGATGCATCCTTGCATGTATTAAACAATAAGTAAGTTGCCGGGCTCGAAGTTTGGTTTCAAGCGGCAAGTTGCAGTACTTATAAGGATGTAAGGATAAATAGCCAAGTGCTGACTTAATGCAAAAAGTGTCTTTTTGGTTAATTGTTGTATTAAGATAGCCACCCACTTTCGGGTGGCGTGCGCAAGTAACGTGGCTATTAAATGACTCGGTTCTTCGCCTCAATCCATTGCGCCATGTACTGAGTACTCTTGTGTTGATGGTGACGCAACATACTGCCGGTAAAGTTATCCCTTCTAAGTTGAACAATATGCTGTTGGCAGTCGATGAGTTTTTCGATCAGGGCCGCACCGTGTTCCGACTGCTGGTAACGCTTGGCTAACAGCGCCTGTCCCAGTGCCTGGGCACTCAGCCATTGAGCCTTGTCGTTATAGAGTCGCACCGCGTTATCGGCGAACTCGCGAGCCGTTCGGGTTATTGCTCCGGGCCATGCTTGCTCACCCTGCATGGCTTCGGCGCCGATCGGCGTGGTGACGTTCGGTGTACCACAGATCATCGCATCGACGATTTTACCTTTGATGCCCGCACCGAATCGCAACGGCGCCAGACAGACCCGCGCCGCCGACATCACCTGCAACGCATCTTCTGCCCAGTTCAGCACATGAAAACCCTGGGCCGGATTGTGCAGCGCGGTGGCCTTGGGCGGGGTGTAAGCCCCGTAAATGTGCAACTGAGCCGCGGGCAACTGCGCGCGGATCAACGGCCAGATGGCCGTTTTCAACCAAAGCACCGCATCCCAGTTGGGCGCATGGCGGAAGTTGCCAATATGCAGAAAGTGCGCTCGATCATCGAACGGTACCGGCGGCTCGCTCGGCAGATCGACCATGAGTGGGCACCAGTGCAGCAAGTTGCGCGGCAGCTTGAATTGCTCGACCAACAACTCGATCTCCACTTCGGAGATCATCAGGTTCAAGTCGCAACGATAAATCGCTGCGATCTCCCGTTTTGCCAGATCGGTCTCGGCCATGAGCTCAAACTCTTCACGCAGCGCTGGCGCGAACAACTCACTAAAGTCATTGGCGTCGTCACGGGCCTTCAATCGCTCCTTGAGTCGCTGATGCCGGGCATCCCGCAGGCTTTGCAGATCGGAGGTCTCGAGCACACGCAAGGCATCGGGGCAGTGTTTTTCAACGCGCCAGCCGAACTGCTCTTCCATCATGAACCGATCGAACAACACGATATCCGGGGCCAGCTCACTGACAAACGTGTCGAAACTGCTGTTGTTCAATTCGATCGGGACTTTTTTGATGCCCTGTTCCGCCAGGTCCGCCATATGCTCGCCGACGCCTGCCGGACTACTGAACGTAATGTCCCAGCCTTGCTGCAAAAAAGTCTCGAGAATTTGCATCATGTGCCCGCCGGCCGCAGAAGAGCGGGGCTCGGGCCAGACGTAACCAATGACCAGAACTTTGGTTGCTCGGGGCTGAATCATGAAGGGGTATTCCTTGGTGCGGGTAAAGGGCGGGGGAGAAACGGTGACGCGAAGAGTCAAGGCTCAGGCGAGCATGCCTTTAACCTTGTCGCGCAACTGGTCGATGGAAAACGGTTTGCCAATGACCTGCATACCTTCAGGCACATCAATACTTTCGGCATAGCCGCTGGCGAACAGGATGGGCAGCTCGGGGCGCAGCGTCCGTGCCTGGGTGGCTAATTCACGGCCATCCATCACTGGCAGACCGACGTCGGTCATCATTAAGTCGATGTACTGGTCTTCATCGTTGAGAAACTCCAGTGCCTGCTCGCTGCCATCGGCTTCCAGCACCTTGAACTCCAATTCCTCCAGCACATCGACAATCAGCATGCGCACGATGGCATCGTCTTCAACGACAAGGATGATGGACGCGGTGGAAGACATAGTGGGGCTCTCAAAGTTGAATTCGTGGTTGCCGGTCGATCGAAATCGCCGGGCTCTTGCTTGAGTAATCGACGGGACCCGACAAGTTCCCCAGAACGCTGGAAAAAAGAATAGCCGCACAAGAAGTGGCAAGGATAACCGCTCCTTTGGGCCGCAGCTGCTAAATGTCGGAGTTGGCGCGAAAACGTGTCAGAAAATTGGATCAAGGCGCCACTTTTGGGGCAAACTCCGTGGTTTTCAACAGTTCGACAAGGCCTCCCCATGACCTCTGCGTCTTCGGTTGATGAGCAACGATTCCGTAAACTCCTGAGCCGCAACGTCAGCCTGCCGTTGGGCGTCGGTGTGCTCAGCGCGGTGTTCTTTGTCTCGCTGATCACTTATCTGCTGTCGGTGACCCAGTGGGTCGAGCACACTGACCGGGTGATCAATAACGCCAATGAGGCGATAAAGCTGACCGTCGATCTGGAAACCGGAATGCGCGGCTTCCTGCTCACGGGTGACGAGCATTTCCTGGAACCCTACGAAACCGCAAAGCCGAGAATCAAGGTCGCCCTCAACACCTTGCTCGACCTTACTGCGGACAACCCGGTGCAGACCGACCGGTTGAAAAGGCTTGAGGCCTTGCAGGGTGAGTGGACCACTTACGCGAAAACGATGATCGAATTGCAGCGTAACAGCGGTGATTATCGCAGTGCGGTCAAGGCCGGGCAGGGCAAGCGCCTGACCGACGAGATTCGCAAGCAATTCGAAGACGTGATCGACATGGAGCAACAGTTGCGCACCGCACGCAACGAGGAAGTGCGCCGCACCACGATCTGGAGCGTCTGTCTTTACCTGTTGTTCATCGTCGGTATCAGCGGGTTGCTGGCCTACATTGGCCGTCGCGATCTACTCAATCTTTCGCAAAGTTACAGCGCCAACCTCGCGGCGCAACAGGCCAGTGCTCATCGCCTGGAACAGCAAGCCTGGCTGCGCAATGGTCAGACCGAGCTGGCCGAGCAAGTGCTGGGGCAGTTGTCCTTGAATGTGTTGGGCCGCAATATTCTGCAGTTCTGCGCGCAGTACCTCGGCACGGCCGTGGCGGCTATTTATATTCGCGAAGAGCACGGCGGCCTCAACCGCGTTGCGTCATACGGTTTCTCTCGTGAGCAGGAAGCGCTCGAACAGCAGATTTACAGTGGCGAAGGAATTGTTGGCCAGGTGGCGCAACAGGCTCGCTTGATCCGCCTCGACAACGTACCCAGCGATTATTTCAAAGTCAGCTCTGGCCTGGGTGAAGGGCTGCCCCATAGCGTGTTGGTCGTACCGACCAGTGACGACGATCGGGTCAACGGCGTAATCGAACTGGGCTTCCTGCGCCCGCTGGACGACCGCGACATCGAATTGCTCGAGCTAATTGCCGGCAACATCGGCACGTCCATCGAAGCCGCTCGCTATCGCCAGCGCTTGCAGGAGGTACTGGCTGAAACCCAGCAGCTCAACGAAGAGCTGCAAGTTCAGCAGGAAGAACTCAAGACCGCCAACGAGGAGCTGGAAGAGCAGTCGCGGATTCTCAAGGAATCCCAGGCTCATCTGGAGACCCAGCAGGTCGAGTTGGAGCAGACCAACGAACAACTCGCCGAGCAGGCGCAGATCCTCGCCGATCAACGTGACGCCATGGACCTGAAGAACACTGAACTGAATCAGGCCCAGACCCAGCTCGAAGAGCGCGCCGAAGAGTTGCAGCGCTCCAGCAAATACAAATCCGAATTCCTCGCCAACATGTCCCATGAACTGCGCACGCCGCTGAACAGTTCGTTGATCCTGGCCAAGTTGCTGGCGGAAAACCCCCAGGAAAATCTCAGTGCCGAGCAGGTCAAGTTCGCCGAGTCGATCTACTCCGCCGGCAATGACTTGCTCAACCTGATCAACGACATTCTCGACATTTCCAAGGTTGAGGCCGGCAAGCTTGAAATGCGCCCGGAAAACACCAACGTCGCCCGTCTGGTGGACGGCTTGCGCGGGATGTTCGAACCATTGGCTGCGGACAAGAAACTGCAGTTCCAGGTCGAATTGCAGCCCGACACGCCGTTGATGATGTTTACCGATCGTCAGCGCCTGGAGCAGGTCCTCAAGAACCTGTTGTCGAACGCGGTGAAGTTCACAGAAAAGGGTACCGTCAGCCTGACCGTTGCCGGTCAGCAAAAAGAAGGCATTGCCTTTATTGTCCGCGATTCTGGAATCGGCATCGCCGAGGATCAGCAGGAAAGCATTTTCGAGGCGTTCCGTCAGGCCGATGGCACCACCAATCGCCGTTACGGCGGCACCGGTCTGGGTTTGTCGATTTCCCGAGATCTGGCCGCTTTGCTGGGTGGTTCCATCAGTGTCACCAGCGAGCCAGGGCAGGGCAGCGTGTTCACCCTGGTCTTGCCGCTGCAATACGTTGAACCGGGCGAGGCGCCTGTCGAGCCGATGAAGGCTTCACCGGTTGCTGCGACACCGAAAGTGGCTCCGGCCCTGCTGGTGCCGTTGATTGCCGAGATCGATATTCCCCGTTTCGACGATGATCGCACCAAGTTGCCATTCGCTACGCGCTGCATTCTGGTAGTGGAAGACGAACCGAATTTCGCGAACATCCTCTACGACCTGGCGCATGAACTGGGTTATCAGTGCCTGGTGGCGCACGGAGCGGACGAAGGTTACGACCTGGCCAAGGAGTTCATCCCGGATGCCATTCTGTTGGACATGCGCCTGCCGGATCACTCCGGGCTGACGGTCTTGCAGCGCCTGAAAGAGCATGCTGAAACCCGTCACATTCCGGTTCATGTGATCTCGGTGGAAGACCGGGTCGAAGCCGCCATGCACATGGGCGCTATCGGTTACGCGGTCAAGCCGACCACTCGCGAAGAACTCAAGGATGTGTTCGCCCGCCTCGAAGCCAAGCTGACCCAGAAGGTCAAACGCGTATTGCTGGTGGAAGACGACGACTTGCAGCGCGACAGTATTGCCCGCCTGATCGGTGACGAGGACATCGAGATTACCGCCGTCGGTTTTGCTCAGGAGGCGCTCGACCTGCTGCGCACGACGATATTCGATTGCATGATCATCGACCTGAAGCTACCGGACATGCTCGGCAACGACCTGCTCAAGCGCATGTCCACGGAAGATATCTGCTCGTTCCCTCCAGTGATCGTCTACACCGGGCGCAACCTGACCCGGGACGAAGAGGCCGATCTGCGCAAGTATTCGCGCTCGATCATCATCAAGGGCGCGCGCTCGCCCGAGCGTTTGCTGGATGAGGTGACACTCTTTCTGCACAAAGTCGAATCCAGGTTGTCCCATGAACGGCAGAGGATGCTCAAAACCGCGCGCAGCCGCGACAAGGTGTTTGAGGGTCGCAAGGTGCTGCTGGTGGACGACGATGTACGCAACATCTTTGCCCTCACCAGTGCACTGGAGCAAAAAGGGGCAGTCGTGGTCATCGGCCGGAACGGTCGTGAGGCGATTGAAAAACTGAACGAAGTCGAGGACATCGATCTGGTGTTGATGGACGTGATGATGCCGGAAATGGACGGTTACGAAGCCACCATCGAAATCCGCAAGGACCCGCGCTGGCGCAAACTGCCGATCATTGCGGTGACGGCCAAGGCCATGAAGGACGATCAGGAGCGCTGTCTGCAAGCGGGCTCCAATGATTACCTGGCCAAGCCCATTGACCTGGATCGCCTGTTCTCGCTGATTCGCGTGTGGTTACCGAAGATGGAACGCATTTAGTGGAACGAAATTTTTCAGTGGAGCGAAATAGCGAAATCGAAATTCGCTTGTTGATCGAGGCGATCTACCTAAAGTACAGCTACGACTTTCGCGATTACTCCGGCGCTTCGATCAAGCGCCGGGTCAATCACGCGTTGAGCCAGTTCGAGTGCACGACCATTTCAGCGTTACAGGAAAAGGTCCTGCACGACCCGACGGCGTTCATGCAGTTGTTGCAACTGCTGACGATCCCGGTCAGCGAAATGTTTCGCGACCCTTCGCATTTCCTGGCGATCCGCAAGGAAGTGGTGCCGCTGCTCAAGACTTACCCCTCGATCAAGATCTGGATCGCCGGTTGCAGCACCGGTGAAGAGGTCTATTCGATGGCCATTCTGCTGCGCGAAGAAGGCTTGCTCGATCGCACCATCATCTACGCCACCGACATCAATCCGCGCTCACTGGAAAAAGCCAAGCAAGGGATTTTCTCTATGGAGAATGTCCGCGCCTACACTCATAACTACCAGCAGGCAGGTGGCCAGCGTTCGTTCGCCGACTACTATACGGCGGCGTATGGCTTCGCGATTTTCGACAAGACGTTGTGTGAGAACGTGACCTTCGCCGATCACAGCCTGGCAACCGACAGTGTCTTTTCAGAAACCCAATTAATTTCGTGTCGTAATGTTTTGATTTACTTCAATAAAAAACTTCAAGATCGCGCATTTGGCTTGTTCCACGAGTCCCTTTGTCACCGTGGTTTCCTGGTGCTGGGCAGCAAGGAAACCCCGGTTTTTTCGGGCTATGGCAAGCAGTTCGAGCCCTTGGTCAAACAAGAACGGATCTACCGCAAATCATGAACAGTGCAGTGGGGTTGCCTTCTATAGAAGCGATTGTGATCGGCGCCTCGGCCGGTGGTGTGGAGGCGTTGCTGAATATCCTTGGCCCGTTGCGCGAAGGTTTTGTGTTGCCGATCATCGTGGTGCTGCATTTGCCTGATGAGCGCCGCAGCCAACTGGCCGAAGTGTTCGCACGGCGGGTGTCCATGCCTGTTCTGGAGGCCCATGACAAAACGCTGGTCGAAGCAGGAACGCTGTATTTTGCCGCGCCCGGTTATCACTTGTCGGTGGAACAGGACCGGACTTTTTCCTTGAGCCTGGAAGACCGTGTGCATCATTCGCGACCTGCCATCGATTACCTGTTCGAGTCGGCGGCCGATGCCTATGGCCCGACGCTGGCCGCGGTGCTGTTGACCGGCGCCAACCGCGACGGCGCCAGTGGCCTGGCCAAGGTCAAGCACCGTGGCGGCCTGACCATCGTGCAGGACCCGGACGAAGCCCAGGTCGCGACCATGCCTCAGGCAGCACTTGATATACGCCAGCCGGACCACATTCTCCCTATACGCGGCATCGGCCGTCTGCTTGTCGAGCTGGAACGAATCGCATGCTAAGTACTATCCAAGCCAAATTGTTGATCGTCGACGACCTGCCGGAGAACTTGTTGGCGCTCGAAGCGTTGATCAGACGCGAAGACCGTATCGTCTACAAAGCCTTGTCCGCTGACGAAGCCTTGTCGCTGTTGCTGCAACATGAATTCGCCATGGCCATTCTCGATGTGCAGATGCCCGGCATGAATGGCTTTGAGCTGGCCGAGCTGATGCGCGGCACGGAAAAGACCCGGAACATCCCGATTGTGTTTGTCAGTGCGGCCGGCCGTGAGCTGAACTATGCATTCAAGGGCTACGAAAGCGGTGCCGTGGATTTCCTCTACAAACCGCTGGACATCCACGCGGTCAAGAGCAAGGTCAACGTCTTCGTCGAGCTGTACCGCCAAAGCAAGGAAATGAAACAGCAGGTTGAAGCGCTGGAGCAGAGCCGCCGCGAGCAGGAAGCGCTGCTCAAGCAATTGCAGAGTACGCAGCTGGAACTGGAGCAAGCGGTGCGCATGCGCGATGACTTCATGTCCATCGTCGCGCACGAAGTCCGCACGCCACTCAATGGCCTGATCCTCGAAACCCAGCTGCGCAAGATGCATTTGGCGCGAGATAACGCCGCCGCATTTACCCTGGACAAGATGCACGCCATGGTCGACCGTGACGAACGGCAGATCAAAAGTCTGATTCGCTTGATCGAAGACATGCTCGATGTGTCGCGAATCCGTACTGGCAAGTTGTCGATTCGACCCAAGCACTTCGATCTCGCGACGCTGGTTCGCAATTTGTTACACAACTTCGCTCCGCAGATCGATGCCGCCGAGTCCTCGGTAACCCTGCAAGCCGAGCAACCGGTGATGGGGCACTGGGACGAATTTCGCCTCGAACAGGTGATCTCCAACCTGATGACCAATGCATTGCGTTACGGCGCCAAGAGTCCGATCACCGTGAAGGTGTACAGTGAGCACAATCAGGCGCTGGTGGAAGTGCGCGATCTCGGGATCGGCATTAGCGAAGAGAATCAGAAGCGTATTTTCCAGCAGTTTGAGCGAGTCACGGCCAAACACGCCGTGGCGGGATTAGGCCTGGGATTGTTTATTTCCGAACAAATTGTGGCCGCCCATGGCGGCTCCATCACCGTCGAAAGCCGGATTGGCGAAGGCGCCTTGTTTCGCGTTTGTCTGCCGCTGTAGGAAAACAGCCGGATAAACGCAACCTCTGATCGACCCCACGGTCGTATCAGCAGCTATTGACCGAACAAAGGCTTCCCATGAGTGAAGATGCACAAGACGTCGTACTGATCGTCGAAGATGACCCCTCGATTTTGATGGTCCTGTCGGCCTATCTGTCGGGTGAGGGCTACCGGGTATTGCAGGCCGAAAACGGTGAGCAGGCCTTTGAAATCCTCGCGAGCAAACCGCACCTGGACATGATGATCACCGATTTCCGCCTGCCGGGCGGCATCTCCGGCGTTCAGATCGCCGAACCCGCCGTGAAGCTGCGACCGGAGCTCAAGGTGATTTTCATCAGTGGTTATCCGCAGGAAATCCGCGAGACGGACAGCCCGATCACGCGAAAAGCGCCGATCCTGGGCAAGCCGTTCGATCTGGATGTGCTGCAGGAACTGATGCAGGAAATGCTCTCGTAAGAACACCGGTCCGGTGTAGCAGCAGCCGAAGGCTGCGTTCGAGGACGAAGTCTTCGCCAGGGGACGGGATGTGGGCAGCCCGGTTCAGGGGTCGCTGCGCGCCCGAACGCTGCCTTCGGCAGCTACGGGGATTTTCAGATCCGGATCATTTCCCGCACCTTCGCCGTCAACAGGTCGAAGGTGAACGGTTTGGTGATCATCTGCATGCCCGGATCAAGGAAACCACCGCGCACCGCCGCATGTTCGGCGTAGCCGGTAATGAACAGCACCTTGAGATCAGGCCGGTACTGCCGGCCGATTTCCGCTAGTTGCCGGCCGTTCATACCGGGCAATCCCACGTCGCTGATCAATAGATCGATACGCTGCGCGGAATCGAGTATCGGCACCGCGCTGTCGGCATCGCCGGCCTCGACGAACGCATAGCCCAGATCACTCAACACGGTACTGACCAATACCCGCACCGCCGGATCGTCCTCGACGATCAGCACCGTTTCACCGTTCTGCGCGAACAACGCGTGCGGGACGTCTACCGGGTTGTCCTGAGGCAAATCGCCACCGAAACGCGGCAGAAACAGACTCACCGTGGTGCCTTCTCCTACTTCACTGTGAATGGCCACGTGGCCGCGCGATTGCTTGCTGAAGCCATAGATCATCGACAGCCCAAGACCGGTTCCCTGGCCGATCGGCTTGGTGGTGAAAAACGGGTCGAAGACACGGTTGATGATGCTTTGCGGCATGCCACACCCGGTGTCTGTCACGCTCAGCACCACGTAATCGCCCGGTTCGAGGTTGCTCTGAGCGGCTGTGAAGCCACTGTCCAGGTGTTGATTAAAGGTTTTCACCGACAGCTGGCCACCGTCGGGCATCGCATCGCGGGCATTGATCACCAGATTGAGCAGGGCACTTTCCAGTTGATTGGGGTCGGCTTCGGCTACCCACAATTGCTCGCTTAGCTGCATGTCCAGCTGAATACTTTCGTTGATGCTGCGTTGCAGTAATTCGCCCATGGAGACCACCAGGGTGTTCATTTCCACGGGTTTGGAATCCAGCGACTGGCGCCGGGAAAACGCCAGCAAACGGTGGGTCAGGCCCGCCGCGCGATTGGCTGAGGTCACCCCCAGGTCGATCAGGCTTTCCAGATCCTCGGTGCGTCCACGCGCCAGGCGCCGGCGCAGTAACTCCAGGCTGCCGATAATGCCGGTCAGCATGCTGTTGAAGTCGTGGGCAATGCCGCCGGTGAGTTGGCCGACTGCTTCCATTTTCTGTGACTGGCGCAGGACTTCTTCGTTGTGTCGCAGCTGAGCGGTACGTTCCTCGACTTGCTGTTCGAGGGTTTCGAGGGTGTTTTGCAAGCGCAGTTCGCTTTGACTCAGGTCAACCAGCCGGTCCCTGGCTTCGTACTGTCGTCGACGTCCGCGCAACGCGGTGGTCACCAGACTGATCAATGTCACCGGATGAAAAGGGCGCTCAAGAAAGGTCACGTTGCCCAGTTGCGGACCGAATCGCGAAGCCGGGTTCTGCTCCGGGCCGCCGTGGTAGGTCAGCAAAACGATCGGCAGGTCCGACCAGGCTGGTTGTTGCTCGATCAGACCAAGCAGCGGCTCAAGATCACCGCACATCAGGGCTTCGGAGGAAATCAGCAGCAAGCCTGCGCCTTGAACCAGCTCGCGGCACAACCCGACCAGATCCCGAGTGATCACCCCGTTGTAGCCGGCTTCGTTGAGCATCATCAGCGCAATCTGGCTGTCGCGTCCCAGCGGCGCGAGAATGAGCGCGCGCTCGGACATTGCTTCCTGGACCATCACGGGCTTTCGTCCCCGAGTAATGGATTTCTGGCGCCCAGATAAGTCGGGACCCCGCGCAATACGCCTTGGAACGCATCCAGCGGTTCACCGATGGTCATGCCTTGGCCGCTGATGCGGTATTCACGAATGGTCGATTCATGGCTGCCCGTGCGCTTTTTGATGATCGAGATGGCCCGGCGAACTTTGCCAAGCGCCTCGAAGTAGCGCAGCAGGATGACCGTATCGGCCAGATAGGTGATGTCTACGGGCGCTTGCATGTCTCCGACCAAGCCATGCTGGGCAACGGTCATGAACGTCGCCGCGCCCTGGCGATTGAGGTACAACAGCAATTCGTGCATGTGCAGTACCAGGGCGTTTTCCTCAGGCATCGCGGCCTGATAGCCGTTGATACTGTCGATCACCACGGTCTTGATGTCGCCGGCATCGACGCAGCAGCGAACCCGGTGGGAAAACTCCCCTGGGGACAATTCGGCGGCATCCACTTGCTCGATCAGCAAGTTGCCGGTGTCTTGCAGCGCTTGCAGGTCGATGCCCATGTTCTTCATGCGTTCGAACAACAAGCCCAGCTCTTCATCGAAAATGAACAGCGCGGCTTTTTCACCCCGGGCCACAGCGGCAGCGGCGAAGATCATCGAGATCAGCGATTTGCCGGTACCGGCCGGGCCGAGAATCAAGGTGCTGGAACCGGTCTCGATGCCACCGCCGAGCAGGGCGTCCATTTCCTTGATGCCGCTGGTCAATTGCTGGCGGATATAGCGGCCGCGATGTTCGGCGGCCACCAAACGCGGGAATACATGCACGCCGTCGCCCATGATGGTGAAGTCGTGAAAGCCGCCACGGTACTTCTGACCGCGGTATTTCACCACGCGGATCCGTCGACGCTCAGCGCCATAGTTGGGGGTCAATTCTTCCAGGCGAATCACCCCATGGGCCACGCTGTGCACGGTTTTATCGAGGGATTCGGTGGTCAGGTCATCCAGCAACACCACCGTGGCGTCATACCGCACGAAGTAGTGTTTGATCGCGAGGATCTGGCGACGATAACGCAGGGAGCTTTGGGCCAGCAGGCGGATCTCGGAAAGACTGTCGAGCACCACTCGGGTCGGTTTGACCCGTTCGACCACTTCGAAAATCTGCTTGGTGGCTTCACCCAGTTCCAGGTCCGAGGAATACAGAAGACTCTGCTGATGCTCGGCATTGAGCAGGCTTTCCGGTGGCGTCAGCTCGAAGATGTGGATGTTTTCATCCAGCTCCCAGCCATGGGACAAGGCGCCCTGGCGCAGCTCTCGCTCGGTTTCCGACAGTGTGATGTACAACGAGCGCTCGCCGGCTCGGGCTCCGGCCAGCAGAAAATGCAATGCGACGGTGGTTTTGCCGGTTCCGGGTTCACCCTCCAGCAAAAACACATGGCCGCGAGACAGACCACCCGCCAGGATGTCATCCAGACCCTCGATGCCGGTGGCGGCTTTTGCACTGAACAACTCGTTAGACGTAGACAAAAAATGCCCTCTCATGACTAGGGGAAACGAGGCAGCAGGCCTGAAGTGCCTGAATGGACTGCCTGATCACTTGACCCTTGGCCGAGACGACGGTTCAACGAAATTTCTTGCGGCTATTAAAGCCCTTGCTGCAATGCCGGATCATCGGGATTGAGCTGTTCAAGTTGCGCCAACAGAATTTGCACATTTTGCAGCTGTCCGCTTTCCTTCCAGTAATTGATCAACAGCACCCGAGCCTTGCGATCGGCCGGGTGACGCTGGACGATTTCCTGCAATTGCTTCTGCGCTGCCTCTAGCTCCTGCTCGCCATGCAATGTGGTAGCCAGGTCATAGCGGTAATCCTTGTTGTCCGGCTCAAGCTCCACGGCTTTGGAAAGCCCGAGCAGGGCGAACTCACTTTGGCCGTGCTGCAACAACCAGAGACCCAAGGCATGTTGCAGGTACGCCGAGTCCGGCTGAGCCTTTAACTGCTTGGCCAACAGTTGCCGGACGGCATCGCTTTGGCCTTGTTTATCCAGCACTTCAATCTGCATCACCAGCGCCGGCAGGTTGCCGGGGTCCAGGCGCAATGTTTGTTCAAGTGCCGCTTGTGCTTCTTTCAATTTGGCATTGTGCAGATGCAACCGAGCCTGTTGGTAGTAATTGTCGGCGCTTTCAGGCGCGCTTTTGAGCACCTGTTCCCAGGCGTCCATGGCTTGCTGCAACGGCCCGAAGTATAAGCCAAGGTCATCCGGCGAAAGCCCCAGTAATGCGTTGACTGTGGCAAATCGGACCTTCTGGTCGCTGTCGTCGAGCAATGGACCGAGCAACAGGCTGCGTTGACCACTGGGCACCAGCCCGCTGATGCTTTTGATTGCCGCGATGCGCACGTCTGGCGACTCATGTTGCAAGTCCGCATCTGCGAGTTTCAGGGCCACGGAGCTTGGGTAATTGGGCAGTTCGGCATGCAGCCAGACGCGCCGTTTGGGTGAAATGTCCGGGCGGGCCAATTGCTGGTAAAGCACCCGCGCCGCGCCCGGTTGGCCTGCGCGAGCCTGGGTCAATGCTTCGCTGTAGCCGCGCTTGATCGCCGCTGGCACCACGGGCGTTGTGCTGCGCAGGAAAACCCAGGCAAGGCCGATGGCAAACAGGACGCAGAGGCTGATGAGCAGGTAACGGCGGGACTGGGGCATGCAGGAGTCCGGGAGCTGGCAAGCTTTTGCAAAGCCGCAAGCTTCGGTCAGGCAGGGCTGTGAGTCAAACCCTGACTTGGTTCTATCGTGAGTCAGCCGATTCAAGGTCATCGGGTCTGACAGTGAATTTGCCTACAGGTCGCGTCGACATTGAAACCTGTCGAGGTACCGAAGCAGTGACTACGCTTGCTGGAGATGTCTCGATGAGCGTGCCCATGCAACCGTTTTTTCAGTATTTCAAGGCGATATTCAACCCCGGGCCAGGGGTGCTGTTGTTTGCCTTGAGAACCATTACAGCCGGGCTATTGACGCTGTATCTGGCCTTTGTGTTCGACCTCGACCAGCCCAAGTGGTCGATCATGGCCGTGGTCATTATCAGCCAGCCATTGGGCGGCATGGTGTTGGCCCGGAGTTTCGGCCAGGTCATCGGCACCACCCTGGGCGCAGTGGTGGCGGTGTTTATCATGGCGATATTTCCCCAGGCGCCGTTGCCTTTCATCGTCACCCTGGCTCTATGGTTGGCGCTGTGCACCGCCGGAGGCACCTTGCTGCGCTACACCAGTTCCCAGGCGTTTGTGCTGAGTGGTTACACGGCGGTGGTTGTGGCGCTGCTGGCGGTGCCGGATCAGGACGGCACGTTTCTGCTGGCCGTCACCCGCGTGACCGAGACGCTTCTGGCGGTTGCTTGCGTCTGCGTGGTCAGCCTTCTCACGGCTCGACCGGAGGCTGTGGCCCGGGATTACTTCGCCAAGATCGATCAAGTGATCAAGTTGCTCGCGACCCATGCGGCGGCTGTCATCCGAACCGAAGAAAGCGAGGCCGATTTCCATCGCCGGCAAATGCAGTTGTTAGGCGCAATCAGTGCCCTGGAGGGTGTCCGCCGGCATTTGTATTACGACGCACCCCGTTTGCGCAGCGCTAATGGGCTGGTGCAATTGCTCGGCAATCAACTGGTACTGCTGACTTCGCGGCTCACAGCGCTGCGCCACCAGCGGGAACTGCTGGTCGAGCGCTGGAAAGGCACGTTACCGCAAGAGATCCAGCGTTTGCGCGCCGAAGAGCTGGCCTTTCTCGATGAACTGACCCAAAAGGGACGCTCGCTGTCAGCCGAGGCTCGCCAACATTTCGGCGCGCTGCAACAGCGTTTCGATGATCAGGCCTACAAGGCCGAACAGCTGACCGAAACGATGCCTGCCACACTGCGTTCACTGGCCTGGGCACTGCGCTGGGAGCAGGCGCGGATGCTGGAGCAACTGGCGCAGATACTGGAACTGAGCGATGCAATCCAGGAAGGACGTGCAGCCAGCAGCATGTTCCGCGGCCAGGACAACCCCTTGCACCTGGACCTCACCCTGGCCTCGATGAACGCGATCCGGGCATTTGCTGCATTGCTGGTGGCCGGTCTGATCTGGATCGAGACCGGTTGGGACGGCGCTCGTGGCGGGATGATTGTGGTGGGAATTCTATGTTCGCTACTGGCGACTTTTCCGCGACCGTTGCTAGCCAGCCAAAGCTTTGCCAGAGGGCTGTGCCTGGCCTTGGTGGTGTCGGCGCTCTATCTGTTCTTGCTGGTGCCGATGATCAGTGACTTCGAGTTGCTCGCCTTGTTGATAGCCCCCTTGCTGTATGCCGTCGCAGTAGGCCTGTCCAGTCCGCCGACCACGGGCACCGGCATTGGCCTTGGGCTGACGACGATGCTGTTGCTGGGCCCGCAAAACGTAGGCATCGGCCAGAACACGGCCATTCAGTGGTTCGAGTTTGCCGGGGCGTATATCAGCGCAGCCGCGCTGGCGCTGAGCGTCTACGCCTTGATCTTTCCGTTCAGGCCCGTCTTGCGGATGCGCCGACTGTTCAATGAGAACTGCGAGCAGGTCTACGCTTTGCTTAAAACTTCGGGCACCGATGAGCAGCAATTTGCCTTTGAAAGTCGCATGGTCGATCGCCTGACCATGATGTTGGGACTATTGCCGGCCACTAACGACAAGTCCTCCAGCGAGCTGTTCGAAGTCAGCCTGGGGAGCGTGGCATTGGGTGTGGCGTTGAATCAGCTCCGGCAACAGGGGCAAAACAACACGCTGTTGAGTACTGACCAACAAAACCGCTTGCTGGCTGCAGTCCGTGAGACCGGACGATTGATCGCCGGGCGGCCCGGCATTGATATTGAACAACTGCTCGGACGCTTGCGTGTCCTGGGCGATGAAATGGACGACCTGCATCTGGACGTCCATGAACACCTGTGGTCAGTCTTCAGAATGCGCGTGGCGCTGCTGATCGTGGTGTCGTTTCTGGAGCGACATCGCAAACACTTTCAACCCGCCGATATGGAAGGAGTAACGGCCCTTGCCCATTGATCTGGAAGTGGGTGGCGTCTACTTGCCGCCAATCGCCCAAGCGCTGCTGCTGGCCTTTCCGGTTTACCTGTTGCTGGACTGGATCTTGCGCCGCTTGGGCGTGCTGCAGTTTGTCTGGCATGAAGCTCTGTTCGAAGGCGCGTTGTACGCCTGCGTTTGCGCAACGCTGATTCTGGTGATGGGAGCTTGATGCGTTGAAGAAAATCCTTTCCCGAGCGGTGACCGCGGCGGTGGTATTGCTGGCTTTTGTGCTGGGCTGGTTTGCCTGGGAACATTACACCCGCGCACCCTGGACCCGGGACGCCCGTGTGCGTGCCGATGTGGTGACCTTGTCCGCCGATGTCGCGGGGCGCATCGTCAGCCTGGGCGTGCAGGACAACCAGCATGTCGACAAAGGGCAATTGCTGTTGGAGATCGACCCGGCGCGCTACACCCTGGCGGTGGAACATGCCAGGCGTTCGGTGGAAGTGGCGAAGGCCTCCCTCGGGCAGTCCGAAGCGACGATTGTCGCCAGCGGAGCACTGCTCAGGCAGCGTCAGAGCGAAGAGCGCCGACGTCGGACTCTCAAGGAACGCGCCGCGATTTCTGGCGAGGAGTGGGAAAAATCCAGTACGGACGTGGCAGTGGCGCAGGCCGAGTTGCTGCGCAACCAGGCCAACCTCGGTTTGGCTCAGGCCAATGTCCAACTGGCCATCGCGGCATTGACCCAGGCTGAGCTCGACTTGCAGCGCACCCGCGTTGTATCGCCCGTCAGCGGTTACGTCACCAACCTGCTGACCCGTCAGGGCGACTATGCCACCGCCGGTGGCGCGCTGTTGGCGCTGGTGGACAGCGACTCGTTTTATGTCAGCGGCTATTTCGAAGAAACCAAACTGCCACGAATAGAGGAGGGCGACCGTGTCAGGATCGAATTGATGAGCGGCGAAACCTTCGGCGGCACGGTGCAAAGCATTGCCTTCGCGATTGCCGATCGCGAGAACATACCCGGGGGGCGCCTGCTGGCCAACATCAACCCCAGCTACACCTGGGTCAAACTCGCGCAACGGGTGCCCGTGCGGATAGAGATCGACGCCGATTACGCTGCTAAAAACCGGCTGCGTGCCGGGACCACTGCCACGGTGACCGTTCAGGCAACGCGCAGGACTGAAGATCACCGCTAACCCTGTGGGAGCGGGCTTGCCCGCGATAGCGGTGGATCAGCCGCCATCAATGCCGAATATGCAATCGTCATCGCGGGCAAGCCCGCTCCCACAGGGATTGTGGTGGGCTCAGCCATGTCGAACAGGCAAAAAAAACCCCGCGACCGAATGAGGCGCAGGGCTAAAAATTTGGTTGGTTGCGGCCAACCAAAGGAACTCGTTAAAACATTACTTGCTGGCGACCGTCTCTGGTTGCCAGCCACCGCCAAGTGCTTTGTAAATTGCGACAATGCCGCGGTACAAATCGACTTCGGCCTGAGCCTGAGTGTCTTCAGCCGCCAGACGTTCACGCTGGGCGTCGAGCAGGACGAGGAAGTCAGCGGTGCCTTCGCGGTAGCGAATTTCAGCCAGGTCGGCAGCAGCGCGACTTGATTCGCTCTGGCGGATCAATGAGATCAAGCGTTGCTGACGCTTGCCGTAGTCACTGAAGGCGTTTTCTGATTCTTCCAACGCCAGCAGTACTTGCTGCTCGTAAGTCGCCAGGGCGCCTTCGGCATCCGCATCGGCGCCACGCAAACGGGCGCGCACACTGCCCAGGTCAAACGCGGCCCAGGTGATGCTTGGGCCCAGTGCCCAGGCGTTGGCTGCCGCAGAACCGATCTGCGAACCGCGCCCGGCGGTGAAACCGAGGAAGCCGCTGAGGCTGACCCGAGGGAACAAATCAGCTTTGGCCACGCCGATACGGGCAGTGGCGGAGGCCAGTTTGCGCTCGGCGCTGAGAATATCCGGGCGACGTTGCAACAGTTCACCCGGATCGCCGATTGGCAAAGCTTTGGCGATCGCTGGCAAATCTTTCGGGCTGAGATTGACGGTCAGCTTGTCCGGACGCTCACCGAGCAGGGTCGCGATACGGTTTTTCTGCCGCACCTGCTCAGCCTGCAATTGCGGCACGCTGGCTTCAACGGACGCCAGACGCGCATCGGCGCGGACCACATCGAGCTGATCGCCGACGCCGGCATCACGCAGGCTTTCGGTGATCTTGCGCGATTCTTGCTGGTTGTTCAGGTTGGCCAGGGCAATCTTTTCCCGCAGTTGCGCGCCGCGCAGTTGACCGTAGGCGTCAACCAGTTCGGCAATCATGGTGACTTGCAGTTGGTACAGATCGGCTTCGGCCGCTTGCTGTTCGGCGTCGCTGGATTCCAGATTTCGCTGGATGCGGCCGAACAGGTCCAGTTCCCAGGCCATGTCCAGACCCAGGTCATAGCGTTCGCTATTAACCCGTTTGGTGGTCTGGCCCGGAATCTGACCTTTTCCCAGATCACTGCTGGCGCGGCTGGTGATGGTCGGCATGGCGTCATTGCTGACGTCGTCGCGAATCGCCCGTGCTGCTTTCCAGCGAGCGAAGGCGACGCGCAAATCACGGTTGCCTTGCAGCGATTGCGTCACCAACTGATTGAGAGTCGGGTCTTCGAACTGCTGCCACCAGATGCCTTCGAAGCGTGCGCGGTCGAAGTTTTTCTGACCGGCAGCGCCATCGGTGGCGGTGGTGATGTTCGCCGGCTCAGTGGCTGGGGTCTTGTAGTCCGGGCCGACGGCACAGGCACTCAGGGCCAGTACCAGAAGGCTCGGCAGGAAGGCTTTCAGGCTCATTGTTGCGCCTCCAGTTTCAGGGCCTTGGCCGCTTTGCGCTTTTCACCGCGCTCCACAAAGTTACGAATCAGTACGTAGAACACTGGCGTCAGCAACAGACCGAAGAAGGTCACCCCGAGCATCCCGGAGAACACCGCCACACCCATGGCGTGACGCATTTCGGCACCGGCACCGCTGGAGAACACCAGAGGCACAACACCCATGATGAACGCGAAGGAGGTCATCAGGATCGGGCGCAGACGCAGGCGGCAAGCTTCGAGCACCGCCGCGAGCGGGTTCATGCCTTCGTCCTCCTGTTTGTCCTTGGCAAACTCGACGATCAGAATCGCGTTCTTACAGGCAAGCCCCACCAGTACGATCAATCCGATTTGGGTGAAGATGTTGTTATCGCCTCCCGAAGCAATCACACCGGTAATGGCCGACAGCAGGGTCATCGGTACGATCAGGATCACCGCCAGGGGCAGGCTCCAGCTTTCGTATTGAGC
This sequence comes from Pseudomonas sp. ANT_H12B, assembly GCF_008369325.1. Classification (GTDB taxonomy): domain Bacteria; phylum Pseudomonadota; class Gammaproteobacteria; order Pseudomonadales; family Pseudomonadaceae; genus Aquipseudomonas. Next base: position 16,599 of record NZ_VOBI01000031.1, on the reverse strand, counting down.
CGCGAGTACCAGGAACGCCAGCAGTACACAGAGCGGGAATACGAACAGTGCGGTGTTACCGGACAGAATCTGCTGGTAGGTCAGGTCGGTCCATTCGTAGGTCATGCCGTTCGGAAGTTCTTCCTTGAGCAGTTTCTCGATGGCTTTTTCGGCCTGACCGGAGCTGTAGCCGGGGGCTGCCGCACCGTTGATTTCCGCGGTGATGAAACCGTTGTAGTGCATCACGCGGTCCGGACCCGAGGTGTCGCTGACCTTGATGAAGGTCGCCAGCGGAATCATCTCGCCTTTGTTGTTACGCACTTTCAGCTGACCGATCTGGTCGGGCTCGAGACGGAACTGCTGTTCAGCCTGAACGTTGACCTGATAGGTGCGACCGAAGCGGTTGAAGTCGTTGGCATACAGCGAACCCAGGTAGATCTGCAGGGTGTCGAAGATGTCGCTGACGGCCACGCCGTGGGTCTTGGCTTTTTCGCGGTCAATCGCGGCATCGACTTGCGGCACGTTCACGGTATAGCTGGTGAACAGGCCTGCCAGCTCCGGCACGTTGTGGCTTTTGTTGATGATGTTCATGGTTTCCTTGTACAGCTCGTCGTAGCCCAGGTTGCCCCGGTCTTCGATTTGCAGGCGGAAACCACCGATGGTGCCCAGGCCTTGTACGGGGGGCGGCGGGAAGATCGCCATGTAGGCTTCCTGAATCCCGGCGTACTGGCCGTTCAATGCACCGGCAATCGCACCGGCGGACATGCTCGGGTCTTTACGCTCGTCGAACGGTTTCAAGGTAACGAACACGATGCCGGCGTTAGGGCTGTTGGTGAAGCCGTTGATCGACAGGCCCGGGAAGGCCACGGCACTTTCCACGCCAGGCTGTTTCAAGGCCAGGTCGGACATGCGCTTGATCACGTCTTCGGTACGGTCCAGGCTCGAGGCATCCGGCAATTGCGCGAAGGCCACCAGGTATTGTTTGTCCTGGCCGGGTACGAAACCGGTCGGGGTGTTGGCGAAACCGAAGAAGGTCAGCACCATCAGGCCTGCGTACACCAGCAGGGCGATACCGCTGCTGCGGATAACCCGGCCCACGGTGCCGACATAGCCGTGGCTGGCCTTGTCAAAGAAGCGGTTGAACGGACGGAACAGCCAGCCACCAAAGATCTTGTCGAGGACCTTGGAGAAACGGTCTTTCGGCGCGTCATGGCTTTTGAGCAACACAGCCGCCAGGGCAGGCGACAGGGTCAGCGAGTTGAACGCCGAGATCACGGTCGAGATCGCAATGGTCAGGGCGAACTGCTTGTAGAACTGCCCGGTCAACCCGGAGATGAAGGCCGCCGGGATAAACACCGCACACAGCACCAGTGCGGTTGCGATGATCGGTCCGGTCACTTCACGCATCGCACGTTTGGTTGCTTCGACCGGCGTCAATCCCAGTCCGATATTTCGCTCGACGTTCTCCACCACCACGATGGCGTCGTCCACCACGATACCGATGGCCAATACCAATCCGAACAGCGACAGGGCGTTCAGCGAGAAGCCGAACAAGTGCATCACCGCAAACGTACCAATCAGCGAAACCGGCACCGCCACCAGCGGAATGATCGACGCGCGCCAGGTTTGCAGGAACAGGATCACCACCAAAACAACGAGGATCAGTGCTTCGAAAAGGGTGTGAACCACCGCCTCGATGGAACCGCGCACGAAGATCGTCGGGTCATAGACGATGCTGAAGTCCATGCCTTCCGGGAAGTTCTTCTTCAGCTCGGCCATTTTCTCCCGAACGTCGTTGGAGATCTGGATCGCGTTGGAGCCTGGGCGCTGGAAGATCGGGATCGCCACCGCCGGCTGGTTGTTCAGCAAGGAGCGCAGGGCGTATTGGCTGGAGCCAAGTTCGACACGGGCGATGTCTTTCAGGCGAGTGATTTCACCATTGTCGCCGGAGCGAATGATGATGTTCTCGAACTCTTCTTCAGAAACCAGACGACCTTGGGTGTTGACCGACAGCTGGAACGCAGTGGCATTCGGCGCGGGGGGCGCACCCAGTGCACCGGCAGCCACCTGACGGTTTTGTTCACGGATGGCGGTCACGACGTCGGTGGCGGTCAGGTTACGCGAAGCGGTCTTGTTCGGATCGAGCCACACACGCAGCGAGTAATCGCCCATACCGAACAGTTGCACGTCACCGACACCGCCCAGACGCGCCAGCTCATCCTTGATATTCAGCAGGGCGTAGTTGGACAGGTAGAGCATGTCGTAGCGTTTGTCCGGCGAGGTCAAGTGCACAACCATGGTCAGGTCGGGCGACGCCTTGTCCACGGTGATACCGATGCGCGTCACTTCTTCTGGAAGTTTCGGCTCGGTCCGGGTCACACGGTTCTGCACCTGCACCTGTGCGTTGTCCAGGTCAGTGCCCAGCGCAAAGGTGATGGTCAGGGTGATCTTGCCGTCAGCGGTGGATTGCGAGGACATGTACAGCATGTTCTCGACGCCGGTGATGGCTTGCTCCAGTGGAGCGGCCACGGTTTCACCGATGACTTTAGGGTTGGCACCCGGGAAGTTCGCACGAACCACAACGGTCGGCGGAACCACTTCCGGGTATTCGCTGATCGGCAACTGGAACAGCGAGATGGCGCCGGCGATCAGGATCAGCAGCGAAAGTACCGCTGCAAAGATCGGCCGTGAAATGAAGAATTGGGAAAAATTCATCGGAGTTGTTGTCCCTTAACCGCGTGGAGTCGCGGCAGCCAATTTCACAACCGAACCCGGCGCGACCTTGGCAGGTGCGACTTGGGGCAGGTTGCTGGCTTCCAGCGCTTGTCGTTGTTGAGCCAGAGCGGCGAGGGTTTGTTCACTGGCCATCGGGATCACTTCAGGGGTGACCGGCGAGCCAGGGCGAACCCGTTGCAGCCCCTTGACGATGACGGTGTCGTCCTTGTTCAGGCCGCTGCGCACGATGCGCAAACCTTCGATCTTCGGACCCAGTTCGACCGAGCGGTAAACCGTTTTGTTGTCGGCATCCATCACCAGCACAAACTTTTTACCCAGATCGGTACCGACCGCTTCGTCGTTGATCAGCACGGCGGAATAGGTGCCGCTACCGACCAGTTTCAGGCGGGCATACAGGCCTGGGGTGTAGGCGCCGTCGCTGTTGTCGAACACGGCACGACCGCGGATGGTGCCGGTTTTCGGGTTGACCTGGTTGTCGACGAAGTTCATCACGCCCTGGTGTGGGTTGCCTTCTTCGTTGGAGAGCCCGAGGTAAACCGGAGTCGTTGCACCGCGTTTGCCTTGGCGAGCGAGTTGGGTGTATTTGAGGAACACACGCTCGTCGGCGTCGAAGTAGGCGTAGACCTTGTCGGTGGACACCACGCTTGTGAGCGCGGTGGTATCGGCGGTCACCAGGTTGCCGGCGGTGATTTCCGCACGGCTGACGCGACCACTGATTGGCGCGGTGACGCGGGTGAAGCTCAGGTTCAGTTTGGCCAGGTCCAGTTGCGCTTGAAGGGCACCGACAGCGGCGCGGGCTTCTTGCGAAGCGCTGGTACGCGAATCGGCCAACTCGGCGGAAATCGCATTGCTGGTGCGCAGGCGCTCACCGCGTCGGGCTTCGTTCTCGCTGCGGGTGGCGTTGGCGCGGGACTGGGCCACCAGCGCTTCGAGGCGACGGACTTCAGCCTGGAACGGGCGAGGGTCGATCTGGAACAGCAGGTCGCCTTTTTTGACCAAGGCGCCTTCAGTAAAAGCGACTTCATCGATCTGGCCGGAGACCCGTGGACGAATTTCTACGGTTTCGGGCGCTTCAAGGCGCCCGGTGAATTCGTCCCACTCGTTGACCGGTTGTTCCAGCACCCTGGCCACGCTGACCTTGGCTGCGGGCATAGTGGCGGCCGCGTCCGGAGTCTTGCCGCAGGCGCTCATCACCAGCACGGCCAACATGGCCAACGGGAAGCGCAAATGTTTGAGTGATTGTTCCATGGATGCATCCGCCAATGAATTGAGAATGGGCGGATGATGAGCGGCAGGGCGGAATCGGACGAATCGAATGAGGTAAAGGTAACTATCATTCGGAATGATATAAGACCGAATCAAGCCCTCTAGCGTGCACCTTTCGTTAGGTGGCTATCAATTCGGTTAATGACAATACAGTGTTGCGGGGAATGCAAAGGTTAAACGTGAGACCGAGTCGCTGCCATCGCGGGCACGCCCGTTCCCACATCACCACAGATCCAATGTGGGAGCGGGCTTGCCCGCGAAGAGGTCACAGCCTCATACACAATCAGGCTCAGGCCAAACTATCCGGGTCACCAAAGAACATCTGAATCCGAGACCGCAACCAGCGCTCGCCCGGATCATTATCCTGCGACCCACGCCAAGCCATGTGCAGTTCGAAGCTGCGCACCGGCAACGGCGGGTCTTCAGCCCGCACACCGCCAGCCGCTGTCAGCGCTTCAGCCGTGTAATCGGGCACGGTCGCGACAATATCAGTGCCGCTGATGAGCGTGCTCAGTCCATTGAACTGCGGCACCGCGAGCACCACATGACGCTTGCGCCCGAGCTTTTCCAGCTCTTCATCTATAAAGCCGCTCAGGTCACCCGCGAACGACACCAGCGCATGAGGTCGCGCGCAGAAGTCGTCCAGGCTCAACGGCCCTGGCACCGTGTCGGCCCGCAACAGCTTCGGCATGCTGCGACGCAGCACTTTGCGCTTGGCGTTGGCCGGCAGATCAGCGGTGTAGCTGACGCCGATGGAAATCTCGCCCGAAGCCAGCAGGCTTGGCATCAGGATGTAGTTGGCCCGACGCACGACCAGCACGATCCCCGGTGATTCAGCGCGCAGACGCTTGAGCAGCATCGGCAGCAGGGCGAACTCGACGTCGTCCGACAGACCGATGCGGAACACCGCGGTGCTGGTGGCCGGGTCGAATTCGGCCGCACGGCTGACCGCAGTGGAAATCGAATCCAGTGCCGGGGAGAGCAGGGCGAAGATTTCCACTGCCCGGGCGGATGGTTCCATGCTACGGCCGGTACGCACGAACAATGGGTCATCGAACAGCCCGCGCAGGCGCGAGAGTGCCGCGCTGATGGCCGGCTGACCGAGGAACAATTTCTCCGCAGCGCGGGTCACACTGCGTTCGTGCATCAATGTTTCGAATACGATCAACAGGTTCAGGTCGACACGACGCAGGTCATTACGATTCATCTGGAGTCCTGGCAGAGTCAGCAAACTTGACGTGAGCGGCCATATAAGAACAATGGCCGGCATGAATCTTACGGGGAAAGACTGGTACTCTGCACCGAGTAATTCAGTTTTCCTACAAAGGCTGCTTCGGTTTCTTACGACATCTGCGGATGTCACCGGCGCTGCGGAATCAATGACAGGCATGTCGACTATTAATAGCCACTGATAGTCTTGGGTAGAAAGCCCAGATAGAGTTCAGGGCATTAGAGGTTTCTTTGACGAGGTTTGCGATGTCACGCACGATTCGTTTTCACAAGTTTGGTCCAGCCGAGGTGCTCAAATGCGAAGAGCATGCGGCCGCTCTCCCTGCGCCGGGCGAAGTGCAGGTGCGCGTCGAAGCGATTGGCATCAGCTGGTACGACATTCTCTGGCGCCAGAACCTGGCTTCGTCCCACGCTCGTCTGCCTTCAGGCCTTGGCCATGAAATGGCTGGCATCGTCACCGCCGTCGGTGAAGGTGTCGATGATCTGGAAATCGGCGACAAGGTCGCCAGCTTCCCGGCCGAAAGCCCGAACGACTATCCGGTCTACGGCGAGCAGATTGTATTGCCGCGCTCGGCACTCACCCGTTACCCGGACGTGCTCAGCCCGATTGAAGCCAGCGTGCACTACACGCCGCTGTTGATCGCCTATTTTGCTTACGCCGATCTGGCACGGGTCAAGCCGGGGCAATTCGCCCTGGTGACCGACGCCAGCCACTGTGCCGGTCCTTCGTTCGTACAACTGGGCAAGGCCCTGGGTGTACGGGTGATCGCCGCGACGAAAACGGCGGATGAACGTGAATACCTGCTGTCCCTCGGTGCCGAGAAAGTCATCGTCACCGAAGAACAGGACTTGCTGATGCAGATCAACAAGATCACCGACAACCGTGGCGTCGATGTGGTGTTCGATGGTCTTGGTGGCCCGCAGATGTCGTTGCTCGGCGATGTGCTTGCACCTCGCGGCAGCCTGGTGCTGTATGGCCTGCAAGGGGGCAACCAGACTCCGTTCCCGGCCTGCGCCGCGTTCCAGAAGAACATTCAGTTCTTTGTGCACTGCATCGGTAACTTCACGGGCAAGCCGGAATTGGGCATCATCCAGGACCAGGTCGCACTGCAACGTGCCTTGCGCGACATCAACCAGCTGACGGCGGACCGCGTGCTGCTACCGCTCAAGACCCGGGTCTTCCCGTTTGCCGAGTTTGTCGAAGCCCATCGCTACATGGACGAATGCCCGTGCCGCGAAAGGGTTGCACTTCAGGTCGAACCTGCGTAACTCCTCCCGACAAGAGTCCGTGCCAGCACGGACTCTTTCGTTTTCAGCATCCCCAAAATGAGACGTCCCATTGATCTGTCGGTGGGTCAGTTCAGCAACTGAACTGGTTTTTGCTCTCAATCTGTATCTTCTAATCAATTTATAAGCCCTGATAATTGGATGATTACTTTCATCTCAAGGAACGAGTCATGGCTGGGTATCAATCTGATACTTTTCAATGCGCACTATTGATCCATCTCGAACAAATAGTTCGTCATTACGCAGTTGCCGAAAAACGATGGACAACTTCTTTCTTTATTTCTTGTACTAAATGTCTGTGGGACGCTGTCGGACATTTCCTAGGATGTCGCATCAGGCCGCAAGACACCGACCCTGTGGGGCTGCGCGGCAGTTTGCCTCTGGCCAGAGCACAGGTGATTTCCAATCATTTCAAATAATTCCAAAAAACTTAAGTGTTAGCATTCTCCAATAAAGTCCAGTACTTCAATCGTGTCAGGCAACCATTGGCGCAGTGAATCGAATTGTTGCGCGATATTGAACTTACGAGCATCAGGTAAATACAGATGACCCATATCCATGACCAAGCGATGAACTATGTCTACCAGCAAGTATTGCAGCGTTTGCTCAGTTTCTTTTCGCGAGCCGAACGCACGGCATTACAGCTCATGATTCAGCGCCTGGTGGTCGCCGCGGGCGGGATTGAGCGTATTGGCGATTACAAGGTGCTGGCGATCCAGTCCGGTTCCCGTGACAGTTGCTACACCCTGGCGCTGCTGCGCGCCGCACAACTGAGCATTGCCGGCCGGGCACCTGCGACCTTTCAGTTGCGGGTAGCCTCCTTACGCTTGAACGGCTCAAGCGCGACGGCCCTGGACAATATCCATCGCAGCTATAGCGCCTTGTTCCTCTATGACGACCCTCGGGTCGAACTGCTGATGGTCGATAACCGGGAAGTCCTGGCGTTCAACCACCTCGCGCCTATCTCCGAAGCCGGCCGAGAGGCGAATCGGCTTAACCTGCTCATGGTCGGCCATCGTCGCAACTGGAACGGCCCCCTTGATCTTTGGGACGACGGATTTCTGGCCACCGGCGAGTTCTATGGCCAGATCGCCCGCTGGGACAACGGCGTCGATGCATTGGTCTGTAGTGACACACCTCGCCAGCAGAAGCGGTTTCTCGACGGATTGAATCGAGCCGCAACCAAGGCTGGGCTCAACCTCTCGAGTCACAACGAAACAGGTTATGAGCAGCTGTTCATGCTGCTCGATGAACTGGGCAGCGACTGCTACCGAGGGTTTTATTCTGAGCATGGTCAGGCGCAATGGCGTCCGGCCGAACGGTTTGAAGCCTGTCGCCGCACTACGTTCATCGACATTCACGACATGTTGGTCAGCAATCTGGAAGAGCGTTGGCCACTGCTCACCGAATTTCTCGGTTTTCAATCTGACGAGCTGGCGGCTCAGCTCAGCGACAACGACTACGTCAGCCTCTCGATCTGCGCACATCTTCGAGGTTTGCAAGCGTGCTTCGTGCATGGCCGCAGCTACGAGGCCGGCGTTGCCGATTACCTGCAACGGGCCTTGGTGATGATGCGCCGCAAACGACTGCCGGAGCGTTTGTGCGAGCAAGCGATGGAGGCGTTTGGCAACTCGGCGACGTTGACCGACCAGCGCGCACTGGCAGCGGCCGAGGCACAAAAATACCTGGGCTTGAGCGAGGCACAGCTGGTATGTCTGCTCTTTTCTCCGTTTGTCGAGAATGGCGCGGCGCTTGAGCTTTTTCTGCGCCAGTGCCACCCCGGTATGCTCGTGGCGATGCCTGAATTGCATCGGGCAATGCAGGGCAGTCCGGTTCCGGAGCAGGTGTTGCAATGGATGGTCGACGTCAGCGGGTTGCCGGTCAGCCTGATTGGCAAGCTTTATCGCATGGGTCCGGTTTCTGCGCAGGGGAGCAGGGAGCCCGGGTCGGAAATCGTCGGCGCGGATTTGCAAACCGACGTAGTCGACTATGACGATGACACCGCTGTGGCGGGTGAATGGTCAGCGGAACGTTGACAGTGCCGGGTCTGACCGACTCCGTATTCGGCTCTTACCCATGAAAGGGCCACGAGAAACCGATTTCGCGTATCAGGCGGTTTACCGATATCTGACCCAGCTGATCAGCGAGCCGGCCAATGACGCTCGAGTCCGTCTGCCTTCGTTACGACAGTTGGCCGACCGTTTGAGCGTTTCGATTTCTACCATTCAGTACGCCTATTCGCTGCTGGAGAAGGAAGGGCGTGTCTATTCGGTCGCCAAGTCCGGTTACTACGCGTTACCGGTGTCATCCATCAACGCACCCGGCAGCGGCAACGACTTGCTCGAAACCGTCTATGTCAACGCCAGACGTCCCGCCATGCTGGTCTTGAGTGCCGATGAACCGGCGTTGTTGCAGCCTCTCGACAGTCCCTTGTTGCTGCTGGAGAGAGAGTTGCTCCGCCAGTATCCGCGTCAGCCGCATTCGTCTTCGCAACATTGCGGTGAACTGGAGCTGCGAACTGCGCTGGCGGCGCGCTACACCACCTCACCATTGCGCTGTTGGCATGCTGATGATGTGTATATCGGCGCAGATTTGCGCGGCGTCCTGGAAATATTGATCGGCGTGTTGAGTCTCAAGGGCGCCACGGTCGTGGTGGAGTCGCCATGCGACTGGGTGATTCTGCGTTTGCTCCAGGCCGCGGAGGTGCAGGTGATTGAGTTGGCAGTGCAGGCCGACGGAGGCCTGGACTTCGATCAGCTCAAAGAACTGCTGGAGGCCAGGCCGGTACGACTGGTGATGGTTTCATCCTGGCTGAACATGCCGCGAGGTAGCCTGGCACCCGTCGACAACAAGCGATCCATTGCGCAGTTGCTGGAGAGGCATGGCAGCTGGGTGTTGGAGAACGACTGTTACAGCGAACTCGGATTCGAGCCCGATGGCCAGCGGTTTCGCGATCTGCTGGACCCCGACAGGCTGATCATGTTTTCCACTTTCGAAAAAGTGATTGGTACGGAAGCGCCTTACGGCTATTTGCTTTCGAGACATCTGCGGGTCGAACTGCAACGGCACTTTCTGTTGCGTTCCTTCCACCTGTCGCCGATTCGCCAGAAAGCCATCGCTCGCTTGTACAGCAATGGACGTATCGATCAGCATCTTCAGGTGTTGCGGCGATTGCTCAAGGATCGCAAGGTGCAGATGACTCAGCTGTTGCAGGAGCGCCTGGGCGATGCCTTGCACTTCGTCGAGCCTCAGGGTGGGGCGACGATCTGGGTGCGCTCCCTGCGCCAGGTCGATGTGCGTCGGGTATTCCAGCGCCTGCTCAAGCACCAGGTGGTGATCGCCCCGGGAGAACTGTTCAGTCTCCAGGGCTTGCACGCGCAGCACTTGCGCCTGAGTCATACCTTTGCCGGCGACCACGATCTGGCCGCCGCGCTGGGTTTGTTGGGGGATGCCTTGCGTCTGGAATCGATCGACTAAGCAGGACCCGCCAGCGTCGGGATTTATAACATTGCGCTGCAGATCGGTCGGGATCGATAACGTCGCGCTGCGGTCAAACTGCCAGTAAACTGCTTTCCTATTCCTGAACCACTCTATTTCAGAGGTTTTGCATGACACTCAGTCCTTTTGCGGGCAAACCGGCACCGGCAGAACTGTTGGTCGACATCCCGCGACTGGTAACGGCTTATTACTCCGGCCAGCCCGATGCCGCGATCTCCACCCAGCGCGTCGCCTTCGGTACGTCCGGGCACCGGGGCAGCTCGTTCGACCTGAGTTTCAACGAATGGCATGTTCTGGCAATCAGCCAGGCGATCTGCCTGTACCGCGAAGCCCAAGGTATCGATGGCCCGCTGTTTGTCGGCATCGACACCCATGCGCTGTCCACGCCGGCCGGGGTCAGCGCTCTTGAAGTGCTGGCGGCCAATGGGGTAACGGTGATGATCGCCGAAGGTGACGAATACACCCCGACACCGGCCATTTCCCACGCTATTCTCTGCTACAACCGCGGGCGCACTTCCGGCCTGGCGGATGGCATCGTTATCACGCCGTCCCACAACCCGCCGCAAAGCGGTGGCTACAAATACAACCCTGCCAACGGTGGCCCGGCCGATACGCACATCACCAAGTGGATCGAAGCCAAGGCCAATGAGCTGCTGAGCAACAAGCTCGCTGGCGTCAAGCGCATCAGCTATGAGCAGGCCTTGAAGGCCAGCACGACTCATCGTCACGATTACCTCAACACTTATGTCGCCGATCTGATCAACGTGATCGACTTCGACGCCATTCGTGACGCCAAGCTGCATCTGGGGGTCGACCCGCTGGGCGGAGCAGGGGTGCGCTACTGGTCGGCGATTGCCGAGCATTACCGCCTGGATCTGGAAGTGGTCAACAAGCAGGTCGATCCGACCTTCCGCTTCATGACCGTCGACTGGGATGGCCAGATCCGCATGGACCCATCGTCCACTCACGCCATGCAAGGTCTTATCGGTCTGAAGGATCGTTTTGACGTGGCATTCGGCTGCGACCCGGATCACGACCGCCATGGCATCGTCACCCCGTCCGGTGGTTTGCTGGCGCCGAACAACTACCTTGCGGTGTCGATCGATTACCTGTTCCAGAACCGTCCGCAATGGCGCGCCGATGCGGCCGTGGGCAAAACCGTCGTCAGCAGTGGCTTGATTGATCGCGTCGCCAAACGTCTGGGTCGTCGCCTGTACGAAGTGCCGGTCGGCTTCAAATGGTTTGCTGACGGTCTGTTTGATGGCTCTCTGGGCTTCGGCGGCGAAGAAAGCGCCGGAGCTTCGTTCCTGCGCAAGGACGGCGGCGTCTGGTGCACCGACAAGGATGGCCTGATCCCGGCACTGCTGGCGGCAGAAATGACCGCCCGCACCGGTCGTGACCCAAGCCAGGCCTATCGCGCCTTGACCGACGAGCTGGGCGAACCGTTTTCGGTACGGGTCGACGCCAAGGCCAATCCAGAGCAAAAAGCACTGCTGAGCAAATTGTCGCCGGATCAGGTCACCTCGACCCAGCTGGCTGGCGAGGCGATCCAGAGCATCCTCAGCCACGCACCGGGTAACGACCAGGCGATCGGCGGCCTGAAAGTCATGACCGAGAACGGTTGGTTCGCGGCGCGTCCATCGGGCACTGAAGACATCTACAAGATTTACGCGGAAAGCTTTGTGAGTGATGACCACCTCAAGCAATTGGTCGCGGAAGCTCAGACACTGGTGGACGGCGCTATTTCTGCGAAGTGATTGAGGGCCTCTTCGCGGGCAAGCCCGCTCCCACAAGGCTCACGCAAAACCCTGTGGGAGCGGGCTTGCCCGCGAAGCGTCAGTGCTAACAGCAAAGTACAAAAAAGGGGCGACCATGACGGCCGCCCCTTTTTTTGCCCTTTATTTAACCGATCAAGCCAAATCCACCAGAACGATTTCACTGTCCTCAATAGCGGTCACCCGCAACACCTGCTCATCGGCAACCGCGACACCGTCTCGAGCTTGTGCACGCAAGCCATTGACTTCAATCACACCGGTAGCCGGAACCAGGTACGCACGACGGCCACTGTCCAGACGATACTCGGCAGACTCACCGGCCTTCAGGTTCGCCGCCACCAACCGCGCATCGGCCCGAATCCGCAGGCTTTGATCGTCGCCGGCCTTGCCGCTGGCCAGTGTCACGAAACCTTCACGCTGACCTTTCGGGAAAGGCTTGGCGCCCCAGGCAGGTGCCGAACCGGCTTCATTCGGAATAATCCAGATCTGAAAGATCTTGGTCTCGGTCGCTTCCAGGTTGTACTCGCTGTGGGCGATCCCGGTACCGGCGCTCATGACCTGAACATCGCCCGCTTCGGTACGACCCTTGTTGCCAAGGTTGTCTTCGTGGGTAATCGCGCCTTCACGGACGTAGGTGATGATCTCCATGTCCCGGTGCGGATGTTTTGGGAAACCGGTGCCAGCGGCAATCACGTCGTCGTTCCACACTCGCAGGTTGCCCCAATTCATGCGTTTCGGGTCATGGTACTCGGCGAACGAAAAGTGGTGATGTGCATCCAACCAGCCATGGTGGGCGCCGCCCAGGGAGTTGAAAGGTCTGAGTTCGAGCATGATCGTCTCCTGAATAGTGGGCTAATGGCGAGCATCATCTATCAGCCACTGATCGATAAAAAGCGTAAAAAATGCCTCAATACGATCGAATAAACTGATATCAAATAAACTCGAAAGGTTCTCACCCAGCCTTCACTTCATCGCTTAAGCCAATGACCTGTAAGCATTTCACTAGAACTAAAGGGCAAATGAAGACACCATAGCCCCAACAGCCTCACACCCTGGAGTCAGTCCGCGTGCCGCAACACAACCCCGATCTTCCTCCCGAACTTCGTCCCTTGGCCGAGATGCCACTGTTCAAGCGTCTGGCCGCCAGGTTCTTTGGCCATGGCCTGACCCGACTGCGCGCACAACATCGCGCGTCCTGGCTGCATGGCCAGGCCGACGGCTTTCGCAGTGGGCACAGCGCCGGGGTGGATTACGGCTATAAGGAAGGCAAACTCGAAGGGCTGGAAGAAGGTCGGCAAGTCTTGCGGATCCGCGATTCGCGTTCCGCCGAGCACCGGCCACCCAACGTTGATGACAACCTGTTCGACGACTGGCGCCTGCCCTTGAGCGCCGAGTTGAAGAAACGCATGAAGGCCGATGTCGCCCGACTGCTGCCACCTCACGCCCAGCCTAGCGTCGCTCAGTGGAAAATGATCTTCAGCGATACGCCTTCGACGTCAGTGATCGCTGGCGCGGGTGCGGGCAAGTCGACCACGCTGGTGTTGCGTATTTTGCTGCTGACCCATTATCTAGGGTTCGAGCTGAGTTCGATGACCGTGGTCACCTTTACCCGTGAGTCGCGCAAGGACTTCATCAATAAACTGATCGAGCTGTTTGCGCTCTGGGGGCGGGCACTCAGTGTCAAAGAAGCGCGTGATCTGGTGCGCACCTTCCATTCGCGAATTCTGCCGATGGTACGCAGCCTGCCGGGCTTCGAGCGGTTGCAAGCGTTCGAAAACCTCAGTCACCGTCCGCAAAACGGTGATGAAGAGGTCGACAGCAATCCTTTCGACCTGCGCATCAACGACGCCCAACGGCATCAACTGAACGCCTGTTATCACAACCTGCACACTCGCGATGAGCGTTTCCGCGAGTTGGTCAAGCCATTATCCCGCCACGCCTTGCAGCTCAAGGAGCTGGAGCGCGATCACCCGGACGTGCAAAAACGCATGGCCGTGACAGAACTGGCTGCCAAGCGTGATGAAGAACTCTGCGATGCGGTTGAAGACTTGTGGTTTCGTGCCGGAGCCTGGCCAATCAAAGGGATTGAGCCGAATCGTCAGTCATTTGATATCAACGGCTCAACGTTTCATTGTCATGGTTATATTCCGAGCCTGGACGCCTGGGTGGTGCTGGGGTTCGACCCTCGGGAAAACCCGCAGGTCAGTCGTCCTGGCGCCAGGCTCACCGTGCGTGCGGAGTGGGCGGTCAAGCGCACTCTGTTTCAAGCTTTTTGTCGTAAGCCATTGATATGGCTTGATAGTTACGAGTCTTCAAAGCGAGTACTGAAATCGCTGGCCGGCGACGCCAGTGCGGGACCAGGCTTCGATTACAAGGTCAAGGGCGAGCTCGGGTCCGCACCATTGCTGGATTGTTTTGTTGCTGCGGCCGGGTTTATCGAGAACCTCGGGCTTGATGTTCCGAATGCCGTAAGCCAGATGAGTTTCGCCAAGGATGACCCGGACCGGTTTTTCTTCGAAGCCTTGAGCCTGTTCTGGCGCGCGCTGGAAGATCATTTGCTTGATCAAAAACCACCGGTGATGACCTATAACCGAATGTTCGCCTTGTTCAGTGAGCATTCGCCGGAAAACCTGAAACTGTTGAGCGACGACCTGCTCCGGCCTCTGTCGCATCTGATGATCGACGAGTTTCAGGACGTATCGCCGCAGATCGTTTCGTGGATCCGCGCCAGCCTGGCGGAGATCCGCAGTCGCGGGCCGGCCATGCACGTTGGGCGCGGCGCTCAGCGCTCGTCACTACTGTGCGTGGGCGATGACTGGCAATCCATTTATGGCTGGCGCGGCAGTTCGCCGACTTACTTCATGGAGTTCAACAAGGAATTTGCCTCGCCCAGCACCACCAAAGTCATGCTCAGCGACAACTACCGCAGCCATCAGCACATCATTGACGCCGCCGAACATATCGTTCGTGCTGCGCCGGCGATCGCTGGCAAAAAGGCAAAGGCCAGCGGCGAACACAATGTATTGCTGCCGGTGAACATCCTCGACCGGAATGATCAGGACTTGGCCAAACGTCTGATCGAGCACTACCGGAGGGGTGATTCAATCTTGATGTTGTATCGAAAAAGCAGCGATAAGCTATTGATTGAAGAGCATATTCAGTCGGTAGTTAATGTGGATTCGAGTTTGCCGTATGACGCCCGGCGGCTGAAGCAACTTACCTATCACAGCGCCAAGGGCCTTCAGGCTGATGCCGTATTTCTGCTCGGAGATTGCCAGCACCTGACCAGCTCACCTTATAAAAACCAGGTTTACCGCATGGCGGGACTGGGCAAGGCTGGCGACACTGAAGCTTACGACAACGCGCAGAAGGACGAGATTCTGCGACTGGCTTACGTAGGCATCACCCGGGCGGCGAGCCATTGCTACTGGTATGTCGATGGCCAAGACACCCAGGCAGCGAATATGCCCAAGGCCTCCGACCGGATTGGCAGGGGCAAACCGTTCTTTGCCGATCATCGAGAGAGTAAAGCTTCAGCCTGAGCTGTTGCTTTGCGCATAAAAAAGCCCACATGACGTGGGCTTTTTGCTGGGTGTCGGGCCTTCAGGCGTAACTTCTGAGGGCCGCTGGCGGAATAAAAGCTTCAAGCTCATCTTCCACCGCTTCGATTATTCGCTCTACATCCGCGGCATTCATTACCGTCGCGCAAGGAATACCGGCGATGGCGATCATGGTCTCGCCACTGGCACGGTCAAACAGACGGGCAATCATGCTGCCCGGCGCGTCCATGCTCGCCTCGAATCCCATGGGATGAAAATGCCAGCGCATCAGCTGGCAGGCGTTTGGAAAGGTGACCTTACTGAACCCTTTATTCATTGTATTACCCGCCTTCTTCATCGAGCGCTTCCGTTAGCTCATGGTAGGAGGGAAGAGCCTTCAGTGGCTCAACCGGTGACTGCCTTTAAAAGTAGCATCCGGATGTGAAAATAATGTGGATTTTTCAGGCCATTTAGCGATTGGTTTAATTTTTTTTGATGCGGGTCACGATGAGCTGGTTTTTTCGGCGCTGGGACAGGACTCATTGACCATTGAAGCCGGGACAGAACTTCGGCGAGCTCAGCGTTTTCTCGTCGAGTCCTTTATGCCCACTGATGACGATGGTCCGCAGCAAACCCAGGCCACGGGCGAGACAGTCATGCAGTATCACCTGCGCTGGAAGCACCGGGATCTGGATGGTGTCATGGCGCTGTATCACCCGGATATTCAGCACAACGACTTTTTCCAGAACCGTGTGATGGGGTTGGGCGAACTGCGTGAATACGTGCGCAGCAGCATGCCCCGAGAGCCCGATAAAGCCCTTGAGCACTCATTTGATCGGCGACAGTGGCAACGACGTGTTTGTTGGCGGAACGGGTAATGACCTGATGGAGTCGGGAGGCGGGATCGATAACGTTCCTGTTCAGCGGCGCGTTTGGCCAGGATCGGTTGGTGGGCTATGAGGCGAACGACAAACTGGTGTTTCTCGGGGTTCGGAGTGTGGTGCCGAATGATGACTATCAAGCGCATGCGACGGGGGTGGGGCATGACACGGTGCTGACGTTTGGGCGGATTCGGTGACGCTGGTTGGGGTTGGGCTTGATAGTTTGTCCAGTGGAGGGTTTGTTATCGCCTGAGGGTGATGCGATGCCTGTAAGGGCCTCTTCGCGAGCAAGCTGAACTGGTCAAGTAAATCCGGACACCGGTTACGGTGCTTATGCCGCTTTTTGCTCCATAGCTATTGGCGACAGGTAGTTGTTGTAGCTGTGGAGTCTGGTGCGGTTGTAGTACA
>NZ_VOBI01000030.1 GCF_008369325.1 Pseudomonas sp. ANT_H12B | reverse complement strand
AGTTGGAAGGAATAAACAATCGAATAAAGGTCATCAAGCGGATGGCGTACGGTTACCGGGATAGCGAATTCTTTTTCATGAAGATCAAGAGCGTCTTTCCCGGTAATCCGTGATGAACCTTTTTTTTGCCCGGGATTTGATGGGTGTACACAATCTGAATTTGACACAGACCTTGTGGGCGCGAGCTTGCTCGCGATAGCGGTGGATCAAATGACATTGTTGTCGACTGACACTCCGTCATCGCGAGCAAGCTCGCTCCCACAGGTTTTGTGTGTTTCCGACCGGCACCCCTTGTTCGCGATAATCGACAAAAACCGCTATCGTCGCCGCCATTCGAAACGAGGCGAGCATGGGCTATCTACTTTTTGTCACGCTGATCCAGGCGTTTTCCTTCAGTCTGATCGGCGAATACCTGGCCGGTCATGTCGACAGTTATTTTGCGGTGCTGGTGCGTGTAGTGCTGGCAGGATTGGTGTTTATTCCACTGACGCGCTGGCGGCAGGTCGAACCGGCGTTCATGCGCGGCATGCTGCTGATCGGCGCCTTGCAGTTCGGCGTGACGTACGTCTGTCTGTACCTGAGCTTTCGGGTGCTGACGGTGCCGGAAGTATTGCTGTTCACTATCCTCACGCCGCTGCACGTAACCCTGATTGAAGACGCGCTGAACCGGCGCTTCAATCCGTGGGCCTTGGTCGCTGCACTGGTGGCGGTGCTCGGTGCGGCGGTGATTCGCTACGACCGGATCAACCCGGACTTCTTCATGGGTTTCCTGCTGCTGCAACTGGCCAACTTCACCTATGCGGCCGGGCAGGTGCTTTATAAGCATCTGGTGGCCCGTCATCCGAGCGATCTGCCGCATTACCGGCGTTTCGGCTACTTCTATTTGGGCGCATTGGCGGTCGCGTTGCCGGCGTTCCTGCTGTTCGGCAAACAGAACTTCCTGCCTGAAGCGCCGCTGCAATGGGGCGTGCTGGTGTTCCTCGGACTGGTCTCGACTGCGCTGGGTTTGTACTGGTGGAACAAAGGCGCGTGCCTGGTGAATGGCGGGACGCTGGCGGTGATGAACAACCTGCATGTGCCGGTGGGGCTACTGATCAACTTGCTGATCTGGAATCAGCATGAAGAGCTGGGGCGGTTGTTCTTTGGGGCGATGGTGATATTGGCAGCGGTGTGGATCAGCCGGTTGGGTGTACGCCAATCAGTAACAGCCCACTGAGCCTGTGGGAGCGGGCTTGCCCGCGATAGCGGAGTGTCAGGCACCAGATTCGTTGACTGATATTCCCTCATCGCGGGCACGCCCGCTCCCACGGGGTTTTGTGGTGTTACATCAAGTGTTTTTCCGGCTCGGGAATGTTGCTCGCGCCCAACACTGCCGGCAGCAACCCCACGCGTAAATCCGCTCCACTGGGCTGCTGATAAAGGCTCAACCCAAACTCCGGCAGTACCGCCAACAGGTAATCGAAAATATCCCCCTGAATCCGCTCGTAATCGGCCCACGCGGTGGTGCGGGTGAAGCAGTAGATTTCCAGCGGAATGCCCTGCGCCGTGGTCTGCATCTGGCGGACCATACAGGTCATGTTCGGCTGAACTTCCGGGTGGCTCTTCAGATACGCCAATGCATAGGCGCGAAAAGTCCCGATGTTGGTCATCCGCCGACGGTTGGCCGACATCGCCGCGACATTGCCCTGGGCTTCGTTCCAGGCCTTGAGTTCAGCCTGTTTGCGGCTGATGTAATCGGTCAACAGATGAACCTGGGAAAGCTTCAGCTCTTCGTCATCACGGATGAAACGCACACCGCTGGCGTCGATGAACAGACTGCGCTTGATCCGTCGCCCGCCGGACTGCTGCATGCCACGCCAGTTCTTGAACGACTCGGACATCAGGCGCCAGGTCGGAATCGACACGATGGTCTTGTCGAAATTCTGCACTTTGACTGTGTGCAGCGTGATGTCCACGACGTCACCATCAGCACCGACTTGCGGCATTTCGATCCAGTCACCAACCCGCAGCATGTCGTTGCTGGTCAGCTGCACGCTGGCAACGAACGACAGCAGCGTGTCCTTGTAGACCAACAGAATCACCGCCGACATGGCGCCCAGCCCCGACAGCAGCAACAGCGGCGAACGGTCGATCAGCGTCGCGACAATGATGATCGCGCCAAGCACGTACAAGACCATTTTCGCCAGTTGTACGTAGCCTTTGATCGAACGGGTGCGGGCATGCTCGGTGCGTGCGTAGATGTCGAGCAGGGCGCTGAGCAGCGCACTGATGGCCAGCATCAGGAATAGAATGGTGAACGCCAGCGCCACATTGCCAAGGAAGATCAGGCTGGTCTTGCCCAGCTCCGGCACCAGGTGCAAGCCGAACTGGATCACCAGCGAGGGGGTGATCTGCGCCAGGCGATGAAAGACCTTGTTATGCCGAAAGTCATTGATCCAGTGCAGCGCTGGCTGGCGACCGAGAATTTTGGTCGCATGCAAAATGAGGAAGCGCGCCACTCGTCCGAGGACCAATGCCACCACCAGCAACACCATCAGCGCCAGGCTGGAATGCAGGAGCGGGTGCTGATCGAGGGCGCCCCAAAGGTCTTGGGCGTTGAGCCAGAGCTGTTTGATATCCATGGGTAAAAACGGTTCTTCTGTAGGACGCGACGGGGCGATTAGAGCATTTAAGACGCTTTGGATGACGTTTGAAGACAAAAGAGGCAACAAAAAAACCACTGATTAGCGCCGTTTGTATAAAGAAACTCGGCCTCAGCGCTCGAAACCGTTACCCTATGCAGCTGTTTTTTTGTATTTCTTCGAGGTAGCACCCGTGTTTTCCCAATTCGCCCTGCACGAACGCCTGCTCAAAGCCGTGGCCGAGCTTAAATTTGTCGAGCCAACGCCTGTGCAAGCAGCGGCTATTCCGCTGGCGCTCCAAGGGCGTGACCTGCGGGTGACAGCGCAAACCGGTAGCGGTAAAACCGCGGCCTTCGTTTTGCCGATCCTCAACCGTCTGATCGGCCCGGCGAAAGTCCGTGTCAGCATCAAGACCCTGATCCTGCTGCCGACTCGCGAGCTGGCTCAGCAGACCATCAAGGAAGTCGAGCGCTTTGCTCAGTTCACTTTCATCAAGTCCGGCCTGATTACCGGCGGTGAAGACTTCAAGGTCCAGGCCGCCATGCTGCGCAAGGTGCCTGACATCCTGATCGGTACGCCGGGCCGGATGATCGAGCAACTGAACGCCGGCAACCTCGACTTGAAAGAAGTCGAAGTGCTGGTACTCGACGAAGCCGACCGCATGCTCGACATGGGTTTCGCCGAAGACGTCCAGCGGTTGGTGCAAGAGTGCACCAACCGCCAGCAGACCATGCTGTTCTCCGCCACCACCGGTGGTTCGGGCCTGCGCGAAATGGTCGCCAAGGTCCTGAACAACCCTGAGCACCTGCAGCTGAACAACGTCAGCGACCTGAACGCGACGACCCGTCAGCAGATCATCACCGCCGACCACAATCAGCACAAAGAGCAGATTGTGAACTGGCTGCTGGCCAACGAGACCTACCAGAAGGCCATCGTGTTCACCAACACCCGGGCCATGGCCGACCGTATCTACGGCCGTCTGGTGGCGCAGGAATACAAAGCATTCGTGCTGCACGGCGATAAAGACCAGAAAGACCGCAAGCTGGCCATCGACCGTCTGAAGCAGGGCGGCGTGAAGATCCTGGTCGCCACCGACGTCGCCGCTCGCGGCCTGGACGTTGATGGCCTGGACCTGGTGATCAACTTCGACATGCCGCGCAGCGGCGACGAATACGTTCACCGCATCGGTCGCACCGGCCGTGCCGGCAACGACGGCCTGGCGATCTCGCTGATCTGCCACGGCGACTGGAACCTGATGTCGAGCGTCGAGCGCTACCTCAAGCAAAGCTTCGAGCGCCGCACCATCAAGGAAGTCAAAGGCACCTACGGCGGACCGAAAAAGGTCAAGGCCTCGGGCAAAGCCGTTGGCGTGAAGAAGAAAAAGGTCGACGCAAAAGGCGACAAGAAGAAAACCGGCGCCAAGGCTCCGACCAAACGCAAGATCGCCAACCGGCCGAAGACCGACGCCCTGTCGCTGGTCAGCAAGGACGGCATGGCGCCGTTGAAGCGCCGCAAGCCGGAAGCGCCGGCTGCTGAATAAAGCAGCGTCGTGACCCAATAAAAAAACCGGACAAATGTCCGGTTTTTTTATGTCTGGATTACCGAGTCTGGATCAACCGTCCGCTTTCTTCTCCGCCGATCCCAACTCCTTCAACCGCTGATCAATCAACTGGCACTTGTCCGGTAAATCCTTGCTGGCGGTGCCCAGATCCATCTTTTGCAACTCGTCGTTGATCTCCTTGGCCTTGGCCGGGTTCTGCTCGGTGAGTTTGGTCACCTCATTGGCCAGTTGTTCGCGTTTGGCGGTGGCTTCTTCGGGCGTGCAAGCCCAAACGGGGAGGGCGCAGGCGAGAGTGGCGACGAGGGTGAGTTTCAGCAGGGTTTTCATAGGGTGGGCCTCAGTTCCGGTTAAGGCGGGTTATCCGGTTGAGGGTTGAAGTGCGGAAAAAGTTCACAGACAGGAACGGGCACCGTGAATGGCGCCCGTTTTCATTCGTGCGGGCTTGCTCGCAATGGCCGCGACTCGGTCGCTGTGGTTTATCCCCCATGGCAGCAGCTGGCCGCTGCCTTGTCGTCATAGCGATCGTGAAGTTGCACCCACTCCATGATTTCTTCTTCGTTGCGACCCTTGGGCGTGAGATCAAGGTAGTTGTAGGCGCCGACCAACAGGTCCAGACCGCGGGCATAGGTGGAGTAGGTGTGGAAAATCTCACCAGCCTCGTTGCGATAAAACACGCTGAGGCCGGGGAGTTCCTCTTCAGCGCCGTCGGATTTTTCATAGTTATAGGTAGCTTTACCGGCGGCGACATCTTCTGCTCGCGCCGAGACGCCAAAGTCATAGTTGAAATCGCAGCCCTCGGACGACACCCAATCGAATTTCCAGCCCATGCGTCGCTTGAATGGCTGGAATTCGGCGTACGGTGCGTGGGAAACCGCAACCACTGCAACATCATGATGGGCCAAATGTTGGTTGGCGCCGTCGATGTGGTCAGACAGAAACGAGCAACCGGAACAACCTTCGTCCCAGCCTTTGCCAAACATGAAGTGGTAGATGACCAACTGGCTACGATCGCCGAACAGGTCCGTCAGTTTCAGTTCGCCGTTCGGGCCCTGGAAATGGTAGTCCTTGTCGATTTTCACCCAGGGCAGGGCGCGGCGTTCGGCGCTGAGTTTGTCTCGTTCCTTGGTGAAGGCTTTTTCGTGGGCCAAGTGTTGGCGTCGGGCGGTCAACCATTCTTCTCGGGTTACGACTGGATGGTTCTGAATGTTCATTGGATGTTCTCCTGCCGGGTGCTGGGAGGTGACGTACATAGCCTAGTCGTTTGACCTACGCCCATTTCGACATACCGCCGGTCGGTGCCGTTTAAAACCTTGGCTGAACGGCTGCTCATGGCACCGGTCACAACCTATGTAGGCCATCTCAATCGCGGGCATTGGAGGTTGAATCAGGATGACAACTTATAACTGGGATTTGATTGAACGCTTGCTCCACGAAGTGCAGCACGGGGAAGCCAGTTTCACGCCACGGTCCTATGCCGAGCAGTATGCGGCGGAGAAAGCAACGGAGGGCGAGGAGACGGAAAACCTGGATCACCTCAAAGCGGTGGCCGGCGAATACGAAAAGTTACTGCTGGAGCGCGGCTATATCGAGCCTCGTCCCGAGGAGCAGGGGGGCACCGGCTCGAACTACATTTTGACGCCTCGGGGCTCGAGTTTATTGAGCCTAATCGACAGCAGTATTCCGGGTAATGATCATCCGCGGCAGGTGCTGGATGAGCAGGAGGATGCGCTGGATGAGGTGACGTTTGATGAGGTAGCGTCGAAGGCGCAGATTGCCTGAAGATCCCCGATAACCAATGTGGGAGCGAGCCTGCTCGCGAATGCGGTGCGCCAGACAGCAGTGATGTCGACTGTCACTCCGCCTTCGCGAGCAGGCTCGCTCCCACATTTTGACTTGTGTTGGGCTTAGCCTTGCTTGGCGGCTTTCAGGCACTTCAAATCATTGAAGTCCTTGCGTACCCCTTCTATTTTCTTCAGCAACTGCTGGCGCTGTTCCGGCGTGCTTTCGGCCATCAAATCTACAAACAGTCCCCGTGCCTGAGCTTCGGTGTTCGCGAAGGCCTGACGGTAAGCGGGCGTCCATAGACTCTCGCGATTCACCAGAAGCGTCTCGATGCGCTGTGGGAATTCTGGACTCTGGCGCTGCGCAACCGCTGCACTGAACTGCTTCTGCCAATGGGCGCGATTGGCGATCCATTGCGTATTTTGGTCACCCAAGGCATTCGCCCAGGCGACTACCCGTTGCTGCTGACTGGGACTGAGCGGGCCGAGCCAGTCATTCAGGCGTTTTTCCATACGCTGGCCACGTTCCTTGATCTGCTGATCGAGAGACGGTTTGAGGTATTGCTCCTGGCGTTTGCGCTGGTCCTTGGCAAACGCGTCATTCATCTCCGCAACTTGCTTGTCATCCTGCCCCTGCAACAACTCGATGGCCGACGGGGTGATTTCCCGGGCGGTCTGAGCGATGGCTTGTTTGGCTTCCTGGGTGCGGGTTTGCAGCGCGGCGTCGGTGACCTGGTTGGTCTCGACCATGACTTGCAAGCGGTCTAGCCAGTCGAGGTAGCCCGGCAGTTGCGTGGTGCAGTGCCAGCTCAAATGTTCCTTGAGGCGCTCGTTGAACCAGTCTTTTTGCTCGCCGTTCATGTCGAGGTAGTCGCTGAGCGTCCAGGGAATGATCACGTCGAGGTTGCGGTAGGCCAGGCCCATACGGCTGCAGGCACCGAGGGCGAGGCTGAAGATGATGAGGACGACGATATGTTTCAACCAGCGCGACATAGGCGAGTCCTTGCGAAAGCGTAGGTCCTCATGTGGAACGCAGGATGAGCCCGACAGTTCAGCCGATCAATAGAAGGCGTGCTCGGCCCTCAGGGTGACCAGACCGTCACACTGGCTGTTGTGCCCCGAATACGCAGAGCAGTCGCTGCCGCTGAGGCTTGAATCACTGTAGATCAGGTTCAGGTCGATGCCCATGAACGGCCGGGAAAGTTGCACCGACCAATCGGTAAAGCTGCCTACATACCCTCCGTCGACTGACACCGGCGAGTTGAGCTGGTGAGTGGTGTATTTCATGCTGACCCCGATGCCGAAGGGCTGATTGCCGCCCAGGTCGGCGAACAATGTGCTGTTCTGTTTGTCCGGGTCGTTGCTGAACGCTGCGCCGAAACGGCTGCCCAGAAAGGTCAGGCCACCGAACAGCTCCTGGCTGTCGAGGGTGTCCACTTTCGGATAGCTGTAATGAATCATGCCGACTTCGTAACCGAGGGTGTGATCGAAAGGCTGTTTAAAACCCATGTAGGAATCGACTTCAAGATTGCTCCCTGGGCTCAACCCGACGCTCGGTGACCATTGACCCACGTAGAAGCCGCTGTCGTGGCTCAGGTCGAGGCCACCATGGAAGGAGCCGGTGCTGGAAGGTTTGACCAGGCCCTGGGCCATGCTGCGGGTGGGGGTGGTGCCGAGTTTGAGATCGAAGTCGCCCAGTTCACGCTGAAAGATTTGCGCATTGGCGCCCGAGCACGACAGCAGGGTTAGGGTGCCGAGCAATAAATAGGAGGGGTTGAGCATGCGTCACTCCATGACAGCGAGGAGCAGGAACTAAAAATCTACTGAAATGCTTGATCTAGACGTGTGCAAGCATACCGGCGAATGCTCGGCATCGAGGGCCGTTCGTCGATTTTTGAAATATTGATGGGTTTGGCGGGGTGTTGCGAGGAGGTTCCAGTCCAAGCGCTTCGAAGCTCAAAGCGCTTAGGGACCAGGTGACGCGGCGGATCCTGGGGGGAGTTACTTCTTGCCCAGAGTGATCTGCTTGGACGGGCCGAACGTCTGGCCGCTGACGCCTTTGGCAATTTGCTGGATCTCGCCGCCGGACTTGAGGAACGCAGCAATCTGGTTGTTGATCGATTCGCTGGTTTCAACGGCTGGAGCTGGCTTTGCTTTGCTGTTGGATGCTTTTACACGCATGGCGGCCATTAACCTATAGAAAATTAACTTGGCCACGCATCGTACAGGAAATACTTGACAATTGCTTGGTAAATATCCCCCTGAAATACACATCGCGAGTGCTGGGCTAAACGCAAGTTATTATTCGTAATATCCCCCTAAGCTGCTGTTTTAACTAAGAACATCGATGAAAAAATAGTGCTTTTTGGGCTGGCTGGATGCGAAACAGATCGCCAAGTCGGTCTGACGAGCGGCCACGCACAGTCGGAAAAAACCAGAAAAATTAAGGCCTTCAGAGGATTTTCCTGCGCCACCGGGCCGGCCATCGAACGCGGTCCGCAAAACCGGGTAGAATGCCGCCCACGCAATGAGGGTATTGGAAATGGCTTTAGTCGGGCGTTACAACAGTTTGCAAGTGGTTAAACACACTAACTTCGGTTTATATCTGGACGGCGGCGCGGATGGCGAAATCCTCCTGCCTAATCGTTATATTCCCAAAGATATTCCCAGCGAAGATGAAGACTGGCTCAATGTTTTTATTTATCTGGACAGCGATGACAAACTCATCGCAACTACCGAAAAGCCGAAAGTTCAGGTCGGTGAATTTGCCAGTTTGAAAGTTGTTGAAGTCAACAGCATCGGCGTATTCCTGGATTGGGGCTTGCCGAAGGATCTGTTGCTGCCGTACTCCGAAGAAAAGCGCCAGATGACCGCCGGCGAGTATGTCGTGGTGCACGTTTACCTCGACAAGCACACCCGACGCATCACCGCGACGGCGCGTCTGGATCGCTACCTGGACAAGACCCCGGGCAACTACACCCCTGGCCAGGAAGTCGATTTGCTGGTAGCCGAAGCCACCGACATGGGCTTCAAGGCAATCATCAACAACAAGCACTGGGGCCTGATCCACAAGAACGAAATCTTCAAGTTCATGCGCGCCGGTAAAGAAGAGAAGGGCTTTATCAAAGAAGTCCGTACCGACGGCAAGATCAGCCTGAGCCTGCAACCGGTAGGCGAAGAAGCGTCCACCAGCCTGAACTCGAAGATCCTCGCCAAGTTGCGCGAAAACAACGGCAGCCTGCCGGTCAGCGACAAGAGCGACCCGACGGTGATCAGCAGTATGTTCGGTGTCAGTAAAGGCAACTTCAAGAAAGCCATCGGTGCGCTGTACAAGAACGGCCAGATCGTCATTCATGCCGATCGCATTGAACTGAGCTGAATTCGCCCCGGCCTTGCACCGGGGTTTTGTTTTTACGGTTGAGTCACTGCCATGGATTGTGTTGTCGAGGTGTACTTGTGAGCGCCACCCGGCGTAGCGCCGATGGGTTTGCCCTGCAAGTAATGATCGGGTTGTGCCTGATCTGGGGTATTCAGCAAGTAATGATCAAGTGGGCGGCACCAGACATTGCGCCGGTCATGCAGGCCGCCGGGCGCTCGGGTATTTCCGCGTTACTCGTAGGACTGTTGATCTGCTGGAAAGGCGGCTGGGATCAAGTCGGTACTACCTGGCGCGGTGGACTACTGGCGGGTGCGCTTTTTGGCCTGGAGTTCTACTTCATATCCGAGGGCTTGCAGCTGACCACGGCGGCGCACATGTCAGTGTTTCTCTACACCGCCCCGATCTTCACCGCATTGGGCGTTCACTGGTTGTTGCCAAGTGAACGTTTAAGGCCTGTCCAATGGTTGGGCATTTTCCTCGCTTTTGTCGGGATCGCCATCGCGTTTGCCGGTGGTGTTTCCTGGGACAACCTCGATCAGCGCATGTTGATGGGCGATGCCTTGGGTGTACTGGCCGGCGCGTCTTGGGGCGCAACCACGGTGGTGGTGCGCGCCTCGCGTCTATCGGAAGCGCCGGTGACCCTGACCCTGTTCTATCAATTGATTGTCGGTTTCGTCGGTCTGCTAGTGATCGCGATGCTCACCGGCCAGGTCACCCACGTCAGCCTGACCACCGTGGCGGTGGCCAGTGTGTTGTTCCAAGGGTTGGTGGTGTCGTTCTTCAGTTACTTGACCTGGTTTTGGCTGCTGCGTCGTTATCTGGCGGCGAACCTGGCTGTATTTTCGTTCATGACTCCGCTGTTTGGCGTCACGTTCGGTGTGGTGCTGCTGGGCGAAGAACTGAGCTTCAACTTCGTGATTGGAGCGGTGCTGGTGTTGCTGGGCATCACTTTTGTCAGCGCTGAGCAGTGGGTGCGCCGTCGTTTGCGCAAAGCCCTCGGGCAGCACTGACCGGACGAAACAGCAAACCGCCAGCCAGCAGCAAACCACACCCGGCGAACACCAGTGCTGGCTGCAAACCGCCACTGAAATGGCTGCTCAACGCCGCCAGCAACGGGCCGCTGAGCTGGCCTACGGCAAAGCACGCCGTCAGCAACCCGGCGTTGCGCTGAGTGGCGTGGGGCGCCAGTTCCCGGGAACGTTGCATCACCAGTTGCATGCAGGCCAGGAACGGCGTGCCACACAGCATCACCCCCAGTGCCAGTCCCGGACCGCTACCCAACAGGCAGGCAAACACACCGGCGGCTTGCAGCCACAACGTCGCCATTAGCCAACGACGAGTGCCATTCAGCTGCTGGCGACGCAGACTCACCAGCACCACTCCGATGGCCGACGCCAAGCCAAAACATGGCCAGAATAAATCCGCCTGCCATTGGCCATGGAACTGCGCATTGGCCATTTGCGAGAGGAACGTGGCCGGAATGATGTAGCCCAAACCGTACAACCCATAGATCAGGCCTAAACGGCCGATGCCTTGATTGCCCGAACCGGCGACACTGGGTGTGACGACCACGGTCGCGGACGGCTGCGGCAGGAACGGCACAATCCCCAACAACATCACCAGACCAACGGCGGCGTATACCAGCCACAAGGTTGCGGAAGTCTGGCCCAGCAGGTTCGAACCCAGAGCCAACAGTCCTGTGAGAAAAATCCCCAGACCCGGTCCGGCAAATACCAGGGCACCGAGCCGTGGGCGCCCGGCCGCCGTTGCCAGTGGCTGGCTCAATGCGGTAATCATCACCAACACCCAGGCGCTGGCCACACCGGTGCCAAAGCGCAGCAGCAGATGTGACCAGAAACCATTGGCCCAGAACGAGGCCAGGGTCAGCAGCACACACAACCACAAGCCACCCAGCAGACGTCGACGAACTTGCTCCGGGCGGCGAGAGAACATCGCGTCCACCGCGCCGACGAAGTAGCCAAGGTAGTTGGCCGCTGCAATCAGACCAGCGGCGGTCAGGTCGATCTGGCCTTCGCTGAGCAGGTGCGGCAGTTGCGGCGTGAGGGCGAAACGCCCGATGCCCATGGCCATCATCAGGGCGATAAAACTGGCGAGTAAGCGAATCAGAGGAGACATAGGTCTGAGTTCCAACAGAGGATCAATGACCGTTAGGCTAGGATCGATTGACTTTCTTTAAAAATGAATAATAGTGAGTAACTTGTTCTGATTTGGAGAATGGTGTGGAATTCAGCCAATTGCGGATCTTCCAGGCGGTGGCCGAGGAAGGCTCGATCACTCGTGCCGCTGAGCGTCTGCATCGGGTACCGTCCAACCTATCGACCCGGCTCAAACAGCTGGAAGAGCAGCTCGGTGTCGAACTGTTCCTGCGTGAGCGTCAGCGTTTGCAGTTGTCGCCTGCGGGAAAAGTCCTTCTGGACTACACAGGAAAGCTGTTCGCCCTGCATGACGAAGCCAGCGCGGCGGTGCAGGGCGGGCAACCGGCAGGTGACTTCGTGCTCGGCACCATGTACAGCACGGCCGCCATACACCTTCCAGGGTTGTTGGCGGGCTATCACCGCAGTTATCCGGCGGTGAATCTGCAAGTGCGGTCCGGTCCCAGCGGTGAATTACTAGAAGGCCTGCTCACCGGCCGCCTCGATGCGGCGCTGGTGGACGGTCCGTTGGAATTGGCCGGACTTGATGGCGTGCCGTTATGCGACGAACGGCTGGTGCTGATTAGCGAGGCTGATCACCCACCAGTACACAGCGCACTGGATGTGCAAGGGCGATCCGTGTTCACTTTTCGACAGGGCTGTTCCTACCGGATGCGTCTGGAGGCCTGGTTTGCGCACGACCATGCGGCAATGGGCCGTGCGATAGAGATCGAGTCCTACCCGGGGATGCTTGCCTGTGTGATTGCAGGCTCGGGTGTGGCGCTGATGTCGGAGTCGATGCTCGCCAGCCTGCCGGGCCGTGAAAGCGTCGCGGTGCATTCGTTGGCCGAACCGTTTGCCAGCGCGACGACGTGGCTAATGTGGCGCAAAGGCATGGTCGGGGCCAATCTGAACGCGTGGATCGAGCAGCAACAGGCGGTCTATCCCTCGGTGCCGATGCAGGCCAAAGCGATTGTTTGAACTATCGGTCAGGTATTTTGATCAATTCAGTAACAGATCATTGCGACTTTGGGCGAGCAATGCGTAGGACTTCGGACTATTATCAGTGCGAAGCGACTACAGAATTCCGGTCGCTCGGCACTACCCTGAAGGGGGCACCATGAAAGAGAAAATCCAAAACTGGCTGCACGACTTGGGTGTTGCACTCGGTTTGATCGAACCGCCTCTGCAACCTGTGCCTATCCGCACTGACGACGAACAACGCCGACGCCAGCAGCGCCGCCGGTAAGCGCGACGCAGCCGTTGTTGCTGTAGCTGCCGATGGAGCAGCTGCCGAGCCTGCATTCGGCTGCGAAGCAGTCGCAATCTGGCTAACGCGATAAGTCTGAAGGAATGAGGTCGCAGGTTTCACGACGGCTTCGTCCAAACGCGGCCCGCACCGAACGCAGCCTCGCGATGCTCGGCAGCTGCTACGGGGGCACAGGCGAATCCAATTAACGGGCGGTTTCAATGCCGCCCGATTTCAATCAAAAACCGGCTCAAGTCGTTCGCCGTCCTCGCCGTCTTGAGCATCTGATCTTCTTCGGCCGTAAACGCGGTCAACCCCAACTCATCTTCCAGGTGGAAGATCAGTTCCTCAATGTCGTCTTTGTCCAATCCCAACTGCGCCAGGCTGGCGTTGTCGTCGAAGTCATCCTGACCCTCCAGCACGCGGCTGATGAAGCGATGCACGGCAGCACGAACGGCAGCTCTTTTCATGGTTGTTCTTCGAGGGCGTTATTGTTGTTGTCCCTAGGTCTGAGTACAGCAGGCTTCAAGCGTGCGAGCGCTGCCACTCGTCAATCATCGTGCGCAAATGCCCCCCGGAAAAACTCCCGAAATGCCCGCCATGCACCGTGCGGATCGGCAACGCGCGCAAACGCTGCAAACTGCGCGCGTAGTCGTCGAGGTTGGAGTGGTAGGCGTCTTCGATCAGCGGCCCGTCATAGATGATGTCACCGCTGAACAGGGTTTCGGTCGCCGCTTCATACAGGCTGATGCCACCCGGTGAATGTCCCGGTGTGTGCAGCACCTGCAGGACTCGGTCGCCCAGGTCCAGCACGTCGCCTTCTTCGATCAACCCGGTGGCTGGCGCGGCTTTGACTCGATACTCGGCGTAGCACAACGGGCAGTCAGGGTGGGCTTCGAACATCTCGTCGCCGACAAAAGCCGTGGATAACGTGTTCTCTCCGTCCGGTGAGGCGAGGATTTGCGCTTCGGCGGGGTGCACCAGTCGTTCGGGAAATTCGTGGTGCCCGGCAATATGGTCGAAATGGCAGTGACTCGCCACCGCCACCAGCGGCCGTTCGGTAATCCACGGCAATTGCTCGCGCAGACTCACCAGCCCGGAACCGCTGTCGAGCAGCAAGTCCTTGTCGCGACCCTGAATGTGCCAAAGATTGCAGCGGTAGAAGGGACGGATGTAAGGCTCGTGAATCAGGCGCACCCCGTCACTGAGTTGTTTGACCTCGAACCATTGGTCGCGGCTGACGATCTTCATAAGCTGATTCCTTCAGACGAAAAAAAACGGGTGTGGCAACCGACGCCACACCCGTCGAAGAAAACGTTAATCCATTCTTTTCAGCTTAGATGGCGCTCGCCACCGCTGCCGGACGACGGGACAGCAAGCTGATCACCACGAAACTCACCAGACCTACGCCGAGGCTGTAGTAGATCGGAGTGTTGGCGTCCATGCCGTCCTTGATCATGAACACCAGCGCGGTAGCGAAGCCCAGGCCCATGCTGGCGATAGCGCCGGCGGTGGTTGCGCGTTTCCAGAAGATCGCACCGATCAGCGGGATCAGCATGCCACCCACCAACAGGTTGTACGCCAGGGTCAGCGCGCTGATCACGTCGTTGACCACCAGCGCGATGCCGAGTACGGCGATGCCGGTCAGCAGGGTGAACAGGCGGTTGATGCGCAGGCTCGACTGTTTACCGCCGCGCAGTTTCGGCAGCAGGTCTTCGGTCAGGGTGGTGGATGCGGCGAGCAGACCGGCGCTGGCGGTGGACATCATGGCGGCCAGTGCAGCAGCGATCACCAAGCCACGAATACCGTCCGGCAGGGACAGCTTGACGATGGCAGCGAAGGCGTTGTTGACGTTGTCCAGGTCCGGGATCAGGACATGAGCGGCCATGCCAATCAGAGCACAGGCCAGACCGTAGAAGATGCAGTAGATACCCGCGAAGGTACCGGCGTACTGAGCGACTTTGGCTGTTCGGACGGTGAACACACGCTGCCAGATATCCTGGCCAATCAGGATCCCGAAGAAGTAGATCATGAAGTAGGTGATGATGGTGTCCCAGCCAATCGTGGTGAAGCTGAAGGCAGCCTCGGGCAGTTTCAACACCAACTCATCCCAACCGCCGACGCGGTATAGGCAGATCGGCAACAGGATGAACATCAGGCCGACGGTCTTGATCACGAACTGGACGATGTCGGTCAGGGTCAGCGACCACATGCCGCCGATGGCCGAGTAAACCACCACCACGCCACCGCCAAGTAGTACCGAGATCCAGAACGGCAGGCCGAACAGCACTTGCAGCACGGTGCCGATTGCCAGGATCGAGGTCACGCCAATCATCAGCGCATAGGCCAGCATGATCGCCGCGCTCGCGGAGCGGGCCATCGGGTTGTAGCGTTTTTCCAGGACCTGGGTGACGGTGTAGATCTTCAGCTTCAGCAGCGGTTTGGCGAGGAACAGGTTCAGCGCCACGATCCCGCAACCCAGTGCGGCGCAGAGCCAGAAACCGGAAATACCATGGACGTAGCCCAGGCGCACGGTGCCGACGGTGGACGCACCACCCAGAACGGTCGCGGCCATGGTGCCCATGTACAGGGTCGGGCCGAGGTTACGACCGGCGACCAGGTAGTCTTCGTTGGTCTTGGCCTTGCGCATGCCGAAGTAGCCAAGTACCAGCATCGCGGCGGCGTATATGAGAACGACGAATAAATCCAAAGCCATGATGGCGTGTCTCCGATTGTCTTTTTTATGGTGAAACAAAAATATTTCTGTGGGGCATCCCTCTGTGGGAGTGAGCCTGCTCGCGATAGCGGTCTTGCAGTCACATCAATGTTGGATGTGCCGCCGTCATCGCGAGCAGGCTCGCTCCCACAAGGGAAAGGTCAGGCTGGCTGACGCATTCCAGGTTTTGCCGGGATGCTCGTGCCCTTGCTGCGTGCATCATTCGGTCCGAACACCGCGGCCGGTTCCGGGAACAGGCTCAACAGCACCAGGTACACCAGCGACGCCAGGCCCAGGGTGACCGGCAGGCTGATGTCGATGCCGCCCGCCAGGTTGCCCAGCGGACCAACGAACTGTCCCGGCAGGTTCACAAAGCACAAACCCACCAGTGCACTCGGGATCCAGGCACCCAGCCCACGCCAGTTCCAGCCGTGGGTGAACCAGTAACGACCGCCTTTCTCGCCGCGGGTGAACACTTGCAGGTCATCGGGGCAATAGAAGCCGCGACGCACCAGCAGGCCGATGATCATGATCACCATCCACGGAGTGGTGCAGGTGATGATCAGCACCGCGAAGGTCGACACGCTCTGCACCAGGTTCGCCGCAAAACGCCCGATGAAGATGAAGGCAATCGACATCACGCCGATCAGCAGCGTCGCCTTGACCCGCGACAGCACGCGAGGGAACACGCTGGACATGTCCAGCCCGGTGCCATAGAGCGAGGTGGTGCCGGTGGACATGCCGCCGATTACCGCGATCAGGCACACCGGCAGGAAGAACCAGCCCGGCGAAACGGCCAGCAGACCGCCGACGTAGTTGTTGGCCGCGATGTAGTCCGGCGCCTTGATCGCTACGATGGTGGCGGTGGCGAGGCCGAACAGGAACGGGATGAAGGTGGCGATCTGCGAGATCACCACGGCGGCCATGATCCGGCGCTTGGAGGTGTCACGCGGGATGTAGCGCGACCAGTCACCGAGGAACGCACCGAAGGAAATCGGGTTGCTCATCGCCACCAGCGCCGCGCCGATGAAGGCAGCCCAGAAGCCCGGTTGCCCCATGCTGACGGTGCCGGCGTAGTTCACATCGAATGGCCCGACGAAAGCGAAGATGCCCAGCAGGAACAGCAGGCTGGCGCTCCACACGGCGATCTTGTTGACCCACAACAGGAAACGAAAGCCATAGATGCAAACCGTCAGCACCAGGATCGCGAACAGGCCGTAGGCCAGGCCCAGGGTCAGGTCGGTTTCCGGCAGGCCGATCAAGCGTTTGGCACCACCGATCAGCGCATCACCCGAACTCCACACCGAGAGCGAGAAAAACGCGATGGCGGTCAATAGCGACAGAAACGAACCGACGATTCGCCCGTGCACGCCGAAGTGCGCACCGGAAGACACGGCGTTGTTGGTGCCATTGAGCGGGCCGAACAGGCCCATTGGCGCGAGGATCAGCGAGCCCAGCAACACACCCAGCACAATCGCCCAGACGCCTGCCTGAAAAGACAGGCCGAACAGTACCGGGAAACTGCCGAGCACGGCGGTGGCAAACGTGTTGGAACCACCGAAGATCATCCGGAACAGATCCGTCGGGCCTGCGGTGCGTTCGCTGTCCGGGATCTGTTCGACCCCGTAGGTTTCAATGTGCGTAAGGCTTTGGTCTTTGTTGTTGTTATTCATGATCAGCTCCGATCATAAAGGCGCGCTCATCGTGCGTGAGCGTCACCTGTTTGGCTAAGGGGGTGGCAGCCCTTCCGGCATCGCGGACAAATGTTCGTGGCAGGCCAGCCATAGGCCTTGTTGTTGTCGGCGAAACACAATCGTCTCGCGCTCCTGGCTGAAGTGTTGCTCCCCTTGCATGCGCAGCTCGGTGGCCACGTCATGGATGAAAATCGCCACGTCACCTTGCAGGCTGACGAAGGCGTTGCTTGAAGTACACGAAAGCACTTCGAAGCCATCCTCCGAGCGCCAGGTGTCCCACAACGCCTGATAGGCATCGCGCGACAGCAGGGGCTGCTCGAGGGTGTAGAACACGAAGCTCGCGTCGGTGCTGAAGGCGCCGAAGTAAGCTTCGCGATCGTTACGGGCAAAGGCCGACACCAGATCGGCGGCGGCTTTCAATACCTGATCACGTTCGGTCATGACCCATCCTCAGCGGTGGACCACGCCAGGCAGTACGCAGAGCATTTCGTACAGCAGGTTGGCGGCCAGCAGCGAGGTGTTGCCGGTGGTGTCGTAAGCGGGCGAGACTTCTACCAGATCGCAACCGACCAGGTCGAGGCCTTGGCAACCGCGAACGATTTCAATCGCCTGAATGGTCGTCAGACCACCGATTTCCGGGGTGCCGGTACCTGGCGCCCAAGCGGGGTCGATGCCATCGATGTCGAAACTCAGGTACACCGGACCGCCGCCGACTTTCTCGCGAACTTCGGCCATCAGCGGGGCCAGGGATTTGTGCCAGCACTCTTCGGCCTGAACCACACGGAAGCCCTGGTTACGGCTCCAGTTGAAGTCGTCAGCGGTGTAGCCCTGAGCACGCAGGCCGATTTGCACCACGCGGTGGCAGTCCAGAAGGCCTTCTTCGACAGCGCGACGGAAGGTGGTGCCGTGGGCGATTTTCTCGCCGAACATGTGATCGTTCACGTCAGCGTGAGCGTCGATGTGCACCAGACCAATCTTGCCGTGCTTCTTATGGATGGCACGCAGGATCGGCAGGGTGATGGTGTGGTCGCCGCCCAGGGTCAGGGGGATCACATTGTGTTCGAGGATTTTGTGGTAGGACTCTTCAATGATCCGCACGGCGTCCAGCAGGTTGAACGTGTTGATCGCGACGTCGCCGATGTCGGCAACCGACAGCGAGTCGAACGGTGCAGCGCCGGTGGCCATGTTGTACGGGCGGATCATCACCGATTCAGCGCGGATTTCGCGAGGTCCGAAACGGGTGCCGGGGCGCAGCGAGGTGCCGATGTCCAGCGGCACGCCAACGAAGGCGGCGTCCAGGCCAGCAGCAGTTTCCAAATGGGGGAGTCGCATCATGGTGGCGATGCCGCCGAAGCGCGGCATTTCATTGCCGCCCAGTGGTTGGTGAAGAATCTTGTCCACGGGTAAGGCCTCATCGTCGTTGTTTTATTTATGTCGGTTGCGCCGCTCCGGGGAGGTACGGGCACCGTTGGGGGCCGATTCTGCGAAATGTAGTGGCCGGGAAGAATCGCTACGGTCAAATACTTAGTTCAGATTTTTCTAAACTAATGGCAGTGGCGACGATAGACTTGATACCGATCGTTCCCATGCTCTGCGTGGGAATGCATCCACGGACGCTCCGCGTCCCGCTATTTCGTGTATGTGACGCAGAGCGTCACGGGCTGCATTCCCACGCAGAGCGTGGGAACGATCTACAGGTGTCTGGAGACCCCCATGGCCAACGCTTTACCCGACCTGAAACTTTTGCGCATCTTCGTCAGCGTGGTCCGCCATCAGGGGTTTGCCAACGCCCAGCAAGCGCTCAACCTCTCGACCTCGGCCATCAGCACCTACATGAGCCAGCTCGAAGCGGCCCTCGGTCTGGTCCTCTGCCATCGCGGTCGGGGTGGTTTCAGCCTGACCAGCAAGGGTGAATTGTTCCATCAGGAAACCCTGCGTCTGTTGGGCGAACTCGAAGGCTTCGAACAATACGCCGCGGCGCTCAAGGGTGAACTTCGCGGCACTTTGAACCTGGGGGTGATCGACTCCACCGTCAGCGACAAGGCCTTGCCCTTCGCCGAAGCCATCGGTGCCTACACCCTGGAACACCCGGCCGTGCATTTGCACCTATCGGTGATGAGCCCGTATGAACTGCAACTCGGCGTGCAGGACAACCGCCTCGATCTGGCCATCGGTGCGTTTTCCACGCGCATGAGCGGTCTGGTCTACCTGCCGCTCTATCGCGAACAACACTGGCTGTACTGCAGCAGTCGTCATCCGCTATTTACTGAGCGGCGAATTCCCGAGCAAGTCATCACTCAGCAGCGCATGGTCGGTCGCGGCTACTGGAGCCAGGCCGAACTGGCCCGCCACGGCTTCAAACACAGCGCGGCGACCGTGGAAAGTATGGAAGCGCAGCTGATTCTGGTGCTGTCCGGCGCCTACATCGGTTACCTGCCGGAGCACTACGCCCAGGCGTGGGCCGACAAGGGAGATTTGCGGGTTTTACTGCCGGCGACCTTTGGTTACCAGGCGCCGTTTTCGATGATCGTGCGCCGCGGCCGCAGTCGTGAACCGCTGATTCAGACCTTCCGCGACCTGCTCAAAGCGCAACTGAATCAGGCTGTTTAAAGGAAAAAAAGCAATGTCCAGAATCCAGTGCCCGCGCTGTCTACGCCCGCAAACCCATTGCCTGTGCCCACTGATCCCGAACCTCGACAGTCGCACTCGCGTGTTGCTGTTGCAGCATCCCAGCGAAGTGAACCATGCGCTGAACACCGCGCGCTTGGCGGCGCTGGGGTTGAAGAATGCCAAGCTGATGGTGGGTGAGGTGTTCGAGGATTTGCCGACATTGTTGAATCAACCGGGTTATCAGGCGCGATTGCTGTTTCCTGCCGAGGATGCACAGCCGTTGCAGACCTACACCGCCAACGATCAACCGCTGTTGCTGGTCGTCCCGGACGGCACCTGGCGCAAGGCGCGCAAGATGCTGCACCTTAATCCGCTATTAGCGGCGTTGCCGAGGGTGACATTGGTCGAGGGTGCGGTATCGAGATATCGACTGCGCAAAGCACCTCAATCAGGGGCGTTGTCGACGGTGGAGGCGATTGTTCAGGCGTTGCAGACCCTCGAAGCACCGAGCTCTTTCGAACCGTTGTTAAAACCGTTCGAGGTGTTGATCGAGGGGCAGATTGCGGCGATGGGGGAGGAGACCTTTCGGCGCAATCATGGGCCGAAATAGTCGTTGTGATTGAGGGCCTCATCGCGAGCAGGCTCGCTCCCACAGTGGATCGCATTTCTTCTGGAAGAACTCGGTCAACTGTGGGAGTGAGCCTGCTCGCGATAGCGGTAGAACAATCACAGAAAATCCCGGCCAGAGACTACCGCTCGCGCATCGCCTCGGTCCGGGCTTTGAGTACTGGTTTGAGCAAGTAATCCAGCACGCTTTTCTCCCCGGTGATGATGTCCACGGTGGCGACCATCCCCGGAATAATCAGCAACGGTTTCGCATCCCCGCCCAAGTGATTTTTATCCGTCCTTACCTGAATCAGATAAAAGCTGTTGCCCTTGTCATCGGTAATCGTGTCCGCCCCGATCAACTCCAGCTTCGCACTCAGCCCGCCATAAATCGTGTAGTCGTAAGCACTGAACTTGACCATGGCTTTCTGGCCCGGATGCAGGAACGCCACGTCCTGCGGCCGCACCTTGGCTTCGATCAGCAGATTGTCTTCAATGGGCACGATTTCCACCATGTCGCTGCCCGGCTGAACCACGCCGCCGATGGTATTTACCTTCAGCACTTTGATAATGCCGTGAACCGGCGACACCACTGTGGTACGGGTTACCCGGTCGTCGATAGCAATACTCGATGCCGTGATTTTCGACAGGTCGGTGCGTTTCTCATTCAATTCTTTCGCCGCGTCGGAGCGGAAGGATTGTTCGGACTCGTCAATCTTGCTTTTGATCTCGTTGATCGCCGATTCGGCACGGGGAATCGCCAGCGTTGTGGCGTTCAGCGAGCCGCGAATCTCCACCGCGCTGCGTTTCAAACGCAAAATTTCCACCGGTGAAACCGCCCCGGAGCTGACCAGCGGTGCAGACATGTTCATTTCTTGTTGCAGCAGCGCCAGGCTTGAGCTGTATTGGCCCTGTTTGGAGCGGAACTCCGCGAGTTCCTGGGTTTTTTGCCGAAGTTGTTCACTCAGCGTGCGCTGTTCGCTGGCCAGTCGACGTTGCCGTTGTTCGTGCAGCGAGCGTTCGTCTTCGGCCACTTGCGGTGCCTTGGCGATCACTTCAGGCGAGAGCTTGAACGGCCGGCCTTCGGCTTCAGCCGAAAGACGTTCGACCTGCGCGGTCAACGCGTAACGATCCGCCTCGCTTTCGCCCTTGTTCGACAGGAATCGTGTGTCATCCAGGCGCAGCAGAGTGTCGCCCTTGTTCACCATTTGCCCTTCGCGAACGAAGATCTCGGTGACGATGCCACCCTCCAGGTTCTGAATCACCTGAACCTTGCTCGACGGAATCGCCTTGCCTTCGCCCATGGTGACTTCCTGCAGCACGGCGAACTTGGCCCAGACCACGGCGGTGATAATCAGCCCGGCGGCCAGCCACACGGTGATCCGCGACCAGCGCGGAGAATCCTGCAACGAGGCGCCGGCGGTTTCCGGCATGAATTCGCTTTCGGCGCTTTTGCTGAAACTGCCGAAGTAGCCCCGGTCCTTGGATGTGTCGGATGATGAACGGGCCATGGGTCGCTCCTAGACAGCCGCAGAGCCGACACGGCCCTTGCGCAGTGCATCGATGACCGCTTCTTTCGGACCGTCGGCGACGATCCGCCCGTTGTCCAGCACCACCAGCCGATCCACGAGGCTGAGCATCGAGGTGCGGTGGGTGACCAGCAGCAGGGTTTTGCCCTGGACCCAACCGTGAAGTTTTTGCCGCAGAACGTCTTCGCTGCTGTTGTCCATGGCACTGGTGGGTTCGTCGAGCAGCATGATCGGCGGGTCGAGCAACAAGGCCCGAGCCAGCAAAACCGCCTGACGTTGACCGCCCGACAGCAATTGCCCGCGCTCACCCACCGGCCGGTCGAAGCCCTGCGGATGCTGGCGAGCCAGTTCGGTGACCCCGGTGAGTTCCGCCACTTCGAGCATCCGTGAATCGCTGATGTAACGGGCGCCGAGGGTCAGGTTGTCGCGCAGGCTGCCGGCCAGCAGCGGCAGGTCATGGGCAACGTAACCGATCTGCTGGCGCAGGTCGGCGACGTCCAGTTGCCGCAAGTCCAGACCGTCGAGCAACAATTGGCCTTCTTCCGGTGAGTAGAAACCCATCACCAGCCGCGCCAACGTACTTTTGCCCGAGCCGCTGCGGCCGATGATGCCGATTCGCTCGCCGGGTTTCACGCTGAAGCTGATATTGGCCAGGGCCGGAGCGTTCTGGCCGTTGTAGTGGAAGGTCACGCCAACGACGTCCAGTGCACCTTGCAGTTGCGTACGCTCCAGCGGCCGCTGTTTGGCGTCGCGTTCCTGCGGCAAGGACATCAGTGCATCGGTGCTTTTCATGGTCAGCTGCGCTTGCTGGTAGCGGGTGATCAAACCGGCGATTTGCCCTAATGGCGCGAGCACGCGGCTGCCAAGCATGTAGGTCGCCACCAGCGCGCCGACACTGAGGTTGCCGGCAATGATGCTGTAGACCCCGGCGACGATGGTCGCCATGCCGGAAAATTGCTGGATGAACAGCGTGCCGTTGGTGGCCAGCGCCGAGAGGTTGCGCGCATGGCTGTCGAGGCGGGTGAGGGCGCCGTGGGTGCTTTCCCATTTGTGCTGGCGTTCGCTTTCGGCGCTGCACGCCTTGAGGGTTTCCAGGCCGCCGAGGGTTTCGATCAGCAACGCCTGGCGTTCGGCGCCGAGGCTGAGGCTTTTCTGCACGGTGTCGCGTAATCGGACCTGAATCACCATCGCAAAGATGATGGTGATCGGAAACGCCAACAACGGAATCACTACCAGCCAACCGCCGAGCAGGCCGATCACCACCAGCATCAGCACGGCAAAGGGCAGGTCGATCAGGCTGGTCAGGGTCACGGCGGTGAGGAATTCGCGCAAGCCCTGAAAGTCATGAATGCTCTGGGCAAAACCGCCGATGGTCGCCGGCCGCGCCTTCATCGCCATACCGGTGATGCGTTCGAAAAGAGTGGCGGAAAGGATCACATCGGTTTTCTTCCCGGCGGTGTCCAGCAAGTGTGCGCGGACCACGCGCAGCACCAGTTCGAAACCGGTGCCGATCAGCAAGCCGATGGACAACACCCACAAGGTCGACGTGGCCTGGTTCGGCACCACACGGTCGTAGGTCTGCATCACGAACAGCGGCACCATCAGCCCCAACAGGTTGATCAGGAAACTCGCCAGGATTGCATCGCTGTACAGCCATTTCGACAGCTTCAAGGTGTCGCGGAACCATGCCTCCACACGCGGTACCAAGGGTGAGCGCAAGTCTTCGAGTTCATGGCGCGGCCGGGCGAACAACGCCTGGCCACTGTAATTCTCGGCCAGCTCGTCACGGCTGACCCACTGTTCACCGCCATCGGCCTCGCTGGGCAGAATCAGCAGCCGGCCGTCATCGCCGAAGCGCCGCAGAATCGCGGTGCGGCCGTTGTTGAGGATCAACATCACGGGCAGGTTAAGCGCGGAAATATCCGCCAGTTCACGGCGCAGCAAGCGCGCCTGCAAACTGGCCCGGGCCGCTGCGCGGGGCAGCAGGTCCAGGCTCATGCGTTGGTGTGCCATTGGCAGCCCGGCACTCAGGCTGGCGCGACTGACCGTCGCGCCATGAAGTTTGCAGAGAATCAACAGACCGTCCAGAAGCGGGTCATCGAAGCTCAGCCGCGGATCGACACCGGTGTTGCCGGGTTCCATGCTGGTCACATTGATCGCTCCAGTTGCATTACCTCAGTTCAGGCAGACGCGCTTCGTTTTTTACTTCGGTCTGGGCGATCGTATCGGCGGGCAGCACCACCCGTTGTTGGCTCAGCAACTGGCCCATGTTCGCCAGCACGCGGTACATCGAGTATTCCTCGGTGTAGCGCACTTCGGTGTAGCGGCGGTTGGCGTTGTAGAGCTCGTTTTCACTGTCCAGCAGGTCGAGCAGGGTGCGTTGTCCGAGGCCGAACTGGTCCTGATACGCCACGCGCACGCGTCTGCTGGTGTCAGCGTACTCGCGGGCGGTCGGGGTTTGTTTCTTGGCGTTGACCATGGCGTTCCAGGCCAGGTGAATGTTCTCGTTGAGCTGGCGCAGGGCGTTGTTGCGGATGTCCATCGCCTGATTGATCTTGTGCGCATCGGACTGCAGGCGCGCCTTGTCGCTGCCGCCGCGGAACAGGTTGTAGTTCATGACTACACCCACTCGCCATTCGTTGTCGTGGCCTTCTTCGCCCTGCACGTTGTTGTTCGCACCCACGGCCGCTTCAGCGTCGAAGCGCGGGTAGAACGGCGACTTGGCGACTTCGTACTGGCTCTCGGCCGATTGCACGTCGGCTTGGGCGGATTTCAGGTACGGGTTGTTTTCCACCATGCTTTGCTGCGCTTCCGGCAGGGAGGCGGGCAGTTCGCCGCGGATGGACGGCGGTGTTTCGAGTTCATCGGGCAGGCGCCCCGTGACGGCGTAGAAATTCGACTCGGCGTCAGCCAGGTCGACTTCGGCGGTGTCGAGGTTGTTCTGCGCCAGTGCCCGGCGAGCGACGGACTGATCGGAGTCGGCGTTGCTGCCGATACCGCGCTGGGTTCGCAGGCCGATCTGATCGTTCACTCGCAAGTGCGCTTGCAGGTTGTTTGTGGCCAGGGTCACCAGTTCACGGCGCTTGAGCACTTCGAGGTAGACCTCGATGGTGCGCAACGCCAGATCCTGAGCGGTGCCCTGAGCGTAATAGGCCCGGGAGTTGACCACGCCTTTGGTGCGTTCGACTTCATTGGGGGTGTTGAAACCATCGAAGAGCATCTGCCGCAGACGCAGTTCCGATTGGGTGTAAGTCAGGATTTCCGTGTGGTGATTGCCGAACGCCCGTGT
Source organism: Pseudomonas sp. ANT_H12B (assembly GCF_008369325.1). Classification (GTDB taxonomy): domain Bacteria; phylum Pseudomonadota; class Gammaproteobacteria; order Pseudomonadales; family Pseudomonadaceae; genus Aquipseudomonas. Next base: position 16,093 of record NZ_VOBI01000030.1, on the reverse strand, counting down.
GTTGGTGTTGTCGCTGTACCCGCGCCCGTAGGCGGCGTTCAGATCAACTGATGGATAAAAGCCCCCCTTGGCGACTTTCACGTCTTCATCGGCCGAGAGGCGGCTGTCCACCCGTGACGCCAGTTCCGGATGGGTTGCAATGGTGCTCTGGATCGCCTCGGTCAATGACATGGCTTGGGCCTGGGATGAGCAGGCCATGGCCAGAAGAATCGCGCTGCAAAGTGGGGTCAAAACGCGCATGGATGCATCTCCCTGAAGTCCTATGGTGCTTTATCAGTCGCCAATTATTTGACGACATTTATAGGTAAAACCGTTTCATGCTTGTAACAACAGAGCTAAGAACATTCTAGAGAGAAGCTAAGAAGTATTTCTCATAAGGCTTATGCCAATAAAAACTTATGCGCTCTGCAAAATCCAGCACATTGTTCACTCCGAAAGCCTTGATTTATGAGCTTTAGGGAGCTCATTCGGGCCAGAGGAATGTTCCACCCACTTATCGACATAGAGCGGAGAAGTGCTGGAGGGGAGGGAAGCGGAACGGTTTGGAAGCGCCGGTTTTTTGTCACTCTGGTGGGTCAGAACCGTTACGCATCGCTCGCAGGGCAATTTGTTGCGCAACTGGATGCCGATGCCGTTGATTGCATGGGGTTTTATCCCGAATCGCACACGTCGCCCGCGAGCGGCACGCTTGGCGAGAACGTCGCCGGGGCAGCGGCTTGTTTCAAATAACCCAAGCAGCCCGGTAGACGATCCGCAGGGCAACTCCTTTGATCCATGAGCACGTTCTTCGCACAACCAGGGTGCCGACAGCGGTTGGCAGCGGAGGAAATGCACATGGCAACGCTCATCGGTATCGTCAGTAAGGTTATTGGCCAAGTGTTCGCGGTAGCGAACGATGGCACCCGACGCGCGTTGGTCGAGGGCGATCGATTGTTCGCTGGCGATCAACTGATTACCGGTGCCGAAGGCGCGGTGGCGGTGCATCTGCAAAATGGCCAGGAGCTAACCCTCGGGCGTGGCAGCAGCTTGCAAATGACCTCTCAGCTGCTCGCGCATCAGGCGCCCCATGTGGACACCGCTGAAGCGGTGACGCCGACTCAGGCGCAACTGACCGATGTCGAACAACTGCAAAAAGCGATCGCTGCCGGCGACGACCCGACGCAGACCGCTGAAGCGACGGCTGCTGGCCCTGAATCGACTGGAACCCCTGGTGGTGCACTGGGCGGTGGTCACAGTTTCGTCATGCTCGAAGAAGTGGGAGGCCGGGTCGATCCGACCATCGGGTTCCCTACCGCAGGTTTCAACGGCATCCCCGAGTTTCCTCTTGAGCGTCTGGCCGGTGATCCGGACAACGGCGATGACGGTGGTGCAGGCGCTGGGGGCACAGGCGTTGTTCCGGTAGTACCGGTCGTTCCTGAGGTGCCAAACAACCCGGTTACCCTCACCGGCCTGTCGGTGGCGGGGGGCGAACTGACCCTCAACGAAGCCAACCTGGCCGACGGTTCGGCCAGCAATCCCGGGGCGCTGACCCAACGCGGCACCTTTACCGTTTCTGCGCCCGACGGGCTGACCAGCCTGAGCATCGGCGGGATCAACGTGATCAGCGGCGGCGTGGCCGCAGGCTTCCCGCAGTCGATCACCACCCAGTTGGGCAATACCCTGACCGTCACCGGCTACAACCCGGCCACGGGTGTTGTGAGTTACAGCTACACCCTCAACGGCAACGAAACCCATTCGGCCGGTGATGGCATCAACAATCTCAGCGAACAGTTCACCGTGGTTGCCGGGGATCCCAATGGCGATACCGCCACCGGGTCTCTGGACGTCAACATCACCGACGACGTGCCCAAAGCGGTCGATGACAGCAACGCCAGCAACGCCTCGGAAACCCTGTTGACCCTGACCGGCAGCGTGCTGCCCAACGATAGCCAGGGTGCTGACCGCATTCCCGTCGGCCCCGACAGCGGGCCGATTGTCGGCGGTACCTTCATCGGGACTTACGGCACGTTGGTGTTGAACGCCAACGGCACGTACACCTACACCCTGAATACCAGCGACGCTGACTTCAAAGCCCTGCATGGCAATGGTAGTGGCACGGAAACCTTCTCCTACACCATCACCGACGCCGATGGCGACACCAGCACCGCCAACCTGGTGCTGAACATCCACAACAACGACGACCCGGTGACCATCGGTGGGCTCGATGTCGATGGCGGTGAGCTGACCGTCCACGAGTCAAACCTCAGCGACGGCACCAGCCCCAACGCACCTGCACTGACTCAAAGCGGCACCTTCACCGTCACTGCGCTCGATGGTCTGCAAACCCTGACCGTCGGTGGCATCAACGTGGTCACCGGTGGCGTGGCCGCGGGCTTCCCGCAATCGATCGTCACCCCGTTGGGCAGCACCCTGACCATCACCGGTTACAACGCCTCCACTGGCGTGGTCAGCTACACCTACACCCTGGTGGACAACGAAACCCACACGACCGCCAACGGTGCCAACAGCATCACCGAGAACTTCAACGTAGTCGCCACCGACAGCGATGGCAGCACTGCGTCGGGGCAGATCAACGTCAACATTGTCGATGACCTGCCGACCGCCAAACCCGACGCTGCATCGGTGGCGGAGGGCGGAACCGTCAGCGGCAACGTGCTGGACAACGACATCGGCGGTGCTGACGGCCCGGCCCTCAGTGGCGCGGTAGTCGGCGTGCGCGCCGGTAGCGATACCTCGACCTCGGTCATTGGCGGCCTGGGTTCGAACATCAACGGCACCTACGGTTACCTGACCCTGGATGCCAACGGCAACGCGGTCTATCACAGCAACCCGAACGCCGTGAGCAGCCCGGGTGCGACCGACGTTTTCACCTACACCGTGCGCGATGCGGATGGCGATGAAAGCACCACCACCATCACCATCGATGTCAGCAACAGTTGCATCGTGGCAGTTACCGATACTGACGTGACCGTCTACGAAAAAGCCCTGGACTTGACCAAGGACGGGCAGGATCTTGCGCCCGGCACTGTCATCGGCAGCCAGCCCGGCAGCACCGGCGAAACCGCTTCCGGCACCCTGGTCGGCTCGGTTACCGGCGCCAGCGGCGCGATCACTTACACCCTGATTGGCAGCGCGACCGGCACCTACGGGCAGATCCTGCTCAACCCCAATGGCACCTACACCTACACCCTGACCTCGGCGCCAAGCACCACGCCGCATGTCGACGATGGCGCCAATAGCCTGAGCGAAAGCTTCACCTACCAAGCCACCGATGCCTTGGGCAACACCACCACCAGCACCATCGTGGTGAACATTGTCGATGACGTGCCCAAAGCGGTGAACGACAACAACGCTCACGCAGCGTCGGAAACCCTGCTGACCCTCAACGGCAACGTGCTGAGCAACGATGTACAAGGCGCCGATCATGTGGCGACCGGCCCGAATTCCGGGCCGATCACTCCCGGTACTTTCACCGGTACTTACGGCACGTTGGTGTTGAATGCCAATGGCACTTACACCTACACCCTGAACACCAGCGATGCTGATTTCAAAGCCCTGCACGGTGGCGGTAACGGCACGGAAAACTTCGTCTACACCCTCACCGATTCGGACGGCGATACCAGCACCGCAACCCTGGTGCTGAACGTTCATAACAACAACGACCCGGTCATCATCAAGGGCCTGGATATCGATTGTGGCGAACTGACGGTCTACGAGAAAAACCTCAGTGACGGCACTCATCCAGACGCTGCGGCCCTGACCCAGACCGGCACCTTCACGGTCACGGCTCTTGACGGTCTGCAGAACCTGACGGTTGGCGGCATCAGCGTATTGACCGGCGGCGTGGCCGCAGGCTTCCCGCAATCGATCGTCACCCCGTTGGGCAGCACCTTGACGATCACCGGTTACAACCCGGCGACTGGCGTGGTCAGTTACAGCTACACCTTGGTGGATAACGAAACCCATCCGAATGCCAACGGTGCTAACGGCATCACCGAAAACTTCAGTGTGGTCGCCACTGACAGCGACGGCAGCACAGCCTCGGGTCAGATCAACGTCAACATCGTCGATGATCTGCCGACCGCAAAAGCGGATTTGGCGAGCGTGGTAGAGGGCGGCACGATCAGCGGCAACGTGCTGGACAACGACGTGGGCGGTGCCGACGGTCTGGCAGCCGGTGGTGCAGTGGTCGGCGTGCGCGCTGGCGGCAACACCTCGACCCCGGCCGTTGGCGGCCTGGGTACAAGCATCAACGGCGCCTACGGTTACCTGACCCTCGATGCCCACGGCAATGCGGTTTATCACAGCAACCCGAACTCGGTGAACGAACCGGGTGCCACGGACACGTTCACCTACACCGTGCGTGATGCCGATGGTGATCAAAGCACCACTACCATCACCATCGATGTCAGCAACAGTTGCATCAGAGCAGTCACCGATACGGACGTAACCGTCTACGAAAAAGCCCTTGATTTGAGCAGGGACGGTCAGGACCTGGCGGCGGGCTCTGTCACCGGCAGCGAGCCCGGCAACACCGGCGAAACCGCTTCCGGCACCTTGGTCGGCTCCGTCAGCGGTGCCAGTGGCGCGGTCACTTACACCCTGGTCGGCAACGCCACCGGCACCTATGGGCAAATCCTGCTCAACCCTAACGGCACCTACACCTACACGCTGACCTCGGCACCGAAATCGTCGCCGGGTGCCAACGATGGGCCGAACACCCTGAGCGAAAGCTTCACCTACAAAGCCACCGATGCGTTGGGCAACAGCACCACCAGCACCATCGTGGTGAACATCGTCGATGACGTGCCCAAAGCCGTGGCGTCGGACCGTTCGGTGGCGGCTGTGGAGATCGACTCCAACTTGCTGCTGGTGATCGACGTGTCCGGCAGCATGGCCGATGGTTCCGGCGTGAACGGTCTGTCGCGACTGGCGCTGGCCAAACAGGCGATCAGCGCTTTGCTGGACAAGTACGACGACCTGGGCGATGTGAAAGTGCAGATTGTCACCTTCAGCAGCGACGCCACTGACAAGACCTTGGTCTGGGTGGATGTGGCGACGGCCAAGTCGATCATCGCCGGCCTCACGGCAGGGGGTGGCACCAACTACGACGAGGCGGTGGCCGTGGCGCAAACCGCGTTCGAGACCAACGGCAAACTGACGGGCGCACAGAACGTCGGCTACTTCTTCTCCGACGGCAAACCTAACGAAGGGGCTATCGGTACAGCGGATGAGGCCGCCTGGAAAGCCTTCCTCGAAGCCAATGACATCAAGAACTATGCGATTGGCCTGGGGAACAACGTCGGCAATGCCAACCTCGATCCACTGGCCTATGACGGCGTTTCCAACACCAACACCAACGCCGTGGTGGTGACCGACCTCAAACAACTCAACTCGGTGCTGTCGGGCACCGTGGTTGGCGCACCGGTCACCGGTTCGTTGCTGGGCGAGGGCGGTACGTTTGGCGCCGATGGCGGTTTCATCAAAACCATCACGGTGGACGGCACCACCTACACCTATGACCCCAAAGGCAACAGCAACCAGGGTTCGCTGAACTTCAGCGGCGGGGTCAACCACGGTACGTTCAACACGGCCAACAACACCCTGAGCATCGCCACCGACAACAAAGGCACGCTGGTGGTGAACCTCGATACTGGCGAATACACCTACGTCTCGCAGAAAACCACAGCGGTGGTGCTCACTGAAAATATCGGCTTCACCGTCAGCGACAATGACGGCGACCTGGCCAGCTCCACGCTGGTGGTCAAAGTCATTCCGAACGCGCCGCCAGTGGCAGCCGACGACCATGTCATCACCAACGTACTGTCGGGCAGCGTCGTGGTACCGGGCGAGTTGTTGTTGGCCAACGACACCGACCCCAACGGCGATCCGCTGACGGCTTCGCCCACCACGTTCAACACCGGCTGGATTTCCAGAAGCGCAGACTTCACCGGCACCGGGGCGATCAGCTTCTCCTCAACCGGCAACAACAACGCTAACCAGGTATTGGCGAACGTGCGCAGCTCCTTCGCTGCGAACGCGGCAACGATGACGGCGATGCTGGTGGTCAGTGGTTATCTGGGGGCGGTGACCAAAGGTAATGCCAACGATGAGGACCGGATTACCGTCAACCTCAAACAAGGTGAAACCCTGAACCTGGACCACAACCTGGCGGGCGGTCACATCGCCATGGAGTACTCGATCAATGGCGGCGCGTGGTTCGCCCTGGCGGACGGGCAAACCCTGACCGCGACCTCGGACGGAACCTACCAGATCCATATCACCAACATCACCAATACCAGCGGCAGCGGCGCCAACAACGCGGAAAACTATCAGCTGACCATGACCCTCAACTACTCCGGCGGCCACGACATCACCCCGGACGCCCACGGTACCTACACCGCCAACGACAACCACGGCGGCAGCGACAGTGCCGCCGTGACCATCACCTATCAGGACGGCCATACCCTCACCGGGACGGCGGGCGATGATGTGTTGGTGGCGGGCGCCGGTAACAACGTGATCAATGCCGGCGACGGCAACGACGTACTCTCCGCAGGTTCCGGAAATAACGAGTTGCACGGCGGCGCCGGCAATGACTTGCTGTTCAGCGGCGCGGGCAACGACCTGCTCGACGGCGGCACCGGCAACGACACCGCGAGCTACGCCCATGCCACGGCCGGAGTCAAAGTCGACTTGAGCCTGGTCGCCGCGCAGAACACCCTGGGCGCAGGCACTGACACCCTGACCGGGATCGAAAACCTCACAGGTTCGAACTTCAACGATAGCCTCACCGGCGACAACAACAGCAACATCATCACCGGCGGCCTGGGCGACGACATCCTCAAGGGCGGGGGCGGCGACGACTTCCTGATCGGCGGCCTGGGCAACAACACCCTCAGCGGCGGTGCGGGCGCCGACACCTTCCAGTGGCTCAAAGGCAACAGCGGTCACGACGTCGTCACCGACTTCACACCGGGCACCGACAAACTCGACCTGTCACAACTGCTGCAAGGCGAGAATGGCACCACTGCGTCGCTGGATGACTACCTGCACTTCAAAGTCATTGGCAGCGGCGATTCGGTACTCACCAGTATCGATGTCAGCGCCATGGCCGGCGCCGCACCGAACCAGACCATCGAGCTGGCGGGTGTGAACCTGGCCAGCCACTACGGTATAACGCCGGGAGCGGGTGGCGTGGTTGCGGGGGGGCACGATACGGCGACCATCATCAACGGGATGCTCAATGACCATTCGTTGAAGGTTGATACCGTGTGATCTGAAGGCTGAAACGACAAAACCCGCCATCCCGGTAAAGGGATGGCGGGTTTTTTGTCTGCGGAGTCGTCGTTGATCATGCTGATCGTTCCCACGCTCCGCGTGGGAATGCCTCCCCCGGACGCTCAGCGTCTGCTTTTGGGACGCAGAGCGTCCCTTGCTGCATTCCAACGCGGAGTTTGGGAACGATCAATGGCAAATAAATACGTCCCCTTTTTCGTACTTGTTCGTAAATTAATACGTCACTTTATTAACTAATAAATCCTGATTTTTATCTCTTCGGTAGTTAAGCTGTCCAGCTTATATTGTCGATTACCGCGCCTTGATCAAGGGCGACAGGGTCGGATATTGTTATTATGAAGTAATGGCAGTAGGTGCTTGAGCTGAAAGTAATGGTATTTACAATGTGAGCGTCACCGAGTACTAAATACTTAATGTCTATGCGGTTGTCGTTGACGTCAAAGAAGGAAACGTTGTTTTGGCTGTCATGGGAGTTTATATAGATAAAACTGATTTTTCTCGCCACTCCATTAAGTTCAAATCTAAGGCTGATAGGTGATCCGCTAATCATGGATACGTTACCTACTACTCCCCCATAGTGTGATTCCGGCTTGTAAAGCCTCGCGGGGTTACGCCCGCCTTCAATGGGTTGAGTCGTCAGCGTCAGGCCGCTGGCGAAATTTATGGGGGTGTCATAGGGTAATGTTCTTAGTGTTTCCCGTTCCCAGTTTTCATGTCCTGATACGGGCTGTTTCGGTGATTTAACTGTATAGGCGCGTGTAGGGAATTGTGTTGCTTTAATTACATCTTCAACACCATCAAAACTCACCCTGAAGGTAATCGTTACTGTTTTCCCATCCTTAAGCGTTTTCAACCACTCCACCGCCGCCGGCCGGATCAGCCCTGGCAACGCGTTGTGCGGCTCGCCTTTGAGATCCTCAAGGAATACCGCCGCACCACTGGCATTGAATCCGTCATAGCGTAACCACACCCGCTGCCCCGCCATCTGATGCGGCCAGCCCGTCACTCGAAATTGATCGGTGAGCCGCATTTTTGTTACATCCAGTTCATTGCCTACCGCGCCATCAATCGCCGGTGTCGGCAGGCGAATATCCCCATCCGCAATCTTCAGGACGCTCAATTTCACTACCGGTGACTTCCCGGCCTGCCCGCCGCCGCGATTCAGATTCCATCGCAGTTCAATCTCCTTTCCCTGCCGGGCCATCAGAAACGCTAGGGTCAACACGGTATTGACGCGCTTGTTGCTGTTGAACGCCACCAGCGGGAACTGTGGCGAACCGGGCGGCGCATTGACCTCGACCAATCGCGCCCGGTCACCGTCCAGTGCCCCGAGGTATTCAATCCGGATCGTCGGGAGATCACCCAACGGGTCGATCAGCTGTGTGGCTGGCGGTACCGGAAACGGTGGCTCCAATACTACTTGCGCTGCATCGCCAAACATCAATTGCAGCAATTCGGAAAACACCTCTACCTCACCCGGGTTATTCACCGTGCATTGCACGGTCAAAGGGGTGCTGGCGTACGGGGCGATATATTTGGCTGGCACCTGGAAGATGACGGGCTGTACCGGGTCGGTGACAACCAGCTGGAAAATGAACAGCGTCACAATCCCGTCCTGATCGGTGGTTTGCCAGTTGAGTTTGACGAACGCACCTTTTTTCAAGGGCCAGTATTCGGCGACCCGAACCGTGGCCGTGGCGGTGTCGACCGGTAGCTTGTTGTCCACCAGCGGATCGACAATCGGCAGGCCCAATGGCAGGGATGTGCCGGTGAAGGTGGCGTCGGCGGGTTTCGAGCGCTGGGTCTTGCCTGCTTTGGTCACCGTATAAGAGGCTCGCGCCGAACCTCCAATCAGGTTGCGTACCCACTCATTCAACACCGGAAAGTCCAGGGCTCTGCTCGCGGCAGCCAGCGTCACGCTGAAGGTGTGAGTGACTGGGTCGCCACCTTTGGTGAACCCTTCCAGGGTCAGCTCGATCAGATCATTTTCTGCAAATACACCGGTGGCCAGGATCGTCATGGCACCGCCGGCGAGCCGATCGTGATCCACCACGTTGTCGGAATCGGCCAATTCAAAAATCGGTGCGGCTAGCAGCACCATGCCGGGTTTGAACGTGAGGATGAGCGCATCCGACCAACCACTGGAGTTTTCCACCACGTCGAACACTTCCCAACGCACCACCAGGCTGTTGGTCGGCGCCAGGGTGGCGAGCATTTCCGGTGTCAGCTCAAATACTACATCCCCTAATACGGTGACACTGGTCTCCAGGAGCAATGATCCGAAGGCAAGCACCACTACGTCACCGATCGATTGATTGAAGTACGCCGGCACGGTCACGAACATGCCGTCATCGATCACGGTCTGATCGACGACGCTTTCCGAGGCAATGGGCAACTTGAGCCCTTGGTTGAATGGCTTGCCGCCGTCGGTGTCCGCTTCGCCCGGCGCTGGATGTTTGTAGAGCATCGAAACACGCGGCGATACTTCGGTGCCGTTGCCGCTCACGCGCACAGCCTCGAACCAGAAGGCCTTGTTCTCGGATTGCGGAAACCTGGCTTCCATGTCTTTGGCGGAAATATGAAACGGAATGTTTTTCGCTTCCCCTTGAGCATCGAAATGCGCGTCGGTGACCGAGAATTCAGCGACGGGAGCGTTTTTTGTTTCGATGTAAACCTTGATGTTGTCGCCGATGGCCATGTTCAGATAGGCCAGGATGTAAACCAGCAATCCGTCACGGTCACCGTGCACCATATTGATGTTGATCCCTAGGGCGCCGTCGCTCTGCGGTTTGAAACCGGGCGGATAGGGCGCGACGACCGCCAGCACGCCGATGCCGCGATCGGGAGGAAATACCACGACTTGTCCGTTGGACGCGGGGGCAGCGTTTGTCACTGGGCTATTCATGAATGAGTACCTTCCATAGGGGCGCCTGGCTTCCCGAGTGGGCGGCACCGGCATGGATGGATTAGATCGTCCGGCGTGAATGATTGCCTACTGTCAGATCTGACAGGTATTCACAGGTTTAAGACGAGTGGTCGAATCCTTGCATCGGCCCCGGCGGTCCGATCAACCTGCCCAAACAGCCTCAGCTCCCTGATCATCTCCAACTCACTTTGCGTCCCATTTTCCGAAATTTTAGAGATCGAATTGAAAGTGGTCTAATAAGTAAGCGTCATTGTTTCCCCGGATTTCGATTCCTATAATTCCGGGGTAAGATCCTACAAGATTATGCAGTCCTGAGGGAGACTCATTGGAGTTAAAGGATTGTTGCCCAAGAACACCGCGTGTTCCAAGAAAGAAGACAGTTGTAGTACTTTTGGTTTGATTGTACCAAAAACTAATTCTTGAATAAGCTGCCTTGAAGGATAGAGAGATAGTTACGTTAGTATTAGTTGAGTCTAAAAATAGTACATGTTTTTCCATTCTCCCAGGTTGTTGTTGCGGAACAGGAAAGTGTGTCGTTAATGTGCGTGAGTCTGCAATTTTTAAAGTGGCGTTTGCTGATAGAATTCGGATTGTCATGCTGGGTGTTTCAATAGTTTGACCTATTCCGATGGACTGAACTGGAGTGGAGTCAAAATTTTCTTCTAATACAACATTTACAATGTTGTATTTGCGCTCGGGGAAGATGACTGTTGTTTTGCCAGTGGAGTCATTAAACGATACGGTGAAACTGATTTTCAGAGTGCTCCCGTTTTTGAGTTTTTTTAATTCCTCAATCGGCAACGTTTTATTCAGGCCCGGTGGGGTGGATGGCTCATTTTTAAGAAATTCCAAATAAAAACCTGTGCCGTCAAGCCTCGTACCTTCAAAGGTTAACGAAACAAGTTCATTCCAGAAATGCAGCCAGGGAGCAACGGTTATCGGATCCGTGCTCAGCAGTCGGGTCACATCCAGTTCCTGCCCTGATGCACGGTCTATGGTTGGAGTTGGCAAGCGAATATCCCCATCCGCAATTTTCAGCACACTCAATTCCACCACCGGTGATTTCCCGGCCTGCCCGCCGCCGCGATTCAGATTCCACCGCAGGTCAATCTCCTTTCCCTGCCGGGCCGCCAGGAACTCTGGCGTCAACTTGGTATTGACGCGCTTGTTGCTGTTGAACGCCACCAGCGGAAACTGTGGCGAACCGGCCGGCGCATTGACCTCGACCAATCGCGCCCGGTCACCGTCCCGTGCCCCGAGGTATTCAATTCGCATCGTCACCCCTTCCGGATAGGCCAATACATCAATCGGGCTGACCGCCGGCTTGACCAGAAACGGTGGCAACAATTCGAGCTTGGCCTCCTCGCCAATTACCAATTGCAGCAATTCGGAGGTCACGGCCACTTTCCCCGGGTTAGCGATGTCGCAATGCACCGTTAACGGCTGACCTGCGTAAGGCGCGATATATTTAGCGGCGACGTCGAAGGTGATGGGCAGGCTGGGGTCGGTTGCGGTGCGGCCGAAAATAAAGCGGCTCATCACGCCATCCGCTCCTGTTACTTGCCAATACAACTTGACCGTCGCCCCGACTTTCAGTGGCCAGTAAGAGGGCACGAGTACCTGGGCCATTGCAGTGTCGGCGGGTAACTCATCCGCCACAGCCTGTTCAACTGTCGGTGCACGCAGTGGGCTGGACGAGCCACTGATAGTGATGTCAGCAGGTTTCGAATGCTGTGGTTTACCGGTGCTTTTTTTGGTCAGCACGTAAGTCAACCGCAGTGCGCCCCGGATCAGCGCCTGTACGCGCTCGTTTTCCACGTCAAAGAACACCGTCCTGCCGGAACTGCTCAGGGTTTTGCGGTAGGCATGTGTCACCGGCTCACCGGAGTGGGTAAACCCCGCCAGCGTCAAAACGATTTCGTCATCAGTAGCAAATACACCGGTAACCAACACCGACATGGGGTTGCCCGCCAGAGTGTCGTGATTGACCACGTTGAATTCGTCCGCCAGTTCAACCACCGGTGCCGACAGCAGCGTGACGCCGGGCTTTGCCTGCAACTTCAAGGCGTCCGACCAGCCACTCTGGTTATGTACTTTGTCGGTCAATTGATATCGCACGATCAGAACATCACTGGCGGAGAGTTGGCCCAACAGTTCCGGCGTGAGATCAAAGACGATATCGGCTGTGGGGTCCGTGACCGTGAAAAACAACGCCAGTGGCCCAAAGGCGAGCTCCACCACATCATCCATGGCTTGATGCAAGTAGGCCAACACGGTCACGGTCATGCCCTCAGCAATCACGTTCTGATCGATGATTGTTTCTGAGGCGATGGGCAGGGGCAGCCCCTGGTTGAAAGGCTTGCCACCGTCAGTATCGGGATCTCCAGGTGGGAAACTCTTGTAAAAAAGATCAAACGGCGTTGATTTTTCCTCGTTTCCACCCAAGCGCTTTACACCAAATCTGAACGGCAGGTTCCCAGGCTGTGGGTACTTGTTTTCCATGGTCTTGACCGGAATGTAGAAGGGAATGTTTTTGGCATTTCCTTCAGCATCGAAATCCTTGTCAGTGACCGAGAATGACGCGACGGGGGTGGTGCCTGGCCCGAGGAATACATCGATCTGGTCGCCTATCGTCATCTGCAAATAAGTCAGGATGTAAACCAACAACCCTCGAAGGTCGCTGTGCACCATGCTGTAGTTGACGCCCAACGCATTGTCGCTCAACGGTTTGTAACCGATGACGTAGGGCGGCGAGATTACCAGCACGCCGATACCGGGCTCGGAGGGAAATACCTGGATTTGTCCAGTGGAGTCGGCGGTAGAACCTGTAAATTGGCTGGTCATGAGCGAGTGCCTTTATCCATAAGTGATGCGTAAACGCCCGAGCGGGCGGCAATCGATATGGATGGATTAGATGCTCAATGCCAGTGTCTGCCTACTGTCAGATCTGACAGGTGAAGGCAGGTATAAGACAAGCGGTCGGACGAATCACATCGGCTCCGGCGGCCCGATCAACCTGCCCATCACCCCAAACACCCCCAGCTCCCTGATCACCTCCAATTCGCCTTGCGTCTCGACCATCTCCGCAATCAACGGCAAATCAATGCTGTTGGTTGCCCTGAAAATCGCCTCGATGAACAGCCGTTTATCACTCTGTTCATCAATGCCCCGAATATACGCACCGTCGATTTTCAAGTAAGCCAGCCCCAACTGAGTCAGATTGCCTATCTGACTGAAGCTGCCACCAAAATGCTGCAAACCGATGCGGTAGCCGGTATTGAGAAGGCTGTGGCTCAAGCGCTGCAATTCGTCGGGTGGCGGCCGCTGGCGTTCGTCGATTTCCAGGATCAGCAAGGGCGCCAGTTCGGGCAGCGATTCAAGCATGTCGAGGATCTTTTGCAGCTGTACTTGATCGCGCAGGGTGCTGCCGGACAGGCTCAACGCCAGGGGCCAACGGTTGACGACGAGGTAGTCGAGGGTCGCTTCGAGCATCGCGAGATCGAACCGCGCGGACCAGCCGAGACGCTCGATCCACGGCAGGAAATACCCGGCAGCAATCGCCTCGCCTTGTGGGTCGAGCAGGCGTGCGAGGACTTTGTGGTGCAGCACCTGGCTGGTGTCGGCGCATTGCACCACCGGTTGGAAATACAGCTGCATTTTGCTTTCGGTCAGGGCATCGTCGATCCAGGCGCGCCAATCGCTCTGGGACTGGTTCGGCGCGGTAGTGGAGTGGGCCAAGTGAACCCACGGCCGCTCGGGATGTTGCTGGGCCTGGGTCAGCGCTTGATCAAGGCGCATCAGCACCTCGCTGGCCGACTCGCCAGGGTGATAGGCGACGACCCCAATATGCGCCACGGGCATGCAATCGCTGGTGCCGGTCAGGCGCAGGTTTTCCAGGGTGGCGCTGATTTCGGCGGCCAGGCGTGCGGCGTCCTTGGTGTCGAGACCGGGTGTCAGCAGGCTGAACTCGCCACCGCGATTGCGCGCTGCCAGCCAGGTGCGACGTTCCCCAAGTTGGGTCAGACGCGTGAGCAATACACCGACGGTGCCGATCAAGGCATCAGTGCGCTGGCCGCCCAAACGCTGGTTGAGGCCGACCAGATCGTTGAGCCGCAACAACAGCAAATGGCCGTCGCTGCTCTGCTCCGAAACCAGCAAATGGTCGGCCAGGTGTTCATCCAGCAAGCGTCGATTGGCCAGCCCCGTCAGGCTGTCCTGATAGGACTCGGCCCGCAGCTTTTCACTGCGCGCCGCCTCCTCGGCGAACAACGCTTTGAGCTTCTCGACCATCTGGTTCATGGCCAATACCACACGTTTCAATTCAGGTGTGCGTGGCAGTTTCGGCAGGCTTAAAAATTCGCGTTTACTGATGGCTTCGGCCTGTTTGACCATGACGTCGAGCGGCCGGAATTGCCGCCGCAACAACCAACCACCAAACACCGTGCTGAGCAGTCCGCACAGCAGCAGCCAGATCAGGCTGCCGAGGGTGCTGTCCCAGAGTTTGGCCAGGGCAAACTGCGGATTACTCAAAACTTCAACCCGTGCCACCTGTTCCCAGCCACGCATGATCAGCGCTTCGCCGCCCTGTGGACGCAGGTTGACCAGACTGACAAACCAGGCGGGAACACCGTCGATTTGCGCCGGTGCGCTGCGCGCCACCAGCACCTGCTCAGTCCCGATGTTGATGATCCGGATGCTGTTGAAATAGCCGCTGTCGAAAATCGAGCTGACCATCAACTCGATCATGGCCGGATCATCGATCTGCGCCGTCAACGACAAACCCAATGCGGTGGCCGCGTCCTGGGCGTGGGAGCGCAACTGGCCGAGCATCTGGTCGCGAGAGCTTTCCAGACTGACAAAAAAACTGCCGCTGAACGCCACCAGCAGGAACAGGCAAATGGCGAGAAACAACTGTTTGCGTAATGACATAAAACGCTCCTTGCTTTGGCAGCTAGCCGTCGCCCACGGCGAACCCTTCGGCCTGCATCTTTTTCAGTACGTCTTGCCAGCGCGACAGATTCTTCGAGTCGCTGCTGCGTTTGCTGCCATTGGTTCCCGGCAGGTACAGGCCTTCGGCGTTGAAGGCGTACACCGGCAGCAAGTCTTTGCGTTGGGAGGCGGGGCGGATCTCGCCGATCAAGTTGTCCAGCACCAGCGGATCGGCCGTGGGGCTGTTATAGAAAGTCAGCACCATGTGCACCTGGTTCCGGGCCAGCGCTTTAACGTAGGTAGTGCGCAGTTTCTCGCTGGGAATTGCGAGGTGGCGCAGGCTGAAATACTTCGCCAGGGCGTAGTCCTCGCAGTCGGCGGCACCCTTGATCAGCGATTCGACAGGCGTGGCCCAGTAATCGCTCTGATGCCAGATGTGGCTGTCGTCCTGAAAACTCAGTTGTTGATTGAAGAAGCGATTGACCGCGTTCAGTTGCTCGGGCGCGGGCGCGTTGACTTCGCTTTGCAGCATTTGGCCCCACGCTGCGATCCGCCCCTGAGCCGGGCCGAGCGGGCCGTAGCGGATTTGGGCGGTATTGAGAGTTTGCGCAAAATTCCAATCGGCCCAGACGCTGCCGAGCCCGGTCAGCAGCAAGCTCGTCAGCAGAAGCCATCCGCCGAACCGAAGTCGGAGCGTTGACCCTCCTGGACTACGCGGACTGCGGGACATGTCTGGCTGCTCAAATGCAGATGCCTGAAGTCTAGGCGGTGTTTTTTGAAAGGGACGGTAGGTCGTCGGGTGGGTACGCGGACTGATCGTTCCCACGCTCTGAACTGACCCCACAAAGTTGGACGTTTACCCATCTATGCCTGAGCGGCCTGAGTTCTGTATTCAACAGGACTCAGGCCGTTTAGCTTCAGTCTGATACGCGAGTGATT
>NZ_VOBI01000029.1 GCF_008369325.1 Pseudomonas sp. ANT_H12B | reverse complement strand
TCACCATGCTGGCTGCACGATGTTTGAACTCGCGGGAAAAGACTCTTCTTTCTTTCATGGAACCTCCAAATTGGCGAAATCATATCGCCCTTAAGAGGTGTCCGGAATTATTAGGCCAGTTCAGGCTCGCTCCCACAGGTTTTTGCAGTGTCACTTGCGGTTGAGCATCACCGGCAACTGTGCCACCAGTTTCTGGTTGTTCAGCGGTGCCCGAATGAAACCGCGCTGAGTGCCGTCCGGCCCGATCACCGCCAGGTTGCCGCTGTGATCGACGGTGTAGTTCGGCTTGCTGGTGTCTGCCGGAATGAACGGAATGCTCACCGCGTTGGCGAGTTTCTGGATGTCTTCCACCGACGAAGCCGTCAGCCCTTTGAACTGCGGATCGAAGTAGCCCAGGTACTGCTTGAGTTGCTGGGGCGTATCGCGATTCGGGTCGACGCTGACCAGAACAATCTGCAACTTGTCCACAGCCTCCGGCGGCAGCTCGCTCTTGATCTGCCGCAGTTGGGCGAGGGTGGTCGGGCAGATGTCCGGGCAGAAGGTATAGCCGAAGAACAACAACGACCATTTGTCTTTCAACTCGTTGACCGCGACGGGCTTGCCGTTCTCATCGGTCATCGTCACGTCTGGCAGGTTACGGCTTTGCGGCAGCAGGATGATCCCTGCGTCGATCAGCGCCGTTGGATCGCCCTGGCCCTTGCCGGACAGCACTTTGTTGATGGTCAGGCCCAGAACCAGCGCGATCAGGGCGGCGAGGATGAAGATGGTTTTCTGAGTTCGAGTCATAGGTTCAACAGTAAGTAGTGGTCAACGAGCAGCGCGATAAACAGCAGGAACAAGTAGTAAATAGAGTACTTGAAGGTGTTAATCGCCGCGTGCGGCCGAGTGCCACGGTACAGCACCACGGCCCATTGCAGAAACCTCGCGCCAAGTCCCAGTGCGCAAATAAGGTAGAGCATGCCGCTCATGTGGATCACATAGGGCATCAGGCTGACGGCCAGCAGTGCGAAGGTGTAAAGCAGGATGTGGACTTTGGTGTAGTGCTCGCCATGGGTGACCGGCAGCATTGGAATATCGGCCTTGGCGTATTCTTCTTTGCGGTGAATGGCCAGCGCCCAGAAGTGTGGCGGGGTCCAGGCGAAGATGATCAGCACCAGCAACAGTGGTTCGGCGCTGACATGCCCGGTGGCGGCGGTCCATCCCAGCAGCGGCGGGGCGGCACCGGCCAGGCCTCCGATGACAATGTTCTGTGGTGTCGCACGTTTCAGGAACCCGGTGTAAACCACGGCGTAACCGAGCAGTGAGGCGAGGGTCAGCCAAGCGGTCAAGGGATTGGTGAAGGCCAACAGAATGGCTTGGCCGAGCACGGCCAGCACCAACGCAAACGTCAGCGCCGCGGCCGGTGACACCCGACCTTCAGCCAATGGCCGCTTGTGAGTGCGGGCCATGACTGCATCGATCCGCCGGTCCACTACGTGGTTAACCGCCGCCGCGCCGCCGGCGCACAAGGCGATCCCCAGGTTGCCGAACACCAGCACCGTCCACGGCACCCCGGCCCGGGTCGCGAGGAACATGCCGACCAGTGAGGTGATGAGCATCAGCACCACCACTTTCGGCTTGGTCAGCTCCAGATAGTCACGCCAGATCGCCTGACTGTGACGTGCGCCGATCAGAGTCGCCATGGCATCTCTCCTTTTATTGTTATGGGCCCGGCTGAGTGTTTGCGCGGGCTGAACCGCCAGCGCGCAGGGGATTGTTGCTTGACCCGAACCAGACTGGTTCGCGCGTGATAATTGACCAGTACCATCGTCAATAGCAGCGCCGCGCCCCCGGCGTTATGAGCGACGGCCACCGGCAGCGGCAAATGGAACATGACGTTGCTGATGCCCAGTGTGATTTGTGCGGCGAGAGCGATCAGCACCAGCCCCGCCAGGCGAGTCATGCCGACGACTTTCAGTTGCCACGCCAGACCGAGCAGTACGAGCGTCACCAGCAACGCGCCGATACGGTGAGTCAGATGAATCGCCGTGCGGGCATCGCTGTCCAGTTGCCCGCCGAGGTAGTTCGGACCGATGTGTTGGGTCAGGTGAAAGCCGTTAGCGAAGTCAGCGGGCGGCAGCCATTGCCCGTGGCAGGTCGGAAAATCGATGCAGGCCACCGCCGCATAGTTGGAACTGACCCAGCCACCGAGGGCGATTTGCCCGATCACCAGCAACAACCCGGCAATCGCCCAGTACTGCAAACGTCGTGGCACGGTCAGCGCCGGCAACACGCCGGACAATCGCAAAGTCAGCAGAAACAACAGGCTCAACGTCGCAAAACCACCGAGTAAATGCCCGGTGACCACTTGCGGCCAGAGCTTGAGCGTCACCGTCCACATGCCGAAGGCCGCTTGGGCAATGACCACCGCCAGCAGAAACAACGGCAATTTCACCGGTTGCCCCGGATGACGACGATGAACCCACGCACGACCGGCCAACACTGAGATCAGCAACCCGAGGGCGCCGGCGAAATAGCGGTGGACCATCTCGTTCCAGCCCTTGTGGGCCTCAACTGGTGCATCGGGGAAATGCAATTCGGCATGGGCCAGTTGGGCTTCGCTTTTCGGCACGCTGATAAATCCGTAGCAACCCGGCCAGTCCGGGCAGCCGAGGCCGGCGTGGGTCAGGCGAGTGTAGGCGCCGAGCAACACCACAATCAGTGCCAGCAAGGTGGCAAACAGCGCGAGGCGAAATCCAGGTTTGGCCATGACGATGCCCTTATCCGATGTTCGACAGTTTCAGCAGATGACGCAGGTCGTTGAGCAGGTCCTTGCCCTTGACCGTCGGGTCGTAGCGCAGCACCAGATTGCCGTGAGGGTCGATGATCCACAGCTGCGGCGCAGTCTTGTCGCCGGTAGTCTTACTGAAGGTAGTCAGGTCCATTGGGTAGCGTTGCAGCTGCGGGTATTCGCGAGTCAGCTTGGCGTCGTACTCGCTGCTCAGCGGTTGCGCGGCGGCCAGTGCATGGCTGGCGCGGGATGCATCGCGACCGAGGCCGATCTGGATCTGCCGCGCCAGGTAAACCAGCTGCTGGCAGTCCACCGAACACTCCTTGGGCGCTGTGACCAGCAATTGCCAACGATCTTCCTGCGCCTGCACACCAAGGTCAGCGCGAGTCTGGCCGTTACCGATCAGTTCGCCGTGATAACTGCGGCCCTCCGGCACCCAGAACTGCAATTTGTACATGCCGGTGGCGAGGATCATCGGACCGATCACCCCAAGCAGGATCAGCAGCAACTGCAAGCGACCTTTGCGTCGATTCACGGGTGTTTTCGCCTCAGACATGCTGGGTGGATTCATGGCCGCTCCCATGGTGTTTCTCCTTTGCGTTATGCCAGCCGAGATAGAGATAAAGGCCGAACAGTGCGATCGACATCGCGAACCACTGCACGGCATAAGCCAGGTGTTTTTCCGGCCCCATGGCCACCACGGGCCAATCGGCCTGGTAGCTCGCGGGACCGCTTTGTGCACGTAATTCGTAGGTAAAACCTTCGCGGCCGAGGGTCGTCCAGAGCTTCGCCGGCTCAACCGCTGTCACCAACTGAGGCCAGGTCGTGGTGCTCGGGTCGGCGTGGAGCTGGAAGGTGGCACCAGGAGAGACGTAGACCCAGGCGTCGAGACTCAAGGCTTCAGTAGGTGTTTTGAATTGCGGCGGTGTGCGCCGATCCGGCCACGGCAGCCAGCCGCGATTGACCAGCAGCCAGCGCCCGGTCGCCTGATCCTGAAACGGTTGCAGCAACTCGACGCCGACCTTGCCGTTACGCTGACGGTTATCCAGCAATAGGCTGTGGGCGCCATCAAACTGGCCGTGCAGACGAACGCGGCGAAAGGCCGGATCCTCAGTGTGTTGCAGCTCAGTGCTGGCCATTGGTTCGGCGGCACGGCGTTCGGTATAGCTTTGCAGCAGCGCGCTTTTCTCCGCGCCCCGGCTCAATTGCCAGAACCCGAGCGACACCAGCAGCGGCAGCAAAAGCGCAACCACCAGGGTCGGCACGACACCCGGCCGAAAGCGCTTCATGGCGTCGCCAGAAAGTCGGTAGTCGCGATAGCTATACTCAAGTGCATCGCCTATCCCCCGGAGTCTCACCATGCTCAAAGCAGCCATCGTCCTGATGCTGATTGCCACGGTTGTCAGCCTGTTCAGCGGCCTGTTTTTTCTGGTCAAGGACGACAGCAGCTCGAACCGCCTCGTCATTGCCTTGAGTGTTCGTGTTGCCCTGGCCGCCATCACCGTCGGCTTGATTGCCTGGGGTTTTTTCAGCGGCCAGTTGGTGTCGCATGTGCCTTGGTAACTCTTTACGTCAAAAGCCTCAGAGCACGTAGACGAAAACAAACAGCCCGATCCACACCACGTCCACGAAGTGCCAATACCAACTCGCCGCCTCGAAGCCGAACTGATGTTCGTTATCGAAGTGCCCGCGCATGACCCGCATCAGCATCACGAACAGGATGATGGTGCCCATGGTCACGTGGGCGCCGTGGAAACCGGTGAGCATGAAGAAGGTCGCACCGTAGATCCCCGAACCCAGGGTCAGGCCCAGTTCCTGATAGGCGTGGATGTATTCTTCAGCCTGGAAACCCAGAAATGCACAACCGAGCAATACAGTGATCGCCAGCCAGATTTTCAGTGCGCCGCGATGGCCCTTTTTCAATGCGTGGTGGGCAATGGTCACGGTGACGCTGGAACTCACCAGCAGCACGGTATTGAGCAGCGGCAGGCCCCATGGACTGATGACGTCCTTGGGTGCCGGGAAGAGTTTCGGGTCCGGGTTGTTCAGCAGCGGCCAGACGAATTCGAAGTTCGGCCACAGCATATGCGCGATGCCTTTGGCGCCTTCACCGCCCAGTGAGGGGCCAGTGACGTTGCGCACATAAAACAGCGCGCCGAAGAAGGCGATGAAGAACATCACCTCCGAGAAAATGAACCAGCTCATGCCCCAGCGGAACGAACGATCCATCTGCGCGCTGTACAGCCCCTGACGACTTTCCTTGATCACCGTACCGAACCAGCCAAACAGCATGTAGGCCAGCAGCAGGCTGCCGACGAAAAAGATCAGCGGGCCGTGGGATTCTGGTCGCGCGGCCTTCAGATCGTTGAACCAGGTGGCCAGGCCGAACACCGTGACGAACATGCCGACGGTGGCGATGATCGGCCATTTGCTCTGGGCCGGTACGTAATAGTGTTCATGAGTTGCCATTTATTGTTCTCCTTATCGGGCACGCTCAGCCGCCAGTATTTACGGCCACCGGTGGATGTCGGGCGGTGATGTCGAACAGCGTGTAGGACAGCGTCAGGTGCTTCACATCCTTGGGCATGTCACGGTCAACGATGAAACGTACCGGCATCTCGATCCGTTCACCGGGCTGAAGCACTTGCTGGGTAAAGCAGAAACATTCGGTCTTGTGGAAGTACGCTGCCGCATTGCTGGGCGCGATACTCGGCACTGCCTGGGCGCTCATCGGGCGATCGGTCGGGTTATGGGCGATGAAAATCATCTCGTTCACCGCCCCCGGGTTGGCGGTCAGTTCATCGGCCTTGGGATAGAAATCCCAGGACATGTCGGCGGCGTTGGTCGACAGAAACTGCACGCGAACCTGCCGCGAGGTGTCGACCGTTTGCTCGCCCTCATACTGCCCGCCGGTCTTGCCGTTGATGCCGAACGCCTTGCACATCACGTCGTAGATCGGCACCAGGGCAAACCCGAAGACAAACATCGCCACCACCACCAGCAACAGGCGGGTGACCAGTTTTTTCATCGAAATCGAATCAGCCATGATTCAAGCCCTCCACGCAGAGCCCTGTGGGAGTGGGCTTGCCCGCGATGGCAATATGTCTGACACACCGCGTCGCATGCATCGCAGGCAAGCCAGCTCCCACAAGAATTCCTGCAAGGCCGAGGGGGTTCATTTCACTTCCGGCGGTGTAGTGAACGTGTGATATGGCGCCGGTGACGGAACACTCCATTCCAGGCCTTCAGCCCCATCCCACGGTTTGGCCGGTGCTGGCTCGCCGCCGCGAATGGTCTTGATCACGATAAACAGGAAGAAGATCTGCGTGGCGCCGAACATGAACGCGCCGATCGACGACACCATATTGAAGTCGGCGAATTGCAGGTTGTAGTCCGGAATCCGCCGCGGCATCCCCGCCAGCCCCACGAAGTGCATCGGAAAGAAGGCCATGTTCATGCCGATGAACGACAGCCAGAAGTGCAGCTTGCCGAGGGTTTCGTCGTACATGTGGCCAGTCCATTTCGGCAGCCAGTAGTAGGCCGAAGCGAAGATCCCGAAGATCGCCCCCGGCACCAGTACGTAGTGGAAGTGCGCGACCACGAAGTAGGTGTCTTGATACTGGAAGTCCGCCGGGGCGATGGCCAGCATCAGCCCGGAGAAACCGCCAATGGAGAACAGGATCACGAACGCCACCGCAAACAGCATCGGTGTCTCAAAGGTCAGCGAGCCTTGCCACATGGTGCTCGCCCAGTTGAACACCTTAACGCCGGTGGGCACCGCGATCAGCAGCGTGGCATACATGAAGAACAACTCGCCCACCAGCGGAATGCCGACCACGAACATGTGGTGTGCCCAGACGATGAACGACAGGAACGCGATGCTCGCCGTGGCGTAGACCATCGAGGTGTAGCCGAACAGTGGCTTGCGCGAAAAGGCCGGGATGATCGAGCTGACGGCCCCGAAGGCCGGCAGGATCATGATGTACACCTCGGGGTGACCGAAGAACCAGAACACGTGCTGGAACAGCACCGGGTCACCGCCACCGGCGGCACTGAAGAAACTGGTGCCGAAGTGGATGTCCATCAGCATCATCGTCACGCAACCCGCCAGTACCGGCATCACCGCGATCAGCAGGAACGCGGTGATCAGCCAGGTCCAGACGAACAGCGGCATTTTCATCAGCGTCATGCCGGGGGCGCGCAGGTTGAGGATGGTCGCGATCACGTTGATCGCACCCATGATCGAACTGATCCCCATCAAGTGGATGGCGAAGATGAAGAACGTCACGCTTTCCGGTGCGTAGGTCGTCGACAGCGGAGCGTAGAACGTCCAGCCGAAGTTCGGTCCGCCACCGGGGGTGAACAGGGTCGACACCAGCAGGATGAACGCCGCCGGCAATAGCCAGAAGCTGAAGTTGTTCATCCGTGGCAGGGCCATGTCCGGCGCGCCGATCATCAACGGGATCATCCAGTTGGCGAGGCCGACGAAGGCCGGCATCACCGCCCCGAAAACCATCACCAGGCCATGCATGGTGGTCATCTGGTTGAAGAATTCCGGCTGGACGATTTGCAGCCCGGGCTGGAACAGCTCGGCGCGAATCACCATCGCGAACGAGCCGCCGAGCAAGAACATCGAGAACGCGAACCACAGGTACAGCGTGCCGATATCCTTGTGGTTGGTGGTCAGCACCCAGCGCATCAGGCCTTTGGCGGGCCCGTGGGCATGGGCGGTGCCGGTATGAACATGGTCATCGACGACAGCAGTCATGTCCTGTCTCCTGCAAACAGGTGGGCTGGGCAGGCCAGGGCGCAGTGCCCCGACCGGTTCCTTACGTGCGCAATAGACCGGGTCATTTGCTTTCCGCCTGTTTCAGCTCAAGCACTTCTTTAGGGGTGACCATGTCGCCCTTGTCATTGCCCCAGGCGTTACGTTCGTAGGTCACGACCGCTGCGATGTCGACTTCCGAGAGTTGCTTGCCGAACGCCGCCATGGAGGTGCCGGGCTTGCCGTGGAAGACAATGCTCAAGTGCGCATCTTTCGGTCCGGTGGCGATTTTCGAGCCTTTGAGCGCCGGGAACATCGGCGGCAGGCCCTGGCCTTCGGCCTGGTGACAGGCCACGCAAGTGGTGTGATAGACCTTGTCGCCGCGCTCTTTGAGCTCGTCGAGGGTCCATTCCTTGCTGGTCAGCTCTTTAAGCTGCAGGGCTTCAGCCTTGCGCTCGCCCAGCCATTTTTCGTAATCGGCCTTTTCCTTGACCTCGACCACGATCGGCATGAAGCCGTGGTCCTTGCCGCACAATTCGGCGCATTGACCGCGGTAGATGCCGGGCTTGTCGATGCGGGTCCAGGCTTCGTTGACGAACCCCGGAATCGCATCGCGCTTGACCGCAAAGGCCGGCACCCACCAGGAGTGGATGACGTCGGCGGAAGTCACCAGGAAGCGCACCTTGGCGCCGATTGGCAGCACCAGTGGCTTGTCGACTTCAAGCAGGTAGTGCTCGCCCTTGGTTTCCTTGTTGTGGATCTGGTCGGCGGGCGTGGTCAGGTTGCTGAAGAACTCAACGTCCTGACCCAGGTATTTGTAGTGCCACTTCCACTGATAGCCGGTGACCTGGATATCGATATCCGGCTCACTGGCGTCGTACATCTTGATCAGGGTTGCAGTCGCGGGAACCGCCATGGCCACCAGAATCAGGAAGGGCACGATGGTCCAGAGGATTTCGACGGTGGTGCTTTCATGAAATTTTGCGGCCACCTGCCCGGTAGAGCGGCGGTGGACCATCATCGACCAGAACATGGCGCCGAAGACGATGATGCCGATCACTACACAGATCCAGAAAATGGTCATGTGCAGGTCAAATACTGCGTGACTGATTTCAGTCGCTCCAGGCGCCATATTTACAGTCCAGGCGGCTTGCGCCTGACTGAAAATCGACCACAACAGGAGGCCCATCCAGACGTGTGGATGTCGCATCATTGCGGGTTCCCCTTATCGTTCTTGTTATCCCGCCGGCTTTCACCTGCGGCAAGGGAGCGGCTTTTTCAGACTACGAACTTGAATCACCGAGCCTTGCTGCGTGTGCAGTCGGGCGTCATCAGCTAACTCCATTCCCACCCGAGTATAGCCAGCGACTGCCACCTCGCAATGTGATGGCGTAAATCAACTGAAACAGCTTGGACTTGCGTTCCAGGTCACGAATGGAGAAGGATGCAGACGAGTGGTGGCAAACCGATATAACGGAGGCGTCTCAAGGATGAAACAATTATGACAAATGCGTCTTAGCATTTTTCATAAGCCAGCTAAGTTATGTCTTCCCTATTTCATTGCCTTTGTATCCTGGAGTTTTCATGAACACCGCCGCATTGCGCGAGCAGATCCAAAAAGCCCAACAACACGAAGCCGAAACCGGCCTGCTGACTCGTCAGCTGGAAACCCAACTGCCACACCTTCACTCTGCCATCCAATTGCCGGATGTCGACGCCAACGGCGTGATGACGCGTTTTGTGGCCGCGTATATAGAACAAGTGCCGGACCTGCTGGATGCAGCCAATGAAGTCGCCAGGGAAGCGGGTATCGAAACACAGATCAAACCGGTGCTGAAAATCGCCGAGCAGTTCTTCCTCCAGCCCCCGGCGATCATGACCGGTCACGTTGGTCTGGACAGCCTGCTGGACGAAGCCTATCTGGCGCACCGACTGGTCGAAGAGGTCAATGACCTGTACATCAAGCATTTTGGCCAGCCGCTGATCCCACTGGACATGACTGTTGCCAACCTGATTGCTCACCAACTGATCGGTGAGGCGTTCGCTAACCAACTGGATGAGGCGGTGCATCACGCTGTCGACGAAATGCTCAATGAAGAAAGTTTCGCGCTGGAATCGGTAGAAGCCTACCGTGAGAAACTCAACAGCCCGGACACCGGCGCTGCATGGAAGCGCTGGCCGTGCCTGTCGCGTCAGTTGGGTGTAGGTCTGGAGCTGGATCAGCCGGCGGCTTGATTTTCAGCCCCGACACAATCCCCCTGTGGGAGCGAGCTTGCTCGCGATCGCGGTGTGTCAGTCGACATGAATGTTGAATGACCAATCGCCATCGCGAGCAAGCTCGCTGTTTTCTATGCAGCCGAACCGACGCCGGTGGTGGTTCGTAAACGACCTTCAAGCCTGCGCTTCAACCCTCGCGCCTCAATCAGCAGTTTCGAACCCTTGGCCGCATTGGCCCGACCCCATTCTTCAAGCAACTCCAGACAGGAGTGATCGATGTAGCTCAGGTTATTGAGCGGCACATGCACCGTCGTGCCTGCCGGAATGGTCCCCAGTACCTGGGTCAGCGCCGGCACCTTGAGGAAGGTTGCTGCGCCAATCAATCGCAGTTCCATTTCGCCGTCCTTGGGCAGATCGATCAGGCTGATTTTCAGCCGCGACGCTTTCCAGGCCAGTTTGGCCAGGGTCAGACCGAAACCGATCAGCACGCCGGTCAGCAAGTCGGTGAAGATGATCGCCAGAGCGGTTGCTGCGTAAGTGAACATCGGCATCCGGCCATAACGACCCAGGCCACGAAAGGCTTTCAGGTCGACCAGTTTGAAGCCGGTGTAAACCAGCACACCCGCCAGGCTCGCTACCGGAATGCTTTGCAGCACGCTAGACAGCAACAGGACGAATGCCAACAGCCACAGACCATGAAAGATCGTCGACAGTCGCGTGGTCGCGCCGGCCTGAACGTTGGCCGAACTGCGCACGATCACACCGGTCATTGGCAGTGCGCCAAGCAAGCCGCAGAGCATATTCCCCACCCCTTGAGCCGACAGTTCCCGGTCGAAGTCGGAGCGCTGGCCGCTGTGCATACGATCCACCGCGGCAGCCGAGAGCAGGGTTTCGGCACTGGCGATGAAGGCCACGGCGAACGCGGCGATCAGCAGAGTGGGGTCTGCCAGGTTGAGCAAGTCCGCCGGTTTCAGCCAATCAATGGCCTCCGCCAGATTCGCCGGTACTTCCACGCGTTTGACTTGCAGCGCGAGTCCCAGGCTGGCGACCGTTGCCAGACCGACACCGAGCAAGGCACCGGGAACAAAACGCAGGGACTGCGGGCGGAATTTTTCCCACAGGTACATCACGACGATGGTCGATAGGCCGAGCAGACCTGCCTGCCAGCCAAATGACGGCAAAGCCTGGGCTACAGCGGCCGGGAAGGCTGAGAGGTTATCCAGCCCGGAAGGTTTGGGTACGGCGTCGAGCATCACATGAACCTGTGATAGCACGATCAATACGCCAATCCCGGCGAGCATGCCATAGACCACCGCTGGCGCCGTCACCCGAAACCAGCACCCGAGTTTCAAGCGCCCGGCCACCAACTGCAGAAAACCGGCCAGCAGCAGGATTGGCCCGAGCATAGCGACACCATGCTGGCGGACCAGTTCGAACACCAGAACAGCCAAACCCGCTGCCGGGCCGCTGACTTGCAGTGGCGAACCGGCAATCCAGCCCACTACCAAGCCACCGATGATCCCGGTGATCAGACCTTTGGAGGGAGGCAGTCCCGAAGCAATGGCAATACCCATACACAAGGGCAGGGCGACGAGAAACACAACCACCGAAGCCAGCAGCTCCCGTGGCAGAACAGCTTTTAATTGCGCAGCACGCATGGTGATTCTCCCGAAGTTTTCTTCAGGCGTGGAAAAGCCGGGCTGCTTGATCAGCAGCCTCGGCTAAACCACACGGGATTTAGGAGGATTTAGAAGCGCGCTTTGGGCGTCGCCACCGGAATCGGAAGGCTGCCATCGAGCGGCAGGAAACAACCCTTGTCCGCGTCGTAAGCTCTGATTTCGCTGGTTTCGATGTTGTAGATCCAGCCATGGATAAACAACTGACCATTGGCCATGCGCGAGGCTACCGACGGGTGCGTGCGCAAATGCTGCAGCTGGGCGATCACATTCTCCTCGGTGAGGACGTGCATGCTTTCGTTTTCGTCAGCGCAGTGGCAGTTTTCCTGGACCATGGTTTTTGCCACTTCGGCATGACGCAACCAGGCTTTGACCGTCGGCATTTTTTCCAGGCTTTGCGGGTTGAGCACTGCGCGCATCGCGCCACAGTCAGAGTGCCCGCAGATGATGATGTGCTGCACGCCGAGGGCCAGAACGGCGTATTCGATTGCCGTGGAAACACCGCCATTCATTTGCCCATAAGGCGGCACAACGTTGCCGACGTTACGGGTGACGAACAAATCGCCGGGGGCGCTTTGGGTGATCAGTTCAGGAACGATGCGCGAATCGGCGCAGGCGATGAACATCGCTCTGGGGCTTTGGGCCGTGGCGAGTTTCTTGAAGAGTTCTTCCTGCTGTGGAAAAACCTCGTGATGAAAATGCAAAAAGCCGTCAACGATATGCTGCAGCGCTGCATCGGCGGTTTCCGCCTCCGGTTGGGCTGAAGCCGACGCAGCCAACGGCTGTTTATCCTTGTCACTCATGATTCATCCTCTTTGGCGGAATCAGGGAATTTTCCCGTTTTGTCCGGTGTGAAGCCAGTGGCTGTTTAAAAAACATCCAGGTCGAAGTTCTCGACCCGTCAGTCACTCGATGAACAAGGTATCTGCCGAAACTTAACT
Source organism: Pseudomonas sp. ANT_H12B (assembly GCF_008369325.1). Taxonomy (GTDB): domain Bacteria; phylum Pseudomonadota; class Gammaproteobacteria; order Pseudomonadales; family Pseudomonadaceae; genus Aquipseudomonas. The sequence goes on along the minus strand of NZ_VOBI01000029.1, from coordinate 32,801 downwards.
CAAACTGAATCAAGCGCTCTAGGACGTGTGTTCCAGGTCATTAAAAACGTGACCAGCGTAATGCCCAAGTGCTTTTCCCACTACTCAACCATAGGCCAATTGTCCTCAAATCAACGACATCTGGCGACCTGGCGGACAGAAGGCTTCACAGTCCAGATTAAAACCTTCGCGATGATTAAGCCCCAACCGTTTGATCGATTTGACAAAGCGTTGTGCCACCAGATCGGCAAACGGCCCCTCACCACGCATCCGCGCGCCAAACCGACTGTCGTAGAGCTCGCCGCCACGGCTCTGGCGAATCAGGCTCAACACATGAGCGGCACGCTGAGGATAGTGGGCCGCCAGCCATTCTTCGAACAGCGGTGCTACTTCCAGGGGGAGGCGCAACATCATGTATGCCGCACTTTGCGCACCGGCGGCATGAGCCTCGTTGAGCAGGCTTTCGAGTTCGCTGTCGTTGATCATCGGAATCATCGGCGAACACAGAACCCCCACCGGAATGCCGGCTTCACGCATCACGCGTATCGCTCGCAAACGAGCCTTGGGTGCAGCGGCGCGCGGTTCGAGAATGCGCTTGAGTTCATCGTCGAGGGTGGTCAGGCTGATCATCACCGCCACCAGCCTTTGCTCGGCGAGTTCGACCAGCAGGTCCAGATCGCGAAGAATCAGCGAACCCTTGGTGATGATGGTCACCGGGTGACGGTAACGCAGCAGCACTTCGAGGGTCTTGCGGGTGATCTTGTGTTCGCGTTCGATCGGCTGATACGGATCGGTGTTGGACCCCAGGTTGATCGGCGCGCACTGATAACCGCGCTTGGACAGCTGTTCTTCCAGCACATCGGCAGCGTTGGTCTTGGCAATCAGCTTGGTTTCGAAATCCAGCCCCGGCGACATGTCCCAATAAGCGTGACTGGGCCGTGCGTAACAATAGATGCAGCCGTGCTAGATTATACGTACCGATAGGTTACTGAGCTTGCCACCGTGCCTCTATGCTTTCCATACGTTCGCTTTTCCAGCCAGAAACAGGCGGATGGTAATTCCGACGTTCGCCAATCTGAACGGATTGAATCCTTTGTCAGCAAGCATAACCTCACGGTTGATACCAGACTTGAGGATCACGGTATCAGTAGTTTCCGTGGAGCTAACGCTAAAAAAGGTCAGCTATCGGTATTTCTTCAGCGGGTGCGTGATGGGGAAATCCCCAATGGAAGCTACCTTCTAATTGAAAACTGGGATCGGCTTTCACGTCAGGTGCTGGATGCGTCTATAGAGATATTTTCTGACCTGATCCGATCCGGTATCAAGATTGCCGTATTAGATGAAGATACAGTTTATGACGATCTCACCAGCAACAGTTTCATCCGGGCAATTGTCCAGTTTGAAAGGGCTCACTCAGAAAGTTTACGCAAATCGGATATGTCGAAGGCGTCATGGCGGGCTAAACACAAGGCTATGGCTGAAGGTGCGATAGCCACAAAGAAAAGTCCTCAATGGCTGGTAGTGAAGGATGGGGCGTGGTGCAAGCTTGATGATATTTGCCTACACATTGAAACCATGTTCTCTCTCGCTCAAACCTACGGTGTGGCAGAAACAGGAAGACGCCTCAACGCTCAATTTGGCACCAGCTATAAAACGCACCAGATCCAATACCTGTTACGCAATCGACGCCTGCTAGGCGAACACTCCCCGGTGGAATTCAGCAAGGAGCACGGCAAAAACGTCCCCACAGGACAGGTTGTGGAACATTACTACCCGCTGGTAATCCCTCCAGCTACGTTTGAAGAAGTACAGACGATACTCAAGAGTCGAAAACCGTTTTCAGGCAGGCAGGATGCAACCAACCTCAATATTTTCCGCAACCTTCTAGTCTGTGCAGAATGTGGCGGTAGTACACGGTTCATGCTCAGGAGTGGTAAAGAGTTCTACTATTGCACGGCATCGATGACTGGTGGCTGTGTTGATGATCAGATTAGGTCGATTCGTGGGGAATTCCTTCGCCGTGTATTATTTAAATTTGAGCATTGGACTGCGATCCGCGACTACATAGCCGCTGGTTCAGATGTGCTGAAGGCGCTGAAGAAAGAAGAAACTGTTGCCGTTGCAAAACTGACCAGATTGGAAGTCAGGGCAGACGGGTTGAAGAAGAAACACGCTGCTGAAGATGACGAGGACAAAGCTGAAACCTATGTCAGCCTGCTGACTGAAACCCGGAAAGCAATTGCCACTGCAAAAGCTGACATTCATCGTATCAAGCAAGAGCTTGCCAGCTTGGATGGGGCATTTGCTCTGACAGACAGCAATGCCGACTCCTTTGAATCAATGCTGACATCTGACAGTGAACAAGCCCGCACCGACCGACAGCGGCTGAACAGATACCTGCGGGGGATATTCCTTAAGCTTGAACTTCACTTCCCCACACGCAAGTTAGAGACGCAGCCTATACCCGCTTTGGCGAACAGAATCAGCCCGGTGGTTGCATACGTCCCGCAGCCGAAAGATAAACGCACTGGCGATGATTACGGTCACCACACATGGATCAGTAAAGATAAGCAGGTGTTGATTATCAAGAGTATCAAAGCACGCCTGCGTCGGGCTGGCATGTCCTCGCCTACTTTTTATCTAGTGAAGCCGATCTACGAGGATGTGGTGTTTTCCCTCTTGCCGAAGAAAAAGCCACACAAAAATCATAAATCGATAGAGATGCCGGAAGAACTCAAAAGCGAACGACTGGTGTGGCAGTCTCCAGATCCTTTTCTAAAGTGATATGGGTTAGTGTACTTGTCGATATTGTTAATTCACTCGAATGAAGACATTGGATTTAGTTAAGCAATGGTGCTCCTCGCCCTTAAGTATTTAGCTTTTGCGCATGGCCGTGACTGTTAAAATCCACGTTGACTTTCTGCCGCACAAGTAGGACACTGAAATCGCTATTTGTCGTCTTTTTTAAGAGCCTTCAGTTCTGTTGCAGGCCTTTAAAAGCAAGGTGTAGAGCCAGTTATTCAGCACAAAGTGGCCCTGGTTTTCTCAGGTATCAGTATAGGAAGAGATGTTCGATAAAAAAGGAGTGTTAAATTGACTGAAGCCAGCATAGATAAAACAAGAAGAAGACTTTGTTCCCTATTTGATCTTTACGATTTCAAATACCAATATTCTTTCTTTTTTCCAGACGGGATAGAGCCTGAGCATTTCCTAAACCAAGCAGCAAAGATAAAGAGGTTTCTTAGAAGGAAGTACAAGCAACCAATATTATTAAAAGTAAATCTAAGCGCAAAGAGAGGGTTGCATGCCTACATTACTATGTACGCCGAACAGCAGCTTGAAGACTATAAGAAGTTTATGGAATTAAGATTTCCCGGTGAGGCAAGAAGCAGGGCGTTAACGCCAGAAAAAATAGAGTCAACTATAAGTGCAATAATGAATCAGAAGCCGCATAACTTGAGTGGTTATTTCAAGAAGGATAAAGTTAATCGATTTACGATGCTTAATAGTATTTAAATTTGCGGAAGATGCGCCTGATTAAGGATACGCACGAAGCCAGTAAGTAACCTAACTTCTTGCATTGACGCGAAAACCCCAATACTTGGGGTTGTAAGCTGTATCACTGCGGATAAATGGCTTCGAGCCGTGAATTATGCACGGGCACCGGTAAGGCCATTGATCTCAGCAGCCACACTTGAAAACGAGCAGTAAAAAAGATAATTAATTTACTGCCGGCCATCGACATGGCCAGCAATGGATATGAATTTATCAAAAAGTATAATGTATTTATTTTTAGTCTTAATTATTGTGGCTGCATTTTTATTGTTTGGGCATTCTACCAAAAACTTGGCGCTGGCCCCGGTAGAACCAAAAGCTCTTCCTGTGAATTGGTTAAATGAGTGCCACTGCCCGCAAACACATTCGTAAGGAGCCCCATCGTAAAGTGAAAAATCACGAGCCTTAGTAAGCGGGATGCCTAGCTCTTGGATAAAACTTTCCCTATCAAGCATCTTCATTTTAATATCCTAAAGCTAAAATTGTTTAAATTTGTCCGTATTTTAAACTACCGAAGCATCAAAATTTTAACATAGCCTAGAGGCCTTCACCATAAGTATGTAAGCAAACTCTTTGGCCGACCTTTCAATAGTAGGTAATTTGGTTGAGTGGGTCATAAGCCAAACCTCTAGAGCTTAACCAGTTGCTTTAAAGTCCTTTAGAGGAGGTGATTTTCTTCAGCTCATCATAAATCCCACTCAGGACGAGCCAGAAGCCAGCCATGACGGCCCCGGCTATAAATCCACCTATTGCACCCCATTCGCCGTAGATTGTGTAACCCGCGAACGCAACGGCCACAATGGCAAAGTAGCAAAGGTAATCATTGAGCCTAATAATTCCATCCTTCAATGTTCATCTCCTTGGGGCATCGGTAGATTGATATCAAATGCGAAAGTACCGCCAGATTAAGATGGTGTGAAAGGGACAACAAGGCTGTAGTCACATGTTGAGCAACGTCGAACCGCGTGACTCTTGTTTAATTCAACGACTTGATGGAGAGTGTTCCACTCGCAATTTGGGCATTTGAAACCTTTACCCGAACCGGGATTCACAGCCCGATTCCACCCCCAACCAGTGGTACCGCATTTCGTGCATTGAGACACCGCACCTTCGTTGTAAAAGGTTTTCTGTTCGCAGTGCGGACATTGTGAGCCAGCCATTTCATTCCCTCGAATTTATCCAGTGAAAGCAGATTGCCACTCTAGTCCGTGTTCAGCAAGGAGAACTGCGGCCGTGTTCTTTTGACTACACCCTAGAGACCACTCGTCGGTGAATACGCTCAAGACCTTAAAAGTGTATTCAATAGGGTTGCATTGAGTAGTGAACACGCTGACAATGACTACATCTAGAGGCAAATGAATACAGGGGAATGGAAATGGCTAATGTAGGTTACGTCCGGGTTTCATCAGTTGATCAGAACACAGCTCGTCAGTTGGACGGGTTGACGTTAGACGAGACATTCACTGACAAGGTAAGCGGCGCCACCACTGAGCGTCCTGCTCTGCAAGAAATGCTGCGCTTCGTTCGTAAGGGTGACACCGTATACGTCCACTCAATTGACAGGCTGGCACGTAGCCTGTCTGACCTCTTAGGTTTGATAGAGGACCTCACTGCGAAGGGGGTAGCCGTCCAATTCTACAAAGAGAAATTAACCTTCACTGGTGCTGATGATAAGTATCAGAACCTCATGCTCCAGATGATGGGCGCAGTCGCTGAGTTTGAGCGTTCGATGATTAAAGAACGTCAACGCGAAGGTATCGCCAAGGCGAAGAATGCCGGCGTTTACAAAGGTCGCGCTAAATCGATTAATGATTCCCAGATACGTGCTGCTGTAGGGAGTGGCTTGAGCTTCAGGAAAACGGCTGAAAGCCTTGGTGTGTCACTGAGTACAGTGCAGCGAGCTATGAAGGCAGAAGCATAAGGGAAAATGCTCTCAGAAACCGTCATTTGTAGGCGGTTTTCAACCCTCTGAGGCGTTTTAGAGATTCTACCCTCTCCGAGTCAGGGGTAGCCTCAAGCGCCCCCCACAGCGTGGATATTTCCCGATTAACCGCGTTTGGAATAATGGGGTTAGTAGTCTTGCTTGAAACCCTTTCCCAAGCGACAGTAGATTGATTTGTATCGGTGCGAATTGTTGAGTAAACCCAGCCGTGCTCGCAGCCGCGATAGGGGTTGATCGAACGATCGAAGGGCAAATCCGGGGAGTTATTGCGGGTGATGATGGTTTTCGCCGTTTCGATGCGTACTTCTGTGCCCTGGGTCAGAGGGGCTTCCTGATACCAGCCGTCGTCCTCCGCCACCGAACGGTTCGGCGCGAAGCGGTTGTGCGGGTTGGTCGCGGTGCCACGGCCGCGTGGAGGTAATGGTGTGTTCATGGGGAAAGCCTACGAAGCTGTATGTTCATACAGTATCTCGGCGCGCACCGATGTGCCAGTGCCGTTTGGCGCTTTTCACGTCGATGCCGACATTACGGTCAAATTAATGAGATGAAGTCTAATGCTCAGCAACTTTGCAATTGAGCGTTACATATAAGTAATGGATTGAAAGTTATATTTATCTGTATTGTCTGAGTCGCTGTAAAACTAAACATGGATTTTACTTAAAAGGATTTAATAATGTCGTTTTTCAATCGCCGTGGTATTTTTCTGCAAAAACTTGGGCCTACCATAGTCGACCCGAATGAAGTATTGGTCTCCATGCAGTTCGCTTTAAAGGAATCAAGTCTGGATGCAAACGATGTTCCGACGGAGCGTCTGCTGGACTCCGTTATTTACACTGCCTCGTCCTACGATGGTGGGCGATCTTTCAGCATTGGCCATGCCCGAGACGTTGATGGTGATGGCGACATCGATGGCAACGACAAGGCAAAGTTGCTCGCCCTGGCCAAAGCTTATGCGGATATCGTCAAGCCGTAATTATAAGGTTAGTGCAAGATGGCGCTGCCGGGCTTTATATCAACGTCACAACCTGATATTGCATCTAAGTAACGGGTCAGAAGAACTCAACAAGCTTGATTATGATCCGTGTTTGATCTGGCGGTCACTTTAGATAACGATATTGATGAGAAGGACGTAGGCGCTATTACTCAATTTGGCCTCGCTTTCTACTGACAACCGATGATTGGTTCTGGTGATGGAGTTTTCCTTTATCCCGGCCGTAGATCCGGTACGTTGTACCGCAGCGCGCTGCCGGACAGTGGAGCGGCGCAGTTGCTGGAAAAACTCAAGGTGTGAACGGTGATCACGTTTCTGCCCGAATCGGATTCACGCTGGTTGTCCGCCCCCGGTATCGCACAGGTACAGTTGCCTTATCGCACCAACCATGTGGACGACGCTGAGGTACTCACGGTCCTTCGTGCCATCCAGACTGCGGAAGCCAAAGGCCCGGTGCTGATGCACTGCAAACATGGTTCAGACCGCACCGGCCTGATGGCGGCGATGTATCGGGTCGTTGTGCAGGGGCGGAGCAAGGAAGACGCTTTGAACGAAATGACCCAGGGTGGCTTTGGTGACAGCACCCACTTCAGGGACGGTGTGCGTTACATGATGCAGGCCGATGTCGACAAGCTTCGCACTGCGCTGCTAGCGGCGATTGCAGCACGAGCCCGTTCGCGGCGTGTTCGATGAAGAGTTGGTTTCAGTCGGCTCATGTCGAGTAGCAATACCTTCCACTGCATTGCGCAGTGGAAGGCGGTTTTTGCGGGTCAGTGCTGCTCGTCAGGTTTTTTCTTCAACTTAGGGTTCGGGAAAAACTGCACGGGCTGAACCTTGGCGTCCGGCACTTTAAGCGCTGAAATGTTAACCCGTGTGCCCAATTCCTTGGGCACTGACAAGCCTTGCTCATTCAGCGTATCGGAGTAACCGCAGGCTACGCACTCGCGATGCGGGACTTCGTCTTCGTTCCACATCATCAACTTGTCCGGCTCGCTGCATGCCGGGCAGACCGCCCCGGCGATAAAGCGTCTTTTGGTAATCACAGGACCCTCACTCATGCTGCCGCGACCTCATTCAGGCCGCTGTGACGCAAGAGTGCGTCAATCGACGGCGGACGTCCGCGGAAGTCGACGAACAGCACCATGGGTTCCTGGGAACCGCCGCGCGCCAGGATTGCCTCGCGGAACGCTCGACCGGTGTCGGCGTTGAGCACGCCTTCTTCTTCAAATTTCGAGAAAGCATCCGCTGACAGCACTTCAGCCCATTTGTAGCTGTAGTAACCCGCAGCGTAACCGCCAGCGAAGATGTGCGCGAAGCTGTTAGGGAAACGGTTGTAGGCCGGTGGACGCATGACCGAGACCTCGTCGCGCACGCCTTCGAGCACTTGCAGCACGCTGCGACCGTCGCCGTGAGTGGCGTGCAAATCGAAGTCGAACAGCGAGAACTCCAGTTGACGGACCATCATCAGACCGGACTGGAAGTTCTTCGCGGCAAGCATTTTCTCCAGCAGGTCCTGGGGCAGCGGTTCACCGCTTTCGTAGTGGCCGGAGATCAGCGCCAGACCTTCCGGCTCCCAGCACCAGTTTTCCATGAACTGGCTTGGCAGCTCGACCGCATCCCAGGCCACGCCGTTGATGCCGGATACACCGGCGTGCTCGACGCGGGTCAGCAGGTGATGCAGGCCGTGGCCGAATTCGTGGAACAGGGTGGTCACTTCGTCGTGGGTCAGCAGGGCAGGCTTGCCGCTGTCCGCCGGGGTGAAGTTGCACACCAGATTGGCCACCGGGCTTTGCAGTACGCCTTCAGCGGTGCGACGACGGTCGCGAGCGCCGTCCATCCACGCACCGCCGCGCTTGTTGGCGCGGGCGTAGAGATCGAAGAAGAAGCGACCGACGTGCTGGCCGTTTTCCTTGATCTCGAACAGGCGAACATCCGGGTGCCAGGTGTCGAAGCCTTTCTGTTCGGCGATCTCGATGCCGTACAGGCGTTGAACGATGGCGAACAGACCGCCCAGTACTTTGTCGATCGGGAAGTAAGCACGAAGGGCTTCTTGAGCAACGCTGTAACGCTGTTCGCGAAGCTTTTCACCGTAGAAACCGCTGTCCCAGCTTTGCAGGTCCGGGCAGCCTTGTTCGGCGGCGTAGGCTTTGAGCTGTTCCAGATCTTGTGCGGCGAACGGTTTGCTGCGCTTGGCCAGATCGCGCAGGAAGCTGAGTACCTGGTCGCTCGATTCGGCCATTTTAGTGGCCAGGCTCAGCTCGGAGAAACTGGCGAAACCGAGCAGCTTGGCAAGCTCCTGACGCAGGTCGAGGATTTCTTCCATGACCGGGCCATTGTCGTTCTGACCGGCATTCGGGCCCTGATCCGACGCACGGGTGCAGTAGGCGGCGTAAACTTCTTCGCGCAGGTCACGGTCCTGGGCGTAGGTCATTACCGCGTAGTAGCTTGGGAACTCCAGGGTGATCAGCCAACCGTCCAGGTCCTTGGCCTGGGCAGCGGCGGCCATTTGCGCCTTGGCCGAATCGGTCAGGCCTGCCAGGGTGGCTTCATCGGTAACGTGCTTGGTCCAGGCCTGAGTCGCGTCGAGCAACTGGTTGGAGAAGCGACTGCCCAGCTCCGACAATTTGCTCTGCACCTCGGCGTAACGCTTCTGCTCGTCTTGCGACAGGTCAATACCCGACAAACGGAAGTCACGCAGGGAGTGTTCCAGGATAGTTTTCTGCGCCACGTCGAAACCGGCGGCTTCCGGGCTGTTGGCGAGGGCTTCGAAGGCCTCGAACAATTCGCGGTTTTGGCCAAGCTCGGTGGAGTAGGCGCTCAAGGCTGGAAGGCAGGACTCGTAAGCTTCACGCAGTTCGGCGCTGTTGCACACGGCATTCAGGTGGCTGACCGGGCTCCAGGCAGCGCCCAGACGGTCATTGAGTTCGTCCATCGCCAGCACCAGGCCGGCCCAGGTCGGTTGTTTGCCCTCGGTTTTGAGGATCTCGATAATGGCGGCACGGTTGTCAGCCAGGATCCGGTCAATGGCCGGTTGCACGTGTTCGGCACGGATCGCCGAGAACGGCGGCAGGTCGTAGGATTGCAAAAGAGGGTTGTTCACGCTCACGGTTGGCACCTTGGCTGGAAGAAACATGGAGCCATCTTAATTACAATCGACGCTCACCGCAGCTATCAGCAACAGAGAGAAACCCTATCGTGACCCTTCGCAAGTATCAGAACCACATGCCGTTGCTCGGCAAAGGCGCTTTTGTCGACGGCTCGGCGGTGGTGATCGGCGACGTCGAAATCGGCGAAGACAGCTCGGTCTGGCCGCTGACGGTGATCCGTGGCGACATGCACCGCATCCGCATCGGTGCGCGCACCAGCGTGCAGGACGGCTGTGTGCTGCACATCACTCATGCCGGGCCATTCAATCCTGATGGCTTTCCCTGTGTGATCGGGGATGACGTGACCATCGCCCATAAAGTCATGCTCCACGGTTGCTCGGTGGGCAGCCGGGTTCTGATCGGCATGGGCAGTATCGTCATGGACGGCGCCGTGGTCGAGGACGAGGTGATCATCGGCGCGGGAAGCCTGGTGCCGCCGGGCAAGCGTCTGGAAAGCGGTTTTCTTTATGTCGGTAGTCCGGTGAAACAAGTCCGGCTGTTGACTGACAAGGAAAAAGCCTTTTTCACCTACAGCGCGGCGAACTACGTGAAGCTCAAGGACCTGCATCTGGCCGAAGGCTACGACCAGCTCTAAGCCCCTAATAACGCGTCCCGCTATTGCTCAGGAATTTTCATGCATTACCAAACCGTTTTGTTCGACCTCGATGGCACCCTGACCGACCCGCGTGAAGGGATCACCCGTTCGATTCAGTTCGCCCTGAGCAAACTGGGTATCGATGAGCCTGACCTGACCAAACTGGAACACTTCATCGGCCCGCCGTTGTTGCAGGCATTCATGCAGTTCTATGACTTCGACGAGCCCAAGGCCTGGGAGGCGGTCAACTTCTACCGCGAACGCTTCAAGGTCACCGGCCTTTACGAGAACCGCGTATTCGACGGTGTCACCCCGCTGTTGGAAACCCTTGGCGGGCAAGGACGACAGCTCTATATAGCGACGTCCAAGCCGTGGATTTTTGCCAGGGAAATCGCCCGGCACTTCGACTTCGCCAAACACTTCAAGGTGATCTACGGCAGCGAACTGGACGGCACCCGCACCAACAAAGTCGAGCTGATCGCCCATCTGATGGCCGAAGAAGGTCTGGACCCGACCAACACCCTGATGATTGGCGATCGCAAACACGACTTGATCGGTGCGCGCAGTAATGGGCTGGATGCGGCGGCGGTCGGCTATGGTTTTGGCAGCCGGGAAGAATTGAGCGCAGAAGCGCCGGCCTATCACTTTGAAACACTGGATGAGATGCATCAGGCGTTTTTGCAGCGCTGATCAAATCCATTCGCGGGCAAGCCCGCGAAGAGGCCCGTTCAGCCACCGAAGTTTTATGATCCTGCCAAAGCCTTCAACGCCACCTTGCGCTCGCCAACCGGCAACGCACCCAGCTTCTCGACTGCCGCATAAAACGCCAACCAATCCCCACCCACCTGCTTGAACAGCGTGGCAAATGCCGGCACCCACTGGTCATACAAACCAAACGGGAGCAGCCGCGCGTTGTTCATGGGGGCATTTATCCACGCGTCATAGCGTTTGTCCCCTGTCCACTGGCTGTCGCGCAGCAGCCGGTATTCACCTCGTAACCGCTCGAACTCAGCGGCCTTGCGCTGGCGCATCTGGTCAGCCGGCAGCGGCAGGGTGTAAAGCCGTTCAAGTCGTGTGCGGGCATTGAGAACCAACTGGACGAACTGATCGCGTTGCTGCGCCTGAGCGCCGTTTTCCGGCGCAAGACTGCGGACTGCGCGCCATTGGCGCGTGCCTTCCTGCTCGACGAAGGTGGCGAAAGATTCGTTGAATTCGGTGTCGTCCTTCACATAAAAGCGTTGATGGGCGAGCTCATGGAAGATCAGCGTGGCCAATCGTTCGTCACCCCAGTTCATCATCGAACTGATAATCGGATCGTTGAACCAACCGAGCGTCGAATAGGCCTCGACGCCGCCAATCGACACATCCATACCTTGCAGACGCTGCAATGCCGCCTCGCCACGGGCTGCGCTCTGGCTGTAATAGCCGCGATAGGCAACGCAACCGGCGACGGGGAAGCAATGGTTTTGCGGCGTCAGGGAAAATTCCGGCGTGACGAAAACGTTCCAGACTACGAACGGCCGGCCAATGTCGGCGTACAGGCGATAGCTCTGGTTATCCGGCAAGTGCAGATGTTGGCTGGCGAATGTCCGGGCCTTTTGCGATTGAGTCAGGTGCGCACGCAATTGTTGATCGCGGCCCGGATCGGCAATCACTGTGGAAACAGGCACCCGTGCCCGCAGCAATTGCAGCTGACCACTGGCCAATTGGCCGTAATAGCTGACGCTGGCGCAACCGTTGAGTAACAAAAACAACACGCCCGGAAACAAAATGCGTAAAACGCGATCAAGTAACCCAAGGCTTGGAAGCGGCCTGATCAAAATGAATCATCCCTGGAAAGTCTGCCCGCAAGACTATCCCGCCTGACTGGAGCTCCGCTATGCGCAAGTTGATGCTGACGGGAGGCCTGCTGATGCTGGCCGGCTGTGCTGGAATTGGAATGCCCAATCCTGATCCGGCGCAAGCATGGATCGATCTGGATTCGAAGCAGGAAGACACCGCGCTGCAAGCGCTGGAAGTCGATGACAAGGCCTCTACCGACAAGCGCTATTTCGAGGTTCAGCCTGGCAGTCATGAACTGACGGTTCGTTACCAATTCCCGGTCGCACCGACCAACATCGGCCCCGACGCCGAACCGCTTTGGCGTGACTGTCAGATGAACGTGAAATTCAAAGATTTCAACGCCGGCGAGCGGTATCAGCTGCAAGCGGGGAATATCGGCTTTCGGCCGTGGGCAAAGCTTTATGACCAACAGCGAAAAGTGATTGGCCAAGGCACACCGGCAGGCTGCCAACGCACCTGATCGGCGCTATGCTGAAAGCCCATCCCTTAGGGATTTCATCATGCGCAGGTTAGTGCTGTTACTGGCTGCAATCGCCGTTTCCGGCTGCCAGACCCCGTTGCCGGCGGTCAATCCGCAGATGGCCTGGGTCGACTTCTCTACGCCATTCCCCGGCGATAAATTGCTGATGGCTGAACGACTGGACAACCAGCGAATGCGCGACGGGCGTTACTTCCAGGTCACCCCCGGTAGCCATGAGCTGATCGTTCGATTCGACTTTGAAGTGGCGGGTGGGGGCTCGGGCCTGATGACCGACCCCTCGGAGCGGTTATGCTACCTGACCATCAAGTACGATCATTTCGAAGCCGGCCAGCGTTATCGGCTGGAAGCCCGTTCTATGGCGTTCACCCCTAGCGCCCGGCTTTACAACGCCAAGCGTGAAATCGTTGCCGAAGATCGGCAGGTCTATTGCGTCATGTGAAGCGAATCAGCGGTCGTTTTTCTGATAGATGATTTTCTTGGTGCCGTTTTCGCACGAGCCAACGACCATATTCTGATCGTGCACTTCATCATTGGTGACGATCTCCAGGGTGTAGGACGAGACGTTATTGGCCTGGATCTTGGCTTCAATCTCGGCTTTGAGTTCTTCGCAGGATTTCGGTGCCGCCAGGACCGACGTGGTAAGCGCGCAACAGATAATCGCCAAGGCAAAACGTTTCATGGTTGAAGCTCCTTTGAGGCAGCGCGCACGGTAATGCGTTTTTGCTGCCGTCATTTATTCGACCACAGTTCCGCCAGCCAGGTTTTGTTTCAGGTCAAAAAAGATCGCAGCCATCGAGAGCTGCGATCTTTTATCGGGTGGCGCCACAACCCGATATCAGCTGACCAACGTCGCATCCAGGCTGATCTTCGCATTCAGCACTTTGGAAACCGGGCAGCCTTCTTTGGCTTTATTGCTCAGTTCTTCGAACTGCGCTTGTGTCGCCCCAGGGATTTTCGCCTTGAGGATCAATTTCACCGCCGTGATCGCAAAACCGCCTTCCACCTGGTCCAGGGTGACTTCGGCATTGGTATCGATGCTGTCAGCCGTGAGGCCGGCATCGCCGAGAATCATTGAAAACGCCATGGAGAAACAACCCGCATGGGCCGCGCCGATCAGCTCTTCCGGATTGGTGCCCTTGCCGCCTTCGAAACGGGCCTTGAAGCCGTAGGGCGCTTCTCTGAGGACACCGGTTTCCGTGGAAATCGAGCCGATGCCGGTTTTCAGATCACCTTCCCAATGAGCCGATGCTTTCTTCGTGATAGCCATGTCTGCCTCCTCAAGATCCGGCGCGAAGCGTCGCGCCTTCGTAGTTTTCGGTTGCTAGGGTTCTGAGGATAGACCGCGCTGCAAAGTTCACCTCATCTGATCTTTCTTCAAATTCGGTAGGAATTTTGCCTTTGCTATTGAAACTCGGGTATATGCCCTCATTGCATGAAACACGCTTATAGATTCGGCAGGTTTTCGTTTGCGAGAAAAAACCTGCGTACCCAATTGGAGGAGCAGGTTTATGAAACGACTGTCCGATATCAAATTCTCGACCCTCGATCTGGTGCCCGTAAGGGAGAACGGCAGCGCGGCCCAGTCCCTGCGCAACTCTCTGGACCTGGCGCAGCACGTCGAAAAACTCGGCTACAACCGCTTTTGGGTTGCCGAGCACCACAACATGGACGGCATTGCCAGTTCGGCAACCTCGGTACTGCTGGGCTACCTGGCCGGCGGCACCTCGACCATTCGAGTCGGTTCGGGGGGCGTAATGCTACCCAACCACGCGCCGCTGGTGATCGCCGAGCAGTTCGGCACCCTCGAAAGCCTTTATCCGGGGCGGATTGATCTGGGACTGGGGCGCGCCCCCGGTTCCGATCAGATGACCGCTCGTGCGCTGCGCCGTGAACGCTCCGGCAGTGCCGACGAGTTCCCGGAAGATGTGGCCGAACTGATGCGCTACCTCGGCCCGCGCACGCCCGATCAACGGATCATCGCGATGCCGGGCACCGGCACCCAGGTCCCGGTCTGGCTGCTGGGCTCCAGCCTGTTCAGTGCACAACTGGCCGGTGAGCGCGGTTTGCCCTACGCCTTCGCTTCACATTTCGCACCGCGCTTCATGCATGAGGCCATTCGCGTCTATCGCAATCACTTCAAGCCTTCCGCGGTACTGGATAAGCCCTACGTCATGCTCGGCGTGCCGCTGGTGGCCGCCGACACTGACGAGCAGGCCGATTATCTGGCAACTTCGGTCTACCAACGGATTCTTGCCCTGATGCGTGGCCAGAGCCTGGTGCAACGTCCTCCGGTGAAAACCATGGACGGCTTGTGGCTGCCGCATGAGAAAGAGGCGGTCGGCGATTTCCTTGGCTTGGCCATGGTCGGCAGTCCGCAGAAAATCCGCGCCAAACTGGAAGTGCTGATCGAGCAGACCCAGGCAGACGAGCTGATTTTCACCTGCGACCTGTACGAACATGCCGATCGCGTGCATTCCTATGAACTGCTGGCGCAGGTCATGAAGGGCTGACATTCAAAAAACGAGCGCAAAAAAGCCGACGTCATTGCGTCGGCTTTTTCATTTTCGAGGGAGGTCATCCCTGCTTGTAGACGATTTGCTTGGTGCCTTTTTCACAGGTACCGACGACTTTCCCGTCAGCAGCAGTGCCTTTATCTACGATTTCCAGTGAATAATTGGAAATACCTTTGGCATCCAGCTTCGCGGCGATATCGGCTTTCAGCTCCTCGCATGGCTTGCCGTGAGCAAAGGCTATACCTGCAAGGCTCATCAAGCCTACCGCCAAAATAAAATTCTTCATCGGTCGCATTCCCTGGTCGGATCAATAGGGGCACCCAGCGATCAGCCGGATGTGGTGATGTGGCGTTTTGCCATTCCCTATGGCGCTCGGCCAGCGCGCAAGTTCAGAAGACTACCGCAAACTCAGCTGGTGGCAATCCTGAACCCGACCTTGAGCGTCACCTGGAAATGTGCAGCCTTGCCGTCCTTGATGTGCCCGCGGGTTTCGGTCACTTCAAACCATTCCAGGTGCTTGATGCTTTTATTGGCTTCGGCCAGAGCGTTGTTGATGGCGTCTTCAATGCTGCTGGCGGACGAGCCGACCAGCTCGACTTTCTTGTAGGTGTGATGGTCAGACATGGGCGTTCTCCTCAGGGTGTGAAATACAGCCTAGCAGTGATTTTTCGTATTACTTGTGATGGCCATTGCGAGGTCGAGGTTCAGATTTACTGCACTTTCTCGAACCCCTGAAGTCCCAACCAACACACGCAACTCAATCAATGCAGGAGAGCCACCATGGCCAACACCTCTTTACGTAAAGCCTCATTGCAAAGCATGGAAGCCGAGATCGAGAGTCTGCTGAAATCTTTGGAAAACCTTAAGGACGATGCTTCGGACGAGTCGCGTAAAACCCTGAAAGCCTTGAAAAGCAACGCCGAGAACGCGCTGAAACACTCGCGCCATTTGCTCAGCGATGCTTACGAAGAAGTTAAAGTAAAAACCCGTGAAACCGGGATCGCGACTCGCGACTACGCCCAGGAACACCCTTGGACTACAGCCGGTGTCGCTGTTGGTGCGTTGGGTCTTCTCGCGGCCTACCTGCTATTCAAACGGGGTGACTAATCCGACTGGCGCAGCTCGTTTTTGAGCCATTGCGCCAGTTGCCGAGCCCGCCCGTCCGCGGCGCGCTTGGGTAGCCACAACGCCAGTTGCGCCGGGGTTTCACTGAAACCCCAGGGCGCAACGAGGCGACCGGCCTTCAAGTCCTCGGCCACCAGCGGTTCTGGGGCAATCGCCACACCCAAGCCGGCCACTGCCGCCTCCAGCAAATAATACAAATGCTCGAAACCCTGACCGTACTTCAACGCCTTGGCGTCCAGTCCGCTTTGCTGTGCCCAACTCGGCCAGGCCTGCGGGCGCGACGTGGTGTGTAGCAATGGCTCGCTTAATAGCGCGCTTGCCGGTGCGTCCAGCAACCTTTCGTGGCCGGCGAATCGCGGGCTCATGACCGGGCCGATCCGTTCGCTGGCCAATTCGTAGACTTGCATGTCCGCTGGCCAAGGCGGTTCCGCAAACACCAGCAAGGCGTCGAGCCCCGGCCGACGCGGATCGAGATCGCCTTCCCCGGCCGAGAGATGCAAGCGCAGGTCTGGCAGGTCGGTATTCAGCCGTCCCAAGCGCGGTATGAACCAGCGTGCCAGCAAGCTGCCTGAGCAGCCGAGTACAAATGGCGCGTCGGCAATACTTTGGGTCAACTCTGCGCAAACCGTGCGTAAGCGCTCGAACGCCTCGCCGCTGACATCCCGCAATCGAATGCCGGCATCTGTGAGTTTAAGGCCGCGTCCATCCTTGATGAACAAGCTCACGCCCAGATGTTCTTCGAGCACCTTCAGTTGCCGGCTCACCGCACCATGGGTGACGTACAGCTGTTCGGCGGCCTGACTGACGCTGTTCAGGCGGGCAGTGGCTTCGAAGGCTCGAAGGGCGTTCAGCGGGGGTAGGTCGTGGCGCATGATATCTGTGAGTTTTCCTGACAGGTTGCAGCGATCTTATCGGTTTTCAGTCCAGGGCGTCAGGGGTAGAGTAAGCCCCATTGTCATCTCACGAATCCTACTGGAGCGACCCATGACCCAGACTAATCTGCGCAACGGCCCCGACGCCAACGGCCTGTTCGGCGCGTTCGGCGGCCGCTACGTCGCCGAAACCCTGATGCCGTTGATCCTCGACCTGGCCCGTGAATACGAACTGGCCAAGGAAGATCCGGCGTTCAAAGAAGAATTGGCCTACTTCCAGCGCGACTACGTCGGACGTCCAAGCCCTCTGTATTACGCCGAACGTCTGACCGAATTCTGCGGTGGTGCGAAGATTTACCTCAAGCGCGAAGAGCTGAACCATACCGGCGCGCACAAGATCAACAACTGCATCGGCCAGATCCTGCTGGCGCGGCGCATGGGCAAGAAACGCATCATCGCCGAGACCGGCGCCGGCATGCACGGCGTGGCGACCGCCACCGTGGCTGCGCGTTTCGGGCTCGATTGCGTGATCTACATGGGCACCACCGACATCGAACGTCAGCAGGCGAACGTGTTTCGCATGAAGCTGTTGGGCGCTGAAGTGATCCCGGTCGTGGCCGGTACCGGCACCCTCAAAGATGCGATGAACGAAGCCCTGCGCGATTGGGTGACCAACGTCGACAGCACCTTCTACCTGATCGGCACAGTGGCCGGTCCGCACCCTTATCCTGCGATGGTCCGCGACTTCCAGGCCGTCATCGGCAAAGAAACCCGTGACCAACTGCAAGCCCAGGAAGGCCGACTGCCGGATAGCTTGGTGGCATGCATCGGTGGTGGTTCCAATGCCATGGGCCTGTTCCACCCGTTCCTCGATGACAAAAGTGTCGAGATCATCGGTGTTGAAGCGGCCGGTTACGGTATCGAAACCGGCAAGCACGCTGCCAGCCTGAACGGCGGCGTACCCGGCGTGCTGCACGGCAACCGCACCTTCCTGTTGCAGGACGACGATGGCCAGATCATTGACGCCCATTCGATTTCCGCCGGTCTCGACTATCCAGGTATCGGCCCGGAACACGCCTGGTTGCATGACATCGGTCGCGTTCAGTACACCTCGGTGACCGACGACGAAGCCCTCGACGCGTTCCACAAATGCTGCCGCCTGGAAGGAATTATTCCTGCACTGGAAAGCGCCCACGCCCTGGCCGAAGTGTTCAAGCGCGCACCGACCCTGCCCAAAGATCACTTGATGGTGGTGAACCTGTCCGGCCGTGGCGACAAAGACATGCAAACCGTGATGCACCACATGGAACAATCGAAGCAGGAGAAACACTGATGAGCCGCCTGCAAACGCGTTTTGCCGAACTCAAGGAACAGAATCGTGCCGCTCTGGTGACCTTCGTGACCGCTGGCGACCCGAGCTATGACACTTCCCTGGCAATCCTTAAAGGCTTGCCAGGCGCTGGCGCCGATGTAATCGAGTTGGGCATGCCCTTCACCGATCCAATGGCCGATGGCCCGGCCATCCAGTTGGCCAACATCCGCGCCCTTGGCGCCAAGCAGAACCTGGCGAAAACCCTGCAAATGGTTCGCGAGTTCCGTGAAGGCAATACCGAGACGCCGCTGGTGCTGATGGGTTACTTCAACCCGATTCACATGTATGGCGTGCCGCGTTTCATTGCCGACGCCAAAGAGGCCGGCGTTGACGGTTTGATCGTGGTCGACCTGCCACCCGAGCATAACGGCGAGCTGTGCGACCCGGCCCAGGCAGCAGGCCTCGATTTTATCCGTCTGACCACACCGACCACCGATGATGTGCGCCTGCCGACCGTTTTGAACGGCAGCTCCGGCTTCGTCTACTACGTGTCTGTTGCCGGTGTGACCGGTGCGGGCGCGGCGACTCTGGAACACGTCGAAGAAGCCGTCGCCCGTTTACGTCGCCATACCGATTTGCCGATCAGCATCGGTTTCGGCATTCGTACCCCGGAACAAGCGGCGTCGATTGCTCGTCTGGCAGACGGTGTTGTGGTGGGGTCGGCACTGATCGATCACATCGCTAACGCTTCGACACCAGACCAGGCTGTTGATGGCGTGCTCAGCCTCTGCGCAGCACTGGCCGACGGCGTGCGTAAAGCCCGCGTCAGCTGAAGGTAAAGTTCCTGATACAGAGGAATCAGAGCCTCGCAACACAGACTAAACAGCAAGACCGAGGGCTTCAGGACTACGTTCTGAAGCCCTTTTTGCTGTATGTGCAGTGAGCGAAGACCTGATGAAAATGCCGAAACGTCTGATTGCCAGTCTGGGTGCGCTGATGCTCAGTGCTACTCCCATGCTGCACGCCAGCGCCGATCAGCGCGATGATCACGACCGCGGCGGCCCGCAGCAGGGGCATTACGATAACCACGGTAACAATCGTGGCGATGATCACCGTGGTCCGCAGAACAATCATCGCGGCTGGCCACCGCCACGGGACTTTGGCCCTGTGCGTCAGACTATTCACGATAACCAGGGCTACTTCGTACGCGGTGCTTCGCCACCTCCAGGTGTTCATCTGGTTCGTGGACGGCCGTTGCCTCACGGCTATTACGGCGAGCGCCTGGACAACCGCGCGCTGGGCCGGCTGCCGTATTACCCGGGTTACGAATAGCGCCGTGCAGGTGGCGATATTGTGCTGATCGCCGTAGGCACCGGAATCGTTTACGACGTTCTCGAAGGAGTGCTTTGATTAACGCCTAGGCATTAAAGGCTTCGCGGATCAGCCGCGAAGCCTTTTGTTTACGGCAATTCCAACCCGCCCGCGGCCTTGTGCAATTTTCTCAGATGCTCGCCGACCTGCTTCAGGTTGGCTTCATTGGCGGCCATCTCGGCCGCCCGGCTCGGTTCGAGCAGTGCTCTCACTTCCTTGTCCAGATCCCCGGTCAATGCCTGAAGCTGTTTCTGCCGCAGGCTGGTTTCCGACTCCAGACGCTGCCATTCATTCGGCTGCGGCAGTCCATAACCACCGGTGCCGAGCAACTCCGCCGGACGGCTGAGGAAGCCGCTATTGGCTAGAATCTGTTGCAAGGTTGCATTAGCCTTGTCCATGCCGCCGTTTTTCAATTCCCGAGCGCCCAGATAGCGCTGTTTCACTTCGTCCTGGGCCAACACCAACTGTTGACGGAAGCTAGCCTGCTCCAGCAGCAGCAACGCCGCGCTGGTGCGCAAATCAGCCTGGTCAATCCATTTTCGGCGCTCTTCAGCTTTCAATGACAGCCAGTCTTCGACCTTTTCCTGTTTGATCGGCAAGTGCTTTTTCAGCACTTCGAACATCGCTTGATAGCGATCGCGGAAGGAGTCGAAGCGATAGCCCAGGCGCAACGCTTCGCGGGGATCGTCCAGCACGCTGGTGTCCGCCAGTCCGCGCCCCTTGAGCACTTCCAGCAAACCGTTGGGCATGATGCTGTCCAGCCCGACCAACTGCGCATTGTTGGTGCTGCTGCGCAGTAATTTCAGGCCTTCTACAGCGCAGTTGTTGGACAGGAAGAAGTAGTTGCCGTCGTAACTCCAGTGCATTTCGGCGGCGTGTTCCACCACGTCTTCGATTTCGCTGTGTGACAGGTTCAGTGGTACCGAAGCCAGGCTGCGCAGTTCAGTCTTGGTGTATTCATCGATCACCTGAGCGAGCGGAAGGACAAACAGGCGTGACGGATATTTACCCACCAGACCATCCCAGCTCGACAGCTGTACGTCACCAACGAAGGCGCGGTAGGACAACACCAGATGCTGCTCCAGATCCAGGCGGCAATCCGGCCCACGTGGTCGGCCGGGTGCACAGATTACCAGCCGCAACATGCTGTGACCCCAGCGGCTGACCCAGTTCTGGTTGGCTTCGGCCAGCAGATAGTCGACGGCATAAACCCGTTCCGGATCGATCTGCCCCAAGGGCGTTTTGGCAAAGTCGTTGCCGGCATTGAGGAACGCGAAGGATTTGCCGCACGCGTCTTTGGCAGCAGGCGCCCAGCCGAAATGTTCTTTGTAGTAGCGGTACAGCGCAGGGCGGCGGCAGGCATAGCTTGGGTCGAGGAGGAAATACTCCATGTTGACCGCGACGAATTCCTTGGGACTGCTCGTCTCGTAAATGTCCGGGCTGCGGGCGACTTGCCGATTGTACTGTTCACGTTCGCCACGTCGGCCAACGTATTGCGGCCAGCCGGCAAGGTCCAGCAGGCGCGGGTCATCGCTGAGAGTAAAACGGCGTTCGGTCTGGCCGCGGCATTGATCCGGAATGCCGATCAACCCCGAGCTGCTATTGCGTTGGGTGCAGCGCTGAATCAGCGTGCGCTCAGCGTTTGGCCAAAGACGCGAGCGGTCATAGATGTGGGTGAGTTCGTGCAACACCGTGGCAAGCATTTCCCGGCGCACGGTGCCGTGGGGGCGATAAGTCTTCTTGGTCGCGGCTGTGCCGTCGGTGAGGCTGGCGAGCAGATTACGGTTCAGATCAAGTTCCGACACCAATGACGCCTGGCCATAGGCGTTGCTCGGCATGTCGTCGGTCCAGCCGACGTCGATGCGTCGGTCGAGCTTCTCGATAAATCGCGGCGGCAGCAACTGTATCGCTTCATCGAGCAGCGCCTGACTGGCTTGCTGCTGCGCGGGGCTCAGGCCTTCAGTCTTGAGCTTTAGTTGCAGGCCAGCCTGAGCCGTGTTGCCAAGCAGCAACACAATTCCGGCCAGCAGCCAGGCGATTAGCAACCTCACAGTGCGAGGATGGCTTCGGCGAGTACCTGATCACTGGCGTCGCGAGCTTCCGGCACGCGGATGCGCAATGTATTGAAGGCAGCTTCCAGGTGAGCGCCACGAATGTCGCCATCACTGGCAACGAAACTCGCCGCATCATCGTGGGCTTCACGGATGATCTTCGAATCACGGATGGATGTGGTGGTATCGGAAGTGAAATCAAGTGTGCGCTGGGTGGCATTGATGATGATGTTACTGGTGGCGACCAGGGTGTGCGCCTGGGCCACGTCAGCCAACAACAGCAGACCAAGGGCGGCAGCAATCAGTGGGCTACGCATGGAACGACTCCGCAAGAACAAGGATAACTATTGGACGAGAATTGCCTGCGCCAGTTCAAGGTCACTTGCATGAAGTTTTGGCCGTGCCTGGCGTAGATAAACCAGGGCTGACTCCAGCTGCGCTCCTCTCAGTTGGCCGTCACTGGCGATGAACGCCGCAGCGTCATCTCGTGCCGCGACTAGCAGCTTACGGTCGAAGGGCGCGGAGGTCACCATGCTTGTGGCGTAGCCGGTAGCCACGATGCCTTGTGTAGACAGATTAAAGGCGTCATAGGCATGGACCGAGCCCACCCAGCAGGCTGTCACGAAAAGCGGAGAGATCAACAGATTTGAAAGAAAACGCATGAGACTCGAAAGCTGAAGGCGAGTCGCAAGGCTAGCGCAACGCTCGGTCTAGAGCCAGCGCCGAAACATTGGGACACGGCTGGCGTGTCCCGCGTCAGTGGTGACGCTTAGATAGTCAGTATGGCTTGCGCGAGTTGTGCATCAGTCGCGTTCAACTGAGGTGCCTGGTGGCGAATGTGGTCGAGGGCACTTTCCAGTTTCACACCACGGATGGAACCTTCGCTGGCAACGAAGCTGGCGGCGTCGTCACGGGCAGCCCGCACGATCTTGTCATCGCGAAAGGAAGAAGTGACATCGGAGGTCGCATCGGATGTGGCCTTCAGTGCGCCGACGACGGCATCAGTGGTCACGATGAAGCTGGAGGCGTGGGAATTGGCAGCCACGGCAAGCAGGGCTGCAGCGCTGAGCAGACGAAGACGAAGACGGGACATGGTGTAACTCCTTTGGAAAAACCGATTGAGAGGTGGCGCGTGTCTGGAGAATCAGACGCCAGTCACGCAGCGTGCGCCACGTTCTATCTGGATATTAGGCCTGAGTGTATCGGTTCGAACAGGCCCGACTGTTAAAGCACGAAGCTAGCGCCAGAACGGTTTATCCAATTCGTTGAGACGATCGGCGAGACTGATGCTCAGGTCTGAGAGCTGGTGCTCATTGAGTTGACCCAGTAATCGCCGGGTTCTGGCCCTCTCCTGGCTGGTGGCCAGACTTCTTGACAGTTCACGAAACCAGCGCAAACGCGGTTTCGCTTGTGGGGTAGTAACAGAGAGATCCCGTAATTGATTCATGGGAGCAGCCATTTTTTTGCAGGTCGGGATTTAATAGTGATCTCGTCCGCCCTGCTAAAACACGCACACCGTCTAAAATTGTACTGGTTCAGTTTTGATTTAAAAGAAACTGTAACGGTCTATCGCTATCTGTTCTGTGTGCCAGAATTTTCTGGCCCACAACGACAAAACCCGTCGTGGTTTCCCACGACGGGTTTTGTTTGTTCAATTCGGGTTGCTGGCGGTGGACCCTGCAGGTCAGAGCCAGCGACGCTACTTAGCGCCAGAACGGCTTGCTCAGCTCTTCGTAGCGTTGTGCTTCGCTAATCCCGGCGTCAGCCAGCAGACGCGAATCCAGGCGAGCCAGTTGATGGCGGCTGGAGATGCGGCGCTGCCACAACATCAGGTTGGCGAGAACGCGAAAAGGCGTGGAAGCCTGGGTTTTAACAGCGTTGTCTTCGAAAAACAGCTCGGAACTGAGTGTACGTTCCATGGTTGACATCCTTCCGCTTGTGGCGGGATTAGGTAGTGGTTTAACTGATGCCAATGATCCTCTCGTTTGGCTAGTCTCTGTAGATACAGTTCACCTGTATTGTGAGGGACCAGTTAACTGTTAAATGGTGGTGTACTGGTCGAAATTGAGGCAACTGTACTTGTTCGCACTAATACGGTGCAATTTTGATCAATTTGGTTAAAGGAGTAGGAGATTACGGTAGGAGACGACCGGTACAGCAGTACAGTTTTGTTCAGGTTTGGGTCTGGCAATAGCAAGCTGACGAAACTGTGTTTGCGTCAGCTGCTATCTGTACCAATTACACCGCGATCATTCGCCCGGTCTCCTCCAGGTTGATGTGCCAACTCAAGGCATCACGCAGGATATGCGGTGTGTGTCCGCCAATTGCGCAAGCGGCGGTGAAGTAGTCATCCAGGGCTTGGCGATAGTCCGGGTGCACGCAGTTGTCGATGATGACTCGAGCCCGCTCTCGCGGCGCCAGACCACGCAGGTCGGCCAGACCGATCTCGGTGACGAGGATGTCCACATCATGCTCGGTGTGGTCGACATGGCTGACCATCGGCACCACGCTGGAGATCGCGCCGCCCTTGGCGATCGACTTGGTCACGAAAACCGCCAAATGCGCATTGCGCGCAAAGTCGCCCGACCCTCCGATACCGTTCATCATCCGCGTGCCGCAGACGTGGGTGGAATTGACGTTGCCGTACAGGTCGAACTCTAGCGCGGTGTTGATGCCGATGATGCCCAGGCGGCGGACCACTTCGGGATGGTTGGTAATTTCCTGAGGGCGCAGCACCAGTTTGTCCTTGTAATGCTCAAGGTTGCCAAAAACATCGGTATTGCGACGGCTCGACAAAGTGATTGAACTGCCAGAAGCAAAGCTCAGCTTGCCGGCGTCGATCAGGTCGAAGGTCGAATCCTGAAGCACCTCGGAGTACATCGTCAGGTCTTCGAAGGGCGAATCGATCAGGCCGCACATCACCGAGTTGGCGATGGTACCGATACCGGCTTGCAGCGGACCGAGCTTGTTGGTCATGCGCCCGGCGGCCACTTCCTGCTTGAAGAAGTCGATCAGGTGATCGGCGATGGCCTGAGTATCAACGTCCGGCGGCAACACGGTGGACGGCGAGTCGGATTGATTGGTAATCACGATCGCGACGATCTTTTCCGGCGGGATCGGGATGGCACTGCTGCCGATGCGATCATCGACCTTCACCAGTGGAATCGGTGTGCGGGTCGGGCGGTAAGTCGGGATATAGATGTCGTGCAGCCCTTCAAGATTCGGGTTGTGCGCCAGGTTGATCTCGACGATCACCTGTTTGGCGAAAATCGCGAAACTGGCCGAGTTGCCTACCGAGGTGGTCGGTACGATGTGGCCCTGCTCGGTGATCGCTACAGCTTCGATAACCGCGATGTCCGGCAGCTTGAGTTGCTGGTTGCGCAGCGACTCCACGGTTTCCGACAAATGCTGGTCGATGAACATGACTTCGCCAGCGTTAATCGCCTTGCGCAGGGTGCTGTCGACCTGGAACGGCATGCGCCGCGACAGTACGCCGGCTTCGGTGAGTTGTTTATCAAGGTCGTTGCCCAGGCTTGCGCCGGTCATCAGGGTGATTTTCAGCGGGGTGATTTTGGCGCGTTCGGCCAATGCGTGGGGCACGGCTTTGGCTTCGCCGGCGCGGGTGAAACCGCTCATGCCGACGGTCATGCCGTCCTCAATCAGAGCGGCAGCGTCAGCGGCGCTCATCACCTTATCCAACAACGAAGGCAAGCGAATACGATCACGGTACATGGATTGTTATCTCGGGCAACGGAAGCAAGGTACGCAGTCTAGTGATTTCAAAAAAATTCCTCCCGCTACCATGGTCGAATGCAGACCCCTGATTTAGAGCCTTTGGTCGGGTTTTGACTGACAATAAAAAACCCCAGCCTACTAAAGGCTGAGGTTTTGGGTATTGCGCTGGAGCAGGTTTTACTCGATGGCTTTGACCATGTCTTCGATAACTTTCTTGGCGTCCCCGAAGACCATCATGGTTTTGTCCAGGTAGAACAGTTCGTTGTCCAGACCGGCATAGCCACTGGCCATCGAGCGCTTGTTGACGATCACGGTCTTGGCTTTATAAGCCTCGAGGATCGGCATGCCGGCAATCGGCGATTTCGGGTCGTTCTTCGCGGCCGGGTTGACCACGTCGTTGGCGCCGAGCACCAGCACCACGTCGGCCTGGCCGAACTCGGAGTTGATGTCATCCATCTCGAACACTTGCTCGTAAGGCACTTCGGCTTCGGCCAGCAGGACGTTCATGTGCCCTGGCATCCGACCGGCGACCGGGTGGATCGCAAACTTCACAGTGACTCCCCGGTGAGTCAGCTTCTCCGCCAGCTCCATCAGTGAGTGTTGGGCGCGTGCCACCGCCAGGCCATAACCCGGAACAATGATCACGGTGTCGGCGTTGGTCAGCAGGAACGTCGCATCGTCAGCCGAACCGGATTTCACCGGACGGGCTTCTTTCGAGCCAGCAGGGCCTGCCGCGTCTGTTGTGTTGCCGAAACCACCGAGCAATACGTTGAAGAACGAACGGTTCATCGCCTTGCACATGATGTACGAGAGGATCGCACCGGACGAACCCACCAGGGAGCCCGCGATGATCAGCATCGAGTTGTTCAGCGAGAAACCGATACCTGCCGCTGCCCAGCCGGAGTAGCTGTTGAGCATCGACACAACCACCGGCATGTCGGCACCGCCGATCGGGATGATGATCAGCACACCCAGCACGAAGGCCAGGGCCAGCATTAGGGCGAAGGCGCTGAGGTTGCCGGTCAGCATGAAAGTGATACCCAGAGCCAGCGTCGCCAGACCCAACACCAGGTTCAGTTTGTGCTGGCCGCCGAACTGTACCGGTGCGCCCTGGAAGAGGCGAAACTTGTACTTGCCCGAGAGCTTGCCGAAAGCGATCACCGAACCGGAGAAGGTGATCGCACCGATCGCAGCGCCGAGGAACAGCTCCAGACGGTTGCCCGCTGGAATCGCGTCGCCCAGTTGCTTGACGATACCCAGCGATTGCGGCTCAACGACAGCAGCGATGGCAATAAACACCGCAGCCATCCCGATCATGCTGTGCATGAAGGCGACCAGTTCTGGCATCTTGGTCATTTCGACACGCTTGGCCATGATCGAACCGGCGGTGCCGCCAACCAACAGACCGACGATGACGTAGCCAATGCCAGCCGTGGCCAGCTCAGCGCCCAGCTTATAGATGAGGCCGACGGTGGTGAGGATCGCCAACGCCATGCCGAGCATGCCGTATACGTTGCCGCGCCGCGACGTGGTCGGGTGCGACAGGCCCTTGAGAGCCTGGATGAAGCAGATCGACGCGATCAAGTAGAGCGTCGTTACAAGGTTCATGCTCATTACTTAGGCGCCTCTTCTTTTACGGCTTTCGGGGCTTTTTTCTTGAACATCTCAAGCATCCTGCGGGTAACCAGGAAGCCACCAAATACGTTCACTGCCGCCAGAGCCACCGCCAGGGTGCCCATGGTCTTGCCCAGTGGCGTCACGGTCAAAGCCGCCGCCAGCATGGCGCCGACGATCACGATTGCCGAGATCGCGTTGGTCACCGCCATCAACGGCGTGTGCAGTGCAGGTGTAACGTTCCAGACCACGTGATAACCGACATAAATCGCCAGCACGAAGATGATCAGGTTGTAGATACCGGGGGAGATAAGCTCTTCCATCGTCTGAATCCCTGCTTAGGCGTTTTTGCGGATGACTTGGCCGTCGCGGCACATCAGGCACGCGGCGACGATGTCGTCTTCTAGGTTCACTTCGAACTGGCCTTCTTTGTTGAAGACCAGCTTCAGGAAGTCCAGCAGGTTGCGGGCGTACAGTGCCGACGCATCTGCAGCGACTGCGCCGGCCAGATTGGTCGGGCCGCAGATGGTCACGCCATTTTCGACGACGACCTGATCAGCCACGGTCAGCGGGCAGTTGCCGCCCTGGGCTGCCGCGAGGTCGATGACCACCGAGCCTGGTTTCATCTGCGCCACGGTTTCCGCGCTTAACAACGTCGGCGCCTTGCGGCCCGGAATCAGTGCAGTGGTGATGACAATGTCGGCCTGCTTGGCGCGTTCGTGCACGGCCAAGGCCTGACGTTGCATCCAGCTGGCTGGCATTGGTCGCGCGTAACCGCCGACACCGACGGCGCATTCGCGCTCTTCATCGGTTTCGTACGGTACGTCGACGAACTTGGCGCCGAGGGACTCAATCTGCTCTTTTACCGCAGGACGTACGTCAGATGCTTCGATAACTGCCCCCAGACGTTTCGCCGTGGCGATCGCCTGCAAACCGGCTACGCCGGCGCCAAGAATCAGCACACGCGCCGCTTTCACGGTACCCGCGGCGGTCATCAGCATTGGCATGAAGCGCGGATAGTGGTGCGCGGCCAGCAGCACAGCTTTATAGCCGGCGATGTTCGCCTGTGACGACAGCACGTCCAGGCTCTGGGCGCGGGAGGTGCGCGGTGCGGCTTCCAGCGCAAACGCGGTAATACCGCACTCAGCCAGCTTGGCAATGGTTTCATTGCTGAACGGGTTGAGCATGCCCACTACAACGGCGCCGCTCTTGATCAGAGCCAGCTCGCTGTCGCTGGGTGCGACCACCTTGAGAATCAGCTCGGCACCAAACGCATCGTTGGCGCTGCCAATGGTTGCGCCTGCCGCTTCATAGGCACTGTCGACAACGCTGGCATTAATGCCGGCGCCGCTTTGCACAGTGACCTTATGACCCTGGCCGATCAGCTTCTTGATGGTTTCCGGGGTTGCAGCAACCCGTGTTTCACCCGTCTGGGTTTCGAGAGGAACACCAATGTGCACGTCAAATCTCCTGCGTGATCTTATTGAGTAAACCCAGGCACTTCGGATGGTGCAACTGGGGCGGCCGATCAGCACGATCCCGCCAAATCAGGGCGGGGCGCGGCATTTTGCAGGCGAACTTAGTGCCCTTCAAGGGATTATGACGGGTGACGGAAAATTAACTACAAGTCACCCCGTGACCGAATGTCGCAACTGGCCGGTTCAATCCCTTGCAGGCTGTGTCTTGTAAGGGGTCAGGTGGAAATTGAACAAATTTGCACATCGCTACCGTGAATGAGGAGATATCTCCTGCAAATGAAGGCTCAAGGCCACGTAGTCAGGCACTTCTGGGACGTTTGTACTGCTTTTTCGTACAGTTTGCAAAATGCGACAAATATTTATATCTGTAGGTCTTTGGTTTTTCTGACTACGAGGTCAGATAGTTGGTCAAAGCCTTTATCCTTCTAGGTTGTAGCTTTGTGCCTGATTGACCAACCAATCGCGAAATGCCTTTAAAGACGCCGATTCGACCTTTCGCTCGGGAATCATCAGGTAATACGCCTTGATGCTGGAGAGTGCTTGGGGATTGGCGATCACCAGGCGCCTCTCGGCCAGTTCACGTTGAATCAAAAACGGCGGAATCAGTGCAATACCCATGTCGTGCATGGCCGCTTGGGCAAGCATGGAGAATAGCTCGTAGCGCGGTCCTGTCATGTCTCGCGGAATATTAAGGTTCTGGGAGTTGAACCATTGGCGCCAGGCATAAGGGCGGGTGGTCTGTTGTAGGAGGGATAGTTCGGCGATTTCACCGGGCGTCAGATGCGTCTTTTTCCCCAGTAGGCTGGGGCTGCACACCGGCATCGGATTTTCGCCCATCAGTCTGTGGGATTCGGTACCTGACCAGTCCGCGTCACCGAAGTAGATAGCAGCATCGAAGTCGGTGTCGGCAAAGAGGAAGGGTCGCGTACGGTTGGTGAGGTTAACCGTCACTTCCGGGTGTTTTTGCTGGAAGTCCTTGAGCCGTGGCAGCAGCCATTGAGTGCCGAAGGTCGGAACCACGGCAAGTTCGATGACGTTGGCGCCCTGCTGGCCCATCACAGACAAGGTGTCCCGCTCAACCGCATCAAGCTGCGTGGCTACCCGACGGCTGTAGGAAAGTCCGGCTTCCGTCAATTTGACCCCGCGGCGCGAGCGTCGGAACAGTTCCACGCCGAGGAACTCCTCAAGGCTGGCGATCTGTCGGCAAATAGCCCCTTGGGTCAACGAAAGTTCGTGAGCCGCCTTGGTAAAGCTCTCGTGGCGTGCTGCGGCTTCGAAGCTGATCAAGGCGGTTGTGCTGGGTATCTTCCTGCGCATGTACGTCAACCTCACTAATGCATTGCGTAAAACCAGTTTCATGACGTTTCGGAGTGAGAAATTAGCACAACAGTATGCAAAATCCTCGTTTGCCGCGACGCCGAACCCGGCCTAGGATCAACCCACGTTATTTGACCCGATTCGAGAGGACTCACTCATGGGCGGTAAAGCTAGCTTCAACTGGATCGATCCCCTGCTGCTGGATCAACAGCTCACCGAAGAAGAACGCATGATTCGTGACACTGCTGCGCAGTTCGCTCAGCAGAAGCTCGCGCCGCGTGTTCTCGAAGCTTTCCGCCATGAGAAGACAGATCCTGCGATCTTCCGCGAAATGGGTG
Source organism: Pseudomonas sp. ANT_H12B (assembly GCF_008369325.1). Classification (GTDB taxonomy): domain Bacteria; phylum Pseudomonadota; class Gammaproteobacteria; order Pseudomonadales; family Pseudomonadaceae; genus Aquipseudomonas. The sequence goes on along the minus strand of NZ_VOBI01000029.1, from coordinate 2,544 downwards.
AAGTGGGCCTGTTGGGCGCCACTATCCCTGAGCAGTACGGTGGCAGCGGCCTCAACTATGTCAGTTACGGTCTGATCGCCCGTGAAGTTGAGCGTGTCGACTCCGGTTATCGCTCGATGATGAGCGTGCAGTCGTCGCTGGTCATGGTGCCGATCAACGAATTCGGTACCGAAGCCCAGAAGCAGAAATACTTGCCGAAACTGGCCTCGGGCGAATGGATCGGTTGCTTTGGTCTGACCGAGCCTGACCATGGTTCCGACCCGGGCGCGATGATTACTCGTGCACGCAAAGTGGAAGGCGGCTACAGCCTCACCGGCAGCAAAATGTGGATCACCAACAGCCCGATCGCCGATGTGTTCGTGGTTTGGGGTAAAGACGATGCGGGCGACATTCGCGGATTCGTTCTGGAGAAAGGCTGGAAAGGTCTGAGCGCTCCGGCGATTCACGGCAAGGTCGGCCTGCGAGCGTCGATCACTGGCGAGATCGTCATGGACAACGTGTTTGTCCCTGAAGAAAACATTTTCCCTGATGTGCGGGGTCTGAAAGGCCCGTTCACCTGCCTCAACTCCGCACGTTATGGCATTTCCTGGGGGGCACTGGGTGCTGCCGAGTTCTGCTGGCATACCGCTCGCCAGTACACCCTGGATCGCAAGCAGTTCGGTCGCCCATTGGCGGCCACTCAGCTGATCCAGAAGAAACTGGCCGACATGCAGACTGAAATCACCATGGCGCTGCAAGGCTGCCTGCGTCTGGGTCGTATGAAGGATGAAGGCACGGCTGCCGTCGAGATTACTTCGATGATGAAGCGCAACTCCTGCGGCAAGTCTCTGGACATTGCACGCATGGCTCGCGACATGTTGGGTGGCAACGGCATCTCCGATGAATTCGGTGTCGCTCGCCACCTGGTCAATCTGGAAGTGGTGAATACTTATGAAGGTACGCATGACGTCCACGCGCTGATCCTCGGTCGCGCGCAGACCGGCATCCAGGCGTTCTATTAATAGGAGAACGGCCATGGGCGCGCTTTCGCATCTACGGGTACTGGATTTATCGCGAGTGCTGGCCGGGCCTTGGGCCGGGCAGATCCTGGCGGACCTTGGCGCTGAAGTGATCAAGGTCGAGCGCCCGGGTAATGGCGATGACACGCGCGCCTGGGGGCCTCCCTTCCTTAAAGACGCCTATGGCGAGAATACCAGCGAGGCGGCCTACTACTTGTCGGCCAATCGCAACAAGCAATCGGTGACCATCGACTTCACGCGCCCGGAGGGGCAGAAGCTGGTACGTGATTTGGCGGCCAAGTCGGACATCCTGATTGAGAATTTCAAGGTCGGTGGTCTGGCGGCTTACGGACTGGACTACGGGTCACTGAAGGCAATCAATCCGAATCTGATCTATTGCTCGATCACCGGGTTTGGTCAGACCGGTCCTTACGCCAAGCGTGCGGGTTATGACTTCATGATCCAGGGGCTTGGCGGCTTGATGAGTCTGACTGGGCGACCTGAAGGCGACGAAGGCGCAGGGCCGGTGAAAGTCGGCGTGGCGCTGACGGACATCTTGACCGGGCTCTATTCGACCGTGGCGATCCTTGCGGCGCTTGCGCATCGGGATCATGACGGTGGCGGTCAGCATATCGATATGGCACTGCTGGATGTTCAAGTGGCTTGTCTGGCCAATCAGGCGATGAACTATCTGACTACGGGCAATGCTCCGAAGCGCCTGGGTAATGCTCATCCGAATATCGTGCCTTATCAGGACTTTCCTACGGCGGATGGAGACTTCATCCTCACCGTGGGTAATGACGGGCAGTTTCGCAAGTTTGCTGAAGTGGCTGGTCAGCCCCAGTGGGCGGATGATCCGCGATTTGCAACCAACAAGCTGCGGGTGGCAAACCGGGCGGTGCTGGTTCCGTTGATTCGCCAGGCGACGGTATTCAAGACGACTGCCGAGTGGGTGACACAGTTGGAGCAGGCTGGTGTGCCATGCGGGCCGATCAATGATCTGGCTCAGATGTTTGCGGATCCTCAGGTCAAGGCGCGTGGGTTGGCGATCGAGTTGCCCCATGCCTTGGCTGGAATGGTGCCGCAGGTGGCAAGTCCGATTCGTCTGTCGGAGACACCTGTGGAGTACCGCAATGCACCTCCTTTATTGGGTGAGCATACGTTGGAGGTCCTGCAACGGGTATTGGGTCTGGATCCTGATGCGGTGGCTGCTTTCAAAGAGGCTGGGGTGCTCTGAAGGCTCCTTCTATATAGCAGGAGTGATTTTGCTCTCCTATATAAGAGGGAATCGGCCTGCTTTCCGGCTTTCTGCAAGTTATTGATAGAAAGGCGTAATTAAGGGTTGACGGCAGATTCTGGAAGTCTATAATTCGCCCCACTTCCGGCGCAGTCGAAACGGAAAACTCCTTGGTAAACAATGAGTTACGCAGTTTTCGACAGCGAGTTGCTTCAGGTCATCGAAGCCCAGAAGGAGTTGAAAGAGCGAGGTTGTTTGGCTCTTTTAACGATTCGATCTTCTCGGTCGAAAGCGGTGTAAAAGAGGTGT
>NZ_VOBI01000028.1 GCF_008369325.1 Pseudomonas sp. ANT_H12B | reverse complement strand
CCCGAACTCAGCAGTGAAACGATGCATCGCCGATGGTAGTGTGGGGTTTCCCCATGTGAGAGTAGGTCATCGTCAAGATTAAATTCCGAAACCCCTATCTGCGTATGCAGGTAGGGGTTTTGTTTTGCCCGCAGGAAAATCAGGATTCGAGCACAGCACAAATTTGCACAGTTATTTTCGATCCATGACACTAGAATAGGTCCAAATTTTTCGGAGGTCAGAGCCCTTATGCCAGATCCGGTTGACGCCCGCGGGCTGTCAGAATTACCGTTGGGCAATTTGGTGGCGTGTCATGAGTGCGACTTGCTGATGCGCAAGCCTGAGCTCGCCCACGGCGAAAAAGCGCTGTGCCCGCGCTGCGGTTATGAACTCTATGCCCATCGGCATAACGTCGTGCAGCGCAGTCTCGCTTTGGTCATCGCCGCTCTGCTGTTGTATATCCCGGCGAACTTTTTACCCATCATGCAGCTCCATCTACTCGGGCAGTCTTCGGATGACACTGTCTGGACTGGTGTTGTAGGCCTGTTCAATACCGGTATGCAGGGCGTAGCAGTCGTGGTGTTTCTCTGCAGTATGGGAATCCCGCTGCTCAAACTGCTCTGCCAACTGGTTGTACTGTTGAGTATTCGTTTTGATATCGGGCGCAGTTACGGGTTGCTGCTCTACCGCATTTATCACCATTTACGCGATTGGGGAATGCTTGAGGTTTACCTCATGGGCGTACTGGTGGCGATCGTCAAACTGGCAGATATGGCAGCAATTAACGTCGGTCTTGGCCTGGCGTGCTTTATCGGTTTGTTGTTGGTCCAAGTCTGGTTGGAGGTCGTGATGTCGCCTCATCAAATTTGGCAGGCTTTATCAGGAGAGGATGCCCATGCGGGCGATTGATGCAGGCATTCTGATTTGCGCTGAATGCCATGAATTGAACAAGCAGGAAGCCGACACCGACGAGCAGGTCTGCACCCGTTGCGGTGCGCTGGTTCACGCCCGTCGCCCGAACAGTGTGATGCGTACCTGGGCGCTGCTGGTTACCGCAGCGGTTCTCTACATCCCGGCCAACGTATTGCCGATCATGACCGTCAGTTCACTGGGGCAGGGCGATCCCAGCACCATCATGTCCGGGGTGATCCAACTGGTTCAGCACGGCATGATTCCAATCGCCGCCGTGGTTTTTATTGCCAGCATTCTGGTACCGACGTTCAAATTGGTGGGCATCGGGCTGCTTCTTTTTTCCGTACAGCGGCACCAGCCACTGTCGGCTCGCCAACGTATTTGGATGTATCGCTTTATCGAGTTCATTGGCCGCTGGTCGATGCTGGATATCTTTGTGATCGCCATCCTGGTGGCGGTTGTAAATTTCGGACGGCTTGCCAGCGTCGAAGCCAATCTTGGCGCCATCGCCTTCGCCAGTGTGGTGATTCTGACGATGCTTGCCGCAGTAACTTTCGATCCCCGACTGATTTGGGATAACACGGAGTCGGACGACGACCATGACTGATTTGCCTACAGCGAAAACCCGACCGGCTTCGAACTGGTCAGCCATTTGGGTGTTGCCCCTGATCGCCCTGATCATCGGCGGCTGGCTTGCATGGCGTGCCTACAACGAAACCGGCATCGAGATTCAGGTCCGCTTCGAAAGCGGAGAGGGCATTCAGGCCAATAAGACCGAAGTGGTCTACAAAGGTATGTCCGTCGGCAAGGTGAAAACCCTCAAACTCGACGATGAAGGCTCCTCCAAGGGCGTTATCGCCACCGTCGAGATGAACAAGGACGTTGAGCCATACCTGCGGACCAGCACCCGTTTCTGGCTGGTCAAACCGAGTGTAACCCTGGCCGGTATCACGGGTCTGGAGACGCTGGTCTCGGGTAACTACGTCGCGATCAGCCCGGGCGAGGGTGAATCAACCCGTAAGTTCAAAGCCCTGGCCGAAGAGCCGCCGCTGTCGGACGCCCAGCCCGGTTTGCACCTGACCATCAAGGCTGATCGTCTTGGTTCGCTGAATCGCGGCAGCCCGGTGTTCTACAAGCAAATCCGCGTTGGACAGATCAAAAGTTACCTGCTGTCCGAAGACCAAAGCACCGTAGAACTCAAGGTCTTCATCGAACCCACTTACGCCAAACTTGTGCGTAAACACACGCGTTTCTGGAACGCCAGCGGCATTAGTATCGACGCCAACCTGTCGGGTGTGAAAGTGCGCAGTGAGTCCCTGGCGAGCATCGTCGCTGGCGGGATTGCGTTTGCTACACCGGAGAACCGCAAGGACAGTCCGCCCACCGACCCAAGCCTGCCGTTCCGTCTCTACGAAGATTTCGATGCGGCGGCTGCCGGTATCCGGGTCAAGGTCAAACTCAGCGACTTCGAGGGCCTGCAGGCCGGGCGTACGCCAGTGATGTACAAAGGCATCCAAGTCGGCACGCTCAAGGCGCTGAAGATTGATCCGGATTTGTCCGGCGCCAGTGCTGAGTTGACTCTCGATCCATTGGCCGAGGATTATCTGGTCGACGGAACGCAGTTCTGGGTAGTCAAACCGTCGATCTCCCTTGCCGGGATCACCGGACTGGAGGCCCTGGTCAAAGGTAACTACATCGCCGTGCGCCCAGGCGACAAAGGCGCAGCGCCACAGCGCGAGTTCGTGGCGCGACCCAAGGCGCCGCCGCTGGACCTGCGTTCGCCGGGCCTGCACCTGGTGTTGTTCACCGAGAACCTGGGCTCACTGGAAGTCGGCAGCCCGATTCTCTACAAGCAGGTCAAAGTCGGTTCGGTTCAGAGCTATCAGTTCTCGCGCACCAAAAAACAGTTGGTGATCGGCGTACACATCGAGAAAGAATATGAAGGTCTGGTCAACGCCTCGACGCGATTCTGGAATGCCAGCGGCATTACGCTCACGGGTGGACTGACCGGCGGAATCCAGGTCAAAAGTGAGTCACTGCAAAGCCTGATGGCCGGTGGTATTGCCTTCGAAACCCCGGAAGCCAAGGCGCCGTTGCAGAAGCGAATTCCACGTTTCCGTCTGTTTGCCAGCCATGATGAGGCAAACCAGAAAGGCGCCGTGGTAACGATCAAGGTCGATCGTGCCGATGGTCTGCGCACTGGGACACCGATCCGCTTCAAAGGCCTGGATGTCGGCAAAATTGAAGATGTCGACCTCACGGATGACCTGCAATCGGTGATGCTGACTGCACGCATCACCGAAGTACCGGAGCGCATCGCTCGGGTCGGCAGTCAGTTCTGGGTGGTCAAGCCTGAATTGGGTCTGATCAAAACCTCGAACCTCGAAACGCTGGTCACTGGCCAATACATCGAAGTGCAACCGGCAGCGAAAAACCTCGGTCCACAGAAGAACTTCATCGCCCTGACCAATCCACCAGAGACTGCCAAACAGGAAGCCGGTTTGAGTCTGGTGTTGAGCGCGGCCCGTCGTGGTTCGCTGAAAACCGGTGTGCCGGTGACCTATCGCGAAATTACAGTGGGCAAGGTGACTGGCTATGAGTTGGGTCAGACCGCGGATCGTGTGTTGGTCCACATCCTGATCGAGCCGAAGTACGCGACATTGGTGCGCGGCGGTACGCGTTTCTGGAACACCAGCGGATTTGGCTTCGACTACGGTTTGTTCAAAGGTGCGACGGTACGCACCGAATCACTGGAGACACTGATTCAGGGCGGTATCGCTTTCGCCACGCCGGACGGTGAGCGCATGGGCAGCCCGGCGCGACCTGAGCAGACGTTTCCGCTGTTCGACAAGTTCGAAGATGAATGGCTGACCTGGGCGCCGAAGATTTCGATAGGTCAGTAGCAGGTAATAAATTGGGTGTCTGTGACGACGCTTTCGCGGGCAAGCCCGCTCCCACATTTAATCGGTGTCGTACACAAATGCTTTGACCGACATAGACCCAATGTGGGAGCGGGCTTGCCCGCGAAGGGGGCCTCTGGTTCACTGAAAGTCTCAAACCAGCACACAAAAAAAGGCCGCGGTCCATTGGATCGCGGCCTTTTTTATTGCCTTCGATTAACGCAAATCAGACTGCATCCAGCTCAGGCTCATCCGCTTCAACATTAACGGCAGCCTTCACTTCATCGTGACGACGAATGTACTTCCAGTCCGCCTCGTCGATGTAGATCCCGTTCGGCCCGCTGCCACCTTCCAGGTCGATGGCGACACTGGCGCAGACCTGCGGCTTCACACTCGCCAGGATCGGTACGAAGCCCAGTTGCAGACTGGTTTCCAGCAGTGCTGCCTGGTTCTTCTCGTCGATGTCCGCCGCCTCGTCGAGGTAGTACGGCAGGCGCACGCGACCGGCCTGGTCGCGGTCCATCAAGTGCAGCAACAAGTACATGTTGGTCAGCGCCTTGATGGTCATGGTGGTGCCGTTGGACGCAGCGCCATCAATGTCGGTGTGGATAACCGGTTGACCGTTGACCTTGGTAATTTCGAACGCCAGCTCGAACAAGTCCTTGAGGCCGAGCTGGTTGTGGTTCGCCGCCACCAGACGCGCGAGGTATTCCTTGGCCTCTTCGTTCTTGTTGTCCTGATCAGCGCTTTGGCTCAGGTCGAAGACCGAAAGGGTTTCGCCTTCTTCGTACTGGCCGGCGCTGTGGATGATCTGGTCGATGTGCTTGAGCGCTTCCTTGTTCGGCGCGAGCACGATACGGAAGCTCTGCAGGTTGGAGACCTGACGCTTGTTGATCTCGCGGTTGAACAGCGCCAGTTGATGCTCGAGGCTGTCGTAGTCGCTGCGGATGTTGCGCAGGGTCCGGGCGATGTCGGTGACCGCCGCACGGCGCGCCTTGCCAAGGGTCAGCGCTTCGTCGGTGCGGTGTGCGTAAGCGTTGATCAGCAGTTGCAGGCGACGTTCCATATCGTCTTCGCTGTCGAACTTGGCCACACCCTTGAGGCGCACCTGAGCGTACAGCGCCTCGATCTGACCATCGCTGCGCTGCAAACCCTGCCAGCTGTCCTGATAGTCATTGAGCAACGGCAGCAAGTTGTCCATGGAATCATCGATCGGGTCCATGAACGGCGTACCGAACGGCAGGTCTGCGGGCAACAGCTGACGGCGGCGCAGGGCGTCGTCGAGGGTGCGTTGCTTGGCTTCCATGTCGCCGATCTGTCGGCCGACCAATTGCAGCTTGGCCGACAGTTGCTGGACGCGTTCGGTGAAGGCATCGCTGGAACGTTTCAATTCTTCCTGCGCGGCTTCCATCTGCGCCAGTTGTTCCAGCTTGTCGTCTTCTTCGGCGCTCAAGGTTTGCGAGCGGCGGAAGTCTTCCAGCGCTTTTTGCGCATCCAGCACTTGCTGGTACAGCGCTTCGGTCTGGGTCTTGCTGGCCGCGCGGTCGGCTGCCACGGCAGCTTGGGTTTTCAGTTGCTTGAGCTCTTTCTCCAGACGCTCTTTCTGATCGCGCAATGCCGCGCGGTCAGCCAAGGCTTGCAGGGCCGGCGGCTCGATGTGCGAGATGTCGATGGACAGGCCCGGCACTTCGAAGCGCTCGCCTTTGAAGCCATCGAGGATCAGCTCCATGGATTTGACCCACTGACCGTCCTCGTCCAGCGTAATGCCGTGTTCGCCCAACGGCAGGCTGAACAACGCGCTGTTGAACAGACGCATCAGGCGCTCGACATCCTGTTGCGAGAATTCCTCTCGCAGACGGGCGTAGCTGTTGTTGTCGGCGTGATCTAGCTGCTGCTTAACCGACTTCAGGCGTTTTTCCAGATCCCGCAGACGCTCTTCCAGATCTTCGGCGCTGAACTGTCGCGACTGCGCCAGCGCACCGGCCAATTCATCGTGCGCGTCCTTGGCCGCGAGCAGTTGCTGCTCCAGGACTTTGACGTCATCGACCAGCGCGAAGCGATGCTTTAGCACCGACAACTCGCCGAGCCAGCGCTGGATGCCGGTGATTTCCCGCTCCAGGCGCATCAGCTCCTGAGTGCCGCCACGCTGATCGTTTTGCAGGGCGTCTTGCTCGTTGCGGTAGTGCTCGGCCTGAATCGTCAGCTCTTCCTTGCGCGCACTGGCGTAGTCCGACCAGGTGCCGAGCAGGGAGTCGAGCAGCGGTGAGATCCGGTGCAGTTTGCCGCGCAGGATATTGCGCTGCGTCACGCCTGCCGCGAGGGCTTCGACCAACGGGCCGGCGGTGACCAGCGAGTTGTAGTCCTGCTCCATGCGTCGTACATCGCGGAACGCTTCTTCGCACGCCGCGATGTAGTCAACGCTACCGGAACGCAGGCTGTGTTCGAAGGCATCGAGGAACAATTGCTTGAGCTTGGCCGCAGTAATTTCGCGCATGTGCAGCAGGTTGATGAACAGTGCGCGGAAGGTTTTCAGGCTCTGCTCGCTGGTGGAGCGCAGCGGGATCAGCGTCAGGTCCAGCGGGATCGAGGTGTGACCGCCGACCAGCAAGCGACGCAGTTCATCCGGCTTGAGTTCGTAGGCTTTCAAGCCTTCGCGCTCAAGGTTGGTGAACAATTCTTTCTGGCGCAGGCAGGTGTCGTTCTTCTGGTAATGGGCCAGGTCGAGTTTGCCGGCGTAGGCAAAGAACTGGTGACCGAAACCACCGCCCGGGCCGCGACCGACCACGCCGATCACATGTGGGCCGTGGGGCAGCGAGACTTCGACCAGGATGTAACTGGTGTCCGAGGCGAAGTAGAAACGACGGGATTGTTCCAGACTGTACTTGCCGAAACTCATGTCCGACATGCGCGCCAGGATCGGGAATTGCAAGGCGTTGATCGAGGCGGATTTACCGAGGTTGTTCGCGCCGTAAACCGACAAGGGTTCTTCCAGCGGGAACAGGCCGAGGCTGTAACCGGCGGTGTTCAAAAGGGCGAAGCGGCCAATGCCGTAGCGTTCCTTGCTCATGCGTCGGTCTCCTGTTCTTCGGCAATGGCGCGGGCCATGGCGTCTTCTTCGCTTTCTTCTTCGAAGTCACTCAAGTCCAGCGGATCATCGGTTTGCAGCAGCTTTTCGTCACTGTCGTCGTCGATCAGCACCGGAACCGGCAGCGGCAAGACGCTGTGCAGGCTGGCGGCCAGATCACGATCCTGCTGGACCGACAGGCAGACATCGAGGAAGCGGTGCATCGGCGGCAGGAAACGGTAGATGCCGTTTTCTTCGCCGGCGAAACCGAGTTGGGTCATGCGGCGCATGATTTTTTCTTCGAGTTCTTCGACGGTCTGCACTTCGGCCTGGATGAACAGGTCGCGGTACTTTTCCAGCAGCGACGGCAATTCATCGCGACCGAGGCTGCCCCCGTCGAGCACGGCGACCGGGTCGCGGCCCTGGTCGGCCAGGTGCTCGACGAGGATGAAGGTGAACAGCGCCAGACGTTGCGCCGTCTTGTTTACCGCCGCCGCAGCGAGGTCCGGCACAAAGTAATAGAAACCACGGGTGTCGCAGACCAACTCATAGCCCAGCGCCCGGAACAGCGTGCGGTACTGGTCCTGGAAGTTCGACAGTTGCGCGTACAGCTCAGGATCGCGGCGACTGACGTGGTAGCCCTTGAACAGCTCGCGAAAGATCGGTGCCAGCTGGGACAGTTCGGATAGATCAAGATGCATGTGGGATGCTCGCAGAATCCTCGGCGGCGCAGTCGCGGGCCGAGAGCAGGGCGAAGGAGCGCAGGCTGACCTGATGCTCGTGAGTGTGGTAATCGCGGCGTTCCAGACGCTCGCGTGTGAAGCGCTTTTCCCGCGACAGGCGCGAGAACCAATACAGCAATTCGTCGGTGGCGCCGTCCGGCTCCTGCTCCAGCAACCAGGTCATCAGGTCCGGCATCGGCAGGGCGTCTTCGCAACGTTCGAGCATTTCCCGAACCGTGCGTGGCGCGCGCGGTGCTTCACCTTTCTGCGTTTTGTGGGCCTTGGGGAAGCGCGCCGGTTTCGGCTCGAAACGGGCCAACGCGTAAACGTAGGCTTCGACCTGACTGGCGCTGCCCAAGAAGGTGCTTTGCGGGCGAGTGAACATCGGCATGGCGGCTTGCGGCACCGCATCGATGCCCTTACGGCGAATGGCCGACAAGGCCAGCGCCGCGCCACGGGTCACGGCGTTGTGACGGCGGGCTTCTTCACGCAGCGGCAGCAACAGCTCGCGGGCGTGACGCAGGGTCAGTTGAGCGCTGGTCTGCATTTCGAGGATGCGCGCGTGGGTGCGCAGCAGCATGTCGTCGTCGACCAGATGGCCGAGGCGCTGCTGTTCGGTGAGCATCTTCAGCAGCACGTTCTCGACCTTGCGCACGCCTTGTTCGAAGGCGCCGTCGGCGTTCACCAGTTGAATCATCGGCTCGACGTATTCGTCCCAGGTCGCCAGCACTTCAGCGTAACGCTGACGCAGTGGAATCTGCCGGTCGCTGGTCTTGGCCCGCTCGGCGACAGCCACCAGGGCTTGTTCGTCGTTGGCGAGTTTCTTCAATACATCCCGTACGCGCATGTCGAGCAGGCGCAACTGGCGCGCCAGGTCGTGGCCGTCACGGATGTCGAAGGCGTCCTGGATATAACCGGCCAGGCGTTCGAGGTGACGCAAATAGGCTTCGATCTCCAGGCACAGGCCCAGACGGTGTTCACGGCGCAGGTAAGCGAGGAAGTCGTGAATCTGCGCATTGAGCTCGAAACGGTTCGGGCTTTTCGCCACGGGAACCAGAATGTCGAGGCGGATCCACACGTCCAGCAGGCTGGTGATGTCCTGCGGCGTACTGTCCAGTTGCTGGGCGGCCAACTGTGAACGCAATTCGTTGAGGCTCAGTGTGCCTTGGTCGAAGTGCTCGCACAGTGGCTCCAGAAGTGCCCAGTGTTCAGCGAGGGCGCGCAAGACGCGCTTGGGTTCGATCATCGGAATGGCCGGCTGGTTGGCGATTAAAAGTCGCGATTGTACTGCATCACGTCCGTTGCGATTCACTCTCGGGACGGACAGTTGGCTTTCTATCGATCAAGCGTGGGCGATCTTGAGCGAAGGGCGGTAGAATCACCGCACTTTAGTTATCCACAAGTGGCCGACCTTTGCTTATCGAGTCCCGTCGTCGCGCTTATTTGACCGCCATGCAGGTGGTCAACTGGCTGCCGCGCACCGAATTGCCCTTTGCTGCGCCCTCGCGGCCCGACCTGCTGGAGCTGCCCGAGCCGTTGGTCGTCGCCCCGGTTGCGCCTGTGCCTGTGGCTGAAACGCCCGTGGAACCTGTGGTCAAACCGGCAGAGCGGGTGAAAATCGAGGTGCCACGGCCATCGTTGGCCAGCACCCGCACGAACGCCAAGGTCGAAGAAGAGGAGGCACCGATCGCGGTCAAGGCGCCGGTCGTGCCGCCACCGCGTTTCGCTCTGCAATTGCTGCGCGCTGGTCGATGCCTGCTGTTGGTGGAGTTACCCACAGGCGAAACGTTCCAGACTCGCGACCCTGCCTATCTGCTGCTCAAAGACATGCTGCGCGCCGCCGGCCTGCCGGACAGCCCGCAAATCGTTGGCGAGCCAGTGCGCTGGCCGCTGCTGGTCCGGGGCAACATGGACCAGGGCCCTGAAGCCGCTCGGGATTTCGTGCAAGGTTTTCTCTCGGCCCGGCTGGAAGACGCTCCGTGCGTCTGCTTGTGGCTGATCGGTCTGCCGGCGGTGCGTTTTGCCGGTGAGGCGAACGCCGAATCCTACAACCGCGAACTCCAGGTCGAAGGCCTGGGCTCGGTCTGGGCACTGCCGGGTCTGGAATTATTAATGGAAGAGCCACAGCGTAAGGCTGATGTCTGGCAAGCCATGCGTCGGCTGATGGCGCGCTGGAAAGAATCGAATGAGTGACGCTGTATCGTTCCGCCCGATGACCGAGGCGGACATGGACGCTGTACTGAAAATCGAATACGCGGCCTACAGCCATCCCTGGACCCGCGGGATTTTTCTCGATGGCCTGGGCAAGTACCAGATCTGGCTGATGTTCGAAGGTCAGCAGCAGGTGGGGCATGGCGTGGTGCAGATCATTCTCGATGAAGCGCACTTGCTGAACATCACCGTCAAGCCGGAAAACCAGGGCCGCGGCCTGGGTTTGACGTTGCTTGAGCATTTGATGTCCCGGGCGTATGACGCCAAGGCACGAGAGTGTTTTCTGGAAGTGCGCGACAGCAACCGTGGCGCGTTCAAGTTGTATGAGCGTTATGGGTTTAACGAGATTGGTCGGCGGCGCGATTACTACCCGGCGGTGGGTGGGCGTGAGGATGCTGTCGTCATGGCCTGCACCCTGGTTGACTGAGGTTTCTTAAAAGCATCGCGGGCAAGCCCGCTCCCACAGGCGTGATGTACGACAAAAATCACTGTGGGAGCGGGCTTGCCCGCGCAGGCGTCCTGTCTGACCCCGAAGATCAACGATTACCGTCCATCGGATCGCGTCGCGCCTTCTCTGCTTCATCCAGCTCATTGCCACCGCCAATGTCGTCTTCATCGACGATGCTCAAATCCCAATCGGCCTGTCCACCTTCACCCGGTTCATGGGCATCCCGCGCGCCGTCTTCATGGATCAGGGTTTCCGGACTCATGTCATCGTCGGTAGGCTCGTGGTCATCGGTCGAGGCCCCGGTCATCCCTGCTTCACGCACTCGCTCGCGCGGCATCAGCCTTTCGCGTTCGTTTTCCGGCAACTCGTCACCGATTTTGGCGCTGGGCTCTTCCTCGTCGAAATCCAGCTCATGCATCGAACCCATGCGGTCTTCGTTGTCATCGATGGGCTCGGGCTGAGTCGCATCGAACGGACGTCGTGAATCAGTCATGGCAATTCCTCATACTGTGGGCCTTACTAGGGTGGACCCACTGGACAGCTGAGAATTCCACCCACATGGAGCGCCGGCTAGCCGTTATCTGCATCAGGACATCAGGGGTATCTGCATCTTGCGCGTGACCCAGACAGACGGTTGTCTGTCATAGAAGCGCATCATTCTCGAGGCTTCACAGCATGAACGAATTACAAGATCTGATTGATAACAACGAACGCTGGGCCGAAGCGATCAAGCAGGAAGATCCGGACTTCTTCTCCAAGCTGGCCCGCCAACAGACACCGGAATACCTGTGGATTGGCTGTTCCGACGCCCGCGTGCCGGCCAACGAGATCGTTGGCATGCTGCCCGGTGATCTGTTCGTCCACCGCAACGTGGCCAACGTGGTGCTGCACACTGACCTTAACTGCCTGTCAGTGATTCAGTACGCGGTGGACGTGCTCAAGGTCAAACACATCCTCGTTACTGGCCACTATGGCTGCGGCGGCGTGCGTGCCTCGATGCAGGATCGCCAGTTGGGCCTGATCGACGGCTGGCTGCGCTCGATTCGCGACCTTTATTATGAAAAGCGCGAAGAACTGGCCAAGTTGCCGACCGAAGAAGAGCGGGTCGACCGCCTCTGCGAACTCAACGTGATCCAGCAAGTGGCCAACGTCGGGCATACCAGCATTGTGCAAAACGCCTGGCACCGTGGGCAGAAACTGTCGATTCACGGCTGCATCTACGGTATCAAGGACGGTCGCTGGAAAAGCCTGAATGCCACCGTCAGTGGTTTTGAGCAATTGCCGCCGCAGTACCGCCTGCGTCCGGTCGAGGCGATGTAAAGTCCTTCAGCTGAAACGTCGCCGACGCCAGTGTTGCAAGAACAACTGGCCGTCGGCGTTCGGCGGCTCATCGTAGCCGGTGATCCAGCCGCGGCAGTCGAGTGAGCCACACTGGCAGGCGAACTGTCGCCGCAGTTTGTCTTCGGTGGCGGCGTAATCCGTCGTCAGCGTATCGCCCTTTTTGATGTCCTTCAGCGCCCATAGCCACAACTCGCTCATGTCGAGAAAAACGTTTGGATCGCAGGAGTGACGCAGCAACCCGCAAAAGCGCGGGTCGTAGACATGGATGCCGCGGGCCAGTTGCCGGGTATGCCGGCAGCGATAAGGCAGCAGATGCCCGGAAGCCCGGCAAATTCGGCTGATGCGCGGAAATTCGCACAGTGCCACGACGGACACCGCTGAACCTTCGGCGTTGTAGACGATCTTGAAGTCGGCCAGGGATGGAAATCCAAGGCGAACGGGCAACTCTGCAAATGGATAAACACCATCCGGTGATTGCGCAGGAGTCCCGTGCGGGGCATGGGTTTTCATAACGATCCTTGTCGGTTGGATGCTGCGAACACCATCTGCTGAACGCCCTGTCAGCACTGCAACACATGGGTACGCCTCAAGCCTCTCGTATATGAAACAACCCGTCTACTGTCATAACTGACAGGGGAAAGTGCGCTCTCCCGCGTCAGCATGGCTTGCGCGGGAAAGCCGACATGGCTTTACAGGTGTGGAGCAGGGAGCGCGGTCATCGGCGCCGGGGCCTTGAGCTGTTTGAGCTGGGACACGATCGGGGTCGTCGCGCACTTGGTCACGGCCTGTTCGGGCGTGAGGTTGCGGATCGAGGTGTAGAACAGCTCGCAGGTTTTTTCTTTCCGGGTCACTTGCCAGGTCTGGGTGCAACTATTCAACTGAACGGCGGCGTCAGTGCCCGGTTTGCTGCCCATTCCGGCCTGCCAGCACGCGGCGCTCAAGTCCTGCCCCATGACTTTCAAGCCTGCGGCGTCGGCCTTGGCCTGGGCATCGTCGCCGGTGTAGCTGTCGGGGTTGGCGGCGTACCAGATGTAACTCGGGTGGTTGGAACCCAGCACCGGCACCTTCACGCCTTCGCTCGGGCTGATGGTGGCCAGACCCAGTACGTCCACGGTCGGGCCATATTGCTGTTTGATCCAGTTACGCACCGGCGCGCCGAAGGCGACCATCGGTAACGCGGCACCGCTGGCGTTCTGGCTGACTTCCTTGACCATGGTGGTCTGGTAGTCCTTGAAGTAGTCGTAGACCCCTTCCAAGTCCTTGCCGGCACTGGACGGCGCGGCAATCGGAGCGATGTCGATGATGGTCTGGTAGCCCGGAGTCTGACTGGCGGGAATGCCATTGTCGGTGAGCAGCGTGGCCCAGCGGTCAGTGGTGGCAGATCTCAGGTAATCCTGAGCCTGGGTCAACGAATAATCCGGCGGGAAGTGCAGCAGTTCGACGCTTTTGCGGTTTTCCAGCGCCATGCCCAATGGCAGAAACAGATACCAGCTAAAGGCCCATTTGCCATCGGCATTCAGCTTGCTGGCACCGGTGTAGGCCAGATCGCCGGCATTGAGTAGCGCTGCCAGTGGTTTTTCATAACCATCGGGCACGCCGCTGATTTCGGCGTAGAGCTGATCGTTATCGGTTTTGACCCGGACCTTCGCCGCGCTGTAGCCATCGCGCTGCACGCTTTGGGTCAGGTAATGCTCGACGGTCTGCTCCAGCGTCCAGTTGCGAAAGCAGATCACATTGCAGTTGTTTGGGTAGGAAAACAGACCGGTGATGCGCTGGGTGCTGCCCAGCTTCAGGTCGACATCGGCATGGGCGACGGCACTCAGGGTGAGGGCGGCGAGGGTGAGTCCGGCGAGTTTGAACATGCTCAGATCCTTTTCAGCGTGAGCCCCATGGATGGGGTGGGGTAATACTGGATCAGCAGCAGCGGACAAAGAAGCGGTGTCACCGTGTTTTTTGTGAGGGTTTGGAGTGGTTGGCAAAAATTGAAGTCGAAAACGGCCGGGATAGCCCGCCCGTATCTCACTGCGGGCCGGGCCGGATCCAGTTGATTACAACAGGTGCAAGGCCAGATGACTGCCAGCGCGCAAGTATTCTACCTGTGCAACAACGGCATCCTTGACGATCGCTTCGCCGGTGTCGGTAAGTTTGGCTTTCTTGGCATCGGCAATGGTCAACTGCAGCAATTGCATGGCGACATCCATGGCCTTCTGAAAGGCGGTCAGATTGTTATGGAGGCCAAATTCACGAATCACGGCGTCCATGCGCCGGTCGGCATCATCGCGCAGGGTTTTGTATTCAACAAATGAAACTCTGTCGTCCTTGTAAATCTCGTTAATCATTTCTTCCAGCGATTTAGATGTTAAAGGCATTTACTTTTTTCTTCCTTGGCTAATGCAGGTTTACTTAATAGAAGTTGTCTGCTCCGTCGAAGTTTAACGCGGTGATTTATGCGTTGGAGATAGGAACTTACTTGGTTTTCTGTCAGGCAACATCGACCCTGTCTGTAAGACCAATCCAGATGAAGGCGTTCGCCCCTCCGGTAGGGGCGATGCCGTTTTCAGCCAGCCCGTAAAGTGCAGAGCATCGGTCAAATCCCCCACCGGATTTTGGTCTCGGGCCATCATCGACTCATCCCGCAACTTGATTCTGTCGAGTGTCTCCAGCTGAAACACCTGCGTGATCAGCCGCAGGATAGAGACCGTGTCGTACGAATCCAGGTCGGCCAGTAGGGTGGCGCCATGGTGTTCACGGCATAGCCGTCGGGCGTCAGCAGGCTCGGGCCGAATTGTGGCGGGCCAGTCATGGCGCTTGCAGGGGATTGATCCAATGTATGACAGGAAGGTTATAGCAACAGTTTGAAAGACAACAAGCGACCCCTGTGAGAACGGGCCTGCTCGCGATAGCGGACTGACAGTCAACATCGCTGTTGAATGTTTAATCGCTATCGCGGGCAAGCCCGCTCCCACAGGGATTTCAGGTGTGTTTCAGATCGGGGCTATGGCATCACCGGTGGCGTATACGTCAGCGTCGTCCCCAATGCCCACAGCAGAAACAGCACCAGCGGCGTGTGCACCAGCAATTGCACGAACGAGAATCCGATCAAGTCCCGCGCCTTCAACCCCAATACGCCCAGCAGCGGCAGCATATAGAACGGGTTGATCAGGTTCGGCAGGGCCTCGGCGGCGTTGTAGATCTGCACGGCCCAACCCAGGTGGTAGTTCAGGTCGGTGGCCACTTGCATCACGTACGGTGCTTCGATAATCCACTTGCCGCCACCGGACGGGATGAAGAAACCGAGGATCGCCGAGTACACGCCCATCAGCAGCGCGTAGGTATCGTGGGACGCGATGCTGACAAAAAAGGTCGAGATGTGGTGGGCCAGCGTCTGAGCGTCAGTGCCTTTGACGGTGGTCATCAACGCAGCGATCGAACCGTACAACGGGAACTGGATCAGTACGCCGGTGGTGGTCGGCACCGCGCGGGACACGGCATCAAGGAAGCTGCGCGGGCGCCAGTGCAAGAGGGCGCCGAGCATGATGAACAGGAAGTTGTAGGTATTCAGCCCGGAAATCGCGCTGATCGCCGGTTTGGTCGAGAACTCATGAAACAGCCATCCGGCGGCCAGCAGCACCAGCAGAATGGTCAACAACGGGCTGTGCTCCAGCCATTCGCCGGGCCGGGTGCGCGGTTGCAGCGGCGGCAGGTTGAAACTCGGGTCGATGCCGCAGGCTTCGGCGTCACGAGCCGTATTCGGCCCGGGTGCGGTGGCGTAGGCAATGACCAGCGAAATCACGATCAGCGCCAGCAACATCACACCGGACTGCCAAAGAAAGATGGTTTGGGTAAAAGGAATGACGCCGGTGATCGACAGGATCGATGGCGGCAGACTGGCCGGGTTGGCCTGCAACTGCGCAGCGGAGGATGACAGGCCCAATGCCCAAACGGCGCCCAGACCCAGGTAGGCGGCGGCACCAGCGGCGCGGTAATCCATTTTCAGATCGGTACGGCGGGCGAGGGCGCGGACCAGCAAACCGCCAAACACCAGCGACAAGCCCCAGTTCAGCAGCGATGCAACCATGGAGATCAACGCGACCCAGGCCACGGCGGAGCGGCCGTTTTTCGGGATGCGCGCCAGGCGGTCGATCAGTTTTACCGCCGGTGGCGAGCTGGCGACCACGTAACCACCGATCACCACGAAGGCCATCTGCATGGTGAACGGGATCAGGCTCCAGAAGCCGTCACCGAAGGCCATGGCGGCGTCGGTGGGTTTGGCGCCCATGGCCATGGTGGCCACGGCAACAATGATCACCGCCAGTGCGGCAAACACCCAGGAGTCGGGGAACCAGCGTTCGGCAAAACTTGAGCAGCGCAGGGCAAAGCGGGCAGAGCGGGTATCTTCGATATCAGCGGCCACGGGACTACCTCGAATTTTTATGTTTGTTGTGGTCTTCAGGGCTGCAAGGGCCCGTCTGGACAGGCGCCAACAGTAAATCAATCGGTCACTTTTTGTGACGAAGTTTTACGAGTCTGAGACTTTGGTCTAACGGGTTGTCCGTGGGCGCGTTTGCGTAGACCATGGGCCCCTTGGTTTTTTGCCTATGCCAGAGTTCTTTTCATGACTGCCAATACCGATTCGCGCCCGGCGCCGTTCAATCGCTCGGACTACAAGACCCTGGGCCTCGCAGCCCTCGGCGGTGCGCTGGAAATCTACGATTTCATCATTTTCGTATTTTTTGCGCTGACCCTCAGCCAGCTATTCTTCCCGCCGGAAATGCCGGAGTGGCTGCGCTTGCTGCAAAGTTTCGGGATTTTCGCCACCGGGTATCTGGCACGGCCCCTGGGCGGGATTTTGATGGCGCATTTCGCTGACAAATTGGGGCGCAAGAAGGTCTTCAGCCTGAGCATTCTGATGATGGCGCTGCCGTGCCTGCTGATCGGCATCATGCCGACCTACGCCCAGATCGGCTATTTCGCCCCGCTGCTGCTGTTGGCATTACGGATTTTGCAAGGCGCAGCGGTGGGCGGTGAAGTGCCGAGCGCCTGGGTGTTCGTCGCCGAGCACGCACCGCCGGGCCATCGCGGTTATGCCCTCGGTTTCCTGCAGGCCGGGCTGACCTTTGGTTATCTGATCGGCGCCTTGACGGCGACGTTTCTGGCCCAGGCGTTCACTCCCGCAGAAATTCTCGATTACGCCTGGCGTTACCCGTTCCTGCTGGGCGGGGTGTTCGGCGTTATCGGCGTCTGGCTGCGCCGCTGGCTCAGCGAAACCCCGGTGTTCATGGCCATGCAGGCCCGTCGCGATGCGGACGTCGAACTGCCATTGCGCACGGTGTTGCGCGAGCATCGCCTGGCCATGTTGCCGGCGATGATCCTCACCTGCGTGCTGACCTCGGCAGTGGTGGTATTCGTGGTGATCACCCCGACGATGATGCAGAAAACCTTCGGCATGACCGCCAGTCACACCTTCGCCCTGAGTGCCTTGGGCATTGTCTTTCTGAACATTGGTTGCGTGATCGCCGGTTTGCTGGTCGACCGCATCGGCGCGTGGCGTACCGTGATGCTCTATAGCTTGCTGCTGCCACTGGGCATCGGCGTGCTTTATACCTGCCTGATTATCGGCGGTAGCTGGATCGGTCTGGCTTACGCAGTAGCCGGTCTTTGTTGTGGAGTGGTCGGCGCGGTGCCGTCGGTGATGGTGAGCCTGTTCCCGGCGCGGATTCGCGTCTCGGGGATTTCCTTCACCTACAACATTGCCTACGCCGCATGGGCGAGTATCACACCGCTTCTGTTGATAGGTCTGATGCCGTGGAGTCCGTGGATCTGCGTGATCTTCAGCGCGGTGATGGGGGCCGTGGGGATCAGCAGCGCGGCATATTTCGGCGCGCGCATGCCCCACGTTGGCAGTCAAAGCGCGGCTGCCTGCATCTAGGACGGTCAGCGGGTTCGGTGCCCCGTCTTCAACGCGCGCGGCTGATTGAAATAACGCCCGCAGCCGCCTACCTGGCATTACTCGACAGGAATGGGCTGTACGACGACCCAAGATGGAAGGCGTGATAGCACGACTGAACCGTGTCAGTTGATCGGGTGGTCATCCTGCAACTTTTTTGCAGGGCAACTACAATCGGTTCTTTTTCCTGGTGCAGTCATCATGAGCGTTGCCCATCGCCGCCCGGTTCCGTTGTCCAAGGCCTATCGTCTGCTCAATCACGGGCCAACCGTGCTGGTCAGCGCAGCCCATGACGGTCAGCGCAATATCATGGCGGCGGCCTGGGCCATGCCGCTGGATTTCGAGCCGCCGAAGATTGCCGTGGTGCTGGACAAGTCAACCTGGACCCGACAACTGCTGGAAGCGTCGGGCACGTTCGTGCTGAACGTTCCCTGCGCCGCCCAGGCCGATATCGTACAAACCGTTGGCTCGACCTCCGGCCTGGAGTTGACCCGGGAAAAAGGCCAGGACAAGTTCCAGGTCTATGGCTTGCAAGCCTTCAGCGGCGAGTTGATCGATGCGCCGCTGCTTGAAGGCTGCGTGGCCTGGCTGGAATGCCGACTGCTGCCGGAGCCCGACAATCACCAACAGTACGATCTGTTCCTGGCCGAAGTGATTGCCGCTCACGCCGACGAGCGTGTTTTCAGCGAGGGCCGCTGGCACTTCGAGGGGCAAGACGCGTTGCGCACCTTGCACCATGTGGCTGGCGGGCATTTCTTGAAGATTGGCGACCCGGTAGACGGCAAAACCTTGCAGTCGTAAGCCGGCTGCTTTTTACACCCATACGTCATTTTGCGCAGTGCGCTCGCCACCTTCGCTGCCCGTGTTCAACACACCCTTGGGTTCGATCAGCAGGAGTTTCACCTCCTGCTCGGCGAACGGTTTGTGTTCGACACCCTTTGACACCACATACATTTCGCCGGCGTTCACCAGCACGTGGCCATCGCGAAAGTCAATGCGCAACTGCCCTTCGAGGACGATGAACGTTTCGTCTGTATCAGGGTGATCGTGCCAGATAAAATCCCCGAGCAGCTTCACCACCTTGAACTGGTAGTCGTTCATTTCGGCAATGACCCGAGGTGTCCAGTACGACGGGATCCGGGAGATTTTTTCAGCGAAGTTCAGGCTTTTGTAAGCTTTCATGAAGCGGCTCTCGTGGTTGATCGTGAATCCACGATAGCCAGCGTATCGGCGTGCTTCTTGTACGATTGTGCGTGGCTTAGCGGCGGTGCATTTTCATCCAGCGGGCCGGTGACAGACCGTAGGTTTTGCTGAACTGGCGGGTCATGTGGCTTTGATCGGTGAAGCCTGCGATCAACGCGGCGCTGACCAGCGACTGACCCTGAATCAGCAGCGAACGGACCAGATCCAGGCGGCGCATGGTCAGGTATCGATAAGGGCTGGTGCCGAACAGCAGGCGGAAATCGCGCGATAGACTCCAGCGATCCCGACCGGCGTGTTGCGCCAGTTCTTCCAGGGTCACGGTGCGGTCGAGGGCGCTGTGCATGTACTCCCGCGCGCGTTCTGCTGCCACGTAGTCGAAGCTGGTACGTGTGTGGGTCGCACCGGAGACGCTGTTCAAGGCTTGCGCCAGATCGAACAGCGCATCCTGTTCCTCCAGCGGTTCGAGGGGACAATCCAGACTTCGCAGCAGCACGTTGGTGGCGGCGAACAGGCGCGGGTCGTTCGACAGCCCGTTCTTGATAAATGGTAGCGGCTGACCGCCGAGCATTTGTTGGATCAGCGCCGGTTCGATGTACATCATCCGGTACTGGAACCCGGTCTCGGTACCGGCTTCGCCATCGTGAACTTCGTCCGGGTGCAACACCATCGTCGCGCCTGGCAGGCTGTGTCGCCAGCCACCGCGATACTGATAACGCTGCACACCGGCCAGGGTATGGCCGATGGCGTAGGTGTCGTGGCGGTGAAGGTCATAGCCGTGGCCTGCAAAATACGCCTCGAAACGCTGCAGCCCGCCGACGTCGGGCGCGCGGTGAAACCAGTCGATGGGCAGTGTGTGCTTGGCCATGGTGTCGTTGTCTTGAGCTCGATGCGCAATACGGTAACCCAGTGATAACCCGTCTGTCTGCCTTCCGATAGAACCACTCGGCCGGTAGAAAAAGCCGGGCTAATGTTGCAAGGTGTTGCATATTCTCTCGAGCCACGAAGGCGACCCACGTCATGGAAATGTCCCACCTGAGCTACGCCGCGCCGTTGTTATCGTTGGCGCTGTTGTGGACCGTTGCGGTGGTGACGCCGGGGCCGAACTTTTTCAACATCGCGCAATTGGCGGCCAGTCAATCCAAGCGTCACGGCGTAGTGGCCGCCCTGGGCGTGGCGACTGGCACTGTGCTTTGGGGGCTCGCGGGCGGGCTGGGAATCAAATCCCTGTTCAGCGCGGCGCCGACGCTCTACCTGGGTTTCAAGATTGCCGGTGGTTGCTACTTGATCTATCTGGATTGAAGCAATTCAAGCGCAAACCACCTTTGGTTACGGGCGATAGCGGCCTGGTTGACGGGGCGGGGCGCACGTTGTTGTCGGTGTATGGCCAGGGCTTTCTGGGCAATATGACCAACCCCAAATCCGCACTGTTCGTCGCGACGATCTTCGCTACGGCCATGCCTGCTTCTGTGCCACCGATGTTGCTGACGCTGGCCGTATTGACCATGGCGACTTTGTCTTTCAGTTGGTATTGCAGCGTAGCGCTGCTGTTTGCCAGCCGCCGGGTCGCGGGGACTTATGAGCGATCACGCAAATGGCTGGACCGTTTTGCCGGTAGTTGCTACCTACTGTTCGGTGCGCATCTGGTGGCCAATCGATGAGGTGCGTCCGGTCACTTCTTTTCACTTGTCACAATTGAGGCCAGGTAATGAGCAAGCTGCGTGTGGGGATTATTTTTGGGGGCCGTTCGGCTGAGCACGAAGTGTCGCTCCAGTCGGCGAAGAACATCGTCGACGCACTGGATCGCTCACGCTTCGAACCGGTGCTGATCGGTATCGACAAGCAAGGCCATTGGCACCTCAACGATCCGTCAAACTTCCTGCTCAACCAGGAAAATCCGGCCCTGATCGCCCTCAACCAGTCCAACCGTGAACTGGCCGTGGTGCCGGGCAAGGCCAGCCAGCAATTGGTGGAAACCTCCAGTCAGGAACTGCTGGGCCACGTCGATGTGATCTTCCCGATTGTCCACGGCACCCTGGGTGAAGACGGTTGCCTGCAAGGTTTGCTGCGCATGGCCGATCTGCCGTTTGTCGGCACCGATGTGCTCGGTTCGGCGGTCTGTATGGACAAGGACATCAGCAAACGCCTGCTGCGTGATGCCGGGCTGGCCGTCACCCCGTTCGTGACCTTGACCCGCGCCACCGCAGCGCGCACCGGATTTGCCCAGGTGCAAGGCAAACTCGGCCTGCCGCTGTTCGTCAAACCGGCCAATCAGGGCTCTTCCGTGGGCGTGAGCAAGGTGACTGACGAAGCCGAATACGTGGCCGCGGTCGAACTGGCCCTGGGTTTCGACGAGAAAGTACTGATCGAATCCGCCGTCAGCGGCCGCGAGATCGAATGCGCGGTGCTCGGCAACGAAGACGCCATCGCCAGTGGTTGTGGCGAGATCGTGGTACGCAGCGGGTTCTATTCCTACGACAGCAAGTACATCGACGACAAGGCTGCTGAAGTGGTGGTCCCGGCCAATATCAGCGTCGAGGCCAGCGAGCGCATTCGTGCCTTGGCCGTCGAGGCTTTTCAGCTACTGGGCTGTTCCGGGTTGGCACGGGTCGATGTGTTCCTGACCGACAGCGGCGAAGTGCTGATCAACGAAATCAATTCACTGCCGGGTTTCACCCGTATCAGCATGTACCCCAAGCTGTGGCAGGCCACCGGAATGACTTACAGCGAACTGGTCAGCCGATTGATCGAGCTGGCGCTGGAGAAGCACAAAGCGCGGCAGACGCTGAAGATCTCGCGCTAGGCTGTATCCAATCAGGATCTGTTACCCATAAAAAAGGGCCTACCTCCCGGTAAGCCCTTTCATAATCCCTATGTGTGACTCAATCCCCCAACGCGGCCCCCTCACGCCGCGGGTCAGCCCCACCCGCCAACGAAGCGTTCCCCTGCGCATCCTTCATCCGGACAATCGCCTGAGTCCCGCTGGTCATGTCGATCTCGTTCACACTGTGCCCTTTGTCCTTGAGTGTCTGAATCAGCGCAGGGCTGAACTGCCCTTGTTCCAGTTCGGTCGGGCCGTTGCGGCTGCCGAAGTTGGGCAGGTTGATGGCGGTTTGCGGATCAAGGTTCCAGTCGAGCATACCGATGGTGGATTTGGCGACGTATTCGATGATCTGCGAGCCGCCGGGAGAGCCGACGGTGGCGAGGAATTCACCGCTCTGACGGTCGAAGATCAGGGTTGGGGCCATGGACGAGCGCGGGCGTTTGCCGGGTTCGACGCGGTTGGCGACCTTTTGGCCGTTCTCTTCGGGGATGAACGAAAAGTCGGTCATCTGATTGTTGAGGAAAAAGCCCTGGACCATCAGGTGTGAGCCGAACGCCGATTCCACGGTGGTGGTCATGGACACGGCGCCGCCTTCGTCATCGACCGCCACCACTTGCGAGGTGGAGATTCGCAGCGGCGAGCGGTCCGGCGCGTAGGCGACCTGAATGCCCGGCGGGGTGCCGGGTTTAGCCGTGCCCATGCTGCGCTCACCGATCAAGGCTGCGCGGCTGGCGAGATATGTCGGGTCCACCAGACCTTTGACGGGGACCGGGACGAAGTCGGCGTCGGCCACGTACTGTGCACGGTCGGCGTAAGCCAGGCGTTCGGCTTCGGATATCAGGTGTACGGCTTCAGCGGCTGGCTCGATGGCCGCAGGTTTGTTGGTCTTGACCGGTATCAACGGCGCCAGAGCAAAGCGTTGATCGCGAGTTTCCAAGGCTTGTAGAGTGCCGAGAATCTGCGCCACGGCGATCCCGCCCGACGACGGTGGCGGCATGCCGCAAACCTGCCAGCGTTTGTAATCGGTGCACAACGGCGCTCGTTCCTTGGCGCTGTAGCCTTTGAGATCGTTCAGCGACAGGCTGCCGGGGTTGGCGTGGCCCTGAACCTTGGCGACGATCTCTTGTGCGATGGGGCCTTTGTACAACGCATCCGGTCCTTCCTTGGCGATGCGTTTGAACACAGCGGCCAGTGCCGGATTTTTCAACACCGTGCCGGCAGATTTCGGGCTGCCATCGGCATTCAGAAAGTAAGCCACCATGTCCGGCGAGCGCCGCAAGGATGAGTCCGAGGCAATCAACCGGTGCAGGCGCGGCGAGATGGCAAAGCCTTGGTCCGCCAGTTTGATGGCCGGTTCGAACAGCTGCGGCCATGGCAGGCGCCCGTGTTTTTGATGGGCCAGTTCAAGCGCCCGCATTACGCCAGGCGTCCCCACCGAGCGACCACCGATCTGCGCCTGGGTGAATGGCATCGGTTGGCCGTCGGCCTGCAGGAAAAGCTTCTCGGTGGCGCCGGCCGGTGCGGTTTCGCGGCCGTCGTAGGTGCGCACAGCCTTGCCATCCCAGAGCACGATCAACGCCCCACCACCAATGCCCGAGGATTGCGGTTCGACCAGGGTCAGCACGGCCTGCATCGCAATCGCGGCATCAATCGCCGAACCGCCCTGACGCAACATCTCGCGTCCGGCTTCGGCCGCTAAAGGATTGGCCGCTGCCGCCATGTGTTTCGTGGCGTTTTGGCTGTGCAAGTCGGTGCGATAGCCCGAGGCGATTTCCGGCGCAACAGGCAACGTCGAGGAGGTCGGGGCGCTACAGGCCGCGAGGGTTAAAACCGTGGCGATCAACGACACGGCTGACAGGCGATAACGGTTCAAGTGGAAGGCTGAGAACACGCGCGGCACTCCGTCCGTGGGATAAAAGTACGGGGACTTTATCGGTCGACAGGGAGGGACGCAAACCGAAGCCCACAGCAAAGGCGCTTTTGCCCTTCATGAAATGGAGGATTTTCTGTAGGGTCATTGCCAACAGACTGGCCAGAAGATCAACAAGAGGCAGACATGCAGACCGAGTTTCCAACCCAGCCAAGCTACCGCAGCCAGCGTGAACAATTTCTTGCGGCGGCAACCGCGGCCGGCGCGACGCTGACCGAGTATTCGCATCCGCTCAAGGGGCCATTCGGCGAATCACTAAGCACCGATGTGGCAGTGCTGGGTGATCCGGACGCCAAGCGCTTGTTGATTGCGTTCAGCGGCACCCATGGCGTTGAAGGCTTCTATGGTTCGGGATGTCAGATCAAGTGGTTGCAGGAGTTGGGCAAGCGTTCACTGCCGACCGATGTCGCGGTGGTGATGGTCCACCTGATCAATCCTTGGGGTACGGCGTGGTTGCGTCGGGTCAACGAAGACAACATCGACCTGAACCGCAATCACCTGAATTTCGAACGTCCGCTGCCGGACAACCGAGCCTATTCAGCGTTGCATGAAATCTATGCCTGCACTGAGCTGCAAGGCCCTGAACGTGATCGCGCCGATGCCTTGCTCGACGAGCAGATCCGCGAGCACGGCTGGCCGGCGGTGATGTCGATCGTCGAGGGTGGCCAGCACAGCCATCCCGATGGTCTGTTTTACGGTGGGCTGGCGCCGAGCTGGTCGAACCGGACGCTGCACCAGATCATTCAGAACCACGTCGCCCATGCCGACGTCGCCATGTGTTTCGACTTGCACACGGGGGCCGGGGAGTATGGTCATCCGATGTTGCTGACCATCACCGAGTCGGCCTACCCGGCGCTGATAGATGCGCAGGCCATTTACGGTCCATGGCTCTACACCTTGCACACCGGCGCCGACACCTTGAGCGAAACCGGTGTTGCGGCGACCGCGACCGGCTACACCTCACAGGCGTTGATCAATGCATTGCCGCAAGTGCGGTTGATGCCATTCGTGATCGAGTGCGGGACGTATCCGGGGCCTGAGGTTCATCGTCATCTGCGTGATGATCATTGGCTGCATCTTCACGGCAATCCGAATGACTCAACGGGGCGCGAGATAAAACTCAATCTGCTCGAGCAGTTCTATCCCGCCGACAGCGACTGGCAGGCGATGGTCTGGCTGCGGACCTGGCAGATTTGGGAGCGAGCGTTGTTGGCATTGCCGGCAATTCGCTCCTGACGCGATAGGGTGGTCTCTTTTGTGTTCACTCTTGGGCATTAACTGTAGGAGCGAACCCATATGCGCAGGCATTTACCGCCCTATGGTTCGGAGGCACTTTTCTTGAGGCATAAAAAAACGGCCGACCTTTCGGTAAGCCGTTTTTAGTTACACAGTCATTTGAACTGGTTTCTGAAATTGCTGTATTTAAAGGGTTTTTGTGGGTGGTCATTAGTTAGGGATACACCAGGGGATACACGGTGCTCGCTGCTGGGCCATTTTTACCCTTTTTCGCTCTCTGATCGAGACGCCCACAAAATGAGGGTGAATCAGATTTGAGCTGTCGGATGATCGGCTCGATTTGCCCTATGGAGATCCAGCCGGAATTGGCTCGATTGCCTGGCTCATCACTTTTGGAGATTGATCCGCCTGAGGGCGCAGTGCTTGGGCTGCCAGTGATTTTAGCGGCATCTGTCGACGGAAATCCGTCCAGGGCCTGTCTAGTATTTCTTGGCGCGCTAAGGATTGGATGACCCGGTATTTCACCACCCCATTCTGCCGGTGCGGAGCTGTCGTGCTTTTTTGGCGTGGAACTATGGCCGACTGTTTTAACAGAATCGACCAATAGGAGACACAGGGTTATTACGTCGATGCAGTTGCCCACCAAAAAAGCAAAGAGGTTGGTTAAAGTGATCAGGAAGCCAGTCGGAATGCCAAGTGTAGTAAGTGGTTGTATGTACGAACGGATTCGTTTGAATTTGCGCTCTGATTATGATCGAGGTCATATACCTATTTCTGTAATTTGCTAGAGTCGGGAGCCCCTGAAATATCCAAGGTCGGTGAGATTCAGTCTTACAGCACCGAATTAATGATTGGAGCACTCGCGTTGAAAGCCTCGCACTGCATACTCGGCATCTTGCTGATTACCACACTGGCGCTGCTGATTGAAATACCTATCGATACTTGGCTGACGTCGGCAACCCTTAGCCTGGCACTCGGGACTAGCGCACTGATTTACATGGCTGCTGCCTGCCTGCTGGCCAGTCGCTGGGGTGTAGTTGAGAATCTGTTTGGCGGCCTGGATCGCGTCTATGAGTCGCACAAATGGCTAGGCATATGGGCGCTCGTGTTTGCTACGTATCACTTTGTATTCAAGGCGAATCTGGATGTTTGGAACAGCGTACCTATCCTGGAACTGCCAAAATACTGGACGCGACTGGTACGCCAGTTGAGCTATGTCGCACTGGGTCTGATAGTGCTACTGGCGCTGAACCGCAACATTCCTTACAGCCTATGGCGATGGTGGCACAAGCTGTCCGGCCCATTGTTCCTGATCGTGATCTTGCATTGGCTCAGCTTCAAATCGCCGATCACCCTGCTCAGTCCTTCTGGTATCTGGTTGACGCTGTTCTGCGGATTAGGTGTGCTCGCCGCTGTCTACAAACTAGTGCTCTATCCATTTGTTGCCCGTGCGGGCGAGTACCGTGTGACAGCCGTGAATAAAGAAAATGATGCGCTGCATTTAAAACTGGAGCCCATTCATAAAGGCTTTGACTTCAAAGCCGGGCAGTTCGCGTTTCTGGCAATGCAGCAAAAAGGCCTGCGGGAGCCACATCCCTTCACGATTGCTAGCGCCAATGGGCCGAATGGGCCGATTGCGTTCATGATCAGAGGGCTGGGGGATTACACCAAAAAGCTCTGCGAGTGCGCAACAATCGGAATGCGCGCCACTATATATGCCCCTTACGGACGTTTTAAACGCGCTTCTGAGGCCGAGCGGGAAATCTGGATCGGCGCAGGTGTGGGTATTTCTCCCTTCATTTCCTGGTTGCAAGATCCAGACGCTAAAGACTTCGAAAAAGCGACTCTGGTCTATTGCTTCACGCCCTCGCGCGCGTTCCCACCGCCGGACGAGTTGCAAACCATGACCAAGATGCGTGGGGCACAATTTGTTCGTAATGTTGGTGGAATCGAACAGTTGGCCGAAACCTTGCGTCAAGCGGTGGCTCAAACCGAACCACACAAAATTCACGTAAGTTTTTGCGGTCCCAAAGGCTTATTGACCAAAGTGCATGATCTGATGGATATCAACCGGATTCCGAAAGCTAATCTGCACTTCGAACTCTTCGAGTTCCGTTGACCCGGCGGGATGTTGGTCGCTTCGATCTCTGCGGCCTTCCTGGCTTCGTACCCGCAGGTACAGGGCGTTGCCGTCCAGTTCCCGGTATTCCTTGGCCTCTGGCTCAAGGGTGGCGAGTACGGTATCGGCCAAAGGGCGGCGTTTTATCACCCCTTAGTTTCAATTATTTTCCAAGGTGCACGACGGGATACACGAAGGGAAGATATAGGGATAGATAAGGAGATATAGCCAGAAACAAGAAAGCCCGCACTAGGCGGGCTTCTTGAGGTTGCTTAGAGACTCATGGAGACATCTGTAAACAGGTACTTGGTGGCTACACAGGGACTTGAACCCCGGACCCCAGCATTATGAATGCTATGCTCTAACCAACTGAGCTATGTAGCCAAGTGGCGCGCATTATTGGCTCGTAACTGAGATGTGTCAAGCGTAAATCTAAAATATTTCTCTACGCTTTCAACCGCTTATCCACCTGACCCAAAAAAACGGATCAGAGGAGGGCGTCAACTGAGCTGAAATCTCCCGGTATTGGCACTCAAGGCCTTACTGCCCTGGCTCAGAGTGTCTGCCGCGAGGTTCACCGCCCGCGCGCCTTCGAGCAAGCGTACCGCCGCCTGATCGACTTGCTGGATATTGCCGCTGACCTCGTCGGCGGTGGTCGCTTGCTCGTCCACCGCTGTGGCGATCTGCGCCAGGGTATCGGTGACGCTCTGCACGGCGCTGGCAATTTCCCCCAGGCGTTCACCGAGGCCTGTGACGGCCTGGGCATCGGACTGAGCCTGGCCGCAGGCGGCTTCCATCAGGCTCACCGCTTCGTTCACCGTGTTGCGCAGGCTGTCGACCGTGCCGGCGATCTGCGCGGTAGAAGACTGGGTGCGTTGCGACAGGCTGCGCACTTCATCGGCTACCACGGCAAAGCCGCGACCTTGTTCGCCAGCGCGAGCGGCCTCGATGGCGGCATTGAGCGCCAACAGGTTCGTCTGTTCGGCGACCCCGCGAATGGTGTCCACCACCAACTGAATCTGCTGCCCTTGCTCACTGACGCGGCCCAGTGCCGCGGCGGTGTCGTTCAAGCGTTGATTGAGCTGCTGAATGCTCGCTGTCGTACGCTGGCTGTCACGGCTGCTGTCGGCGGCGATGCGTTGGGTGTGCTGAGCGCTGCCAGAAGCCTGTTCGCAACTCTGAGCGACACCTTGAGAGGTCGCGGCCAATTGCGTGGCCGCCGCGGCGATCTGACTGATCTGCAATTGCTGGGCTTCGACTTCGCCCAAGGCACCGCTGGAGTGATGGTTGAGCGTGCGTACTGCGTTGCTCAGCTGCAAGGTTTCGTGATCGACCCCCAGCAGGCTGTTGCGCAGTTGCACCACGGCGACGTTGAGGGCGGTGCTGATGGCGGCCAGTTCGTCGCGGCCTTGCACCGGCACTTGCAGGCTCAGGTTGCCGTCGCGCAATGCTTCGGCCAGCACAGTGATGCCGCTGGCGCTGCGACGGATCGAGGCCTGCAAACAGATGAACAAGTACAGCGCAGCCAGCAGCAGGCAGCCGAAGATCGTCGCCACCACGATGAACTGGCGAATCGCCGAGCCGTGGTAGTAATCCAGACGTTGATCCAGCGACACCAGCGATTGCTGGCGCAGCGAGGCCAGGTCAGTGAGCAGGGCGTCCAGGCTGCGTTCGAACTCTTCCGGCTTGAGCTTGATGCTGCCGCCGAACACACCGTCATCAAGGACTTTCAACTCGGCATCGAGGTGCTTGAGGCTGTCGTGATATTGCCCGGCCCAGGCTTGTAAGGCGCTGGGTAGGCGCGCTTCGAGCCGGCTGGCGGTTTTTACCAGCTGCTCCCGGGCGTCGCCGATACGGCTGCGCAGGTCGCGCAACTGCAGACGGCTTTGCAGGGTGAATTGGCCGGACACCACCGATGCCTGGCCGACGCTGGCCAGACGACCAACCCGTTCGATCAGGTCCGGCGCGTGCTGTGTAGATATCTGGGTTAGCAGATAAGTTTCCAGCCACGGCGCGAGGGTCAGGCGATTGTCCATGGCGATCTGCTCGCGCAAGGCTTGCAGGGCGCTTAAGGCGTTGGTGAAACGATCATAACCATCCGGCCACCAGCCGACACCGCTCAGACTTTTCGAGTCGAGGCCGTTGAGGGCGGTTTGCAGCGCTTGATAACGGGCCAGGGTTTCGCCTTCCGCACCTTCGGTTTGCAGCGCATTGCCCAGATCCGAAGTGGCTTGGGTAACGGCGGGCTGAACCGCATCAAACGCGGCCATCGCCGCGAGCGTGGCCGGTGTTGGTTGGCGATTGGTTTCCGTCGCGCGCCAACGAGCCGCGCGGTCACGCTGGGCGGCGAGCAAGTTATCTAGCGCATCCAGGGCGAGCAGTTGACGAACGCCGGCACGTTCGCCGGAGATCAGGTTCAGTTTGTCGCGATAGTCCTGACCGATCATCAACAGGCTGCCCGCCAGCGGCAGGATAAACAGCAAGAACAACAGCTGAAATTTGCGTGCGAAGCCAAAACGCCCCAGCAACCCGATCCCCGGTGATAAAAAAGCCTGCATGCCCCATGACTCCTCTGGACACCACGCACCATCGGCGTGCGTCGGGGCCGTTGCGCCCGCGACTTGTGCCCCCATAAAAGGCCTCGAAAGTTCACCCTCGTCAGCTCTGTAGGCCGACTCTGTGGCGAAACTTCCCATTCTCGGTCCCCTTTGTAAGGGGCCGCGTTGAAGGGCATTAGCAAGGCAAGATTCAGACCATGGCGTTGCGCTATCACCGTTTCGGCGATGAAAATCGGGGTCGTTAGCAGGCTAAGGGGATGGCGCTGCTGCACTGAAAAATGGCACATTGACGCACCTGCACGTGTGCACCCATCTGCTGTACGGAAATTCTCATGGCTATCAGCAATGTTCAGGCCGGCGCGACGTCGGCACCCGCGACTTCACAAAGCAGCCCTCTGGTCATGCGCATCATCGGCGCAGTGGCGCTGGCGCATCTGATTAATGACCTGATCCAGTCGGTACTGCCGTCGATTTATCCGATGCTCAAGGCCAACTATGGCCTGACATTTACCGAGGTTGGTTTGATCACCCTGACATTCCAGCTGACGGCTTCGCTGTTGCAGCCATGGGTCGGTTACCACACGGATCGCCATCCCAAACCCTGGCTGCTGCCGGCCGGGACGGTTTGCACACTGATCGGCATTTTGATGATGTCGGTGGTCGGCACCTTCCCGTTGATTCTGCTGGCGGCGGGGTTGATCGGTATCGGCTCCTCAACCTTTCACCCGGAAGCTTCTCGCGTGGCGCGACTGGCCTCGGGCGGGCGTTTTGGCCTGGCGCAATCGACCTTTCAAGTCGGTGGTAATGCGGGTTCGGCCTTCGGTCCGTTGCTGGCTGCGGCGATCATCATTCCTTTCGGCCAGGGTCATGTCGCCTGGTTTGGGCTGTTTGCCGTGTTTGCGTTGTTCGTGCTCTATCGGATCAGCCGCTGGTACGCCAATCACTTGAGCCTGTTCAAGCTCAAGCAAGGTCAGGCGGCGACGCATGGCTTGTCGAAGAACCGGGTGATCAGTGCACTGGTGGTGCTCGGATTGCTGGTGTTCTCCAAGTATTTCTACATGGCCAGCTTCACCAGCTACTTCACCTTTTACCTGATCGAGAAATTCGACCTGTCGGTGGCGAGTTCGCAGTTGCACCTGTTTCTGTTTCTCGGAGCGGTAGCGGCGGGGACGTTCTTCGGTGGGCCGATCGGCGACAAAATCGGGCGTAAGGCGGTGATCTGGTTCTCGATTCTTGGCGTCGCACCGTTCACCCTGATCCTGCCTCACGTTGATCTGTTCTGGACCAGCATCCTCAGCGTCGTGATCGGCTTCATCCTGGCGTCAGCGTTTTCGGCGATCGTGGTGTATGCCCAGGAACTGGTGCCGGGCAATGTCGGGATGATTGCCGGGGTGTTCTTCGGATTGATGTTCGGCTTTGGCGGGATTGGTGCGGCGTTGCTCGGGTATCTGGCGGACGTTCACGGTATCGAATACGTGTACTTCCTGTGTTCGTTCCTGCCGTTGTTGGGTGTGCTGGCGATCTTCCTGCCGAGAACCAAAAAGGCCTGAATCCACATTGGTTCGATGGTGTGGCGGATGATTATTTCAGGCACAAAAAAGCCGCGTCTAAACGCGGCTTTTTCTTGGGCGGGTGCTTCGTCTTGAAACTTAGACGTTGAAACGGAAGTGCATCACGTCGCCATCTTTAACGATGTAGTCCTTGCCTTCCAAGCGCCATTTACCGGCTTCTTTGGTGCCGGCTTCGCCCTTGTACTGGATGAAGTCGTCATAGGCGATGACTTCGGCGCGGATGAAGCCTTTTTCGAAGTCGGTGTGGATCACGCCGGCGGCTTGTGGTGCGGTAGCACCGACGCGGACGGTCCAGGCGCGGACTTCTTCGACACCGGCGGTGAAGTAGGTCTGCAGGTGCAGCATTTCGTAACCGGCGCGGATGACGCGGTTCAAGCCAGGTTCTTCGAGACCCAGGGCTTCGAGGAACATGTCTTTCTCTTCGCCGTCATCCAGTTCGGCGATTTCGGCTTCGATCTTGTTGCAGACCGGAACTACCATGGCGCCTTCTTCTTCGGCGATGGCTTTGACGATGTCCAGCAGCGGGTTGTTCTCGAAACCGTCTTCAGCGACGTTGGCGATGTACATGACCGGCTTGGTGGTCAGCAGGTGGAAACCACGAATCACCGCTTTGTCGTCGGCGCCCATGGTTTTCATCAGCGTACGCGCAGGCTTGCCGAGGGTGAAGTGAGCGATCAGTTGCTCCAGCAGACCTTTCTGGACCACGGCGTCCTTGTCACCACCCTTGGCGTTGCGAGCGACTTTCTGCAGTTGCTTCTCGCAGCTGTCGAGGTCGGCGAAGATCAGTTCGAGGTCGATGATCTCGATGTCGCGTTTCGGGTCGACGCTGTTGGAGACGTGAATTACGTTCTCGTCTTCAAAGCAGCGGACCACGTGAGCGATGGCATCGGTCTCGCGGATGTTGGCGAGGAACTTGTTGCCCAGGCCTTCACCTTTCGAGGCGCCGGCAACCAGGCCAGCGATGTCGACGAATTCCATGGTGGTTGGCAGGATACGCTTCGGATTGACGATGGCCGCCAGGGCTTCCAGGCGCGGATCCGGCATTGGCACGATGCCAGTGTTTGGCTCGATGGTGCAGAAGGGGAAGTTCTCGGCCGCGATCCCGGATTTGGTCAGGGCGTTGAATAGGGTGGACTTGCCGACGTTAGGCAGGCCGACGATGCCGCAATTGAATCCCATGATTTTTTCCCCGAGGAGTGAGTCAGGCCTTCTGGCTGTGCAGGTTTTTCATCGCGCGGTTCCATTCACCGGCGAGGATATCCGGCAGCACGCCGAGGGCAAAGTCGATGCTGGCATCGAGTTTTTCCTGTTCGGCGCGTGGCGCACGACCCAGGACGAAATTTGAAACCATACTGGCAACGCCCGGGTGGCCAATGCCAAGCCGCAAGCGGTAAAAGGTATTCTGATTGCCCAGTTGCGCAATGATGTCGCGCAACCCGTTGTGACCGCCATGGCCGCCGCCTTGTTTGAGCTTGGCAACGCCGGGTGGCAGGTCGAGTTCGTCGTGCGCCACGAGGATTTCTTCAGGCGTGATGCGGAAGAAACCGGCGAGTGCCGCCACGGCTTGGCCGCTGCGGTTCATGTACGTGGTGGGAATCAACAGACGAACATCCTGACCCTGATGCGAATAACGCCCGGTCAGGCCGAAATATTTGCGATCCGCCACAAGGTTTACGCCTTGTGCGTTCGCGATGCGCTCAACAAAAAGGGCCCCTGCGTTATGCCGGGTCTGTTCGTATTCAGCGCCTGGATTTCCCAGGCCAACGATCAGTTTGATGGCAGTCACGATAGGGGCCCTTTCTTGGAGTGGTGGATAACATCGCCGCGACAGTTGTGTGCGGCGAAAGTGGACGACAAGTGCTCATTTACCATTATGTAAACTCCGCGTTCTCGCCCGCTTTCTCGCTACGCTCTAGTCCGCGATGTTACCGGTCACTCCGGCGAACAGAGTCAAATTACTCTGCTGCGCCTTCTTCAGTAGTAGCTTCTGGAGCAACACGTGGAGCGTGGACGTTGGCAACAGCCTTGTCATCACCGTGTGCCAGAGCAACAAACTCAACGCCTTTAGGGGCTTTGAGGTCAGACAGGTGAATGATCGAACCGACTTCGGCGTTAGCCAGGTCGACTTCGATGAATTCAGGCAGGTCTTTTGGCAGGCAGGTCACTTCGATTTCAGCAACAACGTGCGAAACTTCGCCGCCTTTCTTGATCGGAGCTTCTTCGCCAACGAAGTGTACAGGCACGATAGCGGTCAGTTTCTGGCCAGCTACAACGCGTACGAAGTCAGCGTGCATCACGTGGCCTTTAGCCGGGTGACGCTGCAGAGCTTTGATGATTACGTTTTGCTTGGTGCCGCCAACGTTCAGCTCGATGATGTGGCTGTAAGCCGCTTCGTTTTCGAGCAGTTTGGCAACTTCTTTAGCCAGCATGCTGATGGATTCAGGGGCTTTTTCGCCA
Source organism: Pseudomonas sp. ANT_H12B (assembly GCF_008369325.1). Classification (GTDB taxonomy): domain Bacteria; phylum Pseudomonadota; class Gammaproteobacteria; order Pseudomonadales; family Pseudomonadaceae; genus Aquipseudomonas. The sequence goes on along the minus strand of NZ_VOBI01000028.1, from coordinate 18,308 downwards.
CCGTAAACTACAGCAGGTACCAGGCTTGCGAGACGACGCAGGCGGCGGCTCGCACCTTTCCCCAGGTCGGAACGCACTTCAGCATTCAGAGTAAAATCGTTCATGTTGTATCTCCAAAATAACCACATTCGCCCCAGCGGTTGCGACCAGCGCTAAAGGCGATATGGGCAAAAAAGCCCCGCCCCGACAGGAATGCCGGGGCGGGGCGCTTTTCGTCAACGAGATGTTCGAGAAGGGCAGGGCCTTAACGGAACATCGCGCTGATCGATTCTTCATTGCTGATGCGGCGGACCGCTTCGGCAACAACCGGCGCGATATCCAGTTGACGGATACGCGAGCAGGCTTGAGCAGCAGCGGACAACGGGATGGTGTTAGTCACCACCAATTCGTCCAGCATGGAATTTTCAATGTTTTCGATCGCCCGACCGGACAGCACAGGGTGTGTGCAGTAGGCGAAAACCTTGGCAGCGCCATGCTCTTTCAGGGCCTTGGCCGCGTGGCACAGAGTGCCGGCGGTATCGACCATGTCATCGACCAGAATACAGGTACGCCCTTCGACATCACCGATGATATGCATCACTTCAGAGTGATTGGCTTTCTCACGGCGTTTGTCGATGATCCCGAGATCCACGCCCAGGGATTTGGCAACAGCACGTGCACGCACGACGCCGCCAATGTCCGGGGAAACGATCATCAGGTTTTCGAAGCGCTGATCTTCAATGTCATCCACCAATACCGGGGAGCCGTAGATGTTATCTACCGGAATATCGAAGAAACCCTGGATTTGGTCAGCATGCAGATCAACCGTGAGAACACGGTCGATGCCGACTACGGTAAGCATGTCAGCAACGACTTTCGCGCTGATAGCCACACGTGCGGAACGCGGACGGCGATCCTGACGGGCATAACCAAAGTAAGGAATAACAGCAGTGATACGAGTAGCCGAGGAGCGGCGGAAGGCATCAGCCATCACTACCAGTTCCATCAGGTTATCGTTGGTCGGAGCGCAAGTCGGCTGAATAATGAAGACATCTTTACCGCGGACGTTTTCATTGATCTCGGCAGTAATTTCGCCGTCGGAGAACTTACCGACAGAGATGTCACCGAGAGGGATATGCAGCTGACGTACAACACGCCGAGCCAGATCGGGGTTAGCGTTCCCCGTAAAGACCATCATCTTGGACACGCGCAGTACCTAGAGGCTGAGGGTAACCTGGATGAGTATAGAAAATGGCAGGGGCGGCTGGATTCGAACCAACGCATGGCAGGATCAAAACCTGCTGCCTTACCGCTTGGCGACGCCCCTGTATCTGTTGCAACGATTACCCAGTAATCGGTTCCTTTAGAGCAGACTTTGCAGCTTGCGATGCAACATCGAAACGTTGCTTCCCTTTGCTACAAACCCTGTAAGGGTCTCTGTAAGAAGGGCCGAGACTTTATCAGCTTCAGCTTTGCTTGGGAAGCCCCCAAACACACAACTTCCAGTTCCGGTGAGTTTTGCTTCGGTAAATTTACCTAACAAATTCAATGCGTTACGTATATCTGGGTAACGCCTTGCTACCACCGGTAAGCAGTCATTTCGACTGTTTCCCTTGGGAACGGGGCGCACTTTAATGGGAGAAGAGTTACGTGTCAACAACGGATCTGAAAAAATTTCTGCTGTACTTACAGATACTTGCGGCACAAGCACGAGATACCACGGTTCTTCGGGGTCTACGGGGGTCAGTTTCTCCCCCACGCCTTCGGCAAAAGCAGCGTGGCCACGCACGAAAACCGGGACGTCGGCGCCAAGTGTCAGGCCCAGAACCGCTAGCCGATCCTCATTCCAGCCCAGTTGCCAGAGATGATTGAGACCCAACAATGTCGTCGCGGCATTTGAACTGCCGCCACCGATACCGCCGCCCATGGGCAGAATTTTTTCGATCCAGATATCGATACCGAGCAGACAACCGGATTGCTCCTGAAGTTTTTTCGCGGCTTTGACGATCAGATTGCTGTCGTGAGGAACGCCATCGAATTCGGTGTGCAAACGAATCACGCCGTCATCGCGGACAGCGAAGGTGATTTCATCGCCATAGTCGAGAAACTGAAAAATCGTCTGCAACTCGTGATAACCGTCTTCACGGCGTCCGAGGATGTGCAGCATCAAATTGAGTTTGGCCGGGGAGGGCAGCGTCAAACGAGGGGCGGTCATGTTTACTGCCCCAATTTGCGAGGTTGCCATTCCTTGATCACCAGCGTGACATCAAGGTCGGTGCCATGCAGTTTGATCCGCTCGGGCAACCAAAAGCCGTTTTGCTCGGCATAGCTGAGGTATTCGACCTGCCAGCCATCCTGTTCCAGGTTGGCCAGGCGGCTGTCGGCGTCCAGTGTCAGGCGGCTTTTGCTGTCTGGCGCCGGGAGCCCGCGAACCCACCAGGCCAGATTGGACACCGGTAACTTCCAGCCCAGTTGTTCTTCGACCAGCACTTCAGGCGTCGGCGCTTCATAGCGACCCTGGTTGGCGACTTCCAGCGAGACCTTGCCGGGGCGACCGGTCAGGCGTGCTGCGCCGCGACCCAAGGGGCCGGAAAGGCGGATGTCGTAATAATCCTGTCGCTGCAGCCAGAACAAGGTGCCGCTGCCCGAGTCTTTCGGGGCGCGAATGCCTATTTTGCCGTTGATCTGCCAGCCATCGAGGAGGGTCAATTGCTGTTTGTACTGGCGCCATTGGGCCGGGTCGCCTTTGCCCTGGACCGATTCGCGGGCGCCGAAGCCGGCGCAACCGGCGAGCAGGGCGATGAAACTGAAAACGATGATGTGGCGCAAAAACATAATCTTAAAGAGTCTCTGATCCGGTCAGGCGCTTGATGGTGCTGCGCAGGATAGGGCTGTCGGGCTGTTCCTTGAGGAACTTGCTCCAGATTTGCCTGGCTTCGCGTTGTTTGCCATTGGCCCACAGAACTTCACCCAGGTGAGCGGCGACTTCCTGATCGGGAAAGCGCTCCAGGGCCTGGCGCAAGTAACGTTCGGCCTCATCGAGGTTGCCCAGACGGAAGTGCACCCAGCCGAGGCTGTCGAGTACCGCCGGGTCTTCCGGATTGATCTGGTGTGCCTGTTCGATCAGGGCCTTGGCTTCGGCGTAACGCGTTGTACGGTCGGACAAGGTGTAGCCGAGGGCGTTCAAGGCCATCGCGTTGTCCGGGTCGCGCTTGATGATCTGTCGCAGGTCTTTTTCCATCTGCGCCAGGTCATTGCGTTTTTCCGCCAGCATCGCCCGGGTGTAGAGCAGATTCAGATCGTCCGGGTATTGCTGCAAGGCTTGCTGCAATACTTTCCAGGCTTTGTCGCCCTGTTTGTTGGCGGACAGGGTTTCGGCTTCGATCAAATACAACTGAATCACGTAATCGGGCTGCTCATCGCGCTCTGCTGCCAGACGGCTTTGGGCTTCGGCGGTCTTGCCGTTGTTCATCAGGATATCGGCCTGGCGTAATTGCGCTGGCAGGTAATCGTTGCCCGCACCGACCTGGGCGTACTCGATAAGCGCGCCCTGAGGGTCGTTGCGCTCTTCAGCGATACGGCCAAGGTTGAGGTGTGCCGAATCGACGTGGCTTTCCCGGGTGATCAGGTCTTCCAGGTAACCCTTGGCCTCGTCCCAGGCCTTGGCCTCCAGGCAGACCAGCGCCAGGGAATAACGCAGTTCGTCGTCTTCCGGATACTGCTGAACCAGGCTCGAGAACTCGGCTTTGGCGTCGTCCATGCGGTCCTGTTCAACCAGCATGCGCGCGTAGGTCAGGCGCAGGCGTTTGTCGTCCGGGTATTTCTTGATGCTTTTTTGCAGCAGCGGCAAGGCCTCATCGCCGCGATCGAGCGTTTGCAGCATGCGCGCGCGCAGCAGGATCGGTGCGATTTCGCCCTCGTCCGGCGGATTGTCTTCCAGCAAGGTCAATGCGCCTTTGGAGTCACCGTCCTGTTGCAGCAGCAAGGCCTTGCCGAAAATCAGCTGGCTGTTGTTCGGATGGCGCTGCAACAAACGGTCAAAACTTTTCATCAGGCCATTGCGCGTGTCCTGGTCGGTATCGGCCGCGGACAGGACGAGGAAGTCGAAATGCGTGTCGCCCTTGCCTTGCAGGACTTTCTCCATATAGACCATGGAGTCGTCATAGCGCCCGGCGCGAGCCAGTTGCACGGCAGCCGCGCGTTGCGCCTCGAGGTCGTCCGGGGCGTTTTTTGCCCAGATCAGCGCGGTATCCAGAGCGGCCTGATCGGCGCCCAGATACTCGGCGATGCGAAACGCCCGCTCGGAGATGCCCGGATCCTGGGTATTGATGGCCTGGGTCACGTAGTTGTCCAAGGCAATGTCGAAACGATTGCGTTGGCCAGCCAGTTCGGCGCTCAACAGGCTGAAGACGGTTTCTTCACTGAATGAGCTGTAAACCTTGGGCTTTTCAGGGGCCGGAGTGCTGTCTTCAACCGGCGACGTACCGTCCGACGAAACGGGTGCCAAGGCCTGGCAGCCGCTGAGGAAGACAAAAGCGAGGAGCAACGCGGAAGATCTATTCATATAGGAAGAGGACGACTAACCTGCGGTCGGATCATCATGACACAAGCCTTCAGCCAAACATAACCGAGTCTCAATCGATGCCTTTATAGAGGCAGGTCATTGGGACAATAGTCAGCGGTAGTTGTTCTGGCAGAGGCGAAGTAGGACAATTGCCGGCTTCACGTCACCATCAGCGACCTTGAATGGCCTTTCTTGCACTCGGTATTAACCACAAGACTGCTTCAGTAGACGTCCGCGAGCGCGTGGCCTTTACCCCTGAGCAACTGGTGGAGGCCTTGCAACAGCTCTGCCGACTCACCGACAGCCGCGAAGCTGCGATCCTCTCCACCTGCAATCGCAGTGAACTCTATATAGAACAGGATCACCTTTCGGCGGACGTCATCCTGCGCTGGCTGGCCGATTATCACCATTTGAGCCTCGAAGAGCTGCGCGCGAGCGCTTATGTGCACGAAGATGATGCGGCCGTTCGTCACATGATGCGGGTGGCCTCCGGGCTCGATTCGCTGGTGTTGGGCGAACCGCAGATTCTCGGCCAGATGAAATCGGCCTACGCCGTGGCCCGCGAGGCCGGCACCATCGGTCCGCTGCTCGGGCGTTTGTTTCAAGCGACGTTCAACGCCGCCAAGCAAGTGCGCACCGATACCGCCATCGGCGAGAACCCGGTGTCCGTGGCGTTTGCCGCGGTCAGCCTGGCGAAACAGATTTTCAGCGACCTGCAACGCAGCCAGGCCTTGCTGATCGGTGCCGGCGAGACCATCACCCTGGTCGCCCGCCATCTGCACGAATTGGGTGTGAAGCGCATCGTGGTCGCCAACCGGACACTGGAGCGCGCAAGCATCCTGGCCGAGCAGTTCGGCGCCCATGCGGTGTTGCTCTCGGAGATCCCGGCAGAACTGGTGCGCAGCGACATCGTCATCAGCTCCACGGCCAGCCAGTTGCCGATCCTGGGCAAGGGCGCTGTAGAAAGTGCCCTGAAACTGCGCAAGCACAAACCGATTTTCATGGTCGATATCGCCGTCCCTCGGGATATCGAGCCTGAAGTCGGCGAACTGGACGACGTTTACCTTTATAGCGTCGACGATCTTCACGAAGTTGTCGCCGAGAACCTCAAGAGCCGTCAGGGTGCAGCCCAGGCGGCCGAAGAGATGGTCTCGATCGGCGCCGAAGATTTCATGGTTCGCCTGCGTGAGCTGGCGGCGGTGGATGTGCTCAAGGCCTATCGCCAACAAAGTGAGCGCATGCGCGACGAAGAATTGCAGAAGGCCCAGCGCATGCTGGCCAACGGCAGCAGCGCCGAAGACGTGCTGGTGCAACTGGCGCGGGGCTTGACCAACAAACTCTTGCACGCACCGAGCGTGCAGTTGAAAAAGCTCTCTGCCGAAGGTCGCCTCGATGCACTGGCCATGGCCCAGGAACTCTTTGCCCTCGGTGAGGGCTCATCGGATAGCTTTTCGGATAAAAAACCGCAATGAAAGCGTCACTGCTCAATAAGCTGGACATCCTCCAGGACCGTTTCGAGGAATTGACCGCCTTGCTTGGCGACGGCGAAGTCATTTCCGATCAGAACAAATTCCGCACCTATTCCAAGGAGTACGCGGAAGTCGAGCCGATTGTCGAGACCTATAAACAGTTGCTCAAGGTGCAAGGCGATCTCGAAGGCGCCCAGGCACTGCTCAAGGACAGCGACCCGGACATGCGCGAAATGGCCGTGGAAGAAGTCCGCGAAGCCAAAGAGCAACTGATCGAAATCGAAGCCAGCCTGCAACGCATGCTGCTGCCCAAGGACCCGAACGACGGCCGCAACGTGTTCCTCGAAATCCGCGCCGGCACCGGTGGTGACGAGGCGGCGATTTTCTCTGGCGACCTGTTCCGCATGTATTCGCGTTACGCCGAACGGCGTGGCTGGCGGGTGGAGATCCTCTCGGAGAACATCGGTGAACACGGTGGCTTTAAAGAAGTCATCGCCCGGGTCGAAGGCGACAACGTCTATGGCAAGCTGAAATTCGAATCCGGTGCGCATCGCGTGCAACGGGTTCCGGCCACTGAATCCCAGGGGCGCATCCACACCTCGGCCTGCACCGTGGCGGTGTTGCCCGAGCCGGACGAGCAGGAAGTGATCGAGATCAACCCCTCGGATTTGCGTATCGATACCTATAAATCCTCGGGTGCCGGTGGTCAGCACGTCAACAAGACTGACTCGGCGATCCGCATCACGCACTTGCCGTCCGGTATTGTTGTCGAGTGTCAGGAAGAGCGTTCCCAGCACAAAAACCGCGCCCGGGCGATGTCCTGGCTGTCGGCCAAGCTCAACGATCAGCAGACCAGCGCCGCCGCCAATGCCATTGCCAGCGAGCGTAAGTTGTTGGTGGGCTCGGGCGATCGCTCCGAACGGATCCGCACGTACAACTTTGCCCAAGGGCGGGTCACCGACCACCGGGTTAACCTGACGCTGTATTCCCTCGACGAGATTCTCGCGGGTGGCGTCGATGCGGTGATCGAGCCGTTGCTGGCCGAATACCAGGCCGACCAATTGGCTGCGATAGGTGAGTAAATGACGATCATTGCCAGTTTGTTGCGCGCCGCCGATTTGCCCGACTCGCCCACCGCGCGCCTGGATGCCGAATTGTTACTGGCGGCGGCGTTGGGCAAGTCCCGCAGTTTCCTGCACACCTGGCCCGAGCGCATCGTGCCGAGCGAAGCGGCGCTGACCTTTGCCAGCTATTTGCAACGCCGTCGCGGCGGCGAACCGGTGGCCTACATTCTTGGCCAGCAAGGTTTCTGGAAGCTCGATCTGGAAGTCGCGCCGCACACGCTGATCCCGCGCCCGGACACCGAGTTGCTGGTCGAAGCCGCGCTTGAGTTGCTGCCAGCCACACCGGCCAGGGTTCTTGATTTGGGCACCGGCAGCGGCGCCATTGCCCTGGCCCTGGCCAGCGAACGTCCGGCCTGGAAGGTCACCGCCGTGGATCGCGTGCTGGAAGCCGTGGCCCTGGCCGAACGCAATCGCCAGCGCCTGCATCTCAATAACGCCACCGTGCTGAGCAGCCATTGGTTCAGCGCGCTGGAAGGTCAGCGTTTTCAACTGATCATCAGCAACCCACCCTATATCGCCAGCGCCGATCCGCATCTGGTGGAAGGCGATGTACGCTTCGAGCCGGCCAGTGCCTTGGTGGCCGGTATCGACGGGCTCGACGATCTGCGTTTGATCGTCGCCCAGGCGCCGGATTACCTTGAAGCGAGCGGCTGGTTGATGCTCGAACACGGTTACGATCAAGCCGCCTCGGTGCGCGATTTGCTGCTGACCCGTGGTTTTGAAGAAGTCCACAGCCGCACCGATCTGGGCGGTCACGAACGTATCAGCCTGGGACGATTGCCGTGCTGAATGATCAGGAATTGTTGCGCTACAGTCGGCAGATTCTGTTGCAGCACGTCGACATCGACGGCCAGTTGCGACTCAAAGAAAGCCGTGTACTGATCGTCGGTCTTGGCGGTCTCGGTTCACCGGTTGCGCTTTACCTGGCCGCTGCCGGCGTCGGCGAATTGCATTTGGCGGACTTCGACACCGTCGACCTGACCAACCTGCAACGCCAGATCATTCATGACATCGACAGCGTCGGTGTGAGCAAGGTCGATTCGGCAATCCGCCGTTTGAGCGCGATCAACCCCGAGATTCAATTGATCGCCCATCGCGCGGCACTGGACGAAGACTCCCTGGCCGCCGTCGTGGCCGCAGTGGATCTGGTGCTGGACTGTTCCGATAATTTCTCCACCCGCGAAGCGGTCAACGCCGCGTGTGTTACTGCCCGTAAGCCTTTGGTCAGCGGTGCGGCGATTCGCCTCGAAGGGCAGTTGTCGGTGTTCGACCCGCGTCGTCCGGAGAGTCCGTGCTACCACTGTTTATATGGGCACGGCAGCGAAGCCGAGCTGACCTGCAGCGAAGCCGGTGTTGTCGGTCCGCTGGTGGGGCTGGTTGGCAGTCTTCAGGCGCTGGAAGCGATGAAGCTGTTGGCAGGTTTCGGTGAACCGCTGGTGGGGCGTCTGCTGTTGATCGATGCCTTGGGCACGCGCTTCCGTGAATTACGGGTCAAGCGTGATCCGGGTTGCAGCGTCTGTGGTACGGCCCATGCGTGAAGCGCCGATTGGCGTGTTCGATTCCGGCGTCGGGGGGCTGTCGGTGCTGGCCGAGATCCAGCGCTTGCTGCCCAACGAGTCTCTGTTGTACGTCGCCGATTGCGGGAATATTCCCTACGGCGAGAAAACCCCCGAATTTATTCAGCAGCGTTGCAGCGTGATCGCCGATTTTTTTCAGCAGCAGGGCGCCAAGGCGTTGGTGCTGGCCTGCAACACGGCCACCGTGGCCGGCGTCGCCAATTTGCGGCGTGATTATCCCGAGTGGCCCATTGTCGGCATGGAGCCGGCAGTCAAACCGGCCGCTGCCGCCACTCGCAGCGGTGTGGTCGGCGTACTCGCCACCACCGGCACTTTGCAGAGTGCCAAGTTCGCCGCGTTGCTCGACCGTTTCGCCACCGATGTGCGCGTCATCACTCAGCCGTGTCCCGGCCTGGTGGAACTGATTGAAAACGGCGATCTGCACAGTCCTGCCCTGCGCCAATTGCTTGCCCGGTATATCGAACCGCTGCTCGGCGCCGGGTGTGACACGATAATTCTTGGCTGCACGCATTACCCCTTCCTAAAGCCGCTGCTTAAGCAGATGATCCCCGATGACATCAGTTTGATTGACACCGGCGCCGCTGTAGCACGGCAACTTCAGCGTCTGTTGGCCGAGCGTGAATTGCTCGCTGAGGGGCCAGCACGTGCTGCGCAGTTCTGGACGAGTTCCGATCCGGAGCATTTCAGAAATATTTTGCCGATACTGTGGAACACCGCTGGCGATGTGCAAAGCTTCAAGAAGTAAAAAAATCCTGGGGTAAACGAATAATTGGGGTGAACTTCTGATTAAGCGTCGACTTCTATAGCGTTAAGCAACAAAAAAACCATACGAAATCGTTCGGAAAAGGATGTTTCTAATGAAGCGACTATTCTGCTTGGCCGCGATTGCGGCCGCACTGATGGGGCAAAATTTTACCGCGCAGGCGGCAGGCGTGGAGTTCGCGGTCGGCCAGACCAGCGAGTCGACCATGACCTATCGACTGGGCATGCAATTCGATTGGGACAAGAGCTGGTTGCAGAGTGATGTCGGCCGTTTGACCGGTTACTGGACCGGTGCCTACACCTATTGGGAAGGCGACGAGGCGTCCAGCAACCACAGCCTGTCCTTTTCGCCAGTACTGGTTTACGAATTTTCCGGGCAGACTGTAAAACCCTACGTGGAGTTGGGGGTTGGCGTCGCGGTGTTCGCCAATACAGAAGTCGAAAACAACCAACTCGGCAGTGCCTTCCAGTTTGAAGACCGGTTCGGGTTTGGTCTGCGCTTTGCGGGCGGACATGAAGTCGGGATTCGTGCGACGCACTATTCCAATGCCGGGCTCAGCAGTCCGAACAACGGTGTAGAGAGTTACGCGCTGCATTACACGATGCCGTTGTAGGCGCTTCTAAATGTGGGAGCGAGCCTGCTCCCACATTAGATCTTCGTTGGTTTGAATTCAGCGATACGCCGTAGTAATCCCCTGGCGCTCGTCGATGCATTCCGGTGCGCCCATCTCGAATTCCCGGCAAATCAGCGGGCGTTTTTCGTAGATGGTGCACATCATGGTGTTGCGATCCAGCGCGGCACACCAGCCATCATCCAGTCGCAGCATGACTTCCCCACCCCAATCATCGGTATCGATGAAGCGTTCGGGCACGCCAGTGTCCGTGATCAGCATGACTTCGAGCTGGCAGCAACAGGCTGCGCAGGTCGAGCAGGTAACCACAGGTGCGGCGATTTGCGTGTGGGGAATGGTTTTCATGGTACGCAGTGTAAGGCAGTGGACCGCAGGTGTGTGAAAGGCCTGACGGACGCTCAGTCGCAGGTTTCGAACAGGATTATCTCGTGGCTGCGATTAAACAGGCAGGCACTGGTCAGCCCCGAGATGCCACTGTCCGCAATGGCGAGTTTTACGGCAGATCCATGATTGGCGGATTTCTGCGCACTATCCGCTTGCCTATCGTCAGTTTCACGCTGTCAGGCATTTTCGACAGCGGCCAGAGAGTGGCCATGAACATCCCCGGCAATGCGATCACCGGCGGACGGTTTTTGAGTTGGTCGAAGAGATGCCTCGCGGCTTTATCCACCGGCCAGCTGAGAGGAATCGAGAAGTCGTTTTTCGCGGACAGTGGAGTGTCGACAAACCCTGGGCTGACCACGGTGACATCGATCCCTTCGCAGCGCAGATCAGTGCGCAGGGACTCGAACAGATAACGCAGCCCGGGCTTCGAGGCACCATGAGCTTCGGCCCGCGGTAGCGGCAGGTAGGTCACCGAGCTGGCGACACCCACCAGATGCGGCGCAGTGCCAGCCCGCAGCAACGGCAAGGCCGCTTCAATGCAATAGCTGCTGGCAAGCAGGTTGGTGCGTACCACGTGCTCGACGATAGAGGAGTCGAACTGCTTGGCATCAACGTATTCGCAGGTGCCAGCGTTGAGAATCAAAGTGTCCAGGGAGCCCCAGTCCTTGGCAATCTGCTCGCCGATTTCACGCACGGTCTGGCTATTGGTCAGATCGCCGGCCACCACCAGTACTTGCCCCGGATAGCGCAGGGACAAGATTTTCATTGGCGCCGCCGAACGCGAACTGACGGCCAGGTGGGCCCCGGTTTTCAGTATTTCTTCTGCCAGCGCAGCACCAATGCCGTTGCTCGCGCCTGTCAGCCAATAGCGCCGTGGAGGTGTAAGACTCATCCCGATCTCCCTTTCAATCAGGCAATCGCCCGACCCAATACGGGTAAATGTTTATGACGTAGTAGTCCTGGAGGCAATTACTCATAGCCCCCTCCGGCATTCTGTCGCGACGCCAGGCTCTTGAACGCGGCCAGCGCGCGCGCGCGGGAGGTACTCAGGTTGACGATCGGCGACGGATAATCCGCTACGCCGAACAGCCCGCTGAGATTCGCCGGGTTGTGCACTTCTTTTTTGCTCAGCCCGGCCAGTTCCGGCAGCCAGTGTTTGATAAACAGCCCTTCGCTGTCGAATTTTTCCGACTGGCTAAGCGGGTTGAAAATCCGGAAGTAGGGCGCCGAATCGGTGCCGGTGGAGGCACTCCATTGCCAGCCGCCGTTGTTTGCCGCGAGGTCGCCATCGATCAGATGACGCATGAAAAAGCGCTCGCCTTCGCGCCAGTCAATCAGCAGGTTCTTGGTCAGGAACATCGCCACCACCATGCGCAGGCGGTTGTGCATCCAGCCGGTTTCGAGCAACTGGCGCATGGCTGCATCGATAATCGGCAAACCGGTACGGGCCTGCTGCCAGGCTGCGAGTTCCTCGGGGGCGTCGCGCCAGGCCAGGGCTTCGGTTTCCGGGCGGAAGGCGCGGTGACGGGAGACCCGTGGGTAACCCACCAGAATGTGTTTGTAGAACTCGCGCCAAAGCAGTTCGTTGATCCAGGTGACGGCGCCGACTTTGCCGCTTTCGAACTCGCCCTGATTGCTTTGCAGCGCGGCATGCAGGCATTGGCGAGGAGAAAGGACGCCCGCAGCGAGATAGGCGGAGAGCTGACTGGTGCCAGGTTTGGCCGGGAAATCCCGCTCGCTTTTGTAGTAGTCGATGTGGGCATCGGCGAACGTCTCGAGGCGACGATGAGCGCAGTCCTCACCGGCCGGCCAGAGGGCACGCAGGCTATCGCTGGGCGTTTCGAAACCCTCAACGGTTGAGGGGATTTCGTCGCTGTCGATGTTCAACGGCGCTTGGACCATAGGGGCGATCACCAGACCCGGTAATGAGCGGTGCAGGCGTTCGTAACAGACCTTGCGGAACTGGCTGAAGACCTGGAAGTACGTGCCTGTCCTGGTCAACACCGTGCCAGGCTTGAACAGCAGCTGATCCAGGTAGCGGTGAAAGTCGATGCCCTCGGCCTTCAGCACTTTGGCAACTGCCGCATCACGTCGGGTTTCATGAATGCCGTATTCGTCATTGACGTGCACCGCGTCTATTTTCAGCTGCTGGCAAAGATCGAGCAAAACCCTGGGTGCTTCTTCCCAGCGTGGCGCCTTGCGGATCAGCAGGGGAATGTTCAGTTTGCCCAGTGCGTTGCGCAGTTCACTCAGATTGCGCAGCCAGAAGTCCACTTTGCACGAGGCGTCATCGTGTTCCAGCCATTGTTGCGGGCTCAACAAATACACCGCCACCGTCGGGGCGCGGGCTGCGGCGGCCGAGAGGGCAGTGTTGTCGTGTAGGCGCAAGTCGCTGCGCAGCCAGATCAATTGCATGGTGGTGTCCGCACGATCATTAAAAATGCACCATTAAATTAGCCCGCACTGAATCAGGCTCCGATGTGCCGATAAAGGATCTTCGGCCAGGAACAAATCAGTGATATCGGTAGTTCTCGCGGATAATTCGGTGTGGTGGATGCACACCGTTGGTCCGGCAATAATTTTTGGGCAACTGATACCATTCAAAAGTTTCGGCAATTGCGAAAGGTTTATGGCTTTACTGGAATACAGCAGTACTGCGCGCGCTTGCAGGTGATCAATTGCCAGCGCAAGTTCGCCGGCGGGCAGTGGCCAGTCGAAGACTTCCACCGGGCAGTCGGCAGTGCTGATCAGCCACGCGGTGAGCCACAGGTGAGGTTCCAGTGGCAGATCCGAGTGATTGATCAACAGCAGCGGCGCGCTGCGCAACTGTCGGTTGTTATGGTAGATGCGAGCGCCAAATTTGCTACGCAGCCACGAGTAAAAAAATACCCTCTCCATCTGCGCGCCGAACTGGCCCTGCCAGCGTTTTTCCAGATCCGCCAGCAACGGCATCAGCAGTTGTTCGCACAAAATTCGCGGCGGGTAGAGCGCCATCGCCTGATTGACGGTGTCATCGAGGATGCGTTCGGTCAGTTGAGTGACCGCTTGCAGCAGTGTATTGCGCAGCACCTGCCAATCGTTTTCGACGGGTTCGGTAAAGGCCTGCGGGGTGTCGAGCAGTTGCTTGACCTGGCTGACGGCCACGCCGCGGTTGAGCCAGGTGAGGATCGTCAGGATGCGTTGTACGTGTTCGGCGCAAAACAGCCGGTGGCCCTTGGGCGTGCGTTGCGGCACGATCAGGCCGTAACGCCGTTCCCAGGCGCGCAAGGTGACGGCGTTGACGCCGGTCTGTCGGGCGACTTCACGGATCGGCAGCCAGCCTTCGTCGAGGGCTTTCTTGAAGCCGTCGCCGAGGTCTTCGCTGGCGCTGGTGTCGAGTGGGCTTTTCATCAGATTGTCATTAGATCGCGTTTCGCAGGCTGAGATTTTCCGGATGCGGCTGCAGGTAGACCTGTTGCGCAATGTACGGATCCGGGTGTTGACGGAAGTAATGCTTGAGCAGGGTCAGCGGCACCACCAGCGGCACGATGCCGAGTCGGTACTGGCCGATGACGTGTTGCACTTCCTGTTTGTCTTCAGCGCTGATGGCTAGCTTGAGATAGCCGCTGATGTGTAGCAAGACGTTGGTGTGGGTGCGGCGTGTGGCGCATTTTTTCAGGGCGGCCATCAGCTCGCTGAAATAGCGTCGTCCGAGTTCGCAGGGGTCGGTCTGGCCCATGTTGCCCAGCAAGTTGCCCAGCGTTTTGTATTGCACCGGGTTATGCGCCATCAGCAGGTATTTGTAGCGCGAGTGAAAATCCGTGAGGCCGCGCCGGGTCAGGCCTTCTTGCAACAACTGCTGCCAGGCGCTGTAGGCGAATACACGGGTAAGGAAGTTCTCGCGCAGCACCGGGTCGTTGAGGCGGCCATCTTCTTCTACTGGCAAATCCGGATGCAGCGCACAGAAGGCCCGGGCATAAATGCCACGGCCACCGCCGTCCACCGGTGCGCCGTTGGCGCGGTAGACCTTTACCCGTTCCAGGCCACAGGAAGGGGATTTCTGCATAAAGATGTAGCCGCAGATATCGCTCAGCTGTGCCGCCATTTTCTGACCGTACTCGGCCAGCGGTTGGGTGACGTTGATCGCAGGATCAACTGTGCCGACGGCTTTGGGTTGTTCGGGATCGCCCACCAGGCGGATCGGTTCGCGAGGAATGCCGAGGCCAATGGCGACTTCTGGACAGACCGGGATGAAGTCGAAGTAGTCAGCGAGGGTGCGGCTGCACAGCCGTGACTCCTTGTGCCCGCCGTTGAAGCGCACTTCAGCCCCCATCAGGCAGGCACTGATAGCGATTTTGGGTTTTGCGGCGGCGTGGGGCATCGGAACACCTCGAATCCAGACCTGTACAGAATATTGGTTCTGTACAACATCACTTGATCATAGATTCAAAGGTATACAAGTCAAATTATTTGTATAAGTTTTATGGGCGGTGAGATCGCCGAACAGCCCGGTGACCAAAAAATGCTGTTCGCGGTTTTGCGGGTGGGCTGCTGTCTATTTCGACAGCAGCGAGTCGATGCGTTTACTGAAGGTGCTCGTGCAAGCGGCGGGCAGCTTCCTGGCCGCTGAGCCAGGCGCCTTCGACGCGGCCGGAAAGGCACCAGTCGCCACATACATATAGGCCCAGGTCGGCATCAGCCAAGACGCCCCATTCATGACTGCTGGCGGGTCGGGCGTAGAGCCAGCGATGGGCGAGGCTGAAGGTCGGGGCAGGCATGGCGCTGTGCAGCAGTTCGGCGAAAGCGCCGTGCAATTGCTCGATCACCGCTTCCTTGGGCAGGTCGATATGCTGCCGGCTCCAGAGACTGGTCGCGTGCAATACCCAAGTGTCGAGCGTGTCGTCGCGCCCCGGTTTGCTGCGGTTGCGAGCCAGCCAGTCGAGCGGGCTGTCTTGTACGAAGCAGCCTTCCATGGGGGTATCCAGCGGTGTTTCAAAAGCCAGCGCGATCGCCCAGGTCGGTTCCATTTTCACCCCGGCAGCGGCACCGGCGAGCTTCGGCGCAGAGGCCAGCAGGGCCGTTGCCTGAGGAGCCGGCGTGGCAATAACCACATGACTGAACGGGCCGTGGGTGAACCCTTCGGCGTCCTGCAGATGCCAGTGTTCTTCACCGCGATAGACCTCGGTGATCCGGCAGGTGAAATGCACTTCCAGATCGCCCAGCAGGCCGCGGGTAATGGCGCTCATGCGGGGCGTACCCACCCAGCGAGTCTGTTCGTCCGGCGACAGGTTGAGCTGGCCACCGTGGAAGGTGTAGAGCTGCGGCGTCCATTCAGCGACCCAGCCATTGGCTTGCCAGCGCTGGACTTCAGTGACGAAACGGCGATCGCGGGCGGTGAAATATTGCGCGCCCAAGTCCAGGGCACCCGCATCGCTGCGCTTGCTCGACATACGCCCGCCACTGCCGTGGCTTTTATCGAAAAGTTGAACGACATGCCCGGCCTCTGTCAGGGCCTGGGCGGCTGAGAGCCCGGCGATGCCGGTGCCGATGATTGCGATAGGTACAGTCATAGGGGCCTCGTTTACCTTTCTGTACAGACTACGCCGTGGTTTAAACCTGTACAATATTGTTTTTTGGTATAACTTTTAGCGTTCTCGTTCTGGCAGCTTGGCCTATTGTTAAACACAGAGACTGCCCGATACCAAAGATCCCTGCTTATAAAAATAGACTAGTGATCAAGGTAAAACGCCACGCGAGGAAGAAGTCATGCACATATTGCTGACCGGCGGTACTGGTTTGATAGGACGTCAGCTCTGCCGACACTGGTTGAGTCAGGGACATCGCTTGACGGTCTTGAGCCGCACACCTGAAAAAGTCGCGAAAATTTGCGGCCCGCAAGTTCGTGGAGTCGCACTGTTCGAAGACCTTGGGCAAGAAACGGTTGATGCAATCATCAACCTGGCAGGCGCTCCGATTGCCGACCGGCCATGGACGTCCAAGCGTAAAGCGCTGCTGTGGAGCAGCCGGATCACCCTGACCGAAACCATGCTGGCCTGGCTCGAAAGCCGCGCGCAGAAACCGCAGGTGTTGATTTCGGGCTCTGCCATTGGCTGGTACGGCGACGGCGGGGAGCGCGAATTGACCGAGAAGTCTCCACCGGTCATCGATGATTTCGCCAGTCAGTTGTGCATCGCCTGGGAAGAAACCGCTCAGCGTGCCGAGGCCCAGGGCATTCGCGTGATCCTGATTCGCACCGGGTTGGTGTTGTCCGCCGAGGGTGGCTTTTTGTCGCGGCTGTTGCTGCCATTCAAACTGGGGCTGGGCGGGCCGATCGGCAATGGTCGGCAGTGGATGCCGTGGGTGCATATCAAGGATCAAATCGCCCTGATTGATTTTCTTCTGCATCAGAAAGACGCCAGCGGTCCTTATAATGCCTGCGCACCCAAACCGGTGCGCAATCGCGAATTTGCCAAGACGTTGGGCAGCGTGCTGCACCGTCCGGCGTTCATGCCGATGCCAGCCTTGGCGTTGAAGGTGTGTCTGGGCGAGTTGTCATTGTTGTTGCTGGGCGGCCAGAAGGCTGTACCGGCTCGCTTGCTGGAAGCGGGTTTCACTTTCCAGTTCACTGATTTGCGCGCGGCTCTGGATGACCTTTTCCAGCCGCCTTTGAAATAGGACGTTGCATGACCGATCACGCATTGCTTCTGGTCAACCTGGGCTCACCGGCCTCTACCTCGGTGGCGGATGTGCGCAGTTACCTCAATCAATTTCTGATGGACCCGTATGTGATCGACCTGCCATGGCCGGTGCGACGTTTATTGGTGTCGCTGATCCTGTTCAAGCGTCCCGAGCAGTCGGCCCATGCCTACGCCTCGATCTGGTGGGAGGAGGGCTCGCCGCTGGTGGTACTCAGCCGTCGCCTGCAACAGGCCATGACCGCGCAGTGGACCCACGGGCCGGTGGAGCTGGCCATGCGTTATGGCGAGCCGTCGATTGAATCGGCGCTGGTTCGCCTGGCTGCCCAGGGTCACAAGCGAATCACCCTCGCGCCGCTTTATCCGCAGTTCGCCGACAGCACCGTGACCACGGTGATCGAGGAAGCCAGGCGAGTAGTGCGCGAGAAGAAACTCGACGTGCAGTTCTCGATTCTCCAACCGTTCTACGATCAGCCGGAATACCTTGATGCGCTGGTGGCCAGCGCCAAGCCGCATTTGCAGCAGGATTACGATCACCTGCTGTTGAGTTTCCACGGTTTGCCGGAGCGGCACCTGACCAAGATCGACCCTACCGGTCACCATTGCTTTAAAAGCGATAATTGCTGCCAGATCGCTTCGCCAGAAGTAATGGCGACCTGTTACCGCGCCCAATGTCTGCGCACGGCGTCAGAGTTTGCCAAGCGCATGGGCCTGCCGGACGGCAAGTGGTCGGTGTCGTTTCAGTCGCGATTGGGCCGTGCCAAGTGGATTGAGCCCTATACCGAGGCTCGCCTTGATGAGTTGGCGGGGATGGGCGTGAAGAAAGTGCTGGTGATGTGTCCGGCGTTTGTTGCCGATTGTATTGAGACGCTGGAAGAGATCGGAGATCGTGGGCGGGAGCTTTTCCGCGAAGCGGGTGGGGAAGAGTTGGTGCTGGTGCCGTGCCTCAACGATGATCCGCAGTGGGCGAAGGCGTTGAACACATTGTGCGAGCGAGCCCCTCTGGCGTTGTAGTCATGATCGTTCCCACGCGGAGTGAACTGACCCCCAAAGGTTGAACACAACCTTTGGGGGTGTCATGGGTAAGTACACAGAGCAAGTAAAACTGGCAGCAGTGCAGGACTACTGTTCCGGTAGCGCGGG
>NZ_VOBI01000027.1 GCF_008369325.1 Pseudomonas sp. ANT_H12B | reverse complement strand
ACTGGTCAGTTGGAAGGAATAAACAATCGAATAAAGGTCATCAAGCGGATGGCGTACGGTTACCGGGATAGCGAATTCTTTTTCATGAAGATCAAGAGCGTCTTTCCCGGTAATCCGTGATGAACCAAAAAAAAGGCGATCCATCCGGATCGCCTTTTTTATTACTTCACCACTTTCAAACTGGGTCGACCGCTGGGACGCGGTGGCTCACTGTCGGGTGGCGGAATATCGTCATCCGGCTCGATCCCTTCCTCGTCTTCCACAGGCGATTCCAGATCGAACACCATGCCCTGACCGTTCTCCCGAGCGTAAATACCCAGGATCGATGCGATAGGCACGTACAGGGTGTGCGGCACGCCACCGAAGCGCCCCTCGAAGCTGACCGCTTCGTTGTCCATGTGCAGATGACGCACGGCTGCCGGCGATACGTTCAGGACAATCTGTCCGTCACTGGCAAAACCCTGCGGCACCTGCACCGACGGATACTCGGAATTGACCAGCATGTGCGGGGTGCAATCGTTGTCCACAATCCACTCGTAGAGCGCGCGGACCAGATAAGGTCGACTGGAGTTCATAGCGGCTCCTTAAGCCTTAGCGCATATCGCGTTCGACACCAGACAGACTCGCCTGGAAAGCCTCACGCGCAAACGAGCGCTCCATGTAATCAAGCAACGGCTTGGCAGGCCGCGGCAGTTCTATACCCAGAATCGGCAAACGCCAGAGTATTGGTAATAGGCAGCAGTCCACCAGACTTTGTTCCTCGCTGAGGAAAAACGGCTTGTCGGCGAACAACGGCGACACGCCAGTCAGGCTTTCGCGCAGCTCTTTACGAGCCACGACACGGGCTGCTTCCTTGGACCGGGAATCCAGAATCAGATCCACCAGACCACACCAGTCACGCTGAATACGATGAATCAGCAGACGACTGTTGGCACGCGCCACGGGATAAACCGGCAGTAAAGGCGGGTGCGGGTAACGCTCATCCAGATATTCCATCACCACGGTCGACTCCCACAGCGCCAAGTCACGATCGACCAGGGTGGGCAGGCTTCCGTAAGGGTTCACTTCAATCAGTTTAGGCGGCTGGCGACCAGCTTCCACGTAAATGATCTCGGCGCTGACACCCTTCTCTGCAAGTACGATACGCACTCGGTGGGAATAGTGGTCGGCGGGGTCGGAGTAACAGGCCAACCGATTGGTCACGCCCATGGCGGTCCTCCTCGCTTGTTGAAATTATCGGAAGCGGAAAAACGCGCGCGCCCAGAGAGCGCCTCCCGTAACGCCTGGATTAACAGGCTCGTTACACCTTCAGAGACGCCCTTGGGCGCGCGCGATTAACAGCAATTGCTTGAAGCTCTATCAGTGCACATCTTTCCAGTATTCGCGCTTGAGCAGGTAGGCGAATACGAAGAAGAACGCCAGGTACAGCAATACGTAAGTACCGATGCGCTGATGTTGCAGCTTAACCGGGTTAGCCGAGTAAGCGAGGAAGGTTACCAGATTCTTGACCTTCTCATCGAACTGCTCTTCGGTCAGGGCACCGCTCTTCGGCACGATGGTCAGCTGATCGCACGCTTCATGAGTCAGCGCAGTACCGGTCAGCGGGTCATATTGCTTCTTGCCGTCTTCGACGACCTGAACCTGTTTGCAACCGACTACCTGACGACCTTGAAGACCAACCAGAACGTTAGGCATACCCACGTTTGGGAACACCTTGTTGTTCACACCCCAAGGGCGCGACGGGTCTTCGTAGAAAGACTTCAGGTAACCGTAGAGCCAGTCAGTGCCACGAACGCGGGCGACCAGGGTCAGGTCGGGCGGTGCCGCACCGAACCAGGTCTTGGCGTCAGCCGGCTGCATGCCGATGCTCATGTGATCGCCGATCTTGGCGCCGGTGAACACCAGCTTCGAGAGCATCAGGTCGTGCGGAATGCCCAGATCATCGGCGACACGTTCGTAACGCTGGAACTTGGCGCTGTGGCAGCCCATGCAGTAGTTGGCGAACGTACGCGCGCCATCTTGCATGGCAGCCTTGTCGGAAACGTCGATGTCGACCTTTTCCAGCTCAGGAGCACCCGCTGTCGACGCGAACGAGAACACAGGCATAGCAGCAAGAATCAGTACAGCAAATAGCTTTTTCATCAGCCAGTCACCCTTTCCGGAACCGGTTTGGTCTTCTCGAGCCTGGTGTAGAACGGCATCAGAATGAAGTAGGCGAAGTACAGGAAGGTACATACCTGCGACAGCAACGTACGACCTGGCGTTGGAGCCAGAACACCCAACACGCCCAGGATCACGAACGAGATGCAGAACACCCAGAGCCAGATCTTGCTCAGCCAGCCTTTGTAGCGCATCGACTTGACCGGGCTGCGGTCCAGCCATGGCAGGACGAACAGTACCGCGATGGCCGCCCCCATGGCGATAACGCCCAGGAGCTTGTCCGGAACCGCCCGCAAAATCGCGTAGAACGGCGTGAAGTACCAGACCGGAGCGATGTGCTCTGGCGTCTTGAAGGCGTTCGCCACTTCAAAGTTCGGCTTCTCGAGGAAGTAGCCGCCCATTTCCGGGAAGAAGAACACGATCGAGCAGAAGATGAACAGGAACACCACCACGCCGACGATATCTTTCACGGTGTAGTACGGATGGAAGGCAATGCCGTCCAGCGGTACGCCGTTTTCGTCTTTGTGTTTCTTGATGTCCACGCCGTCCGGGTTGTTCGAACCGACTTCGTGCAGCGCCAGGACGTGCAGCACCACCAGACCGAGAATCACGATCGGCAAGGCGACTACGTGCAGGGCGAAGAAGCGGTTCAGGGTAATACCCGAAATCAGGTAGTCACCACGAATCCACTGAGTCAGGTCGTCGCCGATGAGCGGGATTGCCCCAAACAGCGAGATGATCACCTGGGCACCCCAGTAGGACATCTGGCCCCACGGCAGCAGGTAACCCATGAAGGCTTCAGCCATCAGCGCCAGATAGATCAGCATGCCGAAGACCCACACCAGCTCGCGCGGCTTCTGGTACGAACCGTAGAGCAAGCCACGGAACATGTGCAGATAAACCACGATGAAGAACATCGAAGCGCCGACCGCGTGCAACATACGCAGGATCGAGCCGTACTCGACGTCGCGCATGATGTATTCGACGGAAGCGAACGCTTCTTCCGCCGACGGGGTGTAGCTCATGGTCAGCCAGACACCGGTAACGATCTGGTTGACCAGAACGAGCAGTGCAAGGGAGCCAAAGAAATAGAAGAAGTTGAAGTTCTTCGGGGCGTAGTACTTGCTGAGATGGTCTTCCCACATTTTGGTCGCGGGAAAGCGCGCATCAACCCAATCCATGAACTTGCTCATCACGCTTTCTCCGTATCGACGCCAATGACAATGATGTCATCGGTCTCATAGGAATGCGGGGGAACTGGCAGGTTCAAAGGCGCAGGTTGCGACTTGTAGACGCGACCAGCCAGATCGTAGTGGGAACCGTGGCAAGGGCAGAAATAACCACCTACCCAGTCCTTGCCCAGATCCGCAGGTGCCACTTCTGGACGGAAGGTCGGCGAGCAACCCAGGTGTGTGCAGATACCGATCAGCAGCAGAACCTCTGGCTTGATCGAACGTGTTTCCGGGTCGACATAAGTCGGTTGTGTCGAGTTCTTGGAGGTCGGGTCAGCGAGCTGGCCCTCGATCTTCTTAAGATTCCCCAGGATTTCCTCGGTTCGGCGGACAATGAACACCGGCTGACCGCGCCATTCAGCAATCATCTGCTGACCTGGCTCGATTTTGCTGACATTCACCTTCACCGGTGCACCTGCGGCTTTCGCCTTGGCACTGGGAAACCATGACCCCACGAACGGGACCGCAGCCCCCACCGCTCCTGCAGCACCCACCACGGATGTGGCTGCTACCAAGAAGCGACGCCGGCCTGCATTCACGCCGTCATTGCTCATTCAGTCCTCTCCCATCAGCTTTGTGGCCTGTTAAATCAGGCATCTACTAAGTAAAAATCTGAACTTATAAAAATTTTGCCGAATGGTAATGAAAAGCCCCAATTCTGACAAGGTAATTACCAAGGGGCTCCACTGCCAAGCCTTGCAGTATAGGGCTTCTGCGGATGTGGCAAGTTGTCACAGAACAATTTCTCAACAAATCGCGCCCATAAAAAAACGCCCAGCTTCCGAAGAAACGGGGCGTTCTTTTTGAACGTGAAAGCGAATTAACGCTTCGAGTACTGCGGACGCTTACGCGCTTTACGCAGACCAACTTTCTTACGTTCAACTTCACGAGCATCGCGAGTAACGAAGCCAGCCTTGCGCAGAGCGCCACGCAGGGTTTCGTCGTACTGCATCAGTGCGCGAGTGATACCGTGGCGGATTGCGCCAGCTTGACCACTTACACCACCACCGATCACGGTGACGTAGATGTCGAATTTCTCGACAGTCTCAGTCAGTTCCAGCGGCTGACGAACTACCATGCGGGCAGTTTCGCGACCGAAGAAATTTTCCAGGGTGCGGTTGTTGATGGAGATGTTACCAGTACCCGGACGCAGGAAAACGCGTGCGGTTGCGGTCTTGCGACGGCCAGTGCCGTAATTTTGAGTCGCCGACATAATGAACTATTCCGTTAAAACTTCAGTTCTTGGGGCTGCTGAGCAGTATGAGGGTGTACAGCGCCCGCATAGACTTTCAGCTTACGATACATGTCGCGACCCAGCGGGTTCTTAGGCAGCATGCCTTTGACCGCGGTCTCGATCACGCGCTCAGGGGCTTTAGCAATCAGCTTTTCGAAGTTGATCGACTTGATGCCGCCCGGGAAACCGGAGTGGGAGTAGTAGATTTTGTCGGTGGTTTTAGCACCGGTTACACGAATCTGCTCGGCATTGATAACGACGATGTAATCGCCGGTGTCAACGTGAGGAGTGTACTCAGCTTTATGCTTGCCACGCAGACGGCTCGCGATTTCGGTGGCCAGACGACCCAGGGTCTGACCCGCAGCGTCGACGACAAACCAGTCGTGCTGTACTGTTTCCGGTTTAGCAGTAAAAGTTTTCATTCTTTATAGCCTCAGGGGCCGCCCTGTAAATTAGACGGCGGATCTTACTGAATAGTGCGTACTTTGACAAGTCAAAGGCAGCCGGATACAGACGCTTTCGGGGGCTCGGGTCGGCGCGTCCGTTCAACGGCAAGATTCTTCGGCGGCGGCGCATCACTTCCACTGCAGAAAGAGGTGCGCAATTATGCAGATTGCGAAAAATAATTCAACCTGCTTTTATGATTGTTTTGCCAAAGGAGCACCCGATGGACTATCGCCAGCTAGGCCGAACCGATCTGAATGTGAGTGCAATCTGCCTCGGCACCATGACTTGGGGCGAGCAGAACAGCGAGGCTGAAGCCTTCGTCCAGATTGAACGGGCCAAAAGCGCCGGGATCAATTTCATCGATACTGCCGAGATGTACCCGGTGCCGCCGAAGGCCGAAACCTACGCTACCACCGAACGCTACATCGGCAATTACTTCAAAAGTCGCGGCGATCGAGCCGACTGGATCCTGGCCAGCAAGATCGCCGGCCCCGGCAACACCATCGATTACATCCGCGACAAAAATCTGCGGCACAACCGCCAGCATATCGTTGAGGCCGTGGACGCCAGCCTCAAGCGCCTGCAAACCGACTACATCGACCTCTATCAGCTGCACTGGCCGGAACGCAGCACCAATTTCTTCGGCCAGTTGGGCTACAAGCACAAGAGCGAAGCCAATCTGACGCCGCTGGAGGACACCCTCGAAGCGCTGGACGAACAGGTCAAGGCCGGCAAGATCCGCCATATCGGCCTGTCCAATGAAACGCCGTGGGGCGCCATGCGTTTCCTCGCTTTGGCCGAAGCCCGTGGCTGGCCGCGCGCGGTGTCGATCCAGAACCCCTACAACCTGCTCAACCGCAGCTTCGAAGTCGGCCTGGCGGAAGTTGCCATCCGCGAACAGTGCGGCCTGCTCGCCTATTCGCCGTTGGCATTCGGTTTCCTGTCGGGCAAGTACGAAGGTGGCGCCCGCCCGCCCAAAGGTCGCCTGAGCCTCTACAGCCGCTTCAGCCGCTATTTCAATCCGCAGTCGGAAGCAGCCTGCAGCCGTTATGTAGCGCTGGCGCGCGAACACGGCCTGGACCCGGCGCAAATGGCGTTGGCTTTTGTTACGCAGCAGCCGTTTGTGACCAGCAACATCATCGGCGCTACCACCATGGAGCAGCTGGAGAGCAACATCGCCAGCTTCGAGCTGAAACTTTCCGATGAAGTGCTGGAAGGGATTGAGGCGATTCACAAGGATCACCCGAATCCGGCGCCGTAACTTACGACGGCGATCATTCCCACGCTCTGCGTGGGAATGATCTCGCGACGTCAAAGCGACCGCGCAATAATCTCCTTCATGATTTCATTGGTCCCGGCATAGATCCGCTGCACCCGCGCATCCGCCCACGCCCGGGCCACCGGGTATTCCCACATGAACCCGTACCCACCATGCAACTGCACGCACTCGTCGAGCACCTTGCATTGCAGGTCGGTGCCCCAGTATTTCGCCATCGCCGCCGTCGGCACGTCGAGCTTGCCTTGCAGGTGCAGCTCCAGACACTTATCGACAAAGACCCGGCCAATCTGAATCTCGGTAGCCATTTCCGCCAGTTTGAAGCGGGTGTTCTGGAAGTCGGCGATCGCCTTGCCGAACGCCTTGCGTTCACGGGTGTAGTCGAGCGTCCATTGCAGCGCAGCTTCAGCCGAAGCCAGTCCGCCAATGGCAACGGTAAGCCGCTCTTGCGGCAATTCCTGCATCAGGTAAGCGAACCCCATCCCGGCCTGTCCCAGCAGGTTTTCCTTGGGCACCCGCACGTCCTGAAAGAACAACTCCGAAGTGTCCTGAGCCTTCATGCCGACTTTTTCCAGACGCTTGCCCTTGGCGAAGCCTGGGGTGTTGGCTTCCACCAGAAACAGGCTGGTGCCTTTCGCGCCAGCCTTCGGATCTGTCTTGGCCACGACAATCACCAGGTCTGCGAGAAAGCCGTTGGTGATGAAAGTTTTCGAACCGTTGATCACATATTCATCGCCATCGAGCACTGCGGTGGTTTTCACCCCTTGCAGGTCGGAGCCGGCGCCCGGTTCGGTCATCGCAATGGCAGTGACCATCTCCCCGGACACCAGTTTCGGCAGGTATTTGTGTTTCAGCGCCTCACTGCCGTAATGCAGGATGTACGGCGCGACAATGTCCGAATGCAGGGAGAAACCGATACCAGTCAGGCCGAGACGACCGACCTCTTCGATCACGACGGCGCTGTAGAGAAAGTCCGCTGCCAACCCGCCGTACTCTTCCGGCAGGTGCGAACAGAGCATCCCCGCCTCTCCCGCCTTGTTCCAGAGTTTGCGGTCGATATGGCCCTGCTTTTCCCATTGTCCGTGAAACGGCACGGCTTCTTTTTCGAGAAACGTTCGCACGCTGTCGCGGAAAAGTTCGTGCTCGGAACTGAACAAGGTTCTGGGGATCATGCGGCACCTGTGGTTATTGTTAGAAAGGATTGACCTTCAGAGACTAAGCCTCACATCCGATACAGGACACTGGACACATCAGACAAAAAATAAGACGATCCAGCCGTCTGGTGACCACTTTCCCCTATAAGAATAAAGTTGAATTATGTCTAACCAAGCCTCCACGCCCTTGCGGCGCGTCAGCATCCTGGCTATCGACCGGGTTTTCGCTTCCACCCTCATGCAAGCCAAGGATTTCTTCCACCTGGCCAGCCTGCGTTACGGCAAACAACTGGGCCAAGGCCTGACACCGGCATTCGAAACCCGGCTGGTCAGCCCCGACGGCAAACCGGTGAACAGCTTCAGCGACGTGATCATGCCGGTGGACGGCGGCCTGGAAAACGCTGACGTCATCATCCTCCCGGCGTTCTGGGACGATTTCGAAACCCTTTGCCAACGTTATCCACAGGTCCTGCCGTGGCTGCGCCAGCAACATGCGCGCGGCGCGGTACTTTGCGGCGAGGCTACAGGCGTGTTCTGGCTCGCCGAAGCCGGCCTGCTCGATGGCAAGGAGGCCACCACCTACTGGCGCTTCTTCAACGCGTTTGCCGAACGTTTCCCGAAGGTTCAGCTCAATCAGGACAAGCACCTGACCGATGCCGATAACCTCTATTGCGCTGGCGGCACCACGTCGGCCTGCGATCTTTATATCTACCTGATCGAACGGTTCTGCGGCGCTAATGTGTCCCAGGCTGTAGCGCGGGACATTCTCTATGAAGTGCAGCGCAGCTACTCGCCAGGAAGAATCGGTTTCGGTGGTCAGAAGCTGCATCAGGACGTGATCATCCTGCAGATCCAGCACTGGCTCGAAGAACACTTCGCCGACAAATTCCGCTTCGAAGACGTCGCTCGCGAGCACGGCATGAGCATCCGCAATTTCATGCGCCGCTTCCAGACCGCCACCGGCGACAAGCCGCTGCACTATCTGCAACGCCTGCGTATAGAGACGGCCAAAGGCTTGCTGTCCGGCAGCCGCAAGAGCATCAAGACCATCAGTTATGAGGTCGGCTACGACGATGCGAGTTTCTTTGCGCGGTTGTTCCGCCAACACACCGAATTGTCGCCGAACCAGTATCGTCAGCAGTTTCAGCAGGCGGCTTGATATTCAGCCTCACCACAAATCCAATGTGGGAGCGACGGTGCGACGATTCGTCGCTCCCGCAGGGATTCTTCGGCACGCGCAAAAGGGCCTGTCACCAAGGCCTTTTTCCCACGCAACAAACGGAAACTAGAGCAGCCCAGCGCCCCAATGTGCTGATACCGCCCCGATTGCTCCGTACCTCAACATCTTCCCTGCAAACATCATCAGGGAAGATCAACAGTGACCATTGGATCAAGCTACAACCACCCATCATCCATCATCAATACCACTCGAACCCAACGTTCGACCAATGGCAAATGGGCGGCCCGTTTCCCTAATCCGCCCGACTTGTGCTTCGACTATCGTGCACTGGTGGAACAGGAAAACGGTATCGCCAAGGCAGCTGACCCACACCATAAAATCAGCATCATCGGCGCCGGTGTCACCGGGCTGACGGCCGCCAGAGAACTGTATCGCTGCGGGTTTACCGACATTACCCTGATCGAACAATCCAGACGGATCGGCGGCAGGCACCTGACTGTTGCCGGGAGCGCGAATTCGACGACGAGCCATACACCTTTTGAAATGGGCGCCATGCGAATGCCCTTTTTCAACCGAGCCGGCGAGCCACCGAAAGAAGGTCGCTCGCTGATGGCTTATTACGCCAATGCCTTCGACCTGGAGTGTTCGGATTTCGCCAATCCCGGAAGCCAATGGGTCACCTCGACGGGGATTTATCTGCGAGAAGGCAGCATGGGCGGCGGATCAACTCCGCAGATGCTGATCTGGAAAAACGCTGATGGCCAGACCCCACCGCCCGGCGCAGACCTACAAAGGGTTTATGCAAAGTGGAAAGCCTTCGCCGATCACATGACCCGTCACGTCGCTGAGGTGTTTGCCAGTCAGGCATGGGAAGCCATGTGGGCCGCTATCGTGGAAAAATACCAGGGCGTTTCGTTCCGCGATTTGGTCAGCATGCCTGCCCTGCAAGCCTGGGACGAACGCTTGCCGGGCGACTTCGGCGGAATGGGCATGTCCGCAGAGGAATCTGCGATTTTCTACGCCATCGGCATCGGCGATGGTAGCTGGGGAGCCTTTTACGATGTCTGCTCTCTGTATCCCCTGCGTACTGCCATTTTTGGATTCAGCAGCCAACTGCAATTGATCCTGGGCCGGGTGGACTCAATGGGCGATCCGCTGGATTCCCCTTATCTGCACGACGAGGCTGTTTTTGACTCGAAGGGTCTGAGTTTCGACCGCCCCCGTTACATCGGGCTCGCAGCGCTGGACGAATGCCTGCTGTTCATGAAAACCGCCGAAACCGGAAAGTCCTTCTACGAACACTGCGGGGAAAGAAACAACGGCTTACTCACTGACTCATCCGTTACAAAATTGCAAAAACTGGCTAATCGGAAAACCCGCGTCTACTACAACTGGAAACACAGCCAACCCGAGCACACCCAGGAACATTTCGATGACTTCGACTCGGTCATCATGACCCTACCTTCCTGGCTGATCGAAACTCGAATCCTGCTTGAAAACTTCACACGGGAGATGCTGCCTTTGGAGACGATCAATGCCTACAAAACTGCGCACTGGGAAACCAGTTGCAAAGTATTCGCCCCGCTAAAGAAATCTTTTCTTTCAAAAAACACCAACATCCCGCAAGCCATCGTCACCGACAGCTTTATCCATGACGTCTACACCTATCGCTACAACGCCAACTACAGCTACGACTGCATTCTCCTGAGTTACACATGGGAAGATGACGCCACCAAACTGGCCTCATTCAGCGACAAGGAACTGGTGGACAAATGCGCCAAAGAACTGGACCGCATCCTCATGAACTCCGCCAATATCCAGGAAAAAATCTCGCCCTACATTGGTCTTGATCAAGCAGTGGTTCATCGCTGGATGACCGATAAAAATGCGTTGGGTTGTGCAAAGTTATACCGGGCCGGCACCTACTACAACGCCGTCAGCCTGATGAAGTACAACCGGGATTTCGGGCATGTTTCAGGCCTGTATTTTTCCGGCGAGTCATTTTCGGTTGATGCCGGCTGGACCGAACCGTGCTTTCGCGGCGCCATCGATGCGGTCATTCATATCTGCAACAAAACTGGCGCTGCTTTCCATGGCGGTTTTTCCTTGAGTGACTATCCGCACTATAACGTCAGAACCTGATCACCTTCCTTGCCTGGAGCCATGCACGACGTGTATTGGCTCTACTTTGGCGACCTCCTGCCAAGCGCCTCGTGCAGTCATCTTGGGACATGGACTACACCCTAAACGGAAGTAGCTGACTTACGCGTTCTCGTCCATTCGACTCTCATAAGCACGCACTTAAACAGCGTGAATAACAATAAAAAAGAGGTCATCGGGAATGAGCGAGTCAACAAGTCCTGTTCGTGTAGCAGTCGTGCAATTCGACCCACAAGTCGGCATGCAAAATCGCGAAGCAAATCTGCGAAACAGCCTGGAATTAGCGCTGAAGGCGGCAAATGACGGTGCGAATCTCATCGTCCTGCCCGAGCTTTCAAGCACAGGTTACTTCTTCAAAACCCGGCAGGATGCGTTTGAGCATTCGGAGGCCGTCCCCAGCGGGGCGAGCGTACAGAGCTGGATGGACTTTGCCCGTCAGCACAAGGTTTATCTGGTCGCCGGTTTGACGGAGCGCGACGGCATGCAGCTGTTCAACACTGGCGTTCTTGTCGGACCTGACGGCTTCATCGGCAAGTACCGAAAAGCACATTTATGGAATCTGGAAAAATTGTGGTTCACGCCGGGCGATCTGGGCTTCCCGGTTTTCGACACCCCAATCGGTCGCATCGGCTTGTTGATCTGCTGGGATATCTGGTTCCCGGAAGTACCGCGCATTTTGAGCCAGCAAGGCGCCGACATCATTTGCAGCCTGAACAATTGGGTCTGGACCCCGCCGCCTCTGTTTGATGACGCCGGCAAGTGCATGGCGTCGTACCTGACGATGACGGCGGCTCACGTCAACAATGTCTTTATCGCGGCGGCGAGCCGGATAGGCGAAGAGCGAGGTGCACGTTACCTGGGTTGCTCGCTGATCGCAGGCACCAACGGCTGGCCTATTGGCAAGGTGGCTTCAGCGGACAAGCAGGAAATCCTGTTTGCCGACATCGACCTGACCAGCTCGCGCAGCGCACCTATCTGGAACAACTTGAACGATTTGCATCGCGACCGTCGAGCCGATCTTTACGATCAAATGCTCGGTTACACCCAGCACCCTTGTCTGCCGCGCTGATAAGGGGGCATGACTGATGGAAACCGCAAACGAAAAACCGCAAAACCGCCTTGCCGCCAGGTCGCCGATGGATACGGCGATCATCTGGCTGATGCTCGGCACGGCACTGTTGATCATCTGGCTTTCATTTACTTACCGCTCATCCTGGTCAGCTCATTGGCCAGACTACAGTCACATGGTATCGAGCCTTCCGGAGCCGAGCGCCTGGTTGCGCTGGATCCTGGGAGACATCAGCGAGGTGGCGTTCTACAAACATGAGTTTGCTTCGATCGGGCTGCTGGCAGGCGCCTATCTGGCCTACTGGGCGAATCGAACGGGTAGAGCCTGGCAAGGCTTTACCATTTGCTACGGCAGTGGTTTATGGCCATGGCTTGTGACCAGTTCGTTGCTTGGACTGTTGCTGAGCAACCTGCTGTGGGGCTGGACGGTCACGGCCACCAGTTGGCAACCGACGTTTGCGGCGTTTGTTTCGTTGCCGGCGGCGATGGTGCTGATGTTTGGCGGCGGCTGGAAGGTTGCGATCAATGGCGCAATCATGGGCGCGGTGTTCGTCACGCCTCTGTGCTTGCTGATCGTCAATTACGTCTGCAATCCCTTGGGATTGCCCGCCGTGATCGGCAACGTCACGGGCATGGCGGTCGCCAGCGTCGGCGCTTTTGTGCTCTGTCGTTGCCTGCCGAGCCTGATGAAGTCCGACCGAACCCAAGAGCCCTCCGCTCCTGCGCCCTCACCCACCGTCACCAAAACGCCTGACTACGGCGTCGTGTGGACGCTGCGCCGGGTGTTGGCGGACTTTTCCGAAGCGCCGTTCTTTGGCAATGAATGGGCCAGTCTCGGTTTGATCGCGGGCGCCTTGCTGGCTTACTCCTTGAACCCGACCAGCCCGGTGTATGGCACGGGTCTGCTGCCACAACTGCTCGCCGCGCAGGCGCTGACCTCGGCGTTGGGAGTGGTGATCTGGCGTCGACAATGGATGTTGCGTGGCTGGTATCCCACTTACGTTCCGTTGGTGTCAGTCGTGCCGGCGGCCGTTTTGACGCACGGGGGTAGCTGGGAGGTCATTGTCTCGAGCGCGTTGCTAGGGGCTTTGATTGCGCCTCCGCTGGCATGCGCGATCGCCAAGCGCTTGCCGCCTGACATGCATGGTTTTATCGGCAATGTGCTGTCCATGGCCATCAGTACGCTACTGATCATTCCGTTTATCGGACTGCTGATCGCTAACTGATGTGCATCGCTTTTGGGCTGTATCACGGACCCAAATGCGGATACAGCCACTTCTCATCACAAACAAATGAGGTATCCCATGGACCTGCCCAAACTGGCCATTGCGGCGCTCGGCGGCACCGTGAGCATGCAAGCCAGGAATGCCGGTGAAGGGGTGATCCCGACCGTCAGCGGTGAAACCTTGCTGGAATCGGTTCCTGAGTTGTCGACTCTGGCACGGGTCACCGTAGAAACGCTCGGGCTGTTGCCGAGTGCCTCACTGGATTTCGAGTTTTTACTGAGTGTCCTTTCCTGGGCGCATGTGCAAATCAGTCAAGGTGCGGTGGGTGTGGTCATCACTCAAGGCACGGACACCCTCGAAGAAACAGCCACATTTTTCGACTATTTGTGGGACCACAAAGAGCCGTTGGTCCTGACCGGCGCCATGCGTTCGGCAGCCCAGGCAGGGGCCGATGGTCCGGCGAATCTGTTGGATGCTTGCCGTGTTGCAATGGCTGAAAATAGCTGTCAACGAGGCGTTCAAGTAGTGATGAACGGACAGATTCATTCAGCGAATTCCATCCGAAAAACCGATTCCTTGGCATTGCAGGCGTTCTCCTCCCCTATCGTTGGCCCTGTCGGCATGCTGATGGAAAACACTGTCAAGTATCTACGCCAGCCGTTCCAGCGCAGAGTCCTGCCGGTGCCACAGCTGACCACACAGAAGGTTGCGTTGCTGGAAGCGTCGCTTTGCGCCGACACGCTGTTAATCGAGAACATCCTCGAACTGGGTTACGACGGGCTGGTGATTGCGGGTTTCGGTGCAGGACACGTTTGCGCGGGCTGGGCGGAGGTGATTGAGACTATCGCCAGAAAAATCCCTGTCATCGTCGCCACACGGACAGGTTCCGGCTCTACGGCTCAATCGACTTACGGCTTTATCGGCAGCGAGATGGACCTGATCCGTAAAGGCGCATCGATGGCCGGATTTCTTTGTCCACGCAAAGCTCGAATCCTGCTGTGGCTGCTCGTCGGTTGCCAGCGGCAAGATGAACTGGCGCGCTTTCTCGTTCAAAACTGACAAAACAGCGCACAAAAAAGGCCTGCAATGCAGGCCTTCCTTATTTTCCGAATCGTCCTACGGCTTATGCGCCCGGGACAGGAATTCGTGGGATTGCATTTCCAGGAGCCGACTCAGGGTGCGCTGGAACTCGAAGTTCAGGCGACCGCCGGTGTAGAGATCCTTGAGCTCGACTTCTGCAGAAATGATCAGCTTCACGTTGCGGTCGTAGAACTCGTCGACCATGTTGATAAAGCGTCGCGCAATGTCGTCGGTGGTGACGTTCATCTGCTCCACACCGCTGAGCAACACAGCGTGGAAGATCTTGCCCAGTTCGATGTAGTCGTTCTGGCTGCGCGGGCCGTCGCACAGTTCGCGGAAGTCGAACCAGGCCACGTCATCGCACGTGCGCAAAGCACGGATTTCGCGGTTCTCGATCATCAGCACATCGTTCTCGATGGCTGCCGTGCATTCCGGCGTCAGGGCACGGAAGCTCTTGCGCAGGCTTTCGTGGGACGCTTCGTCCAGCGGGAAGTGGAACAGCTCCGCTTGTTCGAGGTGACGCAGACGATAATCCACGCCGCTGTCGACATTGACGATCTCGGTATTCTGCTTGATCAGCGCAATGGCCGGCAGGAAGCGCGCACGTTGCAGGCCGTCCTTGTACAAACCATCCGGCACGATATTCGAGGTCGCGACCAGGGTCACGCCGTTCTTGAACAGCTCTTCCATCAGCGTGCCGAGGATCATCGCGTCGGTAATGTCGGACACGAAAAACTCATCGAAGCAAATCACCCGGGCTTCGTCGGAGAAACGCTTGGCGATGATGGTCAGCGGGTTTTTTTCGCCGCTGAGGGTCTTCATCTCTTCGTGCACGCGCTTCATGAAGCGGTGGAAGTGAGTGCGGACCTTTTCCTTGAACGGCAGCGCTTCGAAGAAGGTATCGACCAGGTAGGTCTTGCCGCGGCCGACGCCGCCCCAGAAGTACAGGCCCTTGACCGGTGCCGCGTCTTTCTTGCCAAACAGTTTGCCGAGCAGGCCCGGTTTGCTGTGCGAGGCCGCGATCAGATCGTCGTACAGGCGTTGCAAATGGCGCACCGCAGTTTCCTGCGCGGCGTCATGGAAGAATTCCGGGCGTTTCAGATCAGCTTGATATCGTTCTAGGGGCGTCATAATTCGTTAGCAAGGCAACAAAAACGGGCCGTCACTGTAGCGACGGCCCGTGAGAATGGCAATCGGCCCTTGGTCGGACCGAGCCGCAGATTTATTCCTGAACGGGGGTCAGGGCGATCCGCAGGGCGTCGATGGCGACGTCGCGAGCGGTGTTGTCAGCAAAGGTCGGGCTGTCGGCTACGCATTCGCCTTCCAGCCAGACGCTGAAGCTCTGCTCTTCACTGTGCACATCCAACGGCTGCCCCGATTGCAACTGCTTGGTCACTTGCCCTGCGGTTTTGCCGTCGGCGAAGTTGCGCGACAGCAGCAGTTGTTCGCCATCGGCCGATAGCAGACGGAAACGGAAACTGCTGTCTTCTTCGCGGAAACTGACAAAACGCGCGGCTTTCGCGGCTTTCTTCTTGGTGGTGGTTGCGACCTGGGTCTGAGCGACGAAAGAACGCAGGCCAACCGCTTCACGCAGTTCGTGAAGGAATGGTGTCGCCACCGAACGAGCCTTTTTGGCGCCGAGCTGCAGCATGTCTTCCAGGTCTGCCGGACGCTCAATCAGCTTGTAATAGCGATCGCGGGACTCGCCCAGCTCGCTGTCGAGCAGTTGGAACAGACGATTTTTCGCCTCGCCCCAACCCAGGCCCTGCAACAGTTCGCTGCGGAATTCGTCGGACTGCGCCGGGGTGGCGAAGGCCTGGAACAAGGTGAACAGGTGCGAGTTATCCGGATCTTTCGCCTCGCCCGGCGCGCGGGAGTCGGTGACGATCCGCGAAATCGCATCCTTCATTTCCTTGGCGCTGCTGAACAACGGAATGGTGTTGTCGTAGCTTTTCGACATCTTGCGACCGTCGAGGCCTGGCAACGTGGCGACGCTTTCTTCGATCAGCGCTTCGGGCATGGTGAAGAATTCTTTGCCCTGACCGAACAGGTGGTTGAAACGCTGGCCGATGTCACGGGCCATTTCCACGTGCTGGATCTGGTCACGACCGACCGGCACCTTGTGCGCGTTGAACATCAGGATGTCCGCGGCCATCAGCACCGGGTAGCTGTACAAGCCCATGGTGATGCCGGCATCCGGGTCTTCGCCAGTCTCGACGTTCTTGTCCACCGAGGCCTTGTAAGCGTGGGCGCGGTTGAGCAGGCCCTTGGCCGCGACGCACGTCAGCAGCCAGGTCAGCTCGGGGATTTCCGGGATGTCGGACTGGCGATAGAAGGTCACACGGTCCACATCCAGGCCACCGGCCAGCCAGGTCGCGGCGATTTCCAGACGCGAGCGCTGAATGCGCAGCGGGTCATCGCATTTGATCAGGGCGTGGTAGTCGGCCAGGAAGTAGAACGAATCGGCATTGCTGTCGCGGCTGGCAAGGATCGCGGGGCGGATGGCGCCGGCGTAGTTGCCCAGGTGCGGCGTGCCGGTGGTGGTGATGCCGGTGAGGATACGGGTACGAGTCGTCATGGGTAATCGCTTGTCAGACTGCAATCAATTCGAAAGACGCGGCAGGATCAGATCCTTGAGATCGGTCAGCTTGCCATGAAAAAAGTGTCCGCATTCTGCCACTTTCAGCAGCTCATGGGGGCGTTCGAGCTTGTCGGACCATTCGTAAACGAGTTGCGGATCAATGACTTCGTCGGTTTCTGGCTGAATCAGAGTCAACTCACCTTGTTGCGGCAGTTGATCCTGATCGCCCAGACGCATGACAGCGGGTGCGACCATGAACAAATGTTTCAGCTGTTCGCCCTTCGCTTCCAGGCGTCCGCCGAGACTTGCTGCAACAAAACCGCCGAAGGAGAATCCGAACAGCGTCAGCGGCAACTCGGGGTGTTTGGCCCGCAACCACTTGGCAACGGCTTGGGCGTCGTCGACT
Source organism: Pseudomonas sp. ANT_H12B (assembly GCF_008369325.1). Classification (GTDB taxonomy): domain Bacteria; phylum Pseudomonadota; class Gammaproteobacteria; order Pseudomonadales; family Pseudomonadaceae; genus Aquipseudomonas. The sequence continues at coordinate 39,666 of NZ_VOBI01000027.1, read as the reverse complement.
TCGCCGGTGCCCATATCGTGGGAGCCTTCGCTGGCACCGACGCCGCGATAATTGAACCGCAAAGTAATCAAACCGGCATCGCGAGCAGTACGCTGCAACGTCGAGACGACTTTGTTGAGCATGGTGCCGCCCTGCACCGGGTTCGGGTGGCAAATCAGCGCCAGGCCACGGGGCTGCTCATTATCAAGATAAAGAGCTTCCAGTTGGCCGACCGGGCCATCAATCACTACAGGGGTTTCGCGCATAAGCAAGGAAGGAACTCCGTGACCTCGAATCGGGTCGACTCGTCTAGCAAATTGTCTGTGCCAATCTATTGCGAGTGAATCGCGGTATACAGCGCAGGTTCGAGCCGTTAACGTAAAGCAAAGCCGTTTATAGAGGAAGGACTCGTGGAACACTCGCTCTTAGTTTGGTTGTTGCCGACTCTTGCCCTGGTTGTGGGTGTCGCCATTGGTTTCCTGATCGCTCGCCTTGTGCCGAATGCTGCGCCGAGCAGCACGCAACGTCAGCTGGATGACGTTCAGGAACGTTTTGACAGTTATCAGAACGAGGTGGTCACCCACTTCAACAGCACTGCAACACTGGTCAAGAAACTGACTCAGAGCTATCAGGAAGTGCAGGATCATCTCGCCGAGGGTGCCAACCGCCTGGCCCTGGACGAGCAGACTCGCCAACGCTTGCTCGCCTCCCTGCACGCCGACGCGGCGCAGGCTCCACGGGAACGCCTGACGCCACCGCGCAATCAGGAGCCGCCTCGCGATTACGCGCCAAAAGCCCCGAACGCACCGGGCATGCTCGACGAACATTACGGCCTGAAGAAGTAATCAGGATCGCGCAATACAAAAAGCCCTCGGACACGTGATTGTCCGGGGGCTTTTTCATTTCTGACCCAATATCACTAGCGCCCATTCGGGCCCCATCGCGAGCAGGCTCGCTCCCACATTAGACCGAGTTGCTAGACGGTACGCGGTCACCTGTGGGAGCGAGCCTGCTCGCGATGAGACCGGACCCAGCGACACAAAATACTCAGACTGAGTGTTCTCAGCCCAAGACTTCGCTAGCCACCTGATCAACCGCGCTCTTGGTGATGTCGACGATCAGATCCGCCTCTTCCTCAGTCAAAATCAACGGCGGTGCAAAGCCAAGAATGTCGCCATGAGGCATCGCCCGGGCAATCATGCCGCGTTCAAGACAAGCCGCCGAGACCTTCGGGCCAACCTTCAACGCCGCATCGAACGGCGTGCGCTGCTCACGATCCGCCATGAACTCGACGGCGGCAAGCATGCCATCACCGCGCACTTCGCCCACCAACGGATGGCCTTCCAGGGTTTCGCGCAACCGACGGTTCAGGTAGCTGCCGACCTTCTCGGCGTTGGCCGTCAGGTTTTCCCGTTCCAGGATATCGAGGTTAGCCAAGGCCGCCGCTGCACAGATCGGATGCCCCGAGTAGGTCCAGCCATGGCCCATTGCACCTTGGGATTCGGAGGCTTTTTCAATCACGTCCCAGACCTTTTCGCCGACGATCACCGCCGACAACGGCGCGTAGGCGCTGGTCAGACCTTTGGCGGTGGTGATCAGGTCCGGGCGCATGCCATAGCGTTGACTGCCCATCTTCGAACCCAAACGACCGAAGGCGCAGACCACTTCATCGGCGATCAGCAACACGTCGTATTTGTTCAACACCGCTTGAATCGCCGCCCAGTAGCCGGCCGGCGGAACAATGATGCCGCCGGTGCCCATCAGCGGTTCACCGATGAAGGCGGCCACGGTGTCCGGCCCTTCGGCCAGGATCATTTTTTCCAGTTCGTCGGCGCAATAGCGCACGAACGCGGCTTCATCCATGCCGGCCGGTGCCTTGCGGTACCAGTGCGGGCAAACGGTGTGTTTGACGCCTTCGGCCGGCAGGTCGAAATGCTGATGGAAGGTCGGCAGGCCCGTCAGGCTGCCGGTCATGATGCCCGAGCCGTGATAACCACGGTCGCGGGAGATGATTTTCTTCTTCAGCGGGCGGCCCAGCACGTTGTTGTAGTAACGCACCAGTTTGACCTGGGTTTCGTTGGCGTCAGAACCGGACAGGCCGTAATAGACCTTTTTCATGCCCTCGGGCGCCCAGTCCATGATGCGGCTGGACAGCTCGATGATCGCCTCGGTCGAGTGGCCGACGTAGGTGTGGTAATAGGCCAGTTCCTTGGCCTGCTTGTAGATCGCGTCGGCGACTTCGGTGCGGCCGTAGCCGATGTTCACGCAGTACAGCCCGGCGAAGGCGTCGATGAAATCACGGCCCTCATGGTCACGAATGCGAATGCCCGACGCGCTTTTGATGATGCGCCCCTTGAGCGCCCCGCTGGCGTGGTCATGGGCGTGGGTCGAGGGGTGCATGAAGTGCGCACGGTCTTGTTCGAACAGCGTATCGAGTTCTTGGCTCATTGCATGTCTCCTTAGAACTGGCCTTGATGGTGCAGGCAAAAATATTTGGTTTCGACAAAGGCTTCGAAGCCCTCGGCCCCGCCTTCGCGGCCCAGGCCAGAGGCCTTCATGCCACCGAACGGAATCGGATGGCCGGTGAACTTGACGCCGTTGACCGCGACCATGGCGTGGTCGAGGCGGCGAATCAGAGGGTAGATCAGGTCCAGACGGTTGGAACAAATGTAGGCGGCCAAACCGTATTCGGTGTCATTGGCCATTTCGATGGCCTGCTCAATCGTGTCAAAAGGCATCACCCCGGCGATTGGCGCGAAATTCTCTTCACGGTAGATGCGCATTTGCGGCGTGACATCGGCCAGCACCGTCGGCTGGTAGAACAAGCCGCCGAGGGCGTGGGCCTCGCCACCCACCAGGCGTTGCGCGCCGCGTTGCAAGGCGTCTTCGACGCGCTCGGCCGTAACATCGAATGCGGCCTGATGCATCAGCGGGCCGATGTCGACGCTTTGCTCCTGATCGCCCACCAGCGCCGGGCCGACCCGCAGTTCACGCACCGCAGCGGCAAAACGGCTGAGGAACGCCGGGTAGAGCGAACGTTGCACCATGATCCGGTTGGCCGCGCAGCAATCCTGGCCGGACGTCTGAAACTTGGCCTCCACCGCGACTTTTACCGCCAGCTCCAGATCGGCATCGGCGCAGACAATGAACGGCGCATTGCCGCCCAGTTCCAGCGAGACTTTCTTCACATCCTGAGCGGCCGCTTGCAGGACCAACTTACCGACGCGGGTTGAGCCGGTGAAACTCACCGAACGCACGCGACTGTCCTGCACCAGGGTTTGCATGGTCATCTGCGGTTCGCCCAGCACCACGTTGAACACGCCGGCCGGGAAGCCCGCCTCCTCCGCGAGTTGCGCCAGGGCCAATGCCGAAAACGGCGTTTCATGGGCCGGTTTGATCACCACGGTGCAACCGGCGGCCAGTGCTGCAGCGGCTTTGCGGGTGATCATTGCCGAAGGGAAATTCCACGGTGTCAGCAGCGCACAGACGCCGACCGGTTCTTTGACTGTGCCCAGATGCGCGCCAGGGATATGGCTGGGGATGTTCTGCCCGTAAAGGCGCCGCGCTTCTTCGGCGAACCAGGGAATGAAACTCGCGGCGTAGGCGATTTCGCCGCGAGACTCGGCCAAGGGCTTGCCTTGCTCCTGACTGAGAATGCGCGCCAGGTCTTCCTGATGTTCGAGCATCAGCGCCGCCCAGCGTCGCAGAATCGTCCCACGGGCATCGAGGCTTTGTTCGCGCCACGTGGCGAATGCCCGGTGTGCAGCATCGACAGCGGCGATGATTTGCGGCTGATCGAGCATCGGCACATGGCCGATCAACTTTTGATCGGCCGGGTTATGCACGGCGACACTGTGGCCGCTGTCGCTGTGGACCCAATGGCCATCGACGTAGCAAAGGGCCTTGAACAGCAGGGGATGTTTGTAGGTCATGGCGTTCACTCCAATCCGTGTGCGTGAAGCCATGTTAGGGCTGGTCGGTGCGAGAGATTTGGCGTTTCGCGAGGCGTGGCAGGTGGTTTTTTCTGATTGAACGGCGGTAAACAGAGGCTTTTTGCGGTGAGGGTTTTGCTGCATTGTCAGCCAGGGAATACCACTCTCAAACCCAACGGAAACCACTGTGGGAGCGAGCCTGCTCGCGAAAGCGGAGTGTCAGTCGATACCAATATGCGCCATGCCGACGCCTTCGCGAGCAGGCTCGCACCCACATTGGATCTGCGATGTTTCATGACTCCTGCGATAGCTCAGCCGGCAACGCGCCGGCGGTCTTGATGGTCTTGGTCACGATGTAGGTGAAGTAGCGCTCGATGCCCAGGTCATCGAGCAGCAACTGATCGATAAACCGCTGGTAGTGATCGATGTCCGGTGCCTGAATCATCGCCATGTAGTCGACGCCACCACCGGTGGCGTAACAGAACGCCACTTCAGCGGCCTCGTTCATGCGCTGCTCGAAACGCCGCATATCCTGGGCGGTGTGCCGGGCCAGGGTGATTTCCACCAGCACCTGCTGACTTTTGAACACCGCGTTCCAGTCGATCTGCGCCCGGTAACCCTTGATCAACCCCAGGGCCTCCAGTTTGCGTACGCGCTCCCACGCCGGAGTCACCGAGAGATTGATCGCCTCGGCCAGGTTCGACTTGGTGATCCGTCCGTCTTCGGCGAGGATTCGCAGGATTTTCAGGTCATAGCGATCGAGCTTGTGCATGGGCCGAGGATCTCCAAGCGATGAGGAACCTGTGGGAGTGGGCTTGCCCACGATGATGGCGGCCCATCCAACATTGATGTGACTGACATACCGCAATCGCGGGCAAGCCCGCTCCCACAGGTTTTTTGTGTCAGGTCAGCACTTCGGCGATGACCGCAACGGTGTCGCCGCACTGCACCAGCCCCGGAAAATGCCGCGCAGCCAACAAACCGCTGCGTGCGGCGCGGTATTCCACCGGTGCAACACCCGTGCGCGTGGCGTCGTAAACCCGGGCGATCACTTCGCCCTTGCTCACGTTGTCGCCCAGATCGCGGCACATTTCCAGCAAGCCGTCGTGTTCGCTGGCGATGAAACAATCGGCGTCGGGCATGTCGAGCATGATCGATGCCGAGGTCTGGACCTCGCCTTCGAGAATTCCGGCATGCACCAGCAGATTACGCACTCCGCGCTCGGCAATCGCCACGCTGCGCGCACTGGACGAACCGCCGCCGCCCAGTTCGGTCGTGACGAACACTTTGCCCTGACTTTCTGCGGCGGTGTCGTACATCGCTCCAGCATCGAGCTCCAGCATGCGCATGCTGTACGGCGCATTGAACGCGCGCATGCCGGCTTCGCACTGGGCCTGCTGGTGTTTATCGGGCAGCACATGGCAGGCCGCAAACGGCAGAAAATCCAGGGTGCGCCCGCCCGAATGAATGTCCAGCACGATGTCGGCCAGCGGCAATAAAGTGCGGTTGAAGTAATCGGCGATTTTCTCGGTCACCGTGCCGTCCGGCTTACCGGGGAAACTGCGATTGAGGTTGCCCTTGTCGATCGGCGACGTACGGCGACCGGCATGGAACGCCGGAGTGTTCATGAACGGGACGATAATCACCCGTCCCGTGACCTCGGCAGCCGTCAGGTCCTGCGCCAGTTTGCTCAGCGCCACCGGGCCTTCGTATTCGTCACCGTGGTTACCGCCGGTGAGCAACGCGGTCGGTCCCTGACCACGCTGGATCACCGTGACCGGAATCATCACCGCACCCCAAGCCGAGTCATCCCGCGAATACGGCAGTTTGAGAAACCCGTGCTGCACGCCTTCGCGGGCAAAATCCACCGTGGCGCTGATCGGGTTGTCAGGCAATTCGCTCATGGCTCAATCCTTCACGAACAGTTGACGTGGCACGTTGCACAGCGTCTCGACGCCGGTGTCGGTGATCAAAATGCTTTCGGTGATTTCCAGCCCCCAATCGTCCATCCACAGGCCCGGCATGAAGTGGAAGGTCATGTCCGGTTGCAACACGCTGGTGTCGCCGGGACGCAGGCTCATGGTGCGCTCGCCCCAATCCGGCGGATAACTGATACCGATCGGGTAGCCGCAACGGCTGTCCTTGTGAATGCCGAACTTCTCCAGCACTTTGAAAAACGCCACGGCAATGTCACCGGTGGTGTTGCCTGGTTTGGCCGCTTCAAGGCCGGCGGCGATGCCTTCGACCACGGCTTTTTCGCCGTCGAGAAAGTGCTGCGGCGGTTTGCCCAAATAGATCGTGCGCGACAACGGGCAGTGATAGCGCTTGTAGCAACCGGCAATTTCGAAGAACGTGCCGGCGCCCTTTTCGAACGGCGAATCGTCCCAGGTCAGGTGCGGCGCGCTGGCGTCGGCGCCGGTCGGCAACAGCGGCACGATGGCCGGGTAGTCGCCGCCATGACCGTCGGCGCCGAGGATGCCGCTGCTGTAAATCTCCGCCACCAGTTCGTTTTTGCGCATGCCCGGCTCGATCCGTTCGAGGATCCGACCGTGCATGTTTTCAACGATGCGCGCGGCGATGCGCATGTAGGCAATTTCCTGCGGCGACTTGATCGCTCGCTGCCAGTTCACCAGCCCGACCGCATCGATCAGGTTCGCTTTCGGCAGGTTTTTCTTCAGCGACAGATAGGCCGCAGCGCTGAAGTAATAGTTGTCCATTTCCACGCCAATGGTCAGCGCGTCCCAGCCGCGAGCGCTGATGACTTCCCGCGACAGGTAATCCATCGGATGGCGTTCCCGGGACTGCACGTAGATGTCCGGGTACCCGACGATGTTTTCGTGTTGCATGAACACCGTACGTTTGGCGCCGTTGGCATCTTGCCCGCGACCGAACCACACCGGTTCGCCGTCGAGCGCCAGCAGCACGCATTGGTGGACATAAAACGACCAACCGTCATAGCCGGTCAGCCAGGCCATGTTCGATGGATCGGTGACCAGCAACAACTCGATGCCCTGCGCCTGCATGGCCGCACGGGCCTTGGCCAGACGCTGGGCGTATTCCTCCCGTTCGAACGGAAGATTGACGACTATCTGAGACATGCACATGCCCTCTTATAGGTGAAGCGGGATAAACGACGCACGGATGAGAAAACCGATTAGCTGCCGAACTGAAAACCTTTGCCGGCCGAGCGCGCTCGCTCGAACGCCAGATTGGCCATGGCCGTGTCCTGGGCGCCGGTGCCGGTGAGGTCGCACAAGGTGATTTGCGCCGAGCGGGTCCGACCGGGGCGCTGGCCTGCCAGCACCTGGCCCAGTTCCGCCAGGCTCGATTCGTCGGCAATGACGCCGGCCGCCAAGGCGTGATGCAACTCGCCGAGGATGCGGGTCTGGCTCAGGCGATCCGCCACGTAGCGGTCGACCTTGGCCAAGGCCTGGGGGGAAATTTCGTTTTTGTGTTCGGCGTCCGAACCCATGGCGGTGATGTGCAGACCGGGGTGCAGGTGGCGCGCTTCAATCAGCGGTTCGCGGCTCGGCGTGCAGGTGATCGCGATGTCCACGTCGGCCATGGCCTCGTCGATGCTCGCGCAAGACGTGACCGAAAGACCGCTGTCACGAGCCAGCTCAATGCTGAAGGCTTCTGCCTTGGCGCTGTCGCGGGCCCAGACCCGTACGTGTTCAATCGGCCGCACCAGACGCAACGCTTGAAGCTGCAACGCCGCCTGCTCACCGGCACCGATGAGTGCCACGCTACGACTGTCGGCCCGCGACAACGCTCGCGCCGCCACCGCGCCCGCCGCTGCCGTGCGCACGGCAGTCAGGTAGCCGTTATCCAGCAGCAAGGCATCGAGCAAACCGGTGCGTGCCGACAACAGCATCATCATGCCGTTGAGGCTCGGCAGGCCGAGTTTCGGGTTGTCGAAAAAGCCCGGACTGACCTTGATTGCAAACCGCTCAAGACCCGGCAAGTACGCGGTCTTCACGTCCACTTCGCCGTTATGCTCGGGGATGTCCAGGCGCAGGATCGGCGGCATCGCCACCGCCGCCGTGGCCAGCAGCACAAAGGCCTGTTCGATGGCTTCGATGCTCGGCAGATCCAGCGCCACGCAAGCACGCAGATCCGCTTCGTTCAGTAAGGTGATTGCACTCATCAACGTAGCGCTCCAGTCAGACGGTTTTTGTTTTGGCTCACGCGTCCAGGCCCGCAAGGACGCGCAAATGCTGATCGATGTCGACGTTACGGCCGCTGACCACCACCACGATCGGCCCGCGCGGCTCGATCAGTCCGTCAAGCAACGCGGCGATGCCGACCGCAGCCGCACCTTCCAGCACCAGTCGCTCTTCGCGATAGGCATGGCGGATGGCATTGGCGATGGAGGTTTCGCTGAGCAGGTGCAGGTGATCGCAGCGGTCGCGGGTCATGCTGAAGGTGTAACGATTGTCCAGGCCGATGCCGCCGCCGAGCGAGTCGGCCAGGGTCGGCAACTCTTCGACGTCCACCGGGTGCCCGGCCGCGAGGCTGGCGTGCATGGCCGCGCCGCGTTGCATGCTGATGCCGTGGGTGACGATGTGTGGATTGGCGCTTTTGATCGCCAGTGCCACACCGGCAAACAGACCGCCACCGGATAACGGCACCAATACTTGTGCGACATCCGGTTGCTGCTCAAGGATCTCCAGACCGAGGGTGCCCTGCCCCGCGATGATGGCCGGGTGATCGAACGGCGGCAGCAATGTTGCGCCCTGCTCACTGGCGATCCGCTCGGCTTCACGCTGGGCATCGTCCTGGGACTGGCCGACGATGCACACCTCGGCACCCAGATCTCGAATGGCTTGAACTTTGTTCGCCGGCACCAGGTGCGACAGGCAAATGGTCGCCTTCACGCCTTGCCGGGACGCGGCATACGCCAGTGCACGACCGTGATTGCCGGTCGACGCCGCCACCACGCCACGCACTTTCTCTTCGGCGCTGAGTTGCGCCACAGCATTGCTCGCGCCGCGAAGTTTGAAGCTGCCGGTGATTTGCTGGGATTCGAGTTTGAGGTACACCGCCACGCCCAATTGCTGCGAGAGGCTCGGCGAATATTCCATGGGGGTGCGCCGGACCAGCGATTCGATTCGCTGGCGAGCGAGGTAAATATCGTTTAGCTGCAGCGCTGACATGTCCGCATCCCGACTTAGGTGTTGGGCGCAGTCTAAGAGGGCTGGATTGTCGCGATGAATGTACTAGGGCAATTTAACCGACAAACTTTTTGCTAACTTTTTTCCGCTCAAAAGTCATGGATTTGCGGGTACTGGCCGAATATCTCGCACATGCTCACCAGCGCATCGCGCATTTCTTCATCGCTGCATTCGGCGCCGACACAGATCCGTACCGCCCGTGGCCGAGGCGTGCCACGCACGGTAAACGGGTCAGGGGAAGTCACCGCGATGTGCCGGTGACGCAGGGCTCGCACCAGTCCGTCGACCTCCCAATGCGGCGGAATGCCGACCCAGGCATTCAATGCATGCGGATGCTGGCCGAGCAGGTACTCGCCCAGGTATTCGCTGACCATGGCCTGACGGCCGGCCAACAGCTTGCGTTGCAAACGCACGAGGGTGTCGGCGCGACCGTCGCGAATCCAGCGCGCGGCGATCTCGGACACCATCGGCGTGGCCATCCAGCTGTTGACCCGCAAGATGCTCTCGGTGCGAAGCGCCAGCCGCTTGGGCACCACCAGATAGCCGATGCGCAAACCGGTGAGCACCGACTTGGTCATGCTGGTGCAATAGAACGACAGTTCCGGCAGGTAATGACTGATCGGCGGCGCGCGCTGTTCATCCAGCAACGGACCGTACACATCGTCCTCGATGATGTGCACGCCGAAACGCCGGGCGATGTCGGCAATTTCCCGCCGACGACTGTCCGGCATCAGGCTGGTGGTCGGGTTATTCAGGTTCGGCGTGCACACCAACGCAGTGATGCGCTCGTTGCTGCACATGTCTTCGAAGTGTTCCGGGTCAATGCCATAGCTATCCATCTCCAGGCCTTTGAGGGTAAACCCCAGCACCTGGGAGTTGCCGATCACGCCGTGGTCGGTCAGGCCTTCACACAGCACAACATCATCGGGGCCGGCCAGCGACGCCAAAGCGAGGAAGATGCCGTGGGCCGCGCCGTTGGTGATCAGGATGTCATCGCGCTCGACCCGCAGGCCCTGCCGTCCGATCCAGTGCATGGCGGCTTCGCGATGCGATTCGAAACCGGCAATCGGACGAAATGCGTGAATCCACGGCTGATCTTCTTCAGTGCTGAGTTCCCGACAGGTGTCACGCCATAACTGGTCGTGCTCGCGAGTGTGCAGGATCCGCGCGATGGAAAAATCCACCAGCGCCCGTTCAGGACTGTCGAGAATGTAGGTGGACACCCGGTCGCTCATGCGCCGCGAGACAAAGCTGCCGCGTCCGACTTCGCAACGAACCAGCCCCTGACGCTCCAGTTCTTTATAGGCATTGGTGACCGTCTGCACGCTGATGCCCATCGCATCGGCGACATGTCGCTGGGGCGGCAAGCGCTGATCGTTGGCCAACACACCCTGTTCGATGTCGTCAGCAATCGCCTGCACCAGAATCTTGTATTTGGATTCGCCGCTGCGGGCTATTTCCAATGCTGCTTTCCACTTGTCCATCGCCGTCAGAACCCGCGTATGTGCTAGTCGGGACAGCATCCCGCGAGAATCCATGCAAAGCAATTGTCCTAGTGCAATGCAATGATGCGCAGGGCTTTTGTATGCTCGGTTCAAGGTCGACGCCCGGGCAGGTTCCAAGCCCTCACAACAAAACCAATCGACCTGTACCGGAACTGCACCCCGATCCATGGGATCAGTCCTGCGTACGCTTTGCTCTTGTCACACTGCCTCCTACCACAGAGCCGTCAACGACGGGTCCACAAGAAACAGGAGATTTTATCGATGAGCAATTTCCCTTCCCGCAGCACCCATGTTTTACGTCGCCTGTTCGTGGCTTGTGCGATGTTCGGCGTGGCCGCCAGCGCCCACGCCGCCAGTACGCTGGAAACCGTCAAACAGAACAGCAGTATCCGCATCGGTTATGCCAACGAAACCCCGTTCGCCTTTACTGAAACCGACGGCAGGGTCACCGGTGAATCACCGGAAATCGCCAAAGCCATCTTCGAAAAAATGGGCATCAAGAAGGTCGACGGTGTGCTGACCGAGTGGGGTTCGTTGATTCCGGGCCTGCGCGCCGGGCGCTTCGACGTGATTGCCGCCGGCATGTACATCACCCCGGCTCGCTGCAAGCAGGTGCTGTTCACCGATCCGCAGTATCAGCTGCCGGATGCTTTGCTCACCGCCAAAGGCAACCCGAAGAACCTGCACAGCTATGAAGACATCGCCAAGAACCCCGATGTGAAACTGGCAATCATGGCCGGCACGGTGAACCTGGCCTATGCACGGGATTCAGGCGTGAAGGACGCGCAAATCCTTCAGGTGCCAGACACCACCGCTCAGTTGCAAGCCGTGCGCGCCGGTCGTGCCGATGCGGCAGTGGGCACACAGCTGACCATGAAAGGCCTGGCGTCCAAGGGTGGCGAGAAAGTCGAAGCCGTCACCGAATTCAAGGACGACCCGTCGCACATCGGTTACGGCGCCCTCGCCTTCCGCCCGGAAGACAAAGACCTGCGCGATGCGGTCAATGCCGAGCTGAAAAAGTGGCTGGGCTCTGAAGAGCACCTCAAGGCAGTCGCACCTTTCGGGTTCGACAAATCCAACGTGACGAGCAAAACGGCTGTCGAGCTCTGCGCTCAATAGTCGAGACAGGCATGGCGCCCCGGCGCGATGCCTATTCCCTGCTTAATCCGGATGGCCAGGTTGAATCATGGGTGAATTACTTCCGCTATTGATACAAGGCGCCTGGGTAACGCTCCAGGTGACATTCTTCGGCTCGATACTGGCAATTGTCGCGGCCATTCTGGCGGCGCTCGGACGCATGTCGACATGGCGGCCACTGCGCTGGTTTTCCATTGCCTACATTGAAGTGTTCCGCGGCACGTCGTTGCTGGTGCAATTGTTCTGGCTGTTTTTTGTATTGCCGCTGCCACCGTTCAATATTGAACTGAGCCCGTACAGCGTGGCCATCGTCGGCCTCGGGCTGCACATCGGGGCTTACGGTGCCGAGGTGATGCGCGGTGCAATCAGCTCGGTCGCCAAGGGCCAGTACGAAGCGTCCACGGCGCTGAACTTCAGCGGCTACAAACGCTTTCGCCGAATCATTCTGCCGCAGGCGTTGCTGGCGGCTATCCCGCCGGGCACCAATCTGCTGATCGAATTGCTGAAAAACACCTCGCTGGTGTCGCTGATCACCTTGTCCGACCTGAGCTTCCGCGCTCGGCAACTGGATCAGGCGACCTTCCAGACCCTGGAGATTTTCAGCCTGGCGCTGGTGATGTATTTCGTCCTGGCGCAAGCGATCAACATCGGCATGCGCCGCATTGAACGGCATCTGGCTCGCGGGCGGATGCGTGGAGGTCTGTCATGACACTGTTCGACTGGACCTACGCCTGGCAGATCCTTCCCGATTTGCTGCGCGCCTCGCTCAACACCGTGGGCATTACCCTGATCGGGTTCCTGATCGCCATTGTGCTGGGGCTGTTCCTGGCCATCGGCCGCCGCAGCCGCCGCGTCTGGCTGGCGTGGCCGGCCACTGCGGTGATCGAGTTCATTCGCAGCACGCCGCTGCTGATCCAGGTGTATTTCCTCTATTACGTGCTGCCCAATTACGGCGTCAGCATGACCGCCATGCAAGTGGGGATTCTCGGCATCGGCCTGCATTACGCCTGCTACATCGCCGAGGTTTATCGCGGCGGTCTCGACGCAGTACCACGCGCACAATGGGAAGCGGTCACGGCGCTGAACATCGCCCCGTACAGCGCTTACCGCAACATCATTCTGCCCCAGGCCTTGCGGCCGATCCTGCCGCCATTGGGCAACTACCTGGTGGCGATGCTCAAGGACACGCCGGTGCTGTCGGCGATTACCGTGGTGGAAATCATGCAACAGGCCAAGAACATCGGCTCCGAGAACTTCCGCTACCTGGAGCCGATCACCATGGTCGGTCTGTTTTTCCTCGCCCTGAGCATCGCTTTGGCTTATCTGGTACGGCGCCTTGAAGTGCGCCTGGAGCTACGCTAATGACTTCTCCACTCTCGACACCCAGCGACCTTTCCCGGCGCAGCAACCCGACCCCGCTGCATCCGCAGGAGGCCACGGACATGCAGGACACCAAACCGGTCAAACCGATCGTCAGCTTCCAGGACGTCACCAAGAGCTACGGCAACTTCACCGTCCTCGACCACTTGAACCTGGACGTCACACCGGGCGAGAAAGTCGCGATCATCGGCCCCAGTGGTTCGGGTAAATCCACGCTGCTGCGGGTGCTGATGACGCTCGAAGGCATCGATGACGGGTTGATCCGCATCGAAGATGATTTGCTGACTCACATGCCCAATCGCAATGGCGTACTGGTACCGGCTAACGATCGGCATATCCGTCGGGTGCGGGGCAAGATCGGCATGGTGTTTCAGAGTTTCAACCTGTTCCCGCACATGACGGCGTTGCAGAACGTCATTGAGGCGCCGGTGCAGGTGCTCGGCATGAAACCGGTCGAGGCGCGTGAACGCGCGGCAGATTTGCTGGAATTGGTGGGGCTGGGCAGCAAACTGGGGCATTACCCTTCGCAATTGTCCGGCGGGCAGCAACAGCGGGTGGCGATTGCCCGGGCGCTCGCCATGCGCCCCAAAGTCATGCTGTTCGACGAAGTAACCTCGGCGCTCGACCCGGAACTGTGCGGCGAAGTACTCAACGTGATCCGCAAGCTCGGTACCGAACACAACCTGACGATGCTGATGGTCACGCACCAGATGGGCTTCGCCCGGGAGTTCGCCGATCGTGTGTGCTTTTTCTATAAAGGGCAGATTCACGAGCAAGGCACGCCGGCGCAGATCTTCGAACATCCGCAGCAGGAACGCACGTGCGCGTTTCTCAGCGCGGTGAAAGAAGCCAACTAGGCAAGAAAGGGGAAACACAAATACCAATGTGGGAGCGAGCCTGCTCGCGAAGGGGGCGTGTCAGTCGACGTTAATTTCGGCTGACAGACCGCTTTCGCGAGCAGGCTCGCTCCCACAGTTTTTATGCGCAGGTGTTATGGATATTGCTGAACGGTGCCTGGTTGCTGGCCACCGTACTGCTGACCTGGAATTGCCTTCAGGTTGACCTCGACCCGACGGTTCTGAGCCCGGCCATTGACGTCGCCGTTGCTGGCAACCGGGTTATCCGGCCCGGCGCCACGGGCGCTCAAGTTGGTGCCGCTGACACCCTGCGAAGTCAGGTAAGTCGCCACGCTCTGGGCGCGACGCTGGGACAGGTCCATGTTGTGCTGGCGGCTGCCGGTGCTGTCGGTGTAGCCGACGATCTCGATTTGGTTCTGGCTGAATTCCTTGAGCGAGCCCGCCAGGTTGTTCAGCGGCTGATAGAAGCTCGACGCAATATTCGCCGAATCGGTAGCGAACGTGATGTTGCCCGGCATGATCAGCTTGATCTGATCGCCCTCACGCTGCACTTCAACCCCGGTGTTGGCCATGCTGGCACGCAGCTTCTTCTCTTGCTGGTCGGCGTAGTAGCCATAACCGGCGGCGGAAGCACCTACCACCGCGGCGCCAATCAGCGCGCCCTTGCCACGGTTGTCGTGACCGATGGCGGCGCCAGCCAGTGCACCGGCGAGAGCGCCGAGGCCACCGTACTTGGCGGTTTTGCTCATGCCAGTGGAGCCGCTATCAGCCTGACCCTGGTTGTCGTAAGGGTTAGGCGAGGCGCAGCCAGACAACAAGGCCACAGCAGTAGCGACAATAATCAAACGACTCGTGGTGAACATGAAGAGCTCCTACTTTTTTTGCATTCTGTGGTGCAACGGACAAGGCATCAGCCTTTGCGGGCGTTGGATCCTTTCGGCGGACAAAAATTCCGTCTGTAACAATTAAGCCCGCACAAAAGGGTTCTCGCGCATCTCATCGCCAAGGCGCGTGTCCGGACCATGCCCGGTCACCACCGTCGCCTCTTCATCAAGCGTGTACAACCGCTGCTTGATCGAACGCACGATAGTTGCCTGATCGCCACCCCACAAATCCGTGCGCCCTACCCCGCGACGAAACAACGTGTCGCCGGCAATCAGCAGCTTAGCCTCTGAAAACCAAAAGCTCATGGAGCCCGGCGTATGACCCGGCGTGTGCAACGCCACGCCGCAGCCGCAGGCCAGCTCTTCATCATCGGCCAACCAGCGATCCGGCGACGGCACCGGCGTGTAAGGCACACCGAACATCTGGCACTGCATTTCCAGGTTGTCCCAGAGGAACTGATCGTCTTTGTGCAGATGCAGGGTTGCGCCGGTTTTCTCCTTCAACTGACCGGAAGCCAGGAAGTGATCGAGGTGCGCGTGGGTGTGAATGATGCTGACCACTTTCAGGCCCAGGGCGTCGAGCCGTGCGAGGATCAGTTCGTGATTGCCACCCGGATCGACCACGATGGCCTTTTTGGTGATCGGATCGCCGATGATCGTGCAGTTGCACTGCAACGGGCCGACGGGGAAGATTTCGCGGATGAGGGTCGGTTGCTTGGACATCGGGGGCTGCTCGGTAAACGGGGATGGGCGATTTTCGCACAAATCGCAATCAAGCCTTTTACGGCCATGTGTATTGCCAAACAACGTTCAGCCCAACACCCCCAACTCCTTCGCCCGCGCTACCGCCTGCGTGCGCCGGTCAACTCCAAGCTTGCTGTTGATATGGCTGGCGTGGGTTTTCACCGTGTGCAGGGAGATGAACAACTGATCGCTGATTTCCTGGTTCGAGCAGCCTTGGGCGATCAAGCGCAGGACAGCCATTTCCCGCGTACTGAGTTGTTCCGCCGCGCTGGATGACTCCAGTACTGGACGGACCGGCAGTATCGGAAGTTTGTCGGAAAGGCTCTGTGAAACAGGCGTCAGCGTGCAGAGTTGAAATTGGCCACGCAGCCAGTCCGGATGTTCAGCCAACAAGCCGTCAAACGGTTGCAGCACTCCACCCGCCGCAGCTTCCAGCGCTTGGGCCAGTGCCTTTCGAGCCTCGGGTTCGCGTCCGCTACCCAGCAACAACGTCACTTTCTGAGTCAGTGCCATGACGCTGAGCAGCTGCCTGCCGGTTTTCTGACCATGCTCCAGCAACGCATTCAATCGTCCTTCGGCGAGCATCGGTTGCCCCCGAATGACATCCAGCAAGGCTTGCTGCAACTCGATGTGCAAAGGCAACTGTGGATGGAATTCCGGCGGTGCGGCCGCCCGTTCGCCGTTGTAGGTCTGGCTCAATCGTGCCAGCCAGGCTTCGGCCAGATCGGTGCGGCCCTGGGCCAGCCACAGTTCACATTTGACCAGGGTGATCATCGCCAGGTAGTAGATCGGCGGTACGTCCCAGATGTGCATCAGCCGTTCGGCTTCGGCGAGTTCGGCAAAGGCTTTGGCAAACTCGCCGCTGCTGCCTTCGAGCCTGGCAATGACGCAATGACCGATCAATACGCTGATATCGCGACACGCCCGCGCTTCCGATAAACCCGCCTGCAAACGCACCCGCGCAGCGTGTGGTTGCAGGCGCAGGGCCAGTAAAAAACCTTCATACAACGTCAGTCGGGCGCGCACCGCATAGAGCCGTTGCGGGGATAACCCGTGCAGGCGTTGCAACCCCTGACGCACTTCATCCAGTGAACGCAGGATTTCCCCTCGTGCTTGCAACACGCGAGCACGGTCGTAATGGGCCAGCGCTTCGAACAACGGGTTGCCGACCCGTTGCGCCAACTCCAGGGATTCACGGTTCAACCCCCGCGCACGCCACAAGTCGCCATCGGCAATGGCAAGGTTGGACAGGGTCGAGAGGCACATCAGTCGCTGGCCGTAACGCTTGGACGGAAGGCTCTCCAACGCTTCGGTGCAATAGAGCAGCGTCAGCTCACGATTGCCGCGCCCGCGAGCGATGATGCCGCTCAAGGCCAGCCACTGCGCCAGCATGGATTTCTGCGCAGTGGCCGATGGTGCCGGCAGGAAGCGGCTCAAATGACTGGCCAGCTCCTCGGCGGCGTCCAGTTGACAGGCCAGCCCCAACGCCCAGCTGTAGAGCACGATCAGCCGTGGCGTGCTGATCAGCAGGCTGTCGGGCAGGTCCATTTTCCAGCGCAGCAACATGCCGACGTTCTGTTCGGCCAGCAATTGTTCTTCCGAGAGGTTCTGCACCAGGTTCGCCGCGACGTCCAGGTGCCCGGCACGCAGCGCTTGCTCCACCGCCTCATCAAGCAGCCCCTGGGCATTGAACCAGCGGCAGGCGCGCAGGTGCAGGCTGGCTGCCGGCACGATCGCCTGAGCGGTAGGCCGGGTGCGCAGCAGGTCGGAAAACAGATGGTGATAGCGATACCAGTTACCGCTTTCGTCCAGCGGCACCAGGAACACCTGATGAGCCAGCAGAAAACGCAGGATCTCGGCGCTGTCGTGGGCTTCGCGAACGGCGTCGCACAGTTCGCTGCAAAAGCGTTCCTGGGGTGCCGTGTCGTAAAGGAATGACTGCACCTCAGCGGGCAGGCAATCGATGACTTCTTCGAGCAGGTAGTCGCGGATCAGCCCTTCCCCGCCGTGCAGCGCTTGTGGCAAGGCGCCATGGGTGCCCGCTTCGGACGCTGCCAGCAACCAGAAACGCAGTCCGGCGACCCAGCCTTCGCTGCGCTGGATCAGGCTCTCCAGCGCTTCGCCGCGCAGGGAGCTGCTGTGCCGATCGAGCAGGGTCAGCGCTTCATCGTGGGTCAGGCGCAAGTCCTGCTCGTGCAACTCGAGCAGTTGCCGTGACAACCGCAGACGCGCCAGATGCCAGTCCGGCCGCTGCCGGCTGGTGACCATCACCAGCAAGCCGTCAGGCAGATGATTGAGGAAAAACTGCAGGCAGCGATCGAGAACCGGCCCTTGGGCCAAATGGTAGTCGTCGAGTACGAGTAACAGTGGCGCCGTCGGCGACAGACGCAGGGCCAACTCGTCGAGCAAACCGTCCAGCCATTCTTCGAAAGCAAATGGCTGATGGCGCTGACGCATTTTCAGCAGCCCCAGAGACTGGCTGCCCAGCCGCGGGAAATAGTCCTGAAGGCCTTCGAGCAACCGTTCAAGAAAACGACCGGGATCGCTGTCTCGCGGACTCAACCCCAGCCAAAGGCTTTGCCAGTGATCCGGCAACCCCTGACAGAACTCGACCGCCAACGAACTCTTGCCAAACCCCGCTGGCGCGCTGACCAGCAACAGCCTGCCACCGAGCCCAGCACTCAGGCGCTCGCACAGTCGAGGCCGCAGCACATGGCCGTCGGGCAACGGAGGCCGAAAAAAACGCCCGTCCAGTGCAGTGACGGCAACGCTTGCAGGGCCCGGGTGTGAGGACAAATCAGTCATGGCCGGCTCTTGTTTGAAATGCTGTTGGCGGCGTTGCAGATGTCCGCAGACTAGCGGTAAACGAAGAGGGAATGAAGGTTATTGCTACAAATGGCTACAAAAAGAATACAACCCAAAGTTGCCGGGCCGCAGATGAAGTTTTCCTGACAGACCGTGTCGCCCTCTTCGCGAGCGGGCTCGCTCCCACATTTGATCTTCGGTGGGCATAAAATCTGTGCGCAATGCAGATCCAGTGTGGGAGCGAGCCTGCTCGCGAAGAGGCCATCTCACGCGCCGAATATTTCAGGCAAAAAAAAACGCCCCGAACCAGTCGGGGCGTTTTCGAGGATGCGGCCTCTGTTCAGTGCAGGTTAACGAACCCCATCCTGACGCAGCGCAGCCGGAGTGAAATCGCTGGTGGTCGCGGTGAAGCCGAAGTCATACGCCGATTTCTCTTCGTTCTTCATACCCAGCGCCAGGTAACGACCCGATTGCAGGTCGTACAAGGTTTCCAGGGTGTACCACGGCACTTGAACGTTGTAGTAATTCTGGGAGTGAGCTTCCGCCACACGCCACAGTTGATTACGACCGTCGTAGTGGTCGATCACGGCCGCTTGCCAGGTGTCTTCGTCGATGTAGAAGTCACGCTTGGCGTAAATGTGGCGCTGACCTTCTTTCAGGGTTGCAACCACATGCCAGACCCGGCGCAGCTCGTAACGAGCCAGGTCCTGGTTGATGTGACCGGCCTTGATGATGTCGGCGTACTTCAGTTTCGGATCGTCGAGCTTGTAGCTGTCGGAGGCGATGTACATCTCTTTTTTGCCTTCGAGTTTCCAGTCGTAGCGATCCGGTGCACCGTTGTACATGTCCAGATTATCGGAGGTACGCAGGCCATCAGCCGCAGTACCCGGCCCGTCATAGGACACTTGTGGCGCACGACGCACACGACGCTGACCGGCGTTGTAGACCCACGCCGAACGCGGCTCTTTAACCTGGTCAAGGGTTTCGTGCACCAGCAGCACACCACCGGCCAGACGTGCCGGCGCGGTCACTTTCTGCTTGAAGTAGAACAGGATGTTGCCCGGGTTCGCCGGATCGTAGTCCTTCATTTTGTCGCGGAACACGAACTGATCCTGGAAGTACACCAGGCTGAACGAGCCGTTTGGCTGCGGCGTGGCCTGGGTGACCAGACGGGTCACGCTGCCACCGCGATAGCGGGTGATGTGGTTCCAGATGACTTCAACGCCGGTCTTCGGAATCGGGAACGGAACGGCGGTTTCGAAGTTTTCCAGACCGTTGCCGCCGGACACCAGGTTGGTGCTGGTGGCGTTTTTCTTGATGGAGGCGAACACGTTATCCGGCACGGTCGCGCCGCGATGGGACGGGTAGACCGGCATCTTGAAGGTTTCCGGGTAACGCTTGAACATCGCGTACTGGCCCGGGGCGAGCTTTTCCTTGTACTGGTCAACGTTCTGCGCGGTGATGGTGAACAGCGGTTTTTCACTGACGAACGGGTCGGACAGGAAACCTTTGCTGTCGACGGTGCCGGCGTTTTTCGCCATCGGTTTCCAGGCTGGAATCGAACCGTCGGCGTTACCCGCCATCTCGGCGCCCATCGGGGTCAGACTTTTGCCCAGCTTGTCCGCTTCGGCCGCAGGGACCGCCGCCATCACGCCGGTCGCCAGCAGCGAAAGCCCCAGAACACCGACGTGGAACAGACTCTTTGTTATTTTCATAGGTGTGTTCGTCCTGATAATGCTGTGCTTAGAAGTTCACGCCGAAGCTGAGCGCAACGAAGTCGCGGTCATCCACGGTGGTGTACTTGCCGTCGAAGAAGTTGGTGTACGCCAGGCTCGCGGTGTAGGTGTTCTGGTACTCGGCATCGACGCCCAGGCTCACCGCTTTGCGACCTTCCTCGAAGTTGCCGCCAGGGCCAGGCGAGTAACCGCTCACGTCATGGGACCAGGCCACGTTTGGCTTGAGGTTCACACCGGCGAACACGTCGTTGTATTCCCAGATGGCACGACCGCGGTAGCCCCACGATGTCGACGTGGTAAAGCCTTCGTCGTTGCAATTGCGGCTGCGGTTGTTGGTGGCAGCACCTGGACCGGCACCGGCGATGGTGCTGGAGTTAAGTGCCACGCAGGTGTTGGCACCGCCGGTGGCAGGCAACTCGCCAGGACCGTAGACCGGATCACGGCCATAACGGACATTGGAGGTGCTTTCCAGACCGCCGACGTGGGTCACGCCCACTTCGCCCACCAGGGTCAGGCGGCTGGCGCCCATGACCTGATCGAAGAAGTGCGTCAGGGTGGTCTGGAACTGGGTGACTTCCTTGCGGCGATAGCCGTGCAAGTCCTGACCCGGTACGCCGTTGAGCAGCGAAGCGTTGGTCAGCGCGCCGCCCAAAGGACGTACACCGGCAAACAGGATATCGGTGGAGTTGAGCTGTACCGGCGCGTTCGGACGGTAGCTGATTTCACCGCTCCACGCCGTACCGGTAGGCAGGGTGGTGGAGAAGCTCAAGCCGTACAGGCGGATGTCTTCCGGGTACTCGACGAAGTAGTTCGAGTTACCCGCGACAACCAGTGGCGCCAAGGCACGAAGCTGCGCAGGCAAAGCCCCCACCCGGGCATAGGTCGATGCCGGGGCGCCGGTGGCGCTGAAGATCGGCGCACGGCTGTGGTAGTTCATGAAATAAGCGCCGAACTCGGTGTCCAGCGGCTCGAACATGTATTTGAGGGACGCGCCCCATTGGCCGCTGTCGCGCGCATCGCGATCCGGGCCACGGCGTACCAGCACGCCTTCGTTGTTGACGTCGACACCCAGCGCGCCCAGCGTCGGCAAGGCGGCGGCCGGAATGGTCGAGCGCTTGTTCAGCACGCGCAGGTTGTTGTCGCAACCGTCGGCAATGATGTCCGGCTGAGAGAAGAATGTGCCGCAGTTATCAACGATGGTCTGGTCCCATTCCAGCTGGTAGAAGGCTTCGGCGGAGAGCGTATCGGTCAGGCTCTGCGACACGTAGAACATGTTGACCGGGATCAGGCCTTCCTTGATCTCGGCACCTGGGCGACGGAACGCGGAAACGTCGATCGGGTTGATCGAGTTGATGCCGCTGCCGATGAAGGTACTTTCACCCCAGCTGACAACTTGCTTGCCCAGACGCACGGAACCCGGCTGATCGGCAATGGCGTAGTTGTGGTAGACGAAGGCATCGAGGATCTGCCCGCCAGCAGACTTGGCGCCTTCTTTGCGGTTGCTGTCGCTGATGTCCTTGAACGGACGGCTTTCGTCTTTGAGTTCGAAGTCGTACCAGTATTTGCCACGGACGAAAACGCCGGTATCGCCGTATTTCAATTCAAGGTCATGGATGCCCTTGAAAATCTTCGAGAAGGTTTTTCCGCTCTCGAAGTTCAAGTGACCGTCATCGGAAGTCTGGGAGAGACCGTGGCCCCCGTTGTTGACGCCGATGAGGTTCTTGTTGGCACTCTCGGTAGACCAACTGGCACCGATCGACAGGGATGAATCGAACTGACCTTCGATTTCACCAACGTTGAAACTGACGCCGAATGCTGGCCCGGCGAGCGTAGAGGCAAGACTGACCGCCAGGGGCAGTTTCGCCCGGCGCCAGAACTGGTTTGCTGATGTCATCGACGCTACTCCATGTGCATTATTGTTATGGCAGTGAGCACTTTTAAAAACGCTGTGGATGACTGGGAGCCAAGGTGTCCCTAAGTCATTCCAAAGTTGCATCGCCCCGGTGTGTGCGTTTGCTTCCGTTCTTAAAAATCCTTGAGCGGACTATAGCCAGCAGGTAGTACTGCTTGATCCCTCTAAAGTGTGATTTGCAGCTGCCAGCCACTCTGGAACAGTCCTTTCGCCAGACCGACACCTGTCGGCACGGCAAGGATGGCTGAAATTTCGGATTTGACAAGCCAAGCGCTTGCTTGGTGGGGCTGGCGTGCCTTTTCGGGCACGCCAGAAGACGCTTAAAGCGTCGAGAGGAAGGTACTGTTGTTGGCTTGCCATTCGGTGATGTCGATGCGAATTCGCTTCTTGTCGAGTTTGCCGACGCTGGTCTTGGGAATTTCAGTAACAAGGGCGATCTGGCTCGGGATTGCCCACTTGCTCAGGTGCCCCAGTTCCACAAACGGTTTGAGGTGTTCCTTGAGTTCCCTGGCCCCGATCACATGGCCTTCGCGGATCACCAACAAGGCAAACGGCCGCTCGCCCCACTGTGGATCGGCAATCCCCACCACTGCTACTTCGCGTACCGCTGCATGGCGACTGATCAGGTCTTCCAGGTCCAGGGAGGAGATCCACTCGCCGCCGGTCTTGATCACGTCCTTGATCCGGTCGCGAATGTCGATGACGCCCATGCTGTCCAGGGTCGCGACGTCGCCGGTGCGCAGCCAGCCCCCGGCCCAGAGCTCGGCGCCCTTTTGCGGTTCGTTGAAATAACCCTCGGTGAGCCACGGCGCGCGCAACACCAGTTCGCCCTGGGTCTCGCCATCGGCGGGCAGGAAGTTGCCATCGGTGTCGACGATCGCCGCCTCCACCAAAGGCCCCGGCACACCGGCCTTGATCCGGTACGTGGTGCGTTCGTCTTCGGTGCCGGCCATCAACTCGTCATTAAGGTGAGCGCAGGACACCAGCGGCCCGGTTTCCGACATGCCATAAGCGGCGGTCAGCTGAATGCCTTTGGCCTTGGCGGCGTCATACAGTGCACGGTTCAGCGCACTGCCGCCGATAACGATTTTCCAGCCACCGAAGTCGGTGCCTTGCGCAGCCTTGGCGTTGAGGACCATCTGCAGGATGGTCGGCACGCAGTGGGAGAAGGTGACCTTTTCCTTGCGCCACAGCTCCACCAGGTATTCCGGGTCGTAGCGGCCGGGATAAACCTGTTTGAGCCCGAGCATGGTCGCCACATACGGCAAGCCCCAAGCGTGCACATGGAACATCGGGGTGATCGGCATGTACACGTCGTTGGTGCCCAACAGCCGCACACTGTCGATGGCGCCCATGATGGTCGAGACGCCCATGGTATGCAGCACCAACTGCCGATGGGTGAAGTACACACCTTTGGGATTACCGGTGGTGCCGGTGGTGTAAAAGGTGGTGGCGACCGAGTTTTCGTCGAAGTCCTGGAAGTCGTACTGCGTACTCGCGGCCGCCAGCAACTGCTCGTACTCACCGACGAGGTTTGGCAAATCAGCGGTTTTTTCCGGCAGGTCGGTCAGCAGCAGGGTTTTCTCGACCGTGGTCAGGTGCCCGGCAATCGCGTTGTAGAGCCCCACGAACTCGCTGTTGACCAACACGAAGCGGTCCTCGGCGTGGTTCATGGTGTAGAGAATCTGCTCCGGTGACAGGCGCACGTTGATGGTGTGGATGACCGCGCCGATCATCGGGATGGCGAACATGCATTCCAGATAACGATGGCTGTCCCAGTCCATCACCGCCACGGTATCCCCGGGCTTGACCCCGGCCGCCGTCAGTACGTTGGCCAGCCGTGCGACCCGCTCGATCAGGGTCGGATAGCTGTAGCGCAACTGATCGCGGTAAACGATCTCGCGGGTTTTCTCGTAACGCGCGCCGGACATAAGCAGCCGTTTAATCAGCAGCGGATACTGGTAAGCGCCTTCGGCTGGAGGAATAACGCGAGTCTGCAACATAAGAATCCCTTTTCTGACTACACGGTCGTGGCTGAAAGAAAGCACTCTAGTGCCCTTCACCGCCAGCCAAATCAGCCAAAGGAATGATTTGTAGAACCGGGCAAATGCTAGCGTTGCGCCAGCATTTGCGCGTATGGGTCGTCCAATGCGCTCAGCGCGATCAGTGCATCTCGGTAAACGCGAGTTTCACGCCGATGGCGATCAGTACCGCGCCCATGGTGCGGTCGAACCAGTGCCCCATGCGAGCGAAGCTGGCGCGCACGCGCTGCTGGCTGAACAGCATCGCCACCAGGCAGAACCAGACCGCCGTCGCCACGGCAAGATAAATTCCGTAACCGGCCTGTACCGTCAGAGGCGTGTGCGGATTGATCACCACGGTGAACAACGACAGGAAGAACAGCGTGGCTTTCGGGTTCAGACCGTTGGTCACAAACCCCGAGGTGAAGGCGCCGCGTGCGGTGCGTTCGCCCGTTTCCTTGTGCAGATCGTCCGTCGCAGGTTTGGCCGGTTGCGCACGCAGGGCCTTGAAGCCGATGTACAGCAGGTAAGCGGCGGCGGCCCATTTCAAGGCGTTGAACAACACGATCGACTGGGACACGATCAGGCCGATGCCGAGCAGCGAGTAACCCACGTGCAGGAAAATCGCCGTGCCGACGCCCAGCGCCGTCCAGGTCCCGGCGCGACGACCGTGGGTCACGCTTTCACGCACCACCACGGCAAAGTCCGGCCCGGGGCTGGCCACGGCCAGCAAGTGAATCAGGGCAACGGTCAAAAACTCTGTCCAGTACATGGGGGATCCTTTTGGCCAAGCGTAACTGTTTGTTTCATCTGGTAGGCTCGGCAGATTACGCCTTCAGTTCATTGCACAAAAGGTACAGTTGATGACGAACACTCACCGCGCCGTTTTCCTCGACCACCCATCCCTGGACCTGGGCGACCTCGACCTCAGCCCGTTGCAAGCGTGTTTCAGCGACTTGCAGCTGTTTGCCCAGACTACGCCGGACCAAGTGATCGAACGCCTCAAGGGCGCCACCGTCGCCATCAGCAACAAGATCCTGATCGACGCTGCCGCCATCGCTGCCAGCCCCGAATTGAAGCTGATTTTGATCACCGCCACCGGCACCAATAACGTTGACCTCGCCGCCGCCCGCGCCCATGGGATCACCGTCTGCAACTGTCAGGGCTACGGCACACCGTCGGTGGCGCAGCACACGATCATGTTGCTGCTCAACCTGGCCACGCGCCTGGCCGACTATCAAAAAGCCGTCGGCGAAGGCCGTTGGCAGCAAGCGAAACAGTTCTGCCTGCTGGACTACCCGATCGTCGAACTGGAAGGCAAAACCCTGGGCCTGCTCGGTCACGGCGAACTGGGCGGCGCGGTGGCGCGGCTGGCCGAAGCGTTCGGTATGCGCGTGCTGCTCGGGCAGATCCCGGGGCGCCCTGCCCGGCCGGATCGTTTGCCGCTGGATGAACTGCTACCGCAAATTGACGCGCTGACGCTGCACTGCCCGCTCAACGAACACACCCGCCACTTCATTGGTGCCCGTGAGCTGGCCTCGATGAAGCCCGGCGCCTTTGTGGTCAACACCGCACGCGGCGGCTTGATCGACGAACAGGCCCTGGCCGATGCCTTGCGCAAGGGTCACTTGGGCGGTGCGGCCACCGACGTGCTGAGCGTCGAGCCACCGACCGCTGACAATCCATTGCTGGCCGCCGACATTCCACGGTTGATCGTCACCCCGCACAACGCCTGGGGCAGTCGCGAAGCGCGGCAGCGGATCGTGGGCCAATTGACCGAAAACGCTCAGGGATACTTCAGCGGTAAAGCGCTGCGTGTCGTCAGTTGATAAACTGCGGCACTTTTTTTCACAGGAGCAGATTATGGATCCGCGCAGTGAAGTACTGCTTCGTCAGGCTGAGTTATTCCAGGGCTCGGTGTTGCTGGCCGGTTTGCCCGCCGACGATCTGCTGGGTCGTCTGCCCGATGCTCATGGCTGGTGCTGGCATGCCGGCGATCAAGCCGCACTGGATGCGCGTTTTGCCGAACGCAGCCATTTCGGGGTGAACGCACCCGAGCGTGAATTCGACACCGCCGTGGTGTTTCTGCCCAAATCCAAGGATCTGACCGATTACATCCTCAACGCCCTCGCCTCGCGCCTGGCCGGTCGTGAGTTGTACCTGGTCGGTGAAAAACGCAGCGGTATCGAAGGCGCGGCCAAGCAACTGAACCCGTTCGGCAAACCGCGCAAGCTCGACAGCGCGCGGCATTGTCAGCTCTGGCAAGTCACCGTGGCCGACGCGCCAGAAGCCAAATCGCTGGAAAGCCTGGCCCAGGAATATGAACTGCCACTGGCCGAAGGCCCGTTGAAAGTCATCAGTCTGCCGGGCGTATTCAGCCATGGTCGACTGGATCGCGGTAGCGCGTTGTTGCTGGAGCATCTGGACAAACTGCCAAGCGGCCACTTGCTGGATTTCGGTTGCGGTGCAGGCGTATTGGGGGCGGCGGTGAAACGTCGTTATCCGCACTACCAGGTCACGCTGCTTGATGTGGACGCGTTTGCCGCTGCCAGTAGTCGCCTGACATTGGCCGCCAACGGTCTGGAAGCAGAGGTCATTACCGGTGACGGTATCGACGCCGCGCCCATGGGTTTGAGCGCAATTCTGAGCAACCCGCCGTTCCATGTCGGCGTGCACACTGATTACTTTGCTACCGAGAACTTGTTGCGAAAAGCGGCCAAACATCTGAAAAACGGTGGCGAACTGCGCTTGGTGGCGAACAGCTTCCTGAAGTACCAACCGCTGATCGAAGAGCATCTCGGCGTGTGTGCAATCAAGGCTGAAGGACAGGGTTTCAGAATTTATCGGGCCAAACGCGGCTGAAAATTTGTTCTTGCCCAATCGGATTTGCCTAGGCAGAATCCGCTCCGTCCTAGGGGAGTAGTCTCCCACGAGCGCCATGCTCGTCCGGCATACGTCAACATACTTGGTCAACAGACCATGGCGTATGCGACCCAAGCGTCCGCATCAGACGGATCGCAGGGTTTGACAAGACCTATGACACGAACACCTTACCCGGGGCGGGAAGGCTGTACGTGTCATAGCCGTGTCGACCCGCCCCTTAGGAAAACCCTGATGCTGGATTCACTTCTCGTCCCCACCGCAATCGTTGCCTTGGCCGAAATCGGCGACAAGACGCAACTGCTCGCGCTCATTCTCGCTGCCCGCTTTCGCAAACCCTGGCCGATCATCGCCGGCATCGTCGCCGCAACCCTGGCCAACCACGCGGCAGCCGGTGCGGTAGGTGCCTGGGTCGGCAGCTTCTTCTCGGATGCGGTGCTGCACTGGATCCTCGCCGCGAGCTTCACCGCGACTGCGCTGTGGACCCTGGTGCCGGACAAGATGGATGACGACGAAGCCAGCACCGCCCGTAAGTTCGGGCCGTTCCTGACCACGCTGATCGCATTCTTCCTTGCGGAAATCGGCGACAAGACCCAGATCGCAACCGTGATGCTCGCCGCGCAGTACCCGGAACTGTGGCTGGTGATTATCGGCACCACGGTCGGCATGTTGATTGCCAACGTGCCTGTGGTATTGGCGGGCAACTTTGCGGCGGACAAATTGCCATTGACGCTGATTCGTCGTTTGGCGGCGTCGGCGTTCTTCATCCTGGCTGTGGTTGCGGTGTACAAGGCGATGCAGAGCAGCGGGTGGGTTTAATGTTGTAGGTCGGTAGACCACGTTATCGTTCATCGCGGGCAAGCCCGCTCCCACAGGTGTTGTGTCGTACACAAATTATGTAATCGATCTAAAACCTGTGGGAGCGAGGCTTGCCCGCGAAGGCGTCAGCGGCCTTACCGTATGACTATCAGGATTTCGGGGCCTTCTCGTACAGCGGCATGACCTTCGGAATCGCCGCTTGCAATGAAGCAATACGACTGGACGACGCCGGGTGAGTACTCATGAACTCCGGTGGCGAACCTTCCGAGGTCTTGGTCATCTTGTTCCACAGGGTGATCGCGGCATTCGGGTTGTAACCGGCGCGAGCGGCCAGTTCCAGACCGATCAGGTCCGCCTCGTTTTCATTGGAGCGACTATTAGGCAAGGTCATGCCGTAGTTGGCCACGGTGTCTGCCAGCGCCAGACTGCCCTGACCCAGACCGAACAAGGCTCCAGCGCCCTGCTTGGCCATTTCGATACCGTAAGCCTTGGACATCGCTTCACGACCATGCTCACGCAGAGCGTGGGCGATTTCATGGCCCATGATCGCGGCAATTTCATCGTCGGTCAGTTTCAGGCTGTCGATCAGCCCAGTGTAGAAAATGATCTTGCCGCCAGGCCCGCAGTTGGCGTTGAGTTCGTCGCTCTTGATCAGGTTGACTTCCCACTTCCATTGGGCCGAATCCGGACGAAAAACCGGCGCCTGAGCAATCAGCCGGTCGGCAATCGCCTGCACGCGTTTGGCATCGGCACTGGTCTTGTCCAGCACGCCTTTGGTATTCGCCTCCCCCACGGTCTTTTGATAAGACTGGGCGTACATCTGGTTGACCTCGTCAGCCGACAGCATGCTGAACATGTACTGTTTGCGCTCAACACCCACGGCACCACCGCTGGTGGTATTGACCGACTGACAACCGGCGAGCAGCAAACCTGCGCTCAGTGCACACACAACCAATGTTTTGTTCATTAAAAAACTCCCTGAAAACATGCCGCGTATCCTAGGCGTGGATTTGTATCGACGCCAGATACAACAGAGGTGTAGACGCACATTTCAGACAAAGCTCTCATGGCCGTAGAAAAAAACTCACATGCCGATCAATCAATTCATGGTTTAACAATCGCCGGAAGCCTGCTCGCGATGAGGCCAGCACGAACGCGCATTTAGCCCGGGGTCAGACACTCCGGCCCATTCAACTTCGGATCATTCACCAGATTCGCCAACACCCGCTCGCGCAACGCAGCCGGCTCACTGGCGAGCAATGCCTGCAACGTATGCAACGGCGTCTCGGGGTTGAGCCACGCCTCCTGCCCCGCCGCATCAAGAATCAACGGCCGGCGCTGACTCGCAGCCGGCTGGGTGATCACTGCCGTGCTGAGCCACACCTGCTCCTGCACCGGATACGCCTCCCAGATCGCTGCAAAAAACAGCGCCGAGCCCTCCCCCGGCGTCAGCCAATACGGACGCTTGCGTGTCGTGCCGCGCCATTCGTAGAAACCATTGGCCGGCAGCAAACAGCGGCGTTCGCGCAGGGCCTGGCGAAACATCGGTTGTTCAGCGACGGTTTCGGCCCGGGCATGGGCCGGAGTGCGGGACAAATCGGTCAGCCACGGCGGCGTCAACCCCCAACGCGCCCGGGCCAACTCGCGCTGACC
The DNA here is from genome assembly GCF_008369325.1 of Pseudomonas sp. ANT_H12B. GTDB lineage: Bacteria > Pseudomonadota > Gammaproteobacteria > Pseudomonadales > Pseudomonadaceae > Aquipseudomonas. Next base: position 10,248 of record NZ_VOBI01000027.1, on the reverse strand, counting down.
ATCGACGCCTGCGCGCAGCATCAACACCGAATCATTGGGGGAAATATTCCACTGGGCCTGCTGATCGGCGGGGAAGCCAGGCAGGGCCGCGAAGGCGGGGTTCCAGCGAAACAGGGCATAACGTCCACACATGGGGCAACACGACTCTGAATAAAACGTACGTCAGCCTAACAGACCAGCGTGCCGGGAAAGCTCTCCAGTTCATCGCCGGGCAGCGGCAGCGCGGCATTGTACGCGGCGATCAGCTCCCGGGCGTATTCGGCCTGGTCGTTATCCACCGACAAGCCCAGCAGGCCGAAGACCGGTAATTCACCGGTGCCACCGAGCAAATGGCGGCCCACCAGATGCGCCTCGATGCCCTCGCTGGCCAGCATGCCTTGCAGCAACTCACCTTCCATGAGGTTTTCCGGCTCGTAGATTCGCTGCATAGACGCCCCTTACTCGTTTTCGCTGAACACTTCGAGATGCCATTCCTCTGCGTCAACCTGCAACACAAACTTTATCGGCCGACAGCACACCTGGCAGTCCTCGATATAGGTCTGATCGCCCCCGGATATATCCACAGACGTCTCAACCGCTTCACCACAATACGGACATTCATACAGCGCAGTTTCCAGCATCGCGGTCTCCCAGGTGACTTGTGCGTATAATCGCCGGTCTATTTGCAGGGCTATTTTTGTCTGGCTAACTTTTCAGACCGTGCCCCGTTGGTTTTCGATCAAAACCTTTACTTACCCTAGCCGTTTCTAACAAGAGAGCATGATGGGCGAATTCGATGCCATCCGACCTTACGACGACAGCGAAGTCCCAGCGGTGCTGGACCGACTGCTAGGCGACAAGGCATTTCTAGATATCCTCATCCACTTCCGCTTCCCGCGTTTTGCCGGTGCTTTCGGCTGGATGCTCAAACCTCTTATAGCTCATCGGCTACGCCGTGAGTTCGCCGGCGTCACGTCGGTGGCCACGCTGCAGGACAAAGTCGAGATGTACGTCGACCACACCATCGAGCGCGCCACGGACGGGGTGACGTACACCGGCGTCGAGCAGTTCAAGTCCGGCAGCGCCTATCTGTTCATCGCCAATCACCGCGATATCGTGATGGACCCGGCCTTCGTCAATTACGCCGTGTACCACGCCGGCCTGCCGACACCGCGCATTGCGATTGGCGACAACCTGCTGCAAAAGCCTTTCGTCAGCGACCTGATGCGCCTGAACAAAAGCTTCATCGTGCACCGCTCGATCACCGGACGCCGCGAGAAGATGGCGGCGTATCAGCTGCTGTCGGCCTACATCAACCACTCGATCCGCAACGATTGCGCCTCGATCTGGATCGCTCAGGCCGAAGGCCGGGCCAAGGACGGCGACGACCGCACCGAGTCGGCGATCCTCAAGATGTTCCACATGAGCCGCAAGGATGAGCCGTTTGGCGAAGTCATCCGCTCGCTGAACGTCACTCCGGTGTCGATCAGCTACGAATACGATCCGTGCGACCAGGCCAAGGCCCGCGAGCTGTTCATCCGCGCCACCACCGGCAGCTACACCAAAGTGCCGGGCGAGGACGATGTGAGCATTGCCAAAGGCATCACCGGCTACAAGGGCCGGGTCCACGTGAACTTCGCCTCACCGATCACCGAGCTGTTCGACGACACCAAGCAATTGGCGATCGAGATGGATCGGCAAATCCTCGGCGGGTACCGGTTGTTCCCGGTGCACTACCTGGCTTACGCCCAGTGGAAAGACGCCGACCCGCAATTGCAGGTTCCGAAAGCTGCCGAGGTGTTTGCGGCTGACGAGCTGGCCAAGGCTCAGGAGCAATGGCAACAGCGTCTGGACGATTGCTCTGAGGAGCATCGTCCGTTTCTGGTGCTGCAATATGCGACGCCGGTGCGCAATCAGTACCGTGTGAAAGCGGGATTGCCGCTGTAAAGTTTCTGGCTGGATACGACAACGGCGCCCTTGGGCGCCGTTTTCATTGCTGCGTTTTTCGCTGTCAGACCCGCGTGCTGATCCACGACACCAGCAACGCCAACCCCAGGCAGGCGAAACCGAATCGATAGAAAAAACGATTCATGCGCAAGGTCGCCCAATCCAGGATTGGCTCTTCGCTGGGACGACTCTGGCGCTGGGCTTCCAGACTGGCCAGCGCGCGCTGTTCGCGGCGACGAGTGGCATGCAGCAACCATCCGCCCGGAAAAGCCAACAGCAAAGCCAACAGGTTGATCAACTTGGCGGGATGGTTGGTAAACAGCGAAATCAAATGCAACGACATCACGGACCTCGGGCAAAACAGACGTAGCAGACGCCGGGCCGACGACTGCGGCGTGAATTCTACCGAAAGCCTCGCCTCCTGCCCTTGCTTTCCGACAAATAACGAACCATTTGACCGATTCCTGTCCTGTGTCACGGCGCCGTCATCTGAATACGCCAGTCTGGCGCCCCTCTAAACCGACACGGAAACCGTCATGCTGCACGCCGAAAACCAGGATCGCCTCTACCTCATCGCCCAAAGCGACGAACAACAAAACCTCGTTGGCAGCCTCGCCTTCAACGTTCAGGACCGCCACTGGTTGGTGTATTGCGCATTGGGTGGGCATCAACATGCGGATTTGCCAGAGACGGATTTGCTGACGGGCGTGAGTGTGCTGGATTTTTATTCGCAGGCCGCCTGACAGGTCCGTGAGAAATCGACAGGCATGAAAAAGCCCGGGGCCATTGCTGGCTCCGGGCTTTTATCAATTCAGGCGAAAGGTTATTCGGCGAGAATCTGACCAATCGTCGGATCCTTGAACAGACGCGTCAACGCATCGCTCAATACATCGCTGACGAGTTTGGTATTGGTTTCCTGATTCGGCGCCATACCAAAACGCTGATCCAGGGACGCACCGTAACGACCGCTGTAACGGCGGTTGGCATTCTGCACATCGGAGCGGAACGTCGCGCCAATGGTCGCCTCGGTCACATACATGCCTTCTTTAGGCGACTGATACTTCAGCTCTGCCAGGGTCACGGTCAACTGCGGCGCATTCAGCGCATTCGACGTCGGGGTGAAGCCCAACAGCCGAACGGCCGCCTCGGCCTGGGCCTGCAACTTCGGCAGAATCTGCGCACCCTGCACGGTGATCGCGCTGGTCTCAGGATACAGGCCACCACGGGTGCCCAAGGTTGGCGACGGACGACCGTCCACCACACGCACCACCACCGGCTGACCGCGGCCGACCGGCGCCAGCTGCGTCGTCAGCTTGGGTTCCGGGTTCAGTTGTTGCGGGCTGTGGGCGCAGCCGACCAGGGTCAAACTGGTCACAGTGATCAAACCGAACAACAGGCGTTGCAACATGCTCTTCTCTCCAGAATCAGGCACAAACAGGTGCGCAGTATAGCGGTGGGCCATCGTCGAGAAACAGCATTTGTAAGACCGGATACTCATGTCTCTCAACAATTGCTGAAAAGTCTGACAAACCCTTGGGAAGGCGGTTCCTGTCACACATCTGTCATCGTCCATACACTTTCACGTCACGGCTTGCTGGCAACCTTCACAGCAGTCACCCCACAAGGTACTTTGCCATGCGTTATCTCATCTCGCTGTTCGCGCCACGCCCGCTGCACCGCAGCTTTGCCCTGCTCGACCGCAATGGCCACTGCCAGGCGTTCAAGCAGTGCAGCCTCCAGCCAATGGGTGATGGCTGGGTCGAAATCGAAGAAATCCGCCTCAACTGGTTGCACCATCCCCTGCCCCCTAGCGCCCGTGTCAGCCAGCGCCAGCCACGTGCACGGGTGCAACATCTGTTGACCACCTGACCGAACGCCTAATAAAAGTCATTAATCACGACCATTTCCCTGCGTTTCTTCGCTACAATCTCCCCCCGATTATAAGGACGTCTCCTGATCGGGCCTCGCAGCATCGTCAATGCGCTTGTATTGACACCCCGCACCGCCCACAGAGAGCCGCCCACACAGATCGAGTGAAGCTGGCGCGCTTGCTGTTCTTTAAGCAAAACCTCCACTTTTCGCGAATCTGCAGAGCTGTCATTACGCTCGGTCACTGAGCTGTTTGCCCGTTTTGCCTGTCATGTATCCCATGACGGCAATCCATCCGGGCACGGTGCCAGGCTGGGACAGCCCTTTTTTGAGGTTCACGTCTTCAAAAGAGCGTGAAAAAAACGGGTTTTCACAACTTCACAAGAGTGTGGCGAGCAAATGAATAGTTTTGCGTCTGAACATGCACCATTAGCGTCTGAAACAGCCCAACGACACAGGACCGAGTACTCCTCGAACACCGGAGCCTGAAGCCTGTCCGCTACGGATTTGGTTGCACAAACGGATGTATCGACCATAAGTCGAATTGCCAGCCGCGCGTTGAAGTGAGTTCATGTAACTCTTTTTAGACCCGGCAGGTAGCGTCCGTCGAAGTTGCGAAAAAATGCGAAGATTCGGACATGGCGATACTGCCATGGGTACCTGGGGCATCACTGACACGCCCCGTCACTCCTGGCAGCCATGCCGACAATTTGGTGCTGCAGATTTTGGAGACGCGTTAAATGGCGCATAACGAAGCAGTCGACGTAGTACTGGTTGGGGCCGGCATCATGAGTGCCACCCTCGCTGTACTGCTCAAAGAGCTCGACCCCGCGATCAAGCTGGAAGTCGTCGAGCTGATGGACTCCGGTGCCGCGGAGAGTTCCAATCCGTGGAACAACGCCGGTACCGGTCACGCCGGGCTGTGTGAGCTCAATTACACGCCGCAGGCCGCCGACGGCACCGTCGACATCAAGAAAGCCGTGCACATCAACACCCAGTTCGAGGTGTCGAAGCAGTTCTGGTCGTACCTGACCAAAAAAGGCACCTTCGGCTCGTCCAAGACCTTTATCAGCCCGGTACCGCACCTGAGCTTCGTGCAAGGCAACGATGGCGTTTCCTTCCTCAAGGAACGCTTCAAGACGCTGAGCAAACACCACGCCTTCTCGGACATGGAATACACCGAAGACAAAGCCACCATGGCTGAGTGGATGCCGCTGATGATGCCGGGCCGCCCGGCTGACGAAGTCGTCGCTGCCACCCGCGTGATGAACGGTACTGACGTCAACTTCGGCGCCCTGACCAATCAATTGCTCGCGCACCTGACCAGCGCACCCGATGCCCAGGTCAAGTACTGCAAGCGCGTCACCGGCCTGAAGCGTAACGGTAGCGGCTGGACCGTCAGCATCAAGGACGTCAACAGCGGCAACTCCCGTGAAGTCGACGCAAAATTCGTCTTCCTCGGCGCTGGCGGCGCGGCGTTGCCGCTGTTGCAGGCGTCAGGCATCGAAGAAAGCAAAGGCTTCGGCGGCTTCCCGATCAGTGGCCAATGGCTGCGTTGCGACAACCCGGAAGTGGTCAAGCATCACCAGGCCAAGGTTTACAGCCAGGCAGCGGTGGGTTCGCCACCGATGTCGGTACCGCACCTGGACACCCGCGTAGTCGATGGCAAGAAGTCCCTGCTGTTCGGACCTTACGCCGGTTTCACCACCAAGTTCCTCAAGCACGGCTCCTTCATGGACCTGCCGATGTCGGTTCGCGCCGGCAACATCGGCCCGATGCTGGCCGTGGCGAAAAACAACATGGACCTGACCAAATACCTGGTCAGCGAAGTGATGCAGTCGATGGAGCAGCGCCTGGACTCCCTGCGTCGTTTCTACCCTGAAGCGAAAGCCGAAGACTGGCGCCTGGAAGTGGCCGGCCAACGCGTGCAGATCATCAAGAAAGACCCGAAAAAGGGCGGCATTCTGCAGTTCGGTACTGAACTGGTAGCCTCCAAGGACGGTTCCCTTGCTGCCCTGCTCGGCGCCTCGCCAGGTGCTTCGGTCACGGTTTCGATCATGCTTGAGCTGATCGAAAAATGCTTCCCGAACAAAACCTCCGGTGAGTGGGCTGCCAAGCTCGCGGAAATCTTCCCGGCGCGGGAAAAGGTTCTGGAAACCGATGCTGCGCTGTATCGCAAGATCAATGTGCAGAACAATGTCGCCCTGGAACTGGTTGAAGCCAGCAATGAGACCGAAAGCTACGCTTGATTCGGCTCTATAAAAAACGCCCCGTTCTCAGTGAGATCGGGGCGTTTTTTTGTGCCTGTAAAAATAGCTTAACCGCGAGCCTTGTCGATCAGCTCGATGTACTCGCCCGCGTTGCGCTGATCCTTGATCAGGGTGACGAAGTCATTGCCGTGCTCATCCTTGCCGTCCAGGTCCAGGCCGGCCTCGACGAAGAACGTCAGAAAACGCTCGAAGTCATCGATCCGCAGGCCGCGATAGGCCTTGATCAGTTTGTGCAGCGACGGCGACGTGGCGTCGATCGGCTCGAAATCGAGGAACAGTTTGATCTGCGCATCGCCGATCTCGTCACCAATCACTTGCTTCTTATCTTTACGCATTGCCGACTCCAGCTCGCAGACATTTCACGGGGCGGGCAGTTTACCCCTCACTTGGCGCCGGGCTCAACGCGGACGAACGCTGCCTGTGTGCAGATCGGCCCAGACATGGCCGTTGGCGTAGCTGAGGAACTGGCAATACACCGTGTCGTTGCGCAACAAATCGATGATCACCCGGTACTGAGCCATCGGGTAGTAGAGCGTCAGGGTTTTGCTTTTTTCATCGTAGATCGGCTTTTTCAGGCTTTTGCTTTCGCCATCGAAGTTGACCAAGACTTGATTAATGGTCGCGCCCTTGTTCAAGGATTTGCCCTTGAGGCGAATCAACAACGGTGAAGTGACCGGAATCGGCTGCTGATTGGACTGACGCTGGCTACCCACCACCACCGAATATTCGGTGACCTGCAATAGCTGTTGCTGCTCGGGCTGCGCATCACGCAGGGTCAGGTCGTCCGCAGGCAGGAACTGCGCGTGCATCGGCGCCGGGGCGGCCGCCAAGGGCAGGCTGAGGGTCAGCAACAGGGCGGCGCAGCTGCGGATCAAAAGGCTCATGACGGGTTCCTTGGGCGAGTCCATTCAATTACAGAGATCTATCAATCAAACTGCGCGCGCATCCAGGCTTGATACTCGGCCACACCGGGTTCGCCTTCGCGTGGCGCCCAGTGAGCAAGCTCACCTTCACCGACCGGACGATAAGGCCCAGCCTTGCATTCAAACATCAGGCTGTCGGCTTCCAGTATCACCAGGCCATGGAACACACCGGTTGGCAGGTCAACACCGACGCAGTCGCCGCCGGCCTGCAGGATCCGCTTGCTCACCACAGCGCCAGACTCATCGAAGATCAACACACCCAGCCGTCCTTTGAGGACTAACAAGGTTTCAGCCTTGTTATCGCCCAAGTGACGGTGAGGCGGGATATAAGTGCTCGGCTGCAAGCCCACCGCCATGCGATGGCACGCCTCTTCCATCTGATGGAAGTTGTGATGTTGACGCCCGCGAGGATTCGCCCCTGCTTTCCCGGCCAACTCAGCGAACAACGTTTGATCAAGAAAGCTCGGCGCAGCCATTGTTTACATTCCTTTAACGGCAAAGATCCCGTTGGCGTTACGCCAGTAGCCTTTGTAGTCCATGCCATAGCCGAAGATGTAACGATCGATGCATGGCAGACCGACGAAATCGGCTTTCAGGTCCGGGCGAGCCTTGCGGTCGTGGTCCTTGTCGATCAGCACGGCGGTGTGCACTTTGCGCGCGCCGGCGTGTTTGCAGAAGTTGATGATCGCGCTCAGGGTGTGACCTTCGTCGAGAATATCGTCGATGATCAGTACGTCGCGGTCGATGAACGAAACTTCCGGCTTGGCTTTCCAGAACAGGTCGCCGCCGCTGGTTTCGTTACGATAACGGGTCGCGTGCAGGTAGGACGCTTCCAGCGGGAATTGCAAATGGGTGAGCAACTTGCCGGCGAAAATCAGCCCGCCGTTCATCACGCAGAACACCACCGGATTGCTTTCAGCCAGCTGTTCGTTGATGTGTGCACCGACGCGGGCGATGGCCGCCTCGACTTCAGCTTCGGTGTACAGGCAGTCAGCCTCTCGCATGATTTGACGGATATGCTCGAGATCAGCGGACATGGCGCTCTCCAGGGGGGAGTGAGGGGGAGGGACGGGTTCGGAAAAGCGGGCAAAGGTACGCATCAAGCGAGGCCAGATCAAGCCTTTGTGGACTAACGTACTGTATGTCTATAGGACAACACCCTCGGATAGATTAATCTAGGCCGGTTTTTTTGCCCGCCGCCGGAGCCTTTCCCCATGCCCATCCAAGAGATCCGCCATCCGCTGATCCGTCATAAACTTGGCCTTATGCGCCGCGCAGACATCAGCACCAAGAATTTCCGTGAGCTCGCTCAGGAAGTCGGTGCCCTGCTGACCTATGAAGCCACCAAAGACCTGCCGCTGGAAACCTACGATATCCAAGGTTGGGCCGGCACGGTGTCGGTCGAGAAAATCGCCGGCAAGAAAATTACCGTGGTGCCAATTTTGCGCGCCGGCATCGGCATGCTCGAAGGCGTGCTGAGCCTGATCCCGGGCGCGAAAGTCAGCGCTGTGGGCGTGGCCCGCAACGAACAAACCCTGCAGGCTCACACCTACCTGGAAAAACTGGTTCCGGAAATCAATGAACGTCTGGCGATGATCATCGACCCGATGCTCGCCACCGGCAGTTCCATGGTCGCAACCATCGACCTGCTGAAAAAAGCCGGTTGCCGCGACATCCGCGCGATGGTGCTGGTTGCCGCGCCTGAAGGCATCGCCGCTGTGGAGAAGGCTCACCCGGACGTGACCATCTACACCGCATCTATCGACGAAAAACTCAACGAACACGGTTACATCATCCCAGGCCTGGGCGATGCCGGTGACAAGATTTTCGGCACCAAGCAGAAGGACGCGTGAGCATGCAGGATGAGTTCAACGATCCGCTCTGGCGCACAGTGCTGTCTGGCGCACAGATGCTGTTCGTGGCTTTCGGCGCCCTGGTATTGATGCCGCTGATTACCGGCCTCGACCCAAACGTGGCGCTGTTCACTGCAGGCCTGGGGACGATTCTGTTCCAGATCGTCACCGGGCGTCAGGTGCCAGTGTTCCTGGCGTCGAGCTTTGCCTTCATTACCCCGATCATTCTCGCCAAGGGCCAGTTTGGCCTCGCGGCGACCATGGGCGGTGTGATGGCGGCGGGTTTCGTCTACACCTTCCTCGGCCTTGCCGTGAAGATCAAAGGCACCGGTTTCATTGACCGTCTGCTGCCTCCGGTGGTGATTGGTCCGGTGATCATCTCCATCGGCCTGGCCATGGCGCCGATCGCCGCCAACATGGCAATGGGCAAGGCTGACGACGGTACTGAGCTGATTCATTACCAGACCGCAATGCTGATCTCGATGCCAGCGCTGCTGACCACCCTGATCGTTGCTGTGTTCGGCAAAGGTATTTTCCGCCTGGTGCCGATCATCTCCGGCGTGCTGGTGGGTTTTGGCATGGCGTTCTACTTCGGTGTGGTCGATACCGCGAAGATTGCCGCTGCACCGTGGTTTGCCATCCCGCATTTCACCGCGCCGGAATTCAACTGGCAGGCGATTCTGTTCATCGTTCCGGTGGCCCTGGCCCCGGCCATCGAGCACATCGGCGGCGTGATCGCCGTCGGTAGCGTGACCGGTCGCGATTACCTCAAGAAGCCTGGCCTGCACCGCACCCTGCTCGGCGATGGCATTGCTACCACCGCAGCGGGACTGTTTGGCGGTCCACCCAACACCACCTACGCCGAAGTGACTGGCGCGGTGATGCTGACCAAAAACTACAACCCGAAAATCATGACCTGGGCGGCGATCTTCGCCATCAGCCTGGCGTTCGTCGGCAAGTTCGGCGCGCTGCTGCAAAGCATTCCCGTGCCGGTGATGGGCGGGATTCTGTGCCTGCTGTTCGGCTCGATCGCGGCCGTGGGCATGAACACGCTGATCCGCCACAAGATCGACCTGGGCGAGGCGCGCAATCTGGTGATTGTTTCGGTGACCCTGGTGTTCGGGATTGGCGGCGTGCTGGTCGGCACCGGGACTGGCCCGGACGATTTCGGCCTCAAAGGCATCGCGCTGTGCGCGGTGACGGCGATTGCCCTGAACCTGTTACTGCCGGGCAATGACAGCTGGAAACACAAAAAGGCGGATGATCCGTTGCTGTAACAGTGATCGTTCCCACGCTCTGAACTGACCCCACAAAGTTGGACGTTTACCCATCTATGCCTGAGCGGCCTGAGTTCTGTATTCAACAGGACTCAGGCCGTTTAGCTTCAGTCTGATACGCGAGTGATTG
>NZ_VOBI01000026.1 GCF_008369325.1 Pseudomonas sp. ANT_H12B | reverse complement strand
GAAGGAAAGTATTAATATCGCGCATAAGAACGCCGGTTTGTTAGATGTGTTTGCTCGCACGAACATCATCAATCAAATCGGCGTTCTTGTTTCTGTGTTTCCCGGGATTCCGTGAAGAACCTTTTTTTTGCCTGTCATAAAACCTTTTCCATAAACGCTGTCCAACCGTCGCCAATAGTGAGGTTACGGCCGTTTGTGCGTGGGCGTTGCCTGCGATTAAACATTGAATTTTCCGGCCTTTCGGTTCCCCCCTTTTTTTGAGGTTCTCGTCATGCGTTTAACATTGCCTGCTCTGGTTCTGGGTCTTTTGGTTGCTCAAGGTGCAATGGCTGCTGGCGACGGCACTGCCGCACTCGGTGGTGGTCTGGGTGGTGCGCTGGGTAATGTCGTCGGCCAGAAAATGGGCGGCAGCACCGGTGCAGCGATTGGTGCTGGTGTAGCGGGCGCAGCCGGCAGTGCTGTTGCTGCACGTAAAGGCAGCCGCACCAAGGCAGCGATTGGCGGCGGCGTCGGCGCGGCGGGCGGTTCGGTGATCGGCAACAGCCTGGGCGGCAAGACCGGTTCCACCATCGGCGCAGGCTTGGGCGGTGCATTGGGCGGCGGCGTAGGCAGCAACCTGGCCAAAGGTCACAAGCGTCATTGATCCTGAACGATCAGCTCAAAAGCCCGGCTAGATGCCGGGCTTTTGGTATCTGGATGTTTCTATTTCGCGCACTTCGAATTTGCAGCTGTCCAACCTTCATCGCTGGCGGGATTCAGTGGGCGCAGATGCTAGACTCGCGCCTATCCGTAGCGCGTTCTCTTACCCCCGATACGGAATCTAGAGGTTCATATCATGCGTTTGACATTGTCCACAGTGGTTCTGGGACTTTTGGTCGCTCAAGGTGCAATGGCTGCCGGTGATGGTACCGCTGCAGTTGGCGGTGGTATTGGCGGTGCACTGGGCAATGTGGTCGGCCAGCAAATGGGCGGCAGCACCGGGGCAGCGATTGGCGCAGGCGTTGGCGGCGCGGCAGGTAGCGCGGTCGGTGCAAATAAAGGCAGTCGCACAGAAGCGGCCATCGGCGGTGGTTTAGGGTCGGCGGGCGGTTCGGTGATCGGCAATAGCCTCGGCGGCTCAACCGGTTCAACCATTGGTGCAGGTCTGGGCGGTGCAGCCGGCGGTGCTGTGGGTAATAACCTGGGTACTGACAGCGGCAAATCCCATTCCGGTGGCGGCCACAAACATAAGCATAAAAACAAGCACAGGAACAAAGGTCACTGATTCGACATCGAGTCCCACCAGAAACCCGGCCAAGCGCCGGGTTTTTCGTATCTGCGTGTAGGACTCCGGAACGTTTGGTCACAGGCCGGCTCGAACTTCGTACACCCCTGAATGTTGTGAGGCATGCCATGACTCCTGAAACCGAAGGCAAGGAAGAAAAAGGCCCGAGCGGCCTGCCGTTCATTAACGATCCTGGCAACGAAGACCCAGGCTCGCTGATGGATGACGCAACAGTGCCGCTCAACGATGCCGATGACGCAGGCGATGTGGGCCAAACCGAATTTGAAGACGAAGTTGATGAAGACGACGATTGATCCGGAGTGACCGATCGTCCCTTTGATCGAACGCCCGGCGTCCGCCAAACCTCGAAACTTCAGGGCCTGCTTTTCAGGCCCCTCCAGAGGTGGTTTATGAACACTGACCCGAAAGACTCCGACATCGACGAAACCCCTGAATATCCGTTGCCTTCACCGACCGACTCACTGAGTCGCGACCAACGTCCACCTGATGATGACGCCGGTGTAGAGCAAGTGCCAAACGACGATGTAAGGCGCACTGATACGGATGTTGAAGCACTCCCGGATGATCCGGATATTGCCGGAAATGATGGTTCTGACGAACCCAGTTGATTCATGGCCAGTGGCGCATCGCCGCTTGTCGAATGAGCGGCACCTTCAAAAAGCGATCACTGCCAGAAATCAGGTAAGCAGCCTTTAAAGGAGATGCACCATGATCAGGTCAACATTTACGACCCTGACATTGGTCGGCTTTTTGTCGGTCAGTTCAATGGCGGCGTTTGCTCAGTCTTCCGGTAACGATGCGCCGGTCGACAAGGGCGGCATGCCTCCTTCCTCTGAAATGAATGCGGATTCCGCGGACGGGAATGCGCTGCCGCCAGGCACGATTAATCGCGGCAATGGCGGTGATGCGAACGGGAGTAGCACCAGCCCGGGGGCGGGGAGCGGGTCAATGAGTGGTGGGAGTTCGATGGGGAGCGGTTCTGGGAGTGGGTCTGGAGGATCCGGTAGTTCTGGTGATTCCGGGATGAATGGAAGTGGTGGGAGTTCGGGAGGCGAGACGAGTGGTTCGGGTGGGTAACCTCCTCGTTACTGATGATTCAAAGCCCGGCTTCTCGCTGGGGCCACCAAACTGATTTGGCTTGGACTGCGCAATATCACTGCAAACGGGGGCTCTGCGGCCCATGACTGGAAAAGTGCGATGAATCAGTTCGCGATTCTGTACGGAGATCGATTTATCAGGCCTACCTGGTAAAAGCACGGCCTGCCTGCCGGCAGGCCGTTAAGGGCCCGAACACAAAAAATCTGACAGTCCCTACTGTCTCCCAAGGGCTCAAACCCTGCCTCAAAAATCTCCCACGACTCTCTTGAGTCTCCGCGGTACAAATACCGATTATGTTGTTTTGGAGATGGAACATCGGGCGTTCCCTCGTCAATCCTGACACCTACCGCCGGATCCTCATCCCCAAACGACGGCCTCTTACACCCATCCCCTCCCGGACACTCACTCAACCCCAACGGATCAACCCACCCCGTCGGACTCCGCGCGTACCGATATCCGTTTAACCCACCGGCCAGCTTGATCGGATCTTGCGTCAGATACCGTCCGACGTCCGGATTGTAGTAGCGATGCCGGTTGTAATGCAGGCCCGTTTCCGCATCGAAATACTGCCCCTGAAACCTCAAGGGTTGATCAAGCACCTGATGAGTGTCGCGATTGAGGCGGGTCAGGCGGCCGTACGCTGTGTATTGCGCAGCCCAGACGATGTCGCCGCTGTAGTCGGTGAGTTCTTGCGGTGTGCCGAGGTGGTTGAGTTGGTAGTAGAACGGGAACGCCTGGCGTGGGCCTTTGCCGTCGAGCATGGCTAGCGGGCAGAAGGTGCCGGGTTCGTAGACGTAGCTGCGGTAATGCTCGCGACTGCTTTCAGCGACGAGGTGGTCGCCCTGCCAGAAAAACTCGGTGATTTTACCGTCGACGGTTTTGCTGATGCGGCGGCCGAAGGCGTCGTAGCGGTAGGTTGCCTGGCTGCCGTTGGGCAGGGTGACGCCGATCAGTCGATGCTGGCAGTCGTAACGGTACTCTGTGACGAGTTTTTGCGCGGTGCCGCGGCGTTCGCGGATGAGGTTGCCGAAGGCGTCGTAATCGTAGTGGCGGTCGCCTTGCACGAGCAGGCGATTGCCTTTGACGGTGGCGGGGCCTGGACGGTCCTGCATCAACAGGTTGCCCGCTGGGTCGTGGGCGAAGCTTTCCGGTTGGTGATCGCGGGAGTGGCGGACGCGGATCAGGTGGTCGAGTGGGTCGTATTGATAGCTGCGTTGGCCATGTCGCGTGTCGGAAATGGCGTCGAGGTTGCCGTTGGCGCTGTAGGCATAGTCGCGGCGATACAGCGGTTGTTGCTTTTGGCTGACGGCGTGGGCCTTCAGGCGGCCCTGTTCGTCGTATTGGTAATCGCTGAGCAGCAGACCCTGCTGACGGTTTTGTTCGCGACCGGCCTGGAATGTATGCGACGTCAGTCGGGTGCCATTGAGGTCGATGGCCGTCAGCGTGCCGCCCTTGGCGCGGTGATAATCGAGTTTGCTGCCGTCCGGCAGGCCCATGCGGCTGAGGTGACCACAGGCGTCGTAGCCATAGCGCAGGGTGGCCCAACTCTGATGCTCGGTGATCAACCGGTCCTGTTGGTCGTACTCGAATCCCAGCGGATGGTCGTGACCGTCGTCAACACTGAGCAGTCGACCGAGTTGGTCGTACCGGTATTGCACCTTGAAGCCATCGGGCAGGGATTTGACCAGCAACCGCCCAGCCGAATCCCGCTGATAACCCGTAATTAACTGCGAGCCGTCGTCGCCGAACTCGATTTTCTCCAGCAGGCGACCCTTGAGATCGTAGGCGTACGCGATGCGTCGTCCATCGAAGCCGGTTTCCTGTCGGATCAATCCATTGGCGGTGTAGTCCAGCCGATATTTTTCGCCGGATTCGTTTTCAATCTCGGTCAGCAATAGCTGGGCATTGTCGTAGCGATAACGCAGTTGGGTGCCGTCAGGATTGATCCGGCGACTGACCAGGTGCAGGTCTTCGGCGTACTCATAACGGGTGATGCGGCCCAGCTCATCACGTTCGGCGGTGATTTTTCCGTAGGCGTTGTAGCTGAAAGCGCGGCTGGCACCGGTAGCAACCGTCGTCTGGATCAGTCGGCCGACGGCATCCCACTGATAGTGAGTGACCGCACCGTGTTCGTCCTGACGGGTAATCTGTCGGCCCAAGGCGTCGTAGGAAAAGCGGCGCTGACCACCATCAGGCAAGGTTTCTTCGAGCAGTTGTCCCAAGGCGTTCCAGCCGAAGACATGCCGGCAGTTGTCCGGGTAGCGGATCGACAGTAGTCGTCCTTGGGCATCGTGGTGGTAATGGGTTGCGTGACCGTCGAGATCAGTGACCTCAGTCACATCTCCCTGAACATTGCGCTGATATTTCCACACCGCTTTACCGCGATACCGTGCATGCAGGAAACCATTTCTGTACTCGTAGGAAGTCGGTTCACCTTCGGACGGAATCAGCGCGATCAGCCGCCCGATCTCGTCGTATCGGTATTGAGTAATCGCCCCTAACGGGTCCTGTTCGGCAATCAGCCGGCCTTTGTCGTCGTAGGCCTTGAGGTGTTCGGCCCCATCAGGTTCGACCTGGCGCATCAGCCGCGCCTGATCGTCGTGCTCGTAAACCTCTTCGCTGCCGTCGGCGTTTTTAACCACCACACCGCCGTTGTCGTCCCAGACATAGCATGTATCCATTTGCGAAAAACTCGCCCAGTGCCGCACGCATCGGGCAGCCTTGCCGGACCTTTCCCATTCCCAGAAGAAACTCGCCCCACCGGCCAGTTGCCGCTGCAGGATCACCTGCTGCTCGTCGTAGTCGTACCGTTCGCTTTCGTTGGCGGCGTTGGTCGCTTCAATCAAGCGATGACAGGCGTCATAGCGGTAGGCAACCAGTGTCTGTTCGGTACGCCAGGCGTCTTCGAGAGTGTCGGCGGGATGAAAGCTCTGATACTCGACGGCGACAATGTGCCGGCGCTCATAGCGCAACAGCAAGGAACGTCCGGCGCCATTGTCGAGGCGCTTGATCCTGTCAGAAGAGTCGCGCTGCACGGTCAGTCGGTTGCCATAGGCATCGCTGATCGCCGTCAGTCGCCCTGTACGAAAGTGGTAAAACCGTGCTGTTTCACCCGTCAGTGCAAGGACCAGCTCCTCGGGTTGATCGCCCAGATATATCGCCGCTCGGGACAGACTGTTGTGAATCGTAGGGCGCTCGACACTCGGTAGGGGAAAGGTCGTACGGCGGTTTTCGTGATCGGTCCAGACGACCTGCGTTTCATCGATATCCAGCCGATGGGCGAGGGAGTGACTCCAGCCGAATCCGAGTCCGCAATCGATCTGCGCCGCGCTGGTGCGGTAGAGCCGGGCAAAGTCGAATGGCAAAATCCCGTCCAGCGAACCATCGGTCAGGGTCAGTAGCTCTTCGCCGGTGACCATCGACACCGGGCAACCGTTGGTGGCGGTTCTGTCTGCCGAATCGGCACTGTCGCCGTTCGGGTTTTTCGCCGGAGTAGAGACATCATCGTAATGTTCCTGCCTGCTAATCCTGGTCATGGCCGCGGATTTGTCGCGAGCGATCGCGACCGGGTTCTTCACCAGAACCGCAGGAAAGACACCGGCGGTAATCTGCAACGGCACGACAGGCGCAGGTTTCAACAGGACATTTCGAGCGCTGACCACGAGCGGTTTGAGCGCGCCAGCGTGGCCTGTAAAGTCGGACTTCGCCGTACGCTCGGCCAGTCGCATACTCGCGGCTGCCAGCCAGTCTCGCGCCCGATCAGACTTGATCTTGACCAGCACTTTGGCGCTTATGCCGAGTTTTACACCTAGAGGAGCGGTGAAGCTCGCCAGCAGGAATCCGATCAATACACCTGTGCGAATTTCCGCCACGACTTCAGCGACGTACTGCGGCGGCAACATCCGCAGCCAACTGGTGAACGCCGCAAGATGTAAGAACATCAACGGCTCGTCGCTCAGCATCAGCAACACATTGGCGATGGCTTCAGCCGAAGCGTTCAGCAACGTCTCAAGTTCGCCTTGGGTCAGGTATTCAAGGAGCTTTTCGCTATTGGCTTGCAGGTCCGCCACCAGGGCATAGATCTGCCTCACGTCATCCCACAAACTGTTCAGCGAATTCTCGAGGCCGCGCCAGTCAGCCTGTTGCAGCATGCCGTGGCGTTTGATGAATCCTGCCTCGCAGAACCCTGCCCACGACGGCTCGAACTCGGTGGTCCACTCGTTACGCAGCCAACCTTCAAGTTCACCGATCACGCCCTGATAGGAGGCATAGAGCGTTTTGACGTGATCAGCGCCAACATTGGGGAAAAAGGTGATGCGGTAACGCAGACTGCGCTGGCAATCGAGAATTTCCAGGATGCCGCCGGGGCCGATGTCACGGTAGATCGGCTCGCCAAACTCCTGTTGGCCTGCAACCTCGGAAATCAGAGGCTCAAGCATCACCGGTGTATCGCCAATCGGAACGAAACGCGCGGTGTCGAACATATGCACCAGCGTCAAAGAACCGCTGACCGGGCACGTGGCGACTATTGAACTGACCGGAGTCGTGGAGTTTTTTGGTGCGCTGAGGCGAACTTCGTTACCGACCTTGAACACCTGCTCGACATCCAGCGCCCGCCCGGTCCAGAAGCTTTCGGCCCAGGACTCGTAGTCGTTCAGACAAAGCCGAAAATCACCGAGCAGTGCTTCGACGTCCGGCTGATCAGGGTTCATGGCGGCGACCACCAGCATCCCGATGGTGTTGTTCAAGGCCAGGACCTTGTCAGGTACGAACATTCGCAGTCTCTCGCACGGATCAATTTGGAACGGGAGACTGTGCGGGGGATCAACGGGGAAAGAAGTCGGGAAAGGAGGTAATTGGTGTAGGGATAATCGCTAAATCATGTTGAACACATCGGCAGAGGTTTTTGTATCTGCCGGGCATTGACCGTTGATCTATGCCAGCCGCGCTCGTTATGCTGCTGAAACCTTTAATCGATCGCGGATCCGGCCGAACCTGAGCCGCCTGGGATGTCATTAGAAAACGGATCAGATGTGATGAATGCACCGCTGGATGGGCTCGGCCCGATCAAGGCCGTGATTTTCGATATGGACGGCTTGCTGCTGGACACTGAGGGCATTTACACCGAAGTCACGTCCATCATTGCCGCGCGTTATGGCCGGACCTTCGACTGGAGCGTCAAACAGAACATCATCGGCCGTGGCGCGGGTGATCTGGCGCGTTATGTGGTCAAGGCGCTGGACCTGCCGATTACCGCCGAAGAGTTTCTGGTGATCCGCGAGCCGCTGATGCGTGAGCGTTTTCCTGCCGCACTGGCGATGCCTGGTGCAGAGGAACTGGTTCGGCACCTGAAAGCCAGCAACATACCGATCGCGGTGGGCACCAGTTCTTCGCGTCAGTCGTTCGGCCAGAAAACCACCTTGCACGGTGACTGGTTTGCGCTGTTCGACTTCATCGTTACGGCCGATGATCCTGAAGTGGGTGCGGCCAAACCGGCGCCGGATATTTTCCTCACAGCGGCTCGACGTCTGGGTGTCGCGCCCGAGGATTGCCTGGTATTCGAAGATTCGCCATTTGGTGTCACGGCGGCGAAAGCGGCGGGCATGACGGCGATTGCAATCCCGGACGCGGCGATGGCCGACGAAAAGTACGCACACGCCGATGGCATTCTTCGTACGCTCAAAGCATTTATACCGAGCGCTTGTGGTTTGCCAGCGCTCGAATGGGCTTGATACAGAAAATGTGGGAGCGAGCCTGCTCGCGAAGGCGGTGTGTCAGGCGACATTGATGTCAACTGAACTAGCGCTTTCGCGAGCAGGCTCGCTCCTACATTTGGATGACGTCTAACTATCAAGCGCCGAAGCCACCGTCGATGGTCAGGCTGGCACCGGTGATATAGCCGGCTTCCGGGCCGACGAGGTAGGCGACGAAGCTCGCGATTTCTTCGGCTTTACCATAGCGACCCACGGCCATCAGCGGGATCAGGCTTTCGGCAAAGTCGCCACTGGCCGGGTTCATGTCGGTGTCGACCGGGCCCGGTTGCACGTTGTTGATGGTGATGCCGCGTGGACCGAGGTCGCGGGCCAAACCTTTGGTCAGGCCTACCAGCGCCGATTTGCTCATGGCGTACGGGCCACCACCGGCGAAGGGCATGCGGTCGGCGTTGGTGCTGCCGATGTTGATGATGCGACCACCTTCGGTCATGTGTCTGGCGGCGGCCTGGGTGGCGATGAACACACTTCGCACGTTGATCGCGAGGGTCTGGTCGAAGTCTTCGAGTTTGAATTCTTCCAGTGGTGCAACGGCCAGTACGCCGGCATTGTTGACCAGGATATCCAAGCGCCCAAAGGTTTCTACCGTGGTGGCCACGGCGTTGCGAATGGCCTCGGCATCAGCGCTGTCAGCCTTGATGGCGAGCGCTTTGCCGCCGTTACCGGTGATGCTGTTCTGCAATTCTTCGGCTTTGGCTGTGGAGCTGACGTAGGTGAAGGCGACCGTCGCGCCTTCAGCGGCCAGGCGTTTGACAATGGCTGCGCCGATACCGCGGGATCCGCCCTGAATCAAAGCCACTTTGCCGCTGAGGTTCTGAGTAGTCATATCGATCTCCAAAGTTCCGAGGCGGGATGCGTCGGTTGATAGAGCCTAGTATCGATTCGGAAGACCGATGTTGCCTAGATCATGGTCAAAACTACCCTGCTGTGGGGTCTATTTGACCGGGCTGTCGTGGTTGAAAATACCCTGATAATTTCAATCTGTTGATAAATAGCCAGTTAAGGGTTGGCATGAATAATGACTTACATAAGTTCAAGCGTTCCTTCAGCGAAACCGATTGAAATCGTCTTTCGCTGATGGCCATACAGCACCAACAGGGGCGATTCTTATGTTAGAAGTTTTCGGTGGCAATCTTGAACAAAGTGCCGAATGTTTTTCGGCGCTTCTGGTCGAATCGCGCTGCTCGATCAACGCGGACTGTGCTCGTTCAGGTACGAAAGGCCGTTGGTCGATGGCCGGTTTGTTGTGCTCGGGCATAGTTGCCAGCGTGCTGACGATGCTTGATGTATGCAGTGTTTAATATTGTGTGCGTTAATCGCGTGTCGATAATAATTATATGTGTGCCTTCGTTTTGTTCTTGCGTGAGTTGTTGATCTTGGGTGTGCGCCGTCATTAGCCCTCTGCGGCTGGGTTCTGCGTGGACTGAGGATCAATTTTGCCGCGAAACTTCCTGCGATTGAGCACCCTGTATGGTCAAAGTCACTTCAATTCCCTGTGTGCAACACACCCTGCTAGAAGATGTTCTGGCCGTGCTGGTCGGAACGCTGATGGTTTCGTTCGGGATCATGCTGCTACGCCAGGCGGGTGCACTCACCGGCGGAACGGCAGGGGTGGCCTTTCTCATCCACTACGCGTCGGGTGTTTCATTCGGCACTGCCTTCTTCTGCATCAACCTGCCGTTCTATTACCTCGCCATTCGGCGCATGGGTTGGGCGTTCACCCTCAAGACTTTTTGTGCCGTCGCCTTGGTCTCGATATTCACTGACCTGCATTTGCGTTTTATCCATATCGATCAACTCCAGCCGATCTATGCCACTTTGTTCGGCAACCTGATCATGGGGCTGGGGTTCATTGTGTTGTTCAGGCATAAGGCGAGCCTGGGAGGGGTCAACATCCTCGCACTCTACCTGCAGGACCGATTCGGTATCCGTGCAGGTAAACTGCAATTGATCGTGGACGTTGTGGTCATATTCGCTTCGCTGTACGTAGTCAGTGTGCCAGCGCTGATCATTTCAATAGCAGGAGCGGTGGTGTTGAACCTGATCATTGCGATGAATCATCGGCCCAACCGCTACGCAGCGTGAGCAAACTCAGCGCCCCAGCCGCCCCGGCCAACCAATGATCTTCTTCGGCCGTGGCGTCGCATACGTCCGCACCTTGGAAGTCGACAGCCCCAACCGCACCAACGATTCGGCAATGGTCACCGCCGCCGTCACGCCATCCACCACCGGCACGCCGGTGCGCTGACGAATCTGCTCGTCCAGCCCGGCCATCCCGCCGCAGCCCAGGCAAATCACTTCGGCTTTATCTTCAAGCACCGCCAACTCCGCCTGACGCACGATTGCCTCAAGGGCACGCTGCGGATCGGATTCCAGCTCCAGCACCGCCAAGCCACTCGCTCGCACGGACGCGCAGCGGTCCCAGAGCCCGGACAGTTTGAGGCGGTCTTCAATCAGCGGTACGGTGCGGTCTAGCGTGGTGACCACCGAGTAGGCATGGCCGAGGAACATGGCAGTGCTGGCCGCCGCGTCGGTGATGTCCACCACCGGCACGTTGAGCAACTCCTGCAAACCTTCGCGGCCGTGCTCGCCGTAACCGGCCTGGATCACTGCATCGAAGGGTTGGTCGTAGGACATTACCCGGTCCATCACCGCGATGGCGGCCAGGTAGCTTTCGAAATTGCCTTCGATGGAGTCGGCACCGAAGTAGGGCGTCAGGCCGATGATTTCAGTCCCCGGCGCGGCCACGGCTTGAGCCGAACGTGCGATAGCCTGGGTGATGGATTCGGTGGTGTTGACGTTGACCACGAGAATTCGCATGGGAAGTCCTTAAATAGCGGGGTGGTTCTGCGGCCCGACGGTGCCGGGCCGTCATGGGTTAATGGCTGACGTTGTCGACCGCGATGGCTTCACCGCTGACATCCGCGTACCAGGGCTGCCGCTTGGCGATGATCAGGTAAAGCATCCCTGCGATCCCGGCGCCAATCAGCCAGGAGAAGGGTGATACGCTGTCGAAACCCGGTACCAGCGCCAGGACGATGGCGATCAACGCGGCAGGAATGAACGCCGCTACAGCGCGTAAATTGACCCCGCGGCTGTAGTAATAAGGACCGTTGGGGTCTTCGCTGTACAACTGCGGCACGTTGACCTGACCTTTTCGTACCAGCCAGTAGTCGACCATGATCACGCCGTACAACGGGCCAAGCAGGGCGCCGAGGCCGGACAGGAAGTACACGATCACCAACGGGCTGTTGTAGAGGTTCCACGGCAGGATCAGCACCGCGATGGTCGCGCTGATGAGGCCGGCGCGGCGGAAGGTCAGGTATTTCGGCGCCAGGTTGCTCAGCACGAAGGCCGGGGCGACGAAGTTGGCCATGATGTTCACCGCCACGGTGACGATCAGGAACGCCAGGCAGCCAAGTACCAGAAAGAAGGTGTTGGGGATTGAAGCGATGATTTCCGTCGGGCTTTCGATGATCCGTCCATTGATCTGAAATTGCGCGCCGCAGAGTAGGACGGTGATGCTGGCGAACACCAGAATATTTACCGGCAAGCCCCAGAAATTGCCGACCTTGATGGTTTTGCGGCACGGCGAAGAGCGGGCGAAGTCGCAGAAATTGAGGATCAGCGTGCCGTAGATCGACAGCCACAACGCACCACCGGCAAAGATGTTGCGCCACATCTCGCCGCCGGTCAGCGGTTCGCGGATCGACCAGGCGATGGTCGCGTTGGCCTGGAAGTACATCCACGCAGCGAGGGCGGCGACGGTCAGCAGAATCACCGGCCCGGCGAATGCTTCGTAGCGCCGGACCATTTCCATGCCATAGGCGAGGATCGCCAGTTGCACGAACCAGATCGCCACGAAACACACCCAACCCAGGCTCGACAAACCGAGGATCGAGTTGTGGTCGTAGTCGGCGAAGCCTGGATGAACGGCTGTCAGCAGTACACGAAAGACCACCGAGGCCAGGTACGTCTGAATTCCGAACCAGGCGATGGCGATAACGGCCCGGATCAGCGCAGGAATTTGCGCCCCGTGAATGCCGAAGCTGATGCGGCTGATCACCGGAAACGGCACGCCGGTCTTCTGGCCCATGTAACCGGAAAGGTTCATGAAGCAATACACCAGCGCCGCGCCGATCCCCAGGGACAGAAGAATCTGCCAGCCGCCCAGGCCCAAGGCATACAAGCCGATGGCGAAGGAATAGTTGGCGATGTTGTGCACGTCGTTGGTCCACAAGGCGAAGATGCTGTAGCGGCCCCAGCGTCGACCTTCGGCCTTGGTCGGGGCCAGGTCTTTGTTGTGCAGACGAGGGCTGAGCACTACGGGTGTTTGAAACGTTTGATCGTGAGTGGTGGGTGTGGGGTGAGAGGAGGGCAGATCCAGCGCGATGTTGTTATTGGAGAGGCTAGTACGCATTCCGGCAGGCTCCGAGCTTGGCGTCGCGATGACTGTGCATGAGCGTGGGCTCGACAAATCTTCGTCGCGGGCAATAAGCATCATTGGTTACGGGGCATCTGCAGCCTGTACGGGATAGGGCGCTTCAGGCTTGCGGATCTAAAGTGTGTGTATGTTTTGATTATGATTGTATACAAAACATGCATGCACTTAAGCCAGAACTATGCCAGTTCCCGATCTGTGAATATAAAGGCTAATTTCGTTTTTCTATCTGTTGTCGATAAGTAACTGAAATTAAGGTGATATAAATTGACCGATTAAACAGGTATTTATTTTCCAGCGGAATTTGCAGAAAGGATCAACTGAGGGAATCAGGAAAGGAGGATGTAACTTTTTGGGGCGCAGAAACAAGAAGTGCACACACAACTGGCACTTATGGTGACATTCGTGTGTACACATTTTGTAAGGCGTTCATCAAACCTGTGGGAGCGAGCTTGCTCGCGATAACGGTGTATCTGTCGACATGAATGTTGAATGTCAGTCCGCAATCGCGAGCAAGCTCGCTCCCACAGGGGATCTCCACAAGGCTGGAGGTTATGCCTTGGATTTGCTGATGATGTTACCCGCATGCAACCCGCATTCTTTCTGCGTTGCTTCTTCCCACCACCAGCGGCCTTCGCGCTCATGCTGGTTCGGCAACACCGGGCGGGTGCACGGCTCGCAGCCAATGCTGATGAACCCGCGTTCGTGCAGGCTGTTGTACGGCAGCTCGAGCATGCGGATGTAACCCCAGATCTCTTCACTGGTCATTTGTGCCAGCGGGTTGAATTTGTACAGGGTGCGTTCCGGGGTGGAAAACGCGGTGTCGATTTCCAGCACAGCAACGGCGCTGCGGGTGCCGGGGCTCTGGTCCCGACGCTGGCCGGTCGCCCAGGCGGTCACACTCGAAAGCTTGCGCCGCAACGGCTCGATCTTGCGGATGCCGCAGCATTCGCCATGGCCATCCTTGTAGAAGCTGAACAGACCCTTTTCCTTCACGAACGGTTCAAGTTTCGTGTAGTCCGGCGATACCAGTTCGATGTCGATCTTGTAGTGCTCGCGCACCTGATCGATGAAGCGGTACGTCTCGGGGTGCAAGCGGCCGGTGTCGAGGCTGAACACTTTGACGTTCTTGTTCAGCTTCCAGGCCATGTCCACCAGCACCACGTCTTCGGCGCCGCTGAAAGATATCCACAGGTCATCGCCGAACTCGGCGAACGCGAGTTTCAGGATGTCCTGGGCGGATTTATTGGCATAGGTCGTGGCGAGTTCCACGACGTCGAACGTTGGGCTCATCAGGGCGGCTTCCTACAGGTCGGTGGCGCTGGGCGCTCTATATGGGGCTGATGGTAACAAAATCCTGCAGCCGCTGGCGCGCCCTCTGCGTTGCACCCGCCAGTCTGAGTCGCTAGAGTTCGGCAATTCTTTTGCTCGCTCGACTCAATAATCAATACAAATGGGAGTGTCTTGTGGAAATTGCCTGTCTGGATCTTGAAGGTGTACTGGTCCCGGAAATCTGGATCGCCTTCGCTGAAAAAACCGGGATCGAATCCCTGAGGGCTACCACCCGGGACATCCCCGACTACGACGTGCTGATGAAGCAGCGCCTGCGGATTCTCGACGAGCACGGCTTGAAGCTCACCGACATCCAGGAAGTGATCGCTACCCTCAAGCCGCTGGACGGCGCCATCGAGTTCGTCAACTGGCTGCGCGAGCGCTTTCAGGTGGTGATTCTGTCCGACACGTTCTACGAGTTCTCGCAGCCGTTGATGCGTCAACTGGGCTTCCCGACCTTGCTCTGCCATCGTCTGATTACCGATGATGCCGGGCGGGTGACGAGCTATCAGTTGCGTCAGAAAGATCCCAAGCGTCAGTCGGTATTGGCCTTCAAGAGTCTTTACTATCGGGTGATTGCGGCGGGTGATTCCTACAACGACACCACGATGCTGGGCGAGGCGGATGCGGGGATTTTGTTCCATGCGCCGGACAATGTGATTCGCGAGTTTCCGCAATTTCCGGCGGTGCACAGCTTTGAGGACTTGAAGCAAGAGTTCATCAAGGCTTCGAATCGGGCGTTGAGTTTGTAACTACGCTAACTGATCGCGGAGCGTCCCGGGCTGCATTCCCACGCGGAGCGTGGGAACGATCAACGATGCTTTTAGAGGTTTTGCAGGGTATCGAGCAGTACCTTCACCTTGGTGATTGATTCCTGATACTCGGCCTGCCACTCCGAGTCTGCGACAATCCCGCCGCCACCCCAGCAACACACCTGCCCATCCTTGACCAACAAACTGCGAATGGCGATGGAGCTATCCATCTCGCCACGCACATCCAGATACAGCAACGAACCGCAGTACAACCCACGGCGCGTCGGCTCTAGCTCATCAATGATCTGCATCGCGCGGATCTTCGGGGCGCCGGTAATCGAACCACCGGGGAAGCTGCCTGCGATCAGGTCCAGCGCGTCCCGGTCATCCGCCAATTCCCCGGTAACGCAGCTCACCAGGTGGTGCACGTTCGGATAGCTTTCCAGGCTGAACAACTCCGGCACCTGCACCGAACCGACGCGGCACGTACGACCGAGGTCGTTGCGCAGCAGGTCGACGATCATCAGGTTTTCCGCGCGGTCCTTGGGGCTGGCCAGCAGTTCGGCGGCGTTCGCCGCATCTTCGGCGGCGGTGAGACCTCGAGGGCGGGTGCCTTTGATCGGGCGGGTTTCTACATGGCGCTTGCTGACTTTGACGAAACGTTCCGGCGACAGGCTCAGCACCGCGCCGCCGTCAGGCAGGCTCTGGAAACCGGAAAACGGCGTTGGACACGCCGCCCGCAGCGCGCAATAAGCGGCCCACGGATCGCCCTCGCATTGCGCGCGAAAACGCTGGGCAAAGTTGACCTGGTAGCAGTCGCCGGCCTGGATGTACTCCTGAACGCGTTCGAGCGCTTGGCGATAGTCATCAGCGCTCAGGTCGGCATTCATCGGGGCTTTCAACTTGAAAGGCTCGACCGCTTCAACGGCTGGCTGACTGAATAACGCGATCAGACGCTGACGCTCGCTGTCGATCAACGTCGGGTGAAACACCAATTGGCTGGTGGCCAGTTGGTGATCGCTGATCAGTGCCCAGTCGTACAGTCCGAAACGTGCGTCGGGCAATTGCAGGTCGTCTTGCGCCTGACTCGGCAGGTTTTCCAGATGCCGACCGAAGTCGTAGCTCAGGTAACCGATCAAGCCGCCAGCGAAGGGCAGGTCACAAGGAACAGTCGCTTCACCGAGTCGGGTCAGGTTATCGCGCAGGCGTTGCAGGAAATCGCTGCCACTTTCGTCAGGCAATACCGCCAGTTGCTCCAGCGGCCAGGCGCTGAGCATGTCATATCGCCCGCGTTCGGCACTCGGCCGCCCACTGTCGAGCAGCACGGCACCGGAGGCATGACGAATCGCCGCGAAGTACTCGGCGGGGTTGGCGCGATAGGGGAGCGGGTGTACGGAACAGATCAACATGGGCGGGGCAGATCAGCCATCGAGGCGGGGTGGCGATTGTAGTCTCCTCGGGGAATTGCTCCTAGAGGGGATGTCGGAGATTGGCAGATTGGCGGCCATTGATCGTTCCCACGCTCCGCGTGGGAATGCATCCCGTGACGCTCTGCGTCACAGGCGGACGCAGAGCGTCCGTGGCGGCGTTACCACGCGGAGCGTGGGAACGATCAATGCGGGGGGATCAGCCCTCAACCGCAGGAATATGCCCAAACATTTCCTGAACAAACTCAACCCGTTCCTGCACCGTCTCAACAACCCCGCGAGCCTTCAACTCTTCCAGCCGCGCTTCAACCGCATGGGTGCGCAACGTCAGCCCGCAATCATTGGCAATCTGAATGTTCAACCCAGGCCGGGCGTTGAGCTCAAGAATCAGCGGCCCTTTCTCCTGGTCCAGGACCATGTCGACACCGATATAACCCAGCCCGCACAGCTCATAACAGCCCGCGGCGAGTTTCATGAAACCATCCCAGTAGGGCAGTTGCACGCCATCCACCGCGTTGGTGGTGTCCGGGTGTTTGGTGATGATGTTGTTCAGCCACGTGCCGCGCAGGGTCAGGCCGGTGGCGAGGTCTACACCGACGCCGATGGCGCCCTGGTGCAGGTTGGCCTTGCCGCCGGACTGGCGGGTGGGCAGCCGCAGCATGGCCATGACCGGGTAGCCCATCAGCACGATAATCCGGATGTCCGGCACGCCTTCGTAACTGATGCTCTTGAAGATCTGGTCCGGGGTCACGCGGTACTCGATCAGCGCCCGATCCCGGTGACCGCCCAGGGAGTAGAGGCCGGTCAGGATGCTGGAGATATGGTGCTCGATTTCCTCATGGCTGATGATCTTGCCGGACACCGTGCGATAGCGGCCCTCAAAACGGTCGGCAATCACAATGATGCCGTCACCGCCAGCGCCCTGGGCCGGTTTGATCACGAAGTCGTTGCGCCCGCCGATGATGGCGTCGAGGTTGTCGATTTCTTTCTCGGTGGAGATCACGCCATACAGCTCTGGCACATGAATGCCGGCGGCAATGGCGCGCTCTTTGGTGATGATCTTGTCATCGACGATCGGGTACAGGCTGCGCTTGTTGTACTTGAGCACGTAGTCCGCGTTGCGCCGATTGATCCCCATGATGCCCCGGGCTTCCAGGGCCTTCCAGGTCTTCCAGAAGCCGAACATCAGACGTCAGCCTTCTTCAGGAAAGCCTTGAAACGCACCAGTTCGGTCAGGCGGTAGCCGCGATAACGTCCCATCGCCAGCATGAACCCCACCAGTATCAACAGGATCGCCGGGAAGGTGAACACGAAGTACACCAGCTCCGGCACGCTCATGATCAGGTGCGCCAGGGCCGCGGCGAACAGTGTACCGATCGCCACTTTCATGGCGTGGCCGGAACCGCGTTCTTCCCAGGTAATCGACAGGCGTTCGATGGTCATGGTCAGAATCACCATCGGGAACAGCGCCACCGACAACCCGCGTTCCAGACCGAGCTTATGGCTGAACAGGCTGATCGCCGCGATCAGTACCACCACGAACGTCAGCACCACCGACAGCCTCGGCAGCATTTGCAGCTTCAAGTGTTCAAGATAGGAGCGTAGCGACAGGCCCAGCGCCGTGATGACCGTAAACAGCATGATGCCGAAGCCGAGCTGGGTTTCCCGGAATGCCAGGGCGATCAGCACCGGGGTAAACGTACCGAGGGTCTGAATGCCGATCAGGTTGCGCAGGATCAGGATCACCAGCACGCCGATCGGGATCATCACCATGATCATGAAGGTCTGCTGGGTTTGCAGCGGCAGGCCGTACAGCGAGTATTCGAGGAAGTTGGCGTCGGTGTTTTCGTCGGTCAGCTTGGCCAGGCGAATCGCGTTCATTTCGCTGTTGTTCAGGCTGAAGGTCACGTTGGCTTTCTTGCCGCCATCGACGGTGATCAGGTTTTCGTCGCCGGTCCACCACAGCAGGCGGTCGGTCGGCAGGCCCTGTTCACCGGTTTCCGGGTTGAAGTACAGCCAGTCGGTGCCGTTGAAACTGCGCAGCCAGAGCTCCGGCATTTGCGGCTGGTCGGCTACCAGACGAATGGTGTGGACCTTTTCCACCGGCACGTGCGCGATGGACAGCACCAATTCGACGATTTTTGCCTTGTGCCCGGGGGACGGATCGCCGCCCAGCAGCAGTTTCACGTTGTCGTCGTTGAGATTGTTGACACGTTTGATGGCTTCGCCGATGAAGGTTTCGACGTCGGCCGAGTGCTGGCGGATCGGTGCGAGCAGGGCTTCGGCGGCGACTTTTTCCGCGCCTTCGACGGCGATGCTGTCGCGGAAGGTCGGCCCTTTGACCTTGGATTTCTCACCGGTGTAGCGCTTGGTCAATACCAGGCGGTAATAAAGCGTTTGATTGCCCTTGGCCCGACGTGCCGACCAGGTGACTTTGCGGTTGCCGTCGACACGGTTCACGGCCACGCCGTAGTTATTGGAAATGAAGCTCTCGTTGAGGCTGACGTAATCGCGGCTCAGCGGCGGCACGAACATCTGGATCTTGACCGGGTCCTTGGTACTGGCGACGAACTCGACTTTGGCGTCGATGTTCCACAAATCGTCGGTGGCGTCTTCGGTCACAGGGATGCCGAGCACGAAGATCTGATAGGCCGTGACTGAAATACCCAGCACCACCAAGATGGCGATCAGGAATTTCAGGTGGAGGGTAAGAGAGCGCATTGGAATTACTCTGCGGTATGTGCGTCGGTGGCGCAGGCGGGTTTGCCAGCAGCGTATTTAAGGCTGGGGTCGACCAGCGCATCGAAGCGTTTCAGCGCTTCGGAGCCGATCAGGAGCGGGTATTGGAAGGCGCTGCGGTCGGTCAAGTTCACTTCGATACTGCGTAAAGCCGAACCCATGCAGATATTCAGCTCGATCACCGGACGGGCGGTGTACTTCTTGCCTTCGTCCGGGTCGTAGTCGCCGGCCCGGCGTTTGATCTTGCTGACGCGGGCCAGTGGCCGTTCGATCGGGTGCGAGTGCGCAGCGTCGATGGCCAGATAGAAGCGCACCCAGGACTCGCCATTGCGTTTGAAGCGTTTGATGTCACGGGCGCTTAAAGAGGCGGTTTTCGCCCCGGTGTCGAGTTTGGCAGCAACTTCAAGGTCGATGCCGTTCAGGGAAGCGTATTCATTGAGGCCGTATACGGTCTTTTCCCCCGCCGCGGCGACACCGGGCAGGCAAAGTAAATAAAGGAATACGGGGAAGGGCTTGAGTCTCATAAATCCTGGTGCGCGGCGGTCCGTGTTTCGATTCAAGGCCCTGGCATCGCTGCGCAAGCTCCCTCGTATGCCTATCAACTGTTTATGACAAGCCGTGCAGATGTCACAGACAAATGCGGGCGGCATTCTAGCACGGTGGTTTTGTGGCGCCACCGCTGGCAGGCGGCTATAAACAATGATGCTGCGTCGTTATGGTGCAGTCGGTTATTAGACGATTGTCGACAATACCTAATTATCCTTTGACTAAAAGGCCTGTATTCGTTAGTTTTTTCGGCATCAGCTTTCAAGGTGTCGACAATATGCTGGATCAACTCGATCCCCCGGTCATTGCGCAAGACGATTCGGAGACGCTTTCCGAGAATGTCTTCCGGCGTATTCAGGCGGCCATCGTCAAGGGCGAGATCGCCCCGGGCAGCAAGATCTCCGAGCCGGAACTGGCGCGCACTTATGGCATCAGCCGCGGGCCGCTGCGTGAGGCGATCCACCGTCTGGAAGGCCAGCGCCTGCTGGTTCGCGTACCGCACGTCGGGGCGCGGGTGGTTTCGTTGAGCCATGCCGAGCTGCTGGAACTCTACGAAATCCGCGAATCCCTCGAAGGCATGGCCTGCCGTCTGGCGGCCGAGCGCATGACCCTCGAAGAAATCGACGAACTGCGCCGGGTCCTCGAAACCCATGAGCGCGACGCCGCGTTCCAGGCCGGTGTCGGTTACTACCAGCAGGAAGGCGATTTCGACTTTCATTACCGAATCATCCAGGGCAGCGGCAACCGCACCCTGACCCAGATGCTCTGCGGCGAGCTCTATCAATTGGTGCGCATGTACCGCATCCAGTTTTCCACCACGCCCAATCGTCCGCGTCAGGCGTTTGCCGAGCACCACCGAATTCTCGATGCCATCGCCGACCGTGACGGTGAACTGGCCGAGTTGTTGATGCGCCGCCACATCGGCGCCTCCAAACGCAATATCGCCCGTCACTATCAGGACGGCGCTAATAAGACAGCCACTGAACGAGGTGAGTCATGAGTTTGAACAAGAGCACTCCAGGCCAGCGTTTCCGCGATGCGGTCGCCAGCGAACATCCGCTGCAAGTGGTCGGCGCGATCAACGCCAACCACGCGCTGCTGGCCAAGCGCGCCGGTTTCAAGGCTATTTACCTGTCTGGTGGCGGGGTGGCTGCCGGCTCCCTCGGCGTGCCGGACCTGGGCATCACCGGCCTGGATGACGTGCTGACCGACGTGCGCCGCATTACCGACGTTTGCGACCTGCCGCTGTTGGTGGACGTGGACACCGGTTTCGGTTCCTCGGCGTTCAACGTGGCCCGTACCGTCAAGTCGATGATCAAGTTCGGCGCGGCGGCGATTCACATCGAAGACCAGGTCGGCGCCAAGCGCTGCGGTCACCGTCCTAATAAAGAGATCGTGTCCCTGCAGGAAATGGTCGATCGGATCAAGGCTGCTGTTGATGCGCGCACCGATGACAGCTTCGTGATCATGGCCCGTACCGACGCCCTCGCAGTGGAAGGTCTGGAATCCGCTTTGGATCGCGCCGCCGCGTGCATCGAGGCCGGCGCCGACATGATCTTCCCGGAAGCCATCACCGAACTGGACATGTACAAGCTGTTCGCCAGCCGCGTGAAAGCCCCGATTCTGGCCAACATCACCGAATTCGGCGCGACGCCGCTGTACACCACCGAGCAACTCGCCGCCGCCGATGTGTCCCTGGTGCTATACCCATTGTCCGCGTTCCGTGCCATGAACAAGGCTGCGGAAAACGTCTACACCGCGATCCGCCGCGACGGTACGCAACAGAACGTCATCGATACCATGCAGACCCGCATGGAGCTTTACGATCGCATCGACTACCACACCTTCGAGCAGAAGCTCGATGCGTTGTTTGCCGCGAAGAAGTAAGTCGCGACTCCTACAACTTGCAGATTCCCTAACAAATTCAAGATTGGAGACAGCAATGGCCGAAGCAAAAGTACTCAGTGGCGCCGGGCTCCGTGGCCAGGTTGCCGGGCAAACCGCACTGTCCACCGTGGGTCAGTCGGGCGCAGGCCTGACCTATCGCGGCTACGACGTTCGTGAACTGGCGGCTGACGCACAGTTCGAAGAAGTGGCCTACCTGCTGCTTTACGGTGAACTGCCGACCAACACCCAACTCGCCGCTTACATCAGCAAACTGAGCAAGCTGCGCGACCTGCCGCAAGCGCTGAAAGAAGTGCTGGAACGCATCCCCGCCGACGCCCACCCGATGGACGTGATGCGCACCGGTTGCTCGTTCCTGGGCAACATCGAACCGGAGAAAGACTTCTCCGAACAACACGACGTGACTGACCGTCTGCTGGCCGCGTTCCCGGCGATCATGTGCTACTGGTATCGCTTCAGCCATGACGGCAAGCGCATCAGCTGCGTGAGCGACGAACAATCCATCGGCGGCCACTTCCTGCACCTGCTGCACGACAAGAAGCCGAGCGAGTTGCACGTCAAAGTGATGAACGTTTCGCTGATCCTCTACGCGGAACACGAGTTCAACGCCTCGACGTTCACCGCACGGGTTTGCGCTTCGACCCTGTCGGACATGTATTCCTGCGTCACGGCGGCCATTGGTTCGCTGCGTGGTCCGCTGCATGGCGGCGCCAACGAAGCGGCAATGGAAATGATCGAGCGCTTCAGCTCGCCGGAAGAGGCGATCAAAGGCACCCTCGGCATGCTCGAGCGCAAGGACAAGATCATGGGCTTCGGTCACGCGATCTATAAGGACAACGACCCGCGCAACGAGGTGATCAAGGGCTGGTCGAAAAAACTTGCCGACGAAGTGGGTGACACGGTGCTGTTCCCGGTTTCCGAAGCCATCGACAAGACCATGTGGGAACAGAAGAAACTGTTCCCGAACGCCGACTTCTACCATGCGTCGACGTACCACTTCATGGGCATTCCGACCAAGTTGTTCACGCCGATTTTCGTCTGCTCGCGCCTGACCGGCTGGGCAGCGCATGTGTTTGAACAGCGTGCCAACAACCGCATCATCCGCCCGAGCGCCGAGTACGTCGGCGTCGAACAGCGCAAGTTCGTGCCAATCGAACAACGCTGACCGGGAGGGCACTGACGCTGGTTACTGAAGGAACCGGAAACCCTGTGGGAGCGAGCCTGCTCGCGATGACGGACTGACATTCAACATCAATGTCGACTGATACACCGCTATCGCGAGCAGGCTCGCTCCCACAGTGGAATGTGTTTACTTCAAGTCCGCGCCGGGTGCCCCACCTTCTGAAATTACCGTGACCGAGTCCTGACGATGAACACTGAATTCCGCAAACCGCTGCCCGGCAGCCATCTGGATTACTTCGACGTCCGTGCGGCTGTCGAAGCCATCCAGCCCGGCGCCTACGACACTCTGCCGTACACCTCCCGCGTGCTGGCGGAAAACCTGGTGCGTCGCTGCGACCCGGCCACGCTCATCGATTCCCTGAAGCAATTCATCGAGCGCAAGCGCGACCTCGACTTCCCGTGGTTCCCGGCACGTGTGGTGTGCCACGACATTCTCGGCCAGACCGCGCTGGTCGACCTCGCCGGCCTGCGCGACGCCATCGCCTTGCAAGGTGGCGACCCGGCGCAAGTGAATCCGGTGGTGCCGACGCAACTGATCGTCGACCACTCCCTGGCCGTCGAGCGCGGTGGCTTCGATCCGGAGGCGTTCGAGAAGAACCGCGCCATCGAAGACCGTCGCAACGAAGACCGTTTCCACTTCATCAACTGGACCAAGAAGGCGTTCAAGAACGTCGACGTGATCCCGCCGGGCAACGGCATCATGCACCAGATCAACCTGGAGAAAATGTCTCCGGTGATCCAGGTGCGCGACGGCGTGGCGTTCCCCGACACCTGCGTCGGCACCGACAGCCACACCCCGCACGTCGATGCACTGGGCGTGATCGCCATCGGTGTCGGCGGCCTGGAAGCGGAAAGCGTGATGCTTGGCCGTGCGTCGTGGATGCGACTGCCGGAAAGCGTTGGCGTCGAACTGACCGGCAAGCTGCAACCGGGCATCACCGCCACCGACATGGTGCTGGCGCTGACCGAGTTCCTGCGCAAACAGAAAGTCGTTGGCGCATGGCTGGAATTCTTCGGCGAAGGTGCATCAAAGCTGACCCTCGGCGACCGTGCGACCATCTCCAACATGGCCCCGGAATACGGCGCCACCGCGGCGATGTTCTACATCGACCAGCAAACCATCGACTATCTGAAACTCACCGGCCGTGAAGACGAGCAGGTGCAGTTGGTCGAGAGCTACGCCAAGCAGACCGGCCTCTGGGCTGACAGTTTGAAGAATGCACAATATGAGCGCGGGTTGACCTTCAACCTGTCTTCGGTAGTGCGCAACATGGCCGGCCCGAGCAACCCGCACGCTCGCGTTGCGACCTCGGATCTCGCCGCCCAAGGCATCTCCGGTCAGTGGACCGAAGTGCCCGGCCAGATGCCGGACGGCGCAGTGATCATCGCTGCGATTACCAGCTGCACCAACACCAGCAACCCGCGCAACGTCATCGCCGCCGGCCTGCTGGCGCGCAATGCCAACAAGCTCGGATTGACCCGCAAGCCTTGGGTCAAATCGTCCCTGGCACCGGGTTCGAAAACCGTCGCGTTGTACCTCGACGAGGCCGGCCTCACCAGCGAACTGGAGCAACTCGGTTTCGGCATCGTCGCCTTCGCCTGCACCACTTGCAACGGCATGTCCGGCGCGCTGGACCCGGTGATCCAGCAAGAGATCATCGACCGTGACCTGTACGCCACCGCTGTGCTGTCGGGCAACCGCAACTTCGACGGCCGGATTCACCCGTACGCCAAAAACGCCTTCCTCGCTTCGCCGCCGTTGGTGGTTGCTTACGCGATCGCCGGCACCATCCGTTTCGATATCGAAAAAGATGTGCTGGGTCTGGACACCGAGGGCAAGGAAATCCGCCTGAAAGACATCTGGCCGAGCGACGAAGAAATCGACGCAGTGGTCAAGGCATCGGTCAAACCTGAGCAGTTCCGTCAGGTCTACATCCCGATGTTCGCCATCCATGAAGACACTGGTCCGAAAGTCACGCCGCTGTACGACTGGCGCGAGATGAGCACCTACATCCGCCGTCCGCCGTACTGGGAAGGCGCGCTGGCCGGGGCTCGTCCGCTCAAGGGTATGCGCCCATTGGCAGTGCTGCCGGACAACATCACCACCGATCACTTGTCGCCATCGAACGCCATCATGCTCGACAGCGCCGCCGGCGAATACCTGGCGAAAATGGGCTTGCCGGAAGAGGACTTCAACTCTTACGCGACTCATAGGGGTGATCATTTGACTGCGCAGCGCGCAACCTTCGCCAACCCGAAACTGTTCAACGAAATGGTTCAGGAAAACGGCAAGGTCAAACAGGGTTCGCTGGCTCGCGTCGAGCCGGAAGGCAAAGTGATGCGCATGTGGGAAGCCATCGAAACCTACATGGAACGCAAGCAGCCGCTGATCATCATCGCCGGCGCCGACTACGGTCAGGGTTCGTCCCGCGACTGGGCGGCCAAAGGCGTGCGTCTGGCGGGTGTGGAAGCGATTGCAGCCGAAGGCTTCGAGCGCATTCACCGCACCAATCTGGTGGGCATGGGCGTGTTGCCGCTGGAGTTCAAA
The DNA here is from genome assembly GCF_008369325.1 of Pseudomonas sp. ANT_H12B. Lineage (GTDB taxonomy): Bacteria > Pseudomonadota > Gammaproteobacteria > Pseudomonadales > Pseudomonadaceae > Aquipseudomonas. The sequence goes on along the minus strand of NZ_VOBI01000026.1, from coordinate 33,545 downwards.
CCGGGCACCGACCGCCACACCCTGGCCATCGATGGCAGCGAAACCTACGACGTGATCGGTGAGCGCACCCCGCGTGCCGAGCTGACGCTGGTGATCAACCGCAAGAACGGCGAACGCGTCGAAGTGCCAGTGACCTGCCGCCTCGACACCGCCGAAGAAGTGTCGATCTATGAAGCCGGCGGCGTGCTGCAACGCTTCGCTCAGGACTTCCTCGAAGAATCGGCGGTTGCCGTTTAACACACGCTGTGCGGGCACGGGACTTTAAGTCCCGTGTCTGCTTATAGGGAACACTATGGCTCACGCACCTCAAATCAAAATCGCCGCCACCTACATGCGCGGCGGCACCAGCAAAGGCGTGTTCTTCAGCCTGAAGGACCTGCCGGAAGCTGCACAGGTTCCAGGCCCGGCGCGCGATGCTTTGTTGCTGCGCGTGATTGGCAGTCCCGACCCGTACGACAAACAAATCGACGGCATGGGCGGCGCGACCTCCAGCACCAGCAAAACCGTGATCCTGTCGAAAAGCACCAAGGCCGATCACGACGTCGACTATTTATTCGGTCAGGTGTCCATCGACAAGCCTTTCGTCGATTGGAGCGGCAACTGCGGCAACCTGTCGGCGGCGGTCGGTTCGTTTGCCATCAGCAATGGTTTGGTGGACGCCAGCCGCATTCCGCAGAACGGCGTTGCCGTGGTTCGCGTGTGGCAGGCCAACATCGGCAAGACCATCATCGCCCACGTGCCAATCACCAACGGTGAAGTGCAGGAAACCGGCGATTTCGAACTCGACGGCGTGACCTTTCCGGCCGCTGAAGTGCAGGTCGAATTCATGGACCCGGCGGCGGACGAAGAGGGTGAAGGGGGTTCGATGTTCCCTACCGGCAACCTGGTGGATGATCTGGAAGTGCCCGGTGTCGGAACCTTCAAGGCGACCATGATCAATGCCGGCATCCCGACCATCTTCGTCAACGCTGAGGACATCGGTTACACCGGTACCGAGTTGCAAGGCGCGATCAACAGCGACCCGAAAGCGTTGCTGATGTTTGAAACCATTCGGGCTTACGGCGCATTGCGCATGGGCCTGATCAAGGATCTGGACGAAGCGGCCAAGCGTCAGCACACGCCTAAGGTTGCCTTTGTGGCCAAGCCTGCGGACTACGTTGCTTCGAGTGGCAAAGCGATTGCGGCGGGTGATGTCGATCTGCTGGTGCGGGCGCTGTCCATGGGCAAATTGCACCACGCGATGATGGGCACGGCGGCGGTGGCTATCGGTACGGCGGCGGCGATTTCCGGCACGCTGGTGAACCTCGCGGCGGGCGGCATCGAGCGCAATGCCGTGCGCTTCGGGCATCCGTCCGGCACGTTGCGCGTGGGTGCTGAAGCCAGCCAGGTGAACGGTGAATGGACCGTGAACAAAGCCATCATGAGCCGCAGTGCGCGGGTGTTGATGGAAGGGTTTGTTCGCGTGCCGGGCGATTCGTTCTAAACCACACGCCAAACCACTGTGGGAGCGAGCCTGCTCGCGATGACGGACTGACATCCAGCATTGATGTCGACTGAAACACCGCCATCGCGAGCAGGCTCGCTCCCACAGTTTTGATGGCATTACCAAAATAAGAGTCTTGTAACTGACTGAGATTTACCCTGAACCGAGGTCCCATCAACGAACCACTTCAAGAGTGAATCGAACATGAGCACCAACGTCGACCAGAACAACCGCCCCGACTACGACACGGTCCTGCAGGACATTGCCGACTACGTCCTCAATTTCAAGATCCAATCCGCCGAAGCCCTCGACACCGCGCGCAACTGCCTGATGGACACGTTGGGCTGTGGCCTGCTGGCCCTGCGCTTCCCCGAATGCACCAAACACCTGGGTCCCATGGTCGAAGGCACCGTCGTCCCGTTCGGCGCGCGCGTCCCAGGCACCCGTTATCGCCTCGACCCGGTCAAGGCTGCGTGGGACATCGGCTGCATCGTTCGCTGGCTCGACTACAACGACACCTGGCTCGCGGCCGAATGGGGCCATCCGTCCGATAATCTTGGCGGCATACTCGCGGTGGCCGACTATCTGTCGCAAAAACGCCTGGCCAACGGTGACGCACCGCTGACCCTTCGCGCCGTGCTCGAAGCCATGATCATGGCCCACGAGATTCAAGGCGTCATCGCGCTGGAAAATTCCTTCAATCGTGTAGGCCTCGATCACGTGATCCTGGTGAAAGTCGCCTCGACCGCTGTCACCGCCAAGCTCATGGGCGCCAATCGCGAGCAACTGCTGTCAGCGTTATCCCACGCTTTTGCCGACGGACAAGCGTTGCGCACTTACCGCCATGCACCGAATGCCGGGTCACGAAAATCCTGGGCCGCAGGCGACGCGTCCAGCCGTGGCGTGCGTTTGGCGGACATCGCAATGCGTGGCGAAATGGGCGTCCCCGGCGTATTGACCGCCAAACAATGGGGCTTCTACGACGTGTTGTTCAGCCACACCAACAACAATCTCGCGCTCAAGCCTGGAGACAAACGCACGTTCAGCTTCTCCCGGCCGTACGGCAGCTACGTGATGGAAAACGTACTGTTCAAGATCAGCTTCCCCGCCGAATTCCACGCGCAAACCGCTTGCGAAGCGGCAGTGGCCCTGCACCCGCAGGTCAGAAATCGTCTGCACGAAATCGCCAAAATCGTCATCACGACTCACCAATCGGCGATCCGCATCATCTCCAAGGTCGGCCCGCTGGCCAACGCCGCGGATCGTGATCACTGCATTCAGTACATGACCGCCGTGCCGCTGGCGTTCGGCAATCTGGTGGCCGAGCAGTACGAGGACGACTTCCACGCGGCGCATCCGATCATCGATGTGCTGCGCGAAAAAATGGTCATCGTCGAAGAGCCGCGCTACACCCGCGAATACCTGGAAGCCGACAAGCGCTCCATCGCCAATGCGATTCAGGTGTTCTTCAAGGATGGTTCCAGCACTGAGAACGTGGCGGTGGAATACCCGATCGGCCATCGTCGGCGCCGCACCGATGGCATCCCGTTGCTGGAAGACAAGTTCAAGGCCAACCTCGCGACGCGCTTCACCGTCCAGCGCAGCGCCGAGATTTTTGCCTTGTGCAAGGATCAGGCTGCGCTGGAAGCGACACCGGTGAATCGGTTTGTGGATTTGTTTGTGATCTGACGGCGTTCTGCGGGGTTGCCGTTCAGCCTTTGAACCACTTTCCCACTGGCAATTTGGTGATGGCAAACCCCGTTAGCAAAATGGCGGAATACACCATCAGTTCCCGGGACAGGGCTTGCCCTTCGTACCAGGCGCCGATGACGACCGCGAACACCGGGAAAATGATGAACACGAACGACAGAATGATCGGACTCAGCCGTTTGAGCAGCAAAAAGTAAACGATAAATCCACCCACCGACGCCACCAGTCCCAAATAGAGCAGGGCACTCCACGACCGCGCGGTAATGTCAGAGAACGCCGGCGCCTCAATGCTCAACCCCGCGCCAAACAGCATCAACCCGGCGATGCCGATCGGCAGTGTGTTGTAGGTGATCACACTGATAGTGCTGCCGTGCTTCTTGGTCACCACGTAACACAACGCATGCATCACGGCCGCGCAAAGGATCGCCAGCACTCCGAACAATTCGGCATGGTCCAGATGCAATCCCTGGCTGCGGATAATCATGAACAGACTGGCGAAGCCGATGGCGATGCCGAGTACTTGCGAGGGGTAGATTTTCTCTCGCAGGAACAGCGCAGAAAACATCAGGATGAACACCGGCATGCAGCTGAACAGCAGCGCCGTCAGACCGGACGAAACGTGCATCTCCCCGTAGTTGAGCAAGTAGTACGGCAGGCTGAAATACGACAGCGTGACGAACACAAAAAACCAGCGATTTTCCTTGGGAAACAGCAGTGGCTCGCGGCGCAACAGGGCGAAGCTGAGGAACAGCGGGAAGGCGATCAGGAACCTCAGGCCGGCGGCGGTCAGTGGCGGCACGCTTTCAACGGCAATTTTTATCCCCAGCCACGTCGTGCCCCAGCTCAGGCAAACGATCAGAAACAACATGCTGGTGACCAGTGCGGCCAACCAGGGTTTTCGAACGCTTGAAGACGTACTGATGGCGATGGACATGATCGAACTCCTGTCGTCTGAATTGACCTGTTCGTTGAATAGGTCTATTCCTGATTGAACCTGTTTACAGCACGCTATTCGGGACGTTAATGACTGTCAAAGTAAGTATTGCCATGGTGTCAATCCTGCGCGACGGCCTCGCCAATGGCTTGGGCGTGAAGTACAAACGCCTCGCCACTGCTGTGGAAAAAGGCATCGCCGAGGGTCTGATCGAGCCGGGCAGTAAATTGCCACCGCATCGATTACTGGCCGACAGCCTGGGCGTCACCATTGGCACCATCAGTCGCGCATATGGCGAACTGGAGCGTGTGGGATTAGTGGTCGCTCGTGTAGGAGACGGCACTTATGTGCGTCAGCGCGGGATGGAACGCCCGCGCGACGCTGGTTTTCGCAACGTCAGCGATGAGCCGCAGGCGTTTTTTGACATGAGCCGCAACCAACCGATACCGGGGCAGGAGGCGGTCTTTTTGAGCCAGAGCCTGCAAGCGTTGTCCCTTGATTCTGAATCCTTGCAGCACATCAGCGGCTACACCGCCGAGGCCGGATTGCTGCGCTACCGTACGGCTGGCGCTCACTGGCTGCGGCACAAAGAGTTCGCTCCGAACGCCGATCAGATCGTTTGCGTGGATGGCGGCCAGCACGGCCTGTTATGTGCCTTGATGGGGTTACTCAAGGCTGGCGATACCGTGGTGACCGAACACTTGACCTACCCGGGACTGATCAGCGTCGCACGCCTGCTGGGGATAAAACTCATCGGTGCGCCGATGGATGACGAAGGACTATTGCCGTCGGCGCTGGAGGACATTTGCCGTCAGCATCGTGTGTCCGCGCTGTATTGCACGCCGACGATCCAGAATCCTACGGCGGCGGTGATGTCGGTCGCACGACGCGAGGCGATCGCCGAATTGTGTCGGCAGCACAATTTATTGATTTTCGAAGACGAAGCCCATGCCGTATTGGCGCAACAGCGCCCGTTACCGCTCAGCCATTTGGCACCGGAGCGATCGGTGCTGATCGGCAGCCTGAGCAAGGCGGTATCGGCTGGCTTGCGGGTCGGGTATCTGCATGCGCCGCAACCGTTGGTCGGTCGCTTGAGCGCAGCCGTGCGCGGGACGTGCTGGATGGCCAGCCCGCTGGCGCTGGAGGTGGCGAGCCTGTGGATAGAAAACGGAATTGCCGAGCAGTTGCTGGGACAGCAGATTGTTGAGATCAGTCGGCGCAAGGCGTTGGTCAGTGGGTTGTTGGAGGGTTTGGCGTACAAAACCCATCCCAATAGCCCGCACTTCTGGATCGAAGTCCCCGAACCGTGGCGGGCGTCGCAGATTGCGGCGGAGCTCAAGGAGAATAATTATCTGATCGCTACCGTCGAGGCGTTTGCGGTCGGGCATGGGGCGGTGCCGCAGTTCATCAGGGCGAGTGTGTGTAATTCGGCGGGGGATGATCGGTTATTGCTTCAAGGGTTTGAAGCGTTGGCGGGGGCATTAACTGAAACCGTGTAATCGTTCTTCGCGAGCAGGCTCGCTCCCACAGGGGATTTCCGTCGTACACAAATGTCGTGTCCACTGAAGGTCCCTGTGGAAGCGGGCTTGCTCCGGGCGGCGTTCCGACGATAGCGGTGTGCCTGTCGCCAAAAAACTACTTGAACCGCCGCTCCACACCTTTCTCCACAAGGATCTTCGCCGAGATCTCTTCCACCGAAAAATGCGTGGAATTGATGTGCGGGATGTTCTCGCGACGAAACAGGTTCTCCACCTCGCGCACTTCGAATTCGCACTGGGCGTAGCTCGAATAGCGGCTGTTGGGTTTGCGTTCGTTGCGGATCGCGGTGAGGCGGTCCGGGTCGATGGTCAGGCCGAACAGTTTGTGCTGGTGGGCACGCAGGGTTGCTGGCAATTGCAGGCGTTCCATGTCGTCTTCGGTCAGCGGATAGTTGGCCGCGCGGATGCCGAATTGCATGGCCATGTACAGGCACGTCGGCGTCTTACCACAACGCGACACGCCCACTAGAATCAAGTCCGCCTTGTCGTAATAATGCGTGCGCGCACCGTCGTCGTTGTCGAGGGCGAAGTTGACCGCCTCGATGCGCTCCATGTAATTGGAGTTGCTGCCAATCGAGTGGGACTTGCCGACAGTGTAGGAAGAATGCTCGGTCAATTCCTGTTCGAGAGGGGCCAGGAAGGTCGAGAAAATGTCGATCATGAAACCATTGGACGTTGCGAGGATCTCACGGATGTCCTGGTTGACAATGGTGTCGAAGATGATCGGCCGAAAGCCGTCGGTTTCGGCGGCTTTGTTGATTTGTTGTACCATGGCCCGCGCTTTATCCGCGTTGTCGATGTATGGCCGCGTGAATTTGCTGAAGGTAATGTTTTCGAACTGCGCCAGGAGGCTTTGGCCGAGGGTCTCGGCTGTGATGCCGGTGCCGTCGGAAATAAAGAAAGCAGATCGTTTCATTTGCACCTTGGGCCTTAAGCTAGTTACGAATCTTGGATATGATAGGCGCGATTTGCCGGCCGCCAGTGGCCCGCATTCTCACTTATTTTCCAGGTCCAGGCCATACAGCTGGCAAACGCTCCTTAGAGCAGCCGGCTTCTGAGCTTTTCCAACACAGTTAGTGGAGAGATCACCTTGGTAGAGTACGTAGTTTCCCTCGATAAGCTCGGCGTCCATGATGTAGAGCACGTAGGGGGCAAGAACGCATCCCTGGGCGAGATGATCAGTAACCTTGCAGGTGCCGGTGTATCGGTGCCCGGTGGCTTCGCCACGACAGCTCAGGCTTATCGTGATTTTCTCGAGCTGAGCGGCCTGAACGATCAGATCCATGCCGCCCTCGACGCCCTGGACGTCGACGATGTCAATGCCCTGGCCAAGACCGGCGCCCAGATCCGTCAATGGATCATGGAAGCCGAATTCCCCGAGAAGCTCAACGCCGAGATCCGCACCGCGTTCGCCACGCTGTCGGCCGGCAACCCTGACATGGCCGTGGCCGTGCGCTCTTCCGCTACCGCCGAAGACCTGCCGGACGCTTCCTTTGCCGGTCAGCAGGAAACCTTCCTGAACATCCGTGGTGTCGAAAACGTCATTCGTGCCGCCAAAGAGGTGTTCGCTTCACTGTTCAACGACCGCGCGATCTCCTACCGCGTGCACCAGGGCTTCGACCACAAGCTGGTTGCCCTGTCGGCTGGCGTGCAGCGCATGGTCCGCTCCGAAACCGGCACCGCCGGCGTGATGTTCACCCTCGATACCGAATCGGGCTTCCGTGACGTGGTGTTCATCACCGGCGCCTACGGCCTGGGTGAAACCGTCGTACAAGGCGCGGTGAACCCGGATGAGTTCTACGTCCACAAAGGTACGCTGGAAGCCGGTCGTCCGGCGATCCTGCGTCGCAACCTGGGCAGCAAAGCCATCAAGATGATCTACGGCGAAGTCGCCACGGCCGGTAAATCGGTCAAGACCATCGACGTGGACAAGGCTGATCGCGCCCGTTTCTGCCTGAGCGACGCCGAAGTCAGCGAACTGGCCAAGCAAGCGATGATCATCGAAAAGCACTACAAGTGCCCGATGGACATCGAATGGGCCAAAGACGGCGACGACGGCAAGCTCTACATCGTTCAGGCCCGTCCTGAAACCGTGAAGAGCCGCACCCAGGCCAACGTCATGGAACGTTACCTGTTGAAAGAAACCGGCACCGTGCTGGTTGAAGGTCGCGCCATCGGCCAGCGCATCGGCGCCGGCAAGGTCCGCATCATCAAGGACGTGTCCGAGATGGACAAAGTCCAGCCAGGCGACGTTCTGGTCTCCGACATGACCGACCCGGACTGGGAACCGGTCATGAAGCGCGCCAGCGCCATCGTCACCAACCGTGGCGGTCGTACCTGCCACGCGGCGATCATCGCTCGCGAGCTGGGCATCCCGGCCGTGGTCGGTTGCGGCAACGCCACCCAGCTGTTGAAAGACGGCCAGGGCGTGACCGTTTCCTGCGCTGAAGGCGACACCGGTTACATCTTCGAAGGTGAGCTGGGCTTTGACATCAAGAAAAACTCCGTGGACGCCATGCCTGATCTGCCGTTCAAGATCATGATGAACGTCGGCAACCCGGATCGTGCATTCGACTTCGCGCAGCTGCCGAACGCCGGTGTGGGCCTGGCCCGCCTGGAATTCATCATCAACCGCATGATCGGCGTGCACCCCAAGGCGCTGTTGAACTACGCCGGGCTGCCGCAGGACATCAAGGACAGCGTCGACAAGCGCATTGCCGGCTACGACGATCCGGTCGGTTTCTACGTCGAGAAACTGGTTGAAGGCATCAGCACCCTGGCCGCTGCGTTTACGCCGAAAAAGGTCATCGTGCGGCTGTCGGACTTCAAGTCCAACGAATACGCGAACCTGATCGGCGGCAAGCTCTACGAGCCGGAAGAAGAGAACCCGATGCTGGGCTTCCGTGGCGCCTCGCGTTACATCAGCGAATCGTTCCGTGACTGCTTCGAACTCGAATGCCGTGCCCTCAAGCGCGTGCGCAACGAGATGGGCCTGACCAACGTCGAAATCATGGTGCCGTTCGTCCGTACGCTTGGCGAAGCCAGCCAGGTTATCGACCTGTTGGCAGAGAACGGTCTGAAGCGTGGCGAAAACGGTCTGCGCATCATCATGATGTGCGAACTGCCGTCCAACGCCATTCTGGCCGAAGAGTTCCTTGAGTTCTTCGACGGATTCTCCATCGGCTCCAACGACCTGACCCAGCTGACCTTGGGCCTGGACCGTGACTCCGGGATCATCGCTCACTTGTTCGACGAGCGTAATCCTGCGGTCAAGAAGCTGCTGGCGAACGCCATTGCCGCGTGCAACAAGGCTGGCAAGTACATCGGTATTTGCGGACAGGGTCCTTCGGACCACCCTGATCTGGCCAAGTGGCTGATGGAACAGGGCATCGAAAGCGTTTCGTTGAACCCCGATTCCGTACTGGAAACCTGGTTCTTCCTGGCTGAAGGTCAGGCTCCGGCCTGATAGGTGAGTGAAACCTTGGCCCTTGCAGTGGGCCGGGGTTTTTAGATTCAAGTAGGGCGGGCTCCTCTGGAAGCCGCCCTTTTTTGTGCAAGAGCATTATGCAAAGCAGCAGCAACCTATTTCCTGTCGCCCTGATCAGCGCCGAGCGGCGCGGTGATCTGAGCGAAGACGTCTATCGTTTGAAACCCGGCAACAGCCCTGACGGTACTGTCGAGCTGGCCGTGACACGCTTGGGCATGGCGGATGGCTCGGACACGCGCGGCGTTCCGGTCATTTTGCTGCATGGCAGCTTTTCAAATCGCCGGTTCTGGTTTTCCCCCAAGGGGCTGGGCTTGGGCGCCTATCTGACGCGTTTGGGATTCGATGTATGGGTTCCGGAAATGCGCGGTCATGGTCTGTCCCAGCGCAACCACGACTACCGCAAAAACCGTGTCAGCGACTACGCTCGATACGATCTGCCAGCCATTGGCGCGTTCGTGCGTGAACAAAGCGGTCAGGTTCCGCACTGGATCGGTCACTCGCTGGGTGGCATTACCCTGGCCGCGGCGTTGGGTGGCGAGTACATCGGCGAGCCTGTCGTGGCGTCTGCGGCGTTCTTTGGTGCGCAAGTCAGCCGCACCTACTGGCCGTTGAAAATTCCGCCGGTGGAGTGGAGCGGGCGCTTCATTCTCAAGCGTTTTGCCCAGCTGTCCGGTTCCCGGCTCAAGCGCGGCCCGGAGGACGAGCCGATTGGCCTGGCCCTGGAAAGCATGCGCTGGTACGGCCTGTTCGGGCGCTTTGGCGACGCCGACAAGGATTGGTGGGCCGGGTTGGCGGAGGTCAAGTCGCCAGTGCTGGCGGTCAGCGCAGCGGGCGACCATCAAGACCCGACATGGGCCTGTCGCAAGCTGTTCGATCAGGTGGGTAGCGAACACAAGCAATTCATCAACCTGGGTCGTGAGCAGGACTTTGGCGACAATTTCGGTCACGTGGAAATGCTCGTCAGCAAAGCCGCGCAGATTGAAGTCTGGCCATTGGTAGCCCGCTGGCTGGTGGATCAGCAGACGCCATTGCTGGGTGAAAAAGCGGATTTGGCCCAAGCGATCTCAGCCTGATGCTCTATCAAGGGCATTTCGCTATGATCTGCTTGCGGCTAAGATATGACGCATTGAGCTGTTCTGGTCATTTCAGTCACTGAGATATCGGTGATGTTCGTGCCTTTCTCTTTACAGGAGTTTCTCGATGAACCATTACCTCACGCCTGACCTGTGCGACGCCTATCCGGAGCTGGTGCAGGTGCTGGAACCGATGTTCAGCAATTTCGGCGGCCATGATTCCTTCGGCGGCGAAATCGTGACCATCAAGTGCTTCGAAGATAACTCGCTGGTCAAGGAACAAGTCGAGCTCAACGGTGAGGGCAAGGTGCTGGTGGTCGACGGTGGCGGCTCCTTGCGTCGCGCATTGCTGGGCGACCTGCTGGCCGAGAAAGCTGCGAAAAACGGTTGGGAAGGGCTGGTGATCTACGGTTGCATCCGCGACGTCGACGTCATCGCGCAAACCGACCTGGGTGTTCAGGCCCTGGCCAGCCATCCGATGAAAACCGACAAGCGCGGCATTGGCGATCTCAACGTTGCCGTGACCTTTGCGGGTGTGACGTTCCACCCCGGCCATTACATTTATGCGGACAACAACGGTGTGATCATCTCGCCAAGCCCGCTGAAGATGCCTGAATAAATAGCGGTTCAACAAAGGGATGAGGATGTTCGAGGAAGAAAACGCGCAGTGGGGGCTGGTGCATGCCCTGGTGCTGGATGGTAAAGGCGGTGCGCGTTCGATAGCCCGGACTGAACTCGATGACTTGCAGATGCAGCCCCATGAAAGCCTGTGGCTGCACTGGGATCGCAGTCACCCGCAAACCCGCACGTGGCTGCGCAAATCCAGTGGTCTGAGCGAATTCAGCTGTGACCTGCTGCTCGAAGAAAACACCCGTCCGCGTCTTTTACAGCTTTCCGACAGCGAACTGCTGCTATTTTTGCGTGGGGTCAACCTGAACCCGGGTGCCGAGCCGGAAGACATGGTGTCGGTGCGCATCTTCGCCTCGGCCCAGCGAGTGATTTCCCTGCGTTTGCGTCCGTTGCGCGCCACCGATGAGTTGCTGGTGCAACTCGGTGAAGGCAAAGGGCCGAAAACGGCCTCCGAACTCATCCTTTATATGGCTCAGTACCTCACCAATAAGGTGCAGGATCTAGTCAGCGGCCTCTCGGAAGTGGTCGATGAGGAAGAAGAAAAGCTGGATGCCGACGAACGGTATACACCCGAGCACGGAGCCGTTTTACAGATCCGCCGCAGGGCTGCTGCGTTGAAGCGGTTTCTCGCTCCGCAGCGGGAAATTTTCGGTCAGCTGACGCGGATAAAACTGCCCTGGTTCGTCGAAGATGATGGCGATTACTGGAACGAATTGAACAACAGCCTGACCCGGTACCTTGAGGAGCTGGAATTGACCCGGGAGCGGGTGGGCCTGGTCCTCGAGGCCGAAGATAGACGTTTGAGCGTGCGAATGAATCGCACGATGTACCGTTTCGGGATCATCACCGGGATCTTTTTGCCGATGAGTTTTCTGACCGGCCTGTTGGGTATCAACGTCGGCGGCATTCCGTTCTCGGAAAGTCCGTATGGCTTCCTGATTGCCTGCCTGATGATGATCTCGGTGGCACTCGGTCAGTGGTGGTTATTCCGACGTTTGCGCTGGGTCTGAAGATGAGCCATGTGACCAGACCAAATTTGATCGCGTCTTTCACAGACATCACGAGAGGTGCGTATGCACGATCCGTTTGAACAGTCTTTGCGTGACATGCTCAAGGCATCACCGTCCACTCGGGACGACGATGCGTGCCTTGGCCGTGTACTGAAAACCGCCAACCGCCAGGTCGGCGCCGGTGATCTGTTCAGCCTGCTGGGCCGCTGGTTGCCCGCGCTGATGATCGCCCTGAATAACGGATCGGCCCATGTCTCGCCGGTTTCCCGTCACCGTAAATCTACCGTTCGCACTGCTGATAAGGCTGATTGAATATGGAACTTGATCTCTGGACTCAGAGCCTCGTCACTGCAATGACTGCGTTATGGACCAAGGTTGCAAATTTCATCCCGAACCTGTTCGGCGCACTGGTTGTGCTGCTGTTGGGTTTTGTCGTGGCGAAACTTTTGGATACTTTGCTGTCCAAGTTGCTCGCCAAGCTGGGCCTTGATCGCCTGATGGGCGGCACCGGTCTGACCAAATTGCTGTCGCGCGCCGGTCTGCAAGTGCCGATCTCGACGCTGATCGGCAAGATCGTCTATTGGTTCGTTCTGCTGATATTTTTGGTTTCTGCCGCAGAATCCCTTGGACTTGAGCGAGTTTCAGCTACGCTGGATATGCTTGCGCTGTATTTGCCGAAAGTCTTCGGCGCCGCGCTGGTGCTGCTGGTGGGTGTTTTGCTCGCGCAACTGGCCAATGGGCTGGTGCGTGGTGCGGCGGAGGGTGTAGGGCTTGATTACGCCGCGGGCCTGGGGAGAATTGCCCAGGGCCTAGTGATTATCATCAGTATTTCGGTCGCAATCAGCCAGTTGGAGGTCAAAACTGACCTGCTTAACCATGTGATTGTCATCGTATTGATTACCGTTGGTCTGGCGGTTGCGCTGGCCATGGGGTTGGGAAGCCGGGAAATAGCCGGTCAGATTCTTGCGGGAATCTATGTGAGAGAGTTGTATCAGATTGGGCAACAAGTGCGTGTTGGCGAGGTCGAAGGTCAGATCGAAGAGATCGGCACGGTTAAAACCACATTGCTGACCGATGAGGGTGAGCTAGTCTCTCTCTCTAATCGGATCCTCCTGGAGCAGCATGTGAGTAGCCGTTAACCCGGCAAACCCTGCTAATGTATGCCGCCGCAAAATGTCCTGAAAGGATTGCGGCGGACATTGACCTGACTGTCGGCCCGACTTGTTTTGAATAAAGCTCAATCGCTCTCCACGCGCTACGACCCCCGCGAGCTCTCTGATGAGGAGTTGGTCGCGCGCTCGCATACCGAGCTGTTTCACGTAACGCGCGCCTATGAAGAACTGATGCGGCGTTACCAACGAACATTATTTAACGTCTGTGCGCGGTATCTTGGGAACGATCGTGATGCAGATGATGTCTGTCAGGAAGTGATGTTGAAGGTGTTGTATGGCTTGAAGAACTTCGAGGGGAAATCGAAGTTCAAGACATGGCTATATAGCATCACGTACAACGAATGCATCACGCAGTATCGGAAGGAACGGCGAAAGCGTCGCTTGATGGATGCTTTGAGTCTGGACCCCCTGGAGGAAGCGTCTGAAGAAAAGGCGCCGAAACCCGAGGACAAGGGTGGACTCGATCGCTGGCTGGTGTATGTGAACCCGATTGACCGTGAAATTCTGGTGCTACGCTTTGTCGCAGAGCTGGAGTTTCAGGAGATCGCAGACATCATGCACATGGGTTTGAGTGCTACAAAAATGCGTTACAAACGCGCTCTAGATAAATTGCGTGAGAAATTTGCAGGTATTGCTGAAACTTAGTTCGGCGCAAATATCTCTTACGTGTAGGCAAGTTCTGATAGACTTGCCGCCGAGTTGTCCCCCGGTTTGCGGGACTGCTTCACAATCACCAGATGGGGATTTAACGGATGAAACTGAAAAACACCTTGGGCTTGGCCATTGGTTCTCTTATTGCTGCCACTTCGTTCGGCGCTCTGGCACAAGGCCAAGGCGCAGTTGAAATCGAAGGCTTCGCCAAGAAAGAACAATTCGACAGCGCTCGTAACTTCAAGAACGACGGCAACCTGTTCGGTGGTTCGGTTGGTTACTTCCTGACCGACGACGTTGAACTGCGTCTGGCTTACGACGAAGTGCATAACGTTCGTTCCGACGACGGTCGTAACATCAAGGGCGCTAACACCGCTCTGGACGCTCTGTACCACTTCAACAACCCGGGCGACATGCTGCGTCCGTACGTTTCGGCTGGTTTCTCCGATCAAAGCATCGGTCAGAACGGCTCCGGCGGTCGTGACCGTTCCACCTTCGCCAACGTTGGCGGCGGTGCCAAGCTGTACTTCACCGAGAACTTCTACGCCCGTGCTGGCGTTGAAGCTCAATACAACATCGACCAGGGCGACACCGAGTGGGCTCCAAGCGTCGGTATCGGTGTGAACTTCGGTGGCGGCTCCAAGCCTGCTGCTGCTCCAGTTCCAGCACCAGCTGAAGTCTGCTCCGACAGCGACAACGATGGCGTGTGCGACAACGTTGACAAGTGCCCGGACACCCCAGCCAACGTAACTGTTGACGCTGATGGCTGCCCAGCAGTTGCTGAAGTTGTTCGTGTTGAGCTGGACGTGAAGTTCGACTTCGACAAGTCGGTAGTCAAGCCTAACAGCTACGGCGACATCAAAAACCTCGCTGACTTCATGAAGCAGTATCCATCCACCACCACTTCTGTTGAAGGTCACACTGACTCCGTCGGTCCTGACGCTTACAACCAGAAACTGTCCGAGCGTCGTGCAAACGCCGTTAAGCAAGTTCTGACCAACCAGTACGGTGTTGAATCGTCCCGCGTTCAGTCTGTTGGCTACGGCGAATCCCGCCCAGTTGCTGACAACGCAACTGACGCTGGTCGTGCTGTAAACCGTCGCGTAGAAGCGCAGGTTGAAGCTCAAGCTAAGTAATTAGCCCGCAGCTCTGAGAAAAGCCCGGCTTAGGCCGGGCTTTTCTTTGTCTGCGATTTGGTCAGGGCAGGGTTGGAGCGGGGGGAGAGTCAGGCTGACTGATTGAGCGCTGTCTCGGGCAAGCCATGTTCCAGAATGGACACTTTCGCACAGGCTGCCACGGCACCGATCACCAGGATCGCCGGGCTTTTGAGTTCGAAGCTGTAGGCATCTTCTTCCATTGCTGTCAGGTCGCTCCGACATTCCCGTTGGTGTGGCAGGGAAGCGTTTTCAATCATCGCCACCGGTGTCTCCGCCGTCATTCCTCCTGCGAGCAACTGCTCACGAATCTCGCTCAGTTTTGCGACACCCATATACACCACCAGCGTCGTGCCACTTTGGGCCAAGGCTTGCCAGTTCAGGCTGCTGCCATCTTGAGTGTGGGCGGTGACCAGCGTCACGCCACGCGCAACACCCCGCAGGGTCAACGGAATATCGCATTGCGTTGCACCGGCAAGCCCGGCAGTGATGCCGTTGACCAGTTCGACTTCAACTCCATGTTCACGCAGCCACTGCGCTTCTTCGCCGCCCCGGCCAAAAATGCACGGGTCGCCACCCTTGAGCCGCACCACGCATTTGCCGTGGCGGGAATAACGCAGCATCAGGCGATGAATGAACGCCTGAGGCGTGGAACGACAGCCGCCGCGCTTGCCCACAGGAATGATCCGCGCCTGCGGGCAATGCTCCAGCACCGCGTCGTTGACCAGGTCATCGATCAGCACCACATCCGCCTCTCTCAACGCCCGAACAGCTTTGAGGGTCAACAATTCCGGATCGCCAGGACCCGCACCCACCAGCCAGACTTTTGCGCTCATAGTGTTTTTCCTCACGAGGTGACGGCGACCGGCTGCGCAGTGACGGCCAGCAAACGCTTGATTTCCGGGGCACAGGAGCCGCATTGCGTGCCGCAACCCAATTCTTGTTTCAAACCCTGCAAGTCCAGGCCTCGACTGATACCGGCGCACACCGCGCTTTGGCTGACGTTCATGCAATTGCACAGGGTTTTGGTGCCGGACGAGGGAGTGCCCGCGTTACCCGGCGGTGCGCTCAGCGGCGCGAGCAACCAGCGCCGCAGTTGTTCATCGGCTCGACCTTCGAGCCACAGGCTTTGCAGCCAGTGCTGGGCAAGTGTTTCACCGGCCAGGCGAATGGCAGTGATCCGGCCATTCTCGATCCGTACGCGTTTGCCGATGGAGCGTCGTGGGTCGTCGTAGGCCAAAACAAGACCGTCATTGAGCGCCAGGCATTGATCGATATCACGCAGCAGTTTTGGATCTGGTGCGGCGGCGCTGGCAGCGCGTATGAGCAGCGCTGGGCGTTCGCGGCCGGCAAGGCTGAGGCTGACGTAGGAAAACGCCTCACACAGTGGTCGTAGCGTCTCAAAATGCTGTTGAATATCGCCCTCGACCAGTGCGAAAAGGTTCCATGGTAGTTCCACGGGTTCGAGGCGCACACCGCTGTGTTTGAGTTCCGGTTGTTTCGACAATGGGTCGAAAGCCGGTTGGGTGAGCGCATTTACCCCGCCCTTGAGGAAACGGTCCCCCCAATGCATGGGCAGAAAGGCTTGACCCGGGCGCACGCTGTCGTCGCTGCCGACGGCGACAATCACTGCCCCGCGGCGACTTTTCAGGCTGACCAGGTCGCCCGATTGCAGCCGATGCCGACGCAGTTCATCGGGGTGCAAACTCAACACCGCTTCGCTGACGTGGCCGAACAGTTGCGCGGCAGTGCCGGTGCGGCTCATTCCATGCCATTGATCGCGCAGGCGGCCGGTGATCAGGGTCAGCGGGAAGCGCGCATCGCGTTGTTCCTTGGCGGCGCGATACGGGTCAGCCACGAATTGCGCGCGTCCACTGGCCGTCGGGAAAATCCCGTCCAGATAGAGTCTGGCCGTGCCTTCGCTGGCGCCAGTGGGGAAGGGCCATTGCTGCGGGCCGAGGCGGTCGATCAGTGCATGACTGATGCCGGACAAGTCCAGATCACGTCCGCGCGTCAATTGCTTGTACTCGTCGAAGACCTGCGACGGGTTTTCAAAAGCGAACAGGCTGGTTTGTTCGGGACGCAGATATTTTTCCAGACGCTGTGCGAAATCCACCGTGATGGCCCAGTCCGAGCGGGTTTCACCGGGTGCGACGATGGCTCGACGAACGTGGGAAATGCGCCGTTCGGAGTTGGTCACCGTGCCGTCCTTTTCACCCCAGCTGGCGGCAGGCAGCAGCAGGTCAGCGAAGGCGGCGGTTTCGGTGGTGCGGAAGGCTTCCTGCAACACCACGAACGGACAGGCCTCAAGTGCTGCGCGCACGGCGGTTTGATCCGGCATTGATTGCGCGGGGTTGGTGCAAGCGATCCACAGCGCTTTGATTTTGCCGTTGCGCACCTGTTCGAACAGTTCAATGGCCGTAAGCCCGGTTTTCTCGGGGAGTTGCTCAACGCCCCAATAATCGGCCACTTGCGCACGGTGTTCGGCATTGGCGGCTTCGCGATGGCCTGGCAGCAGGTTCGACAGACTGCCGGTTTCCCGCCCGCCCATGGCATTCGGCTGACCGGTCAAGGAGAAAGGTCCTGCGCCGGGGCGGCCGATTTGCCCGGTGGCCAAGTGCAGGTTGATCAACGCACTGTTTTTTGCACTGCCGGCGGTGGACTGGTTCAACCCCATGCACCACAACGACAAAAAACTCGGTGAAGTGCCGACCCACTCGGCGCATTGCTGCAGTTGTTCAACGCCAATGCCACAGAGCTGCGAAACCATTTGCGGCGTGTAATCGCGCACCAGGTTTTTCAGTTCGGCCAGGCCTTCGGTGTGAGCCTTGATGAAGTCGCGGTCGACCCAGTTTTCCCACAGCAGCAGGTGCAAAATCCCATGGAATAACGCGACATCGGTGCCCGGCAGAATCGCCAGGTGCAGGTCAGCCAAATCGCAGGTGTCGGTACGACGTGGGTCGATGACGATGACTTTCATCTGCGGCCGGCGGGATTTGGCTTCCTCCAGGCGACGAAACAGTACCGGGTGGGCGTAGGCCATGTTACTGCCGACGATCATCACGCAGTCGCTCAACTCCAGGTCTTCGTAGCTGCACGGCGGTGCGTCGGCGCCCAGGCTGCGCTTGTAGCCGACCACGGCCGAAGACATACACAGCCGTGAATTGCTGTCGATGTTGTTGGTGCCCACCAGCGCTCGCGCCAGTTTGTTGAAACAGTAGTAATCCTCGGTCAGCAATTGCCCGGAGATATAGAACGCCACGCTGTCCGGGCCGTGTTCGGCAATGGTTTGGGCGAAGACGCTGGCGGCGTGATCGAGGGCGGTGTCCCAATCGGTGCGGCTGCGGGCCAGGCCTTTGCCCAGGCGCAACTCGGGATACAACGCCCGGGCCGCGAGATCGCCGGTCAAGTGCAATGTAGAGCCTTTGCTGCACAGTTTGCCGAAGTTGGCCGGGTGGGCCGGATCGCCGCTGACCCCGAGGATGCGCTCGCCGTCATGCTCGATCAGCACGCCGCAGCCGACCCCGCAGTAGCAGCAGGTGGAAGCGGTGATCTGGTTCATCAGCTTGCTTCCCGCAGGGCCAGCAACACCCGGCCATGCTCGACCCGTGCTGAATGATGGTGAGCGCAACCGATGTCCGGGGCCTGGGCTTCACCGGTTTCCAGGTCGATCTGCCAATTGTGCAGTGGGCAGGCGACCCGTTTGCCGTAGATCAGACCTTGGGACAGTGGCCCGCCCTTGTGCGGGCAGCGGTCATCGAGTGCGAAAACCTCATCGTCGCTGGTACGAAAAATCGCGATGTCGCCTTTTGGACCGGCGATGATCCGCGAGCCCAGGGCATTGATTTCTTCCAGTGCGCAGATATCCAGCCAGTTCATGCCGGCACCTCCAGATTCTTCACCGTGATGACGTCGAATTCTTTCTTCAGCAGCGGTTGTTCCAAGCGTTCCTGCCACGGGTCCTGTTCGAACGACAAGGAGAATTGCAAGCGATCGTTGAGCGCTTTGCGCCGCTCTGGGTCTTCCAGCACGGCTTTCTTGATGTGTTCCATGCCGACCCGTTGCAGGTAGTGCACGGTGCGTTCGAGATAAAAAGCTTCTTCGCGATAGAGCTGCAAGAACGCGCCGTTGTATTCACGCACTTCTTCGGCGGTCTTGAGCTTGACGAAGAATTCCGCGACTTCGGTTTTGATCCCGCCGTTGCCGCCGATGTACATCTCCCAGCCCGAGTCCACGCCGATAATTCCGACGTCCTTGATGCCCGCTTCCGAACAGTTGCGAGGGCAACCGGAGACGGCCAGTTTCACTTTGTGCGGCGACCACATGTTGAACAGGTCGTGCTCAAGCTCGATGCCCAGTTGCGTGGAGTTCTGGGTGCCGAAGCGGCAGAACTCGCTGCCGACGCAGGTTTTTACGGTGCGGATGGATTTGCCGTAGGCGTGGCCGGACGGCATGTCGAGGTCCTTCCAGACGCCCGGCAGGTCCTGCTTCTTGATGCCCAGCAAATCGATACGCTGGCCGCCGGTGACCTTGACCATCGGCACGTTGTATTTGTCGGCCACGTCGGCAATGCGCCGCAGTTCCGAAGGATTGGTCACACCGCCCCACATCCGTGGGACTACAGAGTAAGTGCCGTCTTTCTGAATGTTGGCATGGGCCCGTTCGTTGATCAGGCGCGATTGCGGATCGTCCTTGGCTTCGCCCGGCCAGGTGGAAATCAGGTAGTAGTTGAGCGCCGGGCGGCAGGTGGCACAGCCGTTCGGGGTGCGCCAGTTCAGGTAGCTCAGGGTGCCGGCGATGGTCAGTAGATGTTGTTCGCGGATGGCCTGGCGAATTTGGCCGTGGTTGAGGTCGCTGCAACCGCAGATGGCTTTTTCGCTTTTCGGTTTGACATCCGCCGCGCCGCCCACGGTGTTGATCAGGATCTGTTCCACCAACCCTGCGCAGGAGCCGCAAGAGCTGGCCGCCTTGGTGTGTTTCTTGACGTCGTCGACGCTGAACAACCCGTGTTCCTGAATCGCCTTGACGATCGTGCCTTTGCACACGCCGTTGCAGCCGCAGACTTCGGCGGTGTCGGCCATGCTCATGGCTTTGTCCTGGCCTTGATGTCCTACGTCGCCCAGGGCCAGCTCCATAGACGAAGAGCCACCGAACATCAGGTGATCGCGGATCTGCGCGATGTCGTGATTCTCACGGATCTGCCGGAAATACCAGCCACCGTCTGCCGTATCACCGTACAGACAGGCCCCGACCAGCACGTCATCCTTGATCACCAGTTTTTTGTAGACCCCGCCGATGGGGTCGGAGAGGGTGATGGTTTCGCTGCCTTCGCCGCCCATGAAGTCGCCAGCGGAAAACAGGTCGATGCCGGTGACTTTCAATTTGGTCGACGTTACCGAGCCCTTGTAGGTGGCGAAGCCCAGTTGGGCGAGGTGGTTGGCGCAGACCTTGGCCTGTTCGAACAGCGGCGCGACCAGGCCATAAGCGATACCGCGGTGGCTGGCGCATTCGCCAATCGCGTAGATGCGCGGGTCGTAGGTTTGCATCGTGTCGTTGACCAGAATCCCGCGGTTGCAGGGAATGCCTGATTTTTCCGCGAGTTCGGTGTTGGGGCGAATGCCGGCGGCCATCACCACCAGGTCGGCGGGGATGATGTCGCCGTTCTTGAACTCAACCGAGCCGACCCGGCCATTGCCAGCATCGTGCAGGGCCTGGGTTTGCTCGCAAAGACGAAAGTGCAGGCCGCGAGCCTCCAGTGCGGTTTGCAGCAACTGGCCGCTGGTTTTGTCCAGTTGCCGTTCCAGCAGCCATTCACCGATGTGCACCACCGTGACGTGCATGCCGCGCAGCATCAGGCCGTTGGCGGCTTCGAGGCCGAGCAGGCCACCACCGATCACGACCGCGTGCTTGTGGGTTTTCGCGGTGTCGATCATTGCCTGGGTGTCGGCGATGTCACGGTAGCCGATCACGCCGTGCAAAGTGTTGCCGGGGATTGGCAGGATGAACGGGGTCGAACCGGTGGCGATCAGCAGGCGGTCGTACTCTGCTTCGGTGCCGTCTTCGGCGATCACCCGGCGTTTCACCCGGTCGATCTGCACCACTTTGCGGTTGAGCAGCAGCTTGATGTTGTTTTCCAGGTACCAGTCCAGATCGTTCAGCACGATCTCTTCGAAGGTCTGTTCACCGGCCAGGACCGGCGAGAGAAGGATGCGGTTGTAATTGGTGTGGGGTTCAGCGCCGAAGACCGTGATGTCGTACAGCTCATTGCTCAGCTTGAGCAGCTCTTCCAGGGTGCGAACCCCCGCCATGCCGTTGCCGATCATCACCAGTTTTAGTTTTTTCATCAGATTCTCCGGGGAGCTCAGACCCGCCTCATCAGGGCTTTCAGGTCTTGCTCGACAAATTTTGCGCAAACAAAAAAAGGCGTCCCGCTAGTTGCCTAGCGAGGACGCCTTTGTCCTGGTCCCGTTCTCTCGGGCAGCGCATCCTTCATCGTTGAAGGCTGGGCTTTATGTATGGTGAGAGAGGTAATGCAGTGGTTGTGCCAAGTTCTTCCGGTACCCGGATTTACTGGAGTTGGTCGCGGTCTCAAACCGAGGTCAGTGATTTATTGCACCGAATCAACGCGCAATGCCCATTAATGGAGCGCCACAACCAGCAGCACCAGGTTCACCAGCAATGACACCAGCGCCAAGGTCCGCCAGACCTTCAACGGTTCGCGCTCCAGCAGCGGTCTGGGTCGCACGCTCAAACTGCGCCGCTCGCCCTGTTCCAGCAGCAATAACCATTCTTCGGCCGTTTCAAATCGCTGACCCGGATCCGCCGCAACGGCGCGTTCCAGGCTTTGCGCGATCCATTCCGGCAAGTCGGGTCGGTAGCGACTGGCGCTGACCGGTGCACCAAACCGTGGACGCTGAAACGCTTCGATCTCGCCGTAGGGATAGTGTCCGGTCAGCAGAAAATACAACGTCACGCCGACTGCATACAGATCCTGTTGCGGTGTCGGTGTGTCACCGCGAAAGGCTTCCGGCGCGATATAGCTGGGCGTTCCGGGCAGGGCAGAAGGCTGATCTTCGGACAGGCCGGGGCAGTAGGCGAGGCCGAAGTCCAGCAGGCGCAATTCGCCGTCATCGCTCAGCAGCAGATTCTCCGGTTTGATATCGCGATGCAGAATCTGCCGTCGATGCAGCATGCCCACGGCCCGCAGCAGACGTTCAGCCAAATCCAGCCATTGAGCCAGAGGCAGCGGTCCGACTTTTTCATACAGGTTTGCGAGCGTCGATCCCGAATATTCCCGCATCACGTAGTACAAATGCTGACGCTGACTGGCCGCGTGGACTTCAGGGAAGTGCCGCCCGGCCACGCGCTTGAGAAACCATTCTTCGGACAACAACGCCTGCCCGGCCAAATGATCGTCGCGCAGCGCGCCGGGCAAGGTTTTCAGCAGCCAGGGCTGTTGTTGCCCATCGCGAACCCGATAGAGCAATGATTGCTGGCTCTGACCGAGTATCCCTTCGACCTGCCAGCCCTCGAAGGTCTGGCCCGGTTTCAATACGGGCGGCAGCGGCCATTGCTGCAAATGAATCAATGCATCACCGATACTCGTTTCACCCAGGGCATCGACCCGCACCAGCAAGGCGCTGGCGTTGTCCTGACTGCCGGCCAGATGCGCCGCGTTGACCAGGGTTTGGGCTGCGCTGTTCAGATCCGGTTGGTCGCGCAGAATTGCCGCAATCGCAGTGTCACCCAGCACGGCCCAAATGCCGTCGCTGAGCAGTACGAAACTTTCGTTCAAGCGCAGTTCGCCATCGAGAAAATCCAGCACCAGATGCTGATCGAGCCCAAGTGCCCGTTTGAGCACATGTTGCATGCCCGGCTGGTCCCAGACGTGATCCTCGCTGACCCGTTGCAAGGTGTCGGCGTGCCAGCGATAAACCCGGCAATCGCCTACATGGGCCAAGGTAAATCGCCTACCGCGCATGACCAAAGCACTGACAGTGGTGAGCAATGGTTGCCCACCGCCATTGGCCTGCAACCAGCGATTTTGCGCCAACAGCAGACGATCCAATGCCTGCGCCACACCCCAGGTTTCCGGCGTGGCGTAGTAGTCGAGCGCCAGTGCCTGCAAGGTCGAACGGGCCGCGAGACCGCCATCGGCGCATTGGCTGACGCCGTCGGCGATGGCGAACAAGTAACCCTTGCTCGCCGCCAGCGCCGGGGCCGGAGTGACCAGGCGCAGGGCGTCCTGATTCTCCTCGCGAGGGCCGATGGCGCTCGCTTCGGCAAAGCTCAGTTGCAGGCTCATTCAACCCTCACACCCGGGCAGCGGTGACCGCCGCCGAACCCCAAGTGGTTCTCCAACGACGTTTTACGCCGTGCAGACCGAACCAGGCGAGGACACCGAGGCTGGCGAACAACCACAGCGCCAACTGATAGCTGCCAGTGCTTTGCTTGATTGCGCCCATGCCTGCCGCGAGGGCGAAACCGCCAATGCCGCCGGCCATGCCGATCAGTCCGGTCATTACCCCGATCTCCCGACGAAAACGCTGCGGAACCAACTGGAATACCGCGCCGTTGCCCGCACCCAAACCGAGCATGGTGCACACGAAAAGTGCCAATGCCGCGTAGGAACTCGGCAAGTTGAAACCGACCGCGGCGATGCAGATCGCGGCCACGGTGTACATCACGAGCAGCGTGCGGATACCGCCGAAACGGTCAGCCAGTGCACCGCCCAGTGGACGCATCAGGCTGCCACCGAACACGCAGGCTGCGGTGTAGTAACCGGCAGTGACCGGGCTCAGGCCATATTGATCGTTAAAGTAGCCGGGCAGGGCGCTGGCCAGGCCGATGAAGCCACCGAAGGTCACGCTGTAGAAAAACATGAACCACCAGCTGTCGCGGTCGCCCAAGGCTTTGAAGTAGTCAGACACCGACTTGGCTTTTGGCCGCTCAGGCGCGTTTTTGGCCAACCAGGCGAAGACGATGAGGGTCAGAATCAGCGGGATCAGGGCGAAGCCGAACACGTTGCTCCAGCCAAATGCGGCAGCGAGCACCGGGGCGATCAGTGCAGCGAGCACCGTGCCCGAGTTACCGGCACCGGCGATGCCCATGGCTTTGCCTTGATGCTGCGGCGGATACCATTGCGACGCCAGGGGCAGGGCGACGGCGAAGGATGCGCCGGCCATGCCGAGGAACAGGCCCAGCAACAACGCTTGCTCGTAGCTGTGGATGCCGTGTTTCCAGGCGACGAACAGGGCGCAGATGACAATCACCTGGCCAATCAGACCGGCAGTTTTTGGCGACAGGCGATCAGCCAGCAAGCCCATTACAAAGCGCAATACCGCCCCGGCTAGAATCGGCGTGGCCACCACCAGTCCGCGCTGTTGGGTGGTCAGGTGTAAATCGGCGGCGATTTGCACCGCCAGTGGGCCGAGCAGGTACCAGACCATGAAGCTCAGGTCGAAATAGAGGAAGGCCGCGAACAATGTCGGGGTATGGCCGGATTTCCAGAAGCTTGAATTCATCGCGCACCTCAGCTGTTTGTAGTCTCGAGAAGGAGTCATGAGCTTGCAGGTGGGGCGCCGCATCGGCCGCACCACCGGCCCCGGTCTCTGGGGCCAAAACAAAAAAACGCCGCCACCCGATTCGCCATGGGCAAATGAGGTGAGCGACGTCTTTGTCGTAGGTGGGGCAACCGCCGTTGGTTACCTGTAGTGATTACTTTGCGAGATATGTGCCACATTCACACTGATCGTTCCCACGCTCAGGTGGGAATGCCGCCATGGACGCTCTGCGTCCGGTTCGTTGGGGGAGTCAGTCGAGCAGCTCACTCATGGCAATGATCTGCTCCGCCACCTGGATCAGCTTCTGCTGGCGGCTCATGGCCTGGCGGCGCATGAGGGTGTAGGCCTCTTCTTCGTTGCAGTCTTTCATTTTCATCAGCAGCCCTTTGGCCAGCTCGATGCGCTTGCGCTCCGCCAGTTGCTGGTCGCGGGCGGTGAGTTGGGCGCGCAAGGCCTGGTCGCTTTCAAAGCGCGCCATGGCCACGTCGAGAATCGGCTGCAAGCGTTGTGCGTGAATGCCTTCGACGATGTAGGCACTGACCCCGGACTTGATCGCCTGGCGCATCACGTCGGGGTCGTGCTCGTCGGTAAACATCACAATGGGCCGTGGCTGATCACGGCTGACCAGCACCACTTGCTCCATGACATCACGGCTCGGTGACTCGGTATCGATCAGGATCACGTCCGGACGCACCGTTTCGACGCGTGCGGGCAGGTCGATGGTCAGGCCGGATTCATCGATCACCTCGAACCCGGCTTCGGTCAGGGCGGCTTTCAGGCGACCGACTTTCTTCGCGGTGTCGTTGATCAGCAGGATACGCAACATAGTCGTGGTCTCCTGTCAGCGGCTGGCGAATCGGTGCGAGCTGTCGCTCATGGCGTGCAGTTTGAAACTATGGGCGTAACCGGCCGGGTCCGAGCCGTCCCAGACCTTGCCGTCGATCAATTGGCTGCTGCGCATTTGCTGACTCCCGGCGGCTATACCGACTGCGGTAGCGGCCTCACGGAATAAGTCTAGTTGTTGGACCTGCCGGGCTACCGCGAGGTAGTCCGGGTCGTCGCGCAACAAACCCCAGCGGCGGAACTGGGTCATGAACCACATGCCATCGGACAGATACGGAAGATTGACCTCGCCGTCGCCATGGAAACGTAGCGCGTGCGGGTCTTGCCAGCGATTGCCGAGACCGTCGGCGTAGTCACCGAGCAACCTAGGCTCGATGCAGTCGAGCGGCGCGTCGAGGAATTCGGGGGCACTCAACAGTTTCGCGGTGCTGCGGCGGTTTTCGGTGCTTTGTTCAATGAAGCGGCTGGCTTCGAGGACCGCCATCACCAAGGCACGAGCGGTGTTCGGGTATTGCTCGACAAAGGCGCGGGTGCAGCCGAGGACTTTTTCCGGGTGATCGGGCCAGATGGTCTGGGTTGTGGCCATGGTGAAACCCAGGTTCTGCTGCACCGCGCTGGCAGACCACGGCTCGCCGACGCAGAAGCCGTCGATACGCCCCGCTTGCAGGTGCACGACCATTTGCGGCGGCGGCACCACCACGCTGTCGACATCGTGCAACGGATGAATCCCCTGACTGGCGAGCCAGTAATACAGCCACATGGCGTGAGTACCGGTAGGAAATGTCTGGGCGAAGGTCAGTTTTGGGCGACTTTGGTGCACGTGCAGGTGAAGTGCTTCAGGACTGGTCACGCCCACGCCTTGCAAACCGTGGGAGAGGTTGATGCTCTGGCCGTTCTGGTTCAGGCCCATGAGCACGGCCATGTCGGTGGGGGGCACTCCGCCGATGCCCAAATGCACGGCGTAGATCAAGCCGTACAGGCTATGGGCAGCGTCGAGCTCGCCGCTGACCAGTTTGTCGCGCAAATTGGCCCAGGACGATTGGCGCTTGAGGTTCAGGGTCAGGCCATAAGGTTGGGCGAAGCCCTGCGTGGCGGCGACCACCACCGAGGCGCAGTCACTCAGGGCCATGAAGCCGAGGTTGATTTCGGTCTTTTCCGGGGCATCGCTGCCGTTGACCCAGGCCAGTGGGCCCGCTGTGGTTTCATTCATGGCTAAACACCTTCCAAAAAAAGCGTCGTCCCTGGCCCTCGCGCGAGCAAAGCCGGGTGACGACGCCTTTGTCTTTCGACTCATCCCGCCGTTGGCATGAGTGCTGATGCCTATGTTGGTGCAAGGCATATGCCATCGCAGGCTGATTTTGTCTCGCACCTCGCCTGCAACCCCGATGCCCGGCTATAATCGCCGCCACTTTTCGTAGCCCAGAGTCAAACCCGCCCATGTACACCCTGGCCCGTCAGCTGTTGTTCAAACTTTCCCCGGAAACCTCCCACGATCTGTCCCTGGACCTGATCGGCGCGGGCGGGCGTTTGGGCCTCAACGGCTTGCTGTGCAAGGCGCCGGCAAAAATGCCGGTGCACGTCATGGGCCTGGACTTCCCGAACCCGGTCGGTCTGGCGGCTGGTCTGGACAAGAACGGCGCAGCCATCGACGGTTTTGCGCAACTGGGTTTTGGTTTTGTCGAAATCGGCACCATCACCCCGCGTCCTCAGCCGGGCAACCCGAAGCCACGGATTTTCCGTCTGCCGGAAGCCGAGGCGATCATCAACCGCATGGGCTTCAACAACCTCGGCGTCGATCACCTGCTGGATCGAGTGGCGGCGGCCAAGTTCAAGGGCGTGCTGGGCATCAACATCGGCAAGAACTTCGATACACCGGTTGAGCGTGCAGTCGACGATTACCTGATCTGCCTCGACAAGGTCTACGCCCACGCCAGCTACGTAACGGTCAACGTCAGTTCGCCGAATACCCCGGGCCTGCGCAGCCTGCAGTTCGGCGACTCGCTCAAGCAACTGCTCGCCGATCTGGCCACGCGCCGGGCGGAACTGGCGCTGCGTCACGGTAAACACGTGCCGCTGGCGATCAAGATCGCACCGGACATGACTGATGAAGAAACCGCTCAAGTGGCGCAAGCGCTGATCGAAACCGGCATGGACGCGGTGATCGCCACCAACACCACCCTGAGTCGCGTGGGCGTCGAAGGTATGGAGCATGGTGACGAGGCGGGTGGCTTGTCCGGCGCACCGGTTCGCGACAAGAGCACCCACACCGTGAAGGTACTGGCGGCAGAGTTGGCGGGTCGTTTGCCGATCATTGCCGTGGGCGGCATTACCGAAGGCAAGCATGCGGCTGAGAAAATCGCCGCGGGTGCGAGCCTGGTGCAGATCTACTCCGGCTTCATCTATAAAGGCCCGTCGCTGATTCGTGAATCCGTAGACGCAATAGCAGCCCTGCGCTGATTTGTAGCAGGGGAATGTGTGGGGAGCAGGCATAAAAAAGGGCTCCTCGAAGGAGCCCTTGGGCCGGAGCCCGCCGCCCGGATGGGGCGTGCGTGGTAAGTCGTTACGTAATCAGATTGTCGTGTCGGAGTGTGTGCCCTGTGT
This sequence comes from Pseudomonas sp. ANT_H12B, assembly GCF_008369325.1. Taxonomy (GTDB): domain Bacteria; phylum Pseudomonadota; class Gammaproteobacteria; order Pseudomonadales; family Pseudomonadaceae; genus Aquipseudomonas. Next base: position 5,696 of record NZ_VOBI01000026.1, on the reverse strand, counting down.
TAGCCGACGGCGTGAAGTTCGTTGAGTCTATGGATTCCCGCAGTGCCGGTCATACCGTCCCAGTTGTCGCCGCGTCCTTCTCGCCAGCCGTTAATCCAGGCTTGACGTACCGACGGTAGAGTAAATGGGCAAAGCTCACGGGATTTGCCACCAACGCCATATTGATATCCGCGCAAAAATGCTCTTTCCAACGGATCACGCTTAAGTCTTCTCATAGGGTGTTGCCCTCACTTGTTGACTGTATTTATCGCGTCGACCTCAATTGAGGTCTGGCAGAAAAAACTTCTGCCGTTGGGGCTCGCTGTCGGCGTCGCGAGCCAAGGTGTTGGCGCCGTTGCGACGTCAACCTGTATTGACTTCTAACCAATGCGTCACATCGAGGGAATGATCGTTTTGTCATAAGGACGTAACCATTCAGGTGGTATGGCCATAAGTAACACGATGTTTGCCCGTGTTTATTGGCCAAACCCCGGTATGATCGGCCCTGCACTGGATGATGGTATTAATCCTTTATTGAGAATATCTCGCGTTGCGCTGAGGCATTATTCGACGAAGGGTCGACTTATGACATTTTGTTGCATCAACTTTTTTATCTGCCCATGCATCTAAGCTCTTCTAACCTGAGCAGCAAGGGTGGGACGGCACACTTTCGTGCCACGCGGGCGCTCTTTTAGAAAAGCGCCTGATTGAAAACCGGGCCGGCAATGCGTTGCCGGTCCACTCAGCTAAAGGCTTTGAAATTCCAATGTCCGACCAATTCGAAATCTTCCTCACTTGCCCCAAAGGCCTTGAAGGCCTGCTCATCGAGGAAGCCGTCGGGCTTGGCCTTGAAGAAGCGCGTGAGCACACCTCCGCCGTGCGCGGCATGGCCACCATGGAAACCGCTTATCGCCTGTGCCTGTGGTCGCGTTTGGCGAACCGGGTGCTGCTGGTGCTCAAGCGTTTCCCGATGAAGGACGCCGAAGACCTCTACCACGGTGTGCTCGATATCGAGTGGCAAGACCACATGCTCAATGACGGCACACTGGCCGTGGAGTTCAGCGGTCACGGCTCGGGCATCGACAACACCCATTTCGGTGCCTTGAAAGTTAAAGACGCCATCGTCGACAAACTGCGCACTCCGCAGGGCGATCGTCCGTCCATCGACAAGCTCAACCCGGACCTGCGCATTCACCTGCGTCTGGATCGCGGTGAAGCGATTCTGTCCCTCGACCTGTCCGGCCACAGCCTGCACCAGCGCGGCTATCGCTTGCAGCAAGGGGCGGCGCCGCTGAAGGAAAACCTCGCGGCCGCAATCCTCATCCGTTCCGGCTGGCCACGCATCGCTGCCGACGGCGGCGCCCTGGCTGACCCGATGTGCGGTGTCGGTACGTTCTTGGTCGAAGCGGCAATGATCGCCGCCGACATGGCGCCGAACCTGCGTCGCGAGCAGTGGGGCTTCACGGCGTGGCTCGGTCACGTCCCGGCGCTGTGGAAAAAACTGCACGAAGAAGCCACCGCCCGCGCCGCTGCCGGTCTGGCCAAGCCACCGCTGTGGATTCGCGGTTACGAAGCTGACCCGCGACTGATTCAACCCGGTCGCAACAACGTCGAACGTGCCGGCTTGAGCGAGTGGATCAAGATCTACCAGGGCGAAGTCGCGACCTTCGAGCCGCGTCCGGACCAGAACCAGAAAGGCCTGGTGATCTGCAACCCTCCGTACGGCGAGCGTCTGGGCGACGAGGCGAGCCTGCTTTACCTCTACCAGAACCTTGGCGAGCGTCTGCGTCAGGCCTGCCTGAACTGGGAGGCCGCGGTATTCACCGGCGCCCCGGACCTGGGCAAGCGCATGGGCATCCGCAGCCACAAACAGTATTCGTTCTGGAACGGCGCCTTGCCGTGCAAATTGCTGCTGATCAAAGTCACGCCGGACCAGTTCGTCACTGGCGAGCGCCGCACCCCGGAACAGCGTCAGATCGAGCGTGAGCAGGCCGAAGTCGAAGTCGAAGGCAACGACGTGGTGCCGGGCAAGTACGAGAAGTACAACAAGAACGGCAACCCGATCAAACCGGCACCGGTGGTGATTGAGCAGCCGCGATTGAGCGAAGGCGGGCAGATGTTCGCCAACCGCCTGCAAAAGAACCTCAAGGCCCTCGGCAAGTGGGTCAAGCGTGAAGGCATTGACTGCTACCGCGTCTACGATGCCGACATGCCGGAATACTCCATGGCCATCGACCTGTATCAGGATTGGGTCCACGTCCAGGAATACGCCGCGCCGAAATCCATCGATCCGGAAAAAGCGTCGGCGCGAATGTTCGATGCCCTGGCGGCCATCCCGCAGGCCTTGAACATCGACAAAAACCGCGTGGTGGTCAAACGTCGCGAGCGCCAGAGCGGCACCAAGCAGTACGAACGCCAGGCTGCTCAGGGCAAGTTCGTCGAGGTCAACGAAGGTGGCGTCAAGCTGCTGGTGAACCTCACCGACTACCTCGACACCGGGCTGTTCCTCGACCACCGGCCGATGCGCATGCGCATCCAGAAAGAGGCCGAGGGCAAGCGCTTCCTCAACCTGTATAGCTACACCGCAACCGCCAGTGTTCACGCAGCCAAGGGCGGCGCGCGCAGCACTACCAGCGTCGACCTGTCGAAAACCTATCTGGACTGGGCGCGTCGTAACCTCTCGCTGAACGGTTTCTCTGACAAGAACCGCTTGGAACAGGGCGATGTGATGGTCTGGCTGGATGCCTGCCGTGACGAGTTCGACCTGATTTTCATCGATCCGCCGACCTTCTCCAACTCCAAGCGCATGGAGGGGATCTTCGACGTGCAGCGTGATCAGGTGCAACTGATCGACCTGGCCATGGCGCGTCTGGCGCCGGGTGGGGTGCTGTACTTCTCCAACAACTTCCGCAAGTTCGTGCTTGAGGAAAATCTTGCCGAGCGTTACGCGGTCGAAGAAATCACCGCGCAGACCATCGACCCGGACTTTGCCCGTAACGGCAAGATCCACCGTGCCTGGAAAATCACGGCTCGTTGACAGTTAATTTGATTGGATCCACAGAGCCTTGATTTTTAAAGGCTCTTGGCTTCTTTCTGTGCTGGTTAAATTAGTGGCTAATAGCTATAACTCAACTCATGGCCAATGGGCTTTCCCGCACCTGGCGTTTTGAGTTGCGTCTATGTCGTTGTACGCCGTGCGCCCGAAGATCCTGGGTTTTATCAGTGAAGATGTCTCGGCCTGGCTGGTCGCGCTGCTGGTATTGCTCGTCGGCGGGATTCTCACGGGATTGTTGGCCTGGTCGACGCTGAATCTGTTTCACCATCAATTGCGGCAACGTTTCCAACTGCTGGCCAGTGAACGTTACAGCCGTATCGAAGAACGCTTCGAAGATCAGGAGCAGCGCCTCGATGGGCTGCGCCGGCTCTTTGCCAATTCCAATTCGGTTTCCCGCAGGGAATTCGACGGTTACACCGCACCTCTGTTGCACCGAACCCAGGCGTACTCGTTCGCACGGCGGGTTACGGGCGCCGAGCGAGCCGAGTTTGAACGCAAGGTGCGTGAAGAAGGTTTGCCCGATTTCACCCTTCGTGAGCTCAATGCCGACGGCGTGCTGCAACTGGCTGCCGAACGAGATGAGTACGTGGTGGTGCTCTATAGCCAGACACAAAGCAAACTCGGCTCGCCGCTGGGCTACGACTTGTTGGCCCAGCCCTTGCGTCGTTCCACGCTTGAACGGGCTGACCGGCATGGCGGCATGGCGGTGTCGCAACCGATGCACCTGGTGAGTATCGAGCCAGCCTATGCGCGAGGTGTGCTGCTGGTCGCGCCGGTCATGCTGCGCAATAGTCCGAGTGCGGCCGCAACGAAACCATACGGTTATGTGATGGCGGTGATCAGCATGCGTCAGTTGCTGGCGGACGGGTTGCCGGAGGCGCGCCGTGACTACCTTTCGGTGCGCATCCTCGACTTATCCACAGATGATCAGCACGAAGTGCTTTATGAGTCCCCCAACACGCCGGCCCCCAGTGAGTTGGCCACGACGCGGCTGCTGCGGCTTGCCGACCATGACTATCAAGTCGATATCCAGCCCAGTAAAGCCTTCCTGCAAGCCAACCACTCTTCGGTGACCAGCCTGGTGGTGATGGGCGGTTTGCTCAGCCTGTTGCTCAGTGCCTTGCTCTATGTGTTGGTCAGCCAGCGTCAACGGGCGGTCAAGATGGTAGAACAGCGGACTAAAGAGCTCCGCGCCCGTGAGCAGGAGTTGCGCGGCACCCATGGCCAGTTGCGCGGCGTATTGAATGCCGCGACCCAAGTGGCAATCATCGCCACGGATTTACGCGGGATCATCAGCACCTTCAATGCCGGCGCCGAGCAGATGCTCGGTTATGCCAGCGCGGAAGTAGTCGGCCATATGACTCTGGAAAACCTGCACCTGCCCCGTGAGCTTGTGGCGCGTTCGGCGGAGTTGAGCGCACGTTATGGCAAACCGATTCCCACTTGTCAGGCGATGTTGGTCGAGGGCGGCGAGGAAGGCGGTCATGAAGCCCGGGAGTGGACGCTGGTCCGTAGCGATGGCAGCCATTTGGCAGTGAACATGCTGGCAACCCCGATACTCGAGGAACAAGGCCTGTGGGTCGGGCATCTGGCGATCTGTATCGACATCACCGAGCGCAAACGGGTCCACGAGGCCTTGGCGGCACGGGACCTGTTGCTGAAGAAACTCAGCGCCCATGTGCCCGGCGGGATCTACCAGTTCAAGATGGAATTCGACGGGCGCTTCAGTGTGATCTACGCCAGCGACGGTATTCGCGAGATCTACGAGCTCGAACCGGACGTGCTGTTGTTCAACGCCGAAGTGATTTTCACGCGGATCCATCCCCAGGACACCACCCGAGTCCGTGCGTCGATCCGGGCGTCGGCGGACACCCTCAGCCCCTGGCGCGAGGAATACCGCGTTCAGCTGCCTTTGCGCGGCCTGCGCTGGGTTCGTGGCGAGGCGACGCCGGAGGAGCTGCCCGGTGGCGGGGTGCTCTGGCACGGCTACATCTCGGACATTTCCGACCTGAAAAGGGTGGAAGAAGAGCTGCGGGCACTGTCGGTGACGGACTCCTTGACCGGGATTCATAACCGTCGCTATTTCCAGGAACGCCTGGCCACCGAAATGGCCCGGGTCGAGCGCGGTGGCGGCGAGTTGTCGGTGATCATGCTCGATATCGACCATTTCAAGCGCATCAATGACCAGCATGGCCACGCGGTGGGGGATCGGGTGTTGCGGGCGGTGTGCGAGTGCATCGGCCATCGGCTGCGGCGCACCGACGTGTTCTGTCGCCTGGGCGGCGAGGAGTTCATGGTGCTTTGCCCGGATATCAACGGCGAGCATGCCCATGCCCTGGCCTTGCAGTTATGGCAAGCGTTACGCAGCTCACCGATCGAAGACGTCGGGACAGTGACCGCGAGTTTCGGGATTGCCAGTTGGCGAGTCGGAGAGGGCGCGGATGCACTGTTGCTGCGAGCGGACTCAGGCGTTTACGCGGCGAAGCAGGCGGGACGGGATCGGGTTGAAGCGGAGATGAACTAAGCCTGGCGGGATGATCGTTCCCACGCGGAGTGAACTGACCCCCAAAGGTTGAACACAACCTTTGGGGGTGTCATGGGTAAGTACACAGAGCAAGTAAAACTGGCAGCAGTGCAGGACTACTGTTCCGGTAGCGCGGGT
>NZ_VOBI01000025.1 GCF_008369325.1 Pseudomonas sp. ANT_H12B | reverse complement strand
ACAATCACTCGCGTATCAGACTGAAGCTAAACGGCCTGAGTCCTGTTGAATACAGAACTCAGGCCGCTCAGGCATAGATGGGTAAACGTCCAACTTTGTGGGGTCAGTTCAGAGCGTGGGAACGATCTTGACCTCAGCGTCCCAGCAACCGCGCCAGACCGACACTCATCGGTGTCTGCTCAGGGTAGGTAAAACGCTCGAGCAATCGCTGGTTGTTCGCCCGCGAATGTCGAATGTCACCGGAGCGCGCCGGGCCGTAGCTGATCGGCGGCAACTTCCCGACCACTGCTTCGAGTGCTTCAAGCATTTGCTTGAGAGTGGTCGCCTGATTCCAGCCGACATTGACCGCGCCGACTTCGACCTGCGGCTTCTCGATGGCTTGCACCAGCAGGTCGACCAAATCCTCGACGTACACAAAATCACGAGTCTGCTCGCCGTCGCCAAACACGGTGATCGGCAGGCCTTTCTGCGCGCGTTCGCTGAAAATGCTGATCACCCCGGAATACGGCGAGGACGGATCCTGGCGAGGGCCGAAGATGTTGAAGAAGCGGAAAACGACCGGTTCCAGACCGTGCTGGCGACGGTAGAAATCGAAGTAATGTTCACTGGCCAACTTGTCCGAAGCGTATGGCGTCAGCGGTGCCTTGGGCGTGTCTTCGTCAATCGACTGCCCTTCGCCATTGTTGCCGTAGACCGCCGCACTGGAAGCGAACAGCACCCGTTTTACACCGACCTGACGCATGGCTTCGCAGACATTCAGCGAGCCGATGAAATTGCTCTGGTGAGTCTTCACCGGATCATCCACCGAGGCTTGCACCGACGCCACGGCAGCCAGATGCGCGACAGCGCTGCAGCCGACCATCGCCCGTGCCACCAACGCAGCATCGGCGACGTCGCCCAAAATCAGCTCGACCTTGGGATTGTCCAGCGCCAGGTTGCTGCGTTTGCCGGTGGACAGATCATCGAGAATCCGCACCGAATGGCCCTTGGCGAGCAAGGCGTCAGTGAGATGCGAGCCGATGAAACCGGCACCACCGGTGATTAAAACGGGACCGTCAGCCATGGCGATAGAACCTGTCCAGTAAGCTCGGGAGTGCAGCACGCCAGGCGCGCGGTTTGATCCCGAAAGTGTGCAGAATTTTCTTGCAGGCCAGCACCGCATGTTGCGGTTCTTCGGCAGCATCCGGGCGCGCAGCGTGAGCCTGGGCGGTCGGCGCTTCGATGGCCAGCGGATGCAGGCTGCGCGCTTCAGTGAGGATAGCTTGCCCCAGCGCCAGCGGCGTAGTCGCCTCATGCCCGGCGTAATGGTAGGTGCCCCACAACGGCGCTGAGCAATCAAGTTGCTTGAGCACCGAAATGATGACCCGGGCGGCGTCATCCACCGGTGTCGGGTTGCCCCGACGGTCATCAGCCATCAGCAATTCTTCAGGTTGTTCGGCGCGACCGAGGAAACGCCCGAGGGTGCCATCCGGGCTGTCATCGAGCAGCCAGCCAAAACGCAGCAGCACGTGTTGCGGGCAAGTGGCACGCACGCTCTGTTCGATCCGCCATAAGGCCTGACCACGCAGACCCAACGGCACCGGTTCGTCTTTTTCGCTGTAGGCGGTCGCCCGGGAGCCGTCGAATACTCGATAGCTCGAAGGTTGCAGCAAAACGATATTGTGATGCTGGCACAGTTCGGCCAGACGCTCGATCGCCCGCTCCTGCCCGGCCAGACGCTGTTCGCTGACCGTCTCCGCCTGGAACCAGTCGAAGTAGTAGGCGAGATTAATCAGCGCGTCCGGACGGGTATCGTCGAGCAGCTGCGTCAGGCTCGCGGCATCCCAGCCGTCTTGCGGTGGGCGGGGGGCGAGGAAGCCGATGTCTTCTTCCGCACCGAGGCGAATCAGCGCCTGCCCAAGGGCATTTCCGCCGCCCAGTAACATAAGGCGCATTCGCATAGAGTCAGCAGGCCCAGTCTGATTGGAACAATGGTTTTATCGACAGCGCCCACGGGCGATGCCGTTGATAGTTGCCGGAATCGTTGCATTTTGCGGGTTTAATGCGCAACCGTCATCCGTAAAGTGCAGATCCCTGAGATATGCGCCGCCTGTACCGGCCCCTTCGCGAGCAGGCTCGCTCCCACAGGGGATCTGCGGTGTACACAAATCCGTTGTGGGAGCGAGCCTGCTCGCGAAGGGGCCCTAAAGGGCGGCGAAGGTCTTGAGCGGTACTTGCATCTTCCCCGACTCGCCCGCATAAATCAGGACATGAATTTGCCAATCCCAACGGACAGCGCCCTGGCAAGCTTCCACCCCGCCGTCAGCGCCTGGTTCAGCAACACCTTCCCGACGGTCACCGCCGCCCAAGCCCGGGCGTGGCCGTTGATCCGCCAACACCGCTCGACGTTGATCGCCGCGCCCACCGGCTCCGGCAAAACCCTCACTGCGTTTCTCGCGGTCATTGACGATCTGGTCCACCGTGGTCTGGAAACTGAAGACGGGCTGCCGGACGAAACCCTGGTGGTCTACGTTTCGCCGCTCAAGGCCTTGTCCAACGACATACAGATCAACCTGCAAAACCCGCTGGCCGGGATCACCGAGCAGTTGCGCGTGATGGGCCTGCCGCCATTGCAGATCAATACGGCCGTGCGCACCGGAGATACGCCGCAAAAAGACAGATCTGCAATGCGCAAGACTGCGCCGCACATTCTGGTGACCACTCCAGAATCGCTTTATGTACTGCTCGGTTCCGACTCCGGCCGGCAGATGCTCAGCACTGCGCGCACGGTCATCGTCGACGAAATCCACGCGATCGCCGCCAGCAAACGCGGCAGCCACCTGGCCCTGAGCCTCGAACGCTTGCAAGCGCTGTGCGCGCAACCGCTGATGCGCATCGGCCTGTCCGCCACGCAAAAGCCCATCGAGGCGGTATCGCGTTTTCTGGTGGGTCGCGACCGCCCTTGCGAAATCATCGACATCGGCCACGCCCGTCCGCGCGACCTGGACATCGAAGTACCGCCCGTGCCGTTGTCGGCGGTGATGGCCAACGACGTTTGGGAGCTGGTCTACGACCGCCTCGCCGTCCTCGCCCGGGAACACCGGACCACGCTGATCTTCGTCAATACCCGACGCCTGGCCGAACGCCTGAGCCGCCATTTGAGCGAACGTCTGGGCAAGGACACGGTGGCCGCGCACCACGGCAGTCTGGCCAAGGAATTTCGCCTCGACGCCGAACAAAGGCTCAAGCGCGGCGAGCTGCAAGTGTTGATCGCCACGGCGTCGCTGGAACTGGGCATCGACATCGGCGACGTGGATCTGGTCTGCCAGATTGCCTCGCCGCGTTCGATTGCCGGTTTTCTGCAACGGGTCGGCCGCTCCGGGCACCAGGTCGGCGGCACACCCAAAGGCCGGTTGTTCGCCACCACCCGCGACGACCTGATTGAATGCGCCGCCCTGCTCGACTGCGTGCGGCGTGGCGAACTCGACACCTTGCTGATTCCCAAGGCACCACTGGACGTACTGGCCCAGCAGATCATCGCCGAGGTCAGTTGCCAGGAATGGCAGGAGCAGGCGCTGCTGGAGATGTTCCGCAACGCCTCGCCCTACAGCGAGCTCGACGAAAAACACTATCAGGCGCTGTTGCAGATGCTCGCCGAGGGCTACAACGGTCGCCAGGGCATCCGCAGCGCTTACCTGCACCGCGACGCTGTGACCCGCACCCTGCGCGGTCGCCGGGGCGCCAAACTGACCGCTGTGACCAGCGGCGGGACCATCCCGGACAACGCCGATTACAGCGTTTTGCTGGAGCCCCAAGGGCTGAACATCGGCAGCGTCAACGAAGATTTTGCAGTGGAAAGCATCGCAGGCGATGTCTTCCAGTTGGGCAATACGTCTTACCGAATCCTGCGGGTTGAAACCGGCAAAGTCCGGGTCGAAGACGCTCAGGGCCAACCGCCAACCATTCCATTCTGGCTCGGTGAAGCGCCGGGGCGTAGCGCCGAACTGTCGTTCGCCGTGGCCCGCCTGCAAGCGCAGCTCGATGACCTGCTCGGCGCCACGCCGGGCAACTTGCAGCCAAGCCTCGACTGGCTGACCGATACCCTGGGCCTGAACCTCGCCAGCGCCGAACAACTGGTGGAGTATCTCGCCCGTGCGCGCCTGGCCCTCGGTGCCTTGCCGTCGCAAGACACGCTGCTGATGGAGCGGTTTTTCGATGAGTCCGGCGGCACGCAACTGATCATTCACACGCCGTTCGGCAGCCGCATCAATCGCGCCTGGGGCCTGGCCCTGCGCAAGCGGTTTTGCCGCACCTTCAACTTCGAATTGCAGGCCGCTGCCAGCGAAGACGCGATCGTGCTGTCGCTGTCCACCAGCCACAGTTTCGAGCTCGAGGACGTCTGGCGTTACTTGCACAGCAACAGCGCCGAACACACCCTGATTCAAGCGGTGCTCGACGCGCCGCTGTTCGGCGTGCGCTGGCGCTGGAATGCCGGGGTCGCGCTGGCGCTGCCGCGTTATACCGGCGGACGAAAAGTCGCGCCGCAGATCCAGCGGATGAAAAGCGAAGACCTGATCGCCAGCGTGTTCCCCGACCAGATCGCCTGCGTGGAAAACCTCGCCGGCGAGCGCGAGATTCCCGACCATCCACTGATAGAACAAACCCTCGACGACTGCCTGCACGACGCCATGGACAGCGAAGGCTGGCTGGCGTTGTTGCGGCGCATGGAACGTGGCGAGGTCCGCCTGATCAGCCGCGACCTGCCGGCACCCTCGCCGCTCGCGGCGGAAATCCTCAGCGCCCGGCCCTACACCTTTCTCGACGACGCGCCGCTGGAAGAGCGCCGCACTCAAGCCGTGCTCAATCGCCGCTGGAGCGATCCGCAGTCCACCGACGACCTCGGTGCATTGGATACGGAAGCCATTCAAGCCGTGCGCGACGAAGCCTGGCCAACGCCCACCGGCGTCGATGAAATGCATGAGGCGTTGATGAGCCTGGCGTGCATCACCGATGCCGAGGCTCAAGCCAATCCCCATTGGCCAGAATGGCTGAACAATCTCGCCGACAGCGGTCGCGCCAGCCGTTTGCAGATCAATGCCAGGCAATCGCTGTGGCTGGCACTGGAGCGGCTGACGTGCCTGCGGGCGATTTACCCGCAAGCCACGTTGCTGCCGCCATTGGAGGCATTGCCAGGTTTCGATGAAGTCTGGGAGCCGGACGAAGCCGTCCTGGAAATGATCCGCGCAAGGCTCAGCGCCTTCGGTCCGTTACCGCTGAAGGCGATTACCGATCCCCTCGGTTTGCCGGTGACTCAAGTCACCCAAGCGCTTGCCCAACTGGAACGCGAAGGTTATGTGCTGCGCGGCCAATTCACACCCGGCACGGGTGAGGAAGAATGGTGCGAACGGCATTTGCTGGCGCGAATTCATCGCTACACGGTCAAGCGTCTGCGGCGGGAAATCGAGCCGGTGGCGTTGCAGGATTTCATGCGTTTTCTGTTTGACTGGCAACATCTTTCCGCCGCCACTCAGGGTCAGGGCAGCGCGGTGTTGCCGGCGATCATCGGCCAGTTCGAAGGCTACCCCGCCGCCGCTTCCGCCTGGGACAGCGACATTTTGCCGGCGCGCATCAAAGGCTATTCGGCGAGTTGGCTCGATGAGTTGTGCCGCAGCGGCAAACTGGTCTGGACTCGATTAACCGCGCGCAACAAAAGCGCCAGCACGGCGCTGCGCAGTACGCCGATTCTGCTATTGCCACGCAGTCAGGTCCGATTGTGGAGCAGCTTGACTGAGCAGACGCCGGTCAGCGAACTGTCGCCGAAAACGCAAAAGGTGTATGAAGCACTCAGCCAACACGGCGCGCTGTTTTTCGATGAGCTGATTCACGAGGCTCACTTACTGCGCTCGGAACTGGAAATCGCCTTGCAGGAATTGGTCGGCGCCGGGCTGGTGAACGCCGACAGTTTTGCCGGCCTGCGAGCGCTGATTACCCCCGCCAGCAAACGGCAGAATCGCAGCAGCCGGCGCGGACGCGGGGCGTTTGTTGGCGGGATGGACGATGCCGGGCGCTGGGCTCTGTTGCGACGCGGGACTGTCGCGCCGGTTGTGGATAACAAACGCCCGGCGCCTACGCCCGGCGACACCCTTGAACATATCGCCATGACCTTGCTGCGCCGCTACGGCGTGGTGTTCTGGCGTTTGCTGGAGCGTGAGGCGGATTGGTTGCCGAGCTGGCGGGAATTGTTGCGCACTTTCCATCGGCTGGAGGCGCGTGGGGAGATTCGCGGTGGGCGGTTCGTCAGTGGTTTGGCGGGTGAGCAGTTTGCGCTGCCCGAGGCGATTCCGTTACTTCGCGAAGTGCGACGACGGCCTCAGGACGGGAGTTTGATCGCGGTGTGCGGGGTTGATCCGCTGAACCTCGCCGGTACGCTGCTGCCCGGCGCAAAGGTGCCAGCGTTGGCGAGCAATCGGTTGGTGTATCGCGATGGACTACCCGCCGCCGCCGAAATCGCCGGCAAGCAGGTTTTTTGGTTGGAGCTGGATCAGCAATCGACTACCGAGTTGCACGACAAACTCACCCGTCACTGATCGGTTGCGTGGGTTATTGGGTTCTCGGCTGATCCGGCAGAAACACCGATGAATGCTCCGATGCAAGCCCATCGCTTTGCGGCGGCTCAACAGCCTGTCTTGGCATCAAAACCTGCTGTGGATAAGTCTGCGCGAAATGCACCCACGGGCTGTTATCCACAAGCTTTTTCAAGCGCTGGTTGAACGCCCTGCTCACCGCGTACTGCCCGCCCGATACCGTGCGGAACTGCGCCGTCAGCACCACGCCGTTGAGGTCCATTTTGTCGACGCCGAACACGTCCAGCGGTCCTTGCAGGTTGTACTTGAGAAACGCATCGTCGCGGATCGAGTCCCCGGCCTCGCGGATCAGCTCGATAGCCTTGTCGACATCGGTGTCATAGGTGAACTGCACTGAGAAAAACGCATAGGCGAATTGCCGCGATTGATTGGTCACTGCCTTGATCTGGCCGAACGGTACCGAGTGCACGAACCCCTTGCCGTCGCGCAGGCGCAAGGTACGGATGGTCAGGCCCTCAACAGTGCCGGCGTGGCCGGAGTCGAGCACCACCCAATCACCAATCGACAGGGTGTCCTCGATGATGATGAACAACCCGGTGATCACATCCTGCACCAGTTGCTGGGAACCGAAGCCGATCGCCAGCCCCACGACACCGGCACCGGCCAGAAACGGTGCAACGTTAATCCCCAGATTGGCCATGGTGGTGATTGCGCAGATCACCACCAGGATGATTTTTATCGCGTTACGCAGCAGCGGCAGGATGGTTTTGATCCGGGTACTGGGCTGGCGCGCCGAGCGCTTGCTGACGGGTGGTTTCAGGGCTTCCTGAATCGCCGTGTCCAACACCACCCAGACCATCCACGTCACCAGGAAAATCAGACCGATGCGGCTCAAGGAATCACTGATCGCCCGACCGACCGAATTGCGCACCGCAAATTCAAACAACGACACGCCCCAAATGCGCCCCAGGACGTCGATGAAAACAATCGCCAAGGCGATCCGCAGCAAGGCGTGCGAAAGGCTGAGAAAGCGCTCTTTGTAGGCACTGCTGCGGCGCACGACCACCTCACTGCGCGACTTGAACAGGTGATGAAGCGACGTGTTGAGGAACACCGTCGCAATCAGCAACACCGTAGTAAACAGCGCACAGCGCAGCACTTGCTGGTTGTCCTCGCCGATGCCGATCAGGTTGATCACCGACACCAGCACCATCAATAGAATCGGCCAGTACCAGAGCCCGGAAAAAATCCGCAGCATTTCACGCAAGGCCGGCTGACTGAGGCGCTGGGCCAACGGCAGAATGCGGATCAGATGGGCGACCGGACGGCGCATTTTGAACACCACAAGGCCGAAGGCTACCGAGGCCGCGACCCCGGTGAACACCGCGACACTGCTGGTGAGATTGCTGCCAAGCAGGCGGGCGATCTGCGGACTGGTCAAGGCGTCGCTCAGGGCCACGAGAAAGCCAATCAAAAACAGCGGCTGTGGGCTGAACTGACGAATAATCTGCACCGCCCGGCGCTTGTGCCCGGCGTTGAACAGCACCACCAGCGACAACAACAGCGACGCGGCAAAAATGCCGCTGCTGGTGGCATAGGCGAAACACAATGCCAGGGCCCGACCGGCGGACACCTGCAGAAAGTGGCTGACATACAGCGTCAGCGGCAGGCTGATCAGCGCCGGAACGGTGTACGGCAACACGTAATGCAGTAAGGCCTGACCGCGCTCGCGACTGAGCAGCAGGCGGTTCTGACACAGACGTTTGGCGAGCATCCCTCCCAGCAGCCAGAGCAGCGCAAAGACGCCAATCCATACGCCTGACAACAGCAGGAAATCCCCCGTCACGCTCCAGCTCGAACGCGCCGAGGGATGATTGACCAGTTTATCCACCTCATCGGCCGCACGGTCTGCACGCAGACGCCAGGCGTCCAGCAAGTCCTCGTTCAGATCGAGTTTGCCCTGGACTTGATCAATGCTCGAACTGATGGCCCCCAGCAGACCACCCTGCACCAGCGGTTCGGGGTGTGCCAAGGGTGTCCCCGTGGCGGGCGTCGCCGGTACGCCCGGTAGCGCGGCAGCCTCCAGTTCGTTGCTGATCGGAATCAGCAACGCCCCCAGTAGTATCGCGGTCGTGAACTTGAACAAACTCGGCGCTCCTGCGACTGGACTGTAAGGAACTGATCGGGAAATTGTAGGCAAGTTCGGTTTTGGACGTGAGATAGGCTTGAATCGATCGTTCCCACGCTCTGCGTGGGAACGATCAACCGTAGAGCAGGAACGATCACGCGTAGGAACGATCTTTGCGCACAGCTCAAATATCAAATGCCTATCCCCTATTTTTCCGCACAACCCAAACCCCGACACTGCGTTCCATCAATTAAACCCACCGGAGTTGCAGCCATGCCCATTGCCTTGCTCGCGCTGACCCTCAACGCCTTCGTTATCGTTGGCCTGTTACCGACCTTCGGCGCCGACCTCGGCAGCAGCCTGCCGTCCGCCAGCCTGCTGTCTACCCGAGTCGTCGCCTGTCACTAAACCTTGTGGGAGCGGGCTTGCCCGCGATGGCGGCGGCACATCCAGCGATGATGTAACTGACACACCGGTCGGCTCGCGCACCGCCACTCCCACAGGATCCGTTGTGATCCGTAGAGTGTGTGCCGTCCGTAGTCCCATCGAAACTTTCTCGCACACCCCGCAGTCATCAAAAGACAGGGGCTGTCCGAGGACCATTAGACGGGAGGCGACATGGCGGCGATTCACATCGGTATTTCAGGTTGGCGCTACACGCCCTGGCGGGGGGATTTCTACCCGAAGGGATTGACCCAAAAGCGCGAATTGCAATTCGCCTCGCGGGCCGTCAACAGCATCGAAATCAATGGATCGTTTTACGCCCTGCAACGGCCCGAACGTTACGCCCAGTGGTACACGGAAACCCCGGCGGGCTTCGTTTTCAGCGTTAAAGCGCCGCGTTTCATCACCCACATCAGGCGCCTGCGGGACATTCATAAACCCTTGGCGAACTTCTTCGCCTCCGGGGTGCTGGAGCTCAAGGAAAAACTCGGCCCGATCCTCGGGCAGTTTCCACCCAATTTCAAATTCGACGCCGAACTGTTCGAAAATTTTCTGGAGCAGTTGCCTCACGATACCGAACAGGCCGCCGCCCTCGCCCACCAGCATGATTCGCACGTGCACGGTCACGCCAGCATGAAGGCTTACAAAAAAAAACCTTTGCGCCATGCCGTGGAGATCCGGAACGAGAGCTTTGTCGACCCGGAGTTCGTCCGCCTGCTCAAACGCCACAACGCAGCCCTGGTCATCGCCGACACGGCGGGTAAATGGCCGTATCGCGAAGACGTCACCAGCGATTTCGTCTACCTGCGCCTGCACGGTGCCGAAGAACTCTACGCCAGCGGTTACACCCCCCAGGCGCTGAAACGCTGGGGTGACCGCATCGAGGCCTGGCACCACGGCAAGCAACCAAGCGACCCCCAGCTGATCGCGCCCCGGCAAAAGCCCAAGGCACGCAAGTCTCGCGAGGTGTTCTGCTATTTCGACAACGACATTAAAGTTCGCGCGCCCTTCGATGCCCGCCGTCTTCTGGAGCGGTTTCATCTGGATGAAGACCTCGCCACGCGCCCCGGCGAGCCCGCCGCTGAAGGAGTGCTGTCATGAGCATTCCTGAACCGGTCGGCACCACCGACGAGCAGCAACCGATCATCACCGCCGTGCGTCGCTTTACCGTGCTGACGGTCAACACCCACAAGGGGTTCACCGCGCTCAACCGGCGTTTCATCCTGCCCGAGCTGCGTGAGGCCGTGCGCAGTGTGTCGGCCGATGTGGTGTTTTTGCAGGAGGTCCACGGCACCCACGAGCATCATCCCCAGCGCTACACCAATTGGCCGGCGATGCCGCAGTACGAATTCCTCGCCGATACCCTGTGGCCGCAGTTCGCCTATGGCCGCAACGCGGTCTACCCGGCGGGTGATCACGGCAATGCGCTGCTGTCGAAATTCCAGATCATTCGCCACGACAACCTCGACGTTTCCATCAGCGGCCATGAGAACCGCGGCATCTTGCATTGCGTATTGCGCCTGCCCGGCGACGGCCAGGAAGTGCATGCCATTTGCGTCCATCTGGGCCTTCGCGAAACCCACCGGATTGAACAACTCAAGCTGCTGGCCCGTCGTTTGGAAGAACTGCCGAGCGATGCACCGGTGATCGTCGCCGGCGACTTCAACGACTGGCGCCAGCGCGCCGATGCTCTGCTCAAACCCTGTGGTTTACGGGAGGTTTTTGCCGAACTCCACGGCAATCCGGCGCGCAGTTTTCCAGCGCGTTTGCCAGCGTTGCGTCTTGACCGCATCTACGTGCGCAACCTCAAGGCCAGTCATCCGAAAGTGCTGGCGGCACGGCCCTGGTCACACCTTTCCGACCACGCACCGCTATCGGTGGAGATCGAGCTATGAACAGCCCATCGATAGAAAAAGCCCCCGTGGAACACCTGACCACGAACCCGCCGCGCCATGAGCCCGGGGTGGTCGATGTCGAGTACGGCTGGCAGGGCAACAACCGCGTCGAGCTGCTGGAAAACGGTGAAGCTTTTTTCCCCCGGGTATTCGAGGTCATGCGCCAGGCAAAGAGCGAAATCCTCCTGGAAACCTTCATTGTGTTTGAGGACAAGGTGGGTGATGAGCTACAGAAAGTGCTCATCGACGCCGCTCAACGTGGCGTGCGGATCACCGCCAGTCTTGATGGTTTTGGCTGCGGCGAATTGAGCACGGGATACCTCGCTGCCCTGAGCGAGGCCGGCGTGCACATCCAGATTTTCGATCCGGCGCCAAAGCATCTGGGCATCCGCACCAACTGGTTCCGCCGCCTGCACCGCAAGATCGTGGTGGTCGATGGCGAGATCGCGTTCGTCGGCGGGATCAACTTTTCCGCCGACCATTTGGCCGATTTCGGCCCCGAGGCCAAGCAGGATTATTCCGTTGAAGTGCAAGGTCCCGCGGTGGCCGACATCCATCACTTCGCGCTGCTGCAAAGCGGTCGCCGCGCGAGGGCCAAATATTGGTGGCAGCGCAGGCGGCAACGGCGCGCGGAACTGGCGTTCAGCGATCACGACGGCCAGGTTCGGCTGGTGTACCGCGACAACGGTGAGCACCCGACCGATATCGAAGAGGTTTACCAGCAAGTGCTGCGCAGCGCCCGGCGGCGGGTGGTGATCGCCAACGCCTACTTCTTTCCGGGCTATCGGCTGCTGCGCGAGATCCGCAATGCCGCTCGCCGTGGCGTTGAAGTGCGGCTGATTTTGCAAGGTCAACCGGACATGCTGGTGGCCAAACTCGCCGCGCGCATGACCTACGACTACTTGCTCAAGTCGGGCGTAAAGATTTACGAATACTGCGACCGACCGCTGCACGGCAAGGTCGCGCTGGTGGACGAAGACTGGAGCACGGTCGGCTCCAGCAACCTCGACCCGCTGAGCCTGTCGATGAACCTGGAAGCCAACGTGTTGATCCGCGACCGGGCCTTCAACCGTGAACTGTTCGAACGCCTCGACGAACTGAGCAACAACCACTGCAAGGCCATGTCCGCAGACAAGTCCCCTCGCGGACGGGTCTGGCACATGACCATCGGCTTTCTGGTGTTTCACTTTCTGCGCCACTTCCCGGCGTGGGCCGGTTGGCTGCCGGCGCATAAGCCGCGCCTGAAACCCTTCACCCATCCAAGCGGGAGCGACAACCATGAGCCGCGCTGACGCCCCCTCGACAACCCACGCCGACAGCCCGGGCAAATCGCGCTGGAGCCGCTGGAAACGGCCGCTGACGATGTTGTTTTTTTTGGCGCTGATCGTGCTGTTCACGATGCTTGCCCAGCGGATCGAATGGAACGAAGTGTTCGAGACGCTGGCCGATTTCAAGGTACGCACGCTGATCATCGCGTCAGGTCTGACCTTGGTGAGTTTTCTGGTGTACGCCTGCTTCGACCTGATCGGCCGCACTTACATCCGCCAGGATTTGACCTGGAAGCAGATCCTGCCGGTCGGAATTATCAGCTACGCCTTCAACCTCAACCTGAGCGCCTGGGTCGGCGGCATCGCCATGCGCTATCGGCTGTATTCGCGACTCGGGGTGAGCAAAAGCAACATCGCGAAAATCCTCGGGTTGAGCCTGGCGACTAACTGGTTCGGTTACATGGTGATTGCCGGCACTGTGTTCAGCAGCGGGCTGGTGCGGATGCCGCCAGGGTGGAAGTTGAGCAGCGGGTCGTTGCAAGTGGTGGGGGTGTTGTTGCTGCTGGTGAGTGCCGGGTATCTGGCGGCGTGTCAGTTTTCCAAGCGTCGGGTGTGGGCGATACGCGGGGTGGAAATCAACCTGCCGTCGCTGCGTATGGCGGTCCTGCAATTGGCGCTCGGGGCGCTGAACTGGTCGCTCATGGCCGCGGTGATTTTCACCCTGCTGCCGAGCAAGCTGGACTATCCGCTGGTACTGGGTGTGCTGCTGATCAGCGCGATCGCCGGGGTCATCACGCACATTCCTGCCGGGCTTGGGGTGTTGGAGGCGGTGTTCGTGGCGCTGCTGCAGCATGAAGCCTCGCGGGGGAGTCTGGTGGCGGGGTTGCTGGCTTATCGTGCGATCTATTTCATCTTGCCGCTGCTGATTACGGTGGTGATGTATTTGATTGTGGAGGCCAAGGCCAAGTCGTTGCGGATCCAGAAGAAACCCAAGTGATGGTTGTGTTTGTGAGGACGCCATCGCACAGTTCAGCTCGATTGAATAATGCTCAACCGCTCACCCACCACCATCTCGGTTATCCAGTCCACCAGGATCGAGGTGTACGCTTGTTGCGAAATGGGGGTACTCAATGCGTGATCGGAACCGTCGATGATGCGGTGAGTCAGGGAGTGGGTCTGCTGACAGGCCGCGCGGTAACTCATGATGGTTGAGTGGGGCACATAGTCGTCGGTCTCGGACTCCACCAGCAGCACATCCCCGGTAAATTGCGAACAGGCATGCAGTGCTCGATTGCTGTCGGCGCGGACCAGCGTACTGCGGTAATCGCGTAAATCGACCTTGTCCAATTCACGCTTGGGCGTGTGCCACAAGTCGTCGCGATACAGCGCCGGCACCCGCAGCGCCAGCCAGCGAACCGGGCGCAACGAGGTCAGGATCGAGGCCAGATAACCGCCATAACTGGTGCCGACCACGGCAATCGCCGACGTGTCGAGCGCCGGGTGCGCAAGCAAGCGGTCATATGCGGCCAGAAGGTCGCGCAGGTTATCTTCACGGGTTACGCGCGACAACGGAATTCCGGTCCCGCCAGTGTGCCCGCGCAAATCGAAGGTCAGGCATACGCAACCCAACCCGGCGATGCCTTTGGCTCGCTCCAGATCCCGCTCCTGACTACCGCCCCAGCCGTGCACAAATAGCACACCGGGGACTTTCGATTTGGGGCTGAGAAAAGTCCCGCTCATCTGTTCATCATCGATGTCGATCTGAATGGTTTCACTTCTAGCCGTCATAGGATTTAACCGTTACGTACTTGAGAAGAAAGTCACTGCTTTGCGCCGGCCCGCGGTACACCTCGATAGCGTCCGCCGGCAGCGGTTGATCGGTGTAGGTCTCCACCGAAGAGACGCGAATCGCGCGCATCCCCGGATCATTGACGAAGCTCTGCAAGGCTGCTACTTCGGCGCTGCTGGCACCGCCCATGCGCCAGGATTGTTCGAGCACACCGCTGCGTTGCTTGCCGTTACTGGCCAGGCCTTGGGCGATGTCATAGTTGCGCCGCGAGGCGTAGAAACCGGGATAGGCTTCATCCGCTGCATTGTCGAATACCTGTGCCTGCTGGATCGCCAACCGCACATCGTCAGGCAGTTCCAACTCAAGCAGGTCGTCGTAATAACCCTGCACCACCAACAGATTGGAACCTCCATAAACCTGCTCGCCCTGACCGTCGTTGGTCAAGTATTGATCACCGCAATAACTCAGCACCTTGTCGCCGAAAAAGCTCTGGCCGACGCTGTGGGTGATGACCTGGTCCAGGTCCTGTTCCAGCACCACGCCTTCGGTGAACAGCTTTTTGGCATCGGGCCTGGCGAGAATGGCATCGAACTGGTCGAGATTTTTGATCACTTCCTGACCGCGCCCGGCGCAGGCGTGAATCGGCTTGATGCGAATCGGCCCGCTGTAGAGCAGGTGTTCCGCCGCGGGACGTGCATCGTCGAGGGAAAAAACGCTGAGACCGTCGAGCACCACGTTACGCACTCGCTCGGAAAACAGCGGCGCCCAGCCGTCGGGGGCAAAAGCATACCTGTTCAGCAACCCGTGGCTAATGGCTTTGGTGCAGATGAAATCATGATCGACATAACCGCCCCACAAATCTTCCGGCCCCTTCACCCCGAGTTTCCGGGCGGCCACCACGCCGACCAGGGTTTGCGTCGGTAACAGGTAAAGGTCTCGATCGTTGTGAAGTTCGGGGTCAAAACTGCCGCCGTATTTGAGCCCTAGAATGTGCGCCAGCCAGCGGGCCAGCGCGCGATTGGTTTCAACTTCGTGCAGCGGAGCTTCGGGGCACACCGAATGGGCGACCACCAGCTTCTTGCGGTTTGTTGGGGTCATGCATCCCCCTTCAATCTGCGCGTGATGAATGTAGTTGAGTGGGTGCAGAGATCAGGCCAAGGGTGGCTGAAAGGAAACGTTTTGCGAATCAGTCAGTTGCACAAAAAGTGATGGCAACAGGCCTGTCTTATTCTGCACGACCGCCTTCAAGACGCCGGCATTTTGCACGACTTCAACCTTTCGTTTGATCTGCTGTACTCTGACTACCGAGCAACAACTGCACTCGGTGTCACTCCGAACCGTGCCCGGTAATCACTCGGCGCCAGCCCGGTAATTTTCTTGAACGTCGTCCGAAATGCACTCGGGTCCTGATACCCCACGGTCCAGGCGATGTGATCGATGGTGCCATTGGTGAATTCGAGCATTTCCCGAGCCTTGCCGACCCGCAAATGCTGGCAGTACTCGGTGGGTTTGAGGCCGGTCGCCGCGCGGAATCGACGCAGGAATGTGCGTTCCTCCAGCGCTGCCCGTTCGGCCATCGAAGTCAGCGATACGTCGGTCGCGCCGGTGCTTTGCAGCCAATGCTGAACCTTGAGAATCGACGCATCGCCATGGCTGAGAATCGGTGAGAAATTGCTGCCGCACTCGCTCGCGCTGTCGCTGTGTTCCACCACCAGAAAACGCGCCGTGCCGGTGGCGATGCTCGGCCCCAGCAGACGATCGACCAGACGCAAACCCAGTTCAGACCAGGCCATCAACCCGGCAGTCGTAATCAGGTCGCCGTCGTCGACGATGGGCGTATCGGCCTTGAGTTTGATCGCCGGGTAACGCTCGGCAAACGATTTGGCCGAAGTCCAATGGGTGGTGGCGCTGCGACCGTCGAGCAGGCCACTTTCGGCCAGCAGGATCGAACCCACGCAAACGCCGCCGAGGGTTGCGCCATTAGCGTGTTGCTGACGAAGCCAGCGGATCAAACCCTGCGGAGCCTGACCTTCGGAAAAACCGGCGATCGATGGCGGGATCAACACCGCTACCAACGCGTTGTCCGGCCCCGAATGACTGTCGAAAACCCGCTCGGGCGCCTGATCGCCATCGACCTGCCAATGGCTGACCCGCAGTAGCGGTAACTGCGCCGTCTGATGCTCGGCGGCAATCCGGTTCGCCACTGCGAACAAGTCCGTCAGCCCGTGCACCGCGGCCATCTGCGCGCCGGGATAGATCAGCACGCCCAGCTCGGCGATTGATCTTTCTACGCCCATTGTCAGTTTTCCCCTTTCTATTGTCGGTGCGGCCAATCCTCGGACGGCCTGCCAGAGCCAATACTACATTCCACACCCAACACACACTTCGAGGAAACAGTCATGGCCAAGCAAGCACTCATCGTAGTCGATATCCAAAATGACTACTTCCCCCAAGGCAAGTGGCCGCTGGTCGGCGCCGATGCCGCGGCGGACAACGCCGTACGTCTGATCAAAGCCTTTCGCGACGCCGGTGATTCGGTGGTGCACATCCGCCACGAATTCACCTCCGACGCCGCACCGTTCTTCACTCCGGGCTCCGAAGGCGCGAAATTGCACCCCAAAGTCCTCAACCGCGCCGACGAGCCGGTGGTGCTCAAGCACTTCGTCAACTCGTTCCGCGAAACCGAACTGAAATCGATCCTCGACGAGCAAGGCATCGACAACCTGGTGGTCGTCGGCAGCATGAGCCATATGTGCGTCGACGGCATCACTCGCGCTGCTGCGGATATGGGCTATACCGTCACGGTGATCCACGACGCTTGCGCCTCCCGTGATTTGGAGTTCAACGGCGTCACCGTTCCGGCAGCCCACGTTCATGCCGCCTTCATGTCGGCCCTGGGTTTTGCCTACGCCAGCGTGGTGTCCACTGACGAATTCCTGGTGGCCAGCCGCTAAGCCTTACCCAACGCAATCTCACTGGAGATGATCGACATGGCTACTCTGACGACTCGCGAGGGCAACACGCTTTATTACAAGGACTGGGGCAGCGGCCAACCGGTGGTGTTCAGCCACGGCTGGCCCTTGAGCGCCGACAGTTGGGAATCGCAGATGCTGCACTTGGCAAACAACGGTTTCCGCGCCATCGCTCACGACCGTCGGGGCCATGGCCGATCGAGCCAGCCGTGGGACGGCAACGACATGGATCACTACGCCGACGACCTGGCAGAGCTGATCGAACACCTGAACCTGAAGAATGTCATTCTCTTTGGCTTCTCCACTGGTGGCGGTGAAGTCGCTCGCTACATCGGCCGTCATGGCACTAAACGCCTGGCGAAAGTCGGGCTGATCTCCGCCGTGCCGCCGCTGATGCTGAAAACCGAGAGCAACCCCAAAGGTCTGCCGATCGAAGTGTTCGACGGCATCCGCGCCGGCGCCATTGCCGACCGTTCACAGCTCTATAAAGACATCGCCAGCGGCCCGTTCTTCGGCTTCAACCGCCCCGGCATCAAACCGTCACAAGGGCTGATCGATTCGTTCTGGATGCAAGGCATGATGGGCGGCCACAAAAATACCCTGGACAGCATCAAGGCGTTTTCGGAAACGGATTTTCGCGAGGACCTGAAGAAGTTTGATGTGCAGACGCTGATCATCCACGGTGATGACGACCAGATTGTACCGATTCAGGCAGCCGGGCTGGAGAGCAAGCGGTTGATCGAACATGCCAAGTTGCTTGTGTATCCGGGGGCGCCGCATGGGCTGACGGACACACATAAAGAGAAGGTGAATGCGGATCTGCTGGCGTTTGCCAAGAATTGATCGAACCCCGAAAAATAATAAGGCCCGCAGCGTTTGAGCGCTGCGGGCCTTTTTTCGTTAACCCATGCACGGCGGTCATAAAATCTCACGCGTGAGCTATTGTGAGTCACAAAAATTGACTGTAGTGTTTCCCACGCGTGAGATTTTCATAACGGAGTAACTGCGATGAAAAGCCGCTCTTCATCCGGTTCGCCGGTCGAGCCTGTTACTGCGTCAGAGAGCAAAAAAGGAGAGCGCTCGAAACCGTCCGCGAAAAAACCATCGAGCTTTTACATGAAGCAGATGCGCGCGGGCCTGGGTGCCGCCGGTTATGTGAAACACGAGACTTGGGTGCTTCCCGAAAATCGAAGCCTGCTCAAGCAGATGGAGAAACAGCTACGCCAACCGATTCTGGCTGGCTCATTCATGTCGGAGAATTACATGAGCGCAGGTACCAACTGGAACATCGACCGCCTCTTCAGCGCCCTTCAGGCCCTTGATGAAGTGGTTTCCAACGACATCACCCTTTCCCTCGTCCAAGGTTCCGAATCCAGCATCAAGCTGGAAATGAACGATTTCGGTGGCTTGCCCATTTACATCGCGGTGGTTGGCGAACAGATCATCGTGGATACCGTCCTGGTCGATGTCGAGTCCATCAAGGATGTACCGGCCTTCAACGATGCCGTACTGCGCAGCCGGGAAATGTTCCCGCTGTCTTCGATCGGTATCGAGTCGATGCCTAACGGGCAGGTTGTTTACAACATGTTCGGCGCGCTGAGCTCCGACTCCAGCCTGACCAACATCGTGACCGAGGCCAAAACCCTCGTCGACAACGTGCAGCGCGCCAGCGAAGCCTTCGAACGCTTCTTCAATTAATTATTCGGGAATAGGCAATATCCAATGACTCAGTCTATCTGGAGCAAACTGTTCACCGCGCTGCGCGGCGGTGCCAACGAAGTCGGCGAATCGATCGTCGACCAACAGGCCCTGCGTATCCTCGACCAGGAAATTCGCGATGCTGACAGCGCCTTGGCCAACGCCAAGCGTGAGCTGGTCACCATCATGGCCAAACACAAACTGTCGGCGGATCGCGTCAGCGAGTACAACGCCAAGATCAAGGATCTGGAGTCCAAGGCGATGGCCGCGATCCAGGCCAACCGCGAAGACCTGGCTTTGGAAGTGGCCGAAGCCATTTCGACCCTGACCAATGAACTGGATGTCGAGCAAAAGCAGGCCACCGAATTCGGCGGTTACGCTGACAGCATGCGCAAAGACATCACCAAGGCCGAAAACCGCATCAAAAGCCTGCGCCAGCAAGTGGACATGGCCAAGGCCCGCGAAAGCGTGCAGAAAGCCCAGGTCAGCGCGTCCATCGCCAGTGGCGGCGCCAACGGCAAGCTGGAAACCGCCGTCGGCACGCTGAACCGCCTGCAGGCCAAGCAGCAGCAACGTGCTGCTGAACTGCAAGCCCAGGACGAACTGGCCGATGCGTCGACCGGCACCGATCTGGAACGTAAGCTTCGCGAAGCCGGCATCACCCCGGATACGGGCAGTGCCAACGCGATTCTGGAACGCCTGAAGCAAAAATCGGCCGAGTAATCGACCCAGGTGCTGGATGCATAACCTGTGGGAGCGAGCCTGCTCGCGAAGAGGGAGTGTCAGTCGACATCGATGTTGCCTGACAAAAACGCTTTCGCGAGCAGGCTCGCTCCCACATGGGTTGCGTACCAGTTTTTTGTTGATTCGAGGTCAAGATGGATGCCCTGAAGGGTTTCAAAACAATCGCAGGCCTGGCCCTCTTCATGGTCGCGCTGCAACTGCTCAATGTTGCGACCGGCTACAGCCTCATTACCTTCGGCCTCGTGCCAAGAACAGTGCACGGCCTGACCGGCATCATCACCTCGCCTTTCTTGCACGCCTCTTTTGCGCACCTGAGCGCCAATCTGATTGCCTTTTTGATCCTCGGCACGCTGGTCATTATCGATGGGCTCAAGCGGTTCCTGGCCGTCAGCGCCATCATTATTCTGCTAGGCGGCTTGCTGGTCTGGCTGTTCGGTTTTGCTGGCGTACACGTCGGTGCCAGCGGCTGGATATTCGGGCTGTGGGCGTACATCCTGTCGCGCGCCTGGTTCCAGAGAAGCTGGGGCAACCTGATCATCGCCAGCGTCGTCGTCCTGCTTTATGGTGGTTTGATTTTTGGTTTCCTGCCTCGCCGGGGCGTTTCCTTCGAAGGGCATATCTTTGGTGCGTTCGCCGGGTTTATTGCCGCCAAGGTACTTTTATCCGTGCCGCGCAGCAGGTTAAATGCCGCCCGATAACCGCACTCGAACGCGTCTACCTCGCCTCTACTCGCCTCAAGGAAGTCTTCAATGGGATGGTTAAAACAGTTGATGGGGCTTGAGGCCCCGAACGCGAATACAGATTCGAAATGGACAGCCAACGAAACCCCGCCAGCCACCGGTCCGCTAGGCCTGGGGCTGGGCAAGGGCGTGATGTTCGACTCGACCCTGAGATTGTTGCTCGACGGAAAAACCACGGTGGCCATACCGGGTTCCCAGCAGATCTGGAGCAATGGCACCATTGATCTCGGGCAGTCGACCTGGCTGTCGCGCTATTACATGAACGATGAAGACCACTGGTTGCAGGTGCACACCACCGGTGACATCGCCGGGCAGATCGAGTCGGTGATCCTGTTCAACTACCTCAGTTACATCCCCATCAGCAGTGAAGCCGAACTGCGTCGGCTGGCCGGTCCGCAAAGCCTGATCGGGCTGCCGACCTACACCCACAACGGCGTCGAATACACCCGCGAATGGGGGACCGAGAACGGCCAGACGGAATTGGTGGCGCTGAGCGAACACCTGAAAAATCCGGATCAGTCCTACAACATCGAGCACCGTTCGATGCTGTACGCCCGCGAAACAGGCCTGACCGATCGCCGGGAGTTCCTGCTGTTTTCCGTCGAAGAAGACGCCGAAGGCACCATCAGTTTGAGTACGTCGCTGGGAATCTCGCTGTACACAACCGACCTGAACACGTTTTAACAAGGAAGAAGTCCATGCTCGAAGCACTCTCCATCTCCCTGAACAAAGCCGCCGTACTCGGTTTTGTTTCGTACATCCTCGGCGCCGCCGTGTTGTTCGCACTCTTCCAGTTCATCTACACCCGCATCACCCCGCACAAGGAGTTCGAACTGATCCGTGCCGGTAACGTTGCGGCTGCGATTGCCCTGGGGGGTGCCATCATCGGTTTCGCCATTCCGGCCAGCAACGTCATTGCCTACTCGATCAACATCGTCGACTTCGTCGTCTGGGCAGTGATTGCCGCTTTCGTCCAATTGCTGGCGTTTCTGATGACCAGTCTCGTACTCAAAGGCGCTTCAGAGCGCATCAAAAAAGGTGAGATCGCGGCAGGTATCTATGTCGCGGCAGTGGCCATCAGCGTCGGCATGTTGAACGCCGCGTGCATGACCCCTTCCCAGAACTGATTGCGCACGGAGCTCCTGATGAAACGAAGCAAGTACGTTCAGCTGTCTCTGGCAGCGTCGGTCGCCATGGCGATATCAGGCTGTGGGCCGACGGAAAAAACCTACGCGGTACAAAAGAAGTACAACTTCCAGTCCGTTCAGCAATGCGCCGATGAAAAACTACCGGTGGACGTCTGCTCGGACGCCTACATGACGGCCATGACCGAGCATCGCCGCATTGCGCCGGTGTATGACAACCAGGCCGATTGCGACGCCGACTTTGTCGCCGACTGGTGCCAGCAGGATTCCGCCGGCAAGTTCATCCCCAAGCTGGGCGGGTTCGAACTGACCGCCGATGGCCAGGTCACGCAATCCCAGGTCGACGCCGCCAAGGCTCAATTACCAGCCTCGGAAGCGAACACGGGGGGCTCGGGCTTCTCCACCGGCAGCCTGCTGACCGGCCTGCTGATCGGCAACATGCTGAGCAGTAACCGCAATAGCTACCACTCCGAGCCGGTGTATCGCTATCGCGATGATCGCGGCAGCTACTCATCCTCAACGCTCGGCCAGCGGATTTCCAAGGGCTCAACCTTTACCAAATCCAATCAGGCGCGATACGGCAGCAGCAACTACTCCGACTCAATCCGTTCCGCCAGCAAGCCGGTTTCCGTTGCCTCGTCCACCTCCCGAGGCGGCTTCGGCAGCAAGGCCAGCGCACGCAGCGGCTGGGGCGGCGGGTCGAGCAGTTAAGGAAACAAGGCCATGAAGAAAATTCACTGCGCAGAACGTCATGACTGGAAACAAACCGCCGACAGTCTCGGCTTTTTGTTCCACACCATCGACGATGAGCCCTACTGGGACGAGAGCGCGTATTACCAGTTCACGCTCAAACAGATCGAAAACGATCTCGAAGACCCGACCACCGAGATTCATGAGATGTGCATGGACTTGGTCAGTCGGGTGGTTCAGAGCGAGCAAATGCTGGAGCGCCTGAGCATTCCCCCGCCGTTCTTCGACATGGTTCGCACTTCATGGCTCGAAGGCCACCCGCACTTGTACGGACGCATGGACTTCTCCTACAACGGCACCGGGCCTGCCAAGTTGCTGGAACTCAACTACGACACGCCGACCAGCCTGTACGAAGCTGCGGCGTTTCAGTGGGGCTGGCTGGAACAATGCATCGAACGCGGCTTGCTGCCCAAGCACGCAGATCAGTTCAACAGCATCGACACCAAACTGCATCAAGCCTTGGCTCAACTTCAGCTCAAACAGCCCTTTTATTTCGCCTCGATGAAAAACTCGGTCGAAGACAAGGGCACCACCGACTACCTTCGCCTGATCGCGGAAAAGGTCGGAATAGAATCACGGCATATCGATATCGAGGACATTGGCCTCACCAGTGAAGGACGTTTCGTCGACCTCGAAGATCGCTGGATTCCTCACCTGTTCAAGCTGCATGCCTGGGAGTTCATCTTCCACGAGCCCTTTGGTGCCGCGATTGCCCAGAGTGATACGCAGTTTTTTGAGCCGGCCTGGAAATCCATCATTTCCAACAAAGGCATCCTGCCGCTGCTGTGGGAGTTCAATAAAGGTCACCCGAACCTGCTCGCGGCTCACCTGGATACCGATCCGAGCAAAGCAGTGCCCAAGGGCTGGGTGCGCAAGCCGTTCTTCTCGCGCGAAGGCGCCAATATCGAGCTGCAAACCGCCGAAGGTCTGATCGTGAAAGAGGACGGGCCCTACACCGACGCGCCATTCATCCTTCAGGAGTTTGCGCCGCTGCCGCAATTTGGCGACAGCTTTACGCTGGTTGGCTCCTGGGTGATCGGCGACCAGGCAGCCGGTATCGGCGTGCGGGAAGACAACAGTTTGATCACCAAGGATTCGAGCCGTTTCTTGCCGCACCTGATACTCGACTGAAAAACTCATCGCCCATGAAAAGGCCCGGTGCCGTGCATCGGGCGTTAGGGGTGAAACAGGTGCAAACCTGTCTCGGGACCAGACAACCACAAGACTTACCGCTGAAAAGCCGGATAATGGCGGCCAATTCGTCTGCCGCTATTCTGGTAATCCCCCATGGAAATCAAGGTCAACTTTCTCGACAACCTTCGACTTGAAGCCAAGTTCGACGACTTCACGGTGGTGGCCGATCAACCTATCCGCTACAAGGGCGATGGCTCCGCACCGGGTCCGTTCGATTACTTTCTGGCTTCATCGGCGTTGTGCGCGGCTTATTTCGTGAAGTTGTACTGCGACACTCGCAGCATTCCCACCGATAACATCCGCCTGTCGCAGAACAATATTGTTGACCCGGAAAACCGTTACAACCAGATTTTCAAGATCCAGGTCGAGCTACCGGCGGACATCTCCGATAAGGACCGCCAGGGCATCCTGCGTTCCATCGACCGTTGCACCGTGAAAAAAGTGGTGCAAGCCGGGCCTGAGTTTGTGATCGAAGAAGTGGAGAACCTCGACGCCGATGCCCAGGCGTTGCTGATGCCTGCTTCTAATTCAGAGGCGCACACCTATATCGCGGGCAAGGATCTGCCGCTGGAGCAAACCATCGCCAATATGTCGGCCATTCTGGCGGACCTGGGCATGAAGATTGAAATCGCTTCGTGGCGCAATATCGTGCCTAACGTGTGGTCGCTGCATATCCGCGACGCGCACTCACCGATGTGCTTTACCAACGGCAAGGGTGCGACCAAGGAAGGCGCGTTGGCGTCGGCGTTGGGCGAGTTTATCGAGCGACTCAACTGCAACTTCTTCTACAACGACCAGTTCTGGGGCGAAGACATCGCCAACGCTGAGTTTGTGCATTACCCGAACGAGCGCTGGTTCAAGCCTGGTCGTAAAGATGAGCTGCCGACTGAGATTCTCGACGAGTACTGCCTGAAGATTTACAACCGCGACGGCGAGCTGCGTGGTTCCCACCTGATCGACACCAACTCGGGCAATGAAGAGCGCGGCATCTGCTCGTTGCCGTACGTGCGCCAGTCGGACGGCGAGGTGGTGTACTTCCCGTCCAACCTGATTGAAAACCTTTTCCTGAGCAACGGCATGAGTGCCGGTAACACACTGGCCGAAGCCCAGGTGCAGTGCCTGTCGGAGATCTTCGAGCGCGCGGTAAAGCGCGAAATCATCGAAGGCGAATTCGCACTCCCGGATGTACCGGCCAGCGTGCTGGCGAAGTACCCCGCCATACTGGCCGGTATTCAGGCGCTGGAAGAGCAGGGATTCCCTGTGTTGGTGAAGGATGCATCCCTGGGAGGTGAATTCCCGGTGATGTGCGTCACGTTGATGAACCCGCGTACCGGCGGTGTGTTCGCCTCATTCGGCGCGCACCCGAGCCTGGAAGTAGCGCTGGAACGCAGCCTGACCGAATTGTTGCAGGGCCGCAGCTTCGAAGGCCTCAACGACCTGCCCCAGCCGACGTTTGAAGGCCATGCGGTGACCGAGCCGAATAACTTCGTCGAGCACTTTATCGATTCCAGCGGCGTGGTGTCGTGGCGTTTCTTCAGCTCCAAGTCCGATTACGAATTCGTGGAGTGGGACTTCTCAGGCCAGGGTGAAAACTCCAATGCCGAGGAAGCCACAACCTTGTTCAGCATTCTCGAAGGCATGGGCAAGGAAGTGTACATGGCGGTCTATGAGCATATCGGCGCCAAGGCGTGCCGCATCCTCGTACCGGACTATTCGGAAATCTATCCTGCGGACGATCTGATCTGGGATAACACCAACAAAGCGCTGTTCTTCCGCGCCGATATCCTCAACCTGCATCGCCTGGACGAAGACGAACTGCGCGCGCTGGTTGAGCGTCTGGTGGAAAGTGAGCTGGACGACTACACCGATATCACCTCCCTGATCGGCATCGAATTTGACGACAATACGGCGTGGGGCCAGCTGACGATCCTGGAGTTGAAGCTGCTGATTTATCTCGCCTTGCAGCAATTTGAAGAGGCGAAAGAGGCGGTGGAGATGTTCCTGCAGTACAACGACAACACGGTTGAGCGCGGCTTGTTCTACCAAGCCGTCAACGCGGTGCTGGAGATGAAGCTGGACGAAGACCTGGAGCTGGAAGACTACGAGGCTAATTTCCGTCGGATGTTTGGTAACGAGCGGATGGATGCAGTGATCGGCTCGGTGGCCGGCAGTGTGCGCTTTCATGGTTTGACGCCGACCAGCATGAAACTGGAGGGGCTCGACAGGCACCTGCGATTGATCGACAGCTACAAAAAACTGCACACCGCGCGAGCCAACGTGACGACGTTATCCAGTTAACGGCGCCAACAAAAAAGCGAAGCCAGATGGCTTCGCTTTTTTGTTACTGACTGGATAGCTGCTTTTTAGAACGGGATATCGTCATCGAAGCTGTCGAAATCCGGAGCCGGCTGTGGAGCGGCCTGCTGTGGAGCCGGAGCCTGACGCGACTGTTGCGGTGCCGACGACTGCTGCGGACGCGGAGCCTGTTGGCGTGGGGCCGGGGCGGACTGCTGGTAGTTATTGCCCCCGCCTTGTTGGTCGCCCTGCTGCGGACGGCCGCCCAGCAGCTGCATGGTGCCTTGCATATCGACCACGATTTCGGTGGTGTAACGCTTGATACCGTCTTTTTCCCACTCGCGGGTTTGCAGCTTGCCTTCGATGTAGACCTGCGAACCTTTACGCAGGTACTCGCCGGCGATTTCGGCAACCTTGCCGAACATCGACACACGGTGCCATTCGGTCTTCTCGACCTTCTGACCGGTTTGCTTGTCGGTCCACTGTTCGCTGGTCGCCAGACTCAGGTTGGTCACGGCGTTACCGTTAGGCAAGTAGCGAACTTCGGGATCCTGGCCGCAAGTGCCGACCAATATGACTTTGTTAACCCCACGGGCCATAACGTTCTCCTAGGCTACGCACGCTGCCCCGGCCGGGTTGTTCACCAGGCGTTCAAGGGTGGTGCGATCCAATAGTTCGGTGTCCAATTTGATGTAAATCGCCGCTTCATCCTCGACGATCACTGCATCTGTTACCCCTACGACGGCCATCAGGCGCTCGACCAGACCCGCTTCGCGGATCGCCTCGGGCGACAACGGCAAGCGCAGGCTCGTCACGTAGGGAGGTTCGCGCATGGTAACAGCAAAGACCAGCCAGAGGGCAGCCAGACCGGCGCATCCAAGGAACACAACCGATAAGCCGCCATGCTGGAACAACCAGCCGCCGAGTATCCCGCCCAGTGCCGAACCGAGGAACTGGCTGGTGGAATAAACCCCCATCGCCGTGCCCTTGCCGCCTGCCGGTGAAACCTTGCTGATCAGCGATGGCAACGAAGCTTCCAGCAAGTTGAACGCGGTAAAGAACACCACTGTCCCGATCACCAGAGCCCGCAAGCTATCGCCGAACTGCCAGAAGAATAGCTCAGTGAGCATCAGCGTCGCGACGGCACCGAGTAAAACTCGTTTCATTTTGCGTTTCTTCTCGCCGTAGATAATGAACGGGATCATGGCGAAGAAGGAAATCAGCAGCGCGGTCAGGTACACCCACCAGTGCTGCTCTTTGGGCAGCCCGGCCTTTTCGACCAGGGCCAGCGGCAATGCAACGAAGCTCGACATCAACATCGCGTGCAACACAAAAATACCGAAGTCCAGGCGCAGCAGGTCCGGATGCTTGAGCGTCGGTATCAGCGCCTGGCGCGCAACACCGGATTCGCGGTGCTGCAACGGCCCGGTCGAGCGAGGCACCATGAACATCACGATCACGATGCCGAACAACGCCATGCCACCCGTGGCGAAGAACAACCCCGACAGGCCGAAGGCGCGCGTCACCAACGGTCCTACAACCATGGCGACAGCGAACGACAGACCAATCGTCATGCCGATCATGGCCATGGCTTTGGTCCGATGCTGTTCACGGGTCAGGTCTGACAGCAACGCCATCACCGCCGCGGAAATCGCCCCGGCGCCTTGCAGGATTCGTCCGGCGATCACGCCCCAGATCGAATCGGCATTGGCCGCCAGCACGCTACCGAGGGCGAAAATAATCAACCCCAGGTAAATCACCGGACGACGGCCGATGCGATCGGAAATAAAGCCGAAAGGAATTTGAAAGATCGCCTGAGTCAGGCCGTAAGCGCCAATCGCCAACCCGATAAGGGCCGGGGTCGCTCCTGCCAGATCCATCCCATAGGTCGCCAATACCGGCAACACCATGAACATGCCAAGCATACGGAAGGCGAACACCAGGGCCAGACCGCTTGCTGCGCGGGTCTCACTGCCACTCATGCGTTCGCTGTGGGGATCGTGCATGGAAAAACCTCATGTGAACCGGCGGCGATTCTACCAGTCCCATCGATTGACAGGGTAAATCGCGACGCTTTGACGCGCTCCGCTGACAGACTCTTCATGTAAGACATAAACCCGCTCGTTTGATAGTGTGCATCCATCCAGTATTTGGCCGTATACTCCTACATTTTCGACGCCCGCCAAGCGAGGCCACTTTGGACAAGATCCTGATTCGTGGGGCCCGAACCCACAACCTGAAGAACATCGACCTGACCCTGCCCCGGGACAAACTGATCGTCATCACCGGCCTGTCCGGCTCCGGCAAATCGTCCTTGGCATTCGACACGCTGTACGCCGAAGGCCAGCGCCGCTATGTCGAATCGCTGTCGGCCTACGCCCGGCAGTTTTTGTCGATGATGGAAAAGCCTGACGTCGATACCATCGAAGGCCTGTCGCCAGCGATCTCCATCGAACAGAAGTCGACCTCGCATAACCCGCGCTCGACGGTTGGCACCATCACCGAAATCTACGATTACCTGCGCCTGCTTTATGCTCGCGTGGGTATTCCGCGCTGCCCGGATCACGACATTCCGCTGGAAGCCCAGACTGTCAGCCAGATGGTCGACCTGGTCCTGGCGCAACCGGAGGGCAGCAAACTCATGCTGCTGGCCCCGGTGATTCGCGAGCGCAAAGGCGAGCACCTTTCGGTCTTCGAAGAACTGCGCGCCCAGGGCTTTGTGCGGGCCCGGGTCAACGGCCGGCTCTGCGAGCTGGATGAATTGCCGAAGCTGGATAAACAGAAGAAGCACTCGATCGATGTCGTGGTCGACCGCTTCAAGGTCCGCGCTGATCTGCAACAACGCCTGGCCGAGTCGTTCGAAACCGCGCTGAAGCTGGCGGACGGCATCGCCCTGGTCGCACCGATGGATGACGAGCCCGGCGAAGAGATCATTTTCTCCGCGCGTTTCGCCTGCCCGATTTGCGGCCATGCCATCAGCGAACTGGAACCCAAGCTGTTCTCCTTCAACAACCCGGCCGGTGCTTGCCCGACTTGTGATGGTTTGGGGGTGAAGCAGTTCTTCGACATCAAGCGGCTGGTTAACGGCGAACTGACGCTGGCCGAAGGTGCGATTCGCGGCTGGGACAGGCGTAACGTCTATTACTTCCAGATGCTCGGCTCGTTGGCTTCGCACTACAAGTTCAGCCTGGAAGTGCCGTTCAACGAACTGTCGGCCGACCAGCAGAAGTTCATCCTGCACGGCAGCGGGTCGCAGAACGTCGACTTCAAATACCTGAACGACCGTGGCGACATCGTCAAACGCTCGCACCCGTTCGAAGGCATCGTGCCGAATCTGGAACGTCGCTACCGCGAAACCGAGTCCGCCTCGGTGCGTGAAGAGCTGGCCAAGTTCCTCAGCACCCAGCATTGCCCGGACTGCCGTGGCACCCGCCTGCGTCGCGAAGCGCGGCATGTGTGGGTTGGCGAGAAGACGCTACCGGTGGTGACCAACCTGCCGATTGGCGATGCCTGTGAATATTTCGGTGGGCTGAAACTCACCGGTCGCCGGGGTGAAATTGCCGACAAGATTCTCAAGGAAATTCGCGAGCGCCTGCAATTCCTGGTCAATGTCGGTCTCGACTATCTGTCGCTGGATCGTAGCGCCGACACATTGTCCGGTGGTGAGGCCCAGCGTATTCGACTGGCCAGTCAGATTGGCGCGGGCCTGGTGGGGGTTCTGTACATCCTCGATGAACCGTCGATTGGTCTGCATCAAAGGGACAACGATCGGTTGCTTGGCACGCTCAAGCACCTGCGCGACATCGGTAACACGGTGATCGTGGTCGAGCACGATGAAGACGCGATTCGCCTGGCCGATTACGTGGTCGATATCGGCCCGGGTGCTGGCGTGCACGGCGGGCATATCGTCGCCGAAGGTACGCCGGCCGAGGTCATGGCTCACCCTGACTCACTGACCGGCAAGTATCTGTCGGGCCGTGTGAAGATTGCAGTGCCGGCCAAACGCACGCCGCGAAACAAAAAGTTGTCGCTGTCCCTCAAGGGCGCTCGCGGCAATAACTTGCGCAATGTCGATCTGGATATTCCGATCGGTCTGCTGACCTGCGTGACCGGCGTGTCCGGCTCGGGCAAGTCGACGCTGATCAACAACACACTATTTCCTTTGAGCGCCACAGCACTCAACGGTGCCACAACTCTCGAAGCAGCCGCTCACGACAGCATCAAGGGCCTGGAGCATCTGGATAAAGTCGTCGACATCGACCAAAGCCCGATCGGTCGCACGCCGCGCTCCAACCCGGCGACCTACACCGGGTTGTTCACCCCGATTCGTGAACTGTTTGCCGGTGTGCCAGAGTCCCGCTCCCGCGGTTATGGTCCGGGACGCTTCTCCTTCAACGTGAAGGGTGGACGCTGTGAAGCTTGTCAGGGCGATGGCCTGATCAAGGTGGAAATGCACTTCCTGCCGGACATCTATGTCCCGTGCGACGTCTGCAAGAGCAAGCGCTACAACCGCGAAACCCTGGAGATCAAGTACAAGGGCAAGAGCATCCACGAAACCCTCGAGATGACGATCGAGGAAGCGCGGGTGTTCTTCGATGCGGTTCCGGCTCTGGCGCGCAAGCTTCAGACGCTGATGGATGTCGGCCTGTCGTACATCAAGCTGGGGCAATCGGCGACCACATTGTCTGGCGGTGAAGCTCAACGGGTGAAGCTGTCCCGCGAGCTGTCGAAGCGCGATACAGGCAAGACCCTGTATATCCTCGATGAGCCGACCACTGGCTTGCACTTCGCAGATATCCAGCAACTGCTCGACGTACTGCATCGACTGCGCGACCACGGCAACACCGTGGTGGTGATCGAGCACAACCTGGACGTGATCAAGACGGCTGACTGGTTGGTGGACCTAGGGCCGGAAGGCGGCTCCAAGGGCGGGCAGATCATTGCAGTCGGTACGCCGGAAGAAGTGTCCGAGATGAAGCAATCTCACACGGGCTTCTACCTCAAGCCGCTGCTGGCTCGCGACAAGGCCTGAATCAGGCCCACGAAAAAGCCCCTGTCACCTCATCGGTGACAGGGGCTTTTTTTGTATCGGTGCTATCAGGCGTGGGATTGCAGGTAGTTCTCGAGACCGATCAACTTGATCAGACCCATCTGCTTTTCAAGCCAGTAGGTGTGGTCTTCTTCGGTGTCATGCAATTGAACTCGCAGCATCTCGCGGCTGACATAGTCCTTGTGCTGCTCGCAGAGCTTGATGCCCTTGCAAAGCGCGGCGCGGACTTTGTATTCCAGTCGCAGGTCAGCGGCGAGCATGTCCGGCACGGTAGTGCCGACATCAAGGTCGTCCGGACGCATGCGCGGCGTGCCTTCGAGCATCAAAATCCGACGCATCAGGGCATCAGCGTGCCCGGCCTCTTCTTCCATCTCGTGGTTGATACGTTCGTAGAGCTTGGTGAAACCCCAGTCCTCATACATCCGCGAATGGACGAAATATTGATCACGCGCCGCCAGTTCGCCGGTCAGCAACGTGTTGAGGTAATCGATTACGTCTGGGTGGCCTTGCATCGCCCTACATCTCCCTGCTTGAAAGTCTGTAGTTTGAACCAAGCAGACTGTTTGGTCACTCAGCTTGCGAGATAAAAGCGAAGATATTCTGAGAAAAGTAGCTTAAATAACGCAAAAACCGCCCTAATGAGGGCGGTTCTGCTTCTCGTTTAGACTTAGTTAAGCGGTACGCCCAACGCCTTTGCGATTGCTTCTCCGTACGCCTGATCAGCTCTGAAGAAGTGTTGCAATTGACGGTCGATCACGTCGCTGGAAACTCCTGCCATCGCTCCCGCAATATTGTTGACCAGCAGGGTTTTCTGCTCATCATTCATCAGACGGAACAGCGCACCGGCGTGGCTGTAGTAGTCGGTATCTTCGCGATGATCGTAACAATCAGCAGCACCGCTCAGCGCCAGAGCTGGCTCGGCATAGCGAGGTGCTTGCTTCGGCGACTCTACGTAACTATTCGGCTCGTAGTTTGGCGTCGCACCGCCGTTGCTGCCGAACGCCATGGAGCCATCGCGCTGGTAGCTGTTGACCGGGCTGCGAGGAGCGTTTACCGGCAGTTGCTGGTGGTTGGTGCCAATACGGTAGCGGTGAGCATCAGCGTAAGCGAATACCCGACCTTGCAGCATGCGATCCGGTGACAGACCAACACCCGGGACCATGTTGCTCGGACCGAAAGCTGCTTGCTCGACTTCAGCGAAGTAGTTCTGAGGATTGCGGTTGAGCTCCAGTTCGCCCACCTCGATCAGCGGAAACTCTTGCTGCGACCAGGTCTTGGTCACGTCGAACGGGTTCTCGTAATGCGCCGCGGCTTGGGCCTCGGTCATGATCTGGATGCACACGCGCCATTTCGGGAAGTCCCCGCGCTCAATCGCCCCGAATAAGTCACGCTGTGCGTAATCCGGATCGGTCCCTGCCAGCCGCGCAGCTTCCGAGGGCGCCAGGTTTTTGATCCCTTGCTGGGTCTTGTAGTGCCACTTCACCCAGTGCCGCTCGCCATTGGCGTTGAACAGGCTGTAGGTGTGGCTGCCGAAGCCGTGCATGTGACGGTAGCCGTCAGGGATGCCGCGGTCCGAGAACAGAATGGTGACCTGGTGCAGCGCCTCAGGGGAGTGCGACCAGAAGTCCCACATCATTTGCGCACTTTTCAGATTGCTTTGCGGCAGGCGTTTTTGGGTATGGATGAAGTCCGGGAATTTCAGTGGATCACGGATGAAGAACACTGGCGTGTTATTGCCAACGATGTCCCAGTTGCCTTCTTCGGTATAGAACTTCAGGGCGAAACCCCGTGGATCGCGCTCGGTATCAGCCGAACCGCGTTCACCGCCGACGGTTGAAAATCGCAGGAAAGTCGGAGTTTGCTTGCCAACGGATTCGAACAATTTGGCGCTGGTGTACTCGGTGATGTCGCGAGTAACGGTGAACGTACCGTAAGCACCTGAGCCTTTAGCGTGTACGCGACGCTCAGGGATGTTTTCACGGTTGAAGTGGGCAAGCTTCTCGATCAGGTGGAAGTCGTCGAGCAGCAGCGGGCCGCGAGGGCCGGCGGAGCGGGAATTCTGGTTGTCGGCGACAGGAGCGCCACTGGCGGTCGTAAGCGTTTTATTTTGGCTCATGCGATCTCTTCCTCTGTCAGTCATTTACTGCCGGCTAATCGGCTGAAAGAGAGTATCGATCACGAACGTTACACCTACAAATTCATTAACTTTTGGTAACCGATAGTAATAACCAATAAAGGAAAGGCTTTTCGAGCGCGCACAAAAAACCGGGCACTAGGCCCGGTTCTTCGTTTCAGACTGACGTCTTACTCAGCGGATACAGCTTCACCACCGGCAGGACGATCAACCAACTCGACGTACGCCATAGG
The DNA here is from genome assembly GCF_008369325.1 of Pseudomonas sp. ANT_H12B. Lineage (GTDB taxonomy): Bacteria > Pseudomonadota > Gammaproteobacteria > Pseudomonadales > Pseudomonadaceae > Aquipseudomonas. The sequence continues at coordinate 34,408 of NZ_VOBI01000025.1, read as the reverse complement.
CGCGTTGTCGCCAGTGCGGAAACCGCACTTGAGGATGCGCAGGTAGCCACCCTCACGGGTAGCGTAACGCTTGCCCAGGTCGTTGAAGAGCTTACCAACGATAGCTTTCGAACGAGTACGGTCGAAAGCCAGACGGCGGTTAGCCAGGCTGTCTGTCTTGGCCAAAGTGATCAGCGGCTCAGCAACGCGACGCAGTTCTTTAGCTTTCGGCAGTGTAGTTTTGATCAGCTCGTGCTCGAACAGCGACACTGCCATGTTTTGAAACATGGCCTTGCGGTGCGAGCTAGTGCGGCTCAGGTGACGACCACTTTTACGATGACGCATGGTTCATTCCTTACCAAACACAACGTTCGGTGATTACGACGATCAGGCAGTCGCCTTGTCGTCCTTCTTAAGACTTGCAGGCGGCCAGTTGTCGAGGCGCATGCCGAGGGACAGACCGCGGGAGGCCAGAACGTCCTTGATTTCAGTCAAGGATTTCTTGCCAAGGTTCGGAGTCTTCAACAGCTCTACTTCGGTACGCTGAATCAGGTCACCGATGTAGTAGATGTTTTCCGCCTTAAGGCAGTTAGCCGAACGTACAGTCAGTTCCAGATCGTCAACCGGGCGAAGCAGGATCGGATCGATCTCGTCTTCCTGCTCGACAACCACTGGCTCACTGTCACCTTTGAGGTCGACGAACGCAGCCAACTGCTGTTGCAGAATGGTTGCAGCACGGCGAATAGCCTCTTCAGGATCCAGGGTACCGTTGGTTTCCAGATCAATAACCAGCTTGTCCAGGTTAGTGCGCTGCTCGACACGGGCGTTTTCCACCACGTATGCGATACGGCGAACCGGGCTGAACGAAGAGTCAAGCTGCAAGCGACCGATGCTGCGGCTTTCGTCTTCATCGCTCTGACGCGAGTCTGCCGGTTCATAACCACGACCACGAGCTACGGTGAGCTTCATGTTCAGGGCGCCGTTAGACGCCAGGTTAGCGATTACGTGATCGGGGTTAACGATCTCGACATCATGATCCAGCTGAATATCGGCAGCGGTAACCACCCCCGAACCCTTCTTCGACAAGGTCAGCGTAACTTCGTCACGACCGTGCAGCTTGATAGCCAGACCTTTAAGGTTCAACAGGATTTCAATTACGTCTTCCTGTACGCCTTCGATGGCGCTGTACTCATGGAGTACACCGTCAATCTCGGCCTCGACTACTGCACAGCCGGGCATTGAGGACAACAGGATGCGGCGCAGCGCGTTGCCCAGGGTGTGGCCAAAACCACGCTCGAGAGGCTCGAGAGTGATCTTGGCGCGGGTTGGACTGACAACCTGCACATCAATATGGCGGGGTGTCAGGAACTCATTTACCGAAATCTGCATGGATGCACCTATTTTCTAGCCCTTACTTGGAGTAGAGCTCGACAATCAGGCTTTCGTTGATGTCGGCGGACAGATCACTGCGAGCTGGAACGTTCTTGAAAACGCCCGACTTCTTCTCAGTGTCTACTTCTACCCATTCTACGCGGCCACGTTGGGCACACAGATCGAGAGCTTGGACAATGCGAAGTTGGTTCTTTGCTTTCTCGCGAATCGCGACCACGTCACCAGCACGAACCTGGTAGGACGGAACGTTTACGGTCTGACCGTTAACGCTGACGGATTTGTGCGATACCAGCTGACGGGATTCGGCACGAGTAGAGCCAAAACCCATACGGTATACAACGTTGTCCAGACGGCATTCGAGCAGTTGCAGCAGGTTTTCACCGGTTGCACCTTTCTTGCCAGCAGCTTCTTTGTAGTAGCCGCTGAATTGACGCTCGAGAACGCCGTAGATACGACGGACCTTCTGCTTTTCACGCAGTTGGGTGCCGTAATCGGACTGGCGACCGCGGCGTTGGCCGTGGATACCAGGTGCTGCTTCGATGTTGCACTTCGATTCGATCGCGCGCACGCCGCTCTTCAGAAAGAGATCGGTGCCTTCGCGACGAGCGAGTTTGCATTTTGGACCAATGTAACGAGCCATTCTTTACAATCTCCTGGATTACACGCGGCGCTTCTTCGGCGGACGGCACCCGTTGTGCGGGATTGGCGTCACGTCGGTGATGCTGGCGATCTTGTAGCCACAGCCGTTCAAAGCGCGGACTGCAGATTCACGACCTGGGCCTGGACCTTTGACGTTAACGTCGAGGTTTTTCAGGCCGTATTCCAGCGCAGCTTGACCAGCACGTTCAGCAGCTACTTGAGCAGCAAACGGGGTGGACTTGCGGGAACCGCGGAAACCCGAACCACCGGAGGTAGCCCAGGAAAGAGCGTTACCTTGACGGTCGGTGATGGTCACGATTGTGTTGTTAAAAGACGCGTGGATGTGGGCGATGCCATCAACCACTGTCTTTTTGACTTTTTTACGAGGACGAGCAGCAGGTTTAGCCATGATTAATTTCCTGTCGATTCGCTGGGGCGATTACTTGCGGATCGGCTTACGCGGACCTTTACGGGTACGCGCGTTAGTCTTGGTACGCTGACCGCGCACTGGAAGACCACGACGATGACGCAGACCGCGATAGCAACCGAGGTCCATCAAACGCTTGATTTTCATGTTGATTTCGCGACGCAGGTCACCTTCAGTGGTGAACTTCGCCACTTCGCCACGCAGCTGTTCAATCTGCTCGTCGCTCAGATCTTTGATCTTTGCTGCTGGGTTTACCCCAGTCACCGCACAGATCTTCTGTGCAGTAGTGCGACCAACACCATAGATGTAGGTCAGCGAGATAACAGTATGCTTGTTATCTGGAATGTTAACGCCTGCAATACGGGCCATTCAGTGGGACTCCAATTGACAGCTACCTACGCCCCGGAAGCCAAGAAATAGGGCGCGAGATAATATCGCTGTAATAACAAATAATCAACCCGGTAGCGCACTAGCTACCGGGCTTGAAGCACAATCACACTCAGCCTTGGCGCTGTTTGTGACGCGGTTCCGCGCTGCAAATTACTCGAACAACACCTTCGCGGCGAATAATCTTGCAGTTACGGCACAGCTTTTTCACCGATGCACGAACTTTCATCACCAACTCCTCGAACCTTATGGGTACTCAGCGCAACATGCCGCTGCCGTAACCCTTCAGGTTGGCTTTCTTCATCAGGGATTCGTACTGGTGCGAAACGAGGTGTGATTGTACTTGGGACATGAAGTCCATCACAACCACGACGACGATCAGCAACGAGGTCCCGCCAAGGTAGAACGGAACGTTTGCCGCAACCACCAGGAATTGGGGCAACAGACACACGGCCGTCATATATAGAGCACCGAACAGGGTCAAACGAGTCAGAACGCCATCAATGTAGCGCGCAGACTGCTCGCCTGGACGGATGCCCGGAATAAAGGCACCGGACTTCTTCAGGTTTTCCGCTACGTCTTTCGGATTGAACATCAACGCCGTATAGAAGAAGCAGAAGAAAATAATCCCTGCACTAAACAGCAGAATATTCAACGGCTGACCAGGAGCGATCGACTGCGAGATGTCCTGCAGCCAGCCCATACCTTCAGACTGACCAAACCAGGTACCCAACGAAGCCGGGAACAGCAAAATGCTGCTCGCGAAAATGGCCGGAATAACACCGGCCATGTTCACCTTCAGCGGCAAGTGGCTAGTCTGCGCGGCGAAGACCTTGCGGCCCTGCTGACGCTTGGCGTAATGAACAGCAATACGACGCTGACCACGCTCAATGAACACCACAAAACCGATAATCGCTACTGCCAGCAAACCGATGGCAACCAGGGCGAAGATGTTGATATCCCCCTGACGCGCAGACTCGAAAGACTGCCCGATCGCTCTCGGAAGACCGGCGACGATACCTGCGAAAATCAACATCGAGATACCGTTGCCAACACCACGCTCAGTAATCTGCTCACCCAGCCACATCATGAACATCGCACCAGCCACAAAAGTGGATACCGCGACGAAATGGAAGCCAAAGTCACCAGTGAACGCAACGCCCTGCCCCGCCAGACCAATGGACATGCCAATTGCCTGAACGAGAGCGAGGACGACGGTGCCGTAGCGGGTGTACTGAGCAATCTTGCGACGCCCAGCTTCACCTTCCTTCTTCAACTGCTCCAGTTGCGGGCTGACGGCGGTCATCAACTGCATGATGATCGATGCCGAAATGTACGGCATGATCCCCAGTGCAAAGATACTCATCCGCTCCAGCGCGCCGCCGGAAAACATGTTGAACAAGCTAAGAATGGTCCCCTCATTCTGTCGAAACAGGTCCGCGAGTCGGTCCGGGTTGATACCTGGAACCGGGATGTGTGCGCCTATTCGGTAGACGATAATCGCCAGGAACAGAAAACGCAGACGAGCCCAGAGTTCAGACATACCGCCTTTGCCGAGCGCAGAGAGAGCACCTTGCTTAGCCATTTATTCCTCGAACTTGCCGCCAGCTGCTTCGATAGCCGCACGCGCACCTTTGGTGGCGCCGATTCCCTTTCCGATGGTAACAGCGCGAGTAACTTCGCCGGACAGCATGATTTTCACACGCTGTACGTTGACGTTGATCACGTTGGCATCTTTCAGGGACTGCACGGTGACGATGTCGCCTTCCACTTTAGCCAGCTCGGACAAACGCACTTCTGCGCGATCCATGGCTTTCAGGGAAACGAAACCGAATTTCGGCAGGCGACGATGCAGCGGCTGTTGACCGCCTTCAAAGCCTGGAGCAATGGTGCCACCGGAGCGGGAGGATTGACCTTTGTGGCCACGGCCACCGGTCTTGCCCAAACCACTACCGATACCACGGCCCGGACGATGCTTTTCGCGACGGGAACCCGGCGCTGGACTCAGATCATTGAGTTTCATCGATTAACCCTCGACACGCAGCATGTAGTAAGCCTTGTTGATCATCCCGCGATTCTCGGGAGTATCAAGTACTTCTACAGTGTGACCGATGCGACGCAGACCCAGACCCTTAACGCACAGTTTGTGGTTAGGGATGCGGCCGGTCATGCTTTTGATCAGCGTAACTTTAACGGTAGCCATGATCAGAAGATCTCCTTGACGCTTTTGCCACGCTTGGCGGCAATGGACTCAGGAGACTGCATAGCTTTCAAACCTTTGAAAGTGGCGTGAACCACGTTTACCGGGTTAGTCGAGCCGTAGCACTTGGCCAGAACGTTCTGAACGCCAGCAACTTCGAGGACAGCACGCATAGCGCCGCCAGCGATGATACCGGTACCTTCAGATGCAGGCTGCATGTACACCTTCGAAGCGCCGTGACCGGACTTCATTGCGTACTGCAGAGTGGTGCCGTTCAGATCAACTTGGATCATGTTGCGGCGAGCAGCTTCCATTGCCTTCTGGATCGCAGCAGGCACTTCACGTGACTTGCCACGGCCGAAGCCAACACGCCCTTTACCATCACCAACCACGGTCAACGCGGTGAAAGTGAAGATACGGCCGCCTTTTACGGTTTTGGCTACGCGGTTAACTTGAACCAGCTTCTCAATGTAGCCTTCGTCGCGCTTTTGGTCGTTATTTGACATAACTTAGAACTCCAGCCCAGCTTCACGAGCAGCATCAGCCAGCGCCTTGACGCGGCCGTGGTACTTGAAGCCAGAGCGGTCGAAAGCCACCTGCGAGACGCCAGCGGCTTTAGCACGCGTAGCGACCAGCTGGCCAACCTTAGTGGCCGCGTCGATGTTGCCAGTGGCGCCATCACGCAGTTCTTTATCCAAAGTCGAGGCAGATGCCAGGACTTTGTTGCCGTCGGCCGAAATGACCTGGGCGTAGATGTGCTGCGACGAACGGAACACGCAGAGACGCACGACTTCGAGTTCGTGCATTTTCAGGCGTGCTTTGCGAGCGCGACGCAGTCGAGTAACTTTTTTGTCGGTCATTTGCTATGCCCTACTTCTTCTTGGCTTCTTTACGACGGACGACTTCGTCCGCGTAGCGCACACCTTTGCCTTTGTACGGCTCTGGTGGACGGAAGTCGCGGATCTCGGCGGCCACTTGACCTACTAGCTGCTTATCGATACCCCGAATCAGGATGTCGGTTTGGCTAGGAGTCTCAGCGGTGATGCCTTCCGGCAGTTCATAATCCACTGGGTGCGAGAAGCCAAGAGCCAGGTTCAGCACTGTGCCTTTTGCTTGCGCTTTGTAACCAACACCGACCAGCTGGAGCTTGCGCTCGAAGCCTTGGCTTACGCCTTGGACCATGTTGTTTACCAACGCACGAGTGGTACCAGCCATTGCGCGAGTTTGTTGATCGCCATTGCGAGCAGCGAAACGCAGCTCACCAGCTTCTTCAACGATCTCAACGGACGAATGGATGTTCAGTTCGAGAGTGCCCTTGGCACCCTTCACCGAAAGCTGTTGACCTGCGAATTTGACTTCGACACCGGCTGGCAGCTTAACGGGGTTCTTAGCGACGCGTGACATGCTTACCCCCCCTTAGAACACAGTGCAAAGAACTTCGCCGCCGACACCGGCAGCGCGCGCAGCACGATCCGTCATCACACCTTTGTTGGTGGAGACGATAGACACACCGAGACCGCCACGAACTTTTGGCAGATCATCGACGGACTTGTACTGACGCAGGCCTGGACGGCTAACGCGCTTCACTTCTTCGATGACCGGACGGCCTTCGAAGTACTTCAGCTCGATGGACAGCAGTGGTTTGATTTCGCTGCTGATCTGATAACCCGCAATGTAACCTTCGTCTTTCAGGACTTTGGCAACAGCTACCTTCAACGTGGAAGATGGCATGCTTACGACGGACTTTTCAGCCATCTGGGCATTACGGATACGAGTTAGCATGTCCGCTAACGGGTCCTGCATACTCATGGGCTAGACGCTCCTAATACAAAAAAATTAGCCTTGCGGCTACATATGTCACCGAGAATCTCCGAGCATAAAACACTCGGGCTCAGGCGAGCCGCGTATTTTAGACATACTCCGGAAATGAAACAAGCCCCAAAGGGGGCTTGTTCCAGATTCAAGGCCACCGGTGGTCAGTATCTTGCGATCCTGACCACCGAGACTTCGAAAGTACTTACCAGCTGGCTTTAACCAGACCTGGTACGTCACCACGCATTGCCGCTTCACGCAGTTTGTTACGGCCGAGGCCGAACTTGCGGTAAACGCCGTGTGGACGACCGGTCAGGCGGCAGCGGTTACGCATGCGCGAGGCGCTTGCGTCACGTGGCTGCTTCTGCAGAGCTACTGTAGCTTCCCAACGCGCTTCTGGACTTGCGTTCAGATCAACGATGATAGCTTTCAGTGCTGCACGCTTTTTGGCGTACTTGGCAACCGTGAGCTGACGCTTCAGCTCGCGGTTTTTCATGCTCATCTTGGCCATTTTCCTACTCCAATCAGTTGCGGAACGGGAATTTGAAAGCACGCAACAGGGCGCGACCTTCATCATCGTTCTTGGCAGTGGTGGTCAGGGTAATGTCCAGACCGCGGAGAGCATCGATCTTGTCGTAGTCGATTTCCGGGAAGATGATCTGCTCTTTAACGCCCATGCTGTAGTTACCACGACCATCGAAGGACTTGGCATTCAGGCCGCGGAAGTCGCGAACCCGAGGCAGGGAGATCGACAGCAGACGATCCAGGAACTCGTACATACGCTCACGGCGCAGGGTCACTTTGACGCCGATCGGCCAACCTTCACGGACTTTAAAGCCAGCGATGGATTTCCGAGCGTAAGTCACAACGACTTTCTGACCGGTGATCTTTTCCAGGTCAGCAACAGCGTGCTCGATGACTTTTTTGTCACCGACCGCTTCGCCCAGACCCATGTTCAGGGTGATTTTGGTAACGCGTGGAACTTCCATCACGTTCGAAAGCTTAAGTTCTTCCTTAAGCTTCGGTGCGATTTCCTTCCAGTAAATCTCTTTTAGTCGTGCCATGGTCTTCTACCTAGCAGTGTTCAAGCATCAACCGCTTTTTGGGTCGACTTGAAGACACGAATTTTCTTGCCGTCTTCTACTTTGAAACCAACGCGATCAGCCTTGTTGGTTTCGCCGTTGAAAATGGCAACGTTGGAAGCGTGCAATGGCGCTTCTTTCTCGACGATACCGCCTTGTACGCCCGACGCAGGGTTAGGCTTGGTATGACGCTTAACCAGGTTCAGACCACCTACGACCAGACGGTCGTCAGCGAGAACCTTAAGCACCTTACCGCGCTTACCTTTGTCTTTGCCGGCGATCACGATGATCTCGTCGTCACGACGAATCTTTTGCATGTCGGATCTCCTTACAGCACTTCTGGGGCGAGCGAGACGATCTTCATGAACTTCTCAGTACGAAGTTCACGGGTCACTGGCCCAAAGATACGGGTGCCGATCGGCTCTTGCTTGTTGTTCAGAAGAACAGCAGCGTTGCCATCAAAGCGGATAATGGAGCCATCAGCACGACGTACGCCGTGACGAGTGCGGACCACAACAGCAGTCATCACTTGGCCTTTTTTCACTTTACCGCGAGGAATTGCTTCCTTCACGGTAACTTTGATGATGTCACCGATACCAGCGTAACGACGATGGGAGCCACCCAGCACCTTGATGCACATAACGCGGCGAGCGCCGCTGTTATCGGCCACATCGAGCATGGATTGAGTCTGAATCATATAATTTCTCCGACCCCTAGTCCTTAGACTTCCACAGCGCGTTCGAGAACATCAACCAGCGCCCAAGACTTTGTCTTGGCCAAAGGACGAGTTTCACGAATAGTGACTTTGTCGCCGATGTGGCACTGATTGGTTTCGTCGTGCGCGTGCAGCTTAGTCGAACGCTTAACGTATTTACCGTAGATCGGGTGCTTAACGCGACGCTCGATCAGAACGGTGATGGTCTTGTCCATTTTGTCGCTGACAACACGGCCAGTCAGCGTACGGACGGTTTTTTCGGCTTCAGCCATGATTACTTACCTGCCTGCTGTTTGAGCACAGTCTTCACGCGAGCGATGTCACGCTTAACTTGCCGGAGCAGGTGAGACTGCCCCAACTGGCCAGTTGCTTTCTGCATGCGCAGATTGAACTGGTCGCGCAGCAGGCCGAGCAGTTGCTCGTTAAGCTGCGGCGCGTCTTTTTCACGAAGTTCGTTCGCTTTCATCACATCACCGTCCGTTTAACGAAGGCAGTGGCGAGCGGCAGCTTTGCAGCAGCCAAGGCAAAAGCCTCACGCGCCAGCTCTTCAGTAACACCCTCGATTTCATACAGGACTTTGCCTGGCTGAATCTGGGCAACCCAGTACTCCACACTACCCTTACCTTTACCCATCCGAACTTCGAGTGGCTTTTTGGAAATAGGCTTGTCCGGGAATACACGGATCCAGATCTTGCCGCCACGTTTAACGTGACGGGTCAGAGCACGACGCGCTGACTCGATCTGACGAGCGGTGAGACGACCACGAGCTACAGACTTCAGCGCGAACTCGCCGAAGCTGACTTTGCTACCGCGCTGAGCCAGACCACGGTTGTGGCCTGTCATCTGCTTGCGGAACTTCGTACGCTTTGGTTGCAACATTTGGCGTACCCCTTACTTAGCAGCTTTTTTACGAGGCGCTGGTGCTTGTGGTTTCAGCTCTTCTTGGCGACCACCAATTACTTCGCCTTTGAAGATCCAAACCTTTACACCGATCACACCGTAAGTGGTGTGAGCTTCGTAGTTGGCATAGTCGATGTCGGCACGCAGGGTGTGCAGTGGCACACGACCTTCGCGATACCATTCAGTACGTGCGATTTCAGCACCGCCGAGACGACCGCTCACTTGGATTTTGATGCCTTTGGCACCAATGCGCATGGCGTTCTGTACAGCGCGCTTCATAGCGCGACGGAACATTACGCGGCGCTCCAGCTGCTGAGCTACGCTCTGCGCAACCAACATACCGTCGAGTTCCGGCTTGCGGATTTCTTCGATATTGATGTGCACAGGCACACCCATTTGCTTGGTCAGGTCCTGACGCAGTTTCTCAACATCTTCACCTTTCTTCCCGATAACGATACCTGGACGAGCAGTGTGGATGGTGATACGTGCTGTTTGAGCCGGACGATGGATATCGATACGGCTTACGGACGCGCTTTTTAGTTTGTCTTGGAGATACTCACGCACCTTCAGATCAGCGAACAAATAGTCCGCATAAGTCCGACCGTCTGCGTACCAGACGGAGGTGTGCTCCTTGACGATTCCCAGGCGAATGCCAATGGGATGTACTTTCTGACCCATCTCTTCGACTCCGTTACTTGTCAGCAACCTTGACAGTGATATGGCAAGACCGCTTGACGATGCGATCAGCACGGCCTTTGGCACGTGGCATGATTCGCTTCAGCGAACGCCCTTCGTTGACGAAAACGGTGCTGACTTTAAGGTCATCAACGTCTGCGCCTTCGTTATGCTCGGCGTTGGCTACGGCCGACTCCAGCACTTTCTTCATGATCTCGGCGGCTTTCTTACTGCTGAAAGCCAACAGGTTGAGCGCTTCGCCCACCTTCTTCCCGCGGATCTGGTCGGCGACCAAGCGGGCTTTCTGGGCGGAGATTCGAGCGCCCGACAACTTAGCGGCTACTTCCATCGTTCCTTACCCCTTAACGCTTGGCTTTCTTGTCTGCCACGTGCCCACGATATGTGCGGGTACCGGCAAACTCGCCTAGTTTGTGGCCGACCATGTCTTCGTTCACGAGAACTGGAACATGTTGACGACCGTTATGCACTGCAATGGTCAAACCGACCATTTGTGGCAGGATCATCGAACGACGCGACCAGGTTTTAACTGGTTTGCGATCGTTCTTTTCCGCCGCCACTTCGATCTTCTTCAGTAGGTGAAGATCAATAAAAGGACCTTTTTTCAGAGAACGTGGCACTGTCGTATCCCTCTATTTACTTGCGACGACGGACGATCATTTTGTCGGTACGCTTATTACCACGAGTCTTCGCGCCCTTAGTCGGGAAGCCCCATGGCGATACCGGATGACGACCACCAGAGGTACGACCTTCACCACCACCATGTGGGTGGTCAACCGGGTTCATGGCAACACCACGAACGGTTGGGCGAACGCCACGCCAGCGTTTGGCACCAGCTTTACCCAGCGAACGCAGGCTGTGCTCGGAGTTCGAGACTTCACCCAGGGTCGCGCGGCATTCAGCCAGCACTTTACGCATCTCACCAGAACGCAGACGCAGGGTCACGTAGACACCTTCACGAGCGATCAGCTGAGCCGAAGCACCAGCGGAACGAGCGATTTGCGCGCCTTTACCTGGCTTCAATTCGATGCCGTGTACGGTGCTACCAACTGGAATGTTACGCAGTTGCAGAGCGTTGCCCGGCTTGATCGGCGCCAGAGCACCTGCGATCAGCTGGTCACCAGCACTCACGCCTTTAGGGGCGATGATGTAGCGACGCTCGCCATCTGCGTACAGCAGCAGAGCGATGTGAGCAGTACGGTTTGGATCGTATTCAATGCGCTCGACAGTGGCAGAGATGCCATCTTTGTCGTTGCGACGGAAATCGACCAGACGATAATGCTGCTTGTGGCCACCACCGATGTGACGAGTGGTAATACGACCATTGTTGTTACGACCACCAGTCTTCGATTTTTTCTCGAGCAGCGGTGCGTGAGGAGCGCCTTTATGCAGCTCCTGGTTGACCACCTTGACCACAAAACGGCGGCCAGGGGAAGTCGGTTTGCATTTAACGATTGCCATGATGCACCCCTTCCTTACTCAGCACTGCTGCTGAAATCGAGATCTTGGCCTGGCTGAAGGGAGATAACTGCCTTCTTCCAGTCATTACGCTTGCCCAGACCGCGAGCAGTGCGCTTGCTCTTACCCAGAACATTCAGGGTAGTAACACGCTCTACTTTCACGCTGAACAGGCTTTCGACGGCCTTCTTGATTTCCAGCTTGGTTGCGTCAGTTGCAACCTTGAAAACGAACTGGCCTTTCTTGTCAGCCAGAACCGTAGCCTTCTCGGAAACGTGCGGGCCAAGCAGAACTTTAAATACGCGTTCCTGGTTCATCCCAGCAGCTCCTCGAATTTCTTCACGGCCGACACGGTGATCAACACCTTGTCGTATGCGATCAGACTAACTGGATCGGAACCTTGCACGTCACGTACATCAACGTGTGGCAGGTTGCGAGCAGCCAGGTACAGGTTCTGATCAACCACTTCAGACACGATCAAGACGTCAGTCAGGCCCATGCCGGTCAGTTTGTTCAGCAGATCTTTGGTCTTCGGTGCATCAACAGCGAAGTCCTGAACCACAACCAGACGATCAGTACGCACCAGCTCAGCAAGGATGGAACGCATTGCTGCGCGATACATCTTCTTGTTCAGCTTTTGGGTGTGATCCTGAGGACGAGCTGCGAAAGTGGTACCGCCGCCACGCCAGATTGGGCTACGGATAGTACCGGCACGAGCACGGCCAGTACCTTTCTGACGCCATGGGCGCTTACCGCCACCACGAACGTCGGAACGGGTCTTTTGCTGCTTGCTACCTTGACGGCCGCCGGCCATGTAGGCCACGACTGCTTGGTGAACCAGCGTCTCGTTGAATTCGCCGCCAAATGTCAGTTCGGAAACTTCGATCGCTTGAGCGTCATTTACATTTAATTGCATGTCAGCTTCCCCTTAACCGCGAGCCTTGGCTGCTGGACGTACAACCAAGTTGCCGCCAGTAGCGCCAGGAACAGCACCCTTGACCAACAACAGATTGCGTTCAGCGTCCACGCGCACTACTTCGAGGGACTGCACGGTCACGCGCTCAGCGCCCATATGACCGGACATTTTTTTGCCCTTGAATACACGACCAGGAGTCTGGCACTGGCCGATAGAGCCTGGAACGCGGTGGGACACGGAGTTACCGTGGGTATTATCTTGCCCGCGGAAGTTCCAACGCTTGATCGTACCCTGGAAGCCTTTACCCTTGGACTGACCGGTTACATCAACCAGTTGACCAGCGGCGAAGATTTCAGCGTTGATCAGATCGCCGGCCTGGTACTCGCCTTCTTCAAGACGAAATTCCATTACGGTACGACCAGCGGCAACGTTCGCTTTAGCGAAGTGGCCAGCCTGAGCAGCTGTAACACGCGAAGCACGACGCTCGCCTACAGTGACTTGCACTGCACGATAGCCATCGGTCTCTTCAGTTTTGAACTGGGTGACGCGATTCGGCTCGATCTCAATGACCGTGACCGGAATGGAGACACCTTCTTCGGTGAAAATACGGGTCATACCGCATTTACGACCGACTACACCAATAGTCATGTTGTAAACCTCATGAGTGTACGGGGCTTTCACCCGCTATGGCCGCCCATTTCAGAGCGTTACACGACTAAGACCGAGTCTTAGCCGAGGCTGATCTGCACTTCCACACCGGCCGCAAGATCAAGCTTCATAAGAGCATCAACGGTTTTATCCGTTGGCTGGACGATGTCCAGAACGCGCTTATGAGTACGGATCTCGTACTGGTCACGCGCGTCTTTGTTGACGTGCGGGGAGACCAGAACGGTGAACCGCTCTTTACGGGTAGGCAGTGGAATTGGACCACGCACTTGAGCACCAGTACGTTTCGCGGTTTCCACGATTTCCTGGGTGGATTGGTCGATCAGGCGATGGTCAAAAGCCTTCAACCTGATACGGATTTGCTGATTTTGCATTGGATTTCAGACTCCGGCTGCTATTCCCAGCGAGCGCAATACGCCCGTTAAAAGGAGGCGCAATTCTATAGACGGGCTACCACAGTGTCAACCCAATAAAAAAGCCCCCGCTAGGCGGGGGCTTTTTCAAGTCATCACTTATTAAGCGATGATTTTGGCTACGACGCCAGCGCCGACGGTACGACCGCCTTCACGAATAGCGAAACGCAGACCATCTTCCATTGCGATGGTTTTGATCAGGGTGACAACCATTTTGATGTTGTCGCCCGGCATTACCATTTCAACGCCTTCCGGCAGTTCGCAGTTACCGGTCACGTCAGTGGTCCGGAAGTAGAACTGTGGACGGTAGCCTTTGAAGAACGGAGTGTGGCGACCGCCTTCTTCTTTGCTCAACACGTACACTTCGGCTTCGAAGGTAGTGTGCGGCTTAACCGAACCTGGCTTGACCAGAACCTGGCCACGCTCAACGTCGTCACGCTTGGTGCCGCGCAGCAGCACGCCGCAGTTCTCGCCAGCACGACCTTCGTCGAGCAGCTTACGGAACATTTCAACACCGGTGCAGGTGGTGACGGTAGTGTCACGCAGACCAACGATTTCCAGTGGATCCTGAACCTTGACGATACCGCGCTCGATACGACCAGTTACAACAGTACCGCGACCGGAGATCGAGAATACGTCTTCGATTGGCATCAGGAACGGCTTGTCGATAACACGGACTGGATCTGGGATGTAGCTGTCCAGAGTCTCAACCAGTTTACGAACGGCAGTGGTGCCCATTTCGTTGTCGTCTTGGCCGTTCAGAGCCATCAGAGCCGAACCGATGATGATCGGGGTGTCGTCGCCCGGGAAGTCGTAAGTGCTCAGCAGATCGCGCACTTCCATCTCAACCAGTTCCAGCAGTTCAGCGTCGTCAACCATGTCAGCCTTGTTCAGGAAGACAACGATGTACGGAACGCCAACCTGACGGGACAGCAGGATGTGCTCACGGGTTTGTGGCATCGGACCATCAGCGGCCGAGCAAACCAGAATAGCGCCGTCCATCTGAGCAGCACCGGTGATCATGTTCTTCACATAGTCAGCGTGACCTGGGCAGTCAACGTGAGCGTAGTGACGGATCAGCGAGTTGTATTCAACGTGCGCGGTGTTGATGGTGATACCACGAGCCTTTTCTTCTGGAGCGCTGTCGATTTTATCGAAAGCAACAACAGCCGAACCGAAAACTTCGGAGCAGACGCGAGTCAGAGCAGCGGTCAGCGTGGTTTTACCGTGGTCGACGTGACCGATGGTGCCAACGTTGACGTGCGGGAGGGTACGGTCAAATTTTTCTTTAGCCACGACAATTAACTCCTAGCCTAAAGGGGCTGAATCAGCCTTGTTTTTTGGTAACGGTTTCGACGATGTGCGACGGAGCCGTATTGTATTTTTTGAATTCCATAGAGTAGCTTGCGCGACCTTGGGACATGGAGCGTACGTCGGTTGCGTAACCGAACATCTCACCCAGCGGAACCTCGGCGCGAATCACTTTGCCGGAAACCGTGTCTTCCATACCCAGGATCATGCCGCGACGACGGTTAAGGTCGCCCATCACGTCACCCATATAGTCTTCAGGCGTAACAACCTCTACCGCCATGATCGGCTCAAGCAACTCACCACCGCCCTTCTGGGCCAGTTGCTTGGTCGCCATGGAAGCAGCCACCTTAAACGCCATCTCGTTGGAGTCGACGTCGTGGTAGGAACCATCAAACACGGTAGCCTTCAGGCCGATCAGCGGATAGCCGGCCACAACGCCGTTCTTCATCTGCTCTTCGATACCCTTCTGGATAGCCGGGATGTATTCCTTAGGAACCACACCACCCACTACTTCGTTCAGGAATTGCAGACCTTCCTGACCTTCATCAGCAGGAGCAAAACGAATCCAGCAATGGCCGAACTGGCCACGACCGCCGGACTGACGAACGAACTTGCCTTCAATTTCGCAGCTCTTCGTGATGCGCTCACGGTACGAAACTTGAGGCTTACCGATGTTGGCTTCGACGTTGAACTCACGGCGCATCCGGTCAACCAGGATGTCCAGGTGCAACTCGCCCATGCCAGAGATGATCGTTTGACCAGTCTCTTCATCAGTCTTGACGCGGAAAGATGGGTCTTCCTGAGCAAGCTTGCCCAGAGCGATACCCATTTTTTCCTGGTCGTCCTTGGTCTTAGGCTCTACGGCAACCGAAATAACCGGCTCCGGGAAGTCCATGCGAACCAGGATAATTGGCTTGTCAGCGTTGCACAAAGTTTCACCAGTGGTGACGTCCTTCATGCCGATCAAGGCCGCGATGTCACCAGCGCGTACTTCCTTGATTTCTTCACGGGCGTTTGCGTGCATTTGCACCATACGACCCACGCGCTCTTTCTTGCCTTTAACCGAGTTGATCACGCCGTCGCCGGAGGCCAACACGCCCGAGTAAACTCGAACGAAGGTCAAGGTACCCACGAATGGGTCGGTAGCGATCTTGAACGCCAGAGCCGAGAACGGCTCGCTGTCGTCTGCGTGACGCTCCATTTCCTTGGTCTCGTCATCCGGGTCAGTACCCTTGATGGCAGGAATGTCGGAAGGAGCAGGCAGGTAGTCGATAACGGCGTCGAGAACCAGGGGAACACCCTTGTTCTTGAAGGAAGAACCGCAAACAGCCAGAACGATCTCACCAGCGATAGTACGCTGACGCAGAGCGGCCTTGATTTCCGCGTTGGTGAGTTCTTCACCTTCGAGGTACTTGTTCATCAACTCTTCGCTGGCTTCGGCCGCAGCCTCAACCATGTTACCGCGCCACTCGTCAGCCAGTTCCTGCAATTCAGCAGGGATAGGCTTGCGAACTGGAACCATGCCTTTGTCAGAATCATTCCAGTAAACAGCTTCCATGGCCATCAGATCGATCTGACCCTGGAAGTTGTCTTCGGAACCGATAGCCAACTGGATAGGCACCGGGGTGTGACCCAGACGCTGCTTGATCTGACCGATCACGCGCAGGAAGTTCGCACCAGCACGGTCCATCTTGTTTACGTAAACAAGACGTGGAACGCCGTATTTGTTGGCTTGACGCCATACGGTTTCCGACTGAGGCTCAACGCCCGAAGTACCACAGAACACAACGACCGCGCCGTCGAGTACACGCAGGGAACGCTCAACTTCAATAGTGAAGTCAACGTGGCCCGGGGTGTCGATGACGTTGAAGCGGTATTGGTCTTTGTGCTGCTTCTCGGAACCCTGCCAGAAGGCGGTAATGGCAGCAGAAGTAATGGTAATACCACGCTCCTGCTCCTGCACCATCCAGTCTGTGGTCGCGGCGCCGTCATGCACCTCGCCCATTTTGTGACTTTTGCCAGTGTAAAAAAGGACGCGCTCGGTGGTGGTGGTTTTACCAGCATCCACGTGAGCAACGATACCAATGTTACGGTAGCGGTTAATCGGTGTAGTACGAGCCATAAAGCCCTCGCAAAATTAGTGACGCTAAAATTAGAAGCGGTAGTGCGAGAAAGCCTTGTTGGCTTCAGCCATACGGTGCACGTCTTCACGCTTCTTAACTGCAGCACCTTTACCTTCAGCGGCGTCCAACAGTTCGCCAGCCAAACGCAGAGCCATAGACTTCTCGCCGCGCTTACGGGCGAAGTCTACCAACCAGCGCATTGCCAAGGCGTTACGACGGGACGGACGAACTTCAACCGGAACCTGGTAAGTAGCACCGCCTACACGGCGCGACTTCACTTCGACCAGCGGAGCGATGGCGTCGAGAGCTTTCTCGAAGATTTCCAGGGGGTCGCTGTTCTTGCGTTCTTTAACCTTTTCCAGCGCGCCATAAACGATACGCTCGGCAACGGCTTTCTTGCCGCTTTCCATCACGTGGTTCATGAACTTGGCCAGGATCTGGCTGCCGTATTTTGGATCGTCAAGCACTTCGCGCTTGGCTGCTACGCGTCTTCTTGGCATGGATAAGCCCTCAAACGGTCTTCAGGTTCGCTCGGAATCGGTGCCCTTTCGGGACGCCTCCGACCTTACTCTTATCGACTCAGAAAAATAGAAAATCAGTTCTTACAAAAAGCCACTACTACTTAGGCTTCTTGGTACCGTACTTCGAACGACCCTGGTTACGACCTTTAACGCCGGAAGTATCCAAAGAACCGCGAACGGTGTGGTAACGAACACCTGGCAAGTCTTTTACACGGCCGCCGCGGATCAGTACGACGCTGTGCTCTTGCAGGTTGTGGCCTTCACCGCCGATGTACGAGGAAACCTCGAAACCGTTGGTCAGACGCACACGGCATACTTTACGCAGTGCCGAGTTAGGTTTTTTCGGCGTGGTGGTATACACACGGGTGCATACGCCACGACGTTGCGGGCAGTTCTGCAGCGCAGGCACGTCGGATTTCTCGACGATACGCTTACGCGGCTGACGTACCAGCTGGTTGATAGTTGCCATCTACTAGCTCCACTGTTGTCTTGCGACGCTATTGTCTTGCAAGAAAAGCAAAATGGCAGGAACGAATTCCCGCCAAATTTAGGGGTACAAGAGTCTAAAGAGGATCTTGCCCCCAGTCAAGGCAAGGCCCCGATCTCCCCGCTCACCCAACCTCGACAAATTGTCTCGATTCGATAAACGGAGCGACCGGGGCCCCACGCTTATTTACTGCAGAACTCAGTTACCGCTCGAGTTCAGTGCTTCAGTCAGTGCAGCTTCCACTTCACTGGCGCTTACGCGCAACGGTTTGTCAGCATCACGACGGCGCTTGCGCTCGCTGTGATAAGCCAGACCGGTACCGGCCGGGATCAGACGACCCACGACCACGTTTTCTTTCAGGCCGCGCAGGTAATCGCGCTTGCCGGTTACCGCCGCTTCGGTCAGTACGCGAGTGGTTTCCTGGAAGGAAGCCGCCGAGATGAACGATTCGGTGGACAACGACGCCTTGGTGATACCCAGCAGCACGCGAGTGAACTTGGAAACGAATTTCTCGTCGCCAGCCAGACGCTCGTTTTCTACCAGAACGTGAGTCAACTCCATCTGGTCGCCCTTGATGAAAGTCGAGTCGCCGGATTCAGCGATTTCAACCTTACGCAACATCTGACGCAGGATGGTCTCGATGTGCTTGTCGTTGATCTTCACGCCTTGCAGACGATAAACGTCCTGGATCTCGTTCACGATGTACTTGGCCAGCGCACTCACACCCAGCAGACGCAGGATGTCGTGTGGATCGCTCGGGCCGTCGGAGATAACTTCGCCGCGGTTTACCTGTTCGCCTTCGAAGACGTTCAGGTGACGCCACTTCGGAATCAGCTCTTCGTACGGATCGCTACCGTCATTCGGGGTAATGACCAGACGGCGCTTGCCTTTGGTCTCTTTACCGAACGCGATGGTGCCGCTGACTTCCGCCAGAATCGACGCTTCTTTCGGACGACGGGCTTCGAACAAGTCGGCAACACGCGGCAGACCACCGGTGATGTCACGGGTCTTCGAAGTCTCTTGCGGAATACGAGCGATAACATCACCGATCGCGATTTTCGCACCATCCGCTACACCGACCAGGGCGTTGGCAGGCAGGAAGTACTGAGCAATTACGTCGGTACCCGGCAGCAAGAGATCTTTGCCATTGTCATCAACCATCTTCACAGCAGGACGGATATCTTTACCGGCAGCTGGACGGTCTTTGGCGTCGAGTACTTCAATGTTGGTCATACCGGTCAATTCGTCAGTCTGACGCTTGATCGTGATGCCTTCTTCCATGCCCACGTAGGTCACGGTACCTTTCATTTCGGTAACGATTGGGTGAGTGTGCGGATCCCACTTGGCCACGATTGCGCCAGCGTCGACCTTGTCACCTTCTTTAACCGAAATCACAGCACCGTACGGCAGCTTGTAACGCTCGCGCTCACGACCGAAGTCATCAGCGATCGCCAGCTCACCGGAACGGGACACAGCAACCAGGCAACCATCCACTCGCTCAACGTGCTTCAGGTTGTGCAGACGGACGGTACCGCCATTCTTCACCTGAACGCTGTCGGCTGCGGAGGTCCGGCTTGCCGCACCACCGATGTGGAACGTACGCATGGTCAGTTGGGTACCCGGCTCACCGATGGACTGGGCAGCGATAACGCCGACCGCTTCACCGATGTTCACCTGGTGACCACGAGCCAAGTCACGGCCGTAGCACTTGGCGCAAATGCCATAGCGGGTTTCGCAGCTGATCGGCGAACGCACGATCACTTCGTCGATGCTGTTCAGCTCGATGAACTCGACCCACTTCTCGTCTACCAGCGTACCGGCAGGAACGATGATTTCTTCGGTACCTGGCTTGAACACGTCACGGGCGATAACTCGACCCAATACGCGCTCGCCCAATGGCTCAACAACGTCACCGCCTTCAATGTGCGGAGTCATTACCAGGCCATGCTCGGTGCCGCAATCGATCTCGGTCACAACCAGATCCTGCGCCACGTCTACCAGACGACGGGTCAGGTAACCGGAGTTCGCAGTTTTCAACGCGGTATCCGCCAAACCTTTACGAGCACCGTGAGTGGAGATGAAGTACTGAAGTACGCTCAAACCTTCACGGAAGTTCGCAGTAATCGGCGTTTCGATGATGGAACCGTCCGGCTTGGCCATCAGGCCACGCATACCGGCGAGCTGACGGATCTGCGCAGCAGAACCCCGTGCGCCCGAGTCGGCCATCATGTACATCGAGTTGAAGGACTCCTGGTCGACTTCGACGCCATGACGGTCGATGACTTTCTCTTTCGAGAGGTTGGCCATCATCGCCTTGGAAACTTCGTCGTTCGCCTTGGACCAAAGGTCGATCACTTTGTTGTACTTCTCGCCCTGGGTTACCAGGCCGGAGGCGTACTGACTTTCGATCTCTTTCACTTCATCAGTAGCAGCATTGATGATGCGGGCTTTTTCATCCGGGATAACGAAGTCGTTAACACCGATGGAAACGCCGGAAATGGTCGAATAGGCAAAACCGGTGTACATCAACTGGTCAGCGAAGATCACGGTCTCTTTCAAACCAACCACGCGGTAGCACTGGTTGATCAGCTTGGAGATCGCTTTTTTCTTCATTGGCTGGTTGACGACGTCGTACGACAGGCCAGGTGGAACAACCTGGAACAACAGCGCACGGCCGACAGTGGTGTCGACGATACGGGTGTTCTTGACGCTGCCACCATCACGATCGTTGACGGTTTCGTGGATCCGCACTTTGACTTTAGCGTGCAGTGCGGCTTCGCCGGCACGGAACACACGGTCAACTTCTTGCAGATCCGCGAACACACGACCTTCGCCCTTGGCGTTGATCGCTTCACGAGTCATGTAGTACAGACCCAATACAACGTCCTGCGACGGAACGATGATTGGCTCACCGTTGGCTGGCGACAGAATGTTGTTGGTCGACATCATCAACGCACGCGCTTCCAACTGGGCTTCCAGTGTCAGCGGTACGTGCACGGCCATTTGGTCGCCGTCGAAGTCGGCGTTGTACGCAGCACAGACCAGAGGGTGCAGCTGGATAGCCTTACCTTCGATCAGTACCGGTTCAAACGCCTGGATACCCAGACGGTGAAGGGTCGGTGCACGGTTGAGGAGAACCGGGTGTTCGCGAATCACTTCAGCGAGAACGTCCCAAACCTCTGGCAGCTCGCGCTCAACCATTTTCTTGGCAGCTTTAATGGTGGTCGCGAGACCACGCATTTCCAGCTTGCCGAAGATGAACGGCTTGAACAGCTCGAGAGCCATTTTCTTCGGCAGACCGCACTGGTGCAGACGCAGTGTCGGGCCTACGGTAATTACCGAACGACCGGAGTAGTCAACACGCTTACCGAGCAAGTTCTGACGGAAACGACCTTGCTTACCCTTGATCATGTCAGCCAGGGATTTCAGAGGACGCTTGTTGGAACCGGTGATAGCGCGGCCACGACGACCGTTGTCGAGCAGTGCGTCGACAGCTTCCTGCAACATACGCTTTTCGTTGCGCACGATGATGTCCGGAGCGGACAGATCGAGCAGACGCTTCAAGCGGTTGTTACGGTTGATCACTCGACGATACAGATCGTTGAGGTCGGAAGTCGCGAAACGACCGCCATCCAGCGGGACCAGTGGACGCAGATCTGGCGGCAGAACCGGCAGAACGGTCAGCACCATCCATTCTGGAAGGTTGCCGGAACCCTGGAAGGCTTCCATCAACTTCAGACGCTTGGACAGCTTCTTGATTTTGGTTTCAGAGTTGGTTTGCGGAATTTCTTCGCGCAGACGGCCAATCTCGTGTTCCAGGTCGATCGCGTGCAGCAGTTCACGGACAGCTTCGGCACCCATGCGGGCATCGAAATCGTCGCCGAACTCTTCCAGCGCTTCGAAGTACTGCTCGTCGTTGAGCAACTGACCTTTTTCAAGGGTGGTCATGCCTGGATCGATAACGACGTAGCTCTCGAAGTAGAGAACGCGCTCGATATCACGCAGGGTCATGTCCATCAGCAAGCCGATACGCGACGGCAGTGATTTCAGGAACCAGATGTGGGCAACCGGCGAGGCCAGTTCGATGTGCGCCATGCGCTCACGACGAACTTTAGCCAGCGCGACTTCAACGCCGCACTTCTCGCAGATCACACCACGGTGCTTCAAGCGCTTGTACTTACCGCACAGGCACTCGTAATCCTTTACCGGGCCAAAGATCTTGGCGCAGAACAGGCCGTCACGCTCAGGTTTGAACGTACGGTAGTTGATGGTTTCCGGCTTTTTAACTTCACCGAACGACCACGAACGGATCATCTCAGGCGATGCCAATCCAATACGGATGGCGTCGAACTCTTCGACTTGACCCTGGTTTTTCAGCAAATTCAGTAGGTCTTTCAAGGCCTTTCCTCCTGGCGGAGCAGAGAGCGGGCAATCCTGCCCCGCTCTCGATTCGCGTCACGTGTTATTCGGTTTCCAGATCGATATCGATGCCGAGGGAACGAATTTCCTTGATCAACACGTTGAAAGACTCGGGCATGCCCGGCTCCATACGGTGATCGCCATCCACGATGTTTTTGTACATCTTGGTACGGCCGTTCACATCGTCCGACTTCACTGTGAGCATTTCTTGCAGAGTGTAAGCAGCACCGTATGCTTCCAGTGCCCAGACCTCCATCTCTCCGAAACGCTGACCACCGAACTGCGCCTTACCACCCAGCGGCTGCTGAGTAACCAGGCTGTACGAACCGGTAGAACGAGCGTGCATCTTGTCGTCTACCAAGTGGTTCAGCTTCAGCATGTACATGTAGCCAACAGTAACCGGGCGCTCGAACTTGTTGCCGGTACGGCCGTCGGTCAGCTGCATCTGGCCGCTTTCTGGCAGGTCTGCCAGTTTCAGCATGGCCTTGATTTCGCTTTCCTTGGCGCCGTCGAACACTGGAGTGGCCATTGGAACGCCGCCACGCAGGTTCTTCGCCAGATCCAGGATTTCCTGGTCGGAGAAGCTATCCAGATCTTCGTTACGACCGCCGATCTGGTTGTAGATCTCGTCGAGGAATTTACGAAGCTCAGCGACTTTGCGCTGCTCTTCGATCATCCGGTTGATCTTCTCGCCCAAGCCTTTAGCCGCAAGGCCGAGGTGGGTTTCAAGGATCTGACCAACGTTCATACGTGAAGGTACGCCCAACGGGTTGAGAACGACGTCGACCGGGGTGCCATTGGCATCGTGCGGCATGTCTTCAACCGGCATGATCACGGAGACCACACCTTTGTTACCGTGACGACCGGCCATCTTGTCGCCCGGCTGGATGCGGCGACGGATTGCCAGGTAAACCTTGACGATTTTCAACACGCCTGGAGCCAGGTCATCGCCCTGCTGCAGTTTGCGCTTCTTGTCTTCGAACTTGTCGTCCAGCAGACGGCGGCGATCAACGATGTAGGCCTGAGCCTTCTCGAGCTGCTCGTTCAGAGCATCTTCAGCCATGCGCAGTTTGAACCACTGACCATGCTCAAGACCGTCGAGAACTTCGTCGGTGATTTCCTGACCTTTCTTCAGACCGGCGCCGCCTTCGGCTTTGTGGCCGACCAAAGCGGAGCGCAGACGTTCGAAAGTCGCGCCTTCAACGATACGGAACTCTTCGTTCAGATCTTTGCGAATCTCGTCGAGCTGAGTCTTCTCGATCGACAGTGCACGAGCATCACGCTCAACGCCGTCGCGGGTGAAGACCTGTACGTCGATGACGGTACCCTTGGTGCCGGTAGGCACGCGCAGGGAGGTGTCTTTAACGTCGCTGGCTTTTTCACCGAAGATGGCACGCAGCAGTTTTTCTTCCGGAGTCAGTTGGGTCTCGCCTTTCGGAGTGACCTTACCCACCAGGATGTCGCCTGCGCCTACTTCAGCACCTACGTAAACGATACCGGCTTCGTCCAGCTTGTTCAGTGCAGCTTCACCCACGTTCGGGATGTCTGCAGTGATTTCCTCTGGCCCAAGCTTGGTGTCACGCGCCACACAGGTCAGTTCCTGAATGTGGATCGTGGTGAAGCGATCTTCTTGAACAACTCGTTCCGACAAGCAGATGGAGTCTTCGAAGTTGTAACCGTTCCAGGCCATGAACGCGATGCGCATGTTCTGACCCAGCGCCAGTTCACCCATGTCGGTGGACGGGCCGTCAGCCATGATGTCGCTGCGCTGAACCCGATCACCTTTACGCACCAGCGGACGCTGGTTGATGCAGGTGTTCTGGTTGGAGCGGGTGTATTTGGTCAGGTTGTAGATGTCGACACCAGCTTCACCGGTTTCAACTTCATCATCAGCAACACGAACCACGATACGGCTGGCGTCGACGGAATCGATAACGCCACCACGACGAGCCACGACGCAAACGCCGGAGTCACGGGCTACGTTACGCTCCATGCCAGTACCGACCAGCGGCTTGTCAGCGCGCAGGGTTGGTACAGCTTGACGCTGCATGTTCGAACCCATCAACGCGCGGTTGGCGTCATCGTGCTCAAGGAACGGGATCAGCGACGCAGCAACCGAAACAACCTGCTTCGGCGATACGTCCATCAAGGTGACGTCTTCCGGCGCCTTGACGGTGAACTCGTTCAAGTGACGAACAGCTACCAGCTCGTCGATCAGCATTTTCTTGTCGTTCATCGTGGCCGAAGCCTGAGCGATCACGTGATCAGCTTCTTCGATGGCGGACAGGAACACGATCTCGTCGGTGACCAGAGCGTCTTTCACCACACGGTACGGGCTTTCGAGGAAGCCGTACTGGTTGGTGCGCGCATAAGCGGCCAGGGAGTTGATCAGACCGATGTTCGGACCTTCCGGCGTTTCAATCGGGCATACACGACCGTAGTGAGTCGGGTGTACGTCACGAACTTCAAAGCCAGCACGCTCACGAGTCAAACCGCCAGGGCCGAGTGCAGACACACGACGCTTGTGGGTGATCTCGGACAGCGGGTTGTTCTGGTCCATGAACTGGGAAAGCTGGCTGGAACCGAAGAACTCTTTCACCGCCGCAGCCACTGGCTTGGCGTTGATCAGGTCTTGCGGCATCAGGCCTTCGCTTTCAGCCATCGACAGACGCTCTTTGACCGCACGCTCGACACGTACCAGGCCAACGCGGAACTGGTTCTCGGCCATTTCGCCTACGCAGCGAACACGACGGTTACCCAGGTGGTCGATGTCATCGACGATGCCTTTACCGTTACGGATGTCGACCAGAGTCTTCAGAACCGCGACGATGTCCTCTTTGCACAACACGCCCGAACCTTCGATCTCGGTACGACCGATACGACGGTTGAACTTCATCCGGCCGACCGCAGACAGGTCATAGCGCTCAGGGCTGAAGAACAGGTTGTTGAACAGCGTTTCGGCAGCGTCTTTGGTTGGCGGCTCGCCTGGACGCATCATGCGATAGATCTCGACCAGCGCTTCCAATT
The DNA here is from genome assembly GCF_008369325.1 of Pseudomonas sp. ANT_H12B. GTDB lineage: Bacteria > Pseudomonadota > Gammaproteobacteria > Pseudomonadales > Pseudomonadaceae > Aquipseudomonas. The sequence goes on along the minus strand of NZ_VOBI01000025.1, from coordinate 8,841 downwards.
GGTTGCTGGTGGAATCGATCTTCAGAGTGTCGGAGACGAACGGACCGCAGTCGATATCGTTGGTGTACAGAGTTTCGATGCGAACAACCTGGGACTTGGCGATTTTCGCCAGAATCTCAGTGTTCAGCTCGGTGTTGCACTCTGCCAGGATTTCGCCGGTTGCCGGATGCACGATAACCTTGGCGGTAGTGCGACCCAGGACGTAGTCCAGAGGCACTTCCAGGGTCTTGAGACCGGCTTTTTCGATCTGGTTGATGTGGCGCGCGGTAATACGGCGACCAGCCTCAACGATGACCTTGCCCTTCTCGTCCTGAATATCAAGAACAGCGATTTCACCACGCAGACGCGAAGCAATCAGTTCCAGACTGAGGGTTTCGCCGCTCAGGTGGAAAACGTTGGTGGTGTAGAACGCGTCGAGCACTTCTTCAGTGGTATAGCCGAGCGCGCGCAGCAGTACCGATGCAGGCAGCTTGCGACGACGGTCAATACGCACGAACACGCAGTCTTTCGGGTCGAACTCGAAGTCCAGCCACGAACCGCGGTAAGGAATGATGCGCGCGGAGTAAAGCAGTTTACCGGAGCTGTGCGTCTTGCCACGGTCGTGGTCGAAGAACACGCCCGGGGAACGGTGCAGCTGGGAAACGATTACACGCTCGGTACCGTTGATTACGAAGGTACCGTTCTCAGTCATCAGGGGGATTTCACCCATGTAGACTTCTTGCTCTTTAATGTCCTTGATCGCTTTGTTCGACGATTCTTTGTCGAAAATGATCAGGCGCACTTTTACCCGCAAAGGTACGGCGTAAGTTACACCGCGCAATACGCATTCTTTGACATCAAATGCCGGTTCGCCCAGGCGATAACCGACGTACTCCAGCGCAGCATTGCCGGAGTAGCTGATGATCGGGAAAACGGATTTGAAGGCCGCATGCAGGCCCACGTCGCGGAACTGATCTTTAGTCGCTCCCGCTTGCAAGAATTCACGATACGAATCCAGCTGGATGGCCAGGAGGTAAGGCACATCCATGACGTCCGGCAACTTGCTAAAGTCCTTGCGGATACGTTTTTTCTCAGTATATGAGTAAGCCATCAGCGTTCCCCAGCTTGGTCACCTGCTTGTTTGGCCCCTCCCGACGGGAGCAGCCAGAAAATCGTGCAAACCCCATGGTTTGCGCCACCGCATCGGGTGGTTACAGCTCGTTATCAGCACCGACCCAGTCGGCTGCCAATAACGGAAAAAGGCCGGTGGCAAGAGCCACCAGCCATCAGCCTTTCGCTTAACGCTCGGGCTGGAGGTGCAAAGTCGATGCTTACTTCAGCTCGACTTTAGCGCCTGCTTCTTCCAGAGTGGCTTTGGCTTTGTCAGCTGCGTCTTTCGAAACAGCTTCCAGAACCATGCCAGGAGCGCCGTCAACTACAGCCTTGGCTTCTTTCAAGCCCAGACCGGTCAGTTCACGTACTGCCTTGATCACGTTAACTTTCTTCTCGCCAGCTTCCAGCAGCATGACGTTGAATTCAGTTTGTTCTTCAACAACAGCAGCGACAGCAGCTGGACCAGCGGAAGCAGCGGCAGCGGAAACGCCGAACTTCTCTTCCATGGCCTTGATCAGCTCAACGATTTCCAGAACGGATTTTTCGCCGATTGCTTCGATGATTTGGTCGTTAGTCAGAGACATGACTATAAATTCCTGTATTGGGGTGACAGCCTACGCGGCCATCGAAATAAACAATAAACGCTGAAAGGAGTCGCTCAGCCTTAGGCTGCGGCAGCTTCTTTCTGGTCGCGAAGGGCCGCCAGAGTACGAGCCAATTTGCTGGTTGCGCCTTGAATCACGCTCATCAGCTGAGAAATTGCTTCGTCACGGGTCGGCAGACTTGCCAGTACGTCGATCTGATTAGCTGCGAGGAACTTGCCCTCGAACGCAGCTGCCTTGATCTCGAACTTATCCTGACCTTTTGCGAACTCTTTGAAGATACGAGCAGCAGCGCCCGGATGTTCTTTGGAGAATGCAATCAAGGTCGGGCCGGTGAACACGTCGTTGAGCACGTCATATTGAGTGCCAGCAACGGCGCGCTTGAGCAGGGTGTTACGTACAACACGTACGTAAACGCCAGCTTCACGAGCCTCTTTACGGAGTCCGGTCATAGCGCTTACTGTCACGCCGCGGGCATCAGCCACAACAGCAGACAGGGCAACATTGGCAGCCTCGTTGACTTCAGCGACGATGGCCTTCTTGTCTTCGAGTTTAATTGCCACGGGTTTAACTCCTGCTTGTTACCGTTTCATCCAACCGGAGCTGGATGTCGTTTTGGTGTCTGATTCGGTAAGGAACCGGGAGCACCATCTGCGTAGGCTTGAGGTTTAAGACTTGCGTCGCCTACGGTCTTGGATAGCCCCCGCCAGGCAGGGACCCCAATCTTTCAATTGGCGCAATCACTTGCGCCAACCTGTGTCTTACGCGTCGAGCGAGCCTTGGTCGATGACCAGACCTGGACCCATGGTGGTGCTCAGGGTAACGCGCTTGACGTAAATACCTTTCGAGGAAGCTGGCTTGATACGCTTCAGATCAGCGATCAGGGCTTCAACGTTTTCCTTCAGCTTGACGGCGTCGAAACCGACTTTGCCAACGGAGGTGTGGATGATGCCGTTTTTGTCGGTGCGATAACGAACCTGACCAGCCTTGGCGTTCTTAACCGCGGTAGCTACGTCTGGGGTTACGGTGCCGACTTTAGGGTTAGGCATCAGGCCACGTGGGCCGAGGATCTGACCCAACTGACCAACAACGCGCATGGCATCCGGGGATGCGATAACTACGTCGTAGTTCAGGTCGCCGCCTTTCATTTCGGCAGCCAGATCGTCCATACCTACACGGTCAGCGCCGGCAGCCAGAGCGGCCTCAGCAGCTGGACCCTGGGTGAACACAGCAACGCGAACGGTCTTGCCAGTGCCGTGTGGCAGCACAGTAGCGCTACGAACGACCTGGTCGGATTTACGCGGATCAACACCCAGGTTTACAGCAACGTCGAAGGACTCGCTGAACTTGACAGTCGACAGCTCAGCCAGCAGAGCAGCAGCGTCTACAAAGTTGTAGGCCTTGCCTGCTTCGATTTTGCCGGCGATAGCCTTTTGACGCTTGGTCAACTTAGCCATTACACACCCTCCACGTTAAGGCCCATGCTACGAGCAGAACCGGCGATAGTACGCACGGCTGCATCCATATCAGCTGCAGTCAGATCCGCGTTTTTGGTTTTCGCGATTTCTTCCAGCTGAGCACGGGTCACGGTGCCAACCTTAACGGTGTTCGGACGAGCAGAACCGCTAGTCAGACCAGCAGCCTTCTTCAGCAGAACCGAAGCAGGCGTGGATTTAGTTTCGAAAGTGAAGCTACGGTCGCTGTAGACAGTGATGATCACTGGAGTCGGCAGACCTGGCTCAATACCCTGAGTACGGGCGTTGAAAGCCTTGCAGAATTCCATGATGTTCACGCCGTGCTGACCCAAAGCAGGACCAACAGGTGGGCTTGGGTTAGCCTGAGCGGCCTTCACTTGCAGCTTGATGTAAGCGGTAATCTTCTTGGCCATGAGGCACTCCAATTACGGGTTCGAACGCCTCGAAAGGCTCCCCGGTTACTTGCGCGTTTATCCCAGTGACGACAAAACCCCACAGCCTAGGGCTGCGGGGTTGGGATGCTTGTTCAGCTAGACCTTTTCGACCTGGCTGAACTCTAGCTCTACCGGAGTAGAGCGACCGAAAATGAGCACTGCCACTTGGATCCGGCTCTTTTCGTAGTTAACTTCTTCGACCGTGCCGGTAAAGTCGGCAAACGGACCGTCGTTGACACGCACCGACTCGCCCGGCTCGAACAACGTCTTCGGCTTCGGCTTGTCACTACCATCAGCAACACGACGCAGAATCGCTTCTGCCTCTTTATCTGTGATTGGTGCCGGCTTATCAGCAGTACCGCCGATGAAACCCATCACCCGAGGAGTATCCTTGACCAAGTGCCAAGTACCCTCATTCATGTCCATCTGTACCAGCACGTAACCTGGGAAGAACTTGCGTTCACTTTTGCGCTTCTGGCCATTACGCATTTCAACCACTTCTTCAGTGGGAACCAGAATTTCGCCAAAGCCATCTTCCATGCCAGCCAGCTTTACGCGCTCTACCAACGAGCGCATGACATGCTTCTCGTAACCGGAGTAAGCATGCACAACGTACCAACGCTTAGCCACGGGACACCCTTAGCCGACAATCAAGGAAACAAGCCAACCGAGCAGGGAATCAAGCCCCCACAACAGCAACGCCATAACCAGAACAACAGCCACTACAATCAGAGTGGTCTGCGTGGTTTCTTGGCGAGTTGGCCACACGACTTTACGAATCTCGGTGCGAGCTTCCTTAACCAGTACAAAGAAAGACTTGCCCTTGACCGTCTGCAGGCCTACAAAGGCAGCTACAGCAGCAATGGCAAGCAAAGCAAGTACGCGGTACAGGATCGGCGAAGCAGAGTAATACTGATTGCCAACAACGCCAACAACCACCAAAGCGACTACTACTAGCCACTTGAGCAGATCGAAGCGAGAGCCTTGAGCTTCAGCTTTAGGAGTCATCTATGAAGATCCTGTGAAAAGAAAGCCAGACACACCAAGTGAATCTGGCAGGTCAGGAGGGAATCGAACCCCCAACCTACGGTTTTGGAGACCGTCGCTCTGCCAATTGAGCTACTGACCTAAAACAAAATCAGGCCGACCATTATGCCGGCCCGAAAAAGACATTACAACAATTTACTCGATAACCTTTGCTACGACACCAGCACCGACGGTACGACCGCCCTCACGGATAGCGAAACGCAGACCATCTTCCATTGCGATGGTTTTGATCAGGGTGACTGTCATTTGGACGTTGTCACCTGGCATCACCATCTCAACACCTTCTGGCAACTCACAGTTACCAGTCACATCAGTTGTACGGAAGTAGAACTGTGGACGGTAGCCTTTGAAGAACGGCGTATGACGACCACCTTCTTCCTTGCTCAGAACATAAACCTCAGCAGTGAACTTGGTATGCGGCTTGACGGTGCCCGGCTTGACCAGAACCTGGCCACGCTCAACATCATCACGCTTGGTACCGCGCAGCAAAACGCCGCAGTTCTCGCCAGCTCGACCTTCGTCGAGCAACTTGCGGAACATCTCAACACCAGTGCAAGTAGTTTTGACAGTGTCACGAAGACCAACAATCTCAACTTCTTCCTGAATACGGACAATGCCACGCTCAACACGACCAGTCACAACAGTACCGCGACCGGAGATCGAGAAAACATCCTCGATCGGCATCAGGAACGGCTTATCAATAGCACGCTCAGGCTGCGGAATGTAGCTATCCAGAGTCTCGACCAACTTCTTGACGGCAGTAGTACCCATCTCGTTGTCGTCTTGACCATTCAGCGCCATCAGCGCCGAACCAATGATGATCGGAGTGTCATCACCCGGGAAATCGTAAGTGCTCAGCAGGTCGCGCACTTCCATCTCAACCAGCTCCAGCAGCTCCGCATCATCAACCATGTCAGCCTTGTTCAGGAAGACAACAATGTACGGAACGCCAACCTGGCGGGACAAAAGGATGTGCTCACGGGTTTGCGGCATCGGACCATCAGCGGCCGAACAAACCAGAATCGCACCATCCATCTGGGCAGCACCGGTAATCATGTTTTTTACGTAGTCGGCGTGACCAGGGCAGTCAACGTGTGCGTAGTGACGCACGGCCGAATCGTACTCAACGTGAGCGGTGTTGATGGTAATACCACGAGCTTTTTCTTCAGGGGCGCTATCGATCTTGTCGAAGTCAACCTTTGCCGAGCCGAAAACCTCGGAGCAGACGCGGGTCAAAGCAGCAGTCAGAGTAGTTTTACCGTGGTCGACGTGACCAATGGTACCCACATTGACGTGCGGCTTATTACGTTCGAACTTTTCCTTAGCCATCAAAATCACCCCTAGGAGAAGAATTGAGCAGGTCAAACAAGCCATTAAAACAAAGGCAGATATTTTCATATCTGCCTTGTTATATGGAGCTCTTGAGCGGATTTGAACCGCTGACCTCACCCTTACCAAGGGTGTGCTCTACCAACTGAGCTACAAGAGCGTAACACTGTGCAAAACCTGCAAACTTGGAGCGGGTAGCGGGAATCGAACCCGCATCATCAGCTTGGAAGGCTGAGGTTCTACCACTAAACTATACCCGCGAGCGCTTGCAGCTCTCGCTAAAAATGGTGGAGGGGGAAGGATTCGAACCTTCGAAGTCGTAGACGTCAGATTTACAGTCTGATCCCTTTGGCCGCTCGGGAACCCCTCCTAAGCGAGCCGGCATTCTATATTATGCCAGCCTTCTGTCAAGCATTTTCTCATTAAAAACCTGAGGTTAGCTGCGTTGACCTCGCTTCGAAGCGTTGACCGTTAAAGGTGTTCACTGCGAAGCGGGCGCCATTCTATGCAAACTATTCGGCGGGTGCAACCCCCTCGCACGGCATTATTTTATGTTTTAACTCATTGAATTCTCTAGAAAGGTTTTTCAGCTGCGAGTCATCCAGCCAGCGCCGGCTTTCTAGTGCCACACGCACCCAATAACCAGCAGACTCAGCGGGATCCTTCGGCAAGGATTGGAACTTGATTTCCATGCCACTCAAACGCCGCTCCACCGCCTGAGCAGCTTCCTGACGAGCAAAACCGCCTAAATAGAGGCAACCGGTGTCCGTCTGGACAGACTTTCCTTTATCGCGATTAGCGTCAGCCGTCTCGCTCAGCAAGCGGATATCCTGCTGCGACCCCCGATATAAACTCAAAGGCGTTACGTCTTTCGCACGAAGAGGAGCCTCTTGTTGGTGCCAGATGTAATAGAACACATTGAGAACGAGCAACAGCAGGAACAACCAACGCATAAAAACCTCAAGACAAGGGACATGCCATAGCCAAGCCTACAAACACCAGATCCGGGACCACACGAGCCTCCGGCACGATTTCGGAGACCAGGTCCGCATCCCCTCCAGTGAGAAACACATCAAAATCTTCCCCCCAGTAACTGCGCGCCAACTCTAGCTGAGTCAGAACAAAGCCTCTCAGCATCAGCAAGCACCCCCGTTCGACCGCCTCGACGGTCGTACGACCCGGGACGAGACTTTCCAGCGCGCGCTCCGCCGCCAGATCTCCATAACGAATTTTGCGGGTATGGGTTCGCAACTGGTTTCGCATCAAAGGCATTCCCGGGCATATGAACCCTCCGAGATGCCCTCCATCCATGGAGATGAAGTCAGCAGTAACGGCAGTACCAAAATCGAGTACAAGACACGCGCCCGCTGCAAGATGAAAACCTCCGAGCATCGCCAGCCAACGATCAAGCCCTAGCCGCTCGAACTCCTCGTAGCCATTACGAACCCCGGACATTTCGCGAGCTGGAGCCGCACACACCACCGACACACCGAAAGCGTCTTTAAGCAGAGCAATCAATGCCGCGGTTTCTTCGGTAGTCCTGACACTGACCAAACGACAAAACTTGAGAGCCAGCCCCTCGAGTATGTTCAAGCTTTCCAGCAGCGCAAGATCCGAATCAACGACACCCTCGCCAACCACCCGCCTAGCGTCCGCGCCGAGCACGCGCCACTTGATAAAACTGTTTCCGCAGTCGAGCTCAAGAATCATCACGCAGCCTCAGACTAAGCTCACCACCACTAAAGACTTTTTCCACACCACCCACCTTCAAGCGCAGAGCACCCTGACTATCGATACCAAGCACTTCGCCATCTATCTGGTTAACACCGGCAATCAACGACACAGCCCGCCCCTGCCATAGATGATTTTGCTCCCACTCTGCCTGGATAGCGGAAAATCCACCGACTTGATGACGGCTCAAATACCCCTGGAGCATCACACCCAACTCCGCGACCAAGTGATTGCGATCAAACACCTTGCCCGACTCGAGTCGCATAGACGTCCACTGCTGATCAACCTCATCGGTCATCTGCATGTTCACATTAATTCCAACACCCAGCACCACGTGACACACATCGCCAGGATCTCCCACCAACTCAAGCAATATTCCGGCGATCTTCTTCTGACCAACCAGCACATCATTGGGCCACTTTAACCCCGCACCCGAAACACCGAACTCTCGCAATGCCTGCATGACGGCGAGTCCAACAACAAGACTCAAGCCTTCCAGTTGGCGCATCCCACCTTCAATGCGCAGCACCAAGCTGTAATAGATGTTTTCCGCAAACGGACTAACCCATTTGCGCCCACGCCGGCCGCGGCCAGCAGTCTGCCGTTCAGCGAGCACCAGAAAGGGCGCGGCTTGACCCCGCTCTATGGCACGCAGTGCCTCAGCATTAGTGGAGTCTATGGAATCGAAAACCAGGACAGGCCAATCACAAGAAGGCGCCCGCGCTACTATCTCGACAGGATCAAGCAGTGTTAACGGCGCAGCCAACTGATAGCCGCGACCCCGCACTTTATGAATGGACAAGCCCAGCTCAGCCTCCAAATGCTGAAGCTGCTTCCATACGGCACTGCGACTGACACCCAAGGCAACGCCCAAGGCTTGACCCGAATGGAATCGGCCATCTTTAAGAAGCTTTAACAACGTCAGCATGCAAGTCTCGCCTCACAATGAGGCCCGCATAATAGCCATGCCCCGAGGCGTTGCATAGAAACCCTGGAGGTCAGATTTTCCTGCGGACAAAACAAAACCCCTACCTGCATACGCAGATAGGGGTTTCGGAATTTAATCTTGACGATGACCTACTCTCACATGGGGAAACCCCACACTACCATCGGCGATGCATCGTTTCACTG
>NZ_VOBI01000024.1 GCF_008369325.1 Pseudomonas sp. ANT_H12B | reverse complement strand
TGTTACGCGCAGCGGTAGTTCAGTCGGTTAGAATACCGGCCTGTCACGCCGGGGGTCGCGGGTTCGAGTCCCGTCCGCTGCGCCATATTCGGTAACCTGGAACGCTGAACGCCAGGTCACCACGGAAAAAGCCCGCTTAATGCGGGCTTTTTGCTGTCTGGAGATTGCTGTTGTCCAGCCTGCCTGTAAAAAGCGACCTTCGGGTCGCTTTTTTCGTACGTGCCTTTCTTACTGTTCGGCGTTGCGGGCGTGACGGTAATCGCTCACTGCCTCGTATACGGCCTTGCGCAGACGGTTGATACCGCCAATGGGGCGGTGTGCTTCCAGACCGAACCAAGGGTTGAACGATTGATTGTCGCATTGCAGATTCAGTGCGGGCGTATCGAAATCCTGCGCAGGGAGCTTGATCCGCGCCACCGTTTCGAAAGGTGCATCGCGTTCACGCCACTCGATGCTGGTGTCTTCGATCGGCATGTACTTGGTCGGATCCTGTCGCTGGATCTGCAAGACGAAACACGCCGGTATTCGGTCGGTGGACAACCGCTGGTTCAGCGCATTGCGCAGGAAGTTCGGCAACTTCTGGTTTTGCGTGGGCAGGGTGTAGGTCGGGCAGCTTGCCGGGTCGGGCATGACGCGGAACTTGGCATTGGCTTCACCGAATTTGTAGGGCGAAACCGAAAAGTAGATCGTCTGGGTCGGGCTGTCGGGGGCGGGTGACAATGTCGCCAGTGCGATAAACAGATGGCGAACCTGCCAGGTCCGAGGATCCCAACCCGGGAAGAACGCCATCAGCTTCTTGCCGTCAGCCTGTGCGGTTACATTCTGACGGTACTCAGCGACATTGCTGACGAAGAAGTTCGCATGACTGAACATCACGAAGTCCTGCTCGCCGCGACTCTGTTGATCGTTCAGCAGTTGTTTGCCCGGCACATCGTGCAGCTTGATCGCCATGCCCCGAGCGTCGCGGATGCTGTCGAATTGCGGATAAGCGTTGCCGTTGGACAAGCGCATCGTTGCTTGCCAGATTTTGCCGGGTTCGCTGAACACACCCTGACGCAGGTCGCCTGCCAGATTCGGCAGCACCTGAATTTCTGCCTTCACACAGCCATGAGCCTTGGCATGGGCATCGCGCAGATAGCGGGTGCTTTCCCGGTGCTGATCGACGATGCGCACGGCCGTCTGGATGATGTCCTGGGTCATCGTGGCTTCGCCTTCCGGAATCAGCTCTTGCGCCGATACCGGCCCGCTGTGCTGCCACGCGAACCACGCCGTGGACAGCGCCCAGCCGAGCAACCCAAAACCCGCCATCCAAAGCAGCTTTTTGCCGAGAAAGGCGCCAAAGCGCATCCATAGAGTACTCATGGCAACTGCGACTCTAACGGGCCGCCAAGCACTTTCAGGTACTCCAGCAGCGCCCAGCGCTCCTCCGGTTGCAGCAAGCGGCCGATAACGCCGTTGCCACGTTTGCCTGGCCGGAATTCATGGCCGCTGTTGTGATTGCCGGTGATGCGCGTGTCGAACTCGAAGCCATCGGTGAAGGCTTCGGTGCGATAACCCAGGTGCCTTGGGTCGTACTCGAGAGTGCCTTTGTAGAAGGTTGTCGCGCGTTCATCCTGGGGCGAGAGCAGCTGATAGATGCTCGGAACCGAACCGTTGTGCAGGAACGGTGCCGTCGCCCAGACACCCGCCAATGGCCGTGCTTTGTAGGCGCGCAACTCACGTACGCCAATCGGCAGACCGAAGCCATCCATGTCGGGTCGCTCGGCCGTGGGGATGTTCGCTTCAAGGTAAGCCCGGTTTCCGACGAAGGCCGTAATGTACGCCAGCCCTTTGGCCGACGAGAGTTTGCTCAAATCGAGCGGCTCGGTGGGCGTCGGCTGTAAGTGCACATCCAGTTGCTTCAGTTCCGCCGGATCCCATTGCAAGGCTGTGAGGTCGAAGCGGTGATCGGCAATGTTGTTGGCAGCACCTGGATCTGTCCCGATAAACTCCACGGGCAGCATTTTCAGATGCTGCACCCAGCGCCCATTACTTTGGGCCCCTCGAGGAACATGGCAACCGGCGCAATTCTCGCTGAACAACTCACGACCTTTGCTGGCCAAGGGTTTGTCGACAGCGCCGAGCAGCTCTTCCGGCCACGCGGGAGGTTTGAGCCGCTGAAGGGTTTGTTCGATCAAGTGCAGGTCGTGCAATCGAACACTCGACGGATAGCGGTCATCGCCTTTAAGGGGTTGGCCGTTGGCATCGAAGAAATTCAGCGTTGCGCCGACCCCAAGCGCCTCGCCGATGTTGCGTGCCATCGGCTGCTGCGCCGAGCCGTTCCACTGCACCCAATCGAAGGTCCACATGTCCCACAACTGCGGATAGTCGACCGGAGCGTTGGCCACCCGGTAGTTGGCGGGGGAAATCGCGTCACCGAAACTGGCGTTGGCAATGCGCCCGAACGCGTCGGTACGGCCGGGGCCTTCTTCGGTCGGGTAAAGTCCGCGATGGGTGTCGTTCCAGGCGACCTTCATAAAGGTATCGAGTGAGCTTTTGAAGTCTTGGCGCAGTTGTTGATGGCGGCCGTCGTAGTCCTGGCCCAGCACGTTGCGTGCGAAGCGTTCGAATTTCCAGGGGTTGTAGTAAGTCGACGTCAGACTGGCCACCAGCGCTTGTCCGAAACTGCCACCGCGTAGCGTGGGAACGCTGGATGGCAGAACGTGCTGCGCCGAACCTCCGTCGATGCGCACGGCCTGACCGTTAAAGCGCAGTTCGCCGGTATGACAGGCAGCACAGGTAATGTCCAGAAACAGATCTTGGTTTGCGCCGTTCTGATGCCGAGTAAAACCCACAGGCAGGTTGCCAGGGTTGTTCGGCATGGGCGTCTGGCCCGGATCAATCAGAAAACCAAAGCGCGCGAGATACTCGGGAGTGGCGAAACGTTGTTGCGAGAAGGGCAGCTCGAGGGCAGTGAACCAGTCATAGCGCAAGCCTTTGACCTGAGTGCCCTGGGGGGTGAAGTAGTAAGTCTGACGGTCGGTCGCGCTCCACTGCTGCAGATAGTGCACCTGTTGCGCAGGTGTCCAGGCTGGCAGTTTCGGATTGGCGATGTAGTACAGAACCACAGCCAGGCCTAGCCCCAGCAGCACAGCGATCAGAGCCAGCAAGCGGAATAAGAGGTGCAAGATAAACATCCTTGTCGATTTATCGCTCTCTTATGCCTCAGCTCCAGGTGTGCGGCAAGTGGCCGTTACGCCAGATGTTGTGGGATAGGGGATCAGTCCCTATGGGGGAAAGATGACAGAAGCTTCATCACCCCATTCCCGAAATGCGTTAAAACACCTGAACTTATCAGAAGTTTCCTGCTCTCATGCCGGTAGCCATTGGTCGTGGCCGCCTGATAAGCTCGCGGCTTTATTCGATTGCCCTTTAGGCGCATGAACAAGGAAATAGCATGAAACAGCATCGGTTGGCGGCGGCGGTGGCCCTGGTTAGCCTGGTACTTGCGGGTTGTGATTCGCAGACCAGCGTAGAGCTGAAAACCCCGGCGCAAAAAGCTTCCTACGGGATTGGCCTGAACATGGGCAAGAGCCTGGCTCAGGAAGGCATGGATGATCTGGACTCCAAAGCCGTTGCCCAAGGCATCGAAGATGCCGTCGGCAAGAAAGAACAGAAACTGAAGGATGACGAGTTGGTCGAAGCCTTCGCAGCACTGCAGAAGCGTGCTGAAGAGCGTATGGCCAAAATGAGTGAAGAATCGGCATCCGCTGGCAAGAAATTCCTCGAAGATAACGCCAAGAAAGCCGGTGTAACCACCACCGCTTCGGGCCTGCAGTACGAAGTGGTCAAGAAAGCCGATGGCGCACAGCCTAAGCCGACCGATGTAGTGACTGTTCACTACACCGGCACCCTGACCAACGGCACCGTTTTTGACAGCTCCGTCGAGCGCGGCAGCCCGATCGATCTGCCGGTCAGCGGTGTGATCCCGGGTTGGGTCGAAGGCCTGCAACTGATGCACGTTGGCGAGAAGTACAAATTGTACATCCCTAGCGAACTGGCTTACGGCGCCCAAAGCCCCAGCCCGGCGATCCCAGCCAACTCCGTGCTGGTATTCGACCTGGAACTGCTGGCGATCAAGGATCCAGCAAAACAAGACGCCCCTGCCAAGTAATTGGCGTCTGCTCTAAAAACAACGCCTCGCTTATGCGGGGCGTTGTTGCATCTGGCGTTCAGCGAAGGTAAACAAAGCGAACGGATGCTGTAGGCTGGAGTCATAGCCATTGAGGACGCCCGTGCTAGCCGCGCCAGAGCGCCAAGTCAATGAAATCTTGGGTTTTTTTATGTGAGTAAAAAACGCCCGATCTGAGTTAAGCCCTTATGAAACGGGGCTTTCAGCCGTGAAAAGCAGCTCTGTTCACAAGGTTATCCACAATTTGTGTGGATAACATTTCAGCGGGAGGAATGATGAAGATGCCTTGGAATTTTGCTCGTTTCCTGCCTCTGGCCGGACGCCTGCTTGCGCGTGGACGTTTGCCGACTCTCCTGTTCGCGGTCGCCAGCAAAGGTGCCAGCCAGGGCAACCGGCTGGGCAAACTGAAAGACGATCTGCGCTTGTTGCAGGCACTTTGCCTGGCTTACTGGCGCGGCGAGTACCGGGCCATTAGCCCGAAGGCGTTGATCTCGGTGGTGGCCGGCCTGATGTACTTCCTCAGCCCGGTGGATGCGATTCCGGATTTCATCCCGGTTTTCGGCATGCTCGACGATATCGCCGTGCTGGCCTGGCTGATGAAAGTCCTCGACGACGAACTCAACGCCTTCCGCGCCTGGCGCAATCGCCAGCTGCCGGAGAAGCTCGCCAAGGTCGAGCGCCTGCCCGATACCCCTGAACAACTTCAGCTTCAGGGCCCGAAAAAAAACTGAGCCGATTCAGGATCATCCTTATATTCATACCCCCCGCGACCTTGGCCGCTGTTAGGATTACACTTCTAGGGAAAAGTGCCGACTCGCTAAGTGTCGTTGTCCTACGGGGAAGTCATGGATATTCAGATAATCACACGCGAAGGCGAGCCCGAATATGCGGTTCTGCCGTGGGCTCAGTATCAGGCTCTACTGAAAGCAGCAGGCATCAACGAACAACCGCCGCGGGTCCCCCCAGAGCGCCACGCGGTCGCGCCAGACCAGATTCTTCCGGGTCTGGATCAACTACGCAGTTTGCGCGAAGGGAAGGGCATCGCCATCGAGGCGCTTGCCCGCACGGTAGGCATCAGCCCGTCTTATCTGGCCTTGATCGAAAGTGGCGAGCGTCTACCCGACGCTGCGATTCGCCGCAGCCTGGCCTGGGAGTTGACGGTGCCAGGGTGGAGGGATGAATCGTGAGCGTACGCATCAGTCGTCAACATTGGGACGGGTTGCTGGGTGAACTGGATCAGGCGCGCCGCCAGCGCCATCTTCTGACCTATCGAGCGTTGCTGGAGCGTTTGCAACTCCCGACGCCGGCCATGCAAACCCTGACCGCGGCCCTTGAACACCTGGCCGCGCTGGACGCCAAGGCCGAACAGCCCTTGCGAAGTTCACTGGTGATCAGTCAGGGCGCCAGTCGCCTGCCGCGCACTGGTTTCTTTGAATGTGTTGAACGTCTGGGACGTTTCTCCGGTCCTTCCGATGGCATCGCCGCAGCGTCCTGGCATGCCTCGGAAGTGGTGCGGGTGTTCGAATACGAATACCCCGAATCGGCGGAAGCCTGAGTGTTTTTACGACTCAAGGCGCGGGCTGGTTACTGGTTAGCCCGCCGCTTGTTTCACTGGTCATGGTTTGTACGTCAGCCGCGTGGCTGGAGCTGGCTCGAAGGCCAGTTCGCACGCATGGCGAACCTGGGTGATGTGGGCGCCCAGAGCTTCTATGGCCACATCCTGACCTTTCGCGGCGTCGGCCTTGGAGCACGCGAGGAGGGTGTGCGATTGCTGCGCCTGGCGGCTTTGGCGGGCGATGGCAAAGCGGCGTATCAGGTTGGCGTGATATGCCTGGCGGGGACGCCGAGCAAGGCGCCGGATGCGGTTGAAGCGGCGCAGTGGTGGGAGATAGCCGTTAAGGCAGGGCATCCACTTGCCGAGATCAAACTCAAAGAGTTGGCGTCCGGCGGTTCTGCGGATTGACCCACCGGCGAATCTGACAAACAAACGTGGCGTGAGGGAAACCTCTCGCCACGTTTGCGTTTCTGGCTGTCCGTTCTTAATAGCGGCGCATTAGAGAATTGCCCTACATCAACATCGTCCTTTCCTGATTCCTTTCCTGACGCTGCCCCTGCAATGTCTTCCACTCCTGCATGGAGCCGCCACCTATTGAGTGCCAGCGATTCTTGGGCAAGACGCCCATGTAACGCGGATAAAGCATTGTCGTTATGAACGTATGGATGGAAATTTAATTGAATAATAACCAACGCTGCAGCTTGAAAATGACCCGGCGTCAACGTTTTGCAAAGTGGATTCTAGATAAAAACTCTGTGTTCTGCGCTACCGCCTCTAGAAGCCAGAAGTTATATGCCTTTGGTTTTTCTATTGCAATTAGTGCAATATTAATGCGGCTTGCTGGATATAATAACGGGCTGAATATTCTGTATTTTGTGATGTTGATGCTGGGGCTTGGTGTTACTTCTGATTTGGTTATGGTTTATAAGAAAATTTGGGAGTCGTCCCTAGGGAAAGCAGTAATTCTTTTAATATATTTTGTTCTTTCTAATATTGCTCTCGGCTTGTCGGAGTATGCGATCAATGTTGTTACAGAAGTAGATTTTATATCGGTCACTTATACGAAGGCGATACTCACAGTAATAATGATACCCATGTTTGCTTGGGGTGTTTCTATTTTTCTGATGACAATGAGTTTTGTGTTGCTTCCGTTTGTCTTTATGTTTTTCGCTTTAGGGAAGGATTTCGCTTTAAATCCTTGCTTTGGCTTTATGGGATCGATCTTTAATCACTATCTTCTCAAGACTACTTTGATAGTTCGATTTGTGGCGTTTTTGCTGCTGTTTGGCTTTGTCAAAGCTGAAGGGCAGGGTTTGGCTCGCAGTTATGACAGTTTCTTGGATAAACAATTGCCATTTTTTCTCTATTTGTTGGAAGGTAGGAAGTATACAAGCTGTACTTTAGGTGAGAATGAACGAGGTGTAAAAGGTGATGATGGGCGTTATTTAATTATAACGAACAATAAGGAAGGGTATTCGTTCAGATCCGAGACTTGCAAAAAAGCGGACTGAATGCGGTTGTGGCAGACACTTTACGTGCCGGGCATTTTGTTTGTTGGGTTGCTTAGCTGCGGATTAATCTCGGAAAGGCGCGGTGTATGTGCTGACACCTTCGCGGGCAAGCCCGCTCCCACAGAGAGTATGTAGAGTCACGCAGATTGTATGCACCCAACCGATCCAATGTGGTGCAGGCTTGCCCGCGAAGGCGTCAGGGCAATCAGCGATGGCCCAAGAGTATTTCATCTTCTTGTACCGGCACAGCCAAACTATCAATCACATGCACGCTATACCCCGGCACGTTCTTCGCGTGGTGCTTGGCCTGCGATGCCATCTCCGCCAACTGGCTCGCATCGAGTTGTCCACAGGCCTGTGGATGCAAATGCACCACGCCGATGGACAGTGACAGCAACGGAAATTCCTGGCGCACACCCTGGCGATTCGGGGCGATGAAGCAGCCGGCTTCCAGGTGTTCGCTGCGGTAGAAACGTCGACATTGGCTTTGGAAGTCGTCCAGCAACTGGTTCAAGCGTTTGCGCCAGTCTTCCGGGCCGAGTACCAGCAAAAAGTCATCACCTCCGATATGTCCGACAAAGTCACGGGACGGATCGACGCGATCATTCAGGCATTGCGCCAGGCACAGCAGGACCTCGTCCCCACGGCCGTAGCCGTAGATGTCGTTGAAGGGCTTGAAGCTGTCGATGTCGACGTAGCAGATCACCGATTCCCGTTTCTGTTGCAGCAGTCGCGTCAGGCATTGCTGGATGGGGACGTTGCCCGGCAACAGCGTCAGCGGGTTGGCGTAGCGGGCCTGCTGGATCTTCAGTTCGGTAATCAACTTGAGCACATCGATCACCCGACCCAGTCCCAGATAACCGCCGTTGAGGGTGATGATGAAATCCTCCTCGATGCGTTGTCGGGCGCGACTGGTGATCAGCCGGCTGACCTGTTGTAGCGACTGGCTCAATTCTACGGCGAGAAAATCGTCGTTCATCAAGCGACTGATGGGTTTGCGCGCGAACAGGTCGGTTGCGAAGGGCTTGAGCAGTGCGTCGGAGAGCGAATGCCGATGGACGATGCCACAAGGCTGACCTTGATTGTCGAGCACCGCCAGGGAGTTCAGGTTGGCCTGACAGCGGAAGGCTTCCAGCACCGTGGCGGTCGGGGTGTCGCGATCCACTGCCGGTTGGTCGTTGAGCAGGGCGCTGAGGTCGCTGACTTCGTCGTTCAGCGCCACTGCGTAGCTGTCTTGTTTGGGCATCAGGGTGCGGGCATCCCGGGGCGGGTGCTCTTGAGGACGACAGAGTAAATAGCCCTGGACCAAGTCGACGCCCATCTCGGTCAGTACCGCGAGTTCTTCCGGCAGTTCGATGCCTTCGGCGATCACTTGCGCCCGTGAGGCTTTGGCGATCTGCAGGATCGAACCGACGAATTCACGCTTGAGTGCATCCTGATGAATGCCGTCGATGAAGTGACGATCGATCTTCACATAGTCAGGGCGCAACTCGGACCACAGCCGCAAACTCGAATAACCCGCACCCAGATCATCCAGAGCAATGGAAAACCCCATTGCCCGATAGTGATGCAGTGCGGTTTGCAGTAACTGGAAATCGTCGGTCGGGGTCTGCTCGGTGAGTTCGATCACCACCTGGCTCGGCGGTATGCCGAAATCCTGCAGCAGTTGCAGGGTGCGACCGGGTTGGTGGGCGGCTTCGAGCAGGGATTCCGGGGAGACGTTGAGAAAGAGTTTGCCGGGCAGCTGCTGTTCATTGAAGCGACGGCATGCGCTCTCGCGGCAGGTGATTTCCAGTTCGCTCAGGCGGCCGGCCTGCCGAGCGACGGCGAACAGGGCGATGGGGGAGTGCAGCGGGCTGTTGGAGGGGCCGCGACTAAGGGCTTCGTAGCCGAGAATACGTCGTTCAGAAATGCAGATGATTGGCTGGAACAGGCTGTGCAAACCGCTTTGAGTCAATATTGAACTCAAGGCACTCAGCTGTTCGGTCGTGGTCATGGCGTTCTCTGGCGATAAAAAAAGGACTGGGAGCGCTCTTGATTAAAGAGGCGCTCCCAGTCCTTTATTTCACGACAGAATGATGACTGTTTGATGACGCTCCGGGGAGCGTCAGCATTAAATTGCCATCATCTGGTATGCAACAACTTAGTGCTTGGCTACCGCGGTGTTGAGTTTCAGGTAGTCCAACAGAATCCGACCCGTCTCGCTCAGATAGGCATCGTCTTCTGGCTTGGTCTTGTCCGGCTCGGCCGTGATCAAGTCTTCGTCTTCCTTCTTCAGCTCTTTGAGCGGCTCTTCACCCTTGGCCTTGCGACGGATGTTTTCCATGACAAGTTGCTTGGCTTCGATGTCGACGTGTTGTGCACGACGATCAGCTTCATTGAGGCTGACGGTTTTTTCGGCCATCAGTTTCTGCGCCAAAGCGAGCTTGTCGCGGATGAACACGAACTCCGCATCTTTGGCCGTACGCACGTCATGCTCGGACTTGAGCTGCGAGATATACGGTTTGAACGGGTCGAGCGCAGGCTTGATGGCCGCACGGATGGTGTCCCACGGCATGGCTTCAGGCAGGGCGCTTTCGCCGATTTCCTTGGTGTCTATGATCGACGGGTAGTCGATGTCCGGCAGTACACCCTGATGCTGGGTGCTCTGGCCGGAAACCCGGTAGAACTTGGCCAGGGTCAGTTTCAGTTCACCATGGTTCAGCGGCTGAATGGTCTGCACGGTACCTTTGCCGAAGGTCTGGCCGCCGATGATCAGAGCGCGGTGGTAGTCCTGCATGGCGCCGGCAAAAATCTCCGAAGCCGAAGCCGACAAGCGGTTGACCAGCAACGCCATCGGGCCTTTGTAGAACGCACCCGGGTTTTCATCTTCCAGGACGTCGACCCGGCCATCAGCGTTACGCACGAGAACGGTCGGACCTTTGTCGATGAACAGACTGGTCAGCTCGGTGGCTTCCTGCAGGGAACCGCCGCCGTTGTTGCGTAAGTCGATAACCACGCCGTCAACTTTGTCTTTCTGCAACTCGGTCAGCAGTTTCTTGACGTCGCGAGTGGTGCTCTTGTAGTCAGGATCGCCAGCACGGAAGGCCTTGAAGTCCAGGTAGAAGGCCGGGATCTCGATGACGCCGAGCTTGTAGTCCTTGCCGTCCTGTTTCAGGTTAAGGACCGACTTCTTCACCGCCTGGTCTTCAAGTTTCACCGCTTCGCGGGTGATCGGCACGATCTTGGTGGTCTGGTCGTTCGGCGCGTTGCTGGCCGGGATCACTTCCAGGCGCACCACGGTGCCTTTCGGACCACGAATCAGCTTGACCACTTCGTCCAGTCGCCAGCCGACCACGTCAACCATCTCTTTGTTGCCCTGGGCAACGCCGATGATCTTGTCGGCCGGTGCAACCATCTTGGTCTTGTCCGCAGGACCTGCCGGCACCAGACGCACGACTTTCACCTGGTCGTTATCGCTCTGCAACACAGCGCCGATGCCTTCGAGGGACAGGCTCATGTTGATGTCGAAGTTCTCCGCGTTATCCGGCGACAGATAGTTGGTGTGCGGGTCATAGGACATGGCGAAAGTATTGATGTACGCCTGGAAGATGTCTTCCGGACGGGTCTGGCCCAGGCGCGCCAGTTGGTTCTTGTAGCGCTTGGTCAGGGTTTCCTGGATCTGCTTGGGCTCTTTGCCGGCGATCTTCATCCGCAGGACTTCGTCCTTGACGCGTTTGCGCCACAGGTCGTCCAGTTCGGCGGTGGACTTGAGCCAAGGAGCGTCCTTGCGGTCGATCAGCAAGGTTTCCTTGGCGTTGAAGTCAATCTTGTCGACGCCTTTGTTCAGCTCGACAAGGGCAAAGTCCAGACGCGCCTTGACGCGGTCCAGGTAGCGCTTGTAGATGGTGAACCCGGCGTTCAGGTCGCCGCTTTTGAGGAAGTCGTCGAACTGGGTTTTCCACTTGTCGAATTCGGCAATATCGCTGGACATGAAGTAGCTGCGCGATGGATCCAGCAGCTTGAGGTAGCTGTCATAGATGATCACGGAGCGCGCGTCATCGAGCGGCGGCTTGCTGTAGTGATGGCGCTTTAGCAACTCGACGACGTTCAGGCTGGCGATCACTTCGTCACGATCAGGCTGAAGCTTGTCCCAGCTATTGGCTGCAAACGAATTGGTCGACAACGGCAACAGGCCGATCCCGATGAATAAGGCTAGGGCGGTGCTTGGGAGCAAATGCTTCATGCTGATTCGACGCGGGGACAATTGATCACGCATATTAGGCCGTCTTTGAAGTCGCCGGTTCCACAAAGGGCCGGTCACATAATGCAAGAAAGCCCGGCGCTATAGCTACGGGCTCAGTCCAGACTCACTATGGAGGCACTGTGAAAGCATTGCAAGGCGTTGAAGGTCAAGTGGAGTGGGTTGAAGAGCCGAGTCCTACATGTGATGTAGGGCAAGTCCGTATCCGAGTGGCGGCAGCGGGACTCAATCGCGCCGATTTGTTACAGAAGGCAGGTCTTTATCCGCCACCGCCGGGGGCCAGTCAGGTGCTGGGTCTTGAGTGTGCGGGGGTGATCAGCGAGGTCGGTCCGGGGTCTTCGTGGCAGGTCGGTGATCGGGTCTGCGCCTTGCTGGCCGGGGGCGGGATGGCCGAAGAGGTGGTTGTCGACGGACGGCACGTGTTGCCGGTTCCCGACGGAATGTCCCTGGCTGAAGGGGCAGCGCTTCCGGAAGTGTACGCGACCGTCTGGCTGAATTTGTTTCAACTGGCTGCGCTCAAGCCGGGTGAGAAAGTTCTCCTGCACGCCGGAGCAAGTGGAATCGGTTCAGCTGCCATTCAGCTGTGCAAGGCGTTTGGTAACCCGTGCTGGGTCAGCGTCGGTTCCGCCGAGCGTTTGGCTTACTGCGAAGCGCTCGGGGCGCAGGGTGGTGTGGTGCGCACCGACGATCTGGAAAGTTTGAGTGATCTGGGGCCATTCGACGTGATTCTCGACCCGGTGGGCGGTCATTACGCCGCGCTGAATCTGAAGCTGTTGGCCGGTGATGGCCGCTGGGTGCTGATCGGTCTGATGGGCGGTCGTGAGGCAAAGCTGGATCTGGCGCAGGTGTTGGCCAAGCGCGTGCAATTACTGGGTTCGACCCTGCGCAGTCGCGACGAGCAATTCAAGGCGGATTTGTTCAGTGATCTGAGCCAGCATGTCTGGCCGCTGTTTGCTGAAGGGCGATTGAGCCCGCAACTGGCCAAGACCTTCCCGATCAAGGACGCTGAAGCGGCGTTTGCGCAATTGGCGACTAATAAGGTGGCGGGCAAGTTGGTGTTGGTGATCGACGAGAGCCTGGTTTGATAGATCGTTCCCACGCTCTGCGTGGGAATGCCTCAATGGACGCTCTGCGTCCGCTCCAGGGACGCGGAGCGTCCCGGGCTGCATTCCCACGCGGAGCGTGGGAACGATCAGGCGGGGGTTACTTCCAGATATGGATCGGCCAGCCGGCCTTCTCCGCGTGTTCAAGCAGCACCGGATCGGGGTTCACTACGTGTGGGAAATCCACCTTCAGCAGCAGCGGCAAATCGTTGCGTGAATCCGAGTAGAAACTCGCGCCCTCAAGGTTTTCCTCTTGCGCATCCAGCCATTCCAGCAACCGCGTGATCTTGCCTTCGCGGTAGGTCAGCGTGCCAAGGGTGTTGCCGCTATACACGCCGTGTGCCACTTCCAGCTCAATACCGAGTATTTCGTCGATGCCCAGACGATCGGCAATCGGCCTGACCAGGTGCGTACCCGATGCGGAGATCAGCAGAATCCGGTCACCTGCCTTGCGATGGGCGGCGATGGCTTTGGTGGCGTCGCTGAAGATGATCGGCTCGATGAAATCTTCCACCCAAGGCCCGACCAAATGGTCGACCTCTTCCGGAGTGCGGCCAATCATCGGCTCGAGGCTGAAGGTCATGTACTCCTCCATCCGCAACTTGCCGTGGCTGTAAGCGTCCATCAGTTCGTTGTTCTGACGCATGAACGACTCGGGATCGACCCAGCCCAGGCGGCCCATTTGCTCGCTCCAGAGGGTGGCGCAGTCGCCGTGTATCAGGGTTTCGTCCAGATCAAAAATTGCCAGGGCCATCAGTGCAGTTCTCTCTTCAACATCAGCAAAGGCATCAGGCTACCTCACGCAGGGCCGTCGGATCGATGGAAAGTGCCAGACGCTGACCATCGGGATGCAAATCGGCCGCCGAGCGGTTCAGCACATCCACCACCAATTCCACGCCCCGGGCTTCGACCCGGTAGCGAATCACGTTGCCCAACAGGCTGTGGCTGCGCACTTGCGCGTCGAGTTCGCCGTTCAGGCTCAGTTCGATGGCTTCCGGGCGGATAGCGATGCGATGGGTGATCGGCCGTTGCAGCAGTTTCGTCGCGCTGTCGGCATCCAGCAGGTTGTAGTTGCCGATGAAGCCGGCAGCGAAAACATCCACGGGCGCCGTGTAAAGGGTTTCGGCATCGCCGCTCTGTACGATTTTTCCCTGATTCATCAGGAAAATCCGGTCAGACATGGTCAGCGCTTCTTCCTGATCGTGTGTGACGAAGATCGTGGTCAGGCCGAGTTCGCGCTGGATCTGGCGAATTTGTTCACGCAAGTGCTTGCGGATCCGCGCATCGAGGGCCGACAACGGTTCGTCCAACAGCAACAGCCGTGGCCGGGTTACCAAGGAGCGCGCGAGTGCAACCCGCTGACATTGGCCGCCGGACAGTTGATGGGGGTAACGGGCCGCAAAGTCGTTCAGCTCCACCAGTTTCAGCACTTCGGCGACACGCTTTTGGCGGTCGTCGGCGTTGACCTTCTGCATGCGCAGACCGAAGGCGACGTTTTGCTCCACGGTCATGTTCGGGAACAGTGCATAGCTCTGGAACACCATGCCGATCCCGCGTTTCTGCGGGCTCAAAGGAACGATGTCCTGACCATCGAGCAGAATCTTCCCGGCATCCACCGGCGTCAGGCCGGCGATGCAGCGCAGCAGCGTGGATTTGCCGCAACCGGAGGGGCCGAGGAGGGTGACGAATTCACCCTTCTGAATCTCGCAGTTGATGTCGCTGAACACTGTGGTCCCAGCGTAGTTTTTCTGAAGATGTTGGACGCTGACATAGCTCATTCGCTTTTGTCCTTGTTCAAGATATTGGCCGCCCAGGTCAGAACCAGCACAAAGAAGAAGTAGGAAATCACCAGCGCACTGGTGAAGTGACCGCTGCTGTTACGCATGTTGTTGAGGTAGACCTGCAGGGTTTCGTAGCGGGTCCCGACAAGGATGTTGGCGAACACGAACTCACCGAACAGGAACGAGAACGACAGCAGCAACGCCACCATCAAGCCTTTGCGCAAGTTCGGCAGTACCACCAGGAACGCCGCTTGCCAGGTGCTGGCACCGAGCAGTTGGGCGGCGTCCATCAGATCGCGCAGGTTGATCGCTTGCAGATTATTGGTGATGGCCCGGTACATGAACGGCAGCGCGATGGTGAAGTAGCAGCCGATCAGAATCCACGGCGTACCGACCATCGCAAACGGCCCGGAACCATAGAGCTGCAACAGCCCCACCGACGACACAACCGGCGGTACCGCGAAGGGCAGCAGGATCAGGATGTTCATCAGCGCATCAAGTTTGGGGAAGTGGTAATGCACCACGAACAGCAGCGGCAGAATCAGCACCACCGCCAAAATCAGCGCGCCGACGCAGACCAGCAGCGACTGCCCGAACGCCTCAAGAAACCGCGGATCGCTCCACAGCTGGATATACCACTTGAGCGTGAAACCGCTGGGCAGAATGGTCGCCGACCAACTGCTGGAAATCGAGTAAATCAGCGTACCGGCCAGGGGCAACAACAGAATGGCAAACAGTAAATACACCACGACCCGGTGATAGACACCGACGGCCCCCAATTCAGCGCGAGACATGGTAGCTCCTCTTCAACAGCAGCTGATGCACGATGGTCACCAACGTCATCAACACCACTAGCACCACGGCCAGGGCACTGGCCAGGTTCGGGTCCAGGGAAATATCGCCGGACACCATCGCCGCGATGCGGATCGTCAGCACGTTGAAGTTGCCGGTGGTCAAGGCGTACACCGTGGCGTAGGCGCCGAGGGCGTTGGCCAGCAGGATCACGAAGGTGCCGAGCAGTGCCGGGGTCAGCACCGGCAAGCCGATGTGCCGCCAGTACTGCCAGCCGTTGGCGCCCAGCAGTTCGGCAGATTCACGCCAGTCTTCGCGCAGGGCGTCGAAGGCCGGGTAGAGCAGCAACACGCCCAGCGGAATCTGGAAGTAGGTGTAGAGAATGATCAGCCCGGTTTTTGAATACAGGTTGAAGTCCTGAATGATCCCGGACTGTTTGAGCATGATGGTAAAGGTGCCGTTGAAGCCCAGCAGAATGATGAACGCGAAGGCCAGCGGCACGCCGGAAAAGTTGCTGGTCATGTTGGCGAAGGCATTGACGAAGTTGCGCAGTTTCGAGTCGACCCGGCGCAGCGAATAAGCACCGAGCACCGCGATGATGATCCCGAACACACTGGACCAGAAACTGATCTCGAGGCTGTACTGAATCGCCTGCAAATAGAATTTCGAGTTGAAGATCTTGGTGAAGTTGGCCAGGCCCCAGCCGAACTCTTCCGATTCCAGGCTGTTGAGCATCACCCAGACCAGCGGGGCGATTTCGAACACGATAAAGAACAACGCGAAGGGCACCAGGCATAACACTGCCAGCCATTTTCCACGGGTAATGGAGTTCACTTGAGCAGCTCCCGGCACACTGGTTTGTCGTGGGCCACACCCAGCAGTTCGCAGACGGTGCCGCAGATTTCGGTCTGTTTCGGTGCGGCGCTGGAGTTGAAACTGAAGGCGTCGCCGAGGACGAACAGCGGTACTTCGCGTTCTTCGGGCAGCAGGCCGTTGTGGGAGCGGTCGTTGTTCATGCCGTGATCGGCGGTCACCAGCACCTGATAACCGGCGTCGAGCCAGGTTTGCAGATAATCGGCGAGGATGATGTCGGCCGAACGGGCGCTATTGCGGTATTGCGAGGTGTCGAGGCCGTGCTTGTGCCCGGCGTCGTCGATGTTCATGGGATGCACCAACAGGAAGTTCGGCGCGTGGCGCAGACGCAGGTTTTCGGCGTCGGCGAACAGGTGCGAGTCCGGGTAGTGATCGTTCCAGTAAAAATGGCCGTGCTGAATCGGCAGGTCGGGGCTGTCGGTGTGACGATCCCGGGCCGGCACGAATGGCGAACGGTTATACAGCTCGCTGACCCAGTGATAAGCCGCGGCGGCAGTTACAAGACCGGCATCCTTGGCGTAGTGATAGATGCTGCGCTGGTTGGACAGGCGCGAGACGTTGTTGTGGACGATGCCACTGTCGATGGGCGTAACGCCGGTCAGTATGCATTCGTAAAGCGGTCGGGACAGGGCCGGCAGTTCGCACTCCAGTTTGTAGAGCGCCGCGCGTCCTGCGCCAACATAAGCCTGCAGGTGCCCCATGGCGTGACGCGCGACCTCATAGTTAAGGCCGTCGAGCACGACAAGGATGACGTTGTGCTTCATAGGGGCGATGACTCCGCAAAACAGGAATTCGAAAAAACCGGGTTCAACTCAATTCCCTTGTGGGAGCGAGCCTGCTCGCGAATGCGGACCGACATACAACATTTATGTCGACTGACTCACCGCTTTCGCGAGCAGGCTCGCTCCCACAGGGATCTGCTTCAGATCTCCAAGTGGGGATCTAAAGCATCACTTCATTTCGACGATGACTTCTTCGTTCCACTTCTGCGGCAGCGCCTTGGAAGTCTTCTCCCACGCATCCGCGTCCTTGATCGGGGTCACGCCTTTGTACTGCTCGTTAGGCAGCAGTTTGGCCTTGATGTCATCCGGCAGTGTTATGTGCTCGGCGCGGATCGGACGGGCGTTGCCGCGCGCCAGGTTGATCTGGCCTGCGTCGCTGAAGATGTATTCGCGGGTCAGCTTGGCGGCGTTCGGGTTCTTCGCGTATTTATTGATGATGGTGGTGTAACCGGAAATCACCGAGCCGTCAGATGGAATCAGCACGGTGTAGTCATCCGGGTTCGCCATCTTGGCTTTGTAGCTCAGGCCGTTGAAGTCCCAGACCACACCGACTTCGATTTCACCTTTCTCCAAGGTGGCGATTACCGGGTCCGTCATTGACAGGCGACCTTGTTTGGCGATCTCGGCAAACATCAACAGAGCCGGCTGAATGTTTTTCTCATCCCCGCCATTGGCAATGGCGGCAGCCAGTACACCGTTCGCAGCTTGGGCGGCAGTGCTCACGTCACCGATGGAGACCTTGTATTTGCCAGTCTTGAGATCGGCCCATTTGGTCGGTGCGTCGGAACCGTGCAGCAGCTTGTTGTTGATGATGAAAGCAATGGTGCCGGTATAGGCCAGGGCCCAATGGCCATCCTTATCCTTCGCCCAAGCCGGGATCTGCTCCCAGGTACTTGGCTTATAAGGCTGCGAAACGTCTTGCTTGACCGCGATCGGACCGAAGGCTGCACCGACGTCGCCGATATCGGCAGTGGCGTTGTCTTTTTCCGCTTTGAACTTGGCGAGTTCCTGAGCCGAGCTCATGTCGGTGTCGATGTGTTTCAGGCCGTAGTTCTTGGCCAGGTCATCCCAGGTGCCTTTCCAGTTGGCCCAGTTATCGGGCATGCCGACACTGTTGACCGCACCTTCCGCTTTCGCCGCGGCTTCGAGGGTTTTCAAATCATCAGCCGCCATGGCGGCGGTGCACATGGCAATGGTCGAGCCTAACAGTGATGCCAGGAAAAGCTTTTTCATCCGAAGCTCCTTTGGGCGTTTTCAACGCTGCGATTGCGGTTGTGTTGGTCTAGGTCAGCAATACCTGAGCCAATTTAGGCGCCACTGATGACATTTTGATGTCTGACATCGGCCTGCCTATATTTTTTGCGCTGTAATACTCAGGCTTCGGAGTAAGCGTAGACCATGGCTAAAGGACTGATAAGAAAGGACTTGGCCGTGATTTTGCAGGTGTCTGGCACAACCGTTCGGCGGCTTTGTCATCTGCCAGTCATGTGCAGTGCCTAGGCTTGCAGGGAGTTGATGGAGCCGGTTTGAGTTACGGTTCTGCCCTGAAACAGTGCTGGTCTAGTCCAGATAGGTAACGTTGATGCGCATCGAGACAACCAAAGCGGTGACAGCCATCGGGCAGGTTCTTCAGGAACAGCTCGACCACGGGCTGTTGGCCTCCGGAAGCAAGTTACCGGCCGAGCGCAAACTCAGTGAATTGTTCGGCACCACGCGGATCACCGTGCGTGAAGCGTTGTTGCAGTTGGAAGCACAAGGGCAGATTTATCGCGAGGAGCGCCGTGGCTGGTTCGTGTCGCCGCCGCGCCTGGCTTATAACCTGATGCAGCGCAGCCACTTTCACGCAATGGTCAGTGCTCAGGGGCGGGTGCCGTCTACAGAGGTGATTTCAGCACGTTTGCAGCCGGCGTCGGCGGCGGTCTGTGCCTGGTTGCAGTTGCCGGCATTGTCGAGCGTGATTCAGATTTGCCGGGCGCGGCGCATCGATGAGCGCCTGGTGTTGTATGTGGAGCACTATTTGAATCCGCAGTATTTTCCGGGGATTCTTGAGTTTGATTTGAATCAGTCGATTACCGAGCTGTATGCGCGGCATTACGATTTGCACTACGGGCGAGTGCGCTTCGAGATTGTCCCGACGGCGTTGTCGGTGGATGCGGCGGCGGCTTTGCGCGTGTCGGTGGGGAGCCCGGGGTTGCGGATTGCTCGGGTCAATTATGACCAGCATGAGCGGCTGATCGACTGTGACCTGGAGTTTTGGCGGCATGATGCGATTCATGTCGGGGTGGATGTGGTTTAACCCGGGAGTCCGCGTCGTCGCCCCATTGCGGGCAAGCCCGCTCCCACAGATTGATACGGAACCCTGTGGGAGCGGGCTTGCCGCGATGAGGCCCTGACAGGCAACTAAAATCTCAGGGTTTGGCATTGGTATACAGGTAATCGGTAGCCAACGACGCCAACGTCCTCACCCCAACCACCAACGCCGACTCATCCACAAAGAACCCCGGATTATGATTCGGCGCAGCCTTGCTCATGTCCTGATCTCGCGGCGTCACCCCCAAAAACACAAACAACCCCGGCGCTTCCTTGGCGTAGAACGAAAAGTCCTCCGCGCCACCCACCAACGGCCCCTGCACCACATCGTCCTTCGCCGCCCAGCGCAACGTCGGCAACATTTTCTCGGTCAGCGCCGGGTTGTTAATCGTCGGGTCGTATTTCTCGATGATGGTCACTTCGGCTTTCGCACCGCCGCTTTCGGCAATTTTCTCCACGGTCTGGCGCACGTCGGCATGCAGTTTCTGGCGGATGCCGTAATCGTAGGAGCGGATGGTGCCGCTCATGTCCACCGACTCGGGAATGATGTTGTAGCGAGTGCCGCCATTGATGGTGCCGATGCTGACCACTGACGGAAAGGACGAAATGTCGGTGCGGCGGCTGACCACGGTTTGCAGGCCGACGATGGTTTGCGCGCCGACAGTGATCGGGTCGATGCCGTCCCAAGGCCGGCCGGCGTGGGTTTGTTTGCCGAGGATTTTGATCCGCAGGTCGTCGGAGCTGGCCAGGGTAGGTCCCGGGCGGTAGGCGATCTGGCCCGCGGGAACGCCGGCCCAGACGTGCAGACCGAACACCGCGTCCGGTTTCGGTGACTTCATCACGCCTTCCTGGATCATCATTTTCGCGCCCCAGGTGTTTTTTCCATCGGGGATGAAATCGCTTGGGCCTTCTTCGGCGGGCTGGAAGTAGAACACCACGGTGCCGGGCAAGGTGTCGCGCATACCCGTAAGAATTTTCGCCGTGCTGAGCAGGATCGCGGTGTGGGCGTCGTGACCGCAGGCATGCATCACATCAACTTCTTTATCGAGGTAGGTGCCTTTGGCTTTCGAGGCGAAGGGCAGGTCCGAAACTTCCTTGACGGGCAGCGCATCCATGTCGGCGCGCAAGGCTACGGTCGGACCGGGCAGGGCGCCTTTCAATACCGCGACCACACCGGTGCGGGCGACTCCGGTTTTTACTTCCAGGCCCATGGCTCGCAGCTGCTTGGCGACCCGTTCCGAGGTGCGCTTTTCGGTGTTGCCCAGTTCCGGATGGGCGTGGATATCGCGACGGGTTTCCAGCAGCTCGGGCTCGAGGGCTTTGGCCTGTTCGGCAATGTGCGTGCGGGCGCCTTCCAGGGTGTCCGCGCTGGCGTGGCCGGCCAGTGCGCCGAACAGGGTGAGCAAGCAAGTCTGTGCAATGCGGGTCAGCTGCATCGGTTTTCTCCATGACTATTATTTTCAGGTTTCAGTGCCTGTGACCAAAGGGGCCGTCGATCGTGCTATTCCTTCTGCGGCCCACCGCCGGCCGTGATCACCTGCACACTCATGCGTGGTGTGGCCAGGTCGAGTCCGGCCTCATCCAGATGCCGCTTGAGGGACAGATTGAACGCTCGGGAAACTTCCCACTGTTTGATCGGAGCAGTCTTGAACCGGGCGCGAAGAATCGCACTGCCGGATTCGAAACTTTCCACCCCCTGAATCTCCAGTGGCGACCAGATATTGCGGCGTTGCAATGGATCTGTGCGCATCTTCTGGCCGACTTCGCGCATCAGTTTGATCGCTTCATCTATTTCCATGTTGTAAGGCACTGCCACCCGGAAGATTGCGTAGCCGAATTCCCGGGAATAGTTCTTGATGCTCTTGATTTCGCTGAACGGAATGGTGTGGACGATGCCGTCGATGTCCCGCAGGCGCACAGTACGGATCGTCAGCCCTTCGACGGTGCCCAGGTGACCGCCGACGTCCACGTAGTCGTCGATGGCCAGGGAGTCTTCGATGATGATGAACAGCCCGGTGATCAGGTCGGCGACCAGCGACTGCGCACCGAAACCGATGGCCAGGCCGATCACGCCGGCACCGGCCAGCAGCGGCGTCACGTTCATGCCCATGTTCGCCAGGGCGACGATCAGCGCGATGATGAAAATGGCCACGAACAACACGTTGCGGATCAGCGGCATCATCGTCTGCGCGCGAGCGTTGGCCAGGCCTTTGCGCGAGCGAGTGAGGGCGTGGTGCACGACGGTGTCGCTGAGGATCCAGATCAGCCAGGCAAAAATCAGCGTGCCGCCGAGGCTGAACAGTTTGACGCTGACTTCATGGCCCTCGCCTTCGGTGAAGCGGATCAGCGACATGCCCCAGACCCGCAGGCCGAGCTCAATGAACACCAGCCACACAAACAGATGGGCGAGGGTGTAGCAGAAGCTTTTCAGGCGATCTGAATACAGCGCGTGGCGTTTCACGCTGCGTTGTGGTTTGAGCGAGTGCCGACGCACCAGACCATTGATGACCATGCACAACACCAACAGCACCGTGCAGATCAGCGACTGGCGTAATGCGGTGCTGGTATCGCCCGCCGAAATGAATGTCGCGAACAGCGAAATGCACACCAGCACCAGCGCCGGCAAATACCAGAAGGTGCCGAGAATATCGATGGTGTCGCTCAGGGCCCGGCGAGTCAGGCGACGTGACAGGGGTTGATTGCGGATCAAGTGTGCGATGGGGCGACGGAAGCGCAGGATGAACAACCCCGTCGAGATCGCCGCCAGCACGTTGGCGAAAGTCGACGCGGAATGAGCAAGGTGACTGCCGAGGCTGGTGACCAGTCGCGGATCGCTCAGGGCTTCACCGAAGGCTGCGAAACTGCCGATCAGCCACAACGGTCGAAAGGCCTGATGCCGCAGGATATACAAGGCGCGGTGGCGGTGCGGGCCGTCGAGCACGGAAAAGGCAATCACGCAGATTGCCGAAAAACAGGTGCCGACCACCAACGCATAAGCCAGCACCATGGCCAGGCTTTTGCCCAATGACGAGGGCAGGGCATAGCTCATGTAGACCGTGATCACCAAGGCAATCAGCCACGGCCCGAGTTTGCGCAGGGCAAAGCGCAGCATGTCCAGAGCTTTGGGGTGTTGCGGCAGTTCTTCGGTCAGGCCGAAGCGCATCCGTACCCGGTGGCCGAGCCAGATCAGCGCGGCCGCCAGCAGGCTCCAGACCATCAGAATCATGGCGAAAGCAAAGATGATCGGCAGCCATTCATTGGCCGGCAGCACCAGTGCCGACAGTTCATCCTTGGCCAGATCGAATTCATTGGACCAGCGCGTGATAGGGCTGTCGGCGCCGGAAAACTGCTTTTCGAAATTGGCCAGCGTGCCGCCAATCAGACCCAGCACACCTTGTTCGGCGATCGGCTGGGCTTTTTTGGTGACGTCGCGCAGCCTCTTCAAGTCTGCCAGCAGTTGGGTGCGTTGCTGATCGTTTTCCAGCGACTTGATCACTTCATCCAGGGATTGCCCCAAGGGTTCCTGCGCTTCCGGCTGGGTTTTCGCTGAGCCGTTGAGCAAGCTCGGCAGGCCGGCCGCCTGGGCAGGCGGCATCGGCAGCAGCATCATCATGAGGCAGGTAAGGAAGAAGCACGGCAGGGTAAGAAGACGAGCGAACACTAGGCGGTCAACCTCGGGATGAGCGGATCGATCGAGTGTACGAGCCCGTCAAAATCAATGCGAGCCAGGGCTGAGGATTTATTCGTTGAGTTTGGCGAGGATCTTGAACACCACGGTGGCAAGGATCATCAGCATACCGACCCACATCGCGAACACACCGGCGTTCTTGTCACGAAAATTGAAGCCGATAGCCAGCATGATCATCCCGGCGAGAATGGGGATCAGCATGGCGTGAAACGAGGACATCGAGATCATGGCGACTGCCTTGTCGTAGGGGTAACGTAAGTCTAGGTGACTTTTGGGCGACCGGTGGTGAGGTGTATCAGAAATGAATCACCGCAATCATAAAATTTGTGTTGCTGGAACTGACGCCATCGCGGGCAAGCCCGCTCCCACAGGGTTTCGCATTAACCTGTGGGAGTGGGCTTGCTCCGGGCGGCGATCCGACGATGCTCTTCAGGAACTACGGCAACTCGCGGCAGGTGTAAAACGCGCTCAGCACTTTGACCAGGTGTGCCAGGTCATGGCTGCCACACAGCTCGCGGATCGAGTGCATGGCGAATGTCGGTAAGCCGATGTCCACGGTGCGCACGCCCAGGTGGCTGGCGGTGATCGGGCCGATGGTCGAGCCGCAGCCCATGTCGCTGCGTACCACGAAGCTCTGCACCGGCACTTCTTCGGCCATGCACAGATGGCGGAAGAACCCGGCGGTTTCGCTGTTGGTGGCGTAGCGCTGATTGCTGTTGACCTTGATGACCGGGCCGGCGTTGAGTTTCGGGCCGTGGTTGGCGTCGTGCTTGTCGGCGTAGTTGGGGTGCACGCCGTGGGCGTTGTCCGCCGAGACCAGCAGGGATTTCTGAATGGTCCGTACGAATTCATCACCTTCGGGCAACAGGCGACGCAGCGTTTGTTCGAGCATCGGGCCATCGGCACCGCAAGCCGAACAGGAACCGACTTCTTCGTGATCGTTGCATACCAGCACGCAGGTTTCGTCGGTTTCGGTGGTTAGCAACGCTTGCAGGCCGGCGTAGCACGACAACAAATTGTCCAGGCGCGCACCGGCGATGAAATCGCCATGCAGGCCGATGACTGCAGCGCTTTGGGTATCGTAGAAACTCAGCTCGTAATCGAGCACCACGTCGGCGTTCAAGCCGTGTTCGCGGGCGAGCTGGTCGGTGAGCACGGCGCGGAAATCTACGCGCTCGTCACCGGCAAATTGCGCGAGGATCGGCGGCAGTTCGGTCTGGGCATTGATCGCCCAACCCATGTTGGCTTCACGGTTGAGGTGGATGGCCAGGTTCGGAATCGTGGCGATCGGCGCCTTGAAATCGATCAACTGGCTTTCGACCTTGCCGTCACGGCGGAAGGTCACGCGGCCGGCCAGGGACAGGTCACGGTCGAACCACGGCGCCAGCAGTGCGCCGCCATAGACTTCGACGCCCAGTTGCCAAAAACCCTGGCGTTGCAGTTCCGGCTGGGGCTTGACCCGCAGGCACGGGCTATCGGTATGGGCGCCGACCAAACGAATGCCGCCGTGCAGCGGTGAGTGACGGCCCATCTTGAACGCAACGATGGATGAATCGTTGCGGGTGACGTAATAGCGACCATTGGCTTCGGTGGTCCACGGCTCGCGCTCGTCGAGGCGTTGATAGCCCGCCGCTTCCAGCCGCTGAACAAGGCTGGCAGTGGCATGGAACGGGGTAGGGGAGGCCTTGAGGAAGTCGATCAGGCCTTGGTTCAACTCTTCGCGCATAAAAAACTCCAGACAGCAATGGCGCAAGTTTACCGTATTGGCCACAGAATTGGCGGTGGACTGGGGCTGAGGTTGCCCCCGAGATAATGTCCGGAAAAGATCCCCTGTGGGAGCTTGCTCGCGATAGCAGACTCACATTCAACATTAATGTTGGCTGATACACCGCTATCGCGGGCAAGCCCGCTCCCACAGGTTATGTGTGTTCCGCCTAGAACGGTGCCGGGCACTCGAAACGCAAACGTTCACCGGTCTGGGGATGGGTGAAGCTGAGCATGCTGGCGTGCAGGCACAGTCGTGGCCAGGCAGCCAGTGCTTGCTCATGGGCATAGAGCCCGTCACCCAGCAACGGGTGGCCGATGGACAGCATGTGCACGCGCAACTGATGGGAGCGGCCGGTGATCGGCGTCAGTTCAACGCGGCACCAGTCGCCGCAACGCTCCAGCACACGCCAGAAGGTCAGCGCATGTTTGCCGAATTCATGGTCCACCACGTGGCGTGGCTTGGTCGGCGGATCGTAGCGTAATGGCAGATCGATGCTGCCGCTATCCAGTTCCGGCTGACCCCAGCACAGGGCGGTGTAGGCCTTTTCGGTTTCGCGGTCGTGAAATTGCCGAGACAGCTCGCGATGAGTGTCCGGGTCACGAGCCAGCAGGATGATGCCGGAGGTCTCCCAATCCAGTCGATGGACGATTCGCGCTTCCGGGTAGCCGTTTTCTTGCAGGCGGGTGATCAGGCAGTCCTTGTTGTCGTCGGCCCGGCCAGGGACGGAGAGCAACAGGGTCGGTTTATCCACCACGAGTACGGCGGCGTCCTGATGGATGATGCGGATGTTGGACAGCGGCATTAAAACAGCCTCGTAACAAACGCCAACGGCGGCTCAGAACCCTTCCAGTGGCAGAAGGGCCCTGAGCCGCCGTGGCTCCAGCCGAGTCGACTAGCGATCTGGCAGGGTGATATTGAGTTCCAGAATCGAGCAACTGCCCTGGTTTTCAAGAGCGACGTGCACGTCATCGGACCCGATATTGACGTACTTGCGGATCACCTCGACCAGTTCCTTCTGCAAGGCTGGCAGGTAGTCCGGCGTACTGCGTTGGCCGCGTTCATGCGCCACAATGATCTGTAGACGCTCTTTCGCTACCGACGCGGTGCTGACTTTTTTGCTGGCACGAAAGAAGTCGAAAAGATTCATTATCTACCTCCAAACAGGCGCTCGAAGAAGCCCTTCTTCGTCACATCGAGGAAACGATGCTCCACGGTTTTGCCCAGCAGACGATCGACTGCATCGCTGTATGCCTGACCGGCATCGCTCTGGTCGTCGAGAATCACGGGTACGCCCGAGTTGGAAGCTTTAAGTACCGCTTGGGATTCCGGAATGACACCCAACAGGGCGACTGCCAGGATTTCCTTGACGTCTTCGACGCCAAGCATTTCGCCGTCACTGACGCGTTGCGGGTTGTAGCGGGTCAGCAGCAAGTGTTCCTTGATCGCTTCTTCGCCTTTTTCAGCGCGGCGCGATTTGCTGGCCAGCAGGCCCAGCATGCGGTCCGAGTCACGAACCGAAGACACTTCCGGGTTGGTCACGATGATCGCTTCGTCGGCGAAGTACATGGCCAGGTGGGCGCCTTTCTCGATGCCCGCCGGCGAATCGCAGACCACGAATTCGAAGTCTTCTTTCAGCGCCATCAACACTTTTTCCACGCCTTCGACAGTCAGCGCGTCTTTGTCGCGGGTCTGACTGGCGGCCAGTACGTAGAGGTTTTCCAGGCGCTTGTCTTTGATCAGGGCTTGCTGCAGGTTCGCTTCGCCGTTCACAACATTGACGAAGTCATACACCACGCGACGCTCGCAACCCATGATCAGGTCGAGGTTACGCAAACCGACGTCGAAGTCGACGATGACTGTTTTGTGGCCACGCAGAGCGAGGCCGGTACCGATAGCGGCGCTGGTGGTGGTCTTACCCACACCACCCTTGCCGGATGTAACCACGAGAATCTTGGCCAAGGTGTTTCACCCCTAAGGAAAAAGGACATTTAGCCCCTGAAAAACATCTCTTGAAAAACTACTGCAGTCGGACAGCCTTGGCTGGAAGCCGGTTCTGAGCGGCGCTTACCCCCGGTAAACACTGCTTTTTGCCTTTTTCCTACTTCGTTTGAGCCGTTTTCGCTACGTTTTAGAGATGCTTGGAAAATGCGGCAGTATCCGTTAAAGGCGAATGATGTTCAACACATCGCCCGACAAGCTGACCTGTACACCCGCGCCCCACAAGGGGTCGCGACGCAGATCTTCGGAAACCTTGTAATGCCCTGCGATAGAGACCAGTTCAGCGCTCATCTGCTGACAGAAAATCCTGGCTTTCGTGTCGCCTTTGACGCCGGCCAACACACGACCGCGCATCGGGCCGTATACATGGATGTTCCCATCGGCCAGAAGTTCCGCCCCCGGGCTGACCGAGGAGATCACCACCAGATCGCAACCCTGCGCATAAATCTGCTGGCCACCACGTACTGGCGACGTGATGATCTTGGTCGGTTTAATGGTCGGCTCAGGCGGTTTTTCCGGTTTTTTCTTCACCTCGCCTTCGTGCAGGTCCAGCGGACGTTCCCGCGCGCCCGACGGCGGCAGCACCGGCAGGTCGACGGCGATCGCCGCGGCGATGTCTTCAATTCGGCTGGCACGGATCGCCAGGGTGCGCAGACCATGCTGGCGGCAAACGCGCATCAGGCCTGGCAGGTCGACTGCGCCTTCGCTGGCCGGAAGTTTGTCCAGGGCCAGCACCAGCGGCGCGTTACTGAAGAAGTTAGGCGCCTGGGCGACCTTGGCGGCCAGTTGACGATCGAGGTTGTCGAGGTCGTTGCGGGCCAGTTCCAGCACCGTAATGGCGAGCATGCTGCCCTTCAGCTGGAACACGGGATCTTGGTCTAGCGGTTCGGTTTGGCTCATGTCGGCATACAACGGCTTGTCACTAAAAGTGCCGAGACTTATAACGAGAACGCCCGCAAGCCGCAAGCCGGGTCGAACGATGTAGAATGCGCGGCCATTGTCTTTCCGGAACCTTTAATGGATCGCCCGCGTTTTCGAACAGCATTTCTTTCTCCGCGTTTCTGGCCGCTGTGGTGTGGCTTGGGGCTGTTGTGGCTGATTGTTCAGTTGCCATATCCGGCGTTGCTGTTTATCGGTCGACTGCTGGGTGCATTGATGTACCGGGTAGCGGGCGACCGACGGCGCATTGCCAAACGCAATCTTGAACTGTGTTTCCCTGAAAAATCCGCTGCCGAGCGCAAGCGGCTGCTAAAGGAAAACTTCGCCTCCACCGGCATCGCTTTCTTCGAAATGGCCATGAGCTGGTGGTGGGCGCGCGAGCGTCTGGCCAAGCTCGCCCATGTCGAGGGGCTGGAGCATCTGAAAAAGGCCCAGCGCGACGGCAAGGGTGTAATTTTGATGGCCGTGCATTTCACCACGCTGGAAATCGGCGCGGCGTTGCTCGGTCAGCAGCACACCATCGACGGCATGTACCGCGAGCACAAGAACCCGCTGTTCGATTACATCCAGCGCAGTGGCCGCGAGCGGCATAACCTCGACTCGCTGGCGATCGAGCGCGAAGACGTGCGCGGCATGCTCAAACTGCTGCGAGCCGGTCGGGCAATCTGGTACGCACCGGATCAGGACTACGGCGCCAAGCAAAGTATCTTCGTGCCGCTGTTCGGAATTCAGGCCGCTACTGTCACTGCCACCAGCAAATTTGCGCGACTGGGCAAGGCGCTGGTGGTGCCGTTCACCCAAGAACGCATGGCGGACGGCAGTGGCTATCGTCTGATGATCCACGCGCCGCTCGAGAACTTCCCCGGCGATAGCGAAGAAGCGGACTGCCTGCGGATCAACCAATGGATCGAAGGCGTCTTGCGCGAATGCCCGGAGCAATACCTCTGGGCCCATCGCCGGTTCAAAAGCCGTCCGCCGGGCGAGCCGAAGTTGTACAAAAAACGCGGTTGAATCACTGATCCCTTTAAGCACCATGGAGTGTTGCGATGAGTTCTGCTGAACCGGTTACAGGATTGATTCTTTCCGGTGGCGGGGCTCGGGCGGCCTATCAGGTAGGCGTGCTGGCGGCGATTGCCGAGCTGTTACCGGTGGGCTCCAGCAATCCGTTCCCGGTGATCGTCGGCACCTCGGCCGGCGCGATCAACGCGGTCAGCCTCGCCAGTGGGGCGATGGATTTTCGTGGCGCCATCGAGCGTCTGACAGCCTTCTGGCAGGGCTTTCGCAGTCATCTGGTGTTGCGCAGCGACTGGCCGGGCGTTATCCATCAGGCCAGTCGCTTCGTCAGCCACAGCTTGCTGGGCATTGGCGCTCAGGTGCCGGTGGCCTTGCTCAACAGTTCGCCGCTGCGCGGATTGCTCAACGACAAACTGCAGATGACCGGCATCGATGAGGCCATCGCTCAAAAACAGTTGCAGGCTGTGGCGGTCACGGCGTTCGGTTACGAGTCCGGTCAGGCCGTCACGTTCTATCAGGGCGGCGGCGCTATCGACGCCTGGTTGCGTCATCGACGTATTGGCGTTCCGACCCAATTAAGCGTCGAACATCTGCTCGCCAGTTCCGCCATTCCATTGCTGTTCGCTCCGGTGAAAATCGGCGAGGAGTATTTCGGCGACGGCGCGGTACGCCAATCGGCACCGATCAGTCCGGCCCTGCACCTGGGTGCCAACCGCGTTTTGGTGGTGGGCGTCAGCGGCAACCCTCGCGGCGTCGACCCCGAACAACCGCTGCAACGCGCTTACACCGGTCAGCAGCCGACCCTGGCGCAAATCGGCGGGCACATGCTCAACAGTACGTTCATCGACAGCCTGGAAAGTGACATCGAGTTGCTGCAGCGTCTGAATCAGTTCAGTCATCTGCTGCCCGATGGCACGCCGACCCGTGCACTTGGGGTTGCGCCAGTGGAAGTACTGGTGATTTCGCCGAGTCAGCCTATCGATGAAATTGCGGCGCGGCACCGGCAGGAATTGCCAGCAGCGCTGCGCCTGTTTCTGCGCGGGCCGGGGGCGACCAAAACGAGCGGGGCGGGGGTATTGAGTTATCTGCTGTTCGAGGCGGGGTATTGCAGCGAGTTGATTGATCTGGGACGGCGGGATGCATTGGCCAAGCGCGGGGAGCTATGCCGGTTCCTCGGGTTGGCGGAGACTGTGGTTTCGGCTTGAGATTTTTTGTGTTGCGGCCATTCGCGAGCAGGCTCGCTCCCACAGTTGAAATGCATTTCAATGTGGGAGCGAGCCTGCTCGCGATGGCGTCCTTACAGACGCCGCCAGATCAGAAGTGAACCTTGACCAGGAAGCTGGTCACGCTCTGATCAGTCTTGAAACCCTGGCTGTCTTCGATGCCGTACTTGTTTTTCCAGTAGTCATACTCGACGCCGACGTACAACTGCTTTTCGCCAAGGTTCAGCGCCTTGCCCAAGTCGTATTTGACCTGCGGATTGAAGTGCAGGTTGGCGTGGTATTCGCCTTTTTTGTTGACGTCGTTGTCGACCACCCAGTCCATGAAACCGTCGATCAGGATGTTCGAATCACCCACCGGGACGGTGTAGGACCAGACCGGCGTGACCTGCCAGATATTGTCACCGGGGCGGTCGCCTTCGGTATGACGGTTGTAGAAGTTCAGCTGGAAGTAATCGAAGCCCGGGATCGCCAGGTCAAAAGCAGGGCCGATCAGGTACGACTCGGTATCGTCTTCACCGAACTCGTACGTCATGGCCAGCAACACGTCTTTGATCGGGCCGAACGCGAGTTTTTGATCGAAGATCTTGCCGAACGAAAGGCGCGGGCTGATTTCACCGTAATAGGTGTTCTCACCGGCGAAGGAATCTTCCTTGCCGTTGTAGAAGATCTTGTCGACGAACACGAAGTTGTCGCCATATTTCCAGCCATCGGCATGTTCGAAGGTCACCGTCTGCTGAATGCGCGGGTTGACCTGGAAGTCCTTGCCATACAGGTAGGTCAGGCTGTTGTTCTGCCATTGCAGCAAGTCGCCGGCCATGGCCTGGCCCCCGGCCAGCAAGGATCCCGCCAGCATCAGGCTAGTGCACGTACGTTTCATTCGGTTGCTCCCAAAAAGTAGGTGTTCCACGTTATTTTTTTAAGGTCGGCGCTCTGGTGTGGCGCCTTTTTCTGTAGCTGTAAAAAATCATCCAACCGGTCAGCTTCAGTGCTGTTAGCAAGAGCTGCGCCAAGGCTTTTAAAAAACAAAAAAACTCCCGTTCGGCTGCTCGAAAGCAGTCGATTGAGAGGGGTTTTGGAGTGCCTTGGTACTGTCCAGAGCCGGGATAAGTTGGCTTTCTGGTCAGGAATTAAATCCGGGCTTTTTTTTAGACCAGATTCGGGCGGCCGCGGAGAATACTGACTCCTTGGCCAGGTCTCAAGTGCCCCGCAACAGCGCATCGACGACAGGTTTGAAGCACGGTTGCGGGCCATCTTAGAAATGCACCTTCACCAGCAGGCTGGTGGTGTTTTCATTGGTGTCGAGGTTGCCGTTGTTTTCGATGCCGTACTTGTCTTTCCAGTAGCTGTATTCGACGCCGACGTACACCTGTTTCTCCCGCCAGCCCAAGGCCGTGCCCAGGTCATATTTGATCTGCGGGTTCACGTGCAAGTTGGCGTGGTAGGTGCCCTGTGAGTTCTGGTCGTTATCCACGACCCAGTCGATGTAGCCGTCGATCAACAGGTTCGAGTTGCCCAATGGCAGGGTGTAGGACCAGGCCGGCGTGATCTGCCAGACATCGTCGCCGGGGCGCGAACCTTCGGTCTGGCGATAGTAGAAGTTCAAGGTGAAAAAATTGAAGCCCGGTACTGCGAGGTCGAAACCGGGGCCGATCAGATAGGCCTCGGTGTCGTCTTCGCCATTCTCGTAGGTCATGGCCAGCAACACATCCTTGATCGGGCCGAATTCGAAACGGCGGTCGAGGATTTTGCCGAAGGAGAGGCGCGGACTGAACTCGCCGTAATAGGCGTGAACGCCCTTGTTCCGGTCTTTGTCGCCGTTGTAGTAGGTGCTGTCGACGAACAGGAAGTTGTCGCCGTACTTCCAGCGGTCGGCGTGCTCAAAGGTTATCGTCTGCTGGATCGACGGGTTGACCGCGAAATCCTTGCCATACAGATAGCTCAGGCTGTTGGTCTGCCACAGCAGTAAATCGCCGGCCATGGCCTGACTGGCGGCCAATAGACCACCGCCTAACAGCATGTTGGTTTGTGTCCGAATCATCTGTTGCTCCCTCTTGTTTTTATTGTTTGAGGCGCAGGGGTTTCCACTGTGGGAGTGAGCCTGCTCGCGAAGGGGTCATCGGTTTCAACATCACTGTTGACTGATAAACCGCTTTCGCGAGCAGGCTCGCTCCCACAGGTTTTTGTGGCTTTAGTGTGTTAGTGCGGGTGGGCGTGGCAGTCGTTGATGGCCGCGCGTTCGGCGCCGCCGAGGATGTTGAACAGCAGGTTGAGCGACAGCGCACTCAGCGTGGCCATGGCGATTCCACTGTGGGTGATCGGGCTCATCCACATCGGAAGGTGGGCGAAGAATTCCGGACGGACCACCGGGATCAGCCCCATGCCGATGCTCACCGCCACCAGCAACTGGTTGCGACGGTCACCGATGTCGGCTTCCTGAAGAATCTTGATGCCGGTGGCGGCGACCATCCCGAACATCGCAATCGCCGCGCCGCCCAGTACGGCGGGTGGAATCGATGCCACCAGAAACGCCGCTTTCGGCAACAAACTCAACACCACCAGCAAACCGCCAGCAACGATGGTCACCGAGCGGCAACGCACGCCGGTCATCTGCACGAGGCCGATGTTCTGCGCGAAAGAGGAGTGGGTGAAGGTGTTGAAGAAACCGGCGAAGAACGAGGCGCCGGCATCACACAACAAACCGCGACGCAGCATCCGTGGGCAGACGTCCTGGCCGGTGATTTTGCCCAGCGCCAGGAACATCCCGGTGGACTCGACGAAGATGATCACCACCACCAGGCACATGGACAGGATCGGTGCGAGCTCGAACTTCGGCATGCCGAAATGCAACGGGGTCACGAATTGCAGCCACGGCGCCTGAGCCATGCCGCTGAGGTCGACCATGCCGATCAGGCCGCAGACGATGTAGCCCAGGCACATGCCGATCAGCACGGAAATGTTGACCCAGAAACCGCGCATGAAGCGATGGACCAACAGGATGGTTGCCAACACCAGCGCGGCGATGGCCAGGTAAATCGGTGAACCGAATTGAACGGCGCCAGCACCGCCGCCGGCCCAGTTAACGGCCACGGGGAACAGCGACAAACCGATCGAGGTGATGACCGTGCCAGTCACCAGAGGCGGGAAGAAGCGCACAACTCTGGACATGAACGGCGCGATGATCATGCCGAAGAACCCGGCGGCGATGGTCGCACCGAAGATCCCCTGCATACCGATGCCAGGCATGCCGGCCATGGCGACCATGCTGCCGACGGCGGCGAAACTGGCGCCCATCATCACCGGCATGCGGATGCCCATCGGGCCGATACCCATTGATTGCACGATGGTGGCGATCCCGGCAACCAGCAGGTCGGCGTTGATCAGGAAGGCGATTTCTTCACGACTCAGGCCAGCGGCCTGTCCGATGATCAGCGGCACCGCGATGGCTCCGCCGTACATCAGCAGAACGTGTTGCAGACCGACCAGGATCAGTTGCAAAAGGGGCAAGCGTTGAATAGCGGGTGCGTCGGGGATGCGTGCTTCGGATAGCTCGGACATGCAACACCTCGGATCTTTTTTATTCTTGTGATTTTGTGCGTCAGGTAGACCGCAGCGCGGCCAATCGCGGGCAAGCCCGCTCCCACAGGGATCACCTAAAACCTGTGGGAGCTGGCTTGCCTGCGATGCTTTTCAACGATTAATTGGTGGGAGCTCCCTGAACAATCCACGCCCCGATCAGATCACGCTCCTGCTGGGTCATCTGGGTGATGTTGCCCAATGGCATGATCTGGCTGGCAACGGCCTGGGCCTGAATGCGCGGGGCCTGGAGCTTGATCTGCTCGGGGGTATCGAACATCACGCCAGCTGGCGCAGCACTGAACAGCGGGCTGGTTGGTTTGGCCGAATGGCAGACCGAGCAACGTTCCTGGATCACGCTGTGCACCTTGTCGAAACTCGGACCGGCGTTGGACGCCTGGGCCGGTGCGGCTGATGCCTGCGCAGGTTTGGCTTCGGCCGGTTTCAGACCACCGCCCAATGCGGTTTCCGGCTGTGGCTGGTATTCGATCTTCGCTGATGCGCTGGCCACTTCAGGGGCGCTGGACATCGGCTTCGGACCGGATACGTAAGCCAGGCAAATCATGCCCACTGCGGCCACGGGCAAGGTCCAGGCATACTTGTGGCTGTCGTGACGGGTGTTGAAGTAGTGACGCACCAACACCGCCAGCACCGCGATCCCGGCCAGGATCAGCCAGTTGTATTGGCTGCCGTAGGTGCTCGGGAAGTGGTTGCTGATCATGATGAACAGCACCGGCAAGGTGAAGTAGTTGTTGTGACGCGAACGCAGCAGGCCTTTGGCCGGCAGTGCCGGGTCGGGCGTACGGTTTTCGGCAATCGCTGCAACCAGTGCACGTTGTGCCGGCATGATGATGCGGAACACGTTGCCGACCATGATGGTGCCGATGATCGCGCCGACGTGCAGGTACGCACCACGACCGCTGAACACTTTGCTGAAGCCGTAAGCGGCGCCAATGATCAGCACGAACAGGATAAAACCAAGCAGGGCTGGGCGTTTGCCCAGGGCCGAGTCGCAGAGGAAGGAGTAGACGAACCAGCCGACGAACAACGAGGCGATGCCCAGGGCAACACCTTCAGGGCCGGACAGGCTGCTGCCCGGTGCCAGCAGGTACAGCGTCGGGTTGGAGTAGAACACCACGCACAGCAGCGCGACCCCCGACAGCCAGGTGAAGTAGGCTTCCCATTTGAACCAGTGCAGGTTGTCCGGCATGGTCGGTGGGGCCAGTTTGTATTTTTCCAGGTGATAGATACCGCCGCCATGAATCGCCCACAAGTCGCCCGCCAGACCACTTTTCGGGTTGACCCGATTGAGGTTGTTTTCCAGCCAGACGAAATAGAACGACGCGCCGATCCAGGCCACGCCAGTAATCATGTGAACCCAACGCACGCTCAGGTTCAGCCATTCCAACAGATGTGCTTCCACAGTCTTTACCTCTCGCCTGTCACTCTGTTGTCGAGTGATCAGACCTTCTCTTATTGGTGGGGGGCGAGGATCAAACGCTCATCCTCTTTGAAAAAATGCTCATCGCAGTTATTGCCTGTGCCACTGCGATCAACCACCAGGAAGTCATCCCGCTTTTCGATCGTCAGCACCGGATGGTGCCAAACGCCGCGATGGTAATTAATGCCCTGCCTGCCGTTGGTGACGAAGGCGCGGACCAAGCCTGATACAGGTTCATCGCCAAGTGGCGCGACCACGATCAGAAAGGGGTTGCCGAGCAGCGGAATGAAAGCCTGGCTGCCCAGCGGATGACGCTCCAGCATGCTGACGGTCAGCGGCATGTCCTGCGCGTCGGCGCGGAAGATGCTGATGATCGCCTTGTCCTCTGGCGTGGCGGTTTCCACCGTCGCCAGTTTATGGAAGCGCATGGTCGAACCGTTGTTGATCATGAAGTGATCGCTGCCGTCGGTTTCGATCACGTCACCGAAAGGGGCGAAGGCTTCTTTGGTCAGCGGTTCAATCGTCAATGTGCGCATGCTGGTCTTCTTTTCCGAATTCTGTGTTGTTGGTTCTATTGCTATCGCTAGCAGGCTAGCTCTCACATTTGGAATGCATTTCCCTGTGGGAGCCAGCCTGCTGGCGATGGGGTTCAGCGCTTATTTAGCGACCTTGCCCAATACACGCAGGCGACTCACACCGCCATCCGGGAATACGTTCAGACGGATGTGGGTAATCGGCCCCAGCGCCTTGATCTGCTCGGCGAAGGTGTGTTCGGCGTGCATTTCCAGTTTCTGCGCCGGCAGCAGTTCGCGCCAGAACAGCGATTGGGTTTCGATCTGGCTGTCGGTGCCGCCCTTCACGAACGCGCCCTGGATCGAGCACGTATCCGGGTAGTTGCCCTTGAAGTGCAGGGTGTCGACGATGACTTTTTCGATCTCGCCGGCATGACCCAGCGCGACGATGACCCAGTCATTGCCTGGCGTGCGACGACGTGCAGTTTCCCAGCCGTCGCCCATGTTGATGCCACGGCCCGGGTTGAGGATGTTGCTCATGCGGCCGAAGTGTTCGTCGGAGCAGGCGAGGGCGCGGCCACCGTTCAGGGCTGCTGCCAGGTCAACTTGCTCGTTGTCGCCCACAGCGGACCAGTCGCGGAACGGAATACCATAAACACGCAGACGGGCCACGCCACCATCCGGGTAGATGTTGAAGCGCAGGTGACTGAACGCTTTGTCGTTGCTGATTTCGTGGTAGTGGTGGCTGTTGCCTTGCAGCTCGACGGCCGACAGCACTTCAGTCCACTGGGTGTTGTCGTCCGGCTCGCCCGAGGCCAGGAAGCACGCTTCCAGGGAGGCCGACGGCGGGAAGTTGCCGGTGAAG
This sequence comes from Pseudomonas sp. ANT_H12B, assembly GCF_008369325.1. Classification (GTDB taxonomy): domain Bacteria; phylum Pseudomonadota; class Gammaproteobacteria; order Pseudomonadales; family Pseudomonadaceae; genus Aquipseudomonas. Next base: position 41,359 of record NZ_VOBI01000024.1, on the reverse strand, counting down.
AATGAAGTGTCGATGTCCACGCCTTTGATCGAGCCCGGAACGCCCAGGCGGATCACGGCGCTGTCGTAGCCTTCGAAGCGCTTGCGGCGCGACTCCCAGCCGTCCATCCACTTGCCGTTGTCATCGAACACGCCCTCCTTCCACACAGCCGGGGTTGGCTGGAACAGGCGGTTGGCATCAGCGAACCAGTCATCGGTGACCGAGATGATCTTGGTGCCCAGGCGGGCGTCGGCCAGGTTGACGAACTTCTCGAAAGGTACGGCGTAAGCTTTCATTCTTCTTGTCTGCCTTTAATTAGTTGGCTTGGGATGCTTGCAGGGCCCTGGGCACTTCCGCGTTTGATGGTGCTCGGGCCAAGTTCGCTAGAGAGTCAGTAATCGGAACAGGGCGATCTTGTTGATCTCCGCCAGCGCGCACTTGAATTCGGTATCTGCCGGGTTGTGAATGCGCGTTTCGAACGCCGCGAGGATCTGATGCCGGTTGCTGCCTTTTACCGCCATGATGAAGGGAAACTTGAACTTGGCCTTGTAGGCGTCGTTCAGCTCGGTGAAGCGTTGAAACTCTTCGGCCGTGCATTGGTGAATACCGGCGCCAGCCTGTTCATTGGTGCTGGCTTCGGTTAGTTGGCCCTGGACGGCGGCTTTGCCGGCCAGGTCCGGGTGAGCGTTGATCAGGGCCAATTGGCTTTCGTGATCGGCGCTCAACAGGATGTCGCTCATGCGCTGGTGCAGGGTTTCGATCTCGTCGATCGAAGCGTCCTGGCCCAGGTCGAAGGCCTTCTCGGCCACCCATGGCGAATGTTCGTAGATGTCGGCGAAAGCGGCAACGAAGGTGTCGCGGCTCAGGGTCGATGGCTTCAGTGTCTGGAAGTGGCTCATTTTTCAGCCCCTTGGTACGGGTGGGTTTCATGCCAGTGGCGAGCGATGTCGACGCGACGGCTGAACCACACCTGTTCATGACTTTTAGCGTATTCGATAAAGCGTTTGAGCGAGGCCAGACGCGCCGGACGGCCGATCAGGCGGCAGTGCAGACCGATCGACAACATCTTCGGTGCCTCAGCGCCTTCGGCATACAGCACGTCGAACGCATCTTTGAGGTATTCGAAGAAATCGTCGCCCTTGTTGAAACCCTGGACCTGGGTGAAGCGCATGTCGTTGGTGTCCAGCGTGTACGGAATCACCAAATGCGGCTTGCCGGTCGGGTTGTTCGGTTCCCAGTAGGGCAGGTCGTCGTCGTAGGTGTCGCAGTCGTAGAGAAAACCGCCTTCTTCCATCACCAGTCGACGGGTGTTCGGACCGGTGCGGCCGGTGTACCAGCCCAATGGGCGCTCGCCCGTGATTTCGGTGAGGACGCGGATCGCTTCGAGCATGTGCTCGCGTTCCTGCGCTTCGTCCATGTACTGGTAGTCGATCCAGCGGTAGCCGTGGCTGCAGATCTCGTGGCCGGCGTCGACCATCGCGCGGATCACGTCCGGGTGGCGCTGGGCGGCCATGGCCACGGCGAAGATAGTCAGCGGAATGTCGAATTCCTTGAACAGTTTCAGAATCCGCCAGACGCCGGCACGGCTGCCATACTCGTAAAGCGATTCCATGCTCATATTGCGCGCGCCTTGCAGCGGCTGCGCCGAGACCATTTCAGAGAGGAAAGCTTCGGATTCTTTATCGCCGTGCAGGATATTGCGCTCGCCACCTTCTTCGTAATTGAGCACGAAGGACAAGGCGATGCGGGCATTGCCCGGCCAGTGTGGGTGAGGAGGGTTACTGCCGTAACCGATCAGGTCGCGTGGGTAGTCAGCGCTCACTGCAGTCTTCCTTCTTATTCGTGATGAACGGTTGTGTGGCGGCCTGGCGATCAGATGACAGGCTGGTGTCACAGCGATGGGCTAATTGTATACAACTTTATATCCACTTTGTAAGCCTGTTTTTTTGCATTTTTGATGAACTGTCATCTGCACCTGTTATTGCAAGAAATCTGCCTGATTGGTCAGCTAATGGATGAAAGGTCCGCAGATCTTATGGTTTGGCAGTAGATTCATTGGAAGTTCATGAATGACGGTTCAGGTCGCAAAAATGTCGTTTTTATTGTGTACAATTTTTACTAAAAGTGTCTTAATCAGTCGCTCGCCGCAGCGTTTCGTGCTTTGAAACGGTGCGGTCTCCTTTTCAACTGACTTCGGGAGGCGCGAGGTCTGACTGCTCCACGCAGGCAGGCGCGCAGAATCAATGGGACGTTTGACTACACACGTTTTGGACGCTGCACACGGTTGCCCGGGCAGCTCGATCAAGGTCGAGTTGTACCGCGTTGAAGGCTCGCAGCTGGAATTGGTCGCCAGCGCGATCACCAACGGCGACGGCCGTGTCGATGCACCGCTGCTGCAAGGCGATGACTACCGTTCCGGGGTCTATCAGGTTCAGTTTCATGCGGGCGATTACTACCGCGCCCGTGGCGTTCAGCTTCCTGAACCTGCGTTTCTGGATGTGGTGGTGCTGCGGTTTGGCATCTCTGCCGAGCAGGATCACTACCATGTGCCGTTACTGATTTCGCCGTACAGCTATTCGACCTACAGAGGAAGCTAGACTCCCCCAAGAATCTGCGCATAAAGCTTCTTTGGTCTTTTGCCCGCTCACGCTGCGGGCTTTTTTTGCCTTTGAGAAAGCAGGTGTCGGGTCTGGCGTCATCGCGGGCAAGCCCGCTCCCACAGCTTCTGTGAACGCCACAGTCCACTGTGGGAGCGGGCTTGCCCGCGATGCTTTTGTTTTTAGCGGCTCAACAAGGATGCTGCACCCGCACCACTGAACAACCCCGCACTCACCCGGTTAAACCAACTCTGCCCCTTGCCGCTACGCAGATACCGCGCCGCGCCATGGGCGCCCAGGCCATAAGCCAACTTGCACAGCAAATCCAGAACGGTCCAGGTCACGATCATTACCAGCAACTGCGGCAGGAACGGTTGTTCGGCACTCAAGAACTGCGGCAGGAAAGCGGCAAAGAACAGGATGTCTTTCGGATTGCTGGCGCCCAACACAAACGCGCGCCCGAACAGTGCACGAAAGCGTGGAACCGGCGCTGCCTGGGGTACTTCAGCGCCCACCGATGGCAGACGTGATTGCTGCCAGCTCTGCCAGGCGAGGTAGAACAGGTACAGCGCGCCGACGATTTTCAGTGCGCTGAACAACTGTTCCGAGGCTAGCAGCAAGGCGCCCAAACCCAGTGCCGACGCACTGAGCAAACAGATCGACGCAATCACGCCACCCAGAAACGCCGGGTAAGAACGACGCAAACCGTAATTCAGACTGTTGCTGATCATCAGCAAAGACAGTGGCCCCGGGATCAGGATTACCACCAGCGCAGCGCCGCTGAACAGCAGCCAGGTTTCCAGACTCATCACTTTCCTCCATTTGCACAAAAGCCTCACCCGACGGGGTGAGGCTGTTTTGAAACGTGTACCGCTTGAGGCTTACAAGAAAACAAACTTGGCGATGAAGATCGCGCAGAGCACCCACAGGCTGATGGAAATTTCCTTGTGCTTACCGGTGCAGGCCTTCAGCACGACGTAAGTGATAAAGCCCAGCGCGATGCCATCGGCAACCGAGAAGGTCAGCGGCATCATGATCGCGGTAACGATTGCCGGGATGCTGTCGGTCGCTTCGTCCCATTCGATGTGCTTCATGCCGCCCATCATCAGCATCGCCACATAAATCAGCGCACCGGCGGTTGCATAAGCGGGGATCATGCCAGCCAGCGGTGCGAAAAACATTGCGGCAATAAATAGCACACCTACGGTCACAGCGGTAAGACCAGTCCGACCACCTGCGGCGACACCCGCGGCACTTTCCACGTAGCTGGTGACCGGCGGAACACCCACCATCGCACCGAATACACTGGAAGCACTGTCGGCTTTCAGGGCACGGGAGAGGTTTTCGATCTTGCCGTCAGCGTTCACCAGACCGGCGCGCTGAGCGACACCCATCAAGGTGCCGGCGGTGTCAAACATGTGCACGAAGAGGAAGGCCAGCACCACGCTGATCATGCTGATATTGAATACACCGGCGACATCCATGGCCATCCAGGTCGGTGCCAGGCTCGGCGGTGCGGACATGATGCCCTCGTAATGCACCAGGCCCAGGCCCCAACCCGCCAGGGTGACGGTGATGATGCTGATGAGAATCGCGCCAAACACTTTGTGGTAGCTGAGTACGGCGATCATCAGGAAGCAGATGGCGGCCAGCAGCGGGCCAGGTTCGCGCAGGGAGCCAAGCTTGATCAGGGTGGCCGGGCTATCGACGACGATGCCGGCGGTTTTCAAGCCGATCAGCCCCAGAAACAAGCCCACGCCGGCGCCCATGGCAAAGCGCAAACTCACTGGAATGCTGTTGAGCAGCCATTCACGGATGCGCGAGAAAGTCAGAAACATGAACAACACACCGGAAACAAACACCGCGCCAAGGGCAGTTTCCCAGTTGTAGCCCATGGTGCCGACTACGGTGTAGGTAAAGAAGGCGTTCAAACCCATGCCCGGCGCCAGGCCTACTGGCCAGTTGGCGTAAAGGCCCATCAACAGACAACCCAGCGCGGCGGCGATGCAGGTGGCGACGAACGCGGCACCGTGATCGATCCCGGCATCGGCCATGATGTTGGGGTTAACGAAGATGATGTAAGCCATGGTGATGAAGGTTGTCAGACCGGCAATCAGCTCGGTCTTCACCGTGGTGCCGTGCAAGCTGAGTTTGAAGATGCGCTCCAGCCAGCCATTGCGTAATGGCGGCGAGAGTTCCAGTGGCGGGGCTTCGGATTTGCGGCTTTCCACAGCGAGTACTCCTCAAGAGTTTTATTTTTATTTCCAGGGCCGGACCCATGAGGGTGGCAGCGGCCCTTTGAGGCACTTGCGAATTTGTTGACCGCTTGGTCAGGAACTCGCACGAAATGGATTATGCTTTTGTATACAAATAAAGCAAATAATGTTTTTGATTTTGTAGACGAAAAGTTTGGCAATAGGGATATATCGGCTATAGCCGATCAGCTTGGAAAGACCTGGGCTTTACCCAGCGCCAGATTTACCGCCAGCCACCCATTCACCGCCGTTTCCCCGGCTTCGGCAAACACCCGCTCAAGCAATTTCACCTGTTCACGCCGCAGCGACTGCTCGAAACGCGCGCCATCGTCAGTCAGTTCCAGCAGCCGCTTACGCTTGTCAGTCTCGGACGCAACGCTGTTCACCAAATGCATTTCCACCAATTGGCGCAGCGGAATGTTCAGTGCCTGCTTGGTCACCCCGAGCAAGGCCAGCAGTTCCTTGACGCTCAGGTTCGGGTAACGGGCGATGAAAAACACAATGCGTTGATGCACCCGGCTCAAGCCTCGGCGCTCGAGCATTTCGTCGGCCTTGGCGGTAAAAGCCTGGTAGCCGAAGAAGAACGCTTCCATGGCTTGTTGCTGAGTGCCGGGATTTTTAAGGTCAAGCATATTGACGTATCCGTTCGGGCTGTCGTAATTTCGGTCAACCAGTTTGACTTATTTTTCTCAGGCTTTGCTACCGGTGATCCCCATGGCTTTTTCCGAACGTGTCTCGCGCCTTAAAAGTTCTTTGATCCGTGAAATCCTCGCCGCTGCCCAGCGTCCGCAAGTGATGTCGTTTGCCGGGGGTCTGCCGGCCGAAGCCATGCTGCCGAAAGTCGAGTGGGCTGACATGCCGCTGTCCATGGGCCAATACGGCATGAGCGAAGGCGAGCCTGCGCTGCGTGAAGCCCTGGCAGCCGAAGCCCGGGCGTTGGGTGTGCCATGCGAGGCGAGCCAGGTGCTGGTGGTCAGCGGTTCCCAGCAAACCCTCGATCTGGCGGCCAAGCTCTACATCGACAAAGGCACCGAGATTTTGCTTGAGGCGCCAACCTACCTGGCGGCGTTGCAGATATTCCAGCTGTTCGGCGCGGACTGCATCACCGTCCCGCTGCAAGCCGATGGTCCGAACCTGGCGGAGCTGCGCACCCGCCTGGAAAAACACAAACCCGCCTTCATCTACCTGATCCCGACCTTCCAGAACCCGTCGGCCGTGCGCTACAGCGTAGCCAAGCGCGACGCCGTGGCAGCCTTGCTCGATGAATTCGGTGTGACCCTGATCGAAGACGAGCCTTACCGCGAGCTGACCTTCGATGGCGGCAGCGCCACGCCGATTGTCAGTCGCTTGAAAAAGGCCAGCTGGATCTACACCGGCACTGTGTCGAAAACCCTGCTTCCGGGCCTGCGGGTGGGCTACCTGATCGCCAGCCCGGACCTGTTCGCGCATTTGCTGCGGCTCAAGCAATCGGCCGACCTGCACACCAATCGCGTGGGCCAGTGGCAAGCGCTGCAATGGATCGGCAGCGAGAAATTCCAGCATCACCTCAGCGAATTGCGGGACTTCTACCGGGTTCGTCGGGACGCGTTTCAGTCGGCCCTGGACACTCATTTTTCCGATCTGGCGGATTGGAACGTGCCTCAGGGCGGGCTGTTTTTCTGGCTGACGCTCAAGCAGCCGCTGGATACCCGCACATTGCTCAAGGCTGCTCTGGCAGCGGATGTGGCGTTCATGCCGGGTGAGCCGTTCTTCCCCGATCCGGATAATAATCATGGGCATCTGCGGTTGAACTTCAGTCATATCGACCCGGCGCGGCTGGACGAGGGGCTCAAGCGTTTGGCAGCGGTGGTGCGCCAGGCTCAGGCGGCGGAAGCGGCTTGAGGGGAGGGTAGAAACGAATAAACCGGCGCAAGCGCCGGTTTATTTTTGTCTGGAATTTGTGGTGTTTGATCTGGCCTCATCGCGGGCAAGCCCAGGCAACCCAAATGAATCAGGCCGCGGCGAACCGCTTATCCAGATAATCAATGATTACCTTGGACTCATACATCCACGTGGTCTGCCCATTCTCTTCAATGCGCAAGCAAGGCACCTTGATCTTGCCACCTTGCTCCAGCAGGGTCTGGCGATCCTGCTCGTTGTTCTTAGCATCGCGCAGCGCCACCGGCACATTCAGGCGGCGCAGGGTGCGGCGGGTTTTCACGCAGAACGGGCAGGCGTGGAACTGATACAGGGTCAGGTCCTTGGCGGCCGTCTCGACCTGAGCCTGAGCGGCGGCAGGGCGCTGCTTCTTGCTCGGGCGAGTGAGGAAGTCGATGAAGATGATCAGTTGGCCAAGGCCGACACGAAGCGCTTTTACGAACACGGTATAAGCCTCACGGGGCGAAAGAAGGCGCGCAGCTTACCTGATTTTTCGCGGACGAAAAAAAACCGGCGATGAGCGCCGGTTTTCTTCGTGCTGCGATTTACTTGATCAGGCTGAGAAACTCACTGCGAGTGGCAGCGTTTTCGCGGAACTCACCGAGCATCACCGAGGTGATCATCGACGAATTCTGTTTCTCCACACCGCGCATCATCATGCACATGTGTTTGGCCTCGATCACCACCGCAACGCCCAGGGCGCCGGTGACTTCCTGGACCGCATCAGCGATCTGGCGGCTGAGGTTTTCCTGGATCTGCAGGCGGCGGGCGTACATATCGACGATCCGCGCAACTTTCGACAGCCCCAACACCTTGCCGCTCGGGATGTAAGCGACGTGGGCCTTGCCGATGAACGGCAACAAATGGTGTTCGCACAGCGAGTACAACTCGATGTCCTTCACCAGCACCATTTCGCTGTTATCGGAGCTGAACAAGGCACCGTTGGTGACCTCTTCCAGCGTCTGTTCATAACCGCGGCAGAGGTACTGCATGGCTTTGGCGGCACGTTTTGGCGTGTCGAGCAGGCCCTCGCGGGAGACGTCCTCGCCCAATTGGCCGAGAATCGCGGTGTAATTCTGTTCCAGGGACATGAAACTACCTGTGGGATTTTACGCAAAGGGCAAGGGTACGGTGGCGGACACGGCGCTGCAAGCGTGAAGCGACGGGTTTACTCGTCGCGACCTTCCATCATGGTGCGTTTGAGCATCACATAAACCGCTCCGGCGCCGCCGTGTCTGGCCTGGCACGAGGTGAAGCCGAGCACCTGTGAATGCTGGCGCAGCCAGGTGTTGACGTGGCTCTTGATCATCGGGCGCTTGCCGTCCAGACGCACAGCCTTGCCGTGGGTGACGCGCACGCAGCGGATTTCGAATTTGGTCGCTTCAGCCAGAAAAGCCCAGAGAGTTTCCCGGGCCTTTTCCACGTTCATGCCATGCAGGTCGAGGCTGCCTTCGAACGGGATCTGCCCGATCTTGAGCTTGCGCATCTGGCTTTCCTGAACGCCGTCGCGTGCCCACATCAGCTCGTCTTCCGGGCCTACGTCGATAACGAATTGATCGGACAGCCCGTCGACAGTGGTGGCATCGGTGCGCACGGTGGCGGCCTGACGCAGCTTGGCGATCTGCGCGCGGTCAGCTTTGGGTTTGCCGGTTTCGGCGCGATCGTGCTTGATCGGCTTGACGCCTTGGATCGCGTTTTTGAACAGGGAAAAATCGTCGTCTTGCATGTCAGCCTCCGCGAAGGGCGGCCAGTTTACCCAACTCAAGACGAATCGGGCGCGAGAAAACGCGAAGTGTTCGGCTCAGTCGTGTTTTTTCATCAGGTGCGGGGATATGTTCAGCTCCCTCGACTGACGGGAACGGCGACGGCAACGACGCCACAACCACACGCCGATGTACAAAAAGAACAGGCCAACAGCCAAAATGATTGCCGAGCCCAGCGGGCTTGCATTCAATTCGCCTAGGGCCGGCGGGCGACCCAGCAGGCTGGCGGCACCGGCCATTGCAAGCAATACGCCGAACATCGCCAGCAACGCGGCAAACGCTGCGCCGAATCGAAAACGCCAGTTGCTTTGGCCTTTGGGCCGCAAGCGGCGAGCGTCAAATCCATCGGATAACTTCATTCCGACCTTCCTCAATGGGTATCGGCCCTTCGACCGGGAGTTGACCGGGATGTTCCTGAGGCTAAGACAATTACAGCAAATGAGAGGCCTTTGCGGATGAGCGGCGATATGGACCGCTCATCGCAGGTCGATCAGATCAACTCTTGCGTCAGGGCAACGACTGCAAAATTGTCCGCCATGATTGCCATTTCGGTCTGATGAACGTGCTCAGCGCTGAGGACACCACCTTTGTACGGCAAATCGCGGGTAGCGCAGGCATCTTCAACAAGGGTGCAGCGAAAGCCCAGGTTTTTTGCCGCACGCACGGTAGTGCTGACGCTGGAGTGGCTCATGAAGCCGCATACCACCAGATCCACCGAGCCCAGTTCTTCCAGGCGTTTTTTCAGATCCGTGCCATGGAAAGCACTCGGCAGGATTTTTTCAATTCTGATTTCGCCGGAAAGCGGCTCCAACCCGGGAATGAACTGCCCACGCTCGCCACGTGGATCGAACAGCCCACCGACGGTACCGAGATGGCTGACATGCACAATCGGCCGGCCGGCTGTACGGGCAGCGGCCACCAGTTGCTTGATGTTCGCGACGGCAGCATCCATGCCGCTCAGGGCCAGGGGGCCGCTAAGGTATTCTTTCTGGGCATCGATAATGACAAGGGTCGCATGGCTCAGTTTGGCTGCTGCATAACCGCGGCCGCTGAGTTGAAACATCGTTTGTGGAACGGGCATTCTGGGGCTCCTTCGGGTGGGGCTTTTGCGACATTGTCCTCTGGCTGAGCGCTTCTGTGAATCGCTACCATCGTAGGCGCCGTGATTGCTGGCGCGCAGCCTTGTCAATATGCCTGTTTTGTTTAACAACCATCCGTAAAAATAGAATAGTCCTACATCTGGTCCGGTATTTTTCCCGCGTCGTCGTAAGGCGTTTTGGCTGTTAGAATCGCCAGTCGTTTTTTCAGGAGTTTGCACCCGTGATCACTTCCCGACTTCGTACCCTGCGTGACCATATCCGTTGGGCCGTCAGCCGCTTCCATGGGGAGGATCTGTTTTTCGGCCATGGGACCGACAACGCCTGGGACGAAGCCCGTCAACTGGTGTTGGGTGCGCTGCACTTGCCGTGGGAAATTGCTGACAGCTACCTCGATTGCAATCTGGAAGAGGACGAACTGGTCAACGTGCAGCGCCTGCTCAAGCGCCGCATCGAGGAACGTATTCCTACCGCTTACCTGCTGGGTGAAGCCTGGTTCTGTGGCATGTCGTTCATTGTCGACGAACGCGTATTGATCCCGCGTTCACCGATAGGCGAGCTGATTGAAAAGCGCTTCGAACCGTGGCTGGGCGCCGAGCCTGCGCGGGTTCTCGACTTGTGCACCGGCTCGGGCTGCATCGGTATCGCCTGTGCCTACGAATTCCAGAACGCCGAAGTGGTGTTGGCCGACCTGTCGTTCGAAGCCCTGGAAGTGGCCAACCAGAACATCGAGCGCCACGGCGTCGATGAGCGGGTGTACACGGTGCAGGGCGACGGTTTCGATGGTTTGCCGGGTCAGCGTTTCGACTTGATCGTGTCGAACCCGCCTTACGTCGACGCGGAAGATTTCGCCGACATGCCGGACGAATACCAGCACGAGCCGGAGCTGGGCCTGGCCTGCGGTGATGATGGTTTGAACCTGGTGCGTCGAATGCTCGCTGAAGCGGCGGATCATCTGACCGAGAAGGGCTTGCTGATTGTCGAGGTGGGCAACAGCCAGGTTCACGTCGAAACGCTGTACCCGGAAGTCGACTTCGCCTGGCTCGACTTCGAGCGCGGGGGGCATGGTGTATTCATGCTGACGGCGGAGCAGTGCCGCGATCATCAGGCATTGTTCGCGTCCCGCGTTTAACCCGTAATGATCGTTCCCACGCTCTGCGTGGGAATGCAGCCCGGGACGCTCCGCGTCCCAAAAGCGGACGCAGAGCGTCCATTGAGGCATTCCCACGCGGAGCGTGGGAACGATCAAGAGCTGTTACCGGTGCGTAGCAATCCAGATCAGCAACCCCGCCTGAAACATCGCAAACGCCACCAGACACGTAATGGTAAAACGCAGCCCAGCGTCCTCACGCTTGTACTTGCTGACTTTTTCTTCGTGTTTCTTGAGTTTGACTTCCTGCTCGGCCAGATTCTGCTCGGCCTGCTGAAGCATCTGCGCCGCCTCAAGGATTTCCACAACCTGCAGTTTTTCGCTGTTCCAGTCACCCAGCAAGTCGCTGACTTGAACCTCTTTGACGCTACCCTTCAAATGCTGGGCGTCGGCGTAGACCACGTCAAAACCATGCATGCGCAAAAAGTGATCGCGGCGCAGGCGCGTGTCTTCGTTCAGCGCATCCTTGTTGTTCAGGTCGGTGCCGTCGACGGTGTAACCGGGCCATCTTTTCTTCGCCCAATTAACGCCCTGAGCTGCCATGAAGCGGCCGATGCCCCGGTTCATCGGCTCGATCTGCAGGCCGCTGTCAGGTCCGAAGCGAACGCGTTTGGCGGTGTGATCGACCCACACGTCCAGATGATTCTGTTCCTTGCGCACGCGCTGGCCGGGCAGCGAGATGCTCATGCGCATCAGGCTGTGTTTCTTGTCATTGCGTTCGGCATAACCGAATTCGACAAAGCGTAGAGGGCGTCCACCGGTGTTGCGGTCGGTCTGCAATGGCGCCAGACGGAGCATCTTGTGGTGCTCGACATGGACGTCCGCCCACGGCAGCTCAACCGCTGGCGGCGCCTCTTTTTCAGCGGTGGTGTCGGGTGAAGTCTGGGTATCAGTCATAACGGCGAGATCCTGTCCAAGCTCTGCTTGCCGCCAGTCATAGCGCTGGCGACAAAGGCTTATCGGCCGTTTTTTTCAGGACTGGAGGGCAAACAACGCTTAACTGGCGCGAAGTCCGTCAATAAACCCGAGGATTCGCGTGCCCAATTCGGCCGCCAACGGCAATTGTGGATCCTTATAAGAGGCCATTTGCCGTTTTACGTCGTTGGGCACGATGCGCATCACGTGGTTCATGCCTTCAATCAGCGCCAGTTCGGCGTCCGGTTTGGCGGCTTTCAGCATCTTGGCGTCCCCGACACCCACCTGGATGTCGTTACTGCCCTGGATGATCAGCGCCGGCATCTTCAACTTGGCGAACGCCGCCGCCGGGTCCTGGCGGAACAGCGAAATCAGGTATGGCTGCACGCTCGGGCGGAAAATCACCTGCAACTGCGGCGGCACGTTGTCGTCGGTTTTTCCGGCCTTGAGGCTGTCGAGCAATTCATTGCTGCGCAGCATCAGCGGTGGCGGCAGGCGATTGCTCAATTGCTGGCGCAACACTTGGTCGATCGGCCGGGCGCTGCCGGACATGGAAATCACCGCCGCCGCGTCGAGGTTCGGTGCCGCGAGGCTGGCGATCAGCGCGCCTTCGCTGTGCCCCAGCAAAATCAGCTGGCCGAAGCGTGGATCGGCTTTGAGTTTCTGACCCCAGGCCTCGGCGTCGGCCACATAAGCCTCCACCGACAGATTGCGTTCGTCCGGGGTCGCCGCAAGGCTCGCCGCCACGCCGCGTTTGTCATAGCGCACGCTGGCGATGTTGTGTTTGGCCAGCACCCAGGCCAGCCGCTTGAGGCTGTCGTTGCGTCCGCCGTCGGAGTTGTTTCCGTCGCGATCCGTCGGACCGGAGCCGGAAATGATCAGGACAACCGGTACCGGCGTGTCGGACTTGGGCAGCAGCAACGAGCCGAAAAGCTCCCCGGTGCCGGTATCCAAAGTGATCGGGCGTTGCAGGACAGTGGCCTGTACAAAACCGGTAAACAGGGTAAGGCTCAAGGCTAGAACTCGCAGCATCATCACGCCATCATGAACAAGATGCCGGTTGGACTCGCAGGCACCCATAAGGTTCGAGGATGAACTAGTTGGGTAGCCTGCGTATACTGGCGCGCATTACGTATTTGGTTCGATTTCACGGAGCGTCCTGCATGTCCGGCAATACCTACGGCAAGCTGTTCACTGTCACCACCGCGGGCGAAAGCCATGGCCCGGCGTTGGTCGCCATTGTCGACGGCTGCCCGCCGGGTCTGGAGATTTCTCTGGAGGACCTGCAACGCGACCTCGATCGCCGCAAACCTGGCACCAGCCGCCATACGACGCAGCGCCAGGAAGCCGACGAAGTCGAAATCCTCTCCGGCATATTCGAAGGTCGCACCACCGGTTGCTCCATCGGCCTGTTGATCCGCAACACCGACCAGAAGTCCAAGGACTACTCGGCAATCAAGGATCTGTTCCGCCCGGCCCACGCCGATTACACCTACCATCACAAATACGGCGAGCGCGATTACCGCGGCGGTGGTCGCAGTTCGGCCCGTGAAACCGCCATGCGCGTGGCTGCCGGTGCGATTGCGAAAAAATACCTGGCCACTCAGGGCATCGTCATTCGTGGCTACATGAGCCAGCTCGGCCCGATCGAAATCCCCTTCAAGACCTGGGATTCGGTGGAAGAAAACGCCTTCTTCAGCCCTGATCCGGACAAGGTCCCGGAACTGGAAGCCTACATGGACCAGTTGCGCCGAGACCAGGATTCGGTCGGCGCGAAGATCACCGTGGTCGCCGAAGGCGTGATGCCCGGCCTCGGTGAGCCGATCTTCGACCGCCTCGACGCCGAGCTGGCCCATGCGCTGATGAGCATCAACGCGGTCAAGGGCGTGGAAATCGGTGCCGGTTTCGCCAGCGTCGCCCAGCGCGGCACTGAACACCGCGATGAAATGACCCCGCAAGGTTTCCTCAGCAACAACGCTGGCGGAATCCTCGGTGGCATCTCGTCCGGCCAGCCGATTGTCGCGCACCTGGCGCTGAAGCCAACCTCAAGCATCACCACGCCGGGCCGTTCCATCGACATCCATGGCAACCCGGTGGAAGTCGTCACCAAGGGCCGTCACGACCCGTGCGTCGGCATTCGCGCTACACCGATTGCCGAAGCCATGATGGCCATCGTGCTGATGGATCACTTGCTGCGTCACCGTGGGCAGAACGCCGATGTGCGCGTTAGCACGCCGGTGCTGGGTCAGCTTTAATGGCTGACCTCACAGCCGCTGCGGTCTAAGGACAGTGGCGGCGCTCCCGTACTGGCGGCTCTCCAGTTTCTATCTGTTCTATTTCGCCTTGCTCGGTTCGACGGCGCCGTTTCTGGCGCTGTACTTCGATCACCTGGGCTTTTCCAGTGCGCGCATTGGCGAACTGGTGGCGATCCCGATGCTGATGCGCTGCGTGGCACCCAACATCTGGGGCTGGCTCGGTGACTACACCGGCCGACGCCTGGCCATCGTGCGTTTCGGCGCGGTCTGCACGTTACTCACGTTCTCACTGATTTTCGTCAGCAAGACCTACGCCTGGCTGGCGATGGTCATGGCCCTGCACGCATTTTTCTGGCACGCGGTGCTGCCGCAATTCGAAGTCATCACCCTGGCGCATTTGAAGGGGCAGACGTCGCGCTACAGTCAGATCCGCCTCTGGGGTTCAATCGGTTTCATCATTACCGTGGTTGCGCTGGGCCGGCTGTTTGATTGGCTCAGCCTGGACATTTATCCGGTGGCGCTGTTGCTGATCATGGCCGGGATTGTAGTCAGCAGCTTGTGGGTGCCGAATGCTCAACCGGTGCAGAGCGATCGGGTGACGGGGGAGGGTTTCCTCAAGCAATTGCGCAGCCCCGGCGTATTGGCGTTTTACGCGTGCGTGGCGCTGATGCAGATGAGTCACGGTCCGTATTACACCTTCTTGACGCTGCACCTTGAGCGACTCGGTTACAGCCGCGGGTTGATTGGCATGCTCTGGGCGGTCGGTGTGGTTGCCGAAGTGTTGATGTTCCTGGCCATGAGCAAGATTCTTGCGCGTTTCTCGGTGCGTCGGGTGCTGCTGGCGAGTTTCCTGTTGGCGGCGCTGCGTTGGTTGCTGCTCGGTTCGTTCGCCGAATTTCTCTGGGTGCTGTTGTTCGCCCAGATCCTGCACGCGGCGACGTTCGGTAGCTTTCACGCGGCTGCCATCCAGTTTGTGCAACGTAGTTTCGGCGCTCGCCAGCAAGGGCAGGGCCAGGCGCTTTATGCGGCGCTGGCCGGCACCGGCGGCGCACTGGGCGCATTGTATTCCGGCTATAGCTGGAACGCTCTCGGCGCCACATTGACCTTTAGTATTGCCAGCCTCGCAGCCTTCGCAGCAGCCGTTATCATTGCGACATGCATGCAAGAAGACCGGCCATGAGCCTGACCCGTGAGCCCCTCGCCCAGAAAATTATGAATTTTTGTTCGAGTGCGAGTTGAAGACGCGCTCCCTCTTGAACCGTTAAGGAGTTGCCGCCATGAGCAGCCTGTCCGTTTATCACCTCTCCAGCCCCGAAATACCCAACAAGGTGCTGACCCATTTCGAAGACATCGTTTCGACCCTGGCCGAGCAAGGCGTGGGTTTCGACCGTTGGCAAGCTACGGTGAAAATCCAGCCGGGTGCCAGCCAGGAAGAAGCGATCGCCGCTTACCAGGCGCAAATCGACCAACTGATGACCGAGCGCGGTTACATCACAGTTGATGTCATCAGCGTAAACAGCGATCACCCGCAAAAAGCCGAACTGCGCGCCAGCTTCCTCGACGAACACCGCTATGGTGAAGATGAAGTACGATTTTTCGTCGCTGGCCGTGGGTTGTTTAGCCTGCACATCGACGATTACGTCTATGCCGTGCTCTGCGAAAGAAATGACCTGATCTCGATGCCGGCCGGTACGAAGCACTGGTTCGACATGGGGGAGCATCCGTACCTTATTGCGATCCGGCTGTTCAAGAATCCTGAGGGAAGGGCGGCCAGCTTCACCGGCGATGACATTGCCAGCCGTTTCCCGCTTCTGGAGGATTGAGTCGGCATTGGCGAGCCACGATTGCGCGATTTCAGAAACAACTCAGGCCGTGAAGCGAAAGCTTTCACGGCCTGATCGTTTACAGCGAGTGACGATTTACAACGAGTGGTAAGTCGGCAAAGCAAACCGCTGCTGGCTTTGCAGCATGGAGATCTGCGGCAGTTCGCTGGCCTGTTCGGCGAGGTCACGGCGAATCGCGCTGATCACCCAGGACAACTGATCACCAGCATGCAATTGCTGGTAGGAAATCGAACGTTTAAAGACTTTGCCTTCGGTGCTGCACAGGGTCAGCAGGATGCCACCGTCAGGTCGGGCCTGGGTGGTCACTTCGAAGTTGGAAAACAGCGACGAAAATTTTTCTTGGATCAGGCTCATGTCTATCAGCTCCGTTAGCTCATGAAATGGCAAGCATGCAGAGGTAGTTGCAGTGATTGTGCCAGCACCTGATTTATTTAAAATCGTTATGAATCAATAAGTTAGTTTTATGGTCATTTTTTGTTTTCGTGCAATCTGCATGAATGGCCATCGTGCATCCTGCATTTTGCGTGGTCGGCCACAATTCGATGGAACCAATTGCCGGGTGCAGGTTCCCGATTTCCAGTGCCCTTGGCCGTGGATACAAAACATTTCAAAAACCGCGTGTACAGCTCAAGAACCGCTGACGTATTTTCGGGTTCAATCAACGCCGCCCGACAATAAAAAGATCGAACGGGAGCAACATGAGCCGCACGCCGAACGACACGATTACCTGGGGCATGATGCTCCGCAAGCTGCCTTCTATTGCCAAGGCCATTCCCCGAGTGGTCAAGGGCATGAAAGTCGCCAACGTCAAGGACCCGACCCAACCGTGTGGCCTGGGCTGGAGCTTCGAGCAAGCGACTTTGCGCAATCCCGATGGCCCGGCATTGCTGCAGGGCGAGGTGGTACTGACTTATACACAGGTCAACCAGTGGGCTAATCGCATCGCCCATCACCTGATTGCCCAAGGCATCAACAAAGGTGACGTGGTGGCGATCTTTATCGAGAACCGCCCGGAACTGTTGGTGACGATTCTGGCGGTGGCCAAGGTCGGCGCGATCAGTGCCTTGCTCAATACTTCACAGACCCGCGATACCCTGGCCCATAGCCTGAGCCTGGTGGCGCCAGCGGCGATCATTGTCGGTGAAGAGCTGGTCCCGGCGTTTTCAGCGGTCCGTGAGCGGGTGTCGATCGAGCCGTCGCGCACCTGGTTTGTCGCTGATCAAAACACCTTCGACCATCCGGGCATTTCGCCCGACGGTTTCATCAATCTGATGACCGCCAGTGTCGATGGCGCCAGCGATAACCCCACCAACAGCCAGCAGATTTTCTTCGACGATCCTTGCTTCTTTATCTACACCTCGGGCACCACCGGTTTGCCCAAGGCCGGCATCTTCAAACACGGCCGCTGGATGCGCAGCTCTGCGAGCTTTGGCATGATCGCGCTGGATATGCGTCCGGAGGATGTCGTCTATTGCACCTTGCCGCTCTATCACGCCACCGGGCTCTGCGTGTGCTGGGGCTCGGCCATCAGCGGCGCCTCGGGGTTTGCCATCCGCCGCAAATTCAGCGCCAGTCAGTTCTGGAGCGACGTGCGCAAGTACCGGGCGACCACCCTCGGGTACGTCGGCGAATTATGCCGCTATCTGGTGGATCAACCGACCAGCGCCGACGACAGTAAACACGGCGTGAAAAAGATGATCGGCAATGGCCTGCGTCCTGGTGCGTGGGCTGAATTCAAGACACGATTTGCGGTGGAGCACATTTGCGAGCTCTACGCCGCCAGCGACGGCAATATCGGCTTCACCAACATTCTTAATTTCGACAATACCGTCGGTTTTTCCCTGATGTCCTGGGAGTTGGCGGCATACGACCACGACAGCGGCGCGCCGCTTCGCGATGCCAAAGGCTTCATGCGCAAAGTCGCCAAAGGCGAGCAGGGGTTGTTGCTGGCGAAAATCGATGACAAGGCACCGCTGGACGGCTACACCGATCCGCAGAAGACCGAAAAAGTCGTGATCCACGACGTGTTCGAGAAGGGCGACCGTTATTTCAATACCGGTGACCTGCTGCGCAACATCGGTTTTGGTCACGCCCAGTTCGTCGACAGATTGGGCGACACTTATCGCTGGAAGGGCGAGAACGTCTCGACCACCGAAGTCGAGAACATCCTCCTGCAACACCCGAATATTTCCGAGGCCGTGGCTTATGGCGTGGAAATCTGCAACACCAACGGACGCGCCGGGATGGCAGCAATCACGCCAGCCGAGTCCCTGGCGACCCTGGATTTCAGCGAGTTGCTGGCCTTCGCCCGTCAGCAGATGCCAGCCTATGCGGTGCCATTGTTCCTGCGGGTGAAAGTCAAAATGGAAACCACCGGGACCTTCAAATATCAGAAGACCCGACTCAAGGATGAAGCCTTCGACCCGAATAAAACCGGCGATGATCCGATCTACGCCTGGCTGCCGGGTACCCAGACTTACGTGCAGGTCACCGAGCAGTTACTGGAGGACATTCACAGCGGCAAGTACCGCTATTGAATGTGGCTATGGCGCTCTATGAGAAAAAAGAAGTGACAGTTTTGGTACTGCTCGGGAAACTGTCGGCTTTGCGAATAACCGAACGTGGAGCACCCAATGTCAGACCAAAGCCACCAGATGACCCCCGAAGAAGCCGCTGAATTTGCCGAGCAGGTATTCAACAAAGCGCGCGAGGGCGATGCGGCCATGATGGCTGCGCTGCTGACCAAAGGCCTGCCGCCAAACCTGCGCAATCACAAGGGCGACACCTTGCTGATGCTGGCCGCTTACCACGGCCATGTGGAGACGGTAAAAGTCCTGCTCGAACACAAGGCCGACCCGGAAATCCGCAACGACAACGGCCAGAGCCCGATTGCCGGCGCGGCGTTCAAGGGTGATCTGGCGGTGGTAAAGGCACTGGTTGAAGGCGGCGCGCAAGTGGAAGGTTCGTCCTTCGACGGTCGCACTGCGCTGATGATGGCGGCGATGTTCAACCGCGTCGAAATCGTCGACTACCTGATCAGCAAAGGCGCGGATCCGAAAGCCAAGGACGCCAATGGCGTCTCTGCGCTGGACGCCGCCAAGACCCTGGGCGCCGTCGATACCACCGCGCAGCTGCAGAAATTGCTCGGCTGACAATCAGCCTTCGCGGGCAAGCCCGCTCCCACAGGGATTTGTGTCGGTCGAAAGTTATCGTCCCAGGCAAAATCCAAGGTGGGAGCGAGCCTGCTCGCGAATGGGCCAAACGCGATCAATGCGCTATCCTTCGCGCCCTCAAAATTCACTCGCTACAGGATCTGCCCCATGAAAGCCGCACTCGTCGAACTCATCAGCAAAATCAGCTCCGGGTGCATGAGCGATGACGAAATCCTGAACATCGCTGAAGAAGCGGCACAGGCCTACGCTGATCCCGAGGCTTTCCTGACGGCTAATCCAGACATCAACTACGACGACACCTTCCCGATGCCTCTGGGTGAATGGGTGGTGGTGGGAAGTTTGCCGGAGACCGTGTTGTTTCAGGCCGACACCTACATCGACCTGTTCGCGCAGATCGTCGCCTCATTCGGCCCCGGTGTTGATTTCAATATCAAACCCAAGCAACTGGCCAAGACCGAAGCCCTGACCGCGCTCAATCGCATTCAGGTGCAGATGAGCAGCATGAACAAGGAAAACGGCGGCTACGAGCTGGTGAATTTCAGTCAGTTGCTCGACGACGAACTGCAAGTGGTGCTGGTGTACGGCAACGACGTTCCACGCGTGCTCGAATTGTGCGCCGAAGTCGGCATCGCTGCCGCGCCATCCCTGGAAGCCCTGAAAGTGGCGATCCACGTCTGAAGCCTCCAGGGGCGTTAATAAAACGGAACCCTCGCAACGGCCGGCTATCCTAAGAGTGCACACCACTCTTAGGGAGCGTCACCATGGGTTCCACGTTTAACGGTCTGATCGGGCTGATCATTCTTGTCCTGGACATCTGGGCAATCATCAACGTGCTGAAAAGTGGCGCCGATACCGGTATGAAAATCATCTGGGTGCTGCTCATCCTGCTACTGCCGGTTCTCGGCCTTATCATCTGGGCCATCGCCGGGCCACGGGGCAATGTCCGTATCTGACTCGTTTCCTTGAAGCACCACCGACCCTGTGGGAACGTGGCTTGCCCGCGACACAGGATCACCGCGGTGTAGCTGACAGACCGCAGCGTCTGCATCGCGGGCAAGCCACGCTCCCACAGGTTTTTCATACCTGCGCGCTGTAATCCGTTTGAACGATCAGTCGGGGCAAAAGTCCAGATAGTTGTAAGCCCTTTTGCGGGTTTTATCGAGGAGGCACTGATGCAAAAGTGGAAAATCACTTTCGTGGATGATCACGGTGAAACAGTCGATGAAGTCTTTGAGTGCGAGGAGTGCCCGGATAATGAGCACGCCGCCAAACTCATCAAGGCACGACTCCTTCCTGTCGCCGCCGAACTGGATCTGAATGATCTGGAGGGGCGAACCGATGATGCGAGCGTCAAAAGTCTTAAAACCCAGAACAGCATACAAATCCTCGGCATTACTCCCGTCTGATACACCTCTTGTCACATTCACAACCAGACCTTGGCAGCGGCTCTGTCTAGAGGCTACTCTGCAATCGAGATCAGCGAACGGATCGCTAAGGTCTGGTCTTGTCAGCTACATGCTTGCTTCCCACCGGCAACGTCGTTGCCGCATCGCTCGCACCATCCGGTTGCGAGTGCCGGGAATACGGAAAGTCTATCCATCAGTATGAGGGGGACGTTTCATGAGCACAGCCTATCAAGAAGACATCAGCAGCAGCGTGCTGCGCCGCATGAAAGAAGGCGGTTTTGACTTTTCACGATTCCATCCGATCGAGTTCTACGCCATTTTCCCGGACGAGGAGCGGGCACGCAGGGCGGCAGGGCATTACTGTGGTGAATCCTTGAATGCACAAATCAGCGTGCGCGATGACGGCGCGTGGTATCTGGAACTGAGCAAAGTGATGTACGCCACCTATGACGGCATCGGTGACTTTGAGCAGGATTTCGAGGCAGTGGTCGAGCCTTTGGGCGGCATCATTGAAGGATGGGGCGTCAAGCAGGAGGTACGAGGGCGACTCGCATAACCTATGAACAGCGATAACACTCAGCAACGGCTGGCCTTCGGGTTGGCCGTTTTCGTTTGTGTTTTTGCTTCATAACGTTTCAAGGAAGCAAAAAAAACCGCCTGAGCAGGCGGCTAAGGCGTCGTCGGCTCCGGTCATGCGTTTCTTGCCTGTGCCCGCAGCCTGGGCATTCCGGCGCGCTATGTGTCGGGGTATTTGTACAGCGAGAACAGCGAGCATCGGGTCTGCCATGCGTGGGCCGTAGCCTGGCTCGATGACGCCTGGTACAGCTTCGATGTGATCAACGAACTGGCACGTCCCGAGCGCCACTTGAAACTGGCGGTGGGCCTGGATTATCTGGACGCCTGCCCGGTGTGCGGCTTTCGCCGTGGCGGTGGTTGTGAGCAGATGCATGCGAAGGTGTTTGTTTCGCCAACACCGATGCCTCTGCCGATTATTTCGGTGCAACAACAGTAAATCGGGACGCTGCAGAACCTGTGGGAGCGGGCTTGCCCGCGATGGCTGCATGGGTGTCTGAAATATTGCAATCGCGGGCAAGCCCGCTCCCACAGGATTATCAATGAGCACAATATGTGTGTTTTGCACCGGACCATTGTGGGAGTGAGCGTGCTCGCGAAGAGGCCCACCCAGGCAACATAAGGCTAGGGTTTAACTTTGCGCCCAGCCATATGCTTTAAATACCCCACCAGCATTTCCATATCCCCATCCGGCAAAACCTGCGCCGTAAACCCCGGCATCTTCGCCTGCGGCCATTGACGCAAACTCTGCGGATCACGGATGTAGCGCTTAAGAAAATCCACCCCAAAATACTCGGTCGGATTGAACGGAATATTCAGATCCGGCCCGAACTGGGAATCCCCCGCACCATTGAGTCGATGGCATGCCAGGCAGTTCTTCTGAAACAGTGCAAAACCCTTATTAACAGGATCGTCCGCCTTCAATGCAGGATCAGGCAGCAGGGCAGGGAAGCGCTCGGCCACCGGCGCCATGCGCTTGATGCTCGCCACTTCGAACGGCCATTGCTCGGGGCTGATATTGCCTGCTTGCGGATCCGTCCAGACCAGATAAAACGGCCCGGCGCTGTGCTTGCCTTCCGACAATGCCGGCCATGGCTTGCCCGGGTCTTCAATCGCCAGCCACGCCCGCGCACCCTTGTCATTGAGCAACGGTGCTGCGGCCAACTCGGCGGCAAACCCGTCCAACGCCACAGCTTGCAGATGATCTTCAGGCTTGATGCCTGTCAATAACGCCGCCAACGGAACAGCGCGATAGCTCATGTCCCGTTTGTAGGAAACGTCGTTATTGATGGTGATGGTCTGAATCTGAGGATGCTTGAGCAACTCCTCGGTCTGCCAGGTGCGATTGCTCGCGCCCAGCTCCAGATTCAGCTGTGCAGCATACAGGGGCGTGCTGAGCAGCAAAGCCCCGAACAGAATGAGCATTTTCAAAATGATCGCCGTCCATGTCGTGGAAGTGCCGCAAAGGTTGGCACACCCACGCTGGCCCGGGTAGCGAGCCAGTCACATTTTTAAGAGGGCGATATAAAAACCTGCGCCGTATTTTTTAAAGGCCGACTAGCCGATCACCTTGGTCAGGTTCGGCAAAATCAACAACAGCGTAGTGGCGAATAGAATGAGCCCGGCTTGACGTACTTTCGATTGTTTGAACATGGCTTGACCGCCTTTATTGTTATTTCCTGATGCCTGCCTGCATTTCTCCATGTCGGCAGAGCGTTGCACTTCCTGTTTGACGAGCGCCTCGGCAAAACCCGACGACAACTTCGTACAAGTTCACCTTAGAGCCCGCGTCACGCTTGGTTTAGACCCATTTCGTATGGTGTGTACGTAAATTGCTATTAAAAAGGCATGAGGCCTATTGCCAGCTTCTTGGGCGCCCGTTTGCTAGACAGCTTGGTGTCATGAAACGGTTAATCCGGTCGTCGACTACCGTCCGTCTGAGCGTCGCCGTCAACGTTAGTGAGCGCTGCGGTCATTGAATCCATGGCTGCTCGGCCTAAGGTGGGAACATCGCATTTACTCCCGCTCAGGTTCGAGGACGTCATGACCCAAGCTTTGATTTTCGACGCAATACGCACGCCCCGTGGCAAAGGCAAGGCCGATGGCGCGCTGCACAGTGTCAAACCGGTGAACCTGGTGGCCGGGCTGCTCACCGCGCTGCAACAGCGCACGTCTCTCGACACCAGCCAGGTCGATGACGTGGTGCTCGGTTGTGTAACGCCGATCGGTGATCAAGGTTCGGATATCGCCAAAACCTCGGCACAAGTTGCCGATTGGGATGTCAGCGTCTCCGGTGTGCAAATCAATCGTTTCTGCGCCTCCGGGCTGGAAGCCGTGAACCTCGGTGCAATGAAAGTGCGTTCCGGTTTCGAAGACCTGGTGGTGGTCGGCGGTGTCGAGTCCATGTCCCGCGTGCCCATGGGCAGCGACGGTGGCCCTTGGGCGCTCGACCCGGAAACCAATCTGCACAGCCATTTCACCCCTCAAGGCGTGGGTGCCGACCTGATTGCCACGATTGAAGGCTTCAGTCGGCAGGACGTCGATGCCTACGCGCTGCATTCTCAACAGAAGGCTGCGCGGGCGCGGGCGGACGGTTCGTTCAACAAGTCGTTGGTGCCGGTGCAGGACCAGAACGGCATCATCCTGCTCGATCACGATGAGTTCATTCGCGCAGAGTCGACTATGGAGGGCCTCGGTAAGCTCAAGCCGAGCTTCGAGATGATGGGGCAAATGGGCTTCGACGCCACCGCGCTCAGGGTCTACAGCCATGTGGAGCGAATCAACCACGTCCACACGCCGGGCAACAGCTCCGGGATCGTCGATGGTGCGGCGCTGATGCTGATCGGTTCCGAAGCCAAGGGCCGGGCGCTGGGCTTGCAGCCACGGGCGCGGATCGTCGCCACGGCGGTCACCAGCACCGATCCGACCATCATGCTCACCGGCCCCGCGCCGGCCACTCGCAAGGCCTTGGCCAAGGCTGGGCTGCGGGTCGAAGACATCGACCTGTTTGAGGTCAACGAAGCGTTTGCGTCCGTGGTGCTGAAATTCATCAAAGACATGGCCATCGACCCGGACAAGGTCAACGTCAACGGCGGTTCCATCGCCATGGGCCACCCGCTGGGCGCCACTGGTTGCGCGATCCTCGGCACGCTGCTTGATGAACTGGAAACCCGGCGCTTGCGCTATGGCCTCGCGACGCTGTGTGTCGGCGGCGGCATGGGCATTGCCACCATCATCGAACGCCTCTGAACCCCGACTTCAAGGAATTACCTTCATGACCGAAGCCATCCGTTACGAGAAGGGTCAGGACCAGATCGTCGTCCTGACCATCGATATGCCGGGCCAGAGCGCCAACATCATGAACGCGGTCTACCGCGAGGCCATGGCGACCTGCGTCGCCCGACTGGTGGCCGAGAAGGATGCCATCGCCGGCGTCATCATCACTTCAGCCAAGAAAACCTTCTTCGCCGGCGGCGACCTCAATGAATTGATCAAGGTCGGCAAACCTGAAGCCAAAGCTTTTTACGACATGGTGCTGACCCTCAAGGGCCAGCTGCGCACCCTGGAAACCCTCGGCAAACCGGTGGTCGCAGCGATCAATGGCGCGGCGTTGGGCGGTGGTTGGGAAATCTGCCTGGCGTGCCATCACCGCGTGGCGCTGGACAATCCATCCGTACAGCTCGGCCTGCCGGAAGTCACCCTCGGCCTGTTGCCGGGCGGCGGCGGGGTAGTGCGCATGGTGCGGATGTTGGGTATCGAAAAAGCCTTGCCCTATCTGCTCGAAGGCAAAAAGGTCCGGCCGCAACAGGCGCTTCAGGCGGGCTTGATCGATGAACTTGCAGCGGATCGCGATGAACTGATGAGCAAGGCTCGCGCCTGGATCATTGCCAACCCTTCGGTTGCGCAGCGCTGGGACGTGAAGGGTTATCAGATTCCAGGTGGCACGCCATTGAACCCGAAAGTCGCGCAGATGCTGGCCATCGCGCCATCGATCCTGCGCAGTAAAACCCAGGGCTGCATGCCCGCGCCGGAGAAAATCCTCTGCGCCGCGGTGGAAGGTGCCCAGGTGGATTTCGACACGGCGCACTTGATCGAAACCCGCTACTTCACTGAATTGACCACAGGGCAGGTGTCGAAAAACCTGATCGGCACGTTCTGGTTCCAGCTCAATGAGATCAATGCAGGCGGCTCGCGGCCCCAGGGTTTTGCGCCGTATGTGACGCAAAAAGTTGGTGTGCTTGGCGCCGGGATGATGGGCGCGGGCATCGCTTTCGTCAGCGCATCGGCGGGTATCGAGGTGGTTCTCAAGGACATCAGTCTCGCCGCAGCGGAGAACGGCAAGGCTCACTCGGCGGCGCTGCTGGACAAGAAAGTTGCTCGCGGCCAACTGAGCGTTGAGCAGCGTGAAGCGACGCTGGCGCGGATTCATGCCACCGAAAGCGATGCCGACCTGGCCGGTTGCGACCTGATCATTGAAGCAGTGTTCGAAGACCGTGAGCTGAAAGCCAAAGTCTCCTCGGCAGCGCAAAAAATCGTCGGCCCGGATGCGGTGATCGCTTCCAATACCTCGACCTTGCCAATCAACGGCCTGGCCACCGCCGTGCCGGACCAGAGCAAGTTCATCGGTCTGCATTTCTTCAGCCCGGTGGAGAAAATGCCGCTGGTGGAAATCATCAAAGGCGCCAATACCAGCGACGAAACCCTGGCTCGCGGGTTCGATTTCGTACTGCAAATCAAGAAAACCCCGATTGTGGTCAACGATAGCCGCGGCTTCTTTACCTCGCGGGTGTTCGGCACGTTCACCAACGAAGGCATCGCCATGCTCGGCGAAGGCGTGAGCGCGCCGATGATCGAGACCGAAGCGCGCAAGGCCGGGATGCCCATCGGGCCACTGGCGATCTCCGACGAAGTTTCCCTCAGCCTGATGAGCCATATCCGTCAGCAAACCGCCAAAGACCTGCAGGCAGAAAGGAAACCGCTGATTGATCACCCGGCGTTCGCCGTGATTGACTTGCTGCTCAACGAATACAAGCGCCCGGGCAAGGCCGCTGGCGGTGGTTTTTACGTTTACCCGGCTGGTGGCCAGAAGCATCTGTGGCCAGAGCTGAAAACCCGCTTCGAAAAAGCTGATGGGCAGATTTCGCCGAAGGACGTGCGTGATCGGCTGCTGTTCGTGCAAGCCATCGAAACCGTGCGCTGCGTGGAGGAGGGCGTGTTGACGTCGACGGCGGACGCCAACATCGGCTCGATCTTCGGTATCGGCTTTGCAGCCTGGACCGGCGGCGCGCTGCAGTTCATCAACCAGTACGGCGTGAACGATTTTATCGCCCGCGCCCAGTACCTGGCCGAGCAGTATGGCGAGCGATTCGCGCCACCCGCGCTGCTGCTGGAAAAAGCCGCCAAAGGGGAGGTGTTTTAAGGGACGGATGACGCACTCCGGGGCTTGCCTTGCCACCGTGTTTCAAGGCAGGCTCTGGGGTGTGCATTATTCCCATCACGTGTCAGGTATTTTTTATGTCGTTACGCATCTGCATTCTGGAAACCGACATCCTGCGTCCGGAACTGGTCGATGAATATCAGGGTTACGGGCAGATGTTCCAGCGTCTGTTTTCGCAGCAACCCATTGCTGCCGAATTCACTGTCTACAACGTGATGCAGGGTGAGTATCCGAGCGATGAGTTGACCTTCGACGCCTATCTGGTCACGGGTAGCAAGGCCGATTCCTTCGGCACCGACCCTTGGATCGAAACCCTCAGGACTTACCTGCTGAACCGCTATGAGCGCGGCGACAAACTGCTGGGCGTGTGCTTCGGCCACCAACTGTTGGCGCTGCTGCTGGGCGGCAAGAGCGAACGTGCGACTCAAGGCTGGGGCGTCGGCACCCACAACTACAAACTCGCCGCCAAAGCGCCGTGGATGAGTCCTGTAGTGGAAGAGCTGACGCTTTTGATCAGCCATCAGGATCAGGTGACAGCGCTACCGGAAAACGCCACGGTAATTGCTTCCAGCGATTTCTGCCCGTTCGCCGCGTACCACATCAACGATCAGGTGCTGTGCTTCCAGGGGCATCCGGAATTTATCCACGATTATTCGCGGGCGTTGCTGGAGATTCGTCAGCAAGCGCTGGGCGAGCAGATTTATCAGAAGGGCGTGGCGAGCCTTGAGCATCAGCACCATGGCGCCACGGTTGCGGAGTGGATGATGCGGTTTGTGGCGCACAAGCCTGCGGCCGGGGCGGTTTAAAACCAAGCGCTCGCTCCTGCAGGCGTCCTCAGTCCTGTGGGAGCATGGCTTGCCCGCGATCGAGTGCGAAGCACTCGCCATGGATCTACAACCAACCCGACTTTTTGAAACTCGCCCACAAACCCACACATCCCACCGCAATAAACCCCAATACCGCGAAATACCCGTAATGCCACGTCAACTCCGGCATGTTCTGGAAGTTCATCCCGTAAATCCCCGCCACCGCCGTCGGGAACGCCAGAATCGCCGCCCACGCCGCAAACTTGCGCTGCACCACGCTTTGGCGTGACGCCTCCAGCAATACCCCGACCTCAATGGTCTGGCTGGCAATATCCGCCAGGGTCGTCAGGTCTTCCATCTGCCGCGTTACGTGGATCTGCACATCGCGAAAGTACGGACGCATGTTTTTGTCGATGAACGGAAAGCTGAGTTTTTGCAGTTCCTCACCAATTTCCACCATCGGCGCTGCATAACGACGCAGGCGTAGTACGTCGCGGCGCAAGCTGTGGAGTTTTTGAATGTCGCGCTCATTCAGGGAGCTGCACATGACGTTGCGTTCCAGCTCATCGATCTCGGCATGGATCGCTTCGCCCATTGGCTGGTAGTTTTCAATTACAAAATCGAGGATGGCATAGAGTACGAAATCTTCTCCGTGCTCCAGCAATATCGGACGCGCCTCACAGCGCTGTCGGACATAGGCGTAGGACGCCGAGTGCCCATTGCGTGCGGTGATGATGTAACCATTGCCGGCAAAGATATGAGTCTCGATGAACTCCAGTTTGCCGTCAGTGCGGATAGGCGAATACGTGACGATGAACAGCGCATCACCAAAGGTTTCCAGCTTCGGTCGACTGTGTTTTTCCAGGGCGTCTTCGATGGCCAGTTCGTGCAGGTTGAACTGGCGTTGCAGATTGGTCAGCTCCAGAGCATTCGGCTCTTCGAGGCCGATCCAGACAAAGTGGCCAGGCTTTGCAGCCCAGGCAGCGCCTTCGTCGAGAGTGATATCAGTGACTTTCTTACCGGCGCTGTAAACCGCAGCAGCAACAACTCTACCCATGATGGTAATTCACTTCTTATTGGCAGCTATTTATTGGCAGCTTTCTGTTGGTAACGCATGGCAGCGCCAGGCAGTGTCCAGCTTAGCCTTGTCTGCTGCTTGAGAGTCAGCAAAATCTGCAGAGTTCATGGGCAAAAGAAAACCCGCACAGGGCGGGTTCTTTTACGCGGCTTGCAGTTGCCGGTCCATCGAAGCGATGCATTCGCGCATCTGCTCGCGGCACTGGGCGATCAGCATGGGCATGTCATCCAGACTCAATCCCGCTGTTGGAATCGCCGGCAACGAACGGATCAGAATCTTCCCACTGCGCCAGCGGTTCAACCGCATATGTTTGACGTAACTGCTGACGCACACCGGCACGATTGGCACGCCCGCCGCGATCGCCATCTGGAAGGCGCCTTTCTTGAACGGCAGTAACTCTTCGCCCAGGTTGCGAGTGCCTTCCGGGAACACCCAGATCGAGGTGTCTTCATGTTGCAAAGTGTGGGTTGTGGTCAACATCGACGTGCGCGCCTTCTGCGCATTGCCGCGGTCTATCAACACATTGCCCGCCAGCCAGAACAACTGCCCGAAAAGCGGCACCCACTTCAGGCTCTTCTTGCCGATACAGACGGTACGGCGAGGCACCACGTTGCCGAACACAAACAGATCGTAGTTGGACTGGTGGTTAGCGATGATTACGCAGCTGTCGGGTTTATTCATCAACGGCCCGACTTCGGCCTTCACCCGCAGACGCAAAATACACATCGCCGGTAGCGCATACAGACGCGCGCACAAACGGCTGTTGTCCGGGTTGAAGGGCCGGCACAATCCTAAAATCACCCCGAGCACACCCGCTACAATAAAGTGCAGGCCCATCAATAACATACGAAACATAAACAGCATTTACAGGCCCCGCCGGGACAAAAGGTGGCGCAGTGTACGGATGTGCACTGTCTTCGGCAATTGCCGTTATAGAGGTGGGAGATAGGCGAAGTTTGAGCGCATGTTTCCGAATTGTAGGTCAGACGCGATCTAGAGCGGTTGTAGGCTTTTAAACCGAACAGGTAAGAAAAAGCCCGACACGACGGTCGGGCTTTTCGGCATTGCAGATTTGGGTTTAACCCAAATGCTCCTGATCCTCGATGATCGCGTTGTCGAGGGTCTCCAGCAGCGCTTTTCGCACTTTCAGCTTGGTGTTCTTGTGAGCGGTCATGTTGATCTTCTTCAACTGACGAGCCGCTGCCAGCGCGGCACCTTGCAACTCCTCGGCAGACACCACCACATCAAGGAAGCCGGCATCTACAGCGCTCTGCGGATTAAACATTTCACCGTTGATAACGGAACGGTGGAACGCCGATTTGCGCAGGCGATCGCGCGCGATCTCGATACCCGCGTGGTGCATGGTCATGCCGATCTGCACTTCGTTCAGACCAATGCTGAACGGGCCATCGACGCCAATGCGGTAATCCGCCGACAGCAGCAGGAACGCACCCTTTGCTACCGCATGCCCAGGGCAAGCAACGATCACCGGGAACGGATGCGACAACAGGCGACGAGCCAGCGTTGACCCCGCAGTCACCAGCGCCACGGCCTCTTTCGGGCCGGACGTCATCACCTTCAAGTCATAACCGCCCGACAGAATCCCGGGCGTACCGGTAATGATCACCACGGCACGATCAGTCACCGCCTGATCCAGCGCAGCGTTAAACGCAGCAATCACGTCCGGGGAGATAGCATTGACCTTGCCATTGCTCAAGGTCAGGGTCGCGATACCGTCTTCGAGATGGTAGGAAATCAACTCACTCATGACGCTATTCCTTTCAATTAAGTAGGGCAGACGTTACTCACCGTCGCAGGCCAGGTAAAGCGCCGTGACTGACCCACCAGTCACCCTTTACCGGCTCGCCAAGCGTAGCCCGCCATGCCCACCGCGCATTCCCCTCTATATAGAAGCGGGCGCGAAGCCGGAGATTGGCAAGTTTGCCATGGCCTGGAATGACCTCAAAGGGTTTATCGAGATAACCGCATGAAAATTCTGAAAAAAATGTTTGCCATCAGAAAAGCTTTCGACTACATTAGCGCGCCTCGACAGACTGAATATGTTTGACGAGATACGGTGAAGTGTCCGAGTGGCTTAAGGAGCACGCCTGGAAAGTGTGTATACAAGAAATTGTATCGAGAGTTCGAATCTCTCCTTCACCGCCATATTTTTAACCTAAAGGCCCCGTTTTACGG
Source organism: Pseudomonas sp. ANT_H12B (assembly GCF_008369325.1). Lineage (GTDB taxonomy): Bacteria > Pseudomonadota > Gammaproteobacteria > Pseudomonadales > Pseudomonadaceae > Aquipseudomonas. The sequence continues at coordinate 10,918 of NZ_VOBI01000024.1, read as the reverse complement.
GGCTTTTTTGTATCCGTCGTATTCTGTTCCCCCATTTGTTCCCCCACCTGGATTTTCAGTATTTCCTACGAATTTCATGGGGAAATCAACGCCTATGACTGGTCAGTTGTGATGCAGATGGGGGGCAAGTCCGTGCAACTCCAAAAGCCCAGCCGCCCGCTGGGCTTTTCACTGCCCGCTCATCTGCTCAGTCGCACACTTTTCACCTGCCAAATTCAAACTATTACGGCCCAGAAAAGCTGGACCTCATTGGTGAGGTGGGTATGTCTACCGATTCGAGTTTTCAAAACCAAACACAAGGTTCTGTTCCATCCAAGCCTGAGCCAGGTTCAGATGAGCCGACGCTAGATCCAGACGATCCGAACAAATACGATCCGTTGAAAAATCCAAGCGATGATCGTCCAGAAGACTGGAAGGATCCTGGTGAGAGGACTACTCCAGAGGCGGATGAACAGACACCGCTTTCAGACGATAGGAGATAGGAGAGAAAGCCCGGCCAGTGAGCCGGGTTTTTCTTCTCCGTTCGTCCACTGCGCTGCACTTGTAACGCTTTGCCGTTTCTCATGTTCAAGCACGGACATCCCGCGCATCAGTACGAAGGTTCAGCATGGACATTGACGAGAACGCACCTGGCAACAAATCACAGCAGCCCGAAACGCGCACGACGGACAACGAAACCGGCCATGACCCCAAGAGGGATGAACCCGAAGTTCCGCTGCCTCCAGACGACGAGGCTCCTGTCGACGAAGACATGATTGACGTGGATGCAAATAACTCGGTATCGAGTGAGCATCCAGAAGCTGGACGGAGCGGTCGAGTCGATAACCCTGACGCCGACTCACAGATGGACGATCAGGACGAAAACGATAAGGAGGCTCGCGATATGCCTGCGAGTGACCCTGAATCAGGTGCCTGAATTAGTTCGGATGATTTCCGATGCCCGCTCAACGCGGGCTTTTTACGCCTCGAGTTTACCTGTAGCCAGGGCAGCCCTTGGAAAGGCCTGGACGTCGATGGCCGGATAGTGCGACGTACGGAATCAACACCGGCGACCCCCGCACCCTGACCTCACATGCTTTCGGGTGGTGCGAGACGGGATCAGCGAGACCGATGCAATAGGGCGTCGGCACCGTGAACGTCTTCGGCAGACAGCGGGATTTAGAGCAGTGAATAGCCGCTGGGTTCGTACACGCGTCTAAGGCCTGCTTTTGGCCGTTTTCAGCCGGTTGCGATAGGCTGAAATCGCCTAAAACGGTCATTCACTAGATCCGTGACGAGGCGGTTTGTGAAGACACGCATAAGACCATCGATTACCAAGTATTCGGGTAGGTCATTGATTTCCGGTAGCCTGGGTCAAAACCGCATCAGCGCCAACATCTCTGATTCATCATTGCTCTCCCGTAACCCGTGTTTTGCTCTTCGTCAAAGCCAGGCTCAACAGTACCGAAATCAATATGATGCCGCCGACTGTGGTCAGCGACCATTGGATCGGCATGTGCCACCACGGCGCGACCAGCATCTTGCCGCCGATGAACACCAGTACGATGGCCAGGCCATATTTGAGCAAGTGGAAGCGGTAGGCCATGTCGGCAAGCAGAAAATACAGTGCGCGCAGGCCCATGATGGCGAAGATGTTGGAGGTGAACACGATGAAGGGGTCGGTGGTGACGGCGAAGATAGCCGGGATACTGTCGACCGCGAACACCAGGTCGCTGGCCTCAATCAGTACCAGCACCAGGAACATCGGCGTCGCCCAGCGCAGACCGTTCTGGCGCACGAAGAAGCGCTCGCCGTGAAAGCCGTCGGTGATGCGAAGATGGCTACGCAGCCAGCGCAGCAAAGGGTTTTTTTCGAGGTCTGGCTGCTGGTTGGCGAAGATCAGCATCTTGATGCCGGTGATGACGAGGAAAGCGCCAAAGATATAGAGTAGCCAGGCAAACTCCTGCACCAGCCAGACACCGGCGAAAATCATTCCGGCGCGCATGATGATGGCGCCGAGCACGCCATAGAGCAGGACGCGGCGCTGCAACTCTGGTGGCACGGCGAAGTAGCCGAAGATCATCACGAAAACGAACATGTTGTCGATCGACAGCGACTGCTCGATCAGGTAGCCCGTCAGGAATTCGAGCGTTGTATGCTGGGCCACTTCGGCGCCGAACATGCTGCGCAGATACCACCAGAGCAGGACGGCGAAGACCAACGCCAAACTGGTCCAGGTGATGACCCAAGTCAGCGCTTCGCGCACCGAAACACGATGCGCCTTGCGTCCGCCAAAGACGAACAGATCGAGCGCCAGCATGGCAAGGACGAACAGGATGAAGGCGGCCCACATCCAGGATTGGCCGACGCTGATGGCGGTCATTTTCTGTCTCCGCATGACTCAGCAATAGGCTGGAGGAGTCATGCTAACGAGCCTGTTACATCAACAAAAATCGTTTATTCGTTGCGAATAGTTCGTTTTTTACGAAGTACTGATTCAGGTGCTCAACTACCGGCAATCGCATTGGTTCTGCTCCGTGGTCAAGGCGGGTGGCATGGCGCGCGGTTCCAGCAGTCCCGTCTCCTGCTCGATCGTGATGAAAAAGTCTGCTACACCCTTCGACAGGCTTGGCAACTGGTAAGCCGGTGATGCAGGCGTATATTGATAGTGTCGATCCAGGTAGTTGAGGCGATAAAAGATCGTCAATGGAGGGACAAGCGAGAGTGCTGGGGGCGCTAGCGGATAACCCAGAACGTTTGGAGGTGTCACATGAGGCAGTATCAACGACTCTTTCTGATCGCAGGTCCAACCATGCGTCACTCGCCGGCGATGGAGCGGGCAATCGCACTTGCCGATGCCACAGGCGCAGCGCTGCGTATTGCGGTGTTCATCGAAGACTTCGACCTTATGCGGTTAATGAGCAACAGTGAACAACTTCGTGAGAGTTGCCGGCAGGAGAACCTGCAGTGGTTGACGGATGAGGCCGAACTCATGCGCAGGAAGGGCATCAATGTGACCACCGAAGTTGCATTGACCCGTGACCCGCTGCAAGAGATCCTTAGGCATGTGGCTGAAATGCAGCCGGACCTGATTATCAAGGACGTACATCATGAGTCAGCGCTCAAACGCGTATTCGTCACGCCTTTGGATTGGCAATTGTTGCGCGAATGTCCGACCCCCATACATCTGGTCAGCGAAGTCAGGTGTCCGCTTCCTCGGGTGATTGTGGCGGCGGTTGATCCATCGCATCCAGAGGGTCAGATCAGTGGAATCAACGATAGCGTCATTCAGGCGGCGAACGAATTGGCGACGCAATGTGATGCTGAATTGCACATGCTGTATGCCTATGAGCTGACACACACACATTTCTCTGATGCAGGTGCGGGCGCCGTGACGATGCCAGGCTTCAGCAACGACGTGCGCCGGTCACTTGAAAAGTGCTTCATTGCCTTGGCTGGACGCCACGGAGTGCCACCTGAGCGACAACACTTCATTGCAGGGCCGCCAACCAAAGCGATGGCCGACTTTGCCACTCATACTCGAGCGGATGTCTTCGTAATGGGAAATACCCATCACAAAGGGGTGGACAAGCTGATTGGCAGTACCACGGAACATGTTCTGTATCAGGTGCCCTGCAGCGTTTTGGCTATCAAGGGATAAGCGGATCAATAAACGAAAGCCGCCACTACCGCAGCCGGCTGTCGGTGCTGATAAGGTTTTGACCCAAGCTGCTGCCGGTCACTTGGATCAAAAATCGCATCAGCGCCAACAACCGTCGTTATCAGGAAAAATGCTCGGCGACTATTTGGCCAACGGTATGGGGCTCCGTGGCGTGGCTCTGTCTACAGATACCCTCTTATTCTGAAGCCAGAGCATGATCTAAGTAGATGCCCTGCTGGTGGTGCAGTGTTCGATGACGAGTTTGTCATCGGTATAGATGCCCCTTAAAACCGATAACCCTGACCGCAATCGTCTTAAACATTAATTGTAAGAGGTTGTTTCCAAGGGAATACCTTATTACATACAAGATTCCAACTACATTCAGTCATCCCCCTCCAAATGCCAGTTTTCTGCCTAGACTTGCTCTTGTCCGCCGTGCACATGCTTTTCAGAGCATGGAACTGTACGAAAAACTAAAACAAGAGGAATCCCCCCAATGTTCAAACCTATGTGGAAAGCAGTTGCCTGCGCCCTTGCCCTTGGCACCATGAGCATGGCCATGGCTGCAGACCCGGTGATTATAAAATTCTCCCACGTCGTTGCAGAGCAGACTCCCAAAGGTCAGGGCGCCCTGTTGTTCAAGAAACTGGTGGAAGAACGCTTGCCCGGCAAGGTCAAGGTCGAGGTCTACCCCAACTCCTCATTGTTTGGCGATGGCAAAGAGATGGAGGCCTTACTGCTCGGGGACGTACAGATGATTGCACCGTCGCTGGCCAAGTTCGAGCACTACACCAAGACCGTTCAACTGTTTGACCTGCCTTTCCTGTTTGATGACATCACCGCTGTTGACCGCTTCCAGCTGAGCCCGCAGGGCCAGGGGCTGCTCAAGTCCATGGAAGACAAAAACATCACTGGACTGGCCTATTGGCACAACGGGATGAAACAACTGTCCGCGAACAAAGCGCTACGAGTGCCGGGGGATGCCCGTGGCCTGAAGTTCCGGGTGCAGGCCTCTGCCGTGCTCGAGGAGCAGTTCAAGGTCATACGCGCCAATCCGCGCAAGATGAGCTTCGCCGAGGTTTATCAGGGCTTGCAGACCGGTGTCGTCAACGGCGCGGAGAATCCTTACTCGAACATCTACAGCCAGAAAATGCATGAAGTACAGAAGTACATCACCGAATCCAATCACGGCGTACTGGACTACATGCTGATCACCAACACCAAGTTCTGGAACGGTTTGTCGCCGGAGCTTCGCAGCGAGCTGGACAAGATCCTCGTCGAAGTCACCGCGCATGTGAACAAAGAGGCCGAGCAACTGAATCAGAACGCCAAGCAGAGCATCATTGCGGCCAAAACCACCGAGATCATTACCCTGACGCCTGAGCAACGCGAACAATGGCGTGTCGCGATGAAACCGGTGTGGAAAAAATTCGAAGGCGATATCGGCGCCGAGCTGATCACTGCCGCTGAAGCTGCCAACCAGGCCCAATGATCGGTCGTCGGCAGGTGTTGCCGCCCTGGCAACACCTGCCTGTCGTCCGCTACAGGAGATGCCATCCATGAATGCTCTTCGGCGCATCTGGGAACACTTCGAGGAAGGTTTCATCGTCTTCCTTTTGGCCGCAATGACGTTGGTAACATTCGTCTACGTTGTCCTCAACAACCTCTACACCCTGTTCTACCGCCTCGCCGAGAGCTGGGAAGGCGCCAGCGAGTCGCTGTTCGCAATCGGCGACGGCGTCATGGGTATGGCACAGGCCATGACCTGGAGTACCTCACTGACCAAGGCCTTGTTTGGCTGGCTGATTTTTTTCGGGCTGTCGTACGGCGTACGCACGGCCGGCCATATCGGCGTTGATGCGCTGGTCAGAATGGCCAGCAAATCGGTGCAACGGCTCATTGGCATCATTGCCTGTCTTTTCTGCCTGACTTATGCCGGATTGCTCAGCATTGCCAGTTTCGGGTGGATCCAGACCCTGATGATTGCGCGCATAGGTGCCGAAGACTTGGGCCAGTACGGGATCATGCAATGGCACATCGGGTTGATCGTCCCCGTAGGGTTCGCCTTGGTCTTCATCCGTTTCGCTGAAATTCTCGTGCGCATCCTGCAAAACAGGCAGACCGGTCTGGGCTTGGCCGATGAAGCCGCAGATGCGATGAAACTGACTGAACACGAGGATGACAAGTCATGACCATTGCCTTCCTGTTTGCATCACTGTTCGTGCTGATGTTGATCGGCGTTCCCATTGCTATCTCCCTGGGGTTGGCGGGCTCACTGACCATCGTTTTTTTCAGCCCGGACTCCGTGCGCTCACTGGCGATCAAACTGTTCGAGACGTCGGAGCACTACACGCTGTTGGCCATCCCGTTCTTTCTGCTCGCGGGGGCCTTCATGACCACCGGTGGCGTCGCTCGGCGGCTGATTGACTTTGCCAATGCCTGTGTCGGCCATATCCGTGGTGGTCTGGCTATTGCTGCCGTGTTGGCGTGCATGTTGTTCGCTGCCCTTTCCGGATCGAGCCCAGCCACTGTAGCGGCGGTGGGTTCAATTGCCATTGCTGGCATGGTCCGCTCCGGTTATCCGCAGGCCTTCGGTGCGGGGATCGTCTGTAACGCCGGGACCTTGGGTATCCTGATTCCACCCTCGATCGTCATGGTGGTCTACGCAGCCGCAACCGAAACGTCTGTCGGCAAACTGTTTATGGCTGGAGTGTTACCAGGCCTGCTGCTGGGGCTGGCGTTGATGGTCGCGATCTACATCGTCGCCGTGAAGAAAAAGCTGCCCGCCATGCCGCGCGCGACGTTCCGTGAATGGCTTAGCACGGCACGCAAGGCGATCTGGGGTCTACTGCTGATGTTCATCATCTTGGGAGGTATCTACTCCGGGATGTTTACCCCGACCGAAGCTGCGGCGGTGGCGGCCGTGTACTCGGCCTTCATCGCCTTGTTCGTCTACAAAGATTTAACGTTCCGCGAAACGCCAAAGGTCCTGCTGGACTCGGCCAAGCTGAGCATCATGCTGATGTTCATTATTGCCAACGCCATGCTCTTCGCGCATGTGCTGACGACCGAGCAGCTACCGCAACAGATCACCGCGTGGGTGATTGAAGCGGGGCTGACACCGGTGATGTTCCTGCTGGTGGTGAACATTGTGCTGTTGATTGCAGGGGCCTTTATGGAACCCTCGGCCATCATCCTGATCCTGGCACCGATCCTCTTCCCCATCGCCATGAAGCTGGGTATCGATCCCATTCACCTGGGCATCATTATGGTGGTGAATCTGGAAATCGGCTTGATCACTCCACCTGTGGGCCTGAACCTGTTCGTGACCTCTGCTGTGACGGGTATGACACTGCCGGCAACCATCAGAGCCGCCATGCCGTGGCTGATGATTCTGGTCCTGTTCCTGATCCTGATTACCTACGTGTCTTGGATCTCCCTGGCGTTACCAAACTGGCTGGGCATGAGCTGATGCCTGCCTGTCCGGCTACTGGACGTTCGTATCCGGACAGGGCTTTCACGTTTGTGCTTCTGGCCACTTATTGTTGTTCTGAGTCCGTCACGCAACTCCATAGCTCCACTGAGGACGGATTACTGACAGGTGGTCCCAGCCACTCGCTCATCTCATGACATTGCTGATCGAAGCATAGCTGGTAGTCACCTGCTTGCGGGGTACGTCCCAGGTTCAGCGGTTGCAAGGGCGGCAGTTGGCGCTGATAGTGCCAACTGCCTTTTTCCAACCTGGCCCCAGGGGGAATTTCCATGCCTGCGCCATTCCCTTTGACCCTGGCCTCGGTGAGCACAAGTCCCTGTTCCGAGATGCGGTAGTCTTCTTCCCAACGAACTTTTTCAATTGTGTGATTCCAGGCCAGTGTAAAGCTTGAGATTGGGAGTTGGGCCAAGGCGACTCCCGCCAGACCCAGGCACAAGCCGATCATGCTCTGGCCAGTCCGCCACGGCGAGACCGCCAGACATGCTGAAGTATCAGCAACACACCCAGCACAAAACCGATTTCGTCGGTCAACGGCATCGCAACGACCAACAAAGCACCTGCCGCGAAACACAATAAACGCTCCCAAACCGGCATCTTCTGTTGCAGATAACCTGTGGACGCCATTCCCCAAAGGCCAACGGCCAAAACCGTCTTCACCAACATATAGGCCGTCATCCACAAATTGTCGCCTTGCATCATGAGCGCAGGGTTGTAGACCGCCATGAACGGAATGACGAAGCCTGCCAGTGCAATACGAACCGCCCACAGACTGATCTTGAATCCTGTTTCCTTGGCGATGGGCGCTGCGGCAAAGCATGCCAAAGCGACCGGTGGAGTAAGGTCGGCAAGAATTCCGAAATAGAAAACGAACATGTGCGACACAATCAGCGGCACACCCAACTCAAGCAAAGCGGGTGCTGCAATCGAACTGGTGATGATGTAGTTGGGAATCGTCGGGATACCCATACCCAACACCAGGCAGGTAACCATCGTCAGTATGAGTGACAACAACAAGTTATCCCTGCCAATGGCCAGTATGTAACCGGCGAAGGTCGAGGCTATGCCCGTCAATGACACTACTCCGATGATGATTCCCACTAGAGCGCAAGCAATCCCGACCGGCACAGCATGACGAGCACCTTCGACCAAAGCGTGCAGGCAAATACTCAGGGTTTCTCGTCCTCCCTGGATGAACCAGCAGATGACCACTAACGTGGCGATCACCGCAAAGATCACGCCGATACCCAGCTGGAAAAAACCGACGCAGAGGACACCAAGAGCGATCCAAAAAGCACATCGCAACGCGAAACTGGACACCCGAAGAATGATTGCCGAACCGAGAATAACGATGGCTGTCAGCGCCAGACCCACCATCCCGGAGAACAGCGGGGTACGTCCGGAAAACAGCAGGTAGACCAGGACAAAAAGCGGAATCAGCAAATACCAGCTTTCCTTTACCGCCCCCCATGCACTGGGACATTGGTCTTTGGGTAGCCCTTTAAGGTCGGAGCGTTTTGCCTCAAGGTGAACCATCCAGAACACCGAACCGAAATACAGGATGGCTGGAATTAACGCAGCTTTGGCGATCTCTACGAACGGGACATTAATTGTTTCCGCCATAATGAAGGCGACAGCCCCCATCACAGGCGGCATCAGTTGGCTGCCCATGCTCGAAGTCGCCTCTACGCCGCCAGCAAATGCTGCCTTGTAGCCGAAGCGCTTCATCAATGGAATCGTGAACTGTCCGGTCGTGACAACGTTTGCAATGCCTGAGCCTGTGATTGTCCCCATCAAAGCCGATGACGCGACCGATACTTTTGCCGGCCCCCCGAGTTTGTGGCCAAACAATCCCATGGCGAAGTCAGTGAACAATTTGATCATTCCCGCCTGTTCGAGAAAGGAACCGAACAAAATGAACAGGAAAATATAGGTAGCGGAAACGTAGGTTGGTGTGCCGTAGAGCCCCTCTGTGCCGAATGACAACTGGTTGACGATTTGATCGAATCCGTAGCCTCGATGTGCCAGGTCGCCTGGCAGGTATTCACCCAATAAACCGTATGCCAAAAACAGTCCACAGATGACAGGCAACGCGATCCCCATCACCCGACGAGCCGCCTCAAACACCAATGCGATCAATACCAGCCCAACCACCATGTCTGCAGATGTCAGGTCACCTGAACGCTGGATCAAATCCGCCTCGAAGAACCATTGATACAAGGCAGTGGTAATCCCGGCGAGGCTCAATATCCAGGCCAACGGCTGCCAAGGACGTGCTCTGCCATACGCCGGGTAACTCAGAAACACCACCCACAGCAGGAAACCAACGTGCACCGCGCGCAGCACCTGGCTGGAAACAGGCGCAAACGCAGCGGTGACAATCTGGAAAACTGAAAACAACAACGCCACGTAGAACAGCGTCTTAGGCCAGTCGCGTGGGTTGGCGGCGATGCCATGATGATCTTCGCTCATTGGGTACCTGCCTCAAAACTACATAGAAGGGTACGAACCGCTCTATCGCTCTAGCGACCATCCCCGTGGCGCATTTTTGGATTACAGCGCTCCAGCTTCCTTGTAGTAGCGCTCGGCACCGGGGTGAAGTGGAATGGGCAGATTCTTGGCAGCATTTTGCAACTTGATGTCCTTGGCGGCTGAGTGAGAATTACCTAAACGAGTGAGGTTTTCGAACATCAGCTTGGTCATCTGGTAGGCAACGTCATCCGAGACATCCTCGCGCGTCACCAAAATATTAGTGATCGCCACCGTGGGCACTGACTCAGGCTGTCCGTCATAGGTATTGGCTGGAATTTGTGCAGGCTGATACGCGGCATTGCCGATTTTCGAAACCACATCAGGAGGGATGGAGACGTAGTTCAATGGCATGGTTGAGGAAAGGTCGCGGATGGCCGCCATTCCTAACCCCGAGGACTGAAGCGTGGCATCTAACTGACGGTTTTTGATCAGCTCGACCGACTCCGCAAAGGGTAGGTATTGGACTTTGCTCATGTCTTCGTACGTCAATCCCGCCGCTTTGAAGATTGCACGCGCGTTCAGCTCGGTACCGGACTTGGGGGCGCCGACGGAGATGGTTTTCCCTTTCAGATCCGCCAAGGTTTTGATGCCGGACTCTTTGTTCGCCACAATTTGAATGTAATTCGGATAGGCGCCTGCAATTGCTCGCAACTTCGTCAGCGGGGCCTTGAACCCGGCATCTTCCACGCCGTTTTTTGCATCAGCCACAGAGTCCCCAAGCGCCAGAGCGAGCTCCCCACGACCAGCTTGTAAAAGGTTGAGATTTTCCACCGAGGCTTTGGTCGCTTGGACAGAAGTCTTCGCCCCCGGTATTCCATCGCTGTATATCTGTGACAGCCCAACCCCAATGGGGTAATAAACCCCGCTAGTACCACCGGTAAGGATGTTTATGAACACAGGTGCGGCGTTAGCTGCGCATGAGACTGTCAACGCAGCGGTGGCCGCAAAGAGACTAAAGCGTTTGTTTACTCGCATGGAAAACTCTCCGTCTTGTTATGGCTTTATGCAGAGTCTTTCTACTGTAGTCGAAACCAACGCCTTGAGTGGGAAGCTGAGTTAGCCTAATAATTTTGGGCTTCTCAATCGGTCGCTGCGATGACGCCAATCGGGATTCTCACCCCCAAAAAAAATGGTTCTTCACGGAATCCCGGGAAACACAGAAACAAGAACGCCGATTTGATTGATGATGTTCGTGCGAGCAAACACATCTAACAAACCGGCGTTCTTATGCGCGATATTAATACTTTCCTTCCTTT
>NZ_VOBI01000023.1 GCF_008369325.1 Pseudomonas sp. ANT_H12B | reverse complement strand
GTGAAACGATGCATCGCCGATGGTAGTGTGGGGTTTCCCCATGTGAGAGTAGGTCATCGTCAAGATTAAATTCCGAAACCCCTATCTGCGTATGCAGGTAGGGGTTTTGTTTTGTCCGCAGGAAAGTGGCGTGACGAAAAGGGACGGAGTCACGGTGCCCGGCGCACCATGAGCCGTATGAAGGCGAAGAGCATCTACACCGTCGAAGATCAGATTCGAGCCACCGCCCACGTCGAGTGCCGCAAGGACGCCGCGGTGATCGATGAAATCCCGATGGCCTACAAGGACATCGACAAAGTCATGCACGCCCAACGCGAACTAGTGGAAGTGCTGCACACCTTGCGTCAGGTGGTATGTGTAAAAGGATAGAGAAAATGTCCTGCACTGTCGGTACTTGATCACGATACCTTTAAGTTTTCGCCCCCCGATGGTTTCTACGTCGCGACTCCACACCCCGCCTCTGACATAAGCTCCCACCGCCTGGATATGGTCACAGACCACTACCACGGCATCGCCGCCGAGTTTAGCGGACTCTTCGCGCAGCTTTTCTTCTACTTGGGCGATAGGCGGGGCAGTCTCGACTCTGGCATCGATGAGCACTTCACCCAAGCGGATATGAGGGCGAAGGGGCTCGGTGCGCAGTACGACGACTTCACTGGCCAGCGTCGGCGCAGGATGCACGACGCCCACATAGGCGGTTGTCTGGGCATCAACGGTGGCACAACCACTGAGTGCGAGCAGGACGGCGGCAGCCCTCCAGTCAGCAGTGACCATTCGAAGCGGGTGGACCAAAGTACGTCATTGGCAGGCATAGCCGGTTTCCTCCGAACAGTCCGCTGCTATACGGGTAGCTTCTTGACGGTAGCAGACGGTCCCGGTGTTGCCAGAAAGCCCAACCTGTTCAGGTTGGGCTTTTTAATGCCCTGGAAAAGTGTGTCACTGATCCTTTTCGCAATTCACCATCCACGAGACACCAAACCGATCGACCAGCATCCCGAATCGCGCAGCCCAGAACGTTGCTTCCAGGGGCATTTGAACACTGCCATCTTCTGACAATGCGGCGAAGACCTGCTCAGCCTCGGCAATGCTGTCGACATTCAGCGAGACCGAACAACCGCTCATTTCATCGGTGGGGCGATCCGGCGTGGTGTCCGAGCCCATGATCGCCTGATCACCCACCGACAGGCGGGTGTGGATAATCAGGTTGTGAAAATCTGCCGGAAAATGCCCGCGCGCAGGGCTTTCACCGAATGTCATCATCATTTCGATCTGACCTTCCAGCGCTTGGGCATAGAAAGTGAAGGCAGCTTTGCAGTCGCCATTGAAGATGAGGTAGGGATTGATTTTCATGTTTCAGCTCCCGGTCATTGAGGGTACACATCGGTTGACGTCTGGTTCGCCAGTGAATTCCGATGCACGTTGACTCGGGTAGCAAAGCCCTAAAATGCGGCGGGCGGTTGGGTTTTTTTAGATGTTTTTTCTATGGGCGGGGCGAAGCTTATCGCCTCATGTGTGCGGCGCGGCGCCAACACACGCTCGATGGCCCCACTCACCAGACTCTCCAACAGTTCATCGCGTGTTTGTTCATCCAGCGAATGCTGCGCCAGCCAACCGGGCGCGCTGTTCAGCAAGTTGGCAATCGCATGTCCGGCGGCCAATCGGCCCTGCTCGCTGAACCGTGATCGGGCCCCGAGCATCACCAACAATTTTCGTTCGTATTGCTCGCGCAACTGTCGAACCCGCTGCTGTTGCTCTTGATTCAGACAGCCGCTGTCACGCTCCGCCAGACGAAAATGCCAGGGCATCTCCTGATGCAGAGTCAGATGGGCACGGATAAGGGTGTGCAGTCTGTCGCGTTTTGCCGGGGCCTTTTGTTCGATGCGCCCCAACGTCGCCAGCAGCTCTTCGTAGAACTCCTCGATCAGGTCGAGCAGCAAGTGCTGTTTGCTGGGGTAATGGTGATACAACGAGCCCGGGGCCAGCCCCAGGCACGTCGCGAGCTCACGCATGCCGACCTGCCCGAACCCTTTGCTGGCGAACAACTCCAGCACCTTGTCCCGGTACTCGGCGAAACGTGAGCAACGCTCAGGCATAGGCATGAAAGCCGCGCCCCGTTTTGCGTCCCAGGTAACCGGCGGCCACCATTTCCTTGAGCAGCGGGGCAGGGCGGTATTTGCTGTCGTTGAAGCCGTCGTAGAAGGCTTCGAGGATTGCCAGCACAGTGTCCAGGCCGATCAGGTCCGCCAGTGCCAACGGGCCGATCGGCTGGTTGCAGCCCAGGCGCATGCCGGCGTCGATGTCTTCGGCACTGGCCAGGCCTTCCTGAAACACCAGGATCGCTTCGTTGATCATCGGCACCAGAATCCGGTTGACCACGAACCCCGGGCGGTTGCCGGCGGTGATCGCGGTTTTGCCGAGGGTGGTCGCCATGTCCAGCGCCAGGGCGTGAGTGGTGTCGCTGGTTTGCAAGCCGCGAATCACTTCGATCAGGCCCATCACCGGCACGGGGTTGAAAAAGTGCAGGCCGATGAAGCGTTCAGGCTGGCTCACGCTCGCGGCGAGCTGGGTGATCGACAGTGACGAAGTGTTGGAGGCAATCACACATTCGGCGCTGACCTGCGCGGCGATCTGTTGCAGAACCCGCAGTTTCAGGTCGAGGTTTTCGGTGGCGGCTTCGATCACCAGTTGCACGTTTTGCAGACTGCTGTAATCGGTGCTGGTGCGGATCTTGTCGAGCGCGGCGAGCTTTTGCTCTGGCGTCAGCGTGTCCTTGGCGATCTGCCGATCGAGGTTTTTGCCGACGGTCGCGAGGGCTTTTTGCAGGGCGCTCTCGCTGATATCGAGCAAGGTCACGTTGAAGCCGGCCAGGGCACAGACTTGCGCGATGCCATTGCCCATGGTGCCGGCGCCGATCACGCCGATGTTTTGCAGATTCATGTTCGAAGCCCTTCTGATCAACCCCGTGCGAACAGCACGGCAATACCTTGGCCGCCGCAACGGCCGAAGGCGTACTATTGGCCGCGAGTCTAGAGCCGGCAGGGCGGTTGTCCTATGCCGAAACTGTTCAACGGCACTGGTGTTTTTTGCCATTTCAGGCGATGGGGAGAGAAGCGTTCACATGCGGGAAAAGGACTCAGTGGCCGCCTACTTCGTGCAGGCAATGATCCATAGGCTGGAGGGGGATCCGCAGCGTCTGAGGGCTGCGCTTGAGCAGGCAAGCATCGCCCCGGCATTAGTAGACCAACCCACCGCACGCGTGCCGGCAAGTGCGTTTGCCGCCCTGTGGCTGATTCAAATCCGCGAGCTGAACGACGAGTTCTTCGGGCTCGATTCCCATGGCATGCCGCCGGGAAGCTTCGCGCTGATCTGTCGGGCATTGATTCAGGAACCGGACTTGCACAAAGCCATGCGCCAGTGCCTGAGCAACTTCTCACTGTTTTTGCGCGATTATCGCGGCACGTTGACCGTACGCGGTAAACGGGCGGTCATCAGCCTGGACACCTGCACGCAGAACAGCGTCGTCAGTCGTTACGGCGAAGAGACGTTTCTGGTGTTGATGATCAGTCTGCTGTGCTGGCTCGGTGGGCGGCGCATACCCATCGATCGCGCGGATTTTCGTCATGAACGCATCTCCCTCAGCGATGATCGCTTACTCTGGGGGCCGAACCTGACCTTTGGCGCCGAGCGCACCGAAATCGAATTCGCCAGTCACTACCTGCGCCTTCCGGTGGTTCAGGACCTGGTATCGCTGAAAGTATTCTTGCGCACCGCGCCGCAATGGCTGGTGATCCGCTTCCGCAACCAGCACGGCCTGGCGTCGCAGGTCCATCAGCGCCTGCGCAACAGTCATTACAGTGAATGGCCGACCTTGCAGGCCTTCGCCCTGGAACAGCACCTGAGCCCCAGCACCTTTCGCCGAAAACTGGAGCGTGAAGGGTGTTCCTATCAGGAGATCAAGGACGAAGTGCGCCGCGGCGTCGCGTTTGAGCAGTTGCGTCAGAGTCGGGCGAGCATCGGCGATATTGCCGAACAGCTGGGTTTTCAAGAACCGAGCGCGTTCCATCGGGCGTTCAAGAAGTGGACGGGGGAGAGTCCGGGACGGTATCGGGCCAGGTATCAGGGGGAGCTCACGGAGTGAACCCTGTTCTTGATCGTTTCACTTCGTTGCTCGACCAGGCGAGACGTGCCCTGTTGCTGGTCTGGGGAACGTCCCGAGGATTGTTTCTGGGGTTAGTGCTGGCGACGCTGATCGCCGGGGTGCTTCCGGCGCTGGCGGCCTGGTTGGGGCAGCGAATCGTTGATGCGGTGGTGTTCGCCATGCAATTGCACGCGCAGCAAGGCAATGCGCCATTGTGGCCGGTTGTGCGTTATGTGCTGTTTGAAGCGGGCGTGCTCGCGTTGCTGTCCGGGACCCAGCGTGCGTTGTCGGTCCAGCAATCGCTGTTGCGGGTGCAGTTGGGGCAAAAGGTCAACACGATGATTCTGGAGAAGGCCCAGACGTTATCGCTGGTGCAGTTCGAGAATTCCGAGTTTTACGACAAGTTGGTTCGAGTGCGGCGCGAAGCCTCGACCCGACCGCTGGCGCTGGTGATGAAGTCGTTGGGGCTGATCCAGAACCTGATCGTGTTGATCAGCTTCGGCGTGTTACTGGTGCATTTTTCTCCCTGGGCGCTGGTGTTGCTGGTGGTCGGGGCGTTGCCGGTTTTTTTTGCCGAAGCGCATTTTTCCGGGGATGCCTTTCGACTCTTCACCCGCCGCGCACCGGAGAGCCGGCAGCAGAACTACATCGAGACGCTGCTCTCTCACGAGGGCTACATCAAAGAGGTGAAGCTGTTCGGCTTCGCGCCGCTGTTGTTGACGCGATATCGCGAGACATTCGCCCGTCTCTACGCCGAAGACCGACGCCTGACCTTGCGCCGTGATGGCTGGGGATTTGTTCTCGGTCTACTGGGCACCGGAGCGTTTTACCTGGCCTATGCCTGGGTTGTGGTCGATACCGTTCACGGCAACATCACCCTCGGTCAGATGACCATGTACCTGGTGCTGTTCAAGCAGGGCCAGACGGCGGTGAGCAGCAGCCTGAGCGCTATCAGCGGTCTGTACGAAGATGGCCTCTACCTGTCCAGCCTCTATGAATACCTGGCCGAACCTGTTGTCGCCGATAGCGGAAATCTGACCGTGGGCGCAACGCCGGGTGATGGCCTGCGTTTCGAAAACGTCGGCTTCACCTATCCGGGCGCGAGTCGGGCGGCGCTGGAGCAGATCGATCTGCACCTGGTGCCGGGGCACAGTGTGGCGTTGGTGGGGGAGAACGGTTCGGGCAAGACCACGCTGATCAAACTGCTGACCCGTTTGTACTGTCCGGATGAGGGCCGTATTCTGCTCGATGGCAGCGATTTGCAGGCGTGGGAAGAAGATGCGCTGCGTCGGCGTATCGGTGTGATTTTTCAGGACTACATTCGTTATCAGTTCTCTGTCGGCGAGAACATCGGTGTCGGTGACACCCTGGCGTTCAACGATGAACAGCGCTGGCAGCAAGCCGCTGCCGAAGGCATGGCCGCGCCTTTCATCGAACGTCTGGATCGAGGTTACGCCACGCAACTGGGGCGCTGGTTCGCCGGTGGCCAGGAGCTGTCCGGCGGGCAGTGGCAGAAGATCGCCTTGTCCCGCGCGTACATGCGCCGTAACGCCGATATCCTGATTCTCGATGAGCCGACTTCGGCATTGGACCCGGCAGCGGAAGCGGCGGTGTTCGAGCATTTCAGCGAGCACACCGAAGGCCGAATGACGTTGTTGATTTCTCATCGGTTTTCCAGCGTGCGCAATGCCGATCACATCATTGTGCTGGATCAGGGAGCGATCCTTGAGCGCGGCGATCACGACAGTCTGGTGGCTGCCGGCGGGCGTTATGCGCAGTTGTTCAACCTGCAAGCCCGCGGCTACCGCTAGGCCCGGCCACCTGCGGCAGTTTTGCCTTCATCAGGCTTTCGAGTGCCTGGCGATACTGGGGGCCTCCCAGGCTCATGCTGTTGTTGTGCGTACCGCCGGGCACCAATAACAGACGTTTGGGCTCGCTGGCGGCATTGAACAACTGTTGGCTGAACCGTGATGGCATGAACGGATCGGACAGGCCATGGACCACCAGCAACGGCATGTCGATGTCGACGATTTTGTCGATGGAATCGAATTTCTGCGATAGCAACCAGCGCACCGGCAACCATTTCACGGGCAAATTGCTGTCGGCCACTTGTGCCACGGCATCGCCCAGCGAGGTGAAGGTGGACTCGATCACCAGCCCGCGCGTCCGGTTGCATCTTGGTGAAGCGCTCCCAGGCCGCTCGGGCGTCTTCGTAAACACTGACCTCCGATGGCAAATCCCCCTTGCTCTGGCCAAACCCTCGGTAGTCGATAGCCAACACCGAGTAGCCCATGGCGCGTAATTGCTCGATGCGAAACGCCTGGCCTGCACCGGTTCCTGGCGCGGCTTTAGAACTTCGGGGCCGCCGGGTTCGGTGATTTCAATCAGGGTCATCGTTTGGGGCAGCGTCATGTTCGTTGCGCGCAGCAACCCTCACGACGGTTCGGCCAGCGCATGGCCTGTTCCAGCAACAAGGCAACCACAATGGCACTGGTCGCACGTCGAACAATAACGCTTGCGTCAGCAAAATCGGTGAAAGGTTCTACGCTGAATGTCTCCCCCGGTGCGGGCGTAGATCCTCGCCGGTTTTTGCTCCTGATGAGCGCAGCAAACCATCGAGAACCTGTTCATGAAAAAGCTCACCAATGCCACCGGAGCCCCGGTAGTCAATAACCTCAATATCCAGACCGCCGGCCCTCGTGGGCCGGCGCTTTTGCAAGATATCTGGCTGCTGGAAAAGCTCGCCCACTTTGACCGCGAACTGATCCCCGAGCGCCGCATGCACGCCAAGGGCGCGGGTGCCTATGGCACGTTCACCGTCACCCATGACATCAGCCGCTACACCAAGGCCAGTATTTTCAGCGCCGTGGGCAAGCAAACGCCCCTGTTCGTGCGCTTTTCCTCAGTGGCCGGCGAGCGCGGCGCGGCAGATGCCGAGCGTGATATCCGCGGCTTCGCGGTGAAGTTCTACACCGACGAAGGCAACTGGGACATTGTCGGTAATAACACGCCGGTGTTTTTCTTTCGCGACCCGTTGCGTTTCTCCGACCTCAACCATGTGGTCAAACGCGACCCACGCACCGGCCTGCGCAACGCCACCAGCAACTGGGATTTCTGGACGCTGCTGCCCGAGGCGCTGCATCAAGTGACCATCGTGATGAGCGATCGCGGGATTCCCACCAGTTTCCGCCACATGCACGGCTTCGGCAGCCACACCTTCAGCCTGATCGACCGCGACAATAAACGGGTGTGGGTGAAGTTTCATTTTGTCTGCCAGCAAGGCATCGAAAACCTCTCGGATGCCGAGGCCGCGGAAGTGGTCGGCAAGGACCGCGAAAGCAATCTGCGGGATCTGTACGAAGTCATCGAACAGGGCAATTTCCCGCGCTGGAAACTGTGCATCCAGGTCATGGAGGAAGAGCAGGCCAATACGTACCGGCATAACCCGTTCGACTTGACCAAGGTCTGGCCGCACGGCGATTTTCCGCTGATTGAAGTGGGCATCATGGAGCTCAACCGCAACGCCGAAAACCACTTCGCCGAAATCGAACAAGCGGCGTTTTCGCCGGCCAACGTGGTGCCGGGCGTCAGCTTCTCGCCGGACCGCATGCTTCAGGCGCGGTTGTTTTCCTACGGTGATGCCCAGCGCTATCGCCTCGGCGTGAACTTCAATCACATCCCGGTCAACGCACCGCGCTGCCCGGCTCACAGCTATCACCGCGACGGCGCCATGCGCACCGACGGCAACCTGGGTGGCACCGCCAGTTATTTCCCCAACAGCGTGGGCGAATGGCAGGATTCGCCTGAATTGGCCGATCCACCGCTGCCGCTGGAAGGCTTTGCCCAGCACTATGACCATCGGTTGGAAAATGATCATTACGAGCAGCCGGGGAATCTGTTCCGGTTGCTGGATCCGGTGCGCAAACAGTTGCTGTTCGACAACACGGCGCGGGCCATGAATGGTGTGCCGCAGGCGATTCGCCAGCGCCATATCGAGAACTGCACCAAGGCTGATCCGGCGTATGGGTTCGGAGTGGCGCAGGCGCTGGAGCGGTTGGTGCCGTTGGGTTAACGCAATCTTTAGCTGGCGTTCGGCTCTACGGAGCCGAACGCAGCCTCGCAGGCTCGACAGCCGCTACGGAGCGGCGTCGGGCACTTTCACTCGATAAGAAAAAATCGTAAATACCGACCACTCGTCCGTAACAGCCACTGACCTGTAAATTCTGACAGTAGCGGGTGTTCACGATCCGGTGTGTGATGCCACAAGGGATCAGATCAATCACGCACAGGGAACGAACGATGAATGGTCAGTCTGCTGAACTGGTCACCGAGGACCTGCCGCCTCCGTACATTCGGGAAAGCCCGGCTTCAGACCTCTTGAATCCAATGGCGGTCAGGTATAGCTGCAGGATCGTCATGGAATACCCGATTGAACCCACCGACAGGGTTAGCGTGACTTGGGCAGGCACCCCGGGGGCTGGTTCATATACCTCGGTTTTCTTCCCGGTCGGTGAGCTGCGCCCATTGGAGGTCGGGATAGGCGGCACGCCGCTGGTGATCTTTAATCAGGGAACAACGGTGACGCTGACCTACACCGTTATTCGAGGCACCTCGGCGCCTGTGACTTCGCAACCGCTGATTTTGTACGTGCTGCCTGTCACGCAGAGCGATCTGCCCAGACCGTTTATCACCCAGGCGCCCGACTTTGGTGAAGGTTTAGTCCTTGATGTCAATGCCCTGACTGAATTCACCCTGCGGACAAACGCATGGCCGCTGCTAACCCGGGGCCAGTACTTCTGGTTGCGGCTCAGAGGCATCAACGCCAACGATAGCGTTTTCAACGAGTCGTACTGGAGTGCGCCGAATAACGTTGTCGACGAGGAATTTAGCAAAGGCTTTTATGCGCGCAACTACTCCGCCGACCCGCTGAAGGGGCTCAAGGATCGCAGCACGCTGACCCTGGAGTTCATGGCGGGCCTGGAAGGGAGCCAGGATGAGGCCCTTGCCCAGAGGTTTGCGCATCGCAACTACCTTGTCAGAACAAACGGACCGATCACGCCGGTGAGACCGGTGATCCTGTCGGTGAAAGATCCACTTGGTCAGGACATTGCCGACGGGCGGGATACCGTGCACACCAGCGTGACGGTAGAAGGTAGCGCCATGGCGGGTAAAGACGTGGAAGTCTTTGATGGAGAAACCTCCAAAGGCACAGTCCCGGCAAGTTCCGGTCGTTGGGAATTGCCGTTGGAAGGACTGGTTGGCGGGACCCACGTGTTTACGGCCCAATCCTCGGATGGCAGTGGCGAGGTATCCAACACATGGACGATCAACGTTTTGTTGCACGATCTGCCCCTGTCTATCAAAGAAGCGCCCGATAACGGCAATCTGGATCCGCTTGCGGCCACGGGGAGCCTGACCGCCGTCGTGAATTACGACATGCAGCCGGAGGACATGATCAGTGTGAGCTGGATCGGCCCCGAAGGTACTCCGGCGGCTGGCTCGCATACAACCAATGCTGTCGTGGCCGGTACCACAAGACCCAGAGAAATACCGCTGCCCGTTTCGGTGGTAGCGGTCAACCTGGGTAAAACGGTGGCGGTCACCTTCACCTACAAACGCGGGTTATTGCCTCCGGTGACTTCACCACCGTTCCCTCTGAACGTGCGGACTATTCCAGCAGCCGAGTTTGTCGCCCCGGTGATCACCCAGGCGAACGGTACGACGGTGCTGGATCTTAAAACAGTGTTGGATGGCGGGACTTTGCGGTTTGGCGGCTGGCCGCATATTGCTGCGGGACAGCGCATATGGCTGGACCTGCAAGGCGCCAATGCAAAGGGTGACCCTCACAACCTTGCGATCTGGTCGGGAGTCCGCAACGCGGTGACTCGCCAGTGGGCCTCGACCGGCACCTTCAACCAAAATGTTCTTTTCAATTACCTGAAGGACCTCGGGGATGGCAGCACACTGTTCATCCACTTCAAGGTGAACCTGGATGGGGTGGCGAATCTGGAGACCGCGGTAGTCTTTGCGCCGCGTGAATATACGATCCTGGCGGGTTTCTGATTCTGGCGTAAAAGCGATCCGTATTTAACGATGTTTATCGTTACTTCATGAAAGCTACGTCGCCTTGCGCCGTTGCCTACAACTACGCCAGAATCCGCCGGCTTGTGCGCTTTGCCCCGGGCCTCTATCGTTTTCGCATCGCTGCCAAATCAGCGATCGGGTTTAGCGACTCGACTATGTAGGCGCACAAACGCTCCAGTCTGTATTGCATGCTTTTTATGTCTGCAATTTGCGTTATGGCGGCTGTGCGCGGGAGACCTTCGGGTCTGCCGGGTGCCTACAACCGGTTCGCTAACCTGCGTTCAGCCGCCACCCTTGCTTGTTTAGCGACAGGTCATGGTGGCTCCACTTTATGTAGGAGATTCACGATGTTCAAAGCCACACCCAATCCCCCGGAAACCGACAACGTTTCGCCCTACGATTCCCTCGATTCAAAAAAACTCCACGAAGCCGCCGAACGCGCCCTCGATTTCCACGTCAACACGGCCGCCGACATCAAAGCCACCCCACGTACACCCGGCACCCTGTTCATCGTCAACCCGCAGCTCGATACCGAAACCCTGCTGGCCCACGCGTGCGAGTCGCTGGCCTCGGCCAATGTCATGACCATGGATCTGGCGGATCGTATGGAGGGACCGAGCCGTAATTCGCTGTTGGGCATTGCGCAAATCATCATGCTGGGGGAGCTGGCGGTAAATCGGGCGCTGGATAATCTTGAACCGCAGGAAGTAGCGGTTTAACGGCTTCGTCAGAAAAAAACGGCCTCAACAGAGGCCTTTTTTATGCCAGGCAAAAATCTATGGTCAACGAAGATCAGTGTGGGAGCGGCGGTCCGACTTGCTCGCGAATGCGATGTGCCATTCAGCCTGTATGTTGGCTGACACGCCGCCATCGCGAGCAAGCTCGCTCCCACAGGGATCTGTGTTGTTTGGGCATCAGTGGTTGTCAGGTCCTTTTGTCATCACCGGGTTCGCCACCGACATGCACACCGCGGTCATCACCGACTTCACCGGAACGATGCACGCCGTGGTCATCGCCGACTTCGCCGGAGCGATGAACGCCATGATCGTCACCCGGTTCGGCGTGAGTGCCACTGCGCCCGGAGGAGGATGAGGCTGAGTTGCCGGAATGGCCCGAGCCATGGTCACTGCCACTGTGCCCGCTGCCGCTATTGCCGCTATTGCCGCCACTGCCGTTTCCGCTGTGACCACCGCCATTGCCACCGCTGCCACCGCTGCCGCCAGAGCCGCCACCACCATGACCGCCGCCGCCACCAGATCCGCCACCGCCATGACCACCGCCCCCACCGCCAGAACCGCCACCTCCGCCACTACCTCCATCCCTGGCCTGAGCGCTCGATATCCCGGACAGGCTGTCCGGAATCAATACGGTGGACGCTGACAGAACTGCGCCAATAGCCACCGCGAGCAAAAGCTTTTTCATGTGCATGTCGTTCTCCGTCTTCTTATTCAGATTGGAACGTTGATGAACAATGCAACGTGCTGCCTGATTCAGTGGGTAAACACCTCACCGTACGGATTTATTCGGTTGTACCGTCAATGAATATCGCGACGTACAGTTCGACCCTGTTCCACAGGGTCAGTGAATACTTGAAGCCAGCTCGAAAATCGGTATGTACATCAGGATCACGATCACCCCGATCAACAGGCCGATGAAGGTCATTAGCAAGGGTTCAAACAGCCGCACAAACCATTCGATCCAGCGGCTGATTTCTTCGTCGTAGAAGTCGGCGCTACGCTCCATCATTTGCCCCAGGTTGCCGGACTGCTCGCCGGCGCGCAGCAAGCGCAGGGACACCGGGGTGACCAGATGATTGAGTTCCAGCGCGGCGGACAACGATTGCCCCTCGCGCACCCGCTCGCAGGCCTGGTCCAGGCGCACGCGAGAGGCGACGGTGAGCAAGCCGCGAACCATGCCCATGGCGGTGACGAGGGGGATGCCGCCTTGCAGCAGAATCCCCAGCGAGCGGTAGAAGCGCGCCAGTTCGTACATGAAGATGCGTTGATGGACCGCCGGGAGTTTTTCAATCACCCGATCCACGCCTCGGCGAAAGGCTGGCTGGCGCTGCAGGAATCCGAGGGCGACGACGATCGCCGCCAATGCGCCGAAGAATTCGCCCTGGTGGGCGTGAAGGAACATCCCGCTGCTCATCAGGATCTGCGACAACCACGGCAAGTTATTCCCCAGGCCTTCGAACACCAGGCTGAAGCGGGGCACCACATAGCCCATCAAAAACAACACCACGCCACCGCCGACCACCAGCAACAGCATGGGGTAGATCGATGCGCTGACGATCTTCTGTCGAACCTCGTCCATGCGCTGGCGATAGCTGACATATCGGCCCAGGGCATCGCCCACGGCGCCGGTCTTCTCGCTGGACTGCACCAGCGCCACGTAGAGAGGCGGGAACACCGCCGACAACTGGCCCAATGCCTGGGAGAACGATTTGCCTTCATAGAGCAGGCGCACCAGTTCGCTCAAGGTCTTGCGGGCCTGTGGCGCGTTCTCCTTTTCCGCCAGGCTTTCCAGCGCATCGATCAACGGCAGGCCGGCATTGAGCAGGGTGGTCAGTTCCTGGCTGAACAGCACCAGGTTGAAGGTCTCTCGCTGCCTGAGGCGCAACGCGCGCCAGTGCCGCTCGACGTGCAAGCTGACCACCCGCAAGCCCTGGTCTTCGACGATGCGCCGGGCTTCGCTGTGGCCAGGGGCCTCGACGGTCATCGAGACCACGCCAGCCTTGCCCACTGCCTTGAGATGAAAGCGCATGGTCGTTACTCCCGTCATTGCCAGCTGGTGACTTCGGCGTTTTCGCCTTCGCCGCCGGGTTGACCGTCCTTGCCCATGGACAGCAAGTCGTATTCGCCGTTTTCGCCGGGGTAGCGGTAGGTGTAGTTACGGCCCCAAGGATCCTGCGGCAGCTTTTTCGCAAGGTAGGGCCCGGTCCAGCGGGTTTCATCGCTCGGCGCGGTGATCAGCGCCTGCAAACCCTGTTCGGACGACGGGTAATGGCCGACCTCCAGACGGTACAAATCCAGTGCCTTGCCCAGGCCTTCTATTTGCGCCTTGGCCACCTTCACTTCGGAGCGGCCCAATTGGGCGAAATACTTCGGCGCGACGATGCCGGCCAACAGCCCCAGCACCACCAACACCACCAACAGTTCGAGCAGGGTGAACCCGCTTTGAGTACGCGGGGCGGAACGCAAACGCTGATTCATGATGACCTCACACAATTGGCAGAAGGGGTCGCCATGAAGGCCTATGCAATTGCCATGCTCATGCCCGGACATCCTTCTGTACCCCCCGTATTACGGGCCTTTGCGTATCCGGCACAGTGCTTGCGTATGGCTTGTTTACTACCGGCCATTGGGGCATTAGCCCCATTTTTCGGGGCCGGGCAGGGGAGGCAAAATAATGAAAACACTCACCACAGGACTGCTCGGTCTGCTAGTGCTGACCGGCGTCGTACAGGCCGATGTGTTCGTTTCCGTGGACGCCAAGGGCAGCTACGTTCTGTCCAATGTCCACCGTCCCGGCCGCACCTATGAACGGGTGATTCAAGAACCCGAATCCGCGCGGGTCAGCATGGATCAGCAACCGCAGATGATCGCCCGGCAGCCCTATGCCGAGCTGGTCTCGGCCGCGGCCAAGGCCAATCAGTTACCGGCGGCGCTGCTGCACGCAGTGATCCAGGCCGAGTCCAGCTACAACTCCAGCGCGACATCCCCCAAGGGTGCCGGTGGGTTGATGCAATTGATGCCTGACACCGCTCGGGAAATGGGGGTGACCGATGTCTACGACCCCAAGGCCAACATCCAGGGCGGCGCCCGTTATCTGAAGCGCCTGATGACCTTGTTCGACAACGACATCAGCCTCGCCGTGGCGGCCTACAACGCCGGGCCGCAAGCGGTACTCAGCCGTGGCGGGGTGATCCCGCCATTCGCCGAAACCCAGCGTTATGTGCCCAGTGTCTTGCGCCAATACCGACGCTTGCAGGGCCTGACCGCGGATGCGCCGTTGTGATCGGCGGCCGTGGGGCATGTTCCCCAATAGTGGGGCATGGTTGCCCCGGCCGGAAAGTGGGGAATAACTGGGGAATATCCCCCGGGTTATGAAGTCGTTTATGTAAGCAATTGAAAAATAACCAAATTATTTATGGCATGCGGATTGCTCTAGTGGATTTGTCGAGAACTATTCCTGTGAGCACCCCACAGCGAGGCCCGTGATCATGACCGGCACACCGTACGCGTCGTCCCTTTTCAAAATGCTGCTTCTGGTCGCGTCGATGTTTGGCATCGAGCTGGCCGAGGCGGCCTTGCGCTGCGAGCGCAATCTGGTGGCCAACGTCGTGGCTCTTGACCAGCCGCTGATGTTCAATCGCCTCGGCGCGCAGAACGTCAACGGCATGATGTTCGCCCTGCGTCGGGATGTGGTCGATGACCACAACATGTCCCTGGCCCAGGGCGGGGCGGCGGTGCCGGGCAAAGTTTCGCTACGGCCCGACAAGCGTCCGCGGCCGCTGGTGCTGCGCGTCGCTGCCGGTGATTGCCTGACCATCAACCTGCAGAACCTGCTCGCCTACCAGGCCAACCCCGGCAGCCACGAAAGCGGCGAGGAGGAAGAAGGTGAGATTGAGGGCGAGGTCGCCGTCGGCAACGTAGACCAATTCAAGGTCGATGAGCAGGTCGCCGACCGCCACGTCGGTTTCCAGGTCAACGGCATGCAAGCGGTCAATAGCATCGACGACATTGCGTCCTATACCGGGCGCAACGCCAACACCTTGATCGCCCCCGGTGCCTCTCGTTCCTACACCTTGTTCGCCGAGCGTGAAGGGGCGTTTGCCGCCAGCAGCCGTGGCGCGACCTTCGGTGGTGAAGGGGATGCGGGCAACGTGGCCAACGGACTGTTCGGTCAAGTGGTGGTGGTACCCAAGGGTGGCCGCACCTATCGCAACACCGTGACCGAAGAAGAAATGCGCCTGGCCAGTGTCGGCCGCACCCCGGCCGGTCAGCCGATCGTCGACTACCAGGCACGCTATCCACAACGCGAACCGTGGATTCGTGAAGGCAAGGCCGGCACGCCGATCATCAACATGGTCGACGGCAATGAAATCATTTCCAGCGAGAGTGACGCGGTCGTGATGGGCAGCAACGCCGACGGCAGCTTCCCGCCGTCGACTTATCCGCTGGAAGCCATCGGTAAACGCAACCCGGCGATTCCGAATCGCCTGGAGCCATTCCGCGATTTCGCCTCGCAGTTCCAGGATGAAACCGCGGCGACCCAAGCGTTCCCCGCCTACTTTGCAGACCCGGTCATGGCCCACGTGCTGGAGCCGACCCGCGACTCGTTCATGATCAACTATGGCTCCGGCGGCATGGGTGCCGAGGTGGTTGCCAACCGTTTGGGCGTCGGGCCGATGCACGACTGTCTGTCCTGTGCCTATGAAGAATTCTTCCTCAGCTCGCACACCGTCGGCGACGTGGCGATGCTGGTGGACGTACCGGCCAACTCTGGCCTGGAAGGCATTCTTCCGGGCCAGGTACCAAGGGCCGATCAGATCGGCGTCAAGGCGACCATGGCGCTGTATCCGTCCGAACCGTCCAACGTCAACCACAGCTACATCGGTGACTTCATCAAATTCCGCAACACGCACAACGGCCACGAGCAGCACATCTTCCACCTGCACGGGCACCAGTGGTTGTTCAACCCCAACGACGACAACTCCGACTATGTGGACGCCCAGGGCATCGGTCCGGGCGCCGGTTACACCTACGAAATCGCCAACGGTGGTTCGGGCAACCGCAACCGCGTAGCCGGCGATGCGATCTATCACTGCCACTTCTATCCGCACTTTGCCCAAGGCATGTGGAGCATGTGGCGGGTGCACGACGTCTTTGAAGAAGGCACCAAACTCGAAGTTTCCCAGCAGGGCGCCGACGGTTATCACAGCGAGCCTTATGCACTGCGTAACGGTAAACCCGCTGCTGGCGCCCGGGCCTTGCCTGATGGCGAGATCGTTGCCGGTACACCGATTCCAGCCGTCGTGCCGCTGCCAGGCAAAGCCATGGCGCCGATGCCGGGCAAAGTCGCGGTTGTGCCGAAAATCGGCGAAACCCTGGTGGCCGGTGGTGGTGACGACGATGACGAAGAGGATGATGACGACGGCGAACATCATGGCGGCAACGGCGGCGCTCAAGCCATCGGTTCGCTGGCCCTGGTGGATCGCAGTGAAGCCAACCGCAATGCCGATGGCAGCCTGAAAAACCCTGGCTATCCATTCTGGATCGGCGGCATGGAAAGTTCGGTCGGCCAACGTCCACCGACTCCACCGCTGGACATGCTCGACGCTGCCAAGGCCCAAACGCTGAAGACCAGCGGCAACGCCTTGTGGGCAAACCTCGACCCGGCTCAGTCCGGTGGTTGGGACGGCGGCCTGGGCCGCCATTCTCTGGACGGCTTCTCTGCCGGTGGCCAGGCGAACACCATCACCACGTCGCTGGACTTCTCCAAGGAAGTGACCCGCGCCAAACCGATTTATATGCCGGAAGAGGGCACCGAAGTCGAACAGGCGGCCATGGCGTTCCACGCCAAGAAAGACCACCCAAGCTTTGCCGTGCTACCCGGTAATCAAATCGTGGCGCGCAACTTCCGCACCAACGGCGCCTTGCCGATAGCGGGCGCACCGTATTACGAACCGTGCATGGATGATCGGCAAAAACGCCTGACCAGCAGCGCCGGCACCGGTGAGTTTGCCAGTGGCGAACGGATCGACGGCATGTCCTACACCGGTTCCTCGACCTTCACCGCCGACCGTCCTCGGGTCTATAAAGCCGCGAACATTCAGTTCGACGCGGTGTACAACAAGGTCGGTTACCACTTCCCACAAGCGCGCATTCTCGCGCTGTGGGAAGACGCGTGGCCAGTGATCACCAAACAGCGTCCGCCAGAGCCTTTGGTGATGCGCATGAACACCTTCGACTGCGTGCAGTACCAGCAAACCAACCTGGTGCCGGCCACCTATGAGATGGACGACTATCAGGTGCGCACGCCGACCGACGTGATCGGCCAGCACATTCACCTGCCGAAATGGGACCTGGTGTCTGCCGACGGTTCGGCCAACGGCTGGAACTACGAAGACGGCGTACTTTCCCCGGGTGCAGTGCAAGAACGCATCCAGGCCATTCGCGAGTTCAACCAATGCACAGGCACCGACCCGCGTGACGGCACACCGGCCTGCCCGAAAGCCAAGAATCACCCGTTCTTCGGCCAATATGGCCGGGCCGACTGGGTCGGGGCGCGCACGGCAATGCAGCGCTGGTTTGTCGATCCGGTGCTGAACGCCAAAGGTGTCGACCGTGGCCTGGGGACCATTTTCACCCACGATCACTTAGGCCCATCGACTCACCAACAGATTGGTCTGTACGCCACCGTGTTGGCAGAACCGGCTGGTTCTACGTGGTTCCACGCCGAAACCGGCGAGCCGTTGTACAGTGGCGCGCGGCAGGACGGCGGGCCAACCTCGTGGCAAGCGGTGGTGTCCACCGGTGACATTGATGGTGACGGTAAGAACGACAGCTTCCGTGAGTTCTTCCTCGAATACAGCGACTTCCAGCACGCCTATGAAGCCGGTGTGTACGTCGGCGCCGGCCCTAACGGTGTGCCTGACCCGCAAGCCTTCCCGGCCACCGCTGACAGCTTCCGCTACGCGATCAACCCGCCGGTGCGCAATAACGCCAGCAACTTGCTGGAGGGAATCGTCGAAGTGCAAGGCGGGCAAGTTCCTGGTTGCCCAAGCCGGCCATGCCCACAAGCGATCTCGGTCGATGACCCCGGCATGTTCGTGGTCAATTACCGCAACGAACCGCTGGCCTTGCGGGTGTATGACCCGAACAAGGTCGGCCCGGACGGCAAGCGCGGCATGCAGGCCGACGGCCTCGGCGGCGACCTGGCGTACGCCATGCAAAGCCGTACCGACCGCGCCATCCCGGCGATGAACCTGGCACCGAACCTGGTGACCGCGGCCACCGGCCCAACCGGCGGCACCACGCTGTTCCCGCCACACATCAACCGTGGCGGCGCCGAACCGGGTGACCCGTTCACGCCAATGTTGCGCACCTACACCGGTGACAACGTGCGGCTGCGGGTGCATGCCGGTGGTCACGAAGAAGAGCACAACGTGACCCTGCACGGCGTGAAATGGC
This sequence comes from Pseudomonas sp. ANT_H12B, assembly GCF_008369325.1. GTDB lineage: Bacteria > Pseudomonadota > Gammaproteobacteria > Pseudomonadales > Pseudomonadaceae > Aquipseudomonas. Next base: position 76,110 of record NZ_VOBI01000023.1, on the reverse strand, counting down.
TGCAAAGCGGTTCCGGTTTCGGCAACAGCTCCAACTCCGGCTGGCGCTCGTCGCAGATGATCGGGATCTCCGAGCAGATGGGCTTCAATGCGCCGGTCTCGATGATCTCCAGTTCGGCTGCAACCACCGGGGATTACCTGTACTCGATGGACGCGTCGATTGAAGGTTACTGGAGCGGGATCTGGGGCGTGATGCGCAACTACACGGCCCAACGCAGCGACCTGTTCGCGCTGCCAAACAACGCGAAACCGGCCGGTATGCGCAACACCGTGGCGTTCGATGGCATCTGCCCACGGTACGGCGCCAACCCGAACGGCATCGGCACCCGGCCAACCGTGCAACGCAACTATGACGTGGTTGCGGCGCTGGCCAACGACATCCTTGGCAATCCGTTGAACCTGTTCATCGGTGATCCGGCGGGGATTGGTCAACATGTCGGCGGGCCGCTGAATCCGGCGGGCGGCACCCTGGTGTTCAACTCGCGGACCGTGAGCATTCCGCAGGTCACCGTAACCGATCCTGAAGACGGTGAGACCTTCACCATCGGCGGGCAAAGCGGGCCGCTGCATGATCCGACGGCGATCCTGTATGTGCGCAAAGGTGATCTCGACCCGATCACCGGCAAGCTCAAACCCGGTGTGCCAGTCGAACCGCTGGTGCTGCGTGCAGCGGCGGGTGATTGCATCAACATCACCCTGGAGAACCGACTGCCCCTGATCATGCCGGACTTGACCCAGACCGCCGTGATGCAAGGCATGGTCAAGCGTGATCGCAACAGCGGCCTGGGCGCGACTACCTTCAGCAACAACCTGATGCGGCCGTCCAGCCATGTTGGCCTGCACGCGCAACTGCTGGCGTACGACATCACCAAATCCGACGGCACCAACGTCGGCGCCAACCCGACCCAGACCGTGCCACCGCGTGTCGGCACCGTCGGCGCGTACCCGACGCGTACCTATCAGTACTACGCCGGTCACCTGGAGCGTGAAGGCAAGCCGATCACGCAACTGGGCCGCAGTGTCGACAACATCAACGCCACGGCGGTGGAGTTTGGCGGGTTGAACTTCACCCCGGCGGACGTCATCAAGCAGGGACAAAAAGGCCTTGGCGGTGCGATGAGCATCCTGCCGATCGGCGCCACCTGGGTCGACGATACCCGCAAAGTGACAGCGACCGTCACCGCACCTGGGCAGACCACCTACCGCGATTTTGCGATGGTCTGGCAAAAAGCGTTGAACATTCGCTGGGCCAACGGGCGACCGGTGGAAGGCATTGCGGCGGAAGGCCTGGGTGTGCCGACCGATCCACAGGACAACTCCAGCATGGCCATCAACTACAAGGCCGAGCCACTGTGGTACCGCTTCGGGCTGGCACCGGATGCGCCGTTCGGTCACGCCGACGGCCATGGTTATGGCGACGTGCCAAATGCGCACATGGCTTACAGCAATGCGCTGGTGGGAGGCGATCCGCAGACTCCGGTGCTCTATGTGAAACCGGGCCAACCGTTCCGCACGCACATCATGCTGCCCACCGGTGGCAGTCGCGGCACGACCTTCCAACTCGATGGTCACGTCTGGTCGGTCAACCCGTTCCAGTCGGAGAAGAGCGATACCGGTGGTTATCCAATGAGTACGCCAGGAGTGGGCTCGGTGCGGTTCGGCTACAACCCGATGTCGATGTACATCGGCGCACACGAAAGCATCCTGCCGGCGGCGCACTTCAGCTTCATGCACCCGAGCGCCGGGGGCAGCAACGCAATACCGGGCGACTACCTGTTCCGCGACTACGGCGCCTATGGCAACACCGCCGGGCTTTGGGGATTACTGCGGGTGACCAACGAACCCGAACCGGCACCGGCCCCGTAGGGCAGGGAAACGCAATACCTGCGGGAGCGAGCTTGTTCCGGGCAGCGTTGCGAAGATGGCGGAGTGTCAGACACATGAAGGTTGAATGTGCCGGCCTCTTCGCGGGCAACCCCGCTCCCACAGAGGGGCGGTGAAGCGGGCATGGATCTGAAGGGGAGAAGTGTTATGAACAGGACCATCAAAATGACCGGTTGTGCGCTGGTTGTCGGGTTGGCGCTGATCTGGCTGGGGGTATGGCGTACGACGCCGCCGGACATGCTCAGCAAGGTTGCGCTGCCAGACACCTGGAGCGGTCAGAAGCTTGAGCGTGACGGGTTATCGGTGGCGTTCGAGGTCAAGCCGTTGGCCGAGGACGGCGTGCTGCGCGAAGGTGGTTTCGCCGACGTGCGCTTTCGCGTCACTGACAGCGCTTCAGGCCAGCCACTGTCGGGCGTCGCCCCCGGTGCCTGGCTCGATCCGGAAGCCGTCGCCGCCGACCAGGCCCAGGGCCGCGAACACAGCTGCAAATCCCGGGTCGGGGTGTTTCTGAAATCAAGCATCGGCGCACGGCCGCTGCTCGATATGAACAGCTACTACCTGCTGGTGATGAACCGCGATGCCAGCGTCACGGTGGTCGATCCGTCGGTGTCGGTGGGTGGCGTCACCAGCACCATGGCGCGGATCGACATCAAGCAACCACCGATGGACTGGGTAACGCCCCGGGACAACAAACGGGTGTTCGTTTCGATGCCCGCCGCCGGGGAAGTGGCGGTGATCGACAGCGAGCAATTCAAGGTGATCGACTCGGTCGCCGCCGGCAGCAACCCGGTGCGGGTGGTGTTGCAACCGGATGAGCGTCTGCTGTGGGTCGGCAACAATGCCAAAACGGCCGAGCAGTCTGGGGTGACGGTGATCGACACCCAAACCCTCAAGCCCCTCAAACACCTGGCCACCGGTGCCGGGCACCACGAAATCACCTTCAGCAAGGACAGCCGTTTTGCCTTCGTCAGCAACCGCGACGACGGCACCGTGAGCATCATCGACATCGCCAGCCTGACCATCAGCAAACAGCTCAAGACCGGCTCACACCCGTTGTCGGTGGCGTACTCGCCGCTGTCCCAGGCGGTGTATGTGGCCGATGGCAAGGACGGCACGGTGACTGTGATCGATACCGCCAGCCTGTCAGTGCGCCGGGTGATCAAGGTGAAGCAAGGACTCGGCCCGATGGGTTTCAGCGCGGACGGTCGTTTCGGCATCGTGCTCAACACCCTGGAGAACCAGGCCTCGGTGATCGACGCGGCCACCGATTCGTTGATCCATGAACTGAACGTGTCCGCCGAACCCTATCAAGTGGTGTTCACCAAGGCCTACGCCTACATTCGCGGGCTGGCGTCGGCCAAGGTGACGATGATCAACCTGTCGTCTCTCGGTGAGGGGCGCACGCCGATCAGCCAGGGCTTCGAAGCCGGACCGCAAGCGCCACGCCTGGCCGGTGACCTGCCGCTGGCCTCGAGCCTGGCAGTGTCGCGAGACGACAACGCGGTGTTTGTGGTCAACCCGGTGGACAACACCACTTACTTCTACGCCGAAGGCATGAACGCGCCGATGTCCGGTTACCCCAATCGCGGGCAAGTCGCTCGCGCGGCGATGGTCATCGACCGCAGCCTGCGCGAAGTCGAGCCAGGGCTGTACAGCGCCCGGATCAAACTGCCAGCCGCCGGGCGTTTCGACGTGGCGTTCCTGCTCAACCAACCCAACATCATCCACTGCTTCACGGCGCTGGTTGAACCCGACAAAACACTCGCCCAACACCGCGGCGTGCCGAAGGTGGAGTTTATGCTCGACAAATCCACGGCCGCCCTCGGCAGTCCGTATGTCGTGCGCTTCCGCATCGTCCAGGGCAAACAGAAGTCGCAGCGCAGTGGGGTCAAGGATGTTCAGGTGCGCTACTTCCGCGCCCCGACTTCCCGTGCCCAGCAAGTCGCTGCCCAAGAGGTGGGCAACGGGGTTTATGAAGCCCCGGTGACCCTCGACCAGAACGGCGCCTGGTACCTGCACGTACGTGCGGCGTCGTTGGGCGCGAGTTTCGACGACAAGACTTTTGCCAGCGTTCGGGTCTTGCCCGGCGACGCCCACTGAAGAGGAATACGACATGAACCGATTCGTAAACCGTGGACTGCTGACGTTCTGCCTGTTGACTGTCGGTATCGGACAGGCTCTGGCCCACTCGGCGGATGAACACGCCGGACACAACATGCCACCCAAAAGCGCCACATCGGAAAGCGCCCAGGTCAAATTCGCCGACGTGGCGCTGGTGGACCAGCACGGCAACGCCGTACGCCTGGAAAAGGACCTGGTGACCGACAAGATCGTGGTCATGAGTTTCATCTACACCAGCTGCACCACGGTCTGCCCGGTGGTGTCTTCGATCATGGGCAAGGTGCAGAAACAACTGGGCGCGCGGGTCGGCACCGAGGTGCAGTTGGTGTCGATCAGCATCGACCCGCAGCGCGATGACGCCAAACGCCTGAACGACTATGCCCGCAACTTCCAGAACGGCCCGGGCTGGAGCTGGTTGACCGGCTCCTCGCAGTCGGTCAACGCAACCCTCAAGGGCCTTGGCACCTTCAGCGGCGACTTCAAAAGTCATCAGCCATTGATACTGGTGGGGGACGGCAACAGCCGTCACTGGACGCGCTACTACGGCTTCACCGACCCGACCGTGCTGACCCGTGAAGTAGAGAAACTCAGCGGCCAGCGCAACGCTCACGCCAAACACACTGCCATTGCCATGGAGCATCAGCGATGAAAGCCCTCGCTTTGATTTTCCTTACGATATGTTTTTGCATTATCAGCTTTGTGGCGTTTTCCCACGAAGGGCACGTCGAACCCGAACCCGCAGTGGCCACCGCGCCGCCGGCAACCGGCACTCGCGATGCAAAAACCTGGTTCACCGACACCCCGTTGCAGGACCAGAACGGCGAGACCTTGCGCTTCTACAGCGACGCACTGCAAAACCGGATCGTACTGCTGAACGTGATTTTCACCAGTTGCAACGATGCCTGCCCGCTGATCACCCGCAAGCTCAAGGAAGTTCGTGAGGTGCTGGGCGACAAGGCCGACGGCATCACCTTTATCTCCCTTACCAGTGATCCGCTGCGGGACACCCCGGCGGTACTCAAGGCTTATACCTTGAAGCAGGGCGTCGATGGCCCCCACTGGCTTTTTCTGACTGGCGACAAGGCGCAAATGGACCTTGTACTGAGCCGCATCGGCCAGATCGTGCCAACCCCCGAGCAGCATTCCACCCAGTTGATCGTCGGTGACGTGGCGAACAAACGCTGGAGCAAAATCCGTCCCGATGCCCCGGCTGCCGCCATTGCCCAGCGCTTGCAGTTGCTGACAATGCCCGTGGCCGGTCGTTGAGTCCGGACCATGAAAAACTCACTCGTCCTCGGTCTGCTGCTTTTCGGCGGTATCAGCCTTGCTGCCCATGCGTTGTCGCTGAACCCAAGCGAAAGCGCCGGCAAACGGCTGTACCGCGAGGGGCTGTCCGGGAGCGGTGAGCCGATCATGGCCCGGGTCGGCGCGGCGGATATGCTGCTGCCGGCGACCAGCGTGCCGTGCGCCAATTGCCACGGCGCCGATGGTCTGGGCCGGCCCGAAGGCGGGGTGCGACCACCGGATCTCAGTTGGTCGCGTCTCACCAGCACCTATGGCCAGCAGCAAATCAATGGCCGCAATTACCCGGCCTATACCGACGGCACATTGGCACGGGCCATCCAGGAAGGGCGTGACCCGGGCAATAATCGGCTCGATCCGGCGATGCCGCGATTCGTCTTGTCGATGAATGATCAACGCAACCTCACGGCCTACCTCAAACGCGTGGCCGATGAACGCGATCCCGGCCTGACCCCCGACAGTCTGCACTTGGGCACCTTGTTGCCGCGCCAGGGACTGTTGAGCGAGGAGGGCGCCACGGTGGCGGCGGTGCTACGGGGCAGCGTCGCGCGGATCAACGAAGCGGGCGGGATTCATGGCCGACAGTTGCGCCTGACGATCCTTGACCCAGGCCCCGACCGCGCCAGTGCCGAGCAGGCTCTGGATCGGTTGATCGATCAGGAACAGGTGTTCGCCCTGATTGCACCGCTGGCTCCGGCACTGGACTCGGACCTCGCCGCGCGCCTTGAACGGGCCGGCATTCCGCTGATCGGGCCGCTGTCGCTGCAGGGCACGGCCCAGACCAGTCGGCAGATTTTCGAACCGCTGTCGGGTTTGCGCGAGCAATTGATCGCCCTGGCCGACTACGCCACCAAGAGTTTGCGGGTGCTTGAGGGGCCGACGCTGATCGCCTACCCGGACGAGCCCCGCCAACGGCTGGCGGCGCAGAACCTCAGCCAGTACCTGCAAGATCACGCGTGGCAGCAAGTGCGTTTACAAGCGTATGACTCCGCACAGGACGAGCTGCCACTGGGCTCGCGGTCGGTGTTTTACCTGGGCAGCGGCGGCGGTTTCAGTCGCCTCGCCGAGCGCTTGCAAACGGCGGGGCAGGTGCCCTATCTGTTCGCCGCGTCGAATCAGGTGGCGGGTGATCTGTTGCAGGTGCCCAGTGGTTTTTCTCGCCGGGTGTTTCTGGCCTATCCATTCGTGCCCAGTGACTGGACGCTGGCCGGGCGCCTGGCCCTGACCCAATTGCGCAAACATCAGCGCCTCGGCGGCCAGCATGCGGTGCTGCAAGTCGGCGCGTTCAGTTCGATGCTGCTGCTCAGCGAAGGCATGAAGCAGGCCGGGCGCGATGCCAGCCGCGAAAAACTGATCAGCGCCCTGGAAGGCCTGCATGACTTCGATACCGGGCTGACTCCGCTGATCAGTTTCGGTCCGGGCCGCCGCCTGGGCCTGAGCGGCGCACATATCGTCACCGTGGAATTGCCCGACCAGCGCTTTTATCTGGTCGCCCCTTACAAACCTATTGCCGCGACGCCCTGACGGAGGCCGATCATGAAGCTCAACACGCTGCTGATTTTGCTGACAATGTGGGTTCCCGTGGCGTTCTGCAGCAATGGCCCGGCGGCTGCACGGGTCAATGGCGAGGAGATTTCCCAGCTTCGTCTGGAGCGTTATTTCGCTGAATTTCTGGAGGACCAGGGCCGGGCAGTGGCCAGCATTCGCAGCCCCAAGGCCTACAAACAGTTGCGTCAGGCAGCGCTGAGCGCATTGATCGACAGGGAGTTGCTGTGGCAAGAAGCCGTCAAGCGCGGGGTAGTGATCAGCGACGCCACGGTACAAAGTCAAGTCGATCAGACCCGGCAAACCATCGGCGGTGCCGAGAAGTTCGCCCGGCGCCTGGAAGACGCCGGATTCGATGAGGCCGGTTTTATCGAGTACACCCGTCGGGAGCTCGCGGCCCAACAGGTGTTTGCCGACCTCACCAAGGTCGCCGATCCGGACGAAGCACAGGTTCGCGCCTTCTTTGAAGAGCATCGTGCCGAAATGAGCCGGCCCGAGGAAGTCCAGGCGCGGCACATCCTGATCAAAGTGCCGCAGGGTGCCGACGCTTTCACAGTTGAAGCCGCGCGGCTACGCTTAGAGGAGATGCGTGTGAAAATCACTCAGGGCGAAGACTTCGCCAGCGTGGCCCGGGCCGGGTCCGAAGATGCATCCGCTAGCGAAGGCGGCGATCTGGGCTATTTTCCTCGGGGACGCATGATGCCCGAGTTCGAAGCGGCGGCGTTTGCTTTGGCACCGGGGGCGGTCAGTGCGCCGGTGCGCACGGCGATTGGCTGGCATCTGATCTATTTACAGAACCACTTGGAGGCAGCCGATGTCCCAGAGCAGCAGGGGCTTGAAATGGTCCGGGCTTACCTTGCCCGACAACAACAGGCCCAGGCTCGTCTACAGGTTCTGGCGCAGCTGCGATCAAGCAATCGAATCGAACGGATTGACGATGACTGAGGGTTCCCCCCCAATAATGGGGAAAAGCTTCAGTGCACATCCGAGTGCTTCCCCGCCTTTGGGGGAGGGAGCTTGCGGACTAAATGGTTTTTTCATGGAAATCAAAGACGTGCATCGGTAAAAAAACCGGTGCTCAGCCTGGCATGAAGTGTGCGTTAGCCTAATTAAGGCGCGTACTCCCAGGGTTGAAACATCGGACCTGCGGTTTCAAGGAGTCGACCTTGTTAAACAAAGTACTGGTTGTCGAAGACGAACAGCTCCTTGCCGAAAACCTCAAGGATTACCTTCAGGCGCAAGCGCTGGACGTCCGGATTGCACATGATGGTGCGACGGGTATCGGTGAAGCCGAACAGTTTGCACCCGATGTGATGGTGTTCGATTACCGCTTGCCCGACATGGAAGGCTTTGAGGTGCTCGCTGCTGTCCGCCAGAACAGGAATTGTCATTTTGTACTGATCACAGGGCACCCAACCGCTGAAGTGTGTGAGCGGGCCCGGCAACTGGGAGTCAGTCATATCCTGTTCAAACCGTTTCCATTGGCGGAATTGGCCCGAGCAGTCTGCGACCTTCTGGGGATGGAGCGCGAACCCAAAGCAGGCATGAGCATCTCCGAAGGTTTTGTCGAACGACGCCAGAGCAGGACCGAGAGTTTCCCGCTGCAGTTGTACGACGGCAGTTGGGTGCTGGCAGATCGTCGACGAAGTTCATCGACGTCCAGGGCACCAGACGACGAACAATTGCTCACCGGGGAGTAGTGGCGCGACAAGACGTTCCGGCAATCGCCGCAATGGCCTGCCGCGTCGAAAGGGCTCAAAGCCCCCGGCGTTGGAGAGCATGCCATGGACCGTCTATCCCTTGCCGTCGAACCGGCGCTGTTGGACTGTGTACCGTCTCGATTTTCCAGTGAGCAACTGGCCCAGGCACGCTCCCGGGCCGCCAGTTCCGGCGAACGGGTACTGGAAGCCCTCGGGGTGTTGTGTGAGCTGGCCCCCATGCCTTTCATCCAGTGCCTTGGCGCAACCCTGCATTATCCGGTGCTCGACACCGACACCCTGTTTCAAGCCACCCCGGTGTTCGATCGGGTCACCCTGGCCCAATGCCTCAAGCGCGAATTCATCCTGTTGCGTCACGACGATGCGGTCATCGGCGTATTTGCCGACCCGTTCGACACGGTTCGACTGGCCTGGATCGATGACTGCCTGCACGGCGCGCCGCTGTACCTGGTGCATGCCGACGACCTGAAAGCTTATCTGGCGCGCCACGAAGAGAGCTTCCACGCGGTGGAGTCGCTCAACGCCCAGGCCGACATCAATATCGAACTCGATACCCTGCAAAGCCTGTCCCTGACCAGCATCAGCGAAGACGCCAGCGTGGTCGTCAAACTGGTCAACTCGACCCTCTACGACGCGCTGAAAATGCACGCCAGCGATATCCATTTGGGCACCACCGGCAGCGGCCTGGTGATCAAGTACCGGATCGATGGCGTGCTGAACAACATCAGCAAAATCCAGGGCAGCGAGTTCGCCGAACAGGTGATTTCCCGGGTCAAGGTCATGGCCGAACTGGACATCGGCGAAAAACGCGTGCCTCAGGACGGTCGCTTCAAGATCGGTATCAGCGGCCGGCAGATCGACTTTCGGGTGTCGATCATGCCGAGTATTTTCGGCGAAGACGCGGTGCTGCGGGTGCTCGACAAACAAGACCTGGCAGACAAGGTCAGCGGCGTGCAATTGCAGGCGCTGGGCTTTGAAGACGACACCCTGCGCCAGCTGCGCAGGCTCGCGGCCGAACCCTACGGCATGGTGCTGGTCACCGGCCCCACCGGTAGCGGCAAAACCACCACGCTGTACGCGATGATCACCGAGATCAACCACGGCGTGGACAAGATCATCACCATCGAAGATCCGGTGGAATATCAACTGCCGGGCGTGCTGCAAATCCCGGTCAACGAAAAGAAAGGCCTGACTTTCGCTCGCGGCCTGCGCTCGATCCTGCGCCATGACCCGGACAAGATCATGGTCGGTGAAATCCGCGACCCCGACACCGCCCAGATCGCCGTGCAATCGGCGCTCACCGGGCACCTGGTGTTCACCACCATTCACGCCAACAACGTGTTCGACGTGATCGGCCGGTTCACCCAGATGGAAATCGACCCTTACAGCCTCGTCTCGGCACTCAACGCGGTGCTGGCCCAGCGTTTGATCCGGCTGGTGTGCGCCAGTTGCAGCGCGCCGGCCAACCCGACCGATGAAGAATTGCGCCTCTCCGGCCTCGACCCGCAGCAGGTTGATCATTACCACTTTGTTCACGGCAAAGGCTGCGGCCACTGCCGGGGCACCGGTTACCGCGGGCGTACCGCGATTGCCGAGTTGCTGCACCTGGACGACGAGTTGCGGCAGATGATCGTCGAGCGCCAACCCGTTTCGAAAATCAAGGCACATGCCTGCAAACGTGGCTTGCGCCTGTTGCGCGAGTCGGCTCTGGAACTGGTTGCAGAGGGGCGTACTACGCTCGAGGAGATCAATCGTGTCACTTTTGTCTCGTGATCGTTTCGTCGCCGTACTCGGCGCCAGTGGTGTCGGTCTGGGCCAGCGCCGTGGCAGTGAAACCCTGTGGCTGGGCAGCGTCGGTTTCATCGACGAAGGCTTCCATGCCTGGGCAGTGGCCCTGGAAACCCTCGACCGGTTGTTGGGTGAACACACCCGTCCCGGTGCCGAATTGAGCGTGGTGATCTCCGGGCACTTCAGCCGGTTTTGCCTGGTGCCCTGGAGCGAGCAGATCAGCAGCCCCGACGAATTGCTCGGGTTTGCCCAGCTCTGCTTCGAAGACCTTTACGGCGTGCCGACTCAACCCTGGAGCATGGTCTTGTCGGCGGAACCTGCGGGCTACGACCGGATCGCCACCGCGCTGCCCAAAGACTTGCTGGAACATCTGCGCGCACAGGCCACTGGTCGTGGTTTGCGCTTGCGGTCAGTGCAGCCGTACGTGATGACGGCGTTCAACCACTTCGATAAAAGCTTTGAGGCCGGCGACTTCCTGTTCGTGGTCGCCGAGCCGGTGCGCAGTGTGTTGCTGCTGGCCCGGGAAGGGCGCTGGACGGCGGTGCGCTCGGTGGGCAGCAGCGACAGCGATGCCGCACTGACTGCATTGATCGGCCGTGAAAGCCAATTGCAGGCGTCCACCAGCGACCGGCCGCTGAACGTTTATCTGCATGCGCCAGCGCGCATGGACTCGCATCCTGACGTACCTGGTGTGCATTTGCGCACCCTCGAAGAGGACCGGACATCCGTACGCGATAGTTTGTACGTCATGTCCCGGGCGGTGGCCTGACATGCGCGCCTTGATGCTCGACTTTCAGCCGCGCCGCCGCTCGGGCCCATTGGGCTGGAGCCTGCTGGCCGCGGGCCTGGCGCTGACGCTGAGCTGCGTGCTGGTTCAGCGACACCTCAGTGAACAGGCCACGCAACAGCAAGGCCATTTGCAAACCGCCCAGCGCGAACTCACTGGCGACACCGGCACCAAGGTCAGCCTGACCCCGGCCGAAACCCGCGAGCAGGCGCAGAACCTGGCCGAGATGCGCAAGGTGTCCCAGCAATTGCGTCGGCCCTGGGAACGCTTGTTCGCCATGCTCGAAGCCATGCCACGCGACGACATTGCCTTGCTGACCCTGACCCCGGATGCCCGCAAAGGCCAGGTGCGAATCAGTGCCGAAGCGCGGGACCTGGAAGCCATGCTTGTTTTCCACCGCCACCTCGAAGCCAGCGACGAGCTGTCCGATGTGTCGCTGCTGAGCCACGAAATCGTCGCCAACGTGCCGGAACACCCGGTGCAATTCAACCTGTCGGCTAGCTGGGAGATCGGCGATGCAAATCCCTAGATTGATCGTCCACGAATACCTGAAAGGCCTGGGCATCCCCGGTCTGGCAGGGCTGGCGATGTTGCTGGTGGCGCTGGTTTGGGCCTTGGGTGGCCTGATGCCTGACTGGAGTTCCTTGCAATCACTCAGCCAGCAGACCCGTGAGGCCGGCGAATACTTGGCCAGGGTTGAAGACGGCAGCATCACCGCCCCGGTGGTGCCGCAACGTCAGCTCGACGACTTCCGCAGCAAATTACCGTCGCAGCCTCAGGCCACCGTTGCGATCGACAAGATTTACGCGCTGGCGGCGCAGGAGCGCATCACTCTGGCTCGCGGTGAATATTCCCTGGGCATTGACCCCAAGACGCACCTGGCCCGGTATCAGATTCTGCTGCCGGTGCGCGGTACCTATCCGCAACTGCGGCGCTTCCTGCATGCCTTGCTCGGCCAATTGCCGGCGGTAGTGGTGGAAGACGTGGAGTTCCAGCGTAAAAAAATCGCCGACACCGACCTGACCGGGCGGATCCGCATGACCCTTTACCTGTCGAGGTCATGATGAATACCAAGCGCGTAATGGGTTGGGTGGCGTTCTTCGGCGTGGCCGCGGCGCTGAACTGGGGGCCTGATTACTTCATGCCATCGAACGATGACGACGCTTCGGTCGCCGCCGTGGCAACCCCGGCCAAAGGCAAAACCCGCGGCGCTTTACCTGCCGCCGCGGCCACCGGCAAACCGGCGGTGGTCAAGGATCTGAGCCCGGCGGGCGACCTGTTCGGCGCCCGCAGTTGGAAGGCTGCGCCACAGCTCGCCATCGTCACCGAACAACCCGTTAACGTCACCCCGGTGGTGCAAGTCCCCACTGCACCGCCGATGCCTTTCCAGTTCATCGGCAAGATTGATGACCGTTCCGACCTGCAAGTGTTTTTGCAGAACGGCGAAAAAATATACGTCGTACGCAAAGGGGATGTGATCGACGAAACCTGGCGGATCGAGGGTATTTCCGATGTGGAACTGAGCCTGGTCTACCTGCCTCTGCATTTGTCCCAGACCTTGTCTGTGGGGAGCACGCAATGAACAGATCCCGTTTGCTGATGAGCCTTTGCCTCTGTGCAGGACTGGCCGCATGCAGTTCGGCGCAGGTCGCCAGGGAAGAAGGGACCGACCTGATGGAGTCGGGACAATACGAAGCCGGCTTGGCGCGCATCGAGGAAGGCCTGCGTGAAAACCCTCGCGATACCGAACTGCACCTGGCCCTGACCAGCGGCCGTGCCCGTGCGGTGACGGCGCTGCTGACCCAGGCCGACATGGATCGCGCCCAGCGTGATTTCGCTTCAGCACGCATGGCTTACAGTCGGGTGTTGACCATTGAACCGAACAACCGCCGCGCCCAGGACGCTATTCGCCAGCTCGAACACATGCGCAGCCTGGATGAAAAACTTGAGCTGGCCCGTGGCGACCTGCGCCGCGGCGACATTTTCGGCGCCGACCGCCAGGTGAAACAGATCCTCGAACTGGACCCGAAAAATGAAGGGGCCCTGGAGCTGCAAAGCAACATCCGTCTGGTGCAAAGCCGCAACGTGATTCCTTACCCGCAACTGCGCACCCGTCTGGACCGGCCGGTAACCCTGGAATTTCGCGACGCCAACCTGAAGGTGATTTTCGAAGTGCTGTCCCAGGTCGCGGGTTTGAACTTCATCTTCGACAAGGACCTGCGCCCGGACATGAAAGCCACCATCTTCGTACGTGACGTGCGCATCGAAGACGCCGTGGAATTGCTGCTGCAACAGAACCAGCTGCACCAGAAAGTGGTGAACGAAAACACCTTGCTGATCTACCCGGACTCGCCGCAAAAGGTCAAGGACTACCAAGAGCTGGTGATGCGTACGTTCTACCTGACCAGCATCGATGCCAACACCGCGCTGAACATGGTCAAAACCATGCTCAAGACCCGCGATGTGTTCGTCGATGAACGCCTCAACACCTTGACCATGCGCGACACCGAAGACGCCGTGCGCATGGCCGAAAAACTGCTGCAGTCCCAGGACCAGTCCAACCCTGAGGTGGTGCTGGAAGTGGAGGTGATGGAAGTCGCGACCCAGCGGATTCTCGACCTTGGCCTGCAATGGCCGAACACCTTCGGCGTGGTCAACAGCGACGGCTCGGCAGTGACCCTGCTCGATCAACTCAAGGGCATCAACTCTAGCCGGATCTCCATCTCGCCGTCGCCGCAGGCCAAGATCAACGCCCAGGACAACGACATCAACACCTTGGCCAGCCCGGTGATTCGGGTCAGCAACCGCGAGCAGGCGCGCATCCACATCGGTCAGCGCGTGCCGATTATCAGCGCCACGTCGGTGCCCTCGACTCAGGGGCCGGTGATCACCGAAAGCGTCACTTACCTGGACGTCGGTCTGAAGCTCGAAGTGCAACCGACCGTGCACCTGAACAACGAGGTGGCGATCAAAATCGCCCTGGAAGTGAGTAACGCCACGCCGCTGGAACCGACTCGCCAGGGCACCATTCCGGTTCAGGTCGACACCCGCAACGCCCAGACCACTCTGCGTCTGCATGACGGCGAAACCCAGATCCTCGCCGGCCTGATGCGCAACGACCATGGCGCCACCGGTAACAAGATCCCGGGCCTGGGCGACATCCCCGGCCTGGGTCGCCTGTTCGGCAGCAACAAGGACACCGTCGGCAAATCGGAACTGGTGCTGTCGATCACCCCGCGGATCGTGCGCAACCTGCCGTACCAGAGCCCGTCGGACATGGAATTCACCACCGGCACCGAAACCAGCATGCACATTCAGGCGCCGGACCGGCGGATGGAATCAGCGACTCAGCCTCAGCACATCGAAAGGCCGGTCGCTTCCAGCATCACCACTGTTGTCGTCGAGAAGCCTTGATCATGAACGCCTCGGAACGCGGTTTTACCCTGATTGAAGTCGTTGTGACGCTGGCCCTGATCGGCCTGCTGGCCGGGATGGCCGCGCCGCTGACCGAAACCGTGGTGCGACGGGGAAAGGAGCAAGACCTGCGCGCGGCGCTGTACCAGATTCGCGATGCCATCGACGCCTACAAGCGCGCTTTTGACGCTGGTTACATCGAGAAGTCGCTGAACAGCAGCGGCTATCCGCCAAACCTGCAAGTGCTGGTGGAGGGTGTTCGCGATGTGCGCAGCGCCAAGGGTGCCAAGTTCTATTTTCTGCGGCGGGTGCCCCATGACCCGCTGACACCGGTCAAGCGTGACGACGAAGGCGGCTGGGGCTTGCGCGCCTATGACAGCACGGCTCAAAACCCGCGGGAGGGCGAGGACGTCTTTGACGTTTACTCCCAGGCCCGCGGCAAAGGGCTCAATGGAATCAACTACCGCGAGTGGTGAGCCTATGCGTCGGGAAAAGGGTTTTACCCTGCTGGAATTGATGGTGGTCATGGCAATCATCGCGACCCTGATGACCATCGCCTTGCCACGCTATTTCAACAGCCTTGAGGCCTCGAAAGAGACCACGTTGCGCCAGAGCCTGTCGGCAATGCGCGAAGCACTGGATCACTATTACGGCGATACCGGGCGTTATCCCGATTCCATCGAGCAACTGGTCGAGCAGCGTTACCTGCGGGTGCCGCCGACAGATCCGATCTCTGAACGCAAGGACCTCTGGGTGCTGGTGGCGCCGCCTGACGGCGTACCGGGCGGGGTCGCCGATATCAAAAGCGGTGCCACAGGGAGGGCGCGTGATGGCAGCCTTTATTCTGAGTGGTAAGCCGCAGGCCGAGTCCGGTTTCACCTACCTGGGCGTGCTGTTTCTGATCATGCTGACGGGCATGGGCCTGGCCAGTGCCGGGGAGTTGTGGTCCACCGCCTCGCGCCGTGATCGCGAACGTCAGTTGCTCTGGGTCGGTACCCAATATGCTCAGGCGTTGCGCAGTTATTACCGCAGTTCGCCAGGCCTGGCCCAGTACCCGAAAGAGCTGGCCGACCTGTTGCAGGACGAACGTTTTCCATCGGCCAGACATCACTTGCGCCAGTTGTACCCGGACCCGATCGGTGGCGGCGAATGGACGCTGATGCGCGGTTTCGATGGACGCATCACCGGGCTCTACAGCCCTTCCAAGGACAAGCCGCTCAAGCAGGTGGACTTCCCCGCTCAGTGGTCGGACTTCACCGGCATGGCGAGTTATTCGGATTGGCAGTTCGTGGCCGAGAAGGCCTTCCTCGATGGCGCGTCCGGGCCGAAAAGCCCGGCGGCAAAACCAGGCGCTGGAGCGCTGACGCCATGAACAGACACTGGCTACCGGCCCTGGTCCTGATGCTGATGACGTCCTTCGCGACAGCCGCCGAAGAGGACGAAATGCTCGGCTTCATTGTCGACGACACGATCTCGCACATCGGCCACGAATTTTACTACTCGTTCAGTGAACGCCTGCGCGCCACCAGCCCGATGGATTTCAACCTGGTGGTACGCGAACGACCTTCGGCACGCTGGGGCAGCCTGGTGACCGTGGAATATCAGCAGCGTTTGGTTTATCGGCGGTTCCTGCCGCCGAACACCGTGGAGCTCAAGGACGAGGCCTATGACGCCGCCGACTGGGTTCGCGGGCAGATCGTCCAGCGCAAGCTGGAAGCCTTGTTACAGGACACCACGGACCTTGAGAGGGACGAATTATGAAAACGAAAACGTTCTTGCACAGCACCGGCGTGTGGTTGCTCGGGCTTGGAAGTTGCGGCCTGGTCCACGCCACGGAGCTGGTCTACACGCCCATCAACCCCTCGTTCGGCGGCAACCCGTTGAACGGCACCTGGTTGCTCAACAACGCCCAGGCGCAAAACGACTACGACGATCCTGACTTGAAAGATCGCGCCACGGTGGCCGGCACTTCAGCCCTTGAGCGCTTCACCAGTCAGTTGCAATCGCGGTTGCTCGGGCAGTTGCTGGACAACATCTCGACCGGCAACACGGGGAGCCTGTCCACCGACGCTTTTATCGTCAACGTCGTCGACGACTCCGGCGCGCTGACCATTGAAGTGACGGACCGGGCGAGCGGTGAAGTTTCGGAAATCCAGGTGAATGGCCTGGCCCCTTGACGGGGTTTTGGGTCAACGGGGAGTTAAGGACATGAAAAAAATAATTGTGCTAGGGCTCATGTTGGCGGCATTACAAGGTTGCAGTCTGCGCGATCCGATGTCGGCCGAGCAGGACACTGCAACCCCGACCCTGACGCCAAGGGCCTCGACGTATTACGACTTGCTCAACATGCCACGACCCAAGGGCCGGTTGATGGCCGTGGTGTACGGCTTCCGTGATCAGACCGGTCAGTACAAACCGACGCCGGCCAGCTCGTTTTCCACCAGTGTCACCCAGGGTGCGGCGAGCATGTTGATGGATGCCTTGCAGGCCAGCGGCTGGTTCGTGGTGCTGGAGCGTGAAGGGCTGCAGAACCTGCTGACCGAGCGCAAGATCATCCGCGCCTCGCAGAAGAAGCCAAACACTCCGGTGAACATCCAGGCTGAACTTCCACCGCTGCAAGCGGCGAACATGATGCTTGAGGGCGGGATCATTGCCTACGACACCAACGTGCGCAGCGGTGGGGAAGGGGCACGCTACCTGGGCATCGACATATCCCGTGAGTACCGCGTCGATCAGGTCACGGTGAACCTGCGTGCGGTGGATGTGCGCAGCGGTCAGGTGCTGGCCAACGTGATGACCAGCAAGACCATCTACTCCGTGGCCCGCAGTGCCGGGGTGTTCAAGTTCATCGAGTTCAAGAAGTTGCTCGAAGCTGAAGTCGGCTACACCACCAACGAACCGGCGCAGTTGTGTGTGCTGTCGGCGATCGAAGCGGCGGTGGGGCATATGCTGGCGCAGGGGATTGAGCGGCATTTGTGGCAGGTTGCCGGGGATAATTCTGTGCCTGCGCAGAATGAGACGCTGGACCGGTACCTGACGCAGAACAAGGTTGTGCCTGAGGGTGAGGAAGAGTGAACCGAGGCGGCCTTCGGGCCGACCTGGTTTGACTTTGATGCGGATCCTGGCGGCCTTCGAGCCGACCGGGATTTTGCAGATGTCCCCAATCCCGTGGGAGCGGGCTTGCCCGCGAAGGCGGCCTTCGAGCTGACCTGTTTTTTCGGATGTACCCCATCCAACTGTGGGAGCGAGCCTGCTCGCGAAGGCGGCCTGACAGCCGACCTGTTATTTGTTGACCGAGTACATATCCATTCCTGCGGTAACGGCCACTTATGGTTTCGCTCTTACAGCGACTCATTTTTGCAGACGCCCAAAAGTAAGCAAAACGCTTTGCCCCAGCGTCCGGTCCCTCGCCTGGGCTCGGTGTTCCCTCGCTCCGGTCCTGCTCCGTGGGCCCGCCGCCATCGACCATCCATGGCCGGGGGCGGCTAGCCCGGCATCCATGCCGGGCTGCCCACTGCGCAGAACCTCCACTCGGCCTCCCGATGAAGGGGCGGATGGGTCAAGATCAAGAGCTGCAGGCGAGCTAACGCTCGGCCTGTTGAGTGGTGAAGGGCAGGGTGTACGTTGATCGTTTGATCGTTTCCACGCGCAGCAAAGGAATGCCGCCAGGGACGCTCCGCGTTGCGCTTTTGAATGTGACGCAGAGCGTCACGGGGTGCATTCCTTGATCCACAGGGGGAGCGGCAATAACAGCCAGTCAGTTACACCGCGTTATCGTTCTTCGCGGGCAACCAAACTCAGTGGATGTATACCGCCCCATAAAAAAACCGCGACCCCACCAAAGGGCCGCGGTTTTTCTATGCTGCGCGATTATTGCTGTAGCACGGTTGCCTGGTTGGCAGAACCAAACTGCTGCACGGTCGCCATCTGTGTCACCCCACTTTGATCAATACTGGCAATGTTGCCGGTGCCGCCCTGGGTCACGTAAGCCACGTTCATGGTGTCAGCCTGTTTGACCGTGATCATGTTGTCACTGCCATACAGCTGCGTGGTGAACGCCTGGTTGCCGGTGCCTTCCTGGTTGAATTCGGTGCTGTTACCAGTACCGGTGCTGCTGCCCTGGGCCAGGTTGGTGGTGCCGCGCTGGTCAGCAATGAGGATGTTGTCGCTGCCGTTCTGGTCGAAGTACAGCTCGTTGTAGGAGTCGGCCTGGCTGACGGTGGTTTTGTTGCCCGTGCCAGTCTGGTGAGTGGTCATGATCTGGCCGACGCCGTCCTGGGTGAAGCTGGCGACGTTGGCGTTGCCGGCCT
The DNA here is from genome assembly GCF_008369325.1 of Pseudomonas sp. ANT_H12B. Classification (GTDB taxonomy): domain Bacteria; phylum Pseudomonadota; class Gammaproteobacteria; order Pseudomonadales; family Pseudomonadaceae; genus Aquipseudomonas. Next base: position 57,242 of record NZ_VOBI01000023.1, on the reverse strand, counting down.
GAGTGACGGTCGCGCGTTGATTGGTGCCGAACTGGCCACCTGATTGCGGTCCTTTCCAGTTGCTGGCGTAGACCTTATTGTCGTTACCCACCGAGGTGGCGGTGAGCACTTGGCTGTCGCCGCTCTGGTAAGTGAAGTGCACGTTACCGCTACCTTGCTGATACAGCGCCAGGACCGAGCCAACAGAATCGAACTGGTCGGCGTAGATCGCGTTGACATCGCCGACTTGCAGCACTTGGACGGCGTTGTTTTCGCCGAAGCTCTGGTCGACGATGGTTTCGTTGCTCACGCCCAGCTGGTTGACGGTGGCCTGGCTGGCGAGCTGGGTGTCTTGCCAGACTTCGGTGCCGTTCATGTCGCCGAGCTGGTTGATGGTCACGGTTCCGCCGTCACCGTAGCTTTGGTCGCCATACGCGTAGTTGCCTTCGCCCGCCTGGTTGATGTTGATCTGGCCGGCCAGGTGACCGATATGTTCGGCGGTGCCGTAGTTGGCGGTGCCGAATTGAATGACGGTTGCGTTGTTGCCGGCGCCGATCAGGAACTGTTCGATGTAGGCTTCGTTGCTGTCACCCACCTGGAAGGAGGTGGCGGTATTGCCGTCCTGGCTTTCCTGGTAGATGAAGGAGAAGTTGCCGGTACCTTGCTGTTGTTGCAACGACTGGTTGCCGCCCAAGGTACCCACCGACTGACTGGCATGGCTGGTATTGAAGGCGCCAACCTGTTGCTGGGTGATGGTGCTGCCATTGTCATAAAGCTGTTCGGCGTAACCGGCGTTGTAATCACCGATCTGGTCCTGGGTAATGATGCTGGTGGCATTGTCCTGCACGGCGGCGGCGTCGTTGCCCTGGCCGAGTTGATTTTGGGTTGCGGTGCTGAACGGGGCCGCTATCTGCTTGACATCACCGATGTTGGCAGTGCCGAGTTGGTTTTGGGTCGAAAGGCTGTCGTCGGCCATCGCCTGGGCACTGACAATGACCAGAATGGCGGCGGTGAGGGGCGTCAGTTTGAACATGATGAAACCTCCAGGTGGTGCGGTGCTTTAGCGATATTGTTTGACCGAAACGCTCATGCCGTTCCCTGACTGGGTCACGGCGCTTGAAAGCCCCGTGCCGGCCTGGTCGATGCTGGCGTCGTTGTTATTGCCGTTCTGGGAAATCTGCGCGCGGTTGTGGCTGCCGTTTTGCGTGATCGAGGCGTTGTTGCCAGAACCTTGCTGGGTGATCAGTGCCATCAGGTCGCTGCCTTGTTGCAGGATGTAGGCTTCCTGATTACTGCCCGACTGAACGATGCGGCCGAGCAACGACTGGCCGTTCTGTTGCAGCAACGCAACGTTGGCCTGGCCGTTCTGGTCGATCAGTGCTTGCTGGCCAATCGGTGGTGGTAACTCGCCGAGGTCGGCGCCGGGGGCCAGGTCGTCGTTCTCCATCAAATCGTCAGCGCGCACGCCCGCACTGCTGTAGAGCAGAAGCAGGCAGAGCAGGGCGGCGGTTGGCGTTTTCATGGCGTTGTCCTGTGCCGGGAGACCGGCCCCATCAACCAATTCCGGTTGATGGGGCGAGGGCTCAGTTCGAGATCACCGACACCGTGCGCACGGTGCCCTGGGACGAGCGGATGGTCGCGGTCGGGTTAGCCGACGGGATCACCGTGGTGCTGTTGCTCACCGTCAGTCTCCAGCGACCAGTCAACGGCACCGTGGTAGTGCCCAGCGTCACCAGCCCGGTCGGGGTGGTCACCTGAATGGTGATGGTGTTGCCGGTGGTCACCGATGAGGTGCCCGTGAAGTCCCAGTTGAAGCGGTTGTTGGAGCGTGCCGTTACCGTGGCGGCTGTCACTGCGAAGGTTTCCGCAGCAGGCCGTGGCGAGACTTGCACCGTGACCGTCGCCGGGGTCGACAGAGCGCCGAAGCTGTCCCTGGCGATATAGGTGAAGGTCGTGGTGAAGGCCGTCGTGACCGTGGCCGGTGGGGTATAGGTGATCACCGTCCCGTCAGTGCTGACGGTGCCGCGATCGGCTGCTGGCTGTGTCAGGCTGGCGACCGCTAACGGCACGTTGCCTTCCGGATCGGTGTCGTTGGCCAGCACGTTGATCGGTACCGCCACGCCCAGGGTCGCGATGCTGTCGGCGACGGCCTCCGGAGACTGGTTAGGCGCCACGGTGATGGTCACGGTCGCCGGAGCGGTCGAGGCCAGGCCTTTGACGTCTTGAGCCTTGTAGGTGAAGGTCGTTGTCAACGGTGCAGTGACCACGGCTGGAGGGGTGTAGACCACCGCTGCCGTGCCGCTCAACGCCACGGTGCCCTGGTCGGCGGCCGGTTGGGTCAGCGCGGTGATGCTCAGTGGCGTGTCGCCGTCCGGGTCGCTGTCGTTGGTCAGCAGGTTGAGTGTGATCGGCACCCCGAAGCTGGTGCTCCCGGTGTCGGCCACCGCCAGTGGCGCCTCGTTCTCGCCGGTTTCCGGTGCCGCGCCGACCACCACAACAGGCTCGGTGTCACTGCCGCCCGCGGCGGATTTGACCGTCACGGTAGCCGGTGGCTGAAGCAGGTCGGCGATGGTGATTGTTTGCAGCGTGCCGGACTTCGACAGACGCCCGTAACCCTGGGCGACCATGTCCGGCACCGCCACTTCGTCAGTCGACGTGGCTTCGATCAGCAGGCTGTGATTGCTCCAGTTGTAGCGAGCCGTCTGGATTTTCACCACGTCGGTGACCTTGCTCGACACTGCCGTTGGACGGGTGGTGGCACTCGGGTCGGTAGCGGTGACCACCACCACCGCAGGCACGGTGGCACCCGTCAGGCGATGGCCGAAGAACTGGCCATTGTTGTCGCCGAGCATGTTGGTCAGGCAGGGAGACTGCGGTGGTCCGACCACCAGGGCCACGGTTTCGCGGAAGCACAGGCTCGAGCCGTTGGTCGATTTGCCAAACACTTCTACCCGGGTACTGCTGGTGTCCGGGCCTGAAGAAGTGCGGCGGTAAGTGGCGCGGCCGATTTCCACCGGGGTTTGCGCACGGTCGTCGAGGACTTTGCCGGACACGGTAAAGAGGTCGGTCTGGATGGTCCCGGCCGGCCCCTGCACACGCAGGAAGTTGTTGTTGAACGGGCTGCCGGTGACCGCTTCGGTGAGGTTCGGATCGCCGACGAAAGTCTCGATGGTGCCGGTATCCGGGTTCACCTCGGTGTACGGCCCGTTGACACTGCGCAGGAATGGCCCGACCTCCCCGTTGAGGGCACCCGAGAAATTGCCCGGTGCGCCGATGCCGATGTCGCGGGTAATGTTGATCGCCCGACGGCCCGGCGTGGTGACGTTGACCGTTTCCACGCCGTACGGGTGGGTGATGGTGTAGGTCCCGGCGACAGGCACGTTCACCCGCAGACGAATCCGCGCGAAGCTTGCCTGATCGCCGTCGACAGGGTTTTCCGCAGCGAATGCCGCTTCGATCCCGGCCACGTAGGCATCCACGCCATAGCCTCCGACATCATTGATGGTGGTCTCGGCGAGGTACCAGAACGTTTCCGGTGGCCAGTTATCCGGAAACACCATCGGCTGGGTGTCGTCGAAAACCCCAGGTTCCGGATTCAGGATGCACATGTAGGAGGGCGCGCCTGGTGCGCCAGGCGACCGCGAGCTGGTCGCCCGCGACTGGCACAGTTCCAGCGACAGCAGAGTGTTGTCCTGATACCACATCGGGAATTTCCCGGTGGCAAAGGTGTATGGGCCGGGGTCGACGGCAGCGAGTTGCGCGAAAGCACTGCCGGACAGCGATAGAGTCAGTCCCAGGGCGTTGAGCGCCAGGCGTGGCCAATTGTTCATGATGCCTCCTGATGAGGATCTGGGCATGTGAGCGTTCATTGCACGATGACCACTTCTTCGGTGTCGCTGCCGCCATTGGATGACGTCACTCGAACCTTGGCCGGTGGAATCGGCGAAATGCCGGTCACCAGGGATTTCGATGCACCATCGCCACTCAGGGCGCCGATGGCGACACCGGTGCCGGAGGTGGCGGTGAGTACCGGCGGCGAGGTTTCATCGCTGGTCGAGGCCACTACCGTGATTTGCGCGGTGCTCAAGCTGTACTGGGCGGTCTGGATCACCACCAGGTCCGTCAGTGGCATCGACAGGGTGGTCGGCGTGCTGCTGGGAATGGCCAGGTGGTTGTCGGCGGTCACCACCAGGTTGCTTGGCAATGTCGGGTTGGTTGCGGACTGGGCGTACCAGCGGCCGGAGGTATCAGCTTCGGTCAGGTTCAGCACCGGGCTGTTGCTGTCCAGGGTCACGGTGGCCGGTGGCGGTGGGGCCATGACGAACACATCCTGCTGCGCCACCGGTGCGCTTTCACCGGCCGTGCGCGAGTAAGTGCTGCGCTCGGTGATCATCGGAGTTGGCCGGACCACGGTCGACAACTTGCCGGAAATGGCCATGACCGTCGTGCGCAAGTCCAGACCGTTAGGCCCTTCGATGCGGATGTAGTTGGTATTGAAAGGGCTGCCGGTGAAGGCTTCTTCCAGGTTCGGATCGCCCACGAATTGCTCGGCCGACCCGGTGACCGGGTTGGTCTCGGTGTAGGGACCGTTGACGCTGCGCAGGAACGGGCCGATGTCACTCTTGAGTGCGCCGTCGTAGGTTTTCGGCGTGCCGATGCCGATGTCGCGGGTCATGTTGATTGCGCGACCTCCACCGGCGGGAACGTCAAATATGTCGACGCCATAGGGGTGGGTGATGGTGTAGACGCCGGCGGTGGGCACGTCCACCCGAATGCGGATGCGGCCAAAACTGACCTGGTCGCCTTCTACCGGTTCTTCAGCGGCGAAGGCTGCTTCCACGGCGCTGACAAAGGTCAGGTCGATGCCTCGTGCAGCGTCGACGATTGAGCCGTCGCCGGTGAACCAGAACGCCTCATCGGGAAAGTTGCTCGGGAAAACGACGGGCTGCGTGTCGTCGAAAACGCCGGGTGTCGGATTCAACAAGCACATGTAGGCCGGCGCACCGGGTGCACTGGCAACTCTGGAACTGACAGCCTTGGACAGGCAAAGATCGAGGGTTCGACCATGAGTGTCCTGATACCAGGCGGCGAACGAGCCGTTGGCTGGCATATAGGGGCCGGGGTCGACGGCAAACAGCGCCGCTTGGGCGACGCCTTGGGCCAGTGCGCTAACGACCAGGGCGGCCGCGGTTTTGGACAGTAAAGGGTGCATGAGTTAATCCCTCTATCGGAATGCCTGCCCCATGGAGATGGGTCAGTTAAGAGGGTTTTGGCAACTTCCATACCAACCGGCGAAAACGTCCGTGAAAGGCCCGGAACCAAGGCGTGTGACGCGCCAGCGCCGTCAGAGCACCAGCCATGAGGACAGGGCCACTGTCCCCAGCATTGGGGGCAGATGGGGATAACGGGGAGGGTGGCGGGGAACGAAACCCCAATGGCGGGCAAACGGCCATTAGTGGGCTATAACCCTATAGGGGAAATGTCGGGAACAACGTCCATGGATATGCCCGTAAAAATGCACCAGCCCGAAGAGGGCGATGTCCACCTGAGCTCGCGCAAACAGCCGTTCAATCTGCTGCGCTGGTTTTCGCTCATCAGCATGGCGGTGATCGGCACGGTGGCGGTGGCGTTGGGGTCGGTGTCCACGCGGTTCGTGATTACCGAAAGCATTCAGCGTGATGCGCTGCTGACGTCGCAGTTCATTCAGGCGATTGCCTCGGCGGAGGTGCGCCACGTCGCTATTCCCAACGTGCGGACCATGGGCGAGTTGCTCGACCCGCGCAAGGACAAGGATTTTCCCGAGGTCGACCCGATGGCCCGCGCCAATGCCCGTGGCGAATTCCTCGACCATATCGAGCACTTGCCGGACGTGATCCTGGCCAACATCTATGCCCTCGACCGCATGGTGATCTGGTCGACCAACCCGGCATTGATGGGCACCACGATCCACTCCGATGAAGACCTCGATCAGGCGTTTTCCTCCAAAACCCCTGTGTCGGCCAGCTATCACGATGTAGACAAGAGCCGCATGGAACAGAAGTTTGTGACGCCCCCGGAATACATTTTTATCGAAAACTATATTCCGCTGTTTGATGCCGACGGCAAGAACGTCACGGCGATGGTCGAGATCTACAAGGAACCCAAAGACCTGATCAGTCGCATGGAGCGCGGCCTGGTGCTGATCTGGCTGGCCACCGCCCTGGGCGGTGGTCTGATTTATCTGGGGCTGTACTGGATCGTGCGCCGCGCGGCGATTTTGCTCGCCGCGCAACAGAAACAACTGATCACCAACGAAACCTTTGTCGCCTTGGGCGAGATGTCGTCGGCGGTGGCCCACAGTTTGCGCAATCCGTTGGCGACCATCCGCTCCAGCGCCGAGCTGGCCCTGGAGTTCGACAATGGGGCGGCGCACAAGAACATCAACGACATCATCGGCCAGGTGGATCGCATGTCGAAGTGGGTAAGGGAGCTGCTGCAGTCCTTGCGTCCGATCAACGACGAGGCCGAGCCGGTGAATCTGGTGGCGGCACTGCATGACAGCCTGATGGCGTTCGAGCAGCAGATTGCCAAAGCCTCGATCCACGTCGTATTCGAGCCGAAAGAAACACCGATGGTCCTGAGCCAGCAAGTGCAGTTGACGCAGATTCTCAACAGTTTGCTCGCCAACGCACTGGAAGCGATGGCGCGGGGCGGCACGTTGACCATCACGCTGGAGCCAACCGATTCCCGAGGCGTGTGCGTGGTGGTGAGCGACACCGGCAAAGGCATGACCGAGGAACAACGCAGCATGGCCTTCCGGCCGTTCTTTACCACCAAGCAAGGCGGGCTCGGGGTCGGGCTGGTGCTGGTCAAGCGCATCATGGAGCGTTTCGGCGGTGCAGTGGCTCTGGGCAGCCGTGAAGGCGAGGGCACAAGCGTCCGTCTGTCATTCAAGTTGATGCCCTGAACATGGGTGTGAGCTTTCCCCATTAGCGGGTGTCATCCCCCAGTCGCTTTTCTCGCGAATGGCACATTTAAGTTGTTAAGCCATTGTTTTATCGACCATTAACGCTTTTGTATAAAGTTGTTACAGGTCTGGCGAGATCCTTGCAAAACCCCCATCACTCCCCTTTACGACCTTCGAGGCGGCTGGTGATGGACAATAAATCGCAGCCTCCCTCCAAACGGTTCGGCCTCCTGCCGCTACTGCGCGTACGTTTGAGAAGAACGTTGAGTCCAGCAACCTGGCTCGCTCTTCGGGCATTAATGCTCGTCACCTGTCTGCCGGTCAGTCAGGTGCTGGTGGCTCACGAGGTTGCTGCGCCAGGCTCGGCGTCGCCGGAGTCGACGACACCCTGGGGTGGCGACTATTTCCCCAACACCCTGCTGACCGATCAGGACGGTCGGCAGCTGCATTTCTTCGATGACTTGATCAGGGACAAAGTGGTGGTGATCAATTTCATATTCACTACGTGCAGTGACTCTTGCCCACTGGAAACCGCGCGTTTGCGTCAGGTGCAGAAATTGCTGGGGGATCGGGTCGGCCAGGACATCTTTTTCTACTCCATCAGCATCGATCCCCTGAGCGATACGCCTGAAGTGCTCAAGGCCTATGCACAACGCTTCAAGGTCGGACCGGGCTGGAAGTTTCTCACCGGGGAACTCGCCGAGGTCACCGATCTGCGAAAAAAACTCGGGCTGTTTATCGAAGGCGTCGACAACGGACGCAGCAAGGACCACAACCTGAGCCTGATCGTCAGCAATCATTGGCGGTTCAATCCCGATAGCGGCTAATTACTATCATTGGGCCGTCGGCCACGATCAATGCCACCTACACTGATCTGAAACACGGCTAAAAAGGGCTTGATGCAAGCATCCAGGAAGGTCCCATGCAGATACTGGAACAACAAAAAGTACCTGCGCCGGATACGCCGGCAGCAGAAGGCAAGGGCTGGCGCGGACAGTTCAATTTGTTGCGCTGGTTTTCCTTGGGCAGCTTTTTCATCATCGCCGCCGTGGCGCTGGGGCTGGGCTATATTTCCACGCGTTTCGTGGTCGATGAGAGCATTGAGCGTGATTCCATGCTGACGGCGCAGTTCGTTCAGGCCATTGGTGATGCCGAAATTCGCCATGCCGCGATTGCCCCGAACAGAACCATGGGCGAAATGCTCGATCCGCGTCAGGACAACGCCTACCCGGATGTGCCTCCGGCGTCTCGTGCCGCCTCACGCATTGAGTTTCTGGATCATATTGAGCATCTGCCGGACGTTCTATTGGCCACGGTATACGCCCTGGATCGCACCGTGGTCTGGTCCACTAACCCGCAGCTGATCGGCGTGCGCATCGAGGGCGACGAGGAGCTGGACGAATCTTTTGAAATGAAGGAGCCGGTGTCCACCAGCTACCACCAGGTCGACGAAGAGCGCCCCGAACAGATGCTGTTGCGCGAACCCAAGTATTTGTTCATCGAGAACTACATCCCGATGTTCAATGCCGACAAGAGCAAAGTGATCGCCATGGTGGAGATCTACAAGGAACCGGCGGACCTGGTGGAGCGCATCCAGCGTGGCTTCAAGTCGATCTGGCTGGCGACCTTGCTCGGCGGGGCGGCCATCTACCTGGGGCTGTTCTGGATTGTGCGGCGTGCGGCAATACTGCTGCAGAGCCAGCAGAAACAATTGATCAACAACGAGACCTTTGCCGCGCTGGGGGAAATGTCCTCGGCGGTCGCTCACAGCCTGCGCAATCCGTTGGCGAACATACGTTCCAGCGCCGAACTGGCCCAGGAAATCGCCAGCCAGAACGCGCAGAAGAACATCGGCGACATCATCAACCAGGTCGATCGCATGTCGCGCTGGGTCCGCGAATTGCTGGTGTCGTTGCGACCGATGAATGACGACTGTGAAACTGTGGCCCTGATGCTGGCCATCGACGACACCCTGAGTGCCTTCGAGGCATTGATCAAGCGCTCTAACGTCGAGGTGCGCTTCACGCCACGAAGCTGTCCACCGATCGTCAGCCAGCAGGTGTTGCTCACGCAAATTCTCAATAGCCTGTTTGCCAATGCGCTGGAAGCCATGCCCAAGGGCGGCGTTCTGAGTATTGATATTGATTCGCCAACGCCCGGGTACTTGCGCATGGTCCTGAGCGATACCGGCAAAGGCATGACCAAACAGCAGCAACTGATGGTCTTCAAGCCGTTTTTTACTACCAAACAAGGAGGGTTGGGCGTTGGCCTGGCCCTGGTCAAAAGAATAATGGAGCGTTTCGAAGGCTCGGTCCAATTGACCAGCCAGGAGCAGGAAGGAACCCGCGTTAGTCTCAACTTCAAAGTGGCAACGGGAGGGGAATATGGAGCACAGCATTCTGCTGGTCGAGGACGATGAACTCCTGGCCGAGAATATTCAGACCTACCTGGAGCGCAAAGACTTCGAGGTGACGGTCTGCCACTCGGCTGAGGACGCACTGGAGCAATTGAGCACGTTCGTTCCTGACGTGGTGCTGACCGATAATTCGCTGCCGGGCATGAGCGGTCACGACCTGATCCAGAAGCTGCGCATCAGCGCGCCGGATCTGAAAGTGATCATGATGACCGGTTACGGCAACGTCGAAGACGCCGTGGTGGCGATGAAAGAGGGCGCTTTCCATTACGTCACTAAACCGGTGGCCTTGCCGGAACTCAAGTTGCTGCTGGACAAGGCCCTGGCCACTGATCGAATGGAGCGCACGCTGTCGTTCTATCAGGAGCGCGAAGCGCAAAAGTCAGGGGTGCAGGCATTGATCGGCGAATCGGCGCCCATGCTTTATCTGAAAAACACCATCGGCCAATTGCTCGACGCCGAACGCCGCATGGCCAACACCGACCTGCCGCCCGTACTGGTGGAAGGCGAGACCGGTACCGGCAAGGAGTTGGTCGCCCGGGCGCTGCACTTCGACGGCCCTCGCGCCAAAGGCCCGTTTATTGAATTCAACTGCGCTTCGATTCCTTCCAACCTGGTGGAGTCGGAGCTGTTCGGCCACGAGAAGGGCGCCTTCACCGATGCCAAGGACCGTCGTGTCGGGTTGGTGGAAGCGGCCGATGGCGGGACGCTGTTTCTCGATGAAGTCGGTGAAATGGACCTGTTGCTGCAAGCCAAACTGCTGAAGCTGCTGGAAGACCGGACCATTCGCCGGGTCGGCTCGGTGAAGGAGCGCAAAGTGGATTTGCGGGTGATCAGCGCGACCAATTGCAACCTCGAACAAATGGTCCAGCAGGGCAAGTTCCGTCGCGACCTGTTTTTTCGTTTGCGCATCATCTCGATCAAGGTGCCGCGCCTGTACGCCCGGGGCGAAGACATCCTGCTGCTGGCTCGACACTTTCTGGCGATCCACGGCAAACGTTATGGCAAGCCGCACCTGCATTTCAGCAACCAGGCCGAAGAATTGCTGCTCAGCTACAGTTGGCCGGGCAATGTGCGCGAATTGCGCAACATGCTTGAGCAAACCGTATTGCTGGCCCAGAGCGACAGCATCGCCGCCCATCAGTTGAACGTCTGCCTGAGCCTGGTGGATGATCCGCCGGCGTTTGTGCAGGAGCAGCATCACGAGCCGCGTCCGGTCTACAACGGCACCGAGTCGATGAACCTGCCGGAAGTGGAGCGCGACATGGTGCGCAAGATGCTCGACAAGACCGACTGGAACGTCACCAAGTCCGCGCGGTTGCTGGGCCTGAGCCGCGACATGTTGCGTTACCGGATCGAAAAACTCGGCCTTGCGCGCCCGGACAAACGCCAGTGGTAAGGTTTAATGCATCAATGGCCCCTGGCGGCTGAGGCACTCGAGCAGGCACGTGGGGTCAAGCACTTCTTCGTTCACGTAGACTCCGCGCTCGGAATCGTAGGCGCGGATGAACACTCGAACGGTGGCGTCCGCTACCGTCGGCAATCTTGAGTCGTAGAACTCATGCTGACTCGCAATCGGGATGAAATCCTGGGGCGCTGTCGGGATGTATGAGCGCGGTGGCACCGTGCTCATGGACGGCGGAACGGGATGGGCAAAAGGCTGGTTGTCCCCGTAATAGTTGAACTCACTGCTGTAATCGGTAGTGGGTGTCAGCTCGTCAGCCGCCTGTAAACCGCTTGCGGCGGTCAGGCAGAGGGTGAACAACAGCGTCAGGTCGGTTTGTTTCATGGCAGCACCTGCGAAATCGGTTTTCCCGCATTTCCCCAAGGCCATTAACTATAGCTGCCGTACGAGCACGTGTTCGTGGTGCCCGATTTACAAAGTCCCAACAAATGCCCAATGGTTATGCAAAACGCTGATCTAGACTCGTGCAGTCACAAGACCCGAGATCTGGAGCGCGCAATGGAAATGCCGACAAAAGAAAATGCCATCGCCAGCAACCGCGATGCCTGGAACGATTCCGCCCGACACCACAAAGACACCCCTGAATGGCAAGCCCGTTTGACCGACGTGGGCCATGGGGATTTTTCCTGCCTGGATGAGACCCTGACCGAGTTACTTGAGCAGGTCGGTGTCGATGGCAAAGACGTGGTGCAACTGGGCTGCAACAACGGCCGTGAAAGTCTTTCGCTGTTTGCGCTGGGGGCGTGCAGCGTGGTGGGCGTCGACCAGTCCGGGGCCTTTCTCGATCAGGCGCGGGAGCTGGCGTCTCGCTCGCCCCATGCGCCCGAATTCATCGAGGCTGATATTCATCATCTGCCGCATGAACTTCAGGGCCGCTTCGACGTGGCCTTGATCACCATCGGCGTACTGAACTGGATGCCGGACATCGGCGAATTCTTCCGTCACGTCGCGCAAACGCTAAAACCCGGCGGCGCGCTGGTGGTGTACGAAACCCATCCGTTCCTGGAAATGTTCGACCCCGAGGCCGCCGATCCCTATCGCCCGGAGAGCTCGTACTTTCGCAGCGAGCCCTTCGTGCAAAACCAGCCGATCGTCTACGAAGGCAAAGTCGAACAACAGTCTGCGGCGTCCTATTGGTTCGTCCACACCCTGGGCGCCATCTTTACCGGTGCAATCGGGGCGGGGCTGCAGATCAGCCACTTCAAGGAATACCCGCATTCCAACCGCGAGGAACTCTACGACCGCTATCAGCAGCAGACGGCGCAGTTGCCGTTGTGTTTTTCGTTGATGGGGGTGAAGCGAATGGCGCGCCACGGTCCACCCGATAAACCCGTGAATCAGCCTTAAGCCGACGCCGTCACCGCCGGCCGTTCTGGTTTGCGCAGTGGGTCCAGGCGCGATCCTTCGTAGGAAGTTTCGCGGTAGAAGCGCCAGCGACCGAACAGGCCATAGACGTGGGTCACGCGGCCCTGTTCGTGATAGCCCATGCGGATGTGCAGCTTGAGTGCCGGGATGTTGTGCGTTTCGCAGACGTCCACCACCTTGTTGCAGCCCTGGGCTGCCATCGCCGCCCAGAGGTTGATCTGGGCGTCCACCGACAGGCTGGTGCCGAAGTAGCTGCGGGTCATCTCGCCACCGAATTCGAAGAACTCACCGGGTTTGACCGCAAACCAGCAGCCGTAATAGTGACGGTCGTGATAGTCGTGCATGCTGCCCCAGATGAAGCCGATGGCATGGTCGTCTTCGTCCAGGTACATTTGCCCGGTGTGACCTTCGGCGGCGAGCTCGGCCATGGTGTCGACGCGGTCGCCGAAGTGCTTGGTGAAGGCCGTGGCGTTTTCAGCCGTGATGGTGACCAGGCGCACGCCGGAGTACGGACGCAGCTTGTGCGGCGGTACCGCACTGACCAGGTCGCGCTCCATCCACAATAGCTCCCAATGGAAGAACACATAACGCTTCCACAGCGTGTTGAACGTGCCGCTCAGACCCTTTTGTTTGATGCGTTCGCGAAGCTTGTCGATGACGTTCATAACGCTCTCCGTAGCCAAGGCCAGGGTGTGGTGAATGACGCTTTTGAGGGGTATAGATCAAGGTTGCAAGTTCATGTCAAAGCGCCAGCTTTGAATTTGTTGCAACTTATGTAACTTATTCAAGTGCCGCTGTACCGGCCTGCACAAACCCGCTGACATCGCCGTAGCAAATACGTGGCACTCCTGGAAGCCGATGCTCTAGCACGTAGGTTAGCGACGCATCTGGAGGCAAATAGGTATCGCCGAAATCGGCCCCGAGCTGGGTCGGATGGGCGACGATTTCCAGCACACCATCGGTCGGCATATCGGTATCGCGCAGGTCCACTGGCGTGCACACATAATCGGCGGTGATGCCGGCCAGGCTGCGCAAGCGACGATTGAGCAATTCCTTGAACACGCGTTTGGGCAGGCTCAGGTTTTGCCCCAGATTGCGCGCCAGCCGCACCGGAACGTCTTGGCGTGCGGCGAAGCGCGCGACGATCTCGCCGATGGGCCAAATGTTGTGGACGTGCTGATGAGAATCCAGATGGCTGGGACGTACGCCATTGTCCAGACAGCGTTGCCATTGCGCTTCGAGCTCTTCGAGCACCGCATTGCGATCGCGTCGGTTGAGCCAGAGGCGGTGGCGAGGCAGATTGAGGTCGAAAACCCCGGCGCTGTCGCAGAAGGTCGTTCGACTCAGAATCGACCGACTCAGTGGTCGCCCGTAGGTGAGGTTGAAGTGCAACCCGATACGCCCCTCCAGCAACGGATGCCGGGCCAGGACGCACGCTGCTTCGAAGGCCGGCATATTGGCCATGGCGGTCGCGGAGCTGATGATCCCGGCCTGGAAAGCCCCCAGGATCACCGCGTTTTCACAGGCACTGAGGCCGAAATCGTCAGCGTTGACTATGACTTGGCGAGGCATGTTCTCCCTCCATGATTTTTTCGGTGGGCGTAACCGGTTCGATAGTGGGAACGGTCACGGGAGCGACGACGGGCGTCAGCTTGACGGTTGCCGCCGCGCGCCTGGCTCGCCATTTTTGCAGCGAAGGTTTGAGCCGCTGCCAAACCCGCAGGGCCAACCCCAGGGCAAGGCCGCTGGGGCGCCAGGAATAGAAACTCCAGCGCCAGTGTTCCTGTTGTCCGGTCATGCGCTCATGCAGTTGATGGCTGGAGTTTTCCAGGCTGACGCGCGAGGCGTCGATCCAGCGCCAGTCGTCTTCCAGCCCCCAACGAATCCATTCTTCAAGCAGCACCCGACCGCTGCCCAGATCGGCGTATTGCGGCAGGAATGCCAGGTTGTAATCGTACAGTCGGCCCTGTTCCAGCAGCCCGAGTCGATAGCTGATGCAGCGTCCGTCCAGTTCCAGCACCACGACCCGCACCAACCCTCGGGCGGCGAGGGCGGTGAAGGCCCGGTCCATCCATTGGCGGTGGCGCTCATCGGCAAAAATCCCGACGCCTTCATCGCCTTTCCAACTCACCGCTTCGACTTCGCTGATGGCCTGTAACAACGGCCCCATGGTCGATGCGTCGGGCGTGATCCGCCGGATTTGAGCACCACACGCGGCAATCCGTTTTCGCGCTCGGCGCAGTTTGTAGCGCGGATCTCCGGAAATCTCCTGGTGGTCGGCGTCGCTGATCAGGTGCACCGGCGCTCGACAGCTCAAGCGTCGCTCGCGGGTGGAGCTATGAGCCATCCATTCTGTCAGGGCGCTTTCTTCTCCCGGGTGTTCGGTCAGCTCATTGAGTTGTAACAGTGCATGCGGCAATCGACGGCGAATCTCGATCAACGCCTTGCGCATGTTCTCGGCGTCCAGGCTGGCGAGCAAGGCGAGGCGGTCGGTGAGGGGATAACCCAGGTGATGCAGCACCCGAAACGGCAGCTTTGCGATGCGCTCAACGGACATCACCAGCGGCAGGCACAACGCCAACTCGTTACCTTGCCAGCCGAGCAAAACGTGCAAGTTTTCTCCGGCCGTCAATGCCTGTTCTGATGCACACATCCAGGCCAGTGTGTTGAACGGCGTGTGGTCTGTCACACGCAGGCGCAGCGCTTCATAAGCCGCTGTCGGGAAGTCTGCGGAGCACAGCGAAGTGCGCCATTCGAATCGTGCTGCCATAGGGTCAGGTCGCCGGTGCTGTAGCGGGTTCACGCGCCGGTTTGCGCAAGGCATCCAGACGTGAGTCGCTGTAACGGGTTTCGCGGTAGAAGCGCCAGCGACCAAACAGCTCGTAGACGTTCATGATCCGCCCTTGTTCCTTGTAGTCCATGCGAATGTGCAGCTTGAGGGCCGGAATATTGTGGGTCTCGCACACATCCACCACTTTGTTGCAGCCTTGAGCCGCCATGGCTTTCCAGAGGTTCAGTTGAAAGTCCAGCGACAGCAACGTCCCCCAGTAGGCGCGGATCTGCTCACCGCCGAATTCAAAGAACTCGCCTTCTTTCACCGGGAACCAGCAGCCGTAGTAATGACGGTCGTGGTAGTCGCGCGCACTGCCCCAGATGAAGGCCACCGCATCGCCTTTATCATCCAGGTACATGTGTCCGGTATGACCCTCGCGGGCCAGTTCAGCCATGGTTTCTACGCGGTCGCCGAAGTGGCGAGTGAACGCCGCTGTGTTCTGCGGGGTGATGGTTTCCAGCCGCAGTGGCGCGTAGGGCCTGAGTTTGTGCGGCGGCACCGGAGTCACCAGATCGCGCTCCATCCACAACAGTTCCTCATGGGAAAACACGTAATGCTTCCATATCTTTTTGAGGGTGGCGCGCAGGCCTTTTTGTTTGATGTGACCACTGAGTTTCTTTAGCACACTCATGTTATTGACTCCTGACGGCAACGGCCGTAAGTGGAGTGATGCGAGGCGCGGAAAATGACCGACGCCGCAAGGCAATAGATGGCGATTCATGAAGCGCTCCAGCTAAGGTTGAACAGGGTCCGTCCTGGCAGCTCGAAGCTGACGCGACCGTCCTGGCAACTGAAAGGGGCGTCGCGGGTCCGGTTGTCGGCGCCGAAATAACGCAGTGAGCCTTTGGCTAACGGACACCTGGCTCCGGTCAGATCCACGCGCTGCAAGCGCGTGCCTTTGTTGACTCCCAGCAAGCTGCGCTTGACGTCCTCGGTCATGGCCAGCACGTCGACCTCGAAGCGATCGTCCCGAGTACTCGCAACATGCCTTTGGGGGACGGTGTCGAACTGCCAATAGGCCTGATACGGTTTCAGGGCCAGCGAAAGCTTTCTGCCGTCACCCACCCGTTGCGCTTGCAGGGCGCCGACGCCACCGTGGAACTTGCCGGCAAGCACCGCGTGTTCAACCGTGTAACGCCGAAAGCTGTAGCCCGGAATTTCCAGTTGATAACGGGCGGCGCTCGGCGCCAATGGCCAGCTCTGGCTACCGCGCGATTCGCTGGCGGCAATCAACCGCTCGTCCTCAAGTTTGCCTCGGCCGTCGAGCAGGTACAGACGCTCTTCGTTGGCATCCGCCTGCCACGCCGGCACCCAACGGACGGTCAGCGTGTCGGGACGATCCGGTTGCAGATACAGACGGCCGTCGCGAATGTCGGCCCAGCGCATCGGCGCAGCGTGAACGCTGAGCGAAAGGCCCAGACTCAACAGCAGCGCAAGGCGTTTCATGCCGACTTCCTTTGCAGCATCAACAGCATCGGTGCGATGTCGCTGGGCAGGATGATCAGGGTTTGCCAGACCGGTACGTGGCTCAACCGGCAATACATCACCAGCAGCGCAATGGTCACCGCCAGATACGCAATGGACGAGGCCGCTGCGGCACCGACGATGCCGTAAGCGGGGATCAACACCAGGTTCAGCGCCAGGTTCAGCAAGGCACTCAAGCCCATCAACAGCGAAATAGTACCGGGGCGATTCTTGCCCAGCAGGTCCAGGCGCAGGATGCTTGCGTAACACAGACCGAGCAGGCCTGGCAGCAACGCCAACAAGGCTGGATAGGCCGGCTGATAGACGGCGCCGAACAGGGTAATGATCAGCCACTCACCTATCAGTGCCATCGTCAGGCAGGCACCGAGCATCACGGTGGCGGTCAGGCGCAAGGCCAGTGGCGTGACTTTTTCGATGCCTTCTTCCTGTTGCAGCAGGCGTTTCATCAGGGGCGTGGTCACCGCTTCCGGGACGATCAGCAGTAACTCGGCGGCGGCACTGGCCATGGCGTAATGACCGAGTGCGGTGCTGCCGAGCAGGGCGCCGATGAACAGGTAATCGGAACGCAGAATCACTTGCTGGAACAGCAAATCCGGATGGCTGCGTGCGCTGTAGCGCAGCAGTTCTTTCTGGCTGGTGCGATCCCATTGCAGCTTCAGCGGCTGGGCACGCTTGAGCCAGAACCAGCCGGCCAGCACCACCAGGCTGATACCGGCCAGCCAACTGATCAGCGCGGCTTCCAGGGCGGCGTCTTTCCACATCCAGAACAAGGCGAGGAACAGCAGCAGCGGCGCCAGGGATTCCACCAGTCGCAAGGCATTGAACGCCACCACGCCGCCCGAGGCATTGTGCAGCGTCAGCAGCCCGCTTTTAAGCACGGTCAGCGGCACCGCCAGCAGCAACAGCCAGGCGAGCAAGCCCAGCTGCGTGGTGATGTCCAGTTCACTGCCGAACTCGCGAGTCAGTGCCACCACCAGCAAGGTCAGCAACCCGGCGAGCAAACAACCGAACACCAGCACCTGACTCAGCAGCAACCCCATGGGCCGTTGCTTGGCGGCCTGAAAGCCCACCGCCGAATTCAGTCCGCCGCTGGTGGCGGCGCTGATCAGGTCGGGCAGGGTGCTGAGCAGTGCAAACAAGCCGCGTTCGCTGGGCCCGAGAATCCGCGCCAGCAACACGTTGCGCAGCAAGCGCAAGACGATCATTGCCAGTTTGGTGCCCATGCTCAGGGCCAGATGCTTGAGGTAGTTGCTACGGCTCATGGACGGGCCCCACGGTAGATACGCCAGGACAGCAACTGCGGATTACGCGCGGTGCGTTGGCTGACACCGAAGCGTGGCAGGGCCAGCGGATCTTCGATGCCTCGATAGATCCCCGTGTCGGTGCCAAGGGCAAAGGGGAAGTTGTGGTCGGCCACCTGCTGGCGAACCCGCGCATCGTTGTCGCCATTGGGGTAGCAGTAGACCGGCAGCGGTCGGTTGCAGCCGTTCAACAGCGCATCGCGGCTGCGGCTCAGTTCTTCATCAAGGCGCTGATCGTCGAGGCCGGTGAGGATTGCGTGACTGGCGCCATGAGGGCCGAAGCGGATCAGTCCCGAGGCTTCCAGCGAGCGAACCTGATGCCAGTCCAGCGCTTGTGGCAACGACTCCTGCGGGCACTCATCGGTCAGTCGGTTCAGATCGTCCGGAGACAGGGTTTTCAGGCTTTGCAGAAAATGCAAAAGCGCCAGGCTGCGACGCTGCACATCCAGATCATCGAGCAGTACCGGCAGCGGTCGGCCGACCTGTTGCAGGCCTGCAATCAAGTGCATCCGGGCCTTTTCACCATGGCTTTTCCACAGGGTCTCGCCGATGCTTTCCCACCAGAAGCGCTGGCGGCTGCCGATGAAATCGGTGGACAGAAAAATGCTCGCCGGCACCTGGTGTTTTTGCAGCAGAGGAAAGGCGTTCACGGCGTTGTCGCGCCAGCCATCGTCGAAGGTCAGCGCTACTTTCGGCCGCTCCGAGCGCCGCGCGCCGAGCTGCAAGACCTCCATCAACGGCACACAGTCGAAGTGTTTTTTCAGCCAGACCAGCAGATGCTCGAAGGCCTTCGGCCCGACGCACAGTTCATTGCGATGGGGCAGGTCGGCGGCGCGGTCGTTGGCCAGCACCCGGTGCAGCATCAGGATCACGCCGGCGCCATGCAGTTGATTGCGTCCCACCGGCGAGTTGAGATAGAGCCAGCCACTGGTGCGTTTTAATAGTTGTTTGATCGCCATGGCTCGGTTCTCTCAACGATTATGCTCGGGGTTCCACTGGGCGTACCGCTGGCCACGCAAGAACTGCCACAAACCGATACTCATCCCGGCAAGGGTCACCAGAAGGAACGCGGCGAGGCGAAAGGGTTTGGGCAAACGGTGTTGCCAATCCAGCAGACCGGCGATGGCCGCCGCGTAACCGAGCAGTTGTGCGATCAGGCTCAGGCGATAGAAACCGTGTTCTTCCCACAGCCAGAAATTACTCAACAGCAACGGCAGCAGCAGGATTGGCGCGAGGCGGCGGATCAACTTGTGGCTGATCAGTGCAATCGCATACAGGCCATGCTTCAGTGGATTGAGCAGCTCACGGCGCTGGGCCAGGCTTTGCAGGCCGCCGACGGTGACGCGCTGACGGCGACGGAATTGCTTGTCGGCTTCATCGACGCCTTGATCGATCACCTGCGCCTCGGGCACGTAGACAATGCGTTTGAACGCAACCGGCGCACAGGTGCTGATAAAGAAGTCATCGTTGACCTCCGCCGGCACGTTCTGGAACAACTCGCGACGCAGGGCGAGCAGGGCGCCGTCGGCGGAAACCATGCAGCCGGTGCGGTTCTCCACTTTACGCAGCCAGCCTTCGTAATGCCGATAGAGGCTGTCGCCAATGCTCAGGCCTTTGCCGGTGACCGGAATCACCATATGCCCGGCGCAGGCGCCGACTTGCGGATCAGCCAGGGGCGCGAGCAAATGACCGAGGGTGTGCGTTGACCATTGGTTGTCGGCGTCGGTGAACACCAGAATGTCGCCGGTGCTCAGGGCAACGCCTGCGTTCAACGTCGCGGCTTTGCCCTGGCGAGGCAGATCGAGCACGGTGATGCGCGGGTCGATGATCTTGAGTGCGCAGGCGACGGTGTCGTCCGTCGAGCCGTCGCTGGCGAGGATGATCTGCAACGTGCGCGCCTGATAATCCTGGGCGAGTACGGTGCGCAGCTTCTCTTCGATATGCCGGGCCTCGTTATGGGCGGCGATGACGATGCTCACATCCATCGGCTGCGCCGGCCCATGACGGCGACGAGCAAAGAATGGCGCCAGCAGCGTCAACAGCAGCGGATAGCAGAGGTAGGCATACACCGGCAACAACAGGCACAACCAGAAAATGAATTCAGCCACGGGCAGGCCTCCTGGCATTCCAATGACAAAGACTGAGAATGAACGCGGCGCCGGCCAGTTGCAGACGCACCCAATGCAGGCCCCAGAGTTGCAGTGTCAGACGCAGGTCACGGTGTTTCATGCTCTGGCGCATGCTCAGGGCGAGCGCGGGCAGACTGGTTATCAGCAACAGGAACAGCGTCAGATGGACCTGGCCGTTGAGCAGGGCAAAAATCGCCGCAATATCCAGCACCCAGGCGGCAATCGACAGCATCGGGAACCGTAGCAAACGCATGCTCATCCCGTTGCTGCGCAGTAACTGCAGGTGACTGCCCTGACGCCAGAATTCCTTGCCCATCCATTCGCCCCAGCTACCCTCATAACCCCAATGCAGGGCCACACTCTGGTTGACCGACAGCAAGCGAGCGCCTGCGTGGCAAAGGCGCATGGTGAAGTCCTTGTCTTCGCCGGTGCGCAGGGTTTCATCGAAGCCGCCGACCTTGTCGAACCAGGGACGACGCATCAGCAGGTTGGCGCTGGGCAGCCATCGCACGGTTTGCACCGTTTCGGCACTGGGGCGCAGCATGCGGCGTTGCCAGGCACTGGCATACCACGGGGCTTCGGCCGGGGTGTGCAGATCCAGTCCCAGGACGTCGACTTGAACCGCGGGCTCTATTTTCAACAACAGCGTCAGCCAATCCTCAGGCATCTCGATGTCGGCATCGATGAAGGCCAGCCATTCCCCGGTGGCGACGGCGGCCCCGCGATTGCGCAGGGCACCAATCAACAGGCCAGGCATGACCAACACCTGGGCACCGAACTGGCGGGCAATCTGCGGACCCTGATCCTCGGAACCGTTATCGACCACGATCAACTCGCATTCCACCCCGGCCGCGTCGGCAGCGTGTTGCGCGGCGAGCAAGGTCCGGATGATATGCCGGGCTTCGTTGTACATCGGAATGACAATGCTGATGCGGCTCATGCCTTGGCCTCCATGAGTGGGCGTTCTTCGGCTTTCAAACGCAGCACGCTGGTGAGGGCAAGCATGATCCACACGTACTTCTGGTTCGGTGCGCTGAGGAACATCAAGAACAGTGTGAGCGACAGGAAACTCATGCTCAGGTGGGTCAGAAAATCAGCCTGCTCCCGGTTTTTTCGCTGCAACCAGACGCGGCGCGCGCGGGCCAGGTTGTACAAGCCGAGGGTGAGCATGCCGACGAACAACAGGCCGGCGGGAATCCCCAGCTCACTGAAGATTTCCAGGTAAGTGTTGTGAGCCCGGCGGTACAGGTCGCCGGCTTTGCGGTTGGCTGAAAACGCCTTCGCATAGCCAGTGGTGGCGTAGTGCAGCGGGAAGGTTCCGGGACCGGTGCCCAGCAGTGGGTTCTCGCGGATCATCTGGCTGCCGACCACGATGTACGAGGCGCGACGACCGAGGGATTCATCCTGGCTCTTGGCACCGGCTTTCAAGATGCTCAAGGACTGGATGCGCTCAATGTAACCGGGCGGCATTGCATAAATGGCCAGCGGAATCACGATCGCCATGCCGAGCATGGCAAAGCCCAGATGCCGCGGACGTATGCGTTTGAGTTCTACGCGGTAGTGCCAGGCGCCGATCATCAGGCTGAGAAACAGCACCACCAGCCCCGAACGGGATTCGGTCTTGGTCATGCCGCCCAGCAGCAAAATAAAGCAACCCAACCAGAACAAACGGTGCAGAAAGTTCGGACTGCGGATCACCAGCAGGAGGCCCAATGGCACGGCGAAGGCGATCAGCATGGCAAAGGCGTTCGGGTCTTCCAGCAGGCCGGCGGCGCGCCCCTGGTCCTGATATTTGCTGGAGAACATCGCCAGCGCGCAGGTCAGCGAGACACTCAGGGTCACCAGTTTGGCGAACAGGTCCATGTTCAATTCGCGGCCGATCAGCAGTGTGATCACGAACAGAATCAGGCCCACGCTCAGTTCCCGCAGATGACCCATCGACATGCCCATTTCATCGGTGGTCAGCAGGCTCAGCATGTACAGCACCATGAACCAGATCAGGTAACGCCAGATGTTGCTGCGCAGGCGTTCGGACGGAATCTGGTGAATGGCCAATTGCAGCATCAGGATCAGCGCCAGCGACGCGCCGATGAACTTGGTGCCTGAAAGCGCACTGTCCTTGAAAAAACCTTCAAACGGCAGCAATGCCGCAATGCCCAGCAAACCCCACGTGGGTTTGCGGTAGAGCACTGCGACACCCACCAGGCCCAGCACCACTCCCGGTGCCAGAAAAGGATAAGGGCTGGCCAGCAAACCGAGGCAGACCAGGGCGAACAGACTGACGATCGAGAGCGGAAAAATCACGCGCGTGCCTCCCGTGCAGTACGGATATAAAGCTGCGACCAGCGTTCGGCCAGGGCCTTGAGGTCATAGCGATCCAGTTGTGTACGTTTTGCGTTGTTGATCAGGTCGCGAGCCAGTGCCGGTTCGGTGAACAACGTGCCGATCTGGCGGGCGAGGGCAGCGCTGTCGGCGGGTGTTGCCAGCAGGCCGTTGTGCCGATCCTCCAGCACATCGGGAATCCCGCCGACACCAAACGCCACCACCGGCACTCCGGCCTGCATCGCTTCCAGCAGAATCATTGGCGTACCTTCGGTGCGCGAGCTGATCACCAGCGCATCGAGTTGTCGCCACCACACATTCATGTCGATCTGATAGCCCGGCAGGGTGATGCGATCCTGCAAACCTGCAGCGTTGATTCGCGCCAGCAGCGCTTCCCGCTCCGGGCCATCGCCGAGCATCACGGCGTCCAGTTGCGGGTGTTGCTGACAGAGCGAAATCAGCGCATCGAGAAACAGGTCCGGACCTTTTTCACTGCTCAGTCGCCCGACATAACCGGCCAGCCAACGCTGGCGTCCGGTGGTGTGGGGCAGTAGAGCGGCCGCCGCCGGCAAACCATTGGGGATCACTTGCAGTTTCTCCGCCCGCACACTGGCCTGGCGGCACAGTGTGGCGATGCTTTCGGCGACGCAGACAACGCGATCCACCGATGCCGTACGGCACAGTTGCAGGCTCAACCAGGTGTAGAACTTCTGCTTGCGACTGCGCGGCGTGAAACCGTGCTGAGTAATCACCAACGGCAAGCGCAACAAGGTTGCGCCGACCCAGCCAAACAACAGACCTTTGAAATTGTGCGTATTGATCAGCGGCCTTGCAGTGCGCCGCTGACGCAAATGCCCCAATAATTGCCCCAGCCCCGCGCAACCACGACAGTCGACCCCCGCCTGGCGAAACCGCGCGACCAGTTCTGGCGGCGCGTCGAGAAACAGCACCTGGTGCTGCCCCGGCGTCGCCAGGCAATGGTCCAGCAGCATCCGCTCAGCCCCGTAGAAGCCACCGCTGCTGAGCAAATGAATGATCGGCAGGGAAGGGGTGAGCGGCGCGTTCAATTGCGCACCCAATGCACGAAGCTAGGCACGGTCCAGTTCTTGTGCGGGTTGGTCGGCAACACTTTCTGGTCGTTGATCACCAACAGCACCGGCAAGCCCAGTTCATGGGTGATTTGCGCAGGGTGTTTGAAGCGATGATCGAAGAACTCACGCACGTAGACCAGGGCGATCGCTAACAGCAAACCGGTGAGCAACCCGAACGGAATGATCAGACCCGGCTTTGGAAACGCGGCCTCGGTCGGTTCGTACGGCGGGCTGAGCACCCGAGCGTTGGACAGGTCGTTGTCCAGCGAGCGAGCGGTGCTGCTTTCGGCAAAGCGCTGAGCGTAGGTGGAGAACGCCGCGTGCAACGCGTTGATCTCGGTGTCCATCTGCCGCAGCTTGCTTTGGGTTTGCTGCAACTGGTGGATGCGGTTCTTGAACTCGGCAATGCGCGCGGTCTTCTGGTCGATTACCGCGCTGACAATCGCCAGATCACTGGTGCGCTCCTGAATCCGGTTGCTGACGACCTTCAGAAACTGCTGGCGGGTGCGGGCGATTTGCTCGCGAGTCAGCAGCATCGGCTCACTGCCCGGCTGGAAGATCGCCAGATCGTTCATGTAGCGGCTGACCTGAGTGGTCAGTGCTTCACCCATCTGCTTGATCTCACGATCTTCGAAGGCAACGTTGTCCACGGTGGTGGTGAAGGTGTAGGGGAAGGTGTAGTCGTTGAGTTTGGAATTGCTGGCAGCGGCGAGACTGGTTTTCAGGTAGTCGAGCCAGCGTTGGCTTTGCAGCAGGCGGTCGCGATACAGGTTGAGGGCTTGCTCCTCAGTGTTGATGGCATTGAGGCGGAAGGTGATTTCTTCCTTTGGATCGGATGAGCCGACCTCTTCAAGCAATCCCAACCGAGTGCCTTCCAGGCCATCAAGGCGCACCTGATATTGCGTCTTCTTGGTTTCGTAGAACGACTGCGGCAGATCGATCGACTGCAGCGCCTGACGACTGACCAGGAAGTTCTGCAGCAGCGCCGCGACAAACTTGGTGCCCTGGGTCGGGTCGCCGAAACTGTAGATGATCGAGATCACGTTGGAGCCCGGCAGGGTTTCGATCTTCAAGCTATCGATGGCCTGTTGGGTCAGCGCATCCAGCGTAGTGTCCCGCACCGGATCGGTCTCAAGCCCGAGCGCATCGCGCACCGGGTTGATCACGTACTCGCGCAACGGCGAAGTGACATAGCGCTTGAGCGGTTGGGTCACCATCGTGTTGAACATGCCGGGCGTCGGGGTGTATTCACCCTTGTCCCGCAGCTCGCTGATGGTCTGACGGATCAGGGCCGGCGAGCGCAGGATATTGCTCTCGGTTTCCATGTCCGCCAGGGACGGTGGAATGAACGAGGCGTTCTCCTGGTTGAGCGAGGTCGTGGCGTCCCCTTGGGACAGTTTTTTGGACTGCACGATCACCTGGGCGGTGATATCGAAGCTCTGTTTGAGCATCAGCGGCAAGACCAGGGCGATCACTGCAAAGACCAGGAAGACTCGCTTTACCAACTGCTTGTTGGCAAAGAAGATCCTGAAGAACTCGTGCAGGTAGTTTTCCTTTGGATTCATGTCAGGTCACCTGAGAGTTAGTTGCTGTCACTGTCTTTATTGTCGACGCGGTAGCCGAAGCTGAAGCCCACGCCCTGAAACAACACCACGTCCGCCAGTTGCCGTGCGAGCTCACCGGCGCTGGCCAGTTTGGTCTTGGGCACATAGAGCATGTCGTCCGGTTGCAGGTAGGCAATCTGCGACGCATCGCCGGACAAGGCTTTTTCCACGTCATAGCGCTGGGCCTGAACCTGGTTGCCGTTGCGGCGCATGATCACTACTGAATCGAGCCGCGCCTTGACGTTGGTGCCACGGGCCAGGGTCAGTGCTTCGAGCACCGAGACCGGCCGGCGGATCGGGTAAGAGCCCGGTTGGCCGACTTCGCCCAGTACGTAGATTTCGTTACCTGCGGTGGACTTGAGCAGCACGTCGACGGTCATCCGCCCCGGCAGTTGCGCGTAGCGTTTGTTGAGGAAGGTTTCCAGCTGATTGACGGTCATGCCTTGCAGCGGCACGGCGCCGATTTCCGGGAAGCTGGCGTAGCCGTCGGTGCCCACAGTGATCTCCCGGCTCATGCCGGTGCCCGGGTGGTTCAGGGCACTCTTGAGGTTTGTCTCGTTGCTCAGCGGGCTGATGACCTGCACGGACAACTGGTTGCGGTTGGGCTGGAACAG
Source organism: Pseudomonas sp. ANT_H12B (assembly GCF_008369325.1). Classification (GTDB taxonomy): domain Bacteria; phylum Pseudomonadota; class Gammaproteobacteria; order Pseudomonadales; family Pseudomonadaceae; genus Aquipseudomonas. The sequence continues at coordinate 31,695 of NZ_VOBI01000023.1, read as the reverse complement.
CTGTTTGCGTTGATAGGCACGCTGGATTTCCTGGCGCGCTTCTTCAGACGTCAGCCCGGCGATTTTCACCGAGGTGTTGGCGCCCGGCAGCTCGACGGTGCCGTCGGGCAGCACCAGTTGACTGCCGTTGAGTTGACTGGCTGCGGTGAAGTTCAGGCCGATCTGGTCACCGGACTGAATGCGGTAGGCATCCGAGCCGCTGGTGCTGATGCGGAAGATCACATCCAGCACATCCTGAGGCCGCAAGGTCTGTTCGACCTTGGGCATGTCGGTGGCCTGGGCGTTGGCCGGTGAGGCCGTGAGGATCTGCACCGGCATGCTCTGGGTTTCGGAAGTGCTGGAGCAACCCGCAAGCGGCAGCAACAGCAGGACAAGCATTTTGGCGTTCATGTCGTCATCCTTTTCTGGTTGCTTACAGGTTTTTGTAGAGCCATTTGGGCATGTAGTACTTGCGTCGGTTGAACACGCTGCCGACCAGTTTCGCGCCGGCCTGGGTCAGGCGCTGAACCGAGGCCTGGGCGACTTCCCAGCGAGTGTCTTCAGAACGCACGACCAGGATCACGCCGTCCACCTGGGTGCTGATGACCAGGGTGTCGGCGGCTGAATACACCGCGTCGCCGTCGATCACCACGAAGCGATACTGACTGCCGAGCTGGTCGAGCAATGGACCCAGGCGTTCGGGGGTCAGGTGTTCGATGCTGCGCACATACCGGCCGTTGGGCAGGACGTGGAAGGGCAAGCTGGAGACGTTCACCACGCAGTCCTGCAACAGCGGCGGGCTCTGTGTGTTGAACAGCAGGTCGCGAAAACCGCGCTCCTTGGTTAACCCAAGCTGTTGCGTGAGGTTGGTCTCTGACTGGCTGGCATCTACCAGCAGCACTTGGCCGCTGCTCATTTTCGCCAGTTGACCGGCCAGCGCCAGGGCGCTGGTGGTCGTGCCTGCGCCGGGGTTGGCGGCGGTCAGGAGGAGGATCCGCAGATCGTGATCGAGCACAGTCGACGTCAGGTTGGACTCGCTCGGGTTGGCAATACTTAGGCTTTTGGCTGATGAACCGTCCATTTAACTTGCTCCGTGGCCGCTGAATACTTTGAAGGGGGTTTTCAACAGGATCTTCAGATCAAGCAAGAGGCTCTGCTCGGCGATATAGTTGAGGTCCAACTCAACGCGCTGGTCGAAGTCGATATTGCTGCGCCCGGAGATCTGCCACAGGCCGGTCATGCCGGGGTAGATGCTCAGGCGTGCAAGGTGGGTATCCTTGTAGCGATAGGCGTTGAACGAGGTTGGCCGAGGGCCCACCAGGCGCATATCGCCGGTCATTACATTGATCAGGTTCGGTAGCTCATCCAGGCTGCTGCGCCGCAGGAAACCGCCGATGCCAGTGATGCGCGGGTCCTTGTCGATCTTGAAATCGATGGCGTCGGCACCGTGCTTGTTCAGGTGACGCAGAGACTCTTTGAGCTCCTCGGCGTTGGCCACCATGGTGCGGAACTTGTACATGCCGAACAGGCGACCGCGGTAGCCGGTGCGCTTCTGTACGAACATCACCGGTCCCGGGCTGCTGAATTTGATCGCCAGCGCCAGACCCAGCAGCACCGGTGAGATCAGCACCAGAATCACCAGCGCACCGAAGCAGGCGACCACCCGGTTGGTGCGCGACAGCGTCCATGGCCGGCCGCCGTCGCGGCCCGTCAACCAGCCGCGACCTTGCATGTGAATCGCAGCGTCAAGGCGCATTCGGTGTTCAGGATCCAGACGCTTGTCTCGGCGCATCTGTTTGATCGGCACACCTTGTTCATGTCCAGTCATAAAATCCTCCGCTGAAGTTCAGCCGCTAGCGGCGCGTGGGCGATAGGCAGTGGGTAGTAATCGCGGAACCAGGCGATAAAGCGCCCGAGTCCCTCATCCAGCTCGATACAAGGCTGAAAGCCGGTAGCCCGAGCCAGGTCGCTGGCGTCGGCACAAGTGTTGAGCACGTCGCCCGGTTGCAGAGGCAGCAACTCGACGAGGGCTTTTTGTCCAAGGTGTTTTTCCAGCAGCGCCAGGTAATCTTTCAGTTCCACCGGGTGCTGGCCGCCGATGTTGTAGATGCACCACGGCGCCATGCTGCTGGCCGGGTCCGGTTGCTTGCGATCCCATTCAGGATTGGCTTGCGGTGGACGCTCGATCAGCCGGGCGATGCTTTCGATGATGTCGTCGATGTAGGTGAAATCCCGCTGGTGCTCGCCGTAGTTGAACAACTTCAGTGGCTTGCCTTCGGCAATCGCCCGGGCGAACTGGATCGGCGACATGTCCGGCCGGCCCCAAGGGCCGTACACGGTGAAAAAGCGCAGGCCGGTGCAGGGAACGCCAAACAGGTGGCTGTAACTGTGGGCCATCAGTTCATTGGCTTTCTTGGTCGCGGCGTACAGCGACAGCGGGTGATTGACGCCGTCCTTCACCGAGTAAGGTGTGTGCTGGTTGGCGCCGTACACTGAACTGGATGAGGCGTAGATCAAATGCTTGACCGGGTGATTGCGACAGCTTTCGAGAATGTTCAGGAACCCGTTCAAATTGCTGTCGAGGTAGGCCCGGGGATTTTCCAGTGAGTAACGCACCCCGGCCTGAGCGGCGAGGTGAATCACGACTTCCGGTTTTTCTTCAGCAAACAGTGCGTCGATGGCCGGGGCATCGGCCAGGTCAATCGTGTCGAGCTGGAAACTGCCGACCTGCTCCTGCACCCAACTCACGCGATCGTGTTTGAGTTGCGGGTCGTAGTAGTCGTTGAAGTTGTCCAGCCCACACACCTGATGCCCGTCGCGCAACAGCCGCAACACACAATGGGCACCAATGAATCCGGCCGCTCCGGTCACGAGTATTTTCATGGGCGCAGCGCCTCGGGAACGATATGCCGCAAGCCGATGCCGCTGTAGTGCAAACCAGCCGCAGCTACTTGTTCCGGGTTGTAGAGGTTGCGCCCGTCGACAATTACCCGCGAACGCAGTTTGTTTGCCAGCAGGTCGAAATCGACGACGCGGAAGTTCTTCCACTCGGTGCAAATCACCAGCGCGTCGGCGTCTTCCAGCGTGTCGTCGCGGGTGGCGCACAGGTGCAGGTCGTTGCGGTAGCCATAAATGCGTCGGCATTCGGACATGGCTTCCGGGTCGTAGGCCTGCACGCTCGCGCCTTCGGCCCACAGCGCATCCATCAGATAACGGCTGGGTGCTTCGCGCATGTCATCGGTGTTGGGTTTGAACGCCAGACCCCAGATCGCAATGGATTTGCCGGCCAGCCCGCCAGGGAAACGCGCTTTCAGTTTGCTGAAGAGAATGTGACGCTGGCTGTCGTTGACGTCGGTGACACTGCGCAGCAGACGCAACGGCATGCCGTTGTGTTCGGCGGTGCGCAGCAGCGCGCGCAGGTCCTTGGGGAAGCACGAGCCGCCGAAGCCGCAACCAGGGTAAATAAAGTGGTAACCGATGCGCGGGTCTGAGCCGATGCCTTTGCGCACCGCTTCGATGTCGGCCCCCAGCAACTCTGTAAGGTTGGCCAGTTCGTTCATGAAACTGATGCGGGTGGCGAGCATCGCGTTGGCTGCGTACTTGGTCAGCTCGGCACTGCGGTTATCCATGAACATGAGCTTTTCACGGTTACGGCAGAACGGTGCATAGAGCTCGCTCATCTGGTTGCGTGCTTCATCGTCGTTGGTGCCGACGATGATTCGGTCCGGGCGCATGCAATCTGCCAGGGCACTGCCTTCCTTGAGAAACTCCGGGTTGGACACGACCCGTACATTGAGTGCGCTTTTGCCCCGACGGTGCAGTTCTTCGTTGGCGGTGGCGGCTACCTGGTCCGCCGTGCCGACCGGCACTGTGGACTTGATGATGAGGGTGCGGTCGGCTTCCATGAAACTGGCGATCTGGCGAGCCACATTCAGTACGTGACTGAGGTCTGCAGACCCGTCTTCATCGGCGGGCGTACCGACCGCGATGAAAATCAGCTCGGCGTGTTCGACCGCGTCGCTGGCCTGGGTGGTGAAGAGCAATCGGCCGGCTTTGATGTTGTCTTCCAGCGTGCCGGAAAGACCCGGTTCACTGATCGGCGGTACGGCTTGTTGCAGTTGCTTGATCTTGTTTGGATCAATGTCGACACATAAGACGCGATGTCCGACATCGGCCAGTGCCGCTGCTTGTATCAGGCCAACGTAGCCCGTACCAAATACGCTCACGTCCATAATGGCGTGCCTCGTAAGTCGGTGGAAAAAACTGAATTGAGACGGTCAAAAGGGGTATAGCCCAGCCGTGGGAAACCGTGTCAGCAAAATGACATGTTGCTCTGATATGACAGCCCCAGTTTTGGGGGCTATTTGCCATCAAGTGCTTGCCGCTGCTGGATTTACCGCGGTTTTGACGGGTTTTTCACATCTAAAAGAAAACGATAAACGGTCGTAGAGCTTGAAACACGAGGGTTACAGCCTCTTGAGTGTGTCAGATTTGAGTCAACAATTTTTTGACGCTTTTTAGAAAGGTCCGACATTTCTTGCGCTTTGATGGCCCGGTGCTAGTGTCAAAAAATGGCCGACAATCTATTGGCCAAATGCCCTCGGCGAACGGCGGAAAGACAATGATTCGATATCTCAAAGAGCTGCTGTTAGTTCTCTATTTAATCGGTAATTACGACTATTACCTTGAACGCCTGAGTGCCATGGGAATTGGCTTTCCAGTGATGCTGTTTAGCGCAATGTTCGTTGTTCTGACAGTCGCGCTGTTCATGGCCGCGTATATCCGCCAGACCCTCATCCGGCATCTATTCGCATTGGCGATGTTCGCCTCGGCAGTGTTCTTCGATGTTTACACGCGGGTCACGGCCGATTACCTGTCCTACAGCAGCTTCGTGTCGCTGGTGTATTCCGGCGGGTTCATCCAGGAAGCGGCGTACCAGTACCGCGATGCGATCATCAGTGGGGTGGTCGGTGGTTTGCTGCTGTTGTTCGGCATCGGGCTCAAGCCGCGTCGACGTTTTCCTTTGCCGGGTGCACTGCTCGTTGCGGCACCGGTGCTTGGGGTGTTTTTGCTCAGTGCGGTGTTGTTCATGCGGGCCGGCGAGGGCGCCCGGGGACTGCCGATCATGTACACGCCGTTGGCGTATCTGAATCTGTTTACCTATGAAACCCTGCACAACACCGTCGGCCCCCGCGAACCAGTGCGCCTGGCGCGCAACGATCAGCCGGTTGGCCACGACATTGTGCTGATCATCGACGAGAGCATTTCCGGTAACTACCTGGACATCAACACGCCGTTCGGGGTGCACAGCAATCTCAAGGAGGCGCGTGCGGGCGTCGATATCTTCAACTTCGGCTATGCCGCATCGATTGCCAATTGCAGCGCCGACACCAACATCACCTTGCGCTATGGCGGCACCCGCGCCGATTACATGCGGATCAACAGCACGCAGCCATCGATCTGGCAATACGCGAAAAAAGCCGGCCTGCGCACCGTTTACATTGATGCCCAGCGCACCGCTGGCAACTTGCAGAACCTGATGAACGATGCCGAGAAAAAAGACATCGACGAGTTCGTGCAATTTGACCAGACCAGCGTACGTGATCGCGACATGGCGGCGGCGGCGAAGCTGGTCGAGCTGCTCAATGACGGTAAACCGGAGTTGGTGCTGATTAACAAGGTGGGCGCGCATTTCCCGGTGCACGACAAGTACCCGGACGCGTTCATGGCCTATCGTCCGACCTTGCCTCGGGGGCAGTTTGTCGAGGTGGCGGACACCGGTAAACGTGATGGTTTCAATGGCCAGCCGGATGATTGGGTGTTGTACCGCAATGCCTACAAGAACACGTTGCTATGGAATGTCGGGGAGTTTTTCTCGCGGGTGTTTGCTCAGGCGAATATGAATAACGCGTTGCTGATTTACACCTCGGACCACGGGCAGGATCTGCATGAACGGGGCAACCCCGGGTTGAACACGCACTGTGGCGGTGACCCAGTGGTGGAAGAAGGATTGGTGCCGCTGGTGGTGATTTCGGGCAGCGAATTGAAAACCCTGGACTGGCAAGCGCAATTGGCCGGCAACAAGGATCGCTCCAGCCACTACAACATCTTCCCGACGTTGTTGCAGTTGATGGGGTATGACTTGGCGGGGGTTGAGGCGGCGTATGGCAAGCCGCTGAGCGTGCCGACCGCCGATGAGTTCACGTTTAACTATCGGTTCAATGCGCGGCTCGGGGCCCAGCCTGAGTGGAAACACATCGATCTGAACAGCATTGTTACGCCGTCGCAGGTGCCTGCCAGTGTTGCGGTGGGGCAGTAAGATCTCGATTGTTTGAGACGACGCCATCGCGGGCTTGCCCGCGGTGAGGCCGGCCCGTTCAACCCGGATCCGAAGGCTGTCCCCACCGCGTCCGATACACCCCCGGCGCACACCGCAACCAGCGCAGACACGCGCGGTTCAAACTCTGCACATCGCTCTACCCCGGCCGATCGGAAATCTCCACCCACTCAAGTCCCCCGGCATGCAACAGATCTTCGGCCCGACACCGGCGGTATTCATCAAGCAATTGCGAAAAACTCCAGCCCAAGGCTTTCAGTCACCGAGCGGCCGTGCGTTCAAGCAAGTGATGGGCGGGGCAAAACTGCTGCCAGTTTGCAGCCGCAAGGTCCGCAATCGGATGGTCGCTGACTTGCTCCAGCAACGTCGGCTCGCTGTTGCGCCGTGTTTGTTCCAGCTCATGGTTGCCGGGTGTCAACGCTGCCACAAACAGCTGCGGATCCAGATGAATCGAATGATTCGGCTGCCCCCACTGCACCGCCGCGCGAAATGCCTGTTCATGAGCCGCGTCAGCTCGTTGTTCAACGCCTGGCTGCCGGCGAGCAAGCGCCGGGCGTGTTGCAGCACCAGTTGACCCTGACCGGTCAGGCGGAACTCGCGACTGCTGCGTTCCACCAGCGCGCAATTGCGGCAGGTAAAGGTTCCGCTCCGACGGCGCTTCGGTGGCTCTTGCCCATGCCCGAATCCACCTGGCCTTTCTCGCCACGCGGCAGCAGGGAGCCAAACGGGTATTGCGCGCGGCGGCTCATGGCGTTGCCGGCGTATACGTTTTCGCTCATCACGTGCTCCATGAACCCGGATGGCCTGGCGTTGGCCGGTGCATCGGCAGCAATCACCGATTGCGTCAGGCAAGCCGTGATCAGGCAGGCCAGCAGGCCACGAGGGCTCAACGTGAAACGAGGCATGGCGTATCCGCTTTTTATCGTTATGGTTAGACCAGCCTGGAGGGTAGGGTGGCGGCCACTCCGGGCGACAATCGTCAACGGACAAAAACCATGCAGGGCCGCTATCCTTGCCCCACGTTTATCAATCGGGTTCTCCCATGCTTGAAGTCCGCGGCGTCTTCAAAAGCTACGCCACTGCGCAAGGTCCGCTGCCGGTGCTGCAAGGCGTCGACCTGACATTGAAACCCGGCAGCAGCCTGGCGTTGATGGGTGAGTCGGGCAGTGGCAAAAGCACCTTGCTGCACCTGATCGCCGGGCTGGACAAGGTCGATCGCGGCAACATCCGCAGCGGCGAGCATCGGCTGGAGCAGATGAACGAAGGGCAATTGGCGAATTGGCGGCGGACTGAAATCGGCCTGGTGTTCCAGCAATTCAACCTGATCGGCAGTCTGCGGGTAGAGGACAATCTGGCGTTCCAGGCGCGTTTGGCCGGGCGGCATGATTCGCGCTGGCAGGCGCATCTGGTGCAGCGTCTTGGGCTGGCTGACTTGCTGCGGCGTTATCCGGAACAGCTGTCTGGCGGGCAACAGCAACGGGTTGCGCTGGGTCGTGCCCTGGCGTCGCAGCCGAAGCTGCTGTTGGCCGATGAGCCCACCGGCAGCCTCGATGAAGCCACCAGCGATGAGGTGTTGAAGTTGTTGCTGGAGCTGCTCGACGACAGCCCCACCACGTTATTGATGGTCACTCACAGCCCAAGGGTTGCCGCGAGGCTGGCGGAAAAAGTGGTGCTCCACGGTGGTCGTCTGGCTGGCGCGGACGAGCGCTGAAGTGCGGGTCTTTGGCGAAACACTGCGAGCGCTGCTCAGTCATTGGCGGCGGCACCCGGTGCAGTTTTTCAGTGTGCTGACCGGGCTCTGGCTCGCCACCAGTCTGCTGTCCGGTGTGCAAGCGCTGAACAGTCAGGCGCGGGAAAGCTATGCCCGGGCCAGCCAGTTGATCGGCGGTGAACCTCAGGCCAGCCTCAGTGCGCCCAGTGGTGCAACCTTCTCCCAGCAATTGTTCGTTGATCTGCGCCGTGCCGGGTGGCCGGTGTCGCCGGTGCTGCAAGGTCGGGTGACGCTCAAGGGGCATGAAGACCAGCGCTTGCAGTTGATGGGCATCGAGCCGGTGTCGCTGCCGGGCGGTTCTGCGGTGGCCGGGCAAGCATTGGCGATCGAGCAGATCGTCGAGTTTTTCAGTCCGCCGGGCAGTACCTGGATTTCGCCGCAGACCTTGCAGGCGTTGGGCCTGAGCGAGGGCGCGCGGCCGCTGAGTACGAGCGGCCAGGCATTGCCGCCGTTACATGTCCAGACCGACATGGCGCCGGGTGTGTTGCTGGTGGACATCGGGTTTGCCCAGCAGATTCTCGGTCTGCCGGATCAGCTCTCGCGCCTGTTACTGCCCAAGGATTTCACCGCGAACCTGCCCGATCAATTCAAGGGTCAACTGCAACTCAAGACCAGCGGTGAAGAAAACAATCTGTCGCGCCTGACCGAGAGCTTTCACCTGAACCTTGATGCCTTGGGGTTTCTATCATTCGTGGTGGGCCTGTTCATCGTCCACGCCGCCATCGGCCTGGCGCTGGAACAACGCCGAGGCTTGATCAGAACCCTGCGGGCCTGCGGGGTCAGTGCGCGCATGCTGATTGCCTGCCTGACCGTCGAACTGGGTGGGCTGGCAGTGATCGGCGGACTCGCCGGGGTTATCAGCGGCTACCTGTTGGCCAGCGTGTTGTTGCCGGATGTCGCCGCCAGTTTGCGCGGGTTGTACGACGCTGAAGTGGCGGGGCAGTTGAGCCTCAGTCCGCTGTGGTGGCTTAGCGGTATCGGCCTGAGTGTGTTCGGTGCGTTGCTGGCCGGTGCCAACAGTCTGCTGCGGGCGGCGCGCTTGCCATTGCTGGCCCTGGCCGACCCGCAAGCCTGGCATCAGGCTCACGTGCGCTGGTTGCGCCGTCAGGGTTGGGTCGCGGCGATTGCCGCCGTCATCGCACTGCTGGCATTGATCTGGGGCGACAGCCTGGCCAGCGGTTTCGTCTTGATGGCGGCACTGTTGCTCGGCGCCGCATTGGCGTTGCCGGTGGTGCTCAGTGCGGTGTTGAACCTGGTGCTGAGCCGCAGTCGTTCGGTACTTGGCCAATGGTTTTTCGCCGACTGCCGACAGCAACTGCCGGCCTTGAGCCTGGCGCTGATGGCGTTGCTGTTGGCGTTGGCGGCGAACATCGGTGCCGGGAGCATGACCGCCGGTTTTCGCCAGACGTTCAGCGACTGGCTCGAACAACGTCTGACCGCCGAGCTCTACCTCAACCCACAAAATCCGGCGCAGGCCAGAGAGCTGCACACCTGGCTCAAACAGCAGCCGCAACTCAGCGCAGTGCTACCGAACTGGCAAGTCTCGATCCAGTTGCAGGGTTGGCCGGCGGACGTGTTCGGCGTGATCGATCATCCGTCCTATCGCCAGCACTGGCCGCTGCTGGAAACCTTGGGCGACAACCCTTGGGACCGGCTGGCCAAGGACGACGCGCTGATGCTCAGCGAACAACTGGCCCGTCGGTTGAAGGTGCGCCTGGGCGATCACCTTACGATCCCGACGCCTGACGGCCCTTGGTCGCCACGGATCGTCGGGATCTACGCCGACTATGGCAACCCCAAGGGCCACCTGCTGGTCAACGTCAACCACCTGTTGCGCAGTTGGCCGCAGCTGACACCGAACCGTTTCAACCTGCGCATCGATCCGCCTTCCATCCCGGCGTTCGTGACAGTGCTGCAAGCTCGCTTCGCCCTCGACGACAGTCGCATTGTCGATCAGGCCCGACTCAAGGGCTGGTCTACCCAAGTGTTCGAACGCACCTTTGCCGCGACTGCTGCGCTCAACAGCCTGACTCTCTGCGTGGCGGGCGTGGCGTTGTTTATCAGCCTGCTGACGCAAAGCCAAAGCCGTCTCGGGCAACTGGCGCCATTGTGGGCGCTGGGCGTGACGCGCCGACAATTGATGCTGCTCAACCTCGGGCAAACCTGGTTGTTGGCGGTACTGACCCTGGTGCTCGCGTTGCCGTTGGGCATCGCGTTGGCCTGGTGCCTGGACACGGTGATCAACGTTCAGGCCTTCGGCTGGCGCCTGCCGTTGCGGGTGTTTCCTCTGCAATTATTGCAGTTGATGGGGCTGGCGTTACTCGCGACATTGCTGGCGTCGGCATGGCCGCTGTACACGCTGTATCGCACCCAACCGGCGGATCTGCTGAGGACGTTTGCTCATGAAGATTAACGTCGGTGTGTTGCTGTTGCTGTTGGTTTTGTTGAGCGGGTGCGATATCCCGGCGTCTGATGAAAAAGGCTTCGCCGGCCTCGGTCATCAGGCTGCCGCGTTCACCGAAGTGGTGCCCGGTCGGGTGTTCAGTTTTCCGGCGGATCACGGGCCTCACGACGGTTTTCGCATCGAATGGTGGTACGTCACCGCCAACCTCAAGGACGATCAGGGTCGCGAGTTTGGCGTGCAGTGGACGTTGTTTCGCAGCGCCCTGAAAGCTACACCCGAGGTGGCAGGCTGGAATAATCAGACGATTTGGCTCGGTCATGCGGCTGTGACGTCTGCAACGGTGCATCACGCTGCCGAACGCTATGCCCGTGGCGGCGTCGGGCAGGCCGGGGTGAGCCTGACGCCGTTCAACGCGTGGATCGACGATTGGCGTTTCAGCAGTCAGACGTCAGATGCCGACCCGTTGGCGCAGATGCAACTGAGCGCCCGTGACAAACATTTCAGCTACCAATTGCGGCTGACGTCTACACATCCTCTGGTGCTGCAAGGGGACAAGGGTTTCAGCCAGAAATCAGAGCAAGGCCAGGCGTCGTACTACTACAGCCAGCCGTTTTTCCAGGCCAGCGGCTCGTTGGAAATCGAGGGTAAAACCTGGCAAGTCAGCGGCCCGGCCTGGCTCGACCGCGAATGGAGCAGCCAACCACTGACCGCCAATCAGACCGGCTGGGACTGGTTTTCCCTGCATCTGGACAGTGGCGAACACGTGATGCTTTATCGCATGCGCCAAAAGGACGGCGAGCCTTACCTTACCGGGACCTGGATCGACGCCCGGGGGCAGACGCAGTTGCTGCACGCCAGTGACATCAGCCTCACACCGCAAGACACTGCCAAGGTCGCCGGCCGTTCGATGCCAGTGCGCTGGTCGATCAAAATCCCCGGCAAACACCTCGACATCACTCTCGATGCCCTCAACCCTGAAGCCTGGATGGATTTGCGCATTCCCTATTGGGAAGGGCCGGTGCGGTTGAGCGGCAGTCAGGGCGGGCAGGGCTATCTGGAAATGACCGGGTATTGAGTCGGAACTCTCGCCTGAGCGACAGCCTCCTAAGTTAAGAAGCCCGCCCACAGGAGCCCGCCATGAGCGAAGACCTCAAACCCCCTGACCTAGCCTCGTGGCAGCGCCTGTTCGAAGACAAGGCCTACTGGCAACAGTCTCCCGACGCCCATTACGCCGAACTGCTGCGAGTCGCCGATGACTTGCTGGGGCAGGGCGCCATCGACCTCGAACAGTGGCAAGCCTTGAAGCTCAAAGCTGACCAATCCCATAAAGACTCGCCCGCCGTGAACGTCGCCCAGGAAGTCGACGATCCCGAAGCCTGAGGAGATCCCCGATGAAACCCAAACCGCCTGACACCTCTGAACACCCCGACGAGCCCCGACCACCCGGCGAAGTCGAGCGCGACAACGACGCCCTGCGCCCCACCGACCCGACCCGACGCAAGGAAGGCAGCAAGGGCACCGACAGCGGTGAATCCACCGCACAGGAAACTGCGAAGACTCCCTGATCAGCGTCTATGCTGATTTGCACGGAGGGCACTGGACTGTGGTTGAGCGCCTTTTGCTGCCATCAACTCACAGGGAAAGTACCGTTTATGACACTTCACGCATTGACCAAAGCCCATCACCCTCGCGACGCCGCCAACCATCGGGTCGTCCTTGAAAGGCCGGAAGGTGGATAGGTTCATGTACAACTGACCGACAAGGCCAAAGATTTGGGCAACCTGCAAGTCGGCGATCAAGTCAAAGTCGATGTCACCCACTCGGTCGCGGCATTCCTCGATACCGACGTAGACAAAGGTCCGCCAGGCTCCACCGAACGTGCCGGCGACATCCGCGCCACCAAAGACAACCCGAACCCCGGTGGAGAAGCTTTCCGTCAGGTGCAGGTCCAACTGAAAATCACCCACATCGACCTGAAGAAAAACCAGGTGACCTTCGAAAACCCGGCGGGCCAGTCCAAAACCGTCAATGTCGAAAGACCTGAAGTTCAGGCGAAACTGAAAGATTTGAAAGTAGGGCAGAGCGTTGTGGTGACGTACGCCGATATATTGAGAGTGACAGGTCAGCACGAAAGTTGAGTATTAGCGTTATATGTTGAATGTTCTTGTACAGCTTTTGTACAAGAATATTCAGTTTTAATGATCGAACCGGTGAGTTTAAAAAAATTGTCAAAAATTGTATTTGAACCGACATTTAATCAATGCTGTTTCGATAAATTTCATGTTCATATTCGCGGACATATTCGCAGACTTCAATTAAAATGCTTTCCGTTCGCCCAGTGTCAGGGCTCTTTACCGGTGCATGGATTGCCAGGCCATTACACTGGGCGAACACCTTCTCTGGAGGGCAGTTTAAAAGCTTCAGACATAAAAAATGGGCGACCGTGGTAGTCGCCCATTTTTATTGCGTGGAATAAACCGGTGTCTGCAATCGCTGCTTGCGCGCGACCAGCACATTGAGACCGTCGCGGAGTTGAGGTCTGTGGCCTGCCCGTTTAGAGATGCCCTGTGTTTTGCAGGCGTGGTTTAACAGCAGTGTCGAAGGCGCGGAGGAGGGTGAAGATGAGACTGGCGGGGTTGGATGTTACGGATAGCACTGGCGACGTGTTGGGTTGCTTTGCTGAACAGGAGCCAGAATCTTGCACCCGATAAAGTCGCGGCGATCGCGGCCCCAATCAAGAATAAATACCCGGACCTTTGCCGTGAACTGTGTGGCAAGGTGCTGACCACCGCGGTGCAGTCCATCGACACTATGGTGTTTGTCGAAGGCGGTCAGTTAGGAGCTTTGTAATATCAGATCCGGTGGGGATGATGATTTTGTGCATCCGGTTAAGTTGAGTAGCTATTACCTGTCGAAATTTCAGGTGGCGTTGGGGGATTTCGATTTGTTTTTTGTTGCGCCAGGTAAACCGTTATTTGACTCAAAGTATCGCGATAGAGAAGACTTGAAAAGTATGTATGCTTCGAACCTGCCTGCTCCTGCAGAAAGTTGGCAGGAGGCCAAAAATTGCTGCAATGGATTGGTCGCCTAAGTGGCTTTTTCGTGGGTTTGCCTACTGAGGCACAGTGGGAATACGCCGCCCGTAGTCGCGGCCAGCATGTATTATTTCCAACTGACAATGGTGGCCAGAACTTTGGCAGGAACTTTCCAGGGGAAGGTGAGGGAGAGACGTTTGTAGTCGATCGTTTCACGCCTAATTCGTTAGGTATCTTCAACATGGCAGGTAATGCCACTGACTGGGTAAATGATTGGTACGGTAAAGATTGTTACCAACACTCCCCTGTGGATAATCCACAAGGACCGGCGACTGGAACGGAAAGAGTCAAGCGTGGCTCATATTACCCAGAAGGCCCCTTATCTGCTGCACCAGTTGTACGGCGCTGGACAGATAAGCCAATTCAAGATGCTTACTATCCGATCTCTTCACCTTTGGCCCGGTGACCACAGCGCTTTGGCTGCCGAGGATGCGCGGTTTGTTCTGGGTCAGGGACGGGGGGGTCGTTCCATTTGGCTTTCGGGTGTTGGGTCAGGGCCAGGAAGTGGCCGCTGACCAGCAACGGCTGATCGCTTTTGCCTTCGGCCAGCTGGAAGTCGCTGCGTTGACGTTCGAGGGCGCGTTTGGCCAAGTGCTTGCCGCGTTCGCGGTCGATGAAGCGACCGGGGTAGTCGTAGTCTTCGAGGTCGGGGAGGGCGTCGCCACGGTTTGCGCTTTCCAGCGTCAGCCGCGGTTTTTCGAAGTCGTAGTCGCTACGAGTCGTGCGGCTGGTGCGGGTTTCCAGGCGCTGGATGAATTGCAGGTCCGATTCATCGTACTGAACGCAGTAAATGCGCTCGGGATAAATCGCTCCGACTTTGAATTCGTAGGCATTGCTTTGGATGCCATGCTCTTCGAGGACCATGCCGACGATTTTCGCCACGGTGAGGTTCTGGAAGATGCGCTGGTTGATGCGATGCGCCAGGTAAGACAACTGCGGACGCAGTGTCACCGCGTAACGGGTCAGGCGTTTGCCGGAATCACCCTGGACGGCGCGATAGATCTGGCCATGGATGCCGCTGCCGTCAGGCGAGAGCTGCAAGAAGGCCGGTTTGTGCAGCAGGGTGCTTGCGAACGTGAAAATTCTGGAAGGGCGTAAACAACAACGACCAGCAGAGCCGGCCGATGCTTGAAACGGTCGGCCAGACTTAGCCTGCGACCGGGGAACGCCAGTCATCGGAACCCGAAGTACCGGATACTTCGTGGGTCCAGGTGATTTTGCGGTAGGTGAAGTGCACGTCTTCCAGGTGGGTGAAGTGCGAGTTCGCCGGGTCCTGGCAGTTGTGCATGTAGTCTTTGATGTCGACGATGATCGCGTCTTCAAGCTTGGTGGTGTAGTAGTGCTCTTGGGTGCCTTGAGCCGAGGTGCGGTACCACTTGATTTCGATAGTGGTCATACGCTCGCCCGAGGTCAGGGCAGCCAGCAGCAGTGGGGAAGCCTTGTCGAACACCTTGGTGATCACGACTGGTTTGTGAACGCGCTGACCGGTCGGTTGGCCGGACTGCGGGTCACGCGGGATGATCACTTCGTGGCTGAAGCCCTGAACCATGACCTGATCTTCGTGACCTTCCTGGTAGGTGTTGCCAACCGAGTCGGCGGTGAATGCGCCGGCAGTGATCAGACCCTGTTTCTCGCCAGTGATGGACATATACGCTGGTGTAGCCATGGATGCTCTCCTTGCTCAATAAATGAAGATGCCCGGGAGGCGGTATCGCCCGGTGGGTGTCTGACTGTTATCAAGGTCCGTGCCATAAACGGGTAAGGCTATATAAATCATGAGGTTGAGACGTTTATTTGATCGCTGTGAGAATGCTCGACAAAGATCCCCACGTAATGTGCGCAAGAACTTGCGCAGCACTGCGCAACTTCTTGCGCACTTGGCTGGAGCGCCCGACAGGCCGGGCGTTCAGCGAATCGGAAAGGGTATTTGGAGAAACAGGTGCGCAACTTCTTGCGCATCAAGGCTTTGCGCCACCACTCAAGGGTCTTGGCACCCAGTGCAACGAATCGACCTGCCGGGCGGTCCATAAAACACAAGCCACGCACCGTTAAGCGTCCGGACAATCCTGAAATGGAGTGAGAGCGACATGAAAATCCTGATGGTTCTAACGTCCCACGATCAATTAGGGGACACCGGTAAGAAAACCGGCTTTTGGCTGGAAGAATTCGCCGCTCCGTATTACGCCTTCAAGGACGCCGGCGCTCAGTTGACCCTGGCCTCGCCCAAGGGTGGCCAACCGCCGCTGGACCCTAAAAGCGACGAGCCGGACGCGCAAACTGCGGCCACCGATCGCTTTCGCAAGGACTTCGCTGCCCAGTCCGCGTTGGCGTCAACGGCCTTGCTAGGCAGTGTGAGAGCGGAAGATTACGACGCGGTTTTCTACCCGGGCGGCCATGGCCCGCTGTGGGACCTGGCCGAAGACAAGAATTCGATCGCACTGATCGAGTCACTCTACAAGGCCGGCAAACCGGTCGCGGCGGTTTGTCATGCGCCGGGCGTGTTGCGTCACGTCAAGGATGCGGATGGCCAGCCGTTGGTCAAAGGCAAACGCGTGACCGGTTTCACCAACACTGAGGAAGAAGCGGTGCAACTGAGGGATGTCGTGCCGTTTCTGGTGGAAGACATGCTCAAGGAGAAGGGTGGGGTTTACTCCAAGGCCGACGACTGGAAGAGCTACGTGGTCACCGATGGTCTGTTGCTGACCGGTCAGAACCCGGCGTCTTCGGAGGCGGTGGCCCAAGCGCTGCTGGCGCAGCTGAAGTAACCACAGACCTTGCAGGAGCCCGATAAACCGGGCTCCTGCAATTGGGTGTCGATCAGCGGGTCAATGTTGCAAAACACTCCTCAATCGAACGCCGCTGCGTGTCGGCATACAACCCCAGTTCATCAATGGTCGGGCGCCCCAGCGCCTTCTCGAATGCCTGCTGGTTCGAATGCACGCCATAGTGGGTTTGCGCGGCATCCCCCAGGTTCGACTGAAAAATTCCCGCCGCACTGACCGGCAGGAAATCTTCGTACACCAGCGGTTCAACCCGCAGGTATCCACCACTGAGCAGATCCTCCAGTGTCGAGGATCTCAGCTCGTCAGCCGCCAGACCTTTTTCCGTGACGAAGTAGCGAAAGTACGCCAGGTCTTGTTGGCGCATGCCTTCATAGGTATCGGGAAATTCGCTGAAGTGCTGCGCCATCAGCGTGTTGTAGCGCGCAGCGTTGGCTTCGTTGGGGAAATCCTTGAGTTCATCCCGGGCGGCATTGAGCAAGCGGTCGTAAAGTGCCCGGCCTTTGGGGGTGAGCGCCGCGCCGCGCTGCTCGATTTCACCGAAACGGGCGCTGTGACTGCCACGCTTGTCGGCGCTGTCGGTGAAAGCAATCGGTTCATCCAGCGCTTTGAAACTGGTCTGGCGCAGCAAAATCGGGCACTGACGACGAGGCGGGCCTTCGATCACCGCTTTGGGGGTGATGCCGTGGGCGGGCATTTGCGCCTGGACGATGTCGATGTCCAGGGTACGTGGCGTCAGGTGGTTGATGTGCGGCCCCTTGAACGCCACCACGTCGGCAATCAGGCGATGCTGGGCGCTGAGTTTTTGGTATTGCTCGGCGGTGACGGTGGCGCTGTGGTGCCAGCGGAAGGTTTCCAGCGCCTGCTCGACGAAGTGTTCGGCCTCCTGTTCAGTGAGCCCACCCTGGGTATCGGCGCGTTCGATGAGGATGAGCGCGGCGGGGGTGAAGATCGAACGCTTATCCAGCACCGATTGGGCGAACGCTCGCAGTTCCAGGTCTTCGATCAGTTCCAGGCGCAGCAGCGAGGTGAACACCCGGAACGGGCTGACCTGTAACGCCGCTTCATGCACTGCGCGAAAAGCCGTGGAATGCACCGGCACACCGGCCGGCGTCAGGTCGTAATAACCCACCGGTTGCATGCCCATGACGGCGAACAGCCGGGCGAGGGTTGCCAGCTCATCAGCGGTGCCGACGCGGATCGCGCCGTGGCGTTCCAGGTCCAGGCGCAGGATTTCGCCGGTGCTGTCCAACTGCCGGGCGATCTGCGGATCGCTGTCCAGCACGTGGCGGTTAGTCTGTTCCACCAGTTCCATCAGCGCGCCGTACAGCGGCACTTCTTCGCGGTACATGTCGGACATCGCTTTGGAAAAGCGTTGGCGGATCAGGTCAGGGCTGACGAAGTTCGGGTGGCTCATGAAAAAAATTCCTGGCGCGGTGACGTAAAGGATGGGGGAAAAGATCGCAGCCTTCAGCGGCGCCGACAAACGAAGTTTCTGACGGACTTCATTCTGCAAAGGACTGCTTATTCAGTGCAGCCGCTCATCCTGTGGACTTTCCGAGCGCAACGATGCCAAAAACTCACGATACAAGTGCGCGGTGTTCGCCGGCTGTTCGACCATCGGCATATGGCCGATGTGGTCCCACACCTCCACTCGCAGGTCGGCGATGCCTTTGCTCCAGATGGCCACGCTGCTGACGTCGATCAAGCGGTCCTTGTGCCCCCACAGCAACAGCGCCGGGGCTTTGATATCGGGGAGTTTCGGCTCCATCGGCGGGCTGGCGCGCAAGTCCTTGAAAATCTCTTCCAGCTCATCGCGGCTCTGTTCATATCGCTGGGCCATGGCGTCCAGCACCACGTTGGGCACCCACGGTGGTTCAGCCATGGTCATGGCGTAGAAACGCCGGAATTCTTCCCGTGAATGAATAAGGAACGGGTTGTGGCCTTTGGCCAAATGCCGCTCCAGGTCGCTGACCTCAGGCGCGGTGACACCTGCCGGGTCGATCAGGGCGACCGAAACAATGCGATCCGGATAAGTGGCCGCGAGCCACGCCGCCATGTAGCCGCCCATCGAGTTGCCGATCACATGGACCTTCTCGACGCCGCAGACGTCGAGCAACTGGATCATCCGCTTGGCCTGCAACGGAATGTCGTAGCCGCCACCCGCCTTGAAGCCGGTTTCACCATGGCCGGCGATGTCGGGGATGATTACCCGATAGTTACCGACAAAGTGCCGGGCAAAGCGCAGCCATATGTTCTTGTCGGCGCTGAACCCGTGGAGCATCAGCACACTGCTGGAGGCCTCGTATGGCCCGCCTTGCCAGGTCGAGACAGTCATTTCGGCGATCGGCACGACGATTTTGTGCAGGCGATAAAGCTTGGCCTCTAGCGACATGTTCAAGTGATAGAGCCAATGACCGATGGCCGGGTAACTCAACCAGCTCCAGGCCGCGAAAACCGCGATTGCGACAACCAATACAAGCATCAGGTGTCTTCCTTTTACGTGATCAGGACAGGATGTGATCAGCGGGTTTCAACGCCCGGGTCAACCGGTGAAAGCTGAAACTGAACCCCGGAAACATCGCAATCACATGGCCGCTCTTGCTTTGATACCAACTGTGGCAGCCCCCGGACTTCCACACGGTGCGTTCCATTTCTTTATGAATCATCTCAGTGTAGGTTCGTTCCGCTTCGGGGCGTACTTCGATGCTGTGCAAACCCTGTTCTTTTAACGTGCGGATGCAATCGAGGATGTAATTCATCTGCGATTCGATGATGAACAGCGCCGACGTATGGCCGATACCGGTGTTGGGGCCGGTGACGATGAACAGGTTGGGAAAGTCCGGCAGGCTGGTGCCGAGGTAGGCGCGCGGATACTGCGCCCAGACATCCCTGAGCCGGGTGCCGTTTTTGCCGCTGACCGGGTAGGAAATCACTCCGTCGGTGGCGTCGTAACCGGTGGACCAGACGATCAGGTCCAGGTCGATGTGCTGGCCGTCCTGGGTGACGATGCCGGTTTCGTCGATGGACGCGATGCCTTGCTCGCGGCTGTGCAGCGTCACGTTGCTGCGACCGAGCGCGGGATAAAGCGTGCTCGACAGAATCACCCGCTTGCAGCCAATGGTGTACTGCGGCGTCAATTTGCGCCGCAATTCGGCGTCCGGCACCTGGCGTTTGATCAAGCGCAGGGCTTGGTGCTGGACCATGCGGATCGCCGGTTTCGAGTATTTGAAGGCAATCACCCGGGTTTCGAATTTCCAGTAAATCATCCAGCGCAACAGTTTGTAGGCCGGTTTGAGCCCCAGCAACCAGCGCTGGAAGCGGCCGAAAGTGCGATCGGCTCGGGGCAGTACCCAGTGGGGCGTGCGCTGGAACACATGGAGGTGCTCGACGTCCGGGGCAATCGCCGGAATAACCTGGGCCGCACTGGCGCCGCTGCCGACAATGGCCACACGTTTTTGCCGGTAATCGTAGGTGTGATCCCAATTGTTGGTGTGAAAGGTCTTGCCTTGAAATCGTTCCTGGCCCTCGAAGTGTGGGACCACGGGTTGGCTCAGCGGCCCGGTGGCGTTGATCAGGAATTGCGCATGGAACGTACCTTTGCCGGCGGTGTGCACCGCCCACCGTTTGCCATCGTCGTCCCATTCGATGCGCTCGACATTGGCCTCCAGTTCCACCCTGTCGCGCAGGCCAAAGTGTTCCACCACGTACTGGGTGTAGTGGTGCAGTTCAGCCTGTTCGGCGAACATCTGCGTCCAGCGGTAGGGCGCGAAGGACAGCGAATAGAGCGGCGAGGGCACATCGACGGCCGCGCCGGGGTAGGTGTTCTGGCACCAAGTGCCGCCGAAAAAGTCTCGCCGTTCCAGCAGGCGGAAATCATCGATGCCTGCCTTGAGCAAATTGATCGCCGCGCACTGACCGCCAAATCCGCTGCCGATGATCAACACTTGAAAGGTCTGCATGAGCCTCCTTCTTTATCGGTTTTCATCGAACCCTCCTTTCATGTATAGCCGTTTATGCAGGAACGATGTTTTCGCTTTGTAGGCGCGAGGGCGTGAATTCAGACTGCTAGCCGACGATGGCTATTTAACGTTGCCCTGATAGACTTCCAGCAACACGCAACCCCGGTGTTATCAGGTTCCGTTCAGTGGCGCAGAGGCCCAAATGGGAAAAGCGGGAGGGAAAGGACTTTCACTGGCCAGGAGGCTCTACGCATCGCGAACCCTCGGTCTAGCCCTGGGGCTGCTATGCGTGGGCGCGGCGATGTATCCGCTCGACCCGGCACCGTGGGTTTGGGTGTTGATGTTGCTCAATGGCATCCTCTGGCCGCATGTGGCGTACCAATGGGCACGCCGGGCGAAGGTTCCCTACCACGCAGAGTACCGAAACATCCTGGTGGATGCCTTTCTTGGCGGTTTCTGGGTGGCGGCCATGCAATTCAACCCGCTCCCCAGCGCGGCCACGCTGTCCATGATGGCGATGAACAATGTCGCGATCGGCGGCTTGCGTTTTCTGCTGGTGGGAACCGTCGCGCAAATTCTCGGGGTCGGAGTGGGGATGCTGGTCTTTACACCGGCCTTCGTTCCGCACACCAGCCCGTTGCAGTTGTATGCCTGCCTGCCGCTGTTAAGCATTTATCCGCTAGCCCTGGGCTGGCTCTGCTTCCGTCAGACCACGACCCTCGGCCGGCATAAACGCGAACTGCTGGCCTTGAGCCGCACCGACAGCCTCACTGGCCTGCTCAACCACGGTGCCTGGAAGGATCAACTGGAGATCGAATTCCAGCGCTGCCAACGCCAGAATCAAGACGGGGTGATTGCGCTGATCGACATCGACCATTTCAAAACCATCAACGACACCTACGGCCATATCGCCGGGGACATCGTTTTGCGGCAGCTGAGCAAGATGCTCAAGCAGAACCTGCGGGCAGCTGATGTTGCCGGGCGTTACGGTGGCGACGAGTTCTGCGTGATCCTCCCGGATCTGCCCCTGAACAGCGCCGCTTCTGCCATGGATGCCCTGCGGGACCGCTTCGCTACACTTGGCTACGAGCAGAACCCGGCACTGAAAGTCAGCCTGAGCATCGGCCTGGCCGCCTTCAACCCGGCCCACACTGACGCGACCTTGTGGCTCAACGACGCCGACCAGGCGCTGTACGAAGCCAAAACCACCGGGCGCAACCGGGTCATCTGCTGCCGCGACGACAGGCCTCATCACGAATTGCTTGATCCGGTGGGACCCGCCTCACCAGTGACGTCGCCTGACACTCCGCCATCGCGAGCAAGCCCGCTCCCACAGTGATCGGGGTGATCGCAAAAATATGTGCAGCACCCAGATCCCCGTGGCGGGCTTGGTCCGGGCGGCGTTCCGACGATGGCTTCAACTCGGTCCAAAGCCGAACGCTCAGTGTCGCATCCGGTATAGAGCCTTGCGCCGCAGTCAGGTAGGGTTCAAGTCCCCCCGACACGAAACAAGGATCGATTCATGACGTTCAAACTTCCGCGTTCCCAGCTGGCCACCAGCCTCGGCCTGACCCTCGTCCTCGGCGCTTTCGCCCCGGTCGCCTTCGCCGAACCTCACAAACAAGTTCTCGCCGATTCCGAGCAATACAAGGGTGAAGCCCTGAAACTGCTGGAACGGCTGGTGAACATCGACTCCGGTTCCGGCTACGAACCCGGTCTGACCCAGGTCAGCGACATCGCCATCGACGAACTGAAAAAACTTGGTGCGACCATCGAACGGGTGCCGAACACCCCGGACAAAAGCAGCCATGTGATCGCGACCCTGAAAGGCACCGGCAAGGCGAAAATCCTGCTGATGGCGCACATGGACACGGTATTCAAGGAAGGCTCTGCCGCCGAGCGCCCGTTCCACATCAAGGACGGTCGCGCCTACGGGCCAGGCGTGATGGACGACAAGGGCGGCATCGTCGCCGGGATCTACGCGCTCAAAGTCCTGAAAAACCTCGACTTCAAGGACTACGCGCAAATCACCTTCCTGCTCGATGCCAGTGAAGAAACCGGTTCGGACATCGCTACCGACCTGATCAAGAAAACCGCCAAGGCCCACGACGTGACCCTCAACCTCGAACCCGGTCGCCCGGCGGATGGTTTGGTGGTGTGGCGCAAAGGCAGTGCCACCGCAGTGGTCGAGGTCAAGGGCAAGGCGGCTCACGCGGGAGTCGCGCCAGAGTTGGGGCGCAACGCAGCGATGGAAGCGGCGCACCAGATTCTGCAGCTTGGCAAACTCGGTGATGAAGCGAAGAAAACCACCATTAACTTCACCGTGCTCAAGGCGGGCGACCGGACCAACGTGATTCCGGATCAAGCCACGGCCAAGGCGGACGTGCGGGCGGCGGTGCCGGAAGAGTTTGACCGGATCGAGAAGGATCTGGCGCGGGTTTCCAAGGACAAGCTGATCCCTGATACCGAAGTCACCACCACCCTTCAACGCGGCTTGCCGCCGATGCCGCAAACGGCAGAGTCGGATCGCTTGATGGCGATGGCTCAGGGCATCTACGGTGAAATCGGTCGCAAGCTGACGGAAGAGGGCAGCGGCGGAGCGGCGGACGCCAGTCTCTCGGCCGGTGTGGGTACACCGACGCTGGACGGGTTCGGGATTGTCGGCGGGAATATTCATACGCCGGAGGAATACGCGGAGGTGGAGAGCGTGGCGCCGCGAATTTATCTGCTGTCGCGGATGATTATGGAGTTGGCCAAGAAGTAAGCCGCTCCGCTACTGATAGTGAGTTCACCGGCAATCTAATGTGGGAGCGGGCTTGCTCGCGAAGGCGATAGTTCGGTTTACATCGCTATACGAGATGAACGATCACTCCTTGACGCTCATGAACTCCTCGGCCCAACGGATATATTCCTCAGGCTGAGTGTAGGTATGGGTCAGTTCGGTCGCGCTCAAATCCGAGGCCTGGGTGAAAATCTGCCGTTGTTCGCGCAGGCTGTCGTAAGTCGCCTTGATCGCGGCGAAGTACGCGCCATGGCCGTCGATGGTGACCCGCACGCCCAGTTCGGCCAGACGTTTGTCGTCGCGCAGTAGCGGGTTGCCGTAGGTGACCAGCATCAGCGGCACGCTCAGGTGCTCGGCGATCTGCTCCAGCTGCTCGAAATCCTGCACGCCCACCATGCAAATGCCGTCCGCACCGGCCTGCTGGTAGTGCTGGGTGCGGCTGATGATTTCCTGGATCGGCAAGATCCCCGCGTTGGTGCGGGCGATGATCGCCATTTCAGAGTCGACCCGGGCTTCCAGTGCCGCGCGGATCTTGCCGACGCCTTCGGCGACCGAAATCAGGTCGGTGGACTTGCGACCGAATTGCGCCGGCAGCAGGGTGTCTTCGATGGTCAGGGCGGCCACGCCGGCGCGTTCGAGTTCGACGATGGTGCGCATAACGTTCAGCGCATTGCCATAGCCGTGGTCGGCATCGGCGATGACCGGCAGTTGGGCCACACGGCCAATGCGGGTGGCCTGCTCAGCGAATTCGCTGAGGGTGATCAAGGCAAAGTCGGGGGCGCCCAGTACCTGCAACGACGCGACCGAACCACCGAGGATCCCCACTTCAAAACCCAGGTCCGCGGCAATGCGGGCCGACATCGGGTCGAAGACCGATGCCGTGTGATAGCAGGCGTTGGAAGCGAACAATTCGCGGAAATTACGGCGCAAATCTTGATGAGAAAGCCTGGACATATGAGTTCCACCATACAAAGGAATGGAAAGGCTTGAGCAAAAGTGTCAACGCCGAAGGAACAAAAGGCTATCACGCGGAGAGGTAGAGAATGATGACGAATTTACAGAGGGACTAATCCAGGGCGATCCTTGTGGCGAGGGATGATGCTTTCAAACTGGATTCCACGACTGCTATGCAGCCAAACTCAGGCTTCGCCAGCACTTACCACTGATCACGCCGCGACCGCCTGCTGCTGTTGATTGCGCAGCGGCACGGCGCGTATCGAGTTGCCGGGTTGCAGTTGCAGGCGTTTGGCGGTGAGGCGGTCGACGATCAGGCTGTTGCCCACCAGCCGTGCCGGGGCGGTGGTGATGCGGCAGTTTTCCAGGCGCCGATTGTGGATCAGCCACACCGGGGCCTGATCGTCTGGCGTACCGATGGCCAATACCAACGATTGGCTGTCGCGCACGGTACGGATTTTCGAGATCGGTGCTTCGATGACCGGGCCTGCGTCGAAGATGTCGATGTAACCTTTATGGGAAAAACCTTCGGCGGTGAGGATTTTCAGTGCCGGTTCGGTGTTCGGGTGAGCTTTGCCGATCACCGCTTGGGCCTGTTCGGTAAGCAGACAGGTGTAGAGCGGTTGGCGTGGCATCAGTTCGGCGATGAACGCCTTGTTGCCCAGCCCCGACAAGTGATCGGCGTGGCTGAAATCCATCTTGAAAAAGTGCCTTCCCACACTGTCCCAGAACGGTGAACAGCCTTGCTCGTCGGCACTGCCTCGCAGTTCGGTGATGATTTTTTCACCGAACAGGTGCGGGAATTCGGCCACAAACAGCAAACGTCCTAACGACAGCAATCGACCATTACTGCCCTGACGTTGATCCGGTCGCAGGAACAGCGAGCAGATTTCCGATTGCCCGGTCATTTCATTGTTCAGAAACAACGTCGGAATCTGCCGCTGGATACCCAGGTCCGGGGACGCACTGACGGTGAGCCCGACCCGGTAGTTGTACCAGGGCTCGCGCAGGCCGACGGCTCCGGCCAGGGCGCTGACACCCACCACCTGCTGATCGTCATCTTCGAGCACGAACAGATAATCGGCATCGGCGCGCTCGACCTGTTCAGCGAAGGTTCGTTGTGCCCAGCGCAATCGGTGGGCCAGGCGTTCTTCATGGGCCGGCAGGGTGCTCAACCCGCGACCCGCCTGCCGCACCAGCGCCAGCAAGGCGGGCAGGTCGGTGACGTGAACCGGACGGACAATCATGATGCAGTTCCTTCTTCGCGCCTGCTCGGGCGTAGTCGTTGGGCACGAGGCCGGATGATGCTCACAGGGCAATCAGCCGGATCGGGCTGCCTTCAGTCACGTTCAGGGCCGAGCACATTTCGTCGCTCAAGGCCACAGCTTGCCCGGCGTTGTAGTCCAGTTCGGCGACGATGGCGCGATACTCTTTCAGCGACTCGTTGCTCACCAGATAGCTGCCACGGGCATCAATGGACGAACAGGGTTTAGCCGTGCCGGTCTGGCTCTGGGCGATGGAGCGGATGCCTGGGATGCGCGCATACAGCGTCGGGCCGCCGTCGAACAGGTCGATGTAGCTGTTGGTCTCGAACCCTTCGCGCTCGAGGATATCAAAGGCCTCCTGACCATCAGGGTGTATCCGGCCAATGCAGTCCTGCGCCGCCTGGGGCAGCATCGGCACGTAAATCGGATATTGCGGCATCAGTTCGGCGAGGAACGTGCGGCTCTCCAGACCGCAGAGTCGCTCGGCCTCGGCGTAGGGCAGATCGAAGAAATGCTTGCCTACGGCATCCCAGAACGGTGACTGTCCTTCATCGCTGCTGAAGCCGACAATCTCGGTGATCACCGCTTCGGCGAAGCGCGGCGAATGAGCGGCAATGAACAACAGGCGTGCCCGTGACAGCAGCTCGGAAAACCGCGTTCGCACCAGTGCCGCGTCAATATGAAAACCGCGCAGCAAGGTGTGGCTACTGAGGTCGTGACACAACGACAGTGCGGGCACGCCATGCTCGATGTTCAGCTCCCGCGAGGCGCTGGTGAAATGCCGGTTGCGCAGGCTGTAGAACGGCTCACTGAACCCGGCGGTGGCGAGGATTTCCGAGCAGCCGACCAGACGCTGGGTCGCCAGATCTTCCAGCACGAAGAAATAATTCTCCGGGCCATGACCCTGAACATCCTTTTCGAATGAGGCGCAGGAGTCGAAAATTTTCTCGCGCAAGCGTTCAGTGTCGTCCGGCAAAGACGTGACGCCCACCAGGCTTTCGCGAGCAAGTCGCTGCAACTGGGGCAGATCGGTCAACTCGACTGGACGTAAGGCCAGCATGGATGCACTCCTGTATCAAAGGGTTCGGCGGTTAGTACCGAACCTGACTATCACTGTCGGTTTCCACGCGTTAAACAAGCGGTCGCTAGAAATTTTTCAAACGCCGCCCTTTTTTTGTCCGCCATTACATTGGGCGGGGTTGCACCCTGCTCGCGCCCGGATTGTTGAGGTACCGGTGGGCGCAGCAACGAGTGCGGAGGAATGGAGGCTGTGGTTCATGTCGCTGAAAGAGGTATCCGGGCTCCTGCTGGATGGGTGTGGTTTCCAATTCATAATCCGTTAAACCAGTATTTATTTAACGCCCGCTCCATGTCTAGTTAATTTTTGTGCGGTTTCCCCACGCTCTGAAACGGGGCGAAATGCCCGTGTGACGGGGGCTACACGGATGTCCAGTGATCTTGTAGGGCATCGCCTATAGGCGTGTCAGAGATAGCCGTTTATTAAGGAAGAAGTGAGTTTGCGAATCTGTGCTTCTGCCTGAAACGAAACGCCCCGAATAGCGCTTCTTACGGCACAATTGCGCGATTGCCAGCGGCGTGACGCCGTTTTCCCTACCCATCGACGAGTGATCCTTCGTGCAGGCGACCCGTTTGACCCTGATGTGCCACGCTCGAACCGTCGCACAGAAATTGGCGCGTTTTCCTACAGATGAACCGTTGGAGATGGATTGGCAATCGGCAAAGGGTTCCCGTTGCAATCAGTTCAAGCGTGCACCACGCCTTCTTTGCGGTCCGGAGTTGCGGACACGGCAAACCGCCGAGTTGTTCGGCAGCGATGTGGAGGTTGTCGCGGCGCTGAGCGATTGTGACTTCGGCCGCTGGAAAGGCGCGCGGATCGACGATCTGCAGAAATCCGAAGGCGAAACGCTGCAGGTCTGGCTCGATGATCCGGGTTCGGCGCCCCACGGTGGCGAGTCGGTGGCGCAGCTTGTTGAACGCGTGGCCGCCTGGCTGGCAACGCTGACGGCGACACCGGGGCACATCGTTGCCATCACCCATCCATTTGTCATTCGCGCAGCACTGACCCAGGTATTGCAAGGCGCAGCGTTCAACCTGATCGACGTCGAACCGCTGTCGGCTATCGAGTTACGGTTCAATGGTCGCTGGCGTTTACGCTTGCCGGGCACTGACCCTGAGGGAGCACTTTAATGAAAAAACTTCTGGTCATCGGCATCGGTGCCGGCAATCCCGACTACATCACGATGCAGGCAGTGAAGGCGCTGAACCTTGTCGACGTGTTTTTCCTCATGGACAAGGGCCAGAGCAAAGACAAACTGATCGACCTGCGCCGCGAGATCTGCGAGCGCTACATCACCGATCACGACTACCGCTTTGTCGAAGCCCACAGTCCGGAGCGCGAACGCGGTGACGTGGACTACAAGAGCAGCGTGGAAGATCTGAACCTTGCCAAGCAGTCGACCTTCGAACGGCTGATCAATGACGAAATGACTGACGAGCAGTGTGCCGGTTTTCTGGTGTGGGGTGATCCGGCGTTGTACGACAGCACCATCCGGATTTTGCAGGCGATCCTGGCGTCCGGCCGATGCGTCTTCGATTTTGAAGTAATCCCCGGTATCACTAGCGTTCAGGCGCTGGCGGCGCAGCACAAGGTGCCGTTGAATCGCATTGGCCGCTCGATTGAAATCACTACCGGTCGGCGACTGGCGGCGGGGCAGGTGAGCGACGCCGACAGCCTGGTGGTGATGCTTGATGCGGAGGATTCCTACCATCGGGTGGCGGACCAGGAGACTGAGATTTACTGGGGGGCTTACCTGGGGACACCGGATGAAATTCTGATCAGCGGCAAGCTCAAGGATGTGGCGGATGAGATCGAACGGGTGCGTAAGGCGGCCCGGCTGGCGAATGGATGGATTATGGATACCTATCTGCTGCGCAAGCCTTGAGATAACAGGTGTCTGGACTGGCCCCTTCGTGATCGGGCGTCCGCTCAGGCAACCCGATCAACTGTGGGGCGAGCTTGCTCGCGAAGGGGCCCTCAACGACACCTCAAGAAATCGCTTTGACCTCTCGCCCAAACCGTTCGCGATACACCGACGGCGGCACCCCCACCACAGTACGAAACGCCACCCGAAAACTTTCCACCGAGCGATAACCACAGCGCTCTGCAACCTGCTCGGTGTTTAAGCGCGTACTCTCCAGCAACTCACGGGCCCGCCCGAGGCGCTCATGCTGCAACCAGGCTTTGGGCGGCATGCCCGTGGCTTCAGTGAAGCGGCGCAGGAACGTCCGTTCACTCATGGCCGCCTTGCAGGCCAGATCGCGAACCTCCAGCGGTTCGTGCAAACGCTCGCGTGCCCACTGCATGACGCGCGACAAATCGCTGCGTGGCGCAGAACTGACCGGTGTCGGAATAAACTGCGCCTGGCCGCCGGTGCGTTGCGGGGACATCACCAGTCGCCGCGCCACCGCGTTGGCCACTTGAGTGCCGAAGTCCCGCGTCACCAGGTGCAGGCAGGCATCGATGCCGGCAGCGCTGCCGGCCGAGGTGATCAGCTGACCCGAATCGACGTAGAGCACCTCCGGATCCACCAAAATGTTCGGAAAACGCTCGGCCAGTTCAGCGGTATAGCGCCAATGCGTGGTAGCACCGTGACCATCGAGCAGGCCGGTGGCCGCCAGCACAAATACCCCCGAACAAATCGACAACAATCGCGCGCCCCGAGCATGGGCCTGGCGCAGCGCCGTGAGCAATGCTTCGGGCACCGGCGCATTTCGATCGCGCCAGCCGGGAATGATGATGGTCCGCGCCTCTTCGAGCAGTTCCATACCTCCGTCAGCCAGCACTTGAATGCCGCCCATGGCGCGCATCGGGCCCTGATCCACGGCGGCGATGCGATGCTCGTACCAAGGGAAGTCAAACTCCGGCCGCGCCAGGCCAAAGATCTCCACGGCGATGCCGAACTCGAAGGTACAGAGGCCGTCGTAGGCCAGAATCGCGACCAATCCAGGGGTGGGCTGCATTTGGCGGAAAATTCCCGGTGAGTGTCTTGTGCGCCACTGTAGCGTCAAGCGGCGAGTGGATAAAGTCTTCTCACACCCACCGAGACTTTGGAGTACAGCCCATGACCAGCCTGGTCCGTGAGATTCCCGCCGCCCCATCGGCCATCGCCCTGATGCATTTCAGCAACCGTCTGACCTTTGAAACCGACTGTTCCGACGTACATGGCAGCCAACAGGCCGGCGAGGTGGATTTTGTGCTGGTGGACGTGCGCGGACCATTGGCATTTGAACGTGGTCATGTGCCGGGAGCGATCAACATTCCAGGTCGACTGCTGACGGCGCAAGCGCTGGCGACCTACCCGAAAACCAGTGTGTTTGTGATCTATTGCGCCGGGCCGCACTGCAATGGCGCCAACAAGGCCGCCGTGAAACTGGCGGCGCTGGGTTACCCGGTCAAGGAAATGATCGGCGGGGTGACCGGGTGGCTGGATGAAGGGTTTGAGTTGAGCACTGTGGTGCAGCGCCAGGCTAGCAACGCGATCAGCTGCGAGTGCTGATCAGGCTGTAGCCTGCGCCGTCCACCATTCATCCAGCGTCGCCTGCAACCAGTCAAAAACGGCGGCGTAGGCGGCGCTGTCCGGCTGGCCTCGAGGCAACGGCGACTCCTCGGCAAAATGCTCATTGAGCATCGCTACCGATTCAGCATTCCACTCCGGATGAAACTGTAACCCCACCCGAGTCGGCCCGACGCAATACATCTGTTGCTTGCATTGATCACTGCTGCCCAGTAACTGCGCGTTTGGCGGCAGGTCGATGGCGTCTTCGTGCCACTCCAGCACCGACAATGTCTGGCCATCGACGAAGGTCACGGGTGTCCATCCGGTTTCCATACGGCTCATCCGCCGCACATTCCCGCCCAGACTCAGCGCCAGCAACTGCGCGCCGAGGCACATTGCAAACATCGCCGCGCCCTGAGCCAGGCTGCCCGCCAGCCATTGACGTTCGGCTTCCAGCCACGCCGGCCCGGCGTTGGATTCATAAGGCCCGCCTAACAGAATCGCCGGTGCTGCACCCACTGGCGGCAACTGGCCGAGGTCGGCGCGAAAGACGTTCAGCGTCACGCCTCGGGACGCAGCCCACTTGGCAATGGCTCCGGGTCCTTCGGCAGGGTGGTGCTGGATCAGGTTTAACGTGGGCATTGTGCTTTTCAAGTCGGCCACCTTTTTATAAGTATTTGTCGCATATACACAATTTGCCCTCCTGCGGCCGCTCTAGACTGCCGGCCACTTCGGTCTTCACAACCGAAAGTTACCAATCGAAAGCTGCCAATAAAAGCCTCCGCACACAGGAGTTATAAATGAAGAAGCTAGTGATGTTCGGTGCCCTGGCACTGTCGATGATGTCCCTGACCGCTGTGGCTGAAGACGCCAAGCCGATCCGCCTCGGTATCGAAGCCGGATACCCGCCATTCTCGATGAAAACAGCTGACGGCAAACTCACCGGTTTCGACGTGGACATCGGCGATGCGCTGTGCGAGCAAATGAAAGTGAAGTGCACCTGGGTCGAGCAAGAATTCGACGGCCTGATCCCGGCGCTGAAGGTTAAGAAAATCGACGCCATCCTGTCGTCCATGACCATCACGGACGATCGTAAAAAGAACGTTGATTTCACCATCAAGTATTACCACACACCGGCGCGCTTCGTGATGAAGGAAGGGACCGACGTCAAAGACCCGCTGACCGAGCTCAAGGGCAAGAAAGTCGGTGTGTTGCGCGCCAGTACTCATGACCGTTTCGCCACTGAAGTGCTGCAGCCGGCCGGGATTGTCCTGGTGCGTTACGGCTCCCAGCAGGAAGCCAACCTGGACATGGTCGCCGGCCGCCTCGACGCGATGCTGGCCGACTCGGTCAATCTGAACGACGGTTTCCTGAAAACCGACGCCGGTAAAGGTTTCGCTTTTGTCGGCCCGACCTACGAAGACGCCAAGTACTTCGGCGGCGGCGCCGGTATCGCTGTGCGCAAGGGTGATACCGCCCTGGCAGAAAAATTCAACACCGCCATCACCGAAATCCGCGCCAACGGCAAGTACAAGCAAGTGCAGGACAAGTACTTTGATTTTGACGTTTACGGCCATTAATCCAGCCGTTTGAATAAAGTGGCCACCGTTGATGCGGTGGCCATTTTTTTTATGCTTTCTTTCTATTGAAGCGAGAAACCTGTGGGAGCGAGCCTGAACTGGTCAAGTAAATCCGGACACCGGTTACGGTGCTTATGCCGCTTTTTGCTCCATAGCTATTGGCGACAGGTAGTTGTTGTAGCTGTGGAGTCTGGTGCGGTTGTAGTACA
>NZ_VOBI01000022.1 GCF_008369325.1 Pseudomonas sp. ANT_H12B | reverse complement strand
CTACAAGACCGTTCGTTATTCGGGCAAGGAAATGGATGTCAGCGGGCTCTATTACTATGGGCTGCGTTATTACGCGCCGTGGTTGCAACGCTGGGTGAGTGCCGATCCGGCGGGGGATGTGGATGGGTTGAATCTGTATGCGATGGTAAGTAATAGCCCGATAAGTTTTGTTGATAGATTGGGGCTAGCGGGAGACCCCGTACAGGAAATCCGTAACACTTCGAACTCCATGATTAGCTCTAACGCTTTACATGCTTTTGAGGCACCAAGAAACGTCCCAAAAAAACAAACTACGGCTTTGGAGGCCCAACATAAAGCTCAACATCCATACTACAACTATACGAAATCAAAAAAAGCAAAACTTATCGTCAATGCTGGTGGTTCATTATCAGATGCAGACCCCGAACAAACGTTCTTCATGAACGCCCATCACAACATACCTCATCCATCTGGAATATCCTCCACCCCGGGTTTAACACTCGTGGATAGCAAGAGCAATGCTGAATTCCGAACGTATAAAGTTTCTGACATCGGCAAATTCAAAACACACCTGGAGGCCAAATATGAAAGCTATTACAACTCTGATGAATCTACTGTGCTTACATACAAAGGCAGCAGCCAGACACCTATCGATTTCCAGACCGTGAGAAGAGAGAAAAACGCAGTGCTACTTTCAGATGACGTTTGGGAAGCCACCTTGGATCACTTGAACAAAAACAATTTCCTCCTTCCCGAACCCGATGGAATTCCCGGAGCTCACGGTGAAGTACTAGTTAAAAATACAGCCTCACTATTAAAAACCAGCGAACAAAAGGAGATAGTTAAAATATGGACATTCAAGATAACCACGCCGGCCACGGAAGCGTTCGCTGCATGCACTAATTGCACGGGAATATTGAGAAGTGCCCAAGGCAATATATCTGCTGAGGTCCAAACAGGATACAACGATGAAAAACTATCAACATGGAGAGGTACGCACACATTTTAGTTGGGTTTTTTCTGCACGAAAGTTTAGTTGCCAGTTTTTTAACAACTGCCCAACTCAGTTTCCTCATAGCATTACCATAAAAACACTCAGGACTCTGAGAGATTGGTCCTGAGCGTCCAATCGTTCTTAGAACATAGACCGCTTTTCCATGGCTGTACGGGTTAATGTCCTGAGCAAGCCCTTGCGCGCATCCGCCAATTCAGCGATTCCACGCTCATACTCCTGCTGCGAAACAGAGCCGGCCAATTGCTGATCGAGCAACGCCTCGGACCTTGCGTTATACACCGCCGAATTCTGCGCAAACTCTCGCGGATAACGACTTTTCAAATACTTGCGCCAAAACCCCTGCTCAATCATCCGGTTCACCAACCCCTCTCCTGCCTCCAGCGCCAGAATCGATTGATACGCCTGGTCGATCTGCTCTTCACCGACTTCGGCCATCTGCCGGAACAACATGTCCCGTGATTGCCAGGGCAATTCAAGCCGGTCCGCCAGACCGGTTTGAAACGCCAGGTAGACTTCCACTTCATCGATGGTCCCGGTGATGTCGCCGTCTTCATCGAACGCCTGAAAAGTTTCCCCTGCCGCCAACCTGCCCTGGATCGTGGCCCGGGCAATTTCATTTACTCCATCCAGTCGAGACTTGCCCTTGGCCAACGTGATCAGGCTGGCTTCGATCCGCGCAGGATTGCCTGCCCGATAAGCTTCGTGGACCAGCACTTTGCTGCCCATTTCATTAAAAATCTGCGCACCGGCATCGGCGCAAGAGTCCGGGTTGACTGCCATGCGAAACAGTTCCTCACGCAGCGGCGTGTTCTCGGCGACGGCATCGAGCATTCGCCACACCCGTTGTGTCAGCCCCGGGCGGTAGGCGTCATCAACGTAGTCGGCTGATTCACTGAGCTGTTCCAGTACCTCGAAAAAACCTTGGGCGTTCGGTTCCCGCTCAAGTTCATCCCAGGTCGTTTGCCTGCTCACTCGCTGTTCTGCCTCCACACCTTCAAGCCAATACTCACTGGTTTCCTCACCCTTGGGCGGGTAGCTGCGGGTCGGGTCATAACCTACCGAACGCATATAGTCCTGAAACTGCTGACGGCTTTGGTCAGTGAGTTGGTCGCGACTCAAGCGGGTGCGGGCGATCAGCCGCGCTTCATCGGACCCGGGCGCGACGTCAGGTATGTGTGCGACAGGGTTGCCTTGCAGATCCAGCGCAAAGGAGCGCGGCCGCGGTAGCGCAAATAGACCCGGGGGCCAATCGGCGCTACCGGTATTGTGCAAATCCAGCCGGTCAAGGTCGGGCATCCGACTGACATCCGGCAGCAGCGCCAGTGCGGGATTGTTGCCCAATCCAAGCGATTGCAGGCGGGTCAGGCCTTCCAGGTCAGCCACACTTTGGGCGGTCAGCGTCAGCTGGTTATTGGAGAGGTTCAGACGCTCAAGCGCCGGCAGGTTCTCCCGCAAGCGAGGTGGCGTGACCAGAGCGTTTTCACTCAAATCCAGTGCCCTGAGGTTGGGAAAGTAACCCAGAAAACCGGTGATATCGGTAGTCAATGCGGTGTACCGAAACTGCAACGCGCTGACGTGACGAAAATCTGCGTTCAACACGGGCAGGTACTCCAGAAAATCGCTGGTCCAGTGAAAGTCCAGATTCAGGCTATAGCCTTGCGGCAACGATTCCCCAGCGGCCTGCCAACATTGCTTGAGAGCCTTGGCAAAGCGTCCTTTGTGGTAGCGCTGATCCATCGGCAGATACTCGCCTCGTTCAATCGCCACCCAGCTATCCAGCGCCTTGCTCAACCCTTCGAACCCCAATTCACGCTGCCGGATAGAGGCCAGTGCCTGGGTTTTGGAAGCAAACGACTGCATGAACGCGGCAAACGAGTCCGTCGACGCGCCCGGATAGAGCGTCTTGAAACGCTCCTCGGGACCGGGCGCCCCCTCTTCCACGACCTCCATCAGCTCGTAACCTTGCATGCCTCCCCTCAAACCCATGACGACCGGGTCAGGGTTGTGAACTGGGTGATCCGCAAGCACTGCGCGAAATGCCTCCTGCTTGATCGGGGCCTTTTGCAGAGCTTCCTTCAACCGGATGCCCTGGCCGATTTCGTAGCCCAGCGCCTCGCGGCTGGCGTCTGGCAGGGCCTGCAACATTGACGTGTAAAAATCACCCAGGCCATGCAGGGACTCACCGTCGGTGTCATACGCCTGGAAACTGCCTTGATCGTTGAACACAAGGACTTTACGAATAGATGATTCGTCAGGCCCGATACCGTCAAGCAGCGGTCCGTCAAACGACACGCCCCGGATTTCGATACGAACCTCAGCCGGCCAACCGGCCAATTGTTCCAGGCTATGCAGCGCCAATCGCCAGGTATCGAGGCTTTCGCCGGACTGCAGATACAACCCCTCGTAAGCCCGACTGAGCCGTAACTCAACCATTGCAGCGCGGGAAGCCTGACGCAGCCGCAACGGTATTTGCCCTTCGTCCATTTGCCGAAGCTCTGCGGGGGTCGCCTCGCGCAGAAGTTCATCCATGACCGTGCGCGGCATCTGTGCAAAGTCGTTGCGCAACAATTGAATGTTCGGGCTGACATTCGTATCGGCGGCACGTTCATTGAGCCAGTAGCGGGCATCAACCAGCGCGGGTTTTCCAGCATTGGCCAATCGGGCAATTTCTGCACGCGACTCCGGCCACGTGCCATCGCGCTTCAGTTGTTGCAGTTGAGCCTGCACGTCAGGGTTGCCATAAACCTCAGGATCATCGCTGCTTAACTGCTCGATGAACGTCTGAACCTCCTGGTCGGCCTTGAAGCGTTTGATGGTTTCGAGCAGCAATGCCGGTGGCCGGTCATGCTCGACATGCAGCCTGCGTAACACGTCCTCTTCGACCCCGCTGGCCACACGGATCTGCTCCAGGGTCTGATCGGAAAACGATTCGACGCTGTGCCCCAGACGCCGCATCAGGGTGACGCCCTGCCATGCCTGGGGACGTTCGGCTTCATGGGTCCAGGCGCCGGCACCGTTATGGGCAAGCCTGGGAGAGTACGCATCAGCGCGGGTGGGATGCTGAACAAGGTACTCGTCCAGGCGAGGTTGCTGCGTGACCACAAAGTACTTGTCATCCAGCGCGACCACGTCCCGGCCCTCATGCCGATAAATCCCCTTGGCGTCGGGTGTAGCATTTTCCTCCAGGACTAATGGCCGCCGATAAACCTCAAGGTCGGGTTGCCATAACCGTGACTGGCCATTGCTCATTTCAACGACTTTCATGCGCTCGACAAATGGCGACGACTTGAGTGGCAACAGCGTGCCGAGCAGTTTGCCTCCCGCCACGAGCGTGCCCAACTGGATGAGGCTTTCGGCCACGCCGATCAAATGCGCGGCAGCCTCGCTTCGCTGCCCCTCGGACCACTCGACAATCCCTTCGAACGTTTCATCAAGCAGTTGATAAGCGGTGTAGGCCAACATCAGCTCACCGAGAAAAGGCACGAAAGGCGCGGCCACAAAAGCGGCCACTTCGAGAACGGCCAAGGCTATTTTCTGAAAACTGTCCCAGCGCGCCCAACGAGATTTTTCATCCTCGTCGTCGGTGGGAACTGCCATCGCCCGGGCGTCGTTGAGGATCTTGTTCAGTTTCTGGTGGAAGTCATGGGTCCAGAAATCAGCGCTGATTCGCTTATTTGCCATCCTCAAATTCGGAGTCTGCACCGGCTCGGCCCGCCATGTCGGGGTTTGTTCAAACGGTGTTGGTGTGTGCCATTGAACCCTTGAAAGGGCGTCATTGAGCTGGAAAAAGAAGGTGCCTCGCTGTTGGTGCGGGACAAACTGGCTGAAAAACCGCTGATACTCAGGTGCACGTAATTGAGCGGCAAGCTCGGCGGCGAAGCTGGCCGTGGAGGGATACTGTTTGATCGGGTGCAGTGGATCGTGGGGAACATAAGCGATGATGCGTTCGGTGGTAAGGCTGCGGTCGAGGTCCGGAGCAATCAGGACGATGCCGGTCAGTGCAGCGTCCATCATCGTCAACCCATAGCAGTGCATCGGCTTACCGCGCAAGGTCAGGGCTCGATGCCCCTCAACCAACTTCAGAAGCATCTGGTGAGTTTCAAGATCGATGTCTTGTTTCATCAATGCCAGAACACTGGCGGCACGCAGTGCATCCTTATGGCTGGTCTGAACTTTGATTTTCAACACCGCCCTCGCCACCGGGTTGGTGAACCCCATGAACGCCTTCAGGTAAGCCTGATATCGGGCGCCGATATCCAGTTCGCGACACAGCGCGGCGAAAGCCTCGACGGACAGTTTGTCTTTGATCGGCACAACATCGAATTGCCCGGTGTCAGAAGGCTGGGTAATGAAGTCACTTGCCCTCGCGAAATAACCCGCTCGGGTTTCTTTAACTTCGAAGTTGTGCAGTGCAGCCTCAAGCAGCGATAAAGTCCGCACATCAAACCCGACCACGATGCCCTTGGGACAGTAAAGCCGCAGACAAGTCGTTCGCACATTCAGTGTGATGTTGTACTTGTCTTTCAACGCAGCGACTAAAAGCGGTTCGGCGAATGTTTCGATTGCCTGAAGTTTTTTCAGGGTTTTATCACTTTCGTTTTGTGACGCCCAACTGGCCTCGATCGCCCTTTTCATCTCGCCCCGTAGTTGCGCCGATGCGCTGTCATACCAAGGCAACGCAGGCCCGGCGACCTGTTTTAAAGCAGAGTGATTTTTTACGTGTATGTTTGTCAGCCAGTCGGGGACAGACTTGGCAATGAAGTGTGCAGCTAAACTCTGACTGACAGAGTCAGGAAGGGAACGCGGCGCAAGTTGAGTGGCCGTTGGTGCATTAAACATTACGTGTCATCCATGAACTTTTGGATGGGCGAGCCTATTCGAATTTCCGGCGTTAATTTCCCTCTATCTGTTTCAAGACATTAACCAGGAATTTATAAACTCTCGGATTCAAAGATTGCTGTCTGTAAACTGCGCAGCATTATCCCCACATGTATGGCCGATGATGAGTACGGCCTGGGACTTTGGAATACTCTCGATCAGAAAAGATGAGCCTCTGTGGGAGCTTGCTCGCGATGAGGCCATCACGGCCGACATCAATGTTGAATGTCCGGCCGCCATCGCGAGCAAGCTCGCTCCCACAGGGACGGCGGTGGGACAGTTGCCGTGCGTTTATCGACCTGGTGCACGAGGTTTACGGAAGAAAATCCGCCGAATGACGTTTATTGCGCGATATCTGCCGCTTTCTGCCTTGCCCTCAGCGCCTGGGTCTACGATTCTTCAAGGACAACGACAACACCTGAGAAACCGCCATGAAAACCGTCGCCCAACTGCTGAAGTTAAAGACTGAACAGAATCATGAAGTCCACACCATTGCGCCTCATCAAATGGTGCTGGAAGCCCTGATGGTCATGGCCGCGAAAAACGTCGGCGCCTTGCCGGTCGTGAAGAATGGCGAGGTCGTGGGCATCATCAGCGAGCGTGACTATGCGCGCAAACTCGTGCTCAAGGGTCGCTCCTCCGTCGGCACGCCGGTCGAGGACATCATGGTGTCCCCGGTGATCACTGTGGACACCCATCAAACCGTCGAGACCTGCATGGGCATCATGTCCGACAAACGCCTGCGGCACTTGCCGGTGGTGGAAAACGGCCAGTTGATCGGTTTGCTGTCGATCGGCGACCTGGTCAAGGAAGCCATCGCCGAACAGGCTGAGCTGATTCGCCAGTTGGAGCAGTACATCCGCGGCGAATGATCAATGCGGCCAATGCCGCGCGAAGACCGGTGCCAGTGTCGGGTGCCGGTCGATTCGCGTCAGCCAGGCGAAAAAACCCGGGCGGGTACTGCGTAGATGCTCCCGGCTGCCCGCCCAGCGCGTGACCACCGCTGCCAGTACATCCAGCGCCCCTGGCGTCTCGTCGTCCAGATACAACTCAGCCGAGAATTGATCGGCAAATACCTCCCAACTCCAGTGCAGCCGCCTGCGGGCCCCTGCCATGAGGTTTTTCATGGACGAGTCATCCACCTCGATCAACCAGCGCTCGGGGTAATCGATGATGCCGATGGCCGCATAGCAATTGCTGACGATGTACACCATGCCGCGTATGGCCTGATCGCGCTCGGCGGGGTCTTCCGGCAGCAGGTTCGACTCGGGAAACGTGAGCCCGAGATGAATCAGGATCGCCGCACTCTCGGAGAGAATGCGCCCGTCGGGCAGTTGCAGCGTCGGAATCTGCTTGAGCGGGTTGAGCTTCTCCAGCGCTTTAGCTGCCTCCGGGGACGATTCGACATCGATGAAGCGATATGGGATTTCACAGAGTTCAAGCGCGGCTTCAATTGCCGCCGCACCGGAGTTCTGATGTCCGTAAAGTTGGTACATAAACACCTCTGGGCCGCGAGTCGGTTCATCGGTCGAGCGCCGCGATCAACTCTGCCGTCGTGACAATAGAAGACAGGTACCAGCTATCCAGTGTAGAAGCCGCAACCGACAACACGGTTGCCGCCCGACGATCGCACCATCACCACTGCGTGAGGGACATTGCCGGTCCCATCACTGCGGTCGATGTTCACCATCACGTCAATGAAGTTCTCATAAAAAATCCGCGGCGTAACATCTGCTCCATACCCAACCAAGAACACCCCGGAGCACACCATCATGAAACGCCAAATCTTCCTCAGCATCGCTTTCTCGGTTTTTGCAGTTAACGCTTTCGCCGCTACCTCTGCTCACCCGGTTGTCGCTGAAGGCGGCTCGGATCGTCTGATCGAAAACCGCGTTGCTGAAGGTGGTTCGGATCGTCTCCTCGAAAACCGCGTTGCTGAAGGTGGCTCCGATCGTCTGATCGAAAACCGCGTCGCTGAAGGTGGTTCGGATCGTCTGATCGAAAACCGCGTTGCCGAAGGTGGCTCCGATCGTCTGATCGAAAACCGCATCGCTGAAGGTGGTTCGGATCGTCTGATCGAAAACCGCGTAGCCTGAATGAACGGCTTCACCGCAGTACTCAATGAAAAACCCGGCCACATCAGCCGGGTTTTTTTATATGTGTTTTTTGCGTTTGCTCAGCGCTTCATACACCGCTGATAACGCTCATCGACTCGTTTGGCAAACCACGCCGTGGTGAGTTT
This sequence comes from Pseudomonas sp. ANT_H12B, assembly GCF_008369325.1. Taxonomy (GTDB): domain Bacteria; phylum Pseudomonadota; class Gammaproteobacteria; order Pseudomonadales; family Pseudomonadaceae; genus Aquipseudomonas. The sequence goes on along the minus strand of NZ_VOBI01000022.1, from coordinate 107,148 downwards.
GCGAGTGATTTTCGGGCTTTGCAGCACGATCCCCGGCAACACCGCCCGCGGTAATGGCCGGCCTTCGGCCTGTTCTGCCAACTCGAAGACCCGCTGATAAAGCCTGGTGTCTTCGAACTCAAGCGTTTTGCCCTCCTCCAGTTGATCCCTGATCGTCGGATTGCGCATGCCCAGTTGCTTGCCGAGGGTGCGCACGGCCAATTCCGTGGCGCCGGGCATGATCGAATCGTAGCGGACCAGATCGCCATCCAGCGCCAGTGGAATGCCCGAAGCACGACTCACCGCGTTCTGAAACGCCGCATTGCGGCTCGCGTACCAACCGGCATTGAAATCGGCGAAGCGATACAGCGGCTGTTTGTAGCTCACCGGGTAACCGAGCAGGTGGGCGATGCCAAAGTACATGCCGCCGCGTCGACTGAACACTTCATGACGGATCGAGCCCTCCACCGGGTACGGATAATCCCGCGCCTGCTGCTCGGCGAAGTCGATGCTGACTTGCATCGGGCCACCGGTGTGGACCGGGTTGAAACCACCGAACAGGGTGCGGCCCATGGGAACCATGCCGATGAAATCATCGAAGATCGCGCTGAGTTCTTTTTCGCTGCGCGCCGCATTCAGTCGGTCGCTGTAGCTTTTGCCATTGCCTGAACTCGCCTGCAGCACACCGCTCACCAGCAGGCCGGGGATGTGCACTTTGGCGGCGCGGCGGTCAATCTCGTCGCGGGCGATCTTGCCCAGGCCCGGTACGGGCGGGTCCACCTGGAACGTCGACTCCTGCTCGGTGACCGCCAGCACCGAACACAGGTTTTGGGTGGATGGATAAATGTTCTGGGCGGCAAAGGCTGCATAGATATCGGTAGCCCAGCCTTGGCGATCGACGGTTTTGGCCGGCAGCAGGCGCACGATTTCTGCCCTGACCTCGGCGGGTTTGCGTGTCGGTGGCTCCTGGATGCGCTGGGTGCCGCAACCGGCCAGCACCAGCAGCGCGGTGGCACTCATGATCAATCGATTGGCTTGCATGGTGCTCCATCAAATCCGTTGAGTCGGGTTAACCATACGATCAATGGCATGGCGCAGGCTATGACCCTTACGACATCCCCCTGTTCCCAAAGCCCTGGTAGCAGCTGTCGAGCCGCACGTTACCTTCACAGCGTAATGACAAATTGATTGCACAACGTTACTGAGAATTGTGTTCACGCCGTGGGAACACGTCTCGTTTTATGCCAACCGCATCGAAGGTCTGGCTGAAGGCCCAACCTCGCCGACTTCGGCGGCCGGACGCGTCGTCATCGACGGCAATCAGGCTTTTGCACCCGCCCGCTCCAAACAGCTTGAAGCCGGGGTCAAGGTCGACATGGGCACTTATGGCGCCAGCTTCGGTGTGTACCGGATCGAGCAACCGAGCGATGGCTACACCGAAATTGTCGACGCCACCACCGCGCGCTTCGTGCGTCAAGGCGAGCAGGTCAACAAAGGCGTCGAACTCAACATCTTCGGCGAACCCGTCAGCGGCCTGCGCCTGATCAGCGGCCTGACCTTGATGGACACCGAACTGAAGAAAACCCAGGGCGGTCTCAACGATGGTAATGACGCCATCGGCGTACCGACCTTCCAGTTCAATGCCTCGGCAGATTGGGACGTCCCCGGCCTGCAAGGAGTAGCGCTGAATGCGCGGATGCTGCGCACCGGCGGTCAATACGCCGATGCGGCCAACAACCTCAGCCTGCCGACCTGGAACCGCTTCGATGCCGGCGCCCGTTACGCCTTCAAGGTCCAGGAAAGATGTGACCTTGCGCTTCGGCATTGAGAACCTGGCCAACAAGAAATATTGGGAGTCGGCCCAGGGCGGTTACCTGACCCAAGGCGAACCACGGGTGGCGAAGTTGTCGGGCAGCATCGACTTCTGATCACCACCGTTCAACGAAAGGCCCCCCAGCTTCACGGCTGCGGGGCCTTTTCCGTTGGGCGGCCGGCCTGGCCATACGCTTCGACTGCACCATACTTGAGCCACACACCGAGGAGGACCGGCTCATGAATCGTAGCGACGTGCTGATCATCGGCGCCGGCCCGACCGGGCTGGTACTCGCACTGTGGCTGAGCAAACTGGGGATCCGCGTGCGGATTCTCGACAAGACATCAGCCCCCGGCACCACGTCGCGGGCGCTGGCCGTCCAGGCGCGGACGCTGGAGCTGTATCGCCAACTGGACCTCAGCGACGCCATTGTGAAAAACGGCCATCGAGTGGCGGCCGCCAATTTCTGGGTCAAGGGCGAGCCGGTAGCGCACTTGCCGCTGAGCCGTATCGGCGAGGGTCTGACGCCCTACGCATTCCTCGAAATATTCCCGCAGGACGAACACGAAAAGCTGCTGATCGAACGCCTCGACGCCTTGGGCATCAAGGTGGAGCGCAGCACCGAACTGGAAGGTTTCGAGGAAACCGGCGACGGTATTACCGCCCGACTGCGCTTGCCCGATGGTCAACAGGAAATTTGTCAGACCTGTTATCTGGCGGGTTGCGACGGTGCCCGATCAGTCGTACGCAAAACCCTGGATACCGGATTTCCTGGCGGCACCTACCAGCAGATTTTCTACGTCGCCGACGTGCAGGCCAGCGGGCCGACGTTCAATGGAGAACTGCACGTGGACCTGGATGAAGCGGATTTTCTCGCGGTGTTTCCGCTCGCCGGTACCGGCCGCGCCCGACTGATTGGTACGGTTCGCGATGAACGCGCCGAGCATGTCGAAACCCTGCGTTTCGAAGACGTCAGCAGCCGGGCCATCGAAAATCTGAAGGTGCAGATCGAACAGCTGAACTGGTTCTCGACCTACCGCGTGCATCATCGGGTGGCGGACCATTTTCGCACCGGGCGCGCGTTTCTATTGGGTGATGCCGCCCATGTCCACAGCCCTGCCGGTGGTCAAGGCATGAACACCGGGATCGGCGACGCCATTAACCTCGCCTGGAAACTCGCGGCAGTTTTGAGCGGCGGTGCCACGGCCAATCTGCTCGACACCTACGAACCCGAGCGCATCGCATTTGCCCGCAAACTGGTTGCCACCACCGACCGGGTGTTCAGTTTCGTCACCGCTGAAGGACGCCTGGCCGATTTGCTGCGCACCCGCCTGGCGCCGTTCGTGCTGCCCAAAATGACCTCGCTGGAAACCGCCCGCGAGTTCCTGTTTCGCACGGTGTCGCAGATCACCCTGAATTATCGCGCGATGCCATTGAGCACCGGTGTTGCCGGTCACGTGCATGGCGGCGACCGGCTGCCCTGGGCGCACGACGGTGAGGGTGACAATTACGGACCGCTGAAATGTCCGACCTGGCAGGTGCATGTGTATGGCGACACCAGCGACGAAATGATCGCCTGGTGCCACGAACATCATTTGCCGCTGCATGTTTTTGACTGGCGGCCGGCGTTTGAAGCGGCGGGCCTGGGGCGTAACGGATTTTATCTGTTGCGACCGGATACGTACGTGGCGATTGCCGAGACGTGTTCCGATCCGAAGGTGATCGAGCGGTATTTCAAGGATCACGGGATCCGGCCCTACTTCGGCTGATCCTGAGTACACCAAACCTCAACTGTGGGGGCGAGCCTGCTCGCGAAAGCGGTGGCACATCCAACATCAATGTGACTGAAACACCGCTTTCGCGAGCAGGCTCGCTCCCACAGAGGGTCAGGGTTGGGTTTTAGATCCCGGCCAGGGCGAGGTCCATCGCAAAATAGGTAAAGATCAAATCCGCCCCCGCCCGCTTGATCGCCCCAAGGCTCTCGCGCACCACGCGGTCTTCATCGATCGCCCCGGCCTGGGCGGCGAATTTGATCATCGCGTATTCGCCACTCACCTGATACGCCGACAACGGCAGGCGCGAAACTTCGCGGATGTCGCGGATGATGTCCAGGTACGCACCGGCCGGTTTGACCATCAGCGCATCGGCGCCTTCGCGCTCGTCCAGCAACGATTCACGCACCGCTTCGCGGCGGTTCATCGGGTTCATCTGATAGCTCTTGCGATCGCCCTTGAGCGCACTGCCGCCGGCTTCACGGAACGGACCGTAAAGCGCCGAAGCGAATTTGGTTGAATAAGCCATGATCGCGGTCTGGCTGAAACCGGCGTCATCGAGCGCGCGGCGGATGGCCTGAACCTGCCCGTCCATGGCCGCCGACGGGGCGATGACATCAGCGCCGGCATGGGCTGCGGCCACGGCTTGTCTACCGAGATTAATCAGGGTCTGGTCGTTGTCGACTTCATGGTTGTGCAGCACGCCGCAATGGCCATGGTCGGTGTACTCACAAAAACAGGTGTCGGACATGACGATCATGTCCGGCACCGCATCCTTGGCAATGCGCGACATGCGCGACACCAGGCCGTTGTCGCTCCAGGTATCGCTGCCACTGCTGTCCAGGTGATGCGACACACCGAAGGTCATCACCGACTTGATCCCGGCCCGGGCATATCGCTCGATCTCGCCGGCCAATTTCGACTCCGGAATACGCATCACGCCGGGCATGCTGTTGATCGGCACGAAATCGTCGATGTCTTCCTCGACGAAAATCGGCAGCACCAGATCATTCAAACTGAACTCTGTTTCCTGGAACAGGCTGCGCAGGCTCGCGTTGCGGCGCAGACGGCGTGGACGTGCTTCGGGGAACTGACTGGGCATGGGCATTCCTGAAAATCGGAGGACAAGACGAACGTCGTAAAGGGGCAAAGCTTATGCTCTGCAAGGCGTAGTGCACAAACGTCGGACACTCAAGACTGCGTTACTGGAACGGCAACAATCTTCCTGCCAACGTAAAATCCTGCGGGAGCGGGCTTGCCCGCGATTGCAATCGTTCAGACACCGGGGTGTTGAATGTGCCGCCACTATCGCGAGCAGGCTCGCTCCCACAGGTTCCAGTTTAATTTGAGACGGGTTTAGGTATTTCCAGCCCACGCATTACCGCCGGCCGCGACAGGAAGCGCTCCAGTGCCCGCATCACGTTGGGGAAGTCGTGGATACCCACCAGATCGCCAGCCTCATAGAAGCCGATCAGGTTGCGCACCCAGGGAAAGGTCGCGATGTCCGCGATGGTGTAGCGCTCGCCCATGATCCAGTCGCGCCCTTGTAGTCGTCCATCGAGCACATTGAGCAGGCGTTTGCTTTCGTCAACGTAGCGGGCCAGGGGACGTTTGTCCTCGTAGTCCTTGCCGCCGAATTTGTTGAAGAAACCGACCTGCCCGAACATCGGCCCGATGCCACCCATCTGAAACATCAGCCACTGGATGGTCTCGTAGCGCGCGGCCGACTCCTGGGCCAGCAGTTGCCCGCTTTTGTCGGCCAGGTAGATCAGAATCGCCCCGGACTCGAACAGCGCCAACGGTTGATCACCCGGGCCGTGGGGGTCGAGGATGGCCGGGATCTTATTGTTGGGGTTCAGCGACATGAATTCAGGGGACAACTGATCGTTGCTGTCGAACCCCACGCGATGCGGTTCGTAGGGCAGTCCGATCTCTTCGAGCATGATCGAAACCTTGACGCCGTTGGGCGTGGGCAAGGAGTAAAGCTGAATCCACTCGGGGTACCGGGCCGGCCATTTTTGGGTGATGGGGAACGCAGACAAATCGGTCATGGGAAGGATCCACGAGGAAATTGAGAGTGACGATCATAATGTAGGCGCTGCAAAAGACTGCCATCTTATGGCGTTATCAATACCGCTGATGAGCACGATCAAACGATCTCAGCCTTCGACAGCGCCTGCTAGGGTAAGGTGTGTCGTGTCCATAAATCCGCAACATGCTGTCTATAAGCTTTGCTCCAACCCATTGAAGGTTGCCGTTACAGTGCTGCGCACTCGCACGGATCGAACCAAATGGGCTTCAGAGGACTCTGAGCATTGCCCTTTCGGAAACGAACCGGCACAACGACATGGAAAACACCCGACGCTGGGAGCTCGCGGTGTAAAGGTTTGTCAGCCTTAACCGAATGCGCCGAAGAACCAATTATTCAATGATGAGCCTTTTTAAATTCGCCAGACCCTTCAAGCATCGCGCGTATGTCGTTCTGCCTATCTTGCTGGCGGCGAGCGCGCTGTTTCTGTCCCTGGAATCCAGCGAAAGCCGCGCCCAACAGACGGACGGCACCCAAACGCTGGTATTCCTGCGCCACGCGGAAAAACCCGAGGGCGGCCTGGGTCAGCTCAACTGCCAGGGCCTGAACCGCGCCATCGATCTGGCCACCTTGTTGCCGAACAAATTCGGCAAGGCCAACTACGTGTTTGCCGCCAACCCGACGCGCAATGTCGAGGAAGGTGAACTGGACAATTCCTACAGTTACATCCGCCCCTTGATGACCATCAGCCCCAGCGCGATCAAGCTCGGTTTGCCGGTGAACATCAACTTCTCGGCCAACGACACCAGCGACCTGGCCGATGAGCTGCTTCACGACAAGTATCACAACTCGGTCATCTACACCGCCTGGTCCCACGGCTACCTGCCGGAGCTGATCAACAAAGTCGCGGGCGAAGCCGTCGGCAAGAAACAGAACATCACCGACGACTGGGAATCGAGCGACTACGATTCGCTGTACGTGCTGACCCTGACGTGGCACAACGGCAAGGCCAGCCTGCAAAGCCACAGCTACAAGCAAGGCTTGGATAACGGTCGGGAAACCTGCCCGACGTAAGTTTCGGTCGCGTCCCACAAGCGATGGAGATCACAGGTTCCGAGGGGCTGGGCTATCATGCCCATCGCCCCTATTGTCCGGAACCACTCCATGTCGCTCTCAACCACAGCCGTCCCCGCCCGGGGCTGGTCGTTCTGGTGGAAACCCGCCCTGTTCGTCCTGGTGGCCTGTGTCGGCCTCTACTACGTCAAGTGGTCGCCCTACTACATCAAAGCCTTCGTCGCCGCTGATAATCACAGCATCGGCGCCTCTATCCTCAACGATAAGCAAATCGCGCCCCTGGCCGCTGCCCTGACCTATGCCAAGGTGTATTTCCTGGCGATCTGGAAAGCCGCCGTGCTGGCGATAATCCTCGGTTCCCTGCTGCAAGTACTGATCCCGCGAGACTGGTTGTTGCGCCTGTTCGGGCGTGCCGGTTTTGCCTCGACCGTGCGCGGCGGTCTGTTCGCCCTGCCGGGAATGATGTGCTCGTGCTGCGCCGCTCCGGTGGCCGCCAGCATGCGTCGTTCGAATGTATCGGTGGGCGCCGCGCTGGCGTTCTGGATCGGCAACCCGGTGCTCAACCCGGCCACCCTGGTGTTCATGGGTTTTGTGCTCGGTTGGGGGTTTACCGCGTTGCGATTGGTGGCGGGCATCGTGCTGGTATTCGGTGTGTCGATAGTCGCTCAGCGTATCGCCGGCCCCGAAACTCTGCCTGAAGCCGCCGTCGAGGCGGTGGCCGACGCCACCGAAAAGGACTCGCAACCCTTCATGATCCGCTGGGGCAAAACCCTGTGGCAGCTGTTCTGGAGCACTATCCCGATCTACATCCTGGCAGTCATGGTGTTGGGTGCGGTGCGGGTCTGGGTGTTTCCGCACATCGACGGCGTCATGGCCAACAGCCTGCTGTGGCTGGTGCCGCTGGCGATCATCGGCACACTGTTCGTGATTCCCACGGCGGCGGAAATCCCCATCGTGCAAACCATGATGACCCTAGGCATGGGCACCGCCCCGGCAGTCGCACTGCTGATGACCCTGCCGAGCATCAGCCTGCCGTCGCTATTGATGCTGCGCAAGGATTTCGATACCCGGGTGCTGGTCAGCGTGGCGCTGATGACCATGGGGATTGGTGTGGTCAGCGGGTTGATCGGGGTGGCAGTGCTTTAAGACTTATAGCGACGCAAGGGACTCTTCGCGGGCAAGCCTCGCTCCTACAGGATTTTTGTCGCTCACTCGATAGCGATCCGACATCCTGTAGAAGCGAGGCTTACCCGCGAGCATTAGTCCCGCCGGGTGACGCGCGCTCGCAGGTACTCAAGAACAGCCCCCTGCTCCCCAGCGAACTCAATGCGCGCCCCTTTATTCTCCCGCTGAAAGGCATACATCGGGTCGTAGTACTCGCGCAGCAACACTTCAATCCAGTCCCGAAACAGCTCGACCGATCCAGAACGCGCCTGCTCTTGCAGTGCGCTTTCCATCTGCAGAAACATGCGCTGATGACGCTCGCCACCCAAGCGCCGGTAAATATTATTCAAGCTTGAAATCAGCCGCTCGGAATACAGCATGAACCCTTGCTCGCCGTACACAGCGACAAATTCGGCGTGCAGGTTGATCACGTAATCCTGCAAAATCCGCTCGACCCGACCTTCGACACTGTCCTCCAGCCAGACCATCGAAAACCCTTGCATGCCCTTGTACAACGGCAACGGCAAGGCACAGCTGCCGACCATGCGGCTCTCGTCTTCCAGCACGAATTGCTCGATACCTTGGGCACGCTTCTTCAGCACGTCCACCGCCAGGCAGTTTTCAAAGTCGATGTTGGTGGGTTGGCCGGTGGCCCGTTTGCCGAAACTGGAACCGCGATGATTAGCGTGACCTTCCAGATCCAGACCATTGCTCAATTGCGTGAGTATCTCGGTCTTGCCTGTGCCGGTCATGCCACCCAGCAAGACGAAGTCGCATTGGGCAACCGCCTGATCGACGGTATCCAGCAGAAAGGTGCGCATGGCCTTGTAGCCGCCACCGACCCGCGGATAGTCGATGCCCGCCTCGTCCTTGAGCCATTGCTGGACGATCTGCGAGCGCAAGCCACCGCGAAAACAGTACAAGTAGCCGTCAGGATTGGCCCGGGCAAACTCGCTCCAGGCCCGGATGCGTTGATCCTTGACGTCGCCGCAGACCAGTCGTTGCCCCAGCGCAATGGCCGCTTGCTGACCGTGTTGCTTGTAACAGGTGCCGATCTGCTCGCGCTCGCTGTCGTTCATCAGCGGCAGGTTGACCACGCTCGGGAAGGACCCCTTGCTGAATTCGACCGGCGCGCGAGTATCCATCATCGGCCGATCGTTGAGAAAAATGTCGCGGTAATCGGTGCAGTCGATAGACATCAAAACACCTCGACCGCGTTAGTCTGTCGCTCGACCAGTTCACCGATCGGCTCAAGGGTCAGGCCCAGCTCGGCGGCCACTTTGAGGAATTGTTCGTTGCCTTCGGGGGTGACGGCGATCAGCAGGCCACCGCTGGTTTGCGGATCACAGAGCACGCGTTTGTGCATTTCCTGAAGACGCCCGAGTTTGCTGGCGTAGCTGTCGAAGTTACGCAATGTCCCGCCCGGTACGCAGCCCTGATCGAGGTAATACTCGACACCCGGCAGGCGCGGTACTCGGTCATATTCGATGCGGGCGGTCACGTTGCTGCCGTCGGCCATTTCCACCAAGTGCCCGAGCAGGCCAAATCCGGTGACGTCGGTCATCGCTGTCACGCCCTCGAGCTTGCCGAAGCGGCTGCCGGGTTTGTTCAGGGTGCACATCCAGTCACGGGCCAGACCGATATCGGCATTGCGCAACTTGCCCTTTTTCTCGGCGGTGGTGAGGATGCCGATACCCAAGGGTTTGGTGAGATAGAGCAGGCAACCGGCGGTGGCGGTATCGTTGCGTTTCATGTGGCGCTTTTCTACCAAACCGGTCACGGCGAGGCCGAAGATCGGTTCCGGCGCGTCGATGGAATGCCCGCCGGCCAACGGAATACCCGCTTCATCGCAGACCGAACGCCCGCCACGAATCACTTCCCGGGCAATCTCCGGGGCTAACACATTGACCGGCCAGCCGAGGATCGCAATTGCCATCAACGGATCGCCGCCCATGGCGTAGATATCGCTGATGGCGTTGGTGGCGGCGATGCGGCCGAAATCGAACGGATCATCGACAATCGGCATAAAAAAGTCGGTGGTCGAGACCACTCCGCGTTCCTCATCGATGGCATACACCGCCGCGTCATCGCGCGAGGCGTTACCGACCCAGAGTTTCGGGTCAAGGTTCTGCGCGCCACTGCCGGCCAGGATCACCTCCAGCACCTGGGGAGAAATCTTGCAGCCACAACCTGCGCCGTGGCTGTATTGGGTCAGTCGAATCGGCTCGCTCATGGGGTACCTCGTGGGATCAATGGCGCCGATTCTAGCAGACGACATTGATGTCGACTGTCAGGGCCTCTTCGCGAGCAACCCCCCACTCCCATAGTTGATGGGGTTATGGCAACAAAACACCCCGTTCGTCGCGTACAGCAATTGCCCCCACACATGCTCATGCGGCTCGATATACAGCCCGCGCGGATAGGTGCGCGCCAGCGGTTGCACCGGCACATCGGTGTCACTCAGATCCGGGGGCGCGGCAAGGGCCATGGGCAACGATCATTGGGGTTTTCAGGAGTTGCATGGTAACCAGCCACAGGCCTTGTCGCCACTGGCGTGCGCCACCTGACAATTGGACTGAATTTTCCGTGACGCCCGCGATCCTTCTATTACCACAGGGAGGAATACGGGCTTTATGAATAACGCAAAACTTTTCGTCATTGAATACACCCTTCATGGCGCCCCCAAGTCTTTCATTATCCGCCTGGAAAAGATGGACAACGCGGAGGCTTGGCATTGGGCAAGTTGCGATGCGGGGGTCGGACGAATCCCTCGTTTTGGCCGAGAGAAGGTGCAAAAAACCAGCAAGCCGCTGGCGGAGAAATTCGGCGTGGAAAACGTCAAGTGGCGGCCAGCGAATTAACTGATAGCGCAGCTTCAGACATTTGGAGGGATCAGTTCATGACAACAACACAACTAACCACCAGCAAGGCGCACATCGACTACGGCCTGGATACGCTGTTCGGCCGAGTCACCAAAAGCGCCGAGTGTCAGGTCGGCCTGGAACAAGTCGAGCATGATCCGACCCGCTTCGCGTTACGCGTCCAGTCACCGATGCCGGAAGATCTGGAACAGGCGAAAACAGTGTTGGTACGGGTTGAGGGGCGACGATTGAATGGCGTCATCCGTCATACCGAACGGCTGGACGATCAAAGTCTGAAAATGGAAGTGGAGCCCGAATAGGCTCCACTTTTCTGCCCGTGGCAACGGTCAGCCATGGGCACACTTGCAACCTTTACTCGCGCATTCTTCACCGTGCTCATGATGCTTGGCGCAGGCTTCGCAGCAATAGTGCTTGCCGTGACGCGCGATCGGATGTTCGCCCAGCTTGCAGGAGCATTGGGGGCAGTCGCAGATACTTTCACCGTCACTCATGAGTCTGACTCCGTTGTTGTGGTCGTCCGGTTGCCGCAAACGCGGCCCGTCTTACCAGTGTAGGAGCTTGCGTCAACCCTGCTGCGTATTGCTGCGATACATGAACACCAACGCCAACGCGAGACACACCATCGCCAGTATCCGGCTACTCGACAACTCAATCGCCGGATTGCCCAGCCAGCCAAAGTTGTCGATCAGCATCCCCATTCCCAGCTGCCCGACAATCACCGCCACCGTCGCCACCGCCGTCCCGACCCGCGGCACCGCGCCCACCATCACCATCATGTAAACCACCCCGAACAACGCACCGCTGAGCTGCCATTTCGGCACGTCCAGCAGGCTCATCGCGTGGGCTGGTTCGAAAAACAGGATCAGTAAACCGGTCACCACCGCACCTACCACGAACGTCAGCAAACTGCTGCGCAATACACCGACCGTTTCGCCGAGACGGCCATTGATCGCAGCCTGGACACTCAACACCGCACCGGCCGCCACGACCACTGCCAACAAAATAACCAGATTCATCATCAACCCCGAGCAATCAGAACAAGTGCCGCGACAATCAGCAGCAAGGCCAGCCAACGTTCACCGTTGACCTTTTTGCGGGTAGCGCCGAACCAGCCAAAGTGGTCGATCAGCACACTCTTGCCGACCTGCCCGGAGAGGATCGCAATCATGGTCATGGCAACGCCGATGTGCGGCGTAGCCAATGTCAGCACGATCACGTACATCGGCCCGAGAAAACCGCCGATCAACTGCCAGCGCGGCAACTCGCTCAACGCCGGCCCTTGTTGCGGGCCACTGAACAGCAACAGCAAAAAAAGAATCGCCGAGCCGACGCCGAAGATGCTCAAGGTCGCCCACAGATGTCCGACCTGAACCCCCAGCGGCCCGAGCAAACCTGCCTCAACGGAAAGGCCCATGCCGGCCAGGATCACCAAAGGTAAAAGCAAGAGTCGCAACCTTGGTTTGGTAGCGGGCGTTGCGACAACGCTTACGTCATCGAGAGAAGAAGACTGCATAAGTAAAACCTGCCAATAGAAACAATGGTGCGCATTATCGGCTGGTGCTCCTTTGCGATAAATGGGAGCATCCGGACAACACTTTTGCGCAACGCGCACAGCAGGATTCGCCATGCACGGCCTCAATGAACTGGGATTCAAAGCACTTCGACTGTTTGTCGCCGTTCTCGATCACGGCAGTTTTTCCGAAGTCGCGCGTAGGGAAGGCCTGGCGCCCTCTTCGATTTCCCGGCAAATCCAGTTGATGGAGCAGGCCTTGGGTCAGCAATTGCTCTACCGTCATACCCGCGCCGTCTCGCCCACCGAAGCCGGGCGGATGCTCGGGCATCACGCCAGACTGGTCCTGGTGCAACTGGAAGAAGCCGAACAGGCGTTGCAGGAACAACAAAGCAAACCCAGCGGGCTGGTGCGGATCAACGCGCCGGTGGTGTTTGGCCAACGGCACTTGACGCCATGGCTGGGGCAACTCTGCGAGCGCTACCCGAAGCTGCAACTCGATATCCAGCAGACCGACAGCTACGTCGATCCGTTACAGGAAGGCGCCGACCTGCTGTTTCGCATCGGCCCATTGCACGATTCGAGCATGCAGGCGCGGATTCTGGCGCCCCATCGTTTTCAAGTGGCTGCCAGCCCGGCTTATCTGGAACGTCACGGCACCCCGCAACATCCCAAAGACCTCGCCGCGCACCAATGCCTGGCCTACAAAGGCGTGACCGGCCAGCAGCGCTGGTTTTTTCGCAAGAATCAGCAGGACTGGACGCCCTACGCGGTGAAGGGGCCGATCACCGGCAACCACGCCGACACCCTGACCCAGGCCGCCGAACAAGGCCTGGGGCTGGTGATGTTTCCGTCGTGGCTGATTGGCGAGGCGGTACGCGAGGGGACGCTGGTGCCGGTGCTTGGGGAGTATCAGGTGTCCAACAGCCTCGAACCGCAGCAAATCACCGTGCTCTGGCCCGGCAGCCGACGCTTGTCGGTGAAGGTCAGGACGGTGATTGATTTTTATGTCGAATGCTTTGGACCGGTGCCGTATTGGGACAGGCCTTTGAGCTAAGGATTGAACACCACAATCCCGCTCCCACAGGTTCCGTGCCTGTATTTCAGATTCGGAACTGCCCGACCAGACTGCCCAGGCGCTGACCGAGATCGGCCAGGCTACGAGAAGTCTGGGCGCCGAGTTGGGTTTCGTCGGCGACGCTGTCCACCGCCACGGCGATCTGATGCACGCTGCGGTTGATCTCCTCAGCCACGGCGGTCTGTTCTTCGGCGGCACTGGCAATCTGGGCGTTCATCGAATTGATGGTGCCAATCAACTGGGCCATGGTGTCCAGCGATGCGCCAGCCTCGTTGGCCTGAGCGGAAGTACCGTCACCGGCCTCGCTGGAACGGCGCATGGCTTCCACCGCCGACTGAGTGCCGGCCTGCAAGCGGTCGATCATGCCCTGGATTTCCTGAGTGCTGATTTGCGTGCGACTGGCCAGCGCCCGCACCTCGTCAGCTACCACCGCAAAACCACGACCAGCCTCACCGGCGCGGGCGGCTTCGATGGCTGCGTTGAGCGCCAGGAGGTTGGTCTGCTCGGCAATCGAGCGGATCACCCCGAGCACACTGACAATCGACGACACGTCTTTTTGCAGGCTGTCGAGGGACACGCCGCTGCTGCGGATGTCGTTCACCAGTGCATGAATCTTCACAATGCTGCCGGCCACCACACGCTTGGCAGCCTGGCCTTCTTCGTCGGTCTGCTGAGCGGCAACGGCAGCGTTTTGCGCGCTCTTCGCCACTTCCTGGGCTGCCGCCGACATTTCATTGATCGCCGTGGCCACCTGATCGGTCTCGTGACGCTGACGCTCCATGGCCTGATCCGAACGCTGGGCCTGATCGGAAACCTGATTCACCAGCCCGGTCAGTTGCGAGGTCATTTCGGTGATCTGGCGCACCAGGCCGTGGATCTTGTCGACGAAGCGGTTGAACGAACCGGCCAGTTCGCCGAGCTCATCCTGGCTGGTGATGCTCAGGCGACGAGTGAGGTCGCCTTCGCCCGCGGCGATGTCGTCGAGGTTGGCTTTCATCAGGTTCAGCGGACGCAGGATAGTGTTGGCCAACAGCATCCCGGCGGCGGCGATGACCAACAGCAACACGGCGGCAATCCCGACGATGCTCAGCACCACGCCTTGCATGCGTTCCTGAACCTTGGCTTCAACCACCGCTACCTGAGCTTCGATGCCGTCGAGGTTGACCGAGGTGCCGACCGCCATGTCCCACTTCGGCAAGTATTCGGTGTAGCCGAGTTTGGGCACCAGCACCTGGTTGTTGCCGGGCAATGGCGAACTGTATTGGAGATAGTGAGTGCCGTCCTTGGCGACTTTTACCAGGTCACGGTTGACGTAAACACCGTTCGGATCGCGATTGTCCTTGAAGCTCTGGCCCACGCCTTCGGGGCTGTTGGCCTTGAACAGGCGCACGGTGTTGGAGTCGTAGCCGAAGAAGTAGCCGTCCTTGCCGTAAGTGATGCTCGACAGCAACTTGACCACTTGCGCCCGCGCTGCGTCATCACCGGGGGCTGCCGCGTCGTAGAGCGGTTTGATCGTGGTCATGGCCACGGCGACGTAGCTTTGCAGCGTTGCCTTGGCATCGCTGAGCAGGCGCTGGCGAGTTTCCTCGACTTCCTTGCGGGCCTGTTCCTGCAGAATGAACAACGTGGTCAGGCTGATGACCAGCGCAAAGAGCAGCACCGGGAGGACGGCAAGGGACAGGACTTTAGCCTTCAGGCTCATGCGCATGACGGTTCACTCTTTTGATTTTATTGGCGTGGTTAAAGGCTTTAACGGCACGCCAAGGCAAAAGTTGAACGCGATCATTGTGGGAGCGTGGCTTGCCCGCGATTAAGGCGCCGCGGTTTATCAGGCACACCGCGTAATCGTTCATCGCGGGCAAGCCACGCTCCCACAAGGGAAATGTGTTTAGAGGACCATTGCCGCCACCCAGCCAAACGCCAGCAACGGCAGGTTGTAGTGCAGGAAGGTCGGGACCACGGTGTCCCAGATGTGGTGATGCTGGCCATCGATGTTCAGACCGGAGGTCGGGCCCAGGGTCGAGTCCGAGGCGGGCGAACCGGCGTCCCCCAGCGCGCCGGCAGTCCCGACGATGCTGACGATCGCCAGCGGGCTGAAACCCAGTTGCACGCACAGCGGCACGAAAATCACCGCCAGGATCGGCACGGTGGAAAACGACGAGCCAATGCCCATGGTCACCAACAAGCCCACCAGTAACATCAGCAATGCGCCAACAGCTTTACTATGGCCGATCCACGAAGCCGAGGTTTCGACCAAGGTTTGCACTTGCCCGGTGGCTTTGATCACTTCGCCAAATCCGGACGCGGCGATCATGATGAAGCCGATCATCGCCATCATCTTCATGCCTTCGGTGAACAGGTCATCGGTATCGCGCCATTTGACGATGCCCGACACCGAGAAGATCAAAAAGCCCACCAGCGCGCCGATGATCATCGAATCCAGCAACAGCTGAATGATAAACGCCGCCGCGATGGCCAGGCCGGCGACCATCAGGCTCAGCGGGTTGTACTGCACCGCGACCTGTTCGACTCGCTCGATCTTTTCCAGATCGTAGACGCGTTTTTTGCGGTAGCTGATAAACGCGACCGCAAGACCGAAGACCATGCCCAATGCCGGAATCCCCATAGCATGGGTAACGTTGATGCCACTGATGTCCACGCCACTGCGGGCGACGTTGGCCAACAGGATTTCATTGAGAAAGATGTTGCCGAAGCCCACGGGCAGGAACATGTACGGCGTGATCAAACCGAACGTCATGACACAGGCAATCAAACGGCGATCCAGTTGCAGCTTGGTCAGCACGTATAAAAGCGGCGGCACAAGCAACGGAATAAAGGCGATATGTATCGGCAGAATGTTCTGCGAAGCGATGGCCACCACCCACAGCAAACCGATCAGCAGCCATTTGACCTGACTACCACCACTGGCGTGCTGGCGGTCGACCATCGCCAGGGTTTTGTCGGCCAGGGCATGCGCCAGACCGGACTTTGCGATCGCCACCGCAAACGCGCCGAGCAAGGCGTAGGACAACGCCACCGTCGCCCCGCCACCGAGGCCGCTGTTGAAGGCTTTGAGTGTTGCATCGATGCCCAGGCCACCGGTCAAGCCACCCACCAACGCGCCCACGATCAGCGCGATCACCACGTGTACGCGGGACAGGCTGAGTATCAGCATGATGCCGACCGCGGCAATTACAGCATTAATCATCGTTACCTCAAGGCAAACGGAATGAGTTCGACCGGCAGTCTGCGAAGAGCCGCCAGCGGATTAAGGAATGGGTTTTATTAGAGGGCGCGCACTGTGCCGGACCGTTGCCGCCTTGTCAAAGCCAACCCGGCCTCTTGTAGCCGCTGCCGAAGGCTGCGTTCGGCTGCGCAGCACTCGTGAATTCAGGCGCCATTGTGTTCCAGACGCACCGCAAGCACAGGTTTACGACTGCTGCGCAGCCGAACGCAGGCTGCGCCAGCTGCTACAGGTTTTGTGTGATTTCTTATTTGTTCAGATGGATAAAGAAAGCCCTATCACGGCCGTTACAGTGCTGAGTCTCAGATATTTATTGAATAAAGGACGTCTCCATGTCGCTCAGACAACTTTCCATTCAATGGAAAATCACCCTGCTGGCCGGGCTCTGCCTCGCTGGCATCGTGACCCTGCTGGTGGGTCTTTCGCTTTATCGCATGGAGCACAGCTCCGAGATGGTGAAAGCCTCGAGCATGGAGATGCTCACTGAAGCGGCCCAGGCCCGGATCGAATCCCAAGGTGAAAACCAGGCGCTGGTGATTCGCCAGCAGTTCATGGACGCCTATCAATACGGCCATGGCATTTCGCGTCAGGTGTTGTTCCTGCGCGACCAGGCCGAGAAGCGCTTTCTCGATGCCTTCGACCTGCGTGAAGACCTGACCCATCAGGTCAAGTCGGCCCTGCAAGCCAACCCGGACCTGCTCGGCCTGTCCCTGGTGTTCGAAGCCAATGCGCTGGACGGCAAGGACGAACTGTTCGCCGGCCAGAGCGAAGTCGGCAGCAATGACAAGGGCCGCTTTGCCTTGTACTGGTCGCAACCGACCCCAGGCCAGTTGACCTCCATGCCACTGCCCGAAAGCGATATGGCCGACACCAGCACCGGCCCCAGCGGCGAGGCGGCCAACGCCTGGTTCACCTGCCCGCGTACCACGCTCAAGCCGTGCGTGATCGAACCGTACTTTTATGTGATTGATGGCCAGAACGTGCTGATGACCAGCATCGTTTTCCCGTTGATGGTCAACGGCAAGGTCATTGCTTCGCTGTCGGTGGACATCAACCTCAACAGCCTGCAGGCAATGAGTCAGGGCGCCAGTAAAAAACTTTATGACGGCCAGACCAGCGTCAGCATCATCAGCCCGGTCGGTTTGCTGGCCGGCTACAGCCCGGACGCCAGCAAACTCAGCCAGCGTCTGGACGCAGTGGACAAGACCAACGGGGCCGAGCTGATTCGCATGCTCGCCTCCAATGCCAAAACCGAAAGCCTGCGCAGCAACCAGCAGTTGAAAGTGCTGTCACCGTTCCAGCCGATTCCCGACGGCAAGCCATGGGGCGTGTTGCTCGACGTGCCGGAGAAAGTTCTGGTCGGCCCTGCCGAGGCACTGAAAAAACAACTGGATGAAAGCAACACCGCCGGCACCCTGGTCGAACTCGGCCTGGGTGTGCTGGCCGCCTTGATTGGCCTGTTGCTGGTGTGGCTGATGGCTCGAAGCGTGACCAGGCCGATCCTCGGCGTGGCCCACATGCTGGAAGACATTGCCAGCGGCGAAGGCGATCTGACCCGCCGTCTGGCCTACGACAAGCAGGATGAACTGGGCCAGTTGGCGGGCTGGTTCAACCGTTTCCTCGACAAGCTGCAACCGATCATCGCCGAGGTCAAACGCTCGGTGCAGGACGCCCGCAGCACGGCGGACCAGTCGTCCGCCATCGCCACGCAGACCAGCGCCGGCATGGAACAGCAATACCGTCAGGTCGATCAGGTCGCCACCGCGTCCCACCAAATGAGTGCCACCGCGCAAGACGTCGCCCGCAGCGCAGCGCAAGCGGCACAAGCGGCGCGGGATGCGGATCAGGCGACCCGTCAGGGTCTGACCGTGATCGACCGCACCACCACCAGCATCGGCAACCTCGCCGCCGACATGAGCGCAGCAATGGTTCAAGTCGAAGGTCTGGCGGCCAACAGCGAGAAAATCGGTTCGGTGCTGGAAGTGATCCGTGCCATTGCCGAACAGACCAACCTGCTGGCGCTGAACGCCGCAATCGAGGCTGCGCGTGCCGGTGAAGCCGGTCGTGGTTTTGCCGTGGTGGCGGATGAAGTGCGCAATCTGGCGCGCCGGACCCAGGAGTCTGTCGAAGAAACCCGCCTGGTGATCGAGCAGTTGCAGAGTGGCACTCAGGAGGTGGTGGGTTCGATGAACAACAGCCATCGTCAGGCTCAGGGTAGCGTCGAGCAGGTCAGCCAGGCGGTGACTGCGCTACGCCAGATTGGCGACGCGGTGACGGTGATCAGCGACATGAACCTGCAGATTGCCAGTGCGGCGGAAGAGCAAAGCGCCGTGGCTGAGGAGATCAACAACAACGTCGCGACGATTCGGGATGTGACTGAGTCGCTGTCGGGCCAGGCCAATGAATCGGCGCAGGTGAGTCAGTCGCTCAATAGCCTGGCGAATCAGCAGCAGAGCTTGATGGATCAGTTTCGCGTGTAAATGATGGTTCCCACGCTCTACGACTGATCGTTCCCACGCTCCGCGTGGGAATGCATCCCGTGACGCTCTGCGTCACATCCCGAAGCGGAACGCGGAGCGTCCCTGGCGGCATTCCCACGCAGAGCGTGGGAATGATCATTGAGCTCAGCGTTTGGGAAGTTCGATGACAACCTTCAACCCACCCCACTCGCTCTCTTCCAACCGCAACACCCCACCCCAGGTGTCGACAATATCGCGCACGATGCCCAAGCCCAACCCATGCCCATCCGTCTGCTCGTCAAGCCGTGTCCCTCGGCTGAAGACCTGATCGCGCTGGTGTTCGGGTATCCCCGGGCCATCGTCTTCCACGCTTAGCTGAAAACCTTCAGTTGTCTGGACAACACTCAAGCGAACCTCGGCATCCGCCCACTTGCAGGCGTTGTCCAGCAGGTTGCCGAGCAGTTCCAGCAAGTCTTCCCGATCCCACGGTAACTGCAACCCGGCAGGTGCGCGGTAGCTGAGTTCAAGATGTTCGCCATGAATCATGTTCAACGTCGCCAGCAACCCCGGCAACTCAGCATCGCAATCAAACAGCGCGCCCGGTAGCGCATCGCCGGACAACCGGGCGCGGTTGAGTTCGCGATTGAGCCGTTGCTGCACTTGCTCAAGCTGCGCCAGGAACACCTTGCGCAATTCGGGATGGGCGTCGAGTTTCTCGCTTGAGGCCAGGCTCAACAACACCGCCAGCGGGGTTTTCATGGCGTGACCGAGGTTGCCCAAGGCGTTGCGCGAACGCTTGAGGCTGTCTTCGGTGTGGGCCAGTAAATGGTTGATCTGCGCCACCAGCGGTTCCAGTTCCACCGGCACCTGATCATCGAGTTGCGAGCGTTGGCCCTGCTGCAATTGGGCGATCTGTTCGCGGGCCTTTTCCAACGGTCGCAAGGCGCGGCGCACGGTGATCCGTTGCAACAGCAGAATCAGCAGCAGCCCCGCCAAACCCAGCCCCAGACCGACCTGCTGCATACGCCGGAAGCTCTCGCGCACCGGGGTGTAATCCTGGGCCACGCTGATCGAAATCGATTGGCCGAGCCGTCGATAGTCCGAACGCAGCACCAGCAATTGTTGGCCTTCCGGCCCCAGTTGCAAGTTGCTGTGCAGGCCGGGATGGTCGAGACGCGGCAGTTCCTGATCCCATAACGAGCGGGAGCGCCAATGACTGTCGGCAAAATCGATGCGGAAGTAGTGCCCGGAAAACGGTCGCTGATAAGCCGGTGACAGATGCCGCTCATCCAGCTGCAAACCCTGCGGCCCACGCACCAGCGCCACCAGTAGGTTTTCGCTGTCGTTGCGCAGCCCGGCTTCGAGGTAGCGCTGCAAACCCATTTCGAACAGCCACAGGCTGGTCTGCGCCAGCACCAGGCCGACGATCACCATCACGCTGATCAGCCCCAGGCTCAAGCGGCGCTGGATCGACCTCACTGGGCTTGCCCGCCGAACAGGTAACCCTGGCCGCGACGGGTTTCGATGACGCTGCGACCGAGTTTGCGCCGCAGGTGGTTGACGTGGACTTCAAGCACGTTGGAATCGCGCTCGGTTTCACCGTCATAGAGGTGTTCGGCAAGGTGGCTTTTGGACAGAATCTGCTCGGGGTGCAGCATGAAATAACGCAACAGGCGGAATTCAGCGGCGGTGAGCTGAATGTCGGCGCCGTCACGAGTCACGCACTGACGACCTTCATCCAGATGCAGCCCGGCAGCCTTGAGCGTCGGCTGGTTGGCCTGGCCATGGGAACGGCGCAACAGCGCCTGGACGCGCAAGTGCAGCTCTTCCGGATGGAAAGGTTTGGTCAGGTAATCGTCGGCACCGGCCTTGAGACCTTCGATCCGTTCGGCCCAGGAACCGCGAGCGGTGAGGATCAGCACTGGCGTGGCCAGGCCACCGGAACGCCATTGAGTCAGCACGTCGAGCCCTGGCAACCCCGGCAGACCGAGGTCGAGGATGATCAGGTCATAAGGTTCGCTGCTGCCCTGATACACCGCATCGCGGCCGTCGGCCAGCCAGTCCACGGCGTAGCCCTGCCGATTGAGGCCGGCCATCAATTCGTCGGCCAGCGGCACATGGTCTTCCACCAGAAGCAAACGCATCGATCAATCTTCCTTGTCTTTCAGTAACTGGCCAGTGATGGCGTCGAGGTCCAGTTCACGGACCACCCCTTCGGCGGTCAGTAGCTCGACTTCATAAATGTAGACGTCGTGTTTTTCTTCAAGCTCGGCTTCCAGCAGTTTGGCCCCCGGGTAGCGGTCCAGCGCTTGCTGCAAGAGCTGCTCCAGCGGCAGGATCACGCCCTGCTGACGCAGGTGCAGGGCCTCATCCTGATCCAGGTCGCGGGCCATGACGACCGAGCAAAAAGCCAGAAGCGCCAGCAGCAGGTGACCGCTGGCGCGCCGGTTTGAAAAAGAAAGCACCTTCATTACGTATCCTGATGATCCTTAAGAACCTGCCCGCTGACAGCGTCCAATTCCAGGTCCCATTCAAGGCCCTGCGGGTCGCGCAATTCCACCTGGTAGATGTACTTGCCGTACTCTTCTTCCAGCTCGGTTTCGGTGATGGTTGCACCTGGGTGTTTGGCCAGAGCGGTAGCGTTGAGCTTCTCGAAAGACACAATGGTACCAGCGTCGCGCAGCCTCAGGGCTTCGTCGGGGCCCAGGTCGCGGGCGTGGGCGATGCTGGCGGTCATGGCGATGATGGATGCGGTGAACAGGGCAGTCAGGGTTTTCATGGGGTGTCTCCGTATTTTTTTATGTGTTGCCTACGGAGTGCACCTTAACGGGGCGAACTTAATTGAAACTGAATTGCCATCATTACAGATGGCAACACGACATCGCAGGCATACACAAAACCTGTGGGAGCGAGCCTGCTCGCGATAGCGGTATGTCAGCCCACATTAATACCGACTGATACACCGCTATCGCGAGCAGGCTCGCTCCCACAATGACCGTGCATGTCTATAATCCCCCGCTTGCCTGCATTCGAGATCGGTATGACCGCCATCCACATCAAGTTCCCTTCCCTGACCCTCAAGGCCGGCCCGCGTGCCTATGCGCGCATCCGTGAAAACGGTTTGAACGCCGCCGAAGTGGGGACGCTGCCAGGTGCCGCCGGTGGCCCCAAGGCGCTGGGGATTCAAGGGCTGGACTTGGCGCTGTTCGGTGAATGGCTGCCGGCCGCACCGCGGGAGCGCTCACTGATTGGCGCGTCGGTGGGTTCCTGGCGCTTCGCCAGTGCCTGCCTGCCGGATGCCGCCGAAGGCCTCCGCCGCCTCGGCCATCTCTACACCGAGCAAAATTTCGCCAAAGGCGTGACCATGGCGCAGATCAGCCAGAGCTCCCGGCGCATGCTCGATGAATTGCTCGACGGCCGCGATGCCTCGATCCTCGACAACGCCCATTACCGACTGAACATCATGGTGGTCAAAAGCCACGGCCTGCTGGCCGATGATCATCGCGGCCGCTTGGGACTGGGCCTGTCATCGGTGATCGCCGACAACCTGCGCGGCCGTGCGCGGCTGGCACGGCACTTCGAGCGGCTGATCATCCACGACCCGCGCCTGGCGCCCCCGGTCCATGCACTGAACGATTTCCCGTCGCGCTTCGTTGCGCTGGATGCCGGCAACCTGCGTCAGGCGTTACTCGCTTCGGGTTCGATCCCGATGGTGATGGAGGGCGTGCGTGACCTGCCGGGCGCAGGCGTGGGGACGTTCCGCGACGGCGGTTTGCTGGACTATCACCTCGACCTGCCTTACAGCGGCAACGACATCGTGCTCTACCCGCACTTCACCGACCGGGTCATTCCCGGCTGGTTCGACAAAACCCTGCCGTGGCGCCGAGCCTGCCCGACGCGCTTGCAAGATGTTCTGCTGTTGGCGCCATCGAAGGAATACCTGTCGCGCCTGCCCTACGGCAAACTGCCGGACCGTAACGACTTCAAGCGTTTCATGGGCGATGCCCCGAGCCGGCAGAAATACTGGCGTACAACGATGGAGGAAAGTCGTCGACTGGGCGATGAGTTCCTCGAACTGGCCGCCAACGGTCATCTCGGCGAGCGCTTGCTGACCCTTTAGTCAGTGTTTTTCCGCAACCCCAAACGCAAACTGTTAAACTCGCCGCCTGCCCACATCGCTGCGGCGATCGCCACCTGACAGAGCTCAAACCACTGTGGAAATCTTCAAAGAATTTACCTTCGAATCCGCCCACCGCCTGCCCCACGTGCCGGACGGCCACAAGTGCGGTCGTTTGCATGGCCACTCCTTCAAAGTAGCCATCCACCTCAGCGGCGACCTCGACCCGCACACCGGCTGGATCCGCGACTTCTCGGAAATCAAGGCGATCTTCAAGCCGCTGTATGAGCGTCTGGATCACAACTATTTGAATGACATTCCTGGCCTGGAAAATCCGACCAGTGAAGTGCTGGCCAAATGGATCTGGAATGAGTTGAAGCCTCTGTTGCCGGAACTCAGCGCGATCCGCATCCACGAGACCTGCACCAGCGGCTGCATCTATCACGGCGAGTAATCAGATCTTACGGACAACAAAATCCCTGTGGGGGCCCACAGGGAAGCGCGTTTCGTCAGTAAATAAAAAAACAGCCTTCAATGGCTGTTTTTTTATGCCTATGATTCTTGGCTCGGACACGCCAAGAGGACACAACCCATGACTGACTGGCCGCTGGCTCAGACCTATCGCTTCAACGGGTACTCCGTTCGCTACGCCGTACGGGGCGACGGCCCGCCGCTGGTGTTCGTGCATGGCACGCCCTTCTCTTCTTACGTGTGGCACCGGATTGCGCCGCACTTCATCACCACGCACCGGGTGCACTACTTCGATCTGCTGGGGTACGGGCTATCGGAGAAAGTCGAGGGCGATGTGTCCCTGGGTGTGCAGAACGAACTGTTGTCCCAACTGCTCGAGCATTGGGGTCTGGATCGCCCGGACGTCGTGGCCCACGATTTCGGCGGCGCCACCGTACTGCGGGCCCATCTGTTGAACGGCAAGGATTACCGCAGCCTGACGTTGATCGATCCGGTGGCGCTGACGCCCTGGGGTTCGCCGTTTGTGCAGCATGTGCGCCAGCATGAGGCGGCGTTCAGCGGTCTGCCCGATTACATTCAGCGGGCGATTGTGCCGACCTATATTCGCGGGGCGATCAAACGCGAGATCCCCGATCATGAGCTGGCGCCCTACGTCCAACCGTGGCTGGGTCATCCGGGGCAAGCGGCGTTTTACCGGCAGATCGCGCAAATGGATGAGCGTTATACCCGTGAGGCCGAAGGGCTGTACCCGACGATTCGTTGTCCTGTGCAGATTCTGTGGGGGGAAGACGATCAGTGGATTCCCATTGAACGCGGGCAGGCGTTGCATCAGATGATCCCGGGGTCGCGGTTTCAGGCGATTCCGAATGCCGGGCATCTGGTTCAGGAAGATGCGCCGGAAGCGATTGTCGCGGCGCTCCTGCGGTTTCTGCCGCTACACAAATGACGATCGTTCCCACGCTCTGCGTGGGAATGCAGCCCGGGACGCTCCGCGTCCCTGCCGAAGCGGACGCGGAGCGTCCATTGAGGCATTCCCACGCAGAGCGTGGGAACGATCAACGGCAGTGTTCCAACTTGCATCACTGCCGCACCGCTATCGAGCCTTCCTCAAGCCAAATTCCCCCGCTCGGCTATAAATAACTACACCTCCCCACGCTTGGCACGACCACTGCAACACGCCCCCGCGTCACTCATTCAGCAAGGAACGCCCCATGACGCAGCACAATCCCGGCAACGATTACCCCCTCAGCGAAGTCCCGATGCATGCCCGCAAGGGCCTGGCCTCGACGGCCATGGTGCTGCTGGGTTTTACCTTTTTTACCGCGACCATGTTTGCCGGCGGCAAGCTCGGGGTGGCGTTCAGTTTCGGCGAGATGATGGCGGTGATTATCGTCGGCAATCTGCTGCTGGGGATTTACGCCGCAGGTCTGGGTTACATTGCCTTCAAAAGCGGCCTCAATTCGGTGCTGATGGGGCGCTTCTGCTTTGGAGAGGTAGGCAGCAAGCTCAGTGACTTGATCCTCGGGTTCACCCAGATCGGCTGGTACGCCTGGGGCACGGCCACCGCCGCCGTGGTGCTGGGCAAGTATTTCGAGTTGAGCGAGGGCACTGTGCTCGGCTTGATGGTGCTGTTCGGACTGGTTTTTTGCGCAACCGCGTACGTCGGTTATCGCGGCTTGGAAATTCTGTCGTACATCGCGGTGCCGGCGATGATGTTGCTGCTGATGCTGTCGATGTGGGTTGCCACAGTGAAGGTCGGCGGGCTCGACGGTTTGCTCGCGGTAGTCCCGACGGGAACCCTGGATTGGTCGACTGCGATTACCCTGGTGTTCGGCACGTTCGTCAGTGGCGCAACCCAGGCGACCAACTGGACACGCTTCTCCCGCTCGGCCCGGGTCGCGGTGCTGGCGAGTCTGATCGGCTTCTTCATCGGCAACGGCCTGATGGTGTTGATCGGAGCCTACGGGGCCATCGTTTACCAGCAACCGGACGTGGTCGAAGTGCTGCTGTTGCAAGGCTTCGCCATGGCGGCGATGGCGATGTTGTTGCTCAACATCTGGAGCACCCAGGACAACACCATTTACAACTTCGCCGTCGCCGGTTGTAACCTGCTGCGCACCGGCCGTCGCAAAACCGTGACCCTCGCCGGCGCGGTGATCGGCACGCTGCTCGCGTTGCTGGGCATGTACGACCTGCTCGTGCCCTACCTTATCCTGCTGGGCACGGTGATTCCGCCGATTGGCGGGGTGATCATGGCGGACTTTTTCTACCGGTATCGTGGTCAATATCCACGTCTGGCCGATGCTCGGTTGCCAGCGTTCAACTGGCCCGGGTTGAGCGCTTATGCCGTCGGCACCGTTGCCGCATTCAGTTCGCCCTGGGTCGCGCCGCTGGTAGGGATTGCCGCTGCCGCGCTAACGTATGTGTTACTGACCGGCGTGCTGGGTGCCCGTACCGCCAACGCACCACTACAAGATCTATAAAAGGATTCGCCTGATGCACATCATCAACGCCCGCCTGCGCAACCAAGAAGGCCTGCATGAGTTGCACCTGGAAAACGGCCTGATCGGCAACATCGCCCGTCAGACCGAAGCCCCGACTCTGGGCCCCGACGACCTGGACGCTGGCGGTAATCTGGTGGTGCCGCCCTTCGTCGAGCCGCACATCCATCTCGACGCCACGCTCACCGCCGGCGAGCCGCGCTGGAACATGAGCGGCACGCTGTTCGAAGGCATCGAGTGCTGGGGCGAGCGCAAGGTGACGATCACCGAGGAAGACACCAAGACCCGCGCCAAGAAAACCATCCAGACCCTCGCCGCCCACGGCATCCAGCATGTGCGCACCCACGTCGATGTCACCGACCCGCAGCTCACCGCGCTCAAGGCGATGCTCGAAGTGCGCGAGGAAAGCCGTCACCTGATCGATATGCAGATCGTTGCGTTCCCGCAGGAAGGCATCGAGTCGTACCGCAACGGCCGGGAGCTGATGGAAGAAGCGATCCGCATGGGCGCCGATGTGGTCGGCGGCATTCCGCATTTCGAGTACACCCGCGATCAGGGCGTGAGTTCGGTGAAGTTCCTGATGGACCTGGCCGAGCGCACCGGTTGCCTGGTGGACGTGCATTGCGATGAAACCGACGACCCGCACTCGCGCTTCCTTGAGGTGCTGGCCGAAGAGGCCCGCAGCCGCGACATGGGTTCGCGAGTGACGGCCAGCCACACCACGGCCATGGGCTCTTACGACAACGCTTACTGCGCCAAACTGTTTCGCCTGCTCGGGCATTCGGGGATCAGTTTTGTGTCCTGCCCCACCGAAAGCATTCACCTGCAAGGGCGCTTCGACAACTTCCCGAAACGCCGTGGCGTGACCCGTGTCAACGAGCTGCTCGAAGCGGGCATGAACGTGTGTTTCGGCCAGGATTCGATCGTCGACCCGTGGTATCCGCTGGGCAACGGCAACATATTGCGGGTACTCGAAGCCGGCCTGCACATCTGCCACATGCTCGGTTATCGCAACCTGCAAAGTGCCCTGGACCTGGTCACCGACAACAGCGCCAAGGCCTTGGCACTGGGTGATCGTTATGGACTGGAACGCGGGCGGCCGGCGAATTTGCTGATTCTGTCGGCGGACAGTGATTACGAGGTCATCCGCAGCCAGGGCTTGCCGCTGTACTCGGTTCGCGATGGCATGGTGTTGATGAAAAGGACGATGCCGGTGGTGGAGTTTTTTGGCGATCAGGGCTGAACTCTTCGTTGACTGGACTGGCGCCTTCGCGAGCAGGCTCGCTCCCACATTGGTTTTGTGTCGTTCGCAATCCCCTGAGGGAGCGAGCCTGCTCGCGAAAGCGATCTAACTATCAACCCACCAATCGAGCCGTACCAAACAGGCTGACCCGACTCAACTCACCATCAGACTCTTCCAACAAAATCGGCGCCGTACCACCGGGCATCACCACGCTCACCTCCCCCGCCGCCACCCATCCCACCCGCCACGCCGCGCAGGCCACCGCACTGGCGCTGGTGCCCGATGACGCCGTCGGCCCTTCACCACGCTCGAACACCCGCGCAACGACTCGCCCTTCAGACTCCAGCATCGCCCATTGCAGATTGACACCCGCCGGACAGGGCTGCCCTGCCCCGGTCGGCCTGGCATAGGCGATGCGCGTCAATCCTTCGGACAACCCTGGCTCGCGCATCTGCTCATTGCCCGGTAAGGCAGCCGCGTTATCCACAAGGGTCACGCAATGCGGATTGCCGACCCGCACGAATTGACTGCGCGTCCAGGCGGCATCAAGTGACGCCAGTGGCTGCACGTGGCTCAGCTCGCGCCCGTTGAATGCCATGCTTTCAACTCCTTCAGCGCTGACCGCACCCGGCCCGAATGAAGGCTTGCCCAAGTCCAGCCAAAACCCGTGCACACTTTCGACCTGCGCCGGTTTCACGGACGTCTCGCCCGGTGAAATAACATCAGTCTTGTCATGATGAACCCTGAGCAGGCAAGCCGCGTCCCGAGGCAGCAACCCTTGTTCACTGAGCGCTTGGGAAAAAATCGTCAGGCCGTTGCCGCTACGCTCAGCCAACGTGCCGTCGGTGTTGACGATCAGCAGGTCAAAGGACGGCGCCGCCTGGAACGGTCCGACCAGCAAGCCGTCGCAGCGACGCGCCTTGCTGCCGGGCGGTTGTGTCCCGGGAGCCCAGCCACAGAATGCGTGAATGGCCGACAACGCCCACCTCTCGCGGCTTTGCGCCGCGTGGCTGGTCTGTTCAGGCAGGTCGATACCGCTACGGCGCACATCGTCAGGCGCCACCACAGCGTAGATATTGCCTCGAGCATCGTAGAACGGCGTCATGAAGCGCTCCTGAAATCAGCCAGAAAAGAGCCCGTACTTTAGCGTCAAAGCCCGGCGATGAAATACCGCCCGGGAGTCGGGCCTAAACAATCCAGTTATTAACATCCCCATCGTTATTGCGAAGTCATCCATGCAACCTGTCATTTATGACAGCAGACAGCTAGCCGAACCAAACCCAGAGTGGACCTGAAATCAATCGTTCGGTGACGATCATGAAAAAGACTTCCGTACTGTCCCTGCTGATTGGCCTGACTTTGAACGGTGTGGCGATCGCCGATGAAACCGTCCCCGTTCGCAACGGTACCGGGGAAGAAATTCTGTTGCAGGGCTTTCACTGGAACTCCAGTCGCGATGCCGCCGAAAAATGGTACTCGGTACTGACACACACGGCCGGTCAAATCGGCCGGGACGGTTTTACCGCCATTTGGATGCCTCCACCCTGGCAAGATCGTTCCAGCTGGGTCGACAGCCGCAAAGGTACGTCCGGCGGAGGCGAAGGTTATTTCTGGGGTAGTTTTGACAAAAACAGCGATTACGGCACCGATAAACAACTTCAACAAGCTGCCGGGGCGTTGAAGGGTGCGGGCGTGAAGATAGTCTACGACGTGGTGCCCAATCACATGAACGACAGCAATGTCGTCGAATCGCAGTTTCCAAGAGGCCGCAAAGAGTGGCGTCACGATTGTGCCGAGTGCGATGAAGGCGACGCCTTCATGGATGGCGCTGCCGACCTCAATACCCATAACCCGCAGGTATTCGAAACCTTCAAAAAGGAGTTCATCAATCTGCGTGACCAGTACGGTGCCACAGGCCTGCGCTTTGATTTTGTCAGAGGCTATGCACCGGAAACAGTCGATCGGTGGATGCAGGCTTTCGGGGATCAGCAGTTCTGTGTCGGTGAATTGTGGAAAGGCCCCCGCGAATACCCCGACAACGATTGGCGCAGTAAGGCCGGTTGGCAGGATGCACTCAAGGACTGGTCTGATCGCTCGCGCTGCACGGTGTTCGACTTCGCCCTCAAGGAGCGCATGCAGAACGGTTCGATTGCTGAATGGAGGCACGGGTTGAATGGCAACCCGAATCCAGCCTGGCGCAAAATCGCCGTGACCTTCGTCGACAACCATGACACGGGTTCCTCGCCGGGGCTCTATCGGGGACAACGTCATTGGCCGCTGGCCGAAGCACTGCGTAACCAGGCTTACGCTTACATCCTTGGCACGCCGGGGACACCGGCGATCTACTGGCCAGACATGTATGACTGGCAACGTGGCGACCTGATTCGCCAATTAATCGCAATTCGCAAGGAGGCCGGTATCAAGGCTGACTCACCGATCCGCTTCCAGCCTCAGTATTCCGGGCTGGTTGCAACGACGACAGGTACCCGTAAAAGCCTGGTGATCGCGCTGGATTCGGATTTGACCAAACTTCCCCAAAGGCTGACCCAACAGGCACTGACCTGGGATGGCGGCAAAATCCGGATCTGGACCACGGCTCCCGAACAACCGCCCGTCAGCGTTCGCTTCACCTGCGACTATGCCAGTACCTATCCCGGCCAAAACGTTTATGCCGCCGGCTCGTCACTCGAACTGGGGGCATGGGATCCGGGTCATGCCATTGCCTTGACCCGCAACTCACAAGAAAACCGTTGGATAGGCGCCATCGATTTGCCCGCGAATCAAGGCATCGAATGGAAATGCATCGTGCGCAGCAACGAGCCGTCTGACCCTGTGCGCTGGCAGCCGGGCCCCAATGTCAGTTTCATCAGCGGCGCGGTCAGCGAAACGCGAGGGACGTTTTAAACCGTTGGATTAACCGTCGTGGAAAACCTTCGAGGTCGCGGCAGGCTGGCTGATATGCAAGGATGTTGACCCGCAAGCCGTCAGTTACCCGCAATACCAAGGATTTTTCATGACCGTCATCAGCACCCCGCCACCCGTCGTTCCCGGGCGCCTGGAACAGATGTCCACGCGCATTGCCTTCTTCATCGCAGGTTTCGGCATTGCCGCCTGGGCGCCGCTGGTGCCCTACGCCAAGGCTCGGGCCGGGCTGGATGAAGGGACGCTCGGTTTGCTGCTGTTGTGTCTGGGGGTGGGCTCGATTCTGGCGATGCCAATGGCCGGGATTCTGGCTACGCGCTTCGGCTGTCGCCGGGTGGCGACCGGCGGTACCTTGTTGATCTGCGTGGCCCTGCCGTTGTTGGCGACCGTGTCTTCGATTCCGGCGCTGATCGCGGCGTTGTTCATCTTCGGTGCGGGTCTGGGCACGGTGGATTCGACGGTGAACCTGCAAGCGGTGATCGTCGAGCGCGCCAGTGGCAAGACCATGATGTCGGGTTTCCACGGAATGTTCAGCCTTGGCGGGATTGTCGGTGCGGCGGGTGTCAGCGCCTTGCTCGGCCTTGGGGTTTCGCCGTTGGGTGCGACGCTGGTAGCGATCGTGTTGCTGCTGATCGCACTGTTCAAGGCGGCGCCGCACCTGTTGCCTTACGGTAGCGAAAGTTCGGGCCCGGCGTTCGCCGTTCCCCACGGCATTGTGCTGTTCATTGGCGGCATGTGTTTCATCGTGTTCCTCGCCGAAGGCGCGGCGCTCGACTGGAGTGCGGTGTTCCTGGCGCAGGAGCGCGGGATCGACACGGCCTATGCGGGGCTGGGTTACGCCGCGTTTGCACTGACGATGACCATCGGGCGTTTGACCGGCGATGCCATCGTGCGACGCCTCGGCGCTACACGGGTGATCGTATTTGGCGGGCTGACGGCCGCAGCGGGACTGTTCCTGGCGACCTTCGCACCGAGTTGGGAGGCGGCGCTGGTGGGTTATGCGCTGGTAGGCGCAGGTTGTTCGAACATTGTGCCGGTGTTGTACACCGCCGTTGGCAAACAGACGGTCATGCCCGAAAGCATCGCGGTGCCGGCCATTACCACGCTGGGTTATGCAGGGATTCTCGCAGGCCCGGCCGTGATCGGCTTTATCGCCCACGGCAGCAGTTTGAGTTTTGCGTTCGGGTTAATGGCGGTGTTGCTGGTGGCGGTGGCCATTGGCGGCAAAGTGTTGAAAGTCTGAAAAGCTTCGCGAGCAGGCTCGCTCCCACAGGGTGACCGGCGTCGCACACAGATAGTGTGTTCACCAAAAACCCTGTGGGAGCGGGGCTTCAGCGTATGCAGATCCTGCATTCGCTGAAGATTCTTGTGGGAGCGAGCTTGCTCGCGATGAATCCACCCGGGTCTATCAAAACCCGACGCTGGCCTGCACAAAGAACGTGCGCGGCGCGCCGACATACATCCCCGAGTTGTTGTCGCTGGAGCGGGTGAAGTACTGCTTATCGAAGATGTTTTTCACCCCGGCGCCGACTTTCAGGTTCGACAGCTGTGAACCGAAGTCGTAGCCACCGCGCACGTTCCAGGTCACGTAACCGGGGATGTCGCCGTACTGGCCGTCCGCGGTGCCTTCGGTGATGTAGTTGCCCGTGAAGCTGCCGTCAGCGTTCACGGCAACGCCCGGCGAGCGCTGTTTGGACTGGGCGAAGGCATCGAGGTTGTAAGTCCAGCGGTTGATGTCGTAACGCAGGCCGGCGGTCGCCACCTGGCGCGAATAGAACGGCAGGTCACGGCCCTTGAAGCCTGGAATCTCACCTTCGTAGACGGCGCGGGTGTAGGTGAACCCGGCATTGGCGGTCAGACCGTCGAGCCGAGGGTCCAGTGCCGCCATGTCGTAATGCACCGATGCCTCGATGCCCTGGTGCGTGGTCGCGCCGAGGTTGGTCCAGCCCGCATCGTTGCTGATGTACTGCAACTCTTTATCGAAGTCGATGTAGAACAGCGTCACTTCGCCGCCCCACACATCATTGTTATAGCGCGTGCCGACCTCATAGGTCTTGGCCTTTTCCGGCTCCAGACCATTGGCGGTGTCGTCACCCGTCCCCCCCTGACCGAGCTGGAAATATTGCAGGCTGCCGAACGACGTCTCGTAGTTGGCGAACAGCTTCCAGGCATCGGACATGTGATACATCACGCTCAGCGCCGGCAGCGGTTCGTTGCTTTCGATGCTGCGGTTCTTTTCCGGCACGCGCCTGCCGGCGGTGTCGAGCACGGCGCGATCGTGCCAGTCGGTGCTGATGTGTTCGAAACGGATACCCGGAGTGATGGTCCAGTTACCGACATCGATCTTGTTGTCGACATACACCGAGTTGGCTTCAGTGCCACCGGTCCGATCCTGGTACACATGGCCGTCCGAACCCGGACGCACCACCGGCTCGTTGTTGACCAGCGCCAGGCGGCTCGCCTGTTCGTGCATGGCTTCCTTGAGGTAGCGATAACCGACACTGACTTCCTGGGTGGTCGGGCCGACGTCGAACACACGGGACACCCGCGGTTCGATGCCGAGGGTGTAGTAGGTGCGCGGGAAGGAGCCGAGGGTCTTCTGGTCGCGAGCGGCGATGTTGCTGCCACGGAAACTATCGGTGTAATACGTCAGCACTTCAGCCTGGGTACGGTCGTCGATCTGTCGTGTCCACTTGAACGAAACATCCTTGCGGCGTCCTCTGAAGTTGTCATTGTTGCGGTCGGACTGAAACGGATCGGCGTCGTATTGCGCCTGGGTCAGGCCGCCGGGCATGTCGGCTTTGGCGTCGTAGTAGTGAAAGTTGAGGCTGAAATCGTCCACATCGGTGGGTGCCCAGTGGGTCTTGAGCAGTACGTCGTCGATGTCATTGCCATTGTTGCGTTCACGGTACCCATTGCCGTTCACGCCCGAATACAACAGCGCCATGCCGACGCCGTTGTCCGCGGTGCCGCCGACGAAGGCGGTATCGATGTGCTTCCAGCCGCCGTGCTGGGAAGTTTCCAGCGTACTGCCGATTTCAGCGGAGGCTTTTTCCGGGATCGCCCGGGTCACGAAGTTGATCACGCCGCCCACGTTCTGTGGCCCATAACGCACGGAGCCGGCGCCGCGAACCACGTCGATGCTGTCGAGGTTGCCCGAGGAGATCGGTGCCATCGACAGCTGCGGCTGGCCATAAGGCGCGAACGCTGCCGGCACGCCGTCGATCAGCACGGTGGAGCGTGGCGACAGGCGCGAAGTCAGGCCACGGACGCCGACGTTCAGAGAAATATCGCTGCCGCCGGTACCGTTGGCGTCCTGCACTTGCACACCGGGCACGCGCTTCAACACGTCGCCGACGTTCATCGCGCCCTGCTCGACCATCGCTTCACGGCGGATCACCGTACGTGCGCCGGGGTGGTTCTGCACCACGGCGGCATCGGCGTCGCCGAGCCAGTCGCCGACCACTTTGATGTCGGTCACGCCCAGCTCCAGCGGGCCATTGGCAGCGGAAGTCGGTGCGGGCATCAGCGTCACCGAACCTTCATCGATCTGGTATTGCAGACCGCTGCCTTGCAGCAACTGGCGCAGCGCTTCTTCTGGCGAGAGGTTGCCATCCACCGCCGGGGCTTGTTTGCCGGCGACCAGTTCGGGGCTGAAAAAAACCTGCAACGAGGTTTGCTGACCCAGCTGACTCAAGGCCTGACCCAACGGCTGCGCCTGGATATGGATGGCGTCGGCAGCGAATGCCTGGGGCAGCGCCGAACTGACGGCCAAGGCGAGAGCAAGGCGCAGCCAGGTTGATTTATTGTTTTTAGCGGTGGATTTATTCACGTCGAACGTAGTCCTGTGGATCGCAAGAGTGTGCGCTTGTTAATGCAAACCAGTTGCAGTTAGACAGGAAGACGATCAACTCGAAAAAAACCTGAATCTATTTTGAAATTATTTCCTGGCTGCCGTCATCGAGGGTGCGCACGGCCACCGGGAGAATGCTCGGCAAGGCCTTGAGCAACGCGTCGGTATTGTCGGATTTGAACACGCTGGTCAGGCGCAGATTGCCCACTTTGTCGTTGCCGACCGTGAGTGGCTTCTCGCGGTAGCGCGAGACTTCAGCAGCGACGTCGCTAAGGCTGGCGTTGTTGAACACCAGTTTGCCGCTGCGCCAAGCGGTCAGTTCCGCCGGATTGACCGCGTACGCAGCGGCGACCTGGCCCTGGGCATTGATTCTCGTACCGAGGCCAGCGGTGAGGCTGATGAAATCAGCGCCCTGACCTTGAACCTTGACCGTACCCTGCTCCACCGCAACCCGGGTTTCGGTGGCGTCGCGACGCACATCGAACCGCGTGCCAGTAACCGTGACTTTGCCGTTGCCCGCCTCGACCACGAACGGCCGACGGGTGTCGTGTTCGACACTGAACATCGCCTCGCCTTCGGTCAGCTCGATGCCGCGCCGATCCTTTTCAAACCGCACCTGCACCCGGCTGCGGCTGTTCAGATCGATCACCGAGCCATCCGGCAAGGCGACATGGCGGCGCTCGCCCAGCGCGGTGGAATATTCAGCCGTGTAAGTCGCCGGATGATTCAAACCGCTGAACAGCCCCAACCCGAGCGCCACGGCCAGCACACTGGCAGCCACTGCATAACGCACCAGCGGCTGACGTTTACGACGGGCCGGCGAGGTTTCACACAAGGCTTGCAGACGCTTGGCAGGCAGCAAATCAGCCGCCGACCACAGGTCCTGAAGCAGTTGAAATTCTTCGCGATGTTGAGGGTGCTCGTCCAGCCAGGCCTCGAAACGCCGGTGCTCTTCGACGTCCACGGCTGGCTCCTGCAAACGCACAAACCACCGCGCCGCGTCGTCGCGAACCGTTGTTTGCCCGCACGCACAATCACGAGTATCCATCATGGAAGTTCCTGTTTGGCTGGGGATGAGAAGGCGCGGCCGATCATGGGTGCAGTCCGTCGAAGCGGTCGCGCAGATGCCGCAAGGTGCGGATCATATACTTTTCGACCATGTTCTTGGACAGTCCCAGGCGTTCGGCGATTTCAGCCTGGGTCAGGCCTTCGATCTTCTGCCAGACGAACACCTTGCGGCAGTTGACCGGCAGCTCGGTGAGCGCCCGTTCGATGGAATCAGCCAATTGGATCGCATGCATGAAATGCTCCGGGTCGCCGGACGACGACACACTGTGATCAATCGCCTCCGACTCCATGGCGCCCCGCCGATCCTCACGCCGATAACCATCCACCGCGATGTTGCGCGCGGTCTGGTGCAAATACGCCCGAGGTTGCTCGACCGCCGACGAATCGGACTCAAGCACCCGCACGAAGGTGTCGTGGGCCAGGTCCTCGGCCTGTTGACGATTTCTCAGGCGACGGGTCCAAGTGCCAACCAACTCTTCGTAATGTTCGAAAAAGCCGTGTCTGCGGGGCAATTTGGGAGTCATTGCGGTGTGCTGTGAAGACGGGGCGCGAATAGTAATGCTTCCTATTAACCGGAAGCAACGGATTCCCGTGACCGCCGGTCTTTGGCTCGCCGGACAAGCGAAATGACCAGACTGGAAACCAAACCCACGATCACTCTTTGCGGTATTGGCGACCCAACTTCAAGGCCAGGACGATGAAATTCTGTGTGGTCGGCTCCAGATCATCTTCGCCACAGATCATGGTGATAGGCGCCACCAGGCGCGGCCGGGCGCCCTTTATCCGACAGTAGACGACGCTGTCCTGGTGAAAGCCGGCCAAATCCGGCCAACACCGCGCGCCCGTTCGCGAGTTGATCGAGACGCTGCTTAACGTGCTTTTCAGCTTTATGGCGATCCTTCTCAAACTCGCAACGTCAGCTCAGCGATTTTCTGGCACGCCAGGAGAAACCTCGGATTGAGCTTCATGGTGGTGGCGGCGATGGCCACGTTCACACAGGGTTTGTCTTCGCGGCTGATCCGCGACAGCGATACGTCGATGGCCGAAGGTCGATAGGGCTGATGTGAAACCCGGGGCCGGAGAACAATGCAGAGATCGCGCTGCACAGTCGCCCCAGCACGTGCGCCTCGAGCACCCTTCTTCCTTTCCAGCGGACGAGCCGCGTCGCATCGCACCGATTCGGGCGCAATCAGGTGTGGGTCTGTTGTTAGTTGGGAGACAACGCATTGGCTGCGTTGTTGGGGGCGATCCTATCAGGATGATTTATGGAAAAAAATATCTGACAAAGGCCAACGATCAAGCCGTTGTCCAGCCGATCAGAGCAAACAACCGCTTGATAATTTTCCTCGCCAACTGGTCGCAATCCATCAATCCTGCCCCCTCCCCGCGCCATAGATTAACTCCCAGAACAAGTTGCCGTGCCGTGCGGCCAGTCACTGTGGAGATCGCCATGCAAAACTTCCAAACCCGCAAACAGCAGAGCCCCGTAGAGGGCTGGGACCATCAGGACCCGGAAGAAGCCTTCACCCTGCCCTCGCGTTACTTTTTCGACGAGACCCTGTTCAAGGCCGAGCGCGACAACATTTTCATGCACGCCTGGCACGTGGCCGGGCACGTCAGCGAGTTCGCCGAGCCAGGTCAGTACGTGGTCACGGATCTATTCGATCAAAGCGTGGTGGTGGCGAAGAATCGTCAGGGGCAGATCCATGCCTTTCACAACGTTTGCCAGCATCGCGGCAATCGCTTGCTCGAAGAACGCCGCGGCACCACCGGCGGCGTAGTGCGCTGCGCCTATCACTCGTGGTGTTACGAAATGGACGGCAGCCTGCGCAGCGCGCCACGTTGCGAAAAGATGAAAAACTTCGAGTTGCAGCGGTTCAACATTCCGCAGGTCCGCACCGAGGAACTGGGCGGGTTCATCTACTTCAACCTCGACCCGGCGGCGCCGTCATTGCGGGATTTGTTCCCGGGTGCCGATGAGGAAATGCGTCGGGTGTTTCCGGACCTTGCGAACATGCGCCTGATCGAGGAACAGGATGTGATTGTGCCGGCCAACTGGAAGGTGATCATGGACAACTCCATCGAAGGCTATCACTTCAAGTTGTCCGGGCCGTGCCATATCGACCTCGCCAAGCTGATCGACTTCAAAGGCTATCAGTTGACCAAACGCGACAACTGGTGGACCTACATCGCCCCGGCCAACCTGTCCGTGACCGAAGCCTATGGCGTACCGCTGAAGCCCGAACTTAACCCGAACGAATGTTTTTTCAACATCGGCATGTGGCCGAACAATACCTTCTACACCTTCCCGTTCTCGGAGTTTCTGGGCTCCTTCATCATGATCCCGCTGGATGCCGAACGCTCGCTGCTGCGCTTCGGTTATTACTCCACCAACAGCGAAACCGCCGCTGTCAGCAAATCCTGCATGAAGTGGATGAACGAGGACCTGGGACCGGAAGACATTGCGCTGAACATCTCCGTGCAAAAAGGCCTGCATTCGCTGGGTTACGACCAGGGCCGTTACATGATCGATGCCCAGCGCAGCAATGAAAGCGAGCATCTGGTGCATCACTTTCATCGGTTGGTGTTCAACGGTATTCACGGCGCTTCGTCGATCTGAGTCTGCCGGTACAACGCAGGCCCCTGTGGGAGCGAGCCTGCTCGCGAATGCAATTGATCAGTCAATATTGATGCTGAATGACACACCGCTTTCGCGAGCAGGCTCGCCCCCACAGGTTTTGTGCCATAACCTTTCATTGATGGAGCACAGCGAATCATGGCCGATCATGAATTTGATTACCTGATTGTGGGCGCAGGGTCAGCAGGCTGCGTGTTGGCCAACCGTTTGAGCGAAGACTCAGGCCTGCGGATCCTGGTGCTGGAAGCCGGCCCGGCGGACAAGAGCTGGACCATCGACATGCCGTCGGCGGTGGGGATTGTGGTCGGCGGTACGCGCTACAACTGGAGCTACAGCTCCGAGCCGGAACCGTATCTGGACGGCCGCCGGATCGGTACACCGCGAGGCCGGACGTTGGGCGGTTCATCGTCGATCAATGGCATGGTTTACATCCGTGGCCATGCCCGGGATTACGACGGTTGGGCCGAACAAGGGTGCGAGGGCTGGCGTTATAAGCAGGTGCTGCCGTACTTCAAGCGGGCCCAAACCCATGCCGACGGCGCGGACGATTACCGAGGGGCGACGGGGCATTTGCACGTCACCCCTGGCGATACCGAAACGCCGTTGTGTGCAGCCTTTTTGGCAGCAGGCGCCGAGGCCGGGTATGGCTTGAGCAACGATCTGAATGGCTATCGTCAGGAGGCGTTCGGGCCGGTCGATCGCACCACTCGCGCCGGGCGTCGCTGGAGCACCTCGCGCGGTTATCTGAGCGAGGCGTTGGCGCGGGGCAACGTGCGCGTAGTGACGGATGCGTTGGCGTTGCGCATTCTGTTCGACGGTCGGCGCGCCATCGGGATCGAGTACGAACAGAACGGTGGGACTCATCAAGCGCACGCTCGACGCGAAGTGTTGCTCACCGCCGGGGCGATCAACACGCCGCAGCTGTTGTTGCTGTCGGGCGTCGGTCCGGCGGCTGAATTGCGCGATCTGGGAATCAACGTGAAGCATGACCTGCCCGGCGTCGGCCAACGACTCAACGATCACCCGGACACGGTCGTGCAGTACCTGTGCAAGCAGCCGGTATCGCTTTATCCATGGACCACCGCGCCGGGCAAGTGGTGGATCGGCGCACGCTGGTTCGCCACCCACGATGGGCTGGCGGCGAGCAATCATTTCGAAGCCGGGGCGTTTATCCGCTCGCGGGCCGGCGTTGAACATCCAGACTTGCAGCTGACCTTCATGCCGCTGGCGGTGCAACCCGGCAGTGTCGATCTGGTGCCGGGGCACGCATTTCAGATCCACATCGACCTGATGCGCCCCACCAGTCTGGGCAGCGTCACCCTGAACAGCGCCGACCCTCGACAGCCGCCGCGCATCCTGTTCAATTACCTGAAAACCGAGCAGGATCGAGCTGACATGCGTGCCGGTGCGCGGCTGGTGCGCGAGATCATCGAGCAACCGGCCATGGCCGCGTTCAAGGGTGAAGAATTGGTCCCAGGCCCCGGCGCACAAAGCGACGAAGCGCTGGATGCCTGGGCCAGACAGGTCACGGAAACCGGCTACCATGCCAGCGGCACCTGCAAGATGGGGCCGGCTGATGACCCGCAAGCGGTGGTCGATCCGCAGTTGCGCGTGCATGGCCTCGACGGCTTGCGGGTGGTGGACGCCTCGATCATGCCGGTGATCGTCAGCGGCAACACCAACGCGCCGACGGTGATGATTGCGGAGAAGGCCAGTGACATGATTCGCGGTAGGACGCCGCTGCCGGCCCTGGATGCGCCGGTGTGGATTCATCCACAGTGGCAGACGCAGCAACGATGATGTTTGTATGCAGAGAACACTCATGAGCAATCAACCGCCTGACAGCGCTGCGCCCTCCGAAACCCGCTTCACCTGGCGGCGCGGCGAGGTCGCGCCGTTGCGGGTCGCCGTGCTGCTGTTGCCGTCGTTTTCCAACTTTGGTCTGGCGGCGGTGCTGGAACCGTTGGCCATTGCCAACTGGCTGACTCAGCGCCAGCTGTTCCAGTGGTCGCTGTTGTCCCTGGACGGTGAGCCCGTGCAGGCCAGCAATGGCCTGACCACCGTGGCGAACGATGGCCTGCGGGCCGATCAGGGTTTTGATGTGTGCCTGGTGATCGCCAGTTTCGATGTGCACAAACACAGCCGCAACCTGGCGCTGAAGAGTTGGCTGCGCAAACAGGCGTTGTTCGGTGCGGTGCTGATGGGCGTGGAAACCGGTACCGAATTACTGGCCGCGGCGGGCGTACTCGACGGCTATGAAGCCGCGGTGCATTGGGACAACCTTCAGGGGTTTCAGGAAAGTTATCCGCGCGTTCACGCCAAGCCGCAGCTCTACACACTTGAGCGTCAGCGCATGACCTGCGCCGGCGCAACGACCACGCTGGACATGCTGCTCGGCTGGATCGGCCAAAGCATCGACAACGATCTGGCGCGGGAAATCGGCATGCACCTGCTGATGGGCCATGTGCGTGCGCCGGCGGACAATCAGCTCGACGGCGGCCTGACCAACACCGGCCTGTACGGCAGCAAGATTCGCCGTGCGGTGCAGTTGATGGAAAAAGCACTGGAAGAACCGCTCGATTGCGAGGCAATTGCCAGCCAGGTCGGCCTCTCGCGTCGACAGCTGGAGCGGCAATTCAAACATCAGACCGGCCTGTCGCCGCTCAAGTACTACATCACTTTGCGGCTGGCCAAGGCCCACAGTTTGCTGCAACAGACACGCTTGAGCGTCGCGCAAGTGGCGGCGTGCTCAGGCTTTGGTTCGCTGGAACATTTTTCCCGTACCTATCGCGCCCGCTTCGGTTGCCCGCCCAGCGAGGACCGCAGCCAGGTCTGGACCGCCCCGGTGATGCGCCAGCCGCTGCGCAAAGAACACCGGCCGGCCGAGGCGGATTGATTTCATAGTCGATAGCCCGCCTCTTCTTCATCCAGAATGCTCATCAGCGCGTTGAAATGCTTGTCGGCGAAGCCTGGGTAATCCAGCCATTGCCGACAGGTCTTGCGGGCGATTTCATCGCTGGCGATGCGTAACTCGCGGCCAGTGGACAGCGCGGTGATGTAGGTCTCGCAGGCCCGTTCGAAGTAGTACAGATCGTCGAAGGCCTGGGCGATGGTCGGCGCCGCGACCAGCAGGCCATGATTGCCCATCAACATGATCGGTTTGTCGCCCAGCAGATGGCTGACGCGCTCGGCCTCGTCCCCCAGTCCCATGCCGTCGAACCCTTCGTCGATGGCCACCCGTTCGAAAAAGCGCATGCAATTCTGCTCGATCGGCGGCAGCCGCGAATCCGTCAGGCAGGCCAGCGCCGTCGCATATTTGGAGTGGGTGTGCAGGATGCAGCGAGCGTGGGGCTGGTTGCGGTGCAAGGCGCTGTGCAAGGCCCACGCGGTGATGTCCGGCGCGTCCGGGCGATCGAGGCTGGCAGGGTCATCGGCATTGACCAACAGCAAGTCGCTGGCCTTGAGCCGCGAGAAATGCTTGCCGTACGGGTTGATCAAAAACTCCCGACCGTCCCCCGACACCGCCACGCTGAAGTGATTGGCGATGGACTCGTGCAGATTCAGCCGTGCCGCCCAGCGAAAGGCGCAGGCCAGGCGGATTCTCAGTTGCTCGACAGGTTGATTCATAGCGTCGCCCCATAGCTCGTTTATCGGTTGTTTGCCAGTGTAGAGAGACACCCTGCCCGCACTTGACGGGAAACGACATTGACTGCCGTTATCCCGCGACGCTGCGACCGTGAGAAAACGGCGTTGTTATGCCGCGTTTGATCAAGAGCCGCACTGCGGTCGCAGCCATAGTGACGGCCACGACCCACTGGCTGGAGACACAAATGCTGCAGATTCCGTTGTTCATCGCAGGTGATTGGCAAGCGCCACAAACGGCGCGTTACCGCGACGTCATCAACCCCGCGACCGAAGAAGTGCTGGCCCAAGTGGCCGTGGCCGGTCCTGTCGATGCGCAGCGTGCGATCAATGCCGCGCGCCAGGCGTTCGATGAGGGGGTGTGGCC
Organism: Pseudomonas sp. ANT_H12B; assembly: GCF_008369325.1. Lineage (GTDB taxonomy): Bacteria > Pseudomonadota > Gammaproteobacteria > Pseudomonadales > Pseudomonadaceae > Aquipseudomonas. The sequence continues at coordinate 65,322 of NZ_VOBI01000022.1, read as the reverse complement.
GACGATGGCGGTCACCGAACGTGCCCGACTGATGCAGCGCATTGCCGATCTGATTGAACGGGACGCCTCGAATCTGGCTCGTCTGGAAACGCTCAATGCCGGCAAGACGCTGGGCGAAAGCCTGGGCGACGTCGGCAATGTGGTGGCGACGTTTCGCTTTTACGCGGCGCTGCTGGAAACCGAAAGTGCCAGCGTCAACAGCCATGCTCCGCCCCATGTCATCAGCTTCAACCAGCGCGAACCGGTGGGCGTGTGCGCCTTGATCGCGCCGTGGAATTATCCGTTGCTGCAAGCCGTCTGGAAGATCGCCCCGGCCCTGGCTGCCGGCAACACCGTGGTGTTCAAACCCAGCAGCCTGACGCCGATGACGGCCCATCGTTTGACCCAATTGTTGGCTGAGGCAGGCTTGCCGGCCGGTGTATTCAATTTGCTCTGTGGTCCCGGTGATGTGGGTGAACTGCTGGCGGCCAGTCATGAGGTGGACCTGGTGTCGCTGACCGGTGGCGCGGGTGCCGGCGGCAAGGTGATGCGCGCGGCCACCGGCAATTTCAAGCGTGTGGCGCTGGAGCTGGGCGGCAAGAATCCGAACATCGTGTTCGCCGATGCCGACTTCGACGTGGCGCTGGATCAGGCGCTGAACGCGGTGTTTTTCAATGCCGGGCAGATTTGCTCCGCGGGTTCTCGATTGCTGGTTGAAGACGCGATCCATGATCGATTTGTCGAAGCCTTGCAGCAACGGATCCTGAACATTCGCTTGGGCGATGGCCTCGATCCGTCGACGCAAATGGGCCCGCTGATTTGCGCCGGCCAGCGCGACCAGATCCTCACCATGATTGCCGGCGCCGTCGAGCAAGGCGCGACATTGCTGGCCGGCGGCACGATTGCCGAGCAATTCGAACGTGGGTTCTGGTTGAAGCCGACCCTGCTCGGCAATGTCACGGGCGACATGTCGATCGCCCGGGAAGAAATCTTCGGCCCGGTGATCACCGTCGAGCGCTTCAGCGGCGAAGCCCAAGCGCTGCAACTGGCCAACGACACGCCCTATGGTCTGGCGGCCGGCGTCTGGACCAAAGACATCGGCAAGGCATATCGCATGGCCAAGCGACTGCGGGTCGGCACCTTGTGGATCAACGACTACAACGCGGCATTCCCGCAGGCACCGTGGGGTGGCTACAAGTCCAGCGGCATCGGCCGCGAACTGTCACGGGCCGGGCTGGATGAATTCACCGAACTCAAGCACATCTACCTCAACACCGAACCGACGCCACTGAACTGGTTCGGTGTCGATCAACCCTGACGGGCCAGGGTCGACGCGTTAAAGCAGGTTTTTTGCTCCATCCATAACAACAAGATCCTGAACACCCCAAACCGCTGCTGACGTTTACCTTTGAGGAGTTGATCCCATGAAAGCCTTGCTCTTGCTTGCATCCCTCAGCCTACCGTTGCAGGCCTTGGCCGCAGAACCGCAATCCTGCGCCACGGTGCGTTTTTCCGATGTCGGCTGGACCGACATCACCGTCACCACAGCCATCGCCAGCGAGGTACTGGAGTCCCTCGGCTACAAAACCAAAACCACCCTGCTGTCGATTCCCGTGACCTACCGCGCGCTATCGTCCGGCAAAGAGCTTGACGTGTTCCTTGGCAACTGGATGCCCACCACCGAAAACGACATCAAGCCTTACCGCGACGCCGGCACCGTAGAAACCGTGCGCGCCAATCTGCATGGCGCCAAGTACACGTTGGCGGTGCCCGATTACGTGTATGACGCAGGGCTGCACGACTTTGCCGACATCGCAAAATTCAAGGACAAACTTCGCGGCCAGCTCTACGGCATCGAGCCGGGTAACGACGGCAACCGCCTGATCCAGAGCATGATCGACAAGGACGCCTTCGGCCTGAAGGATTTCAAAATCGTCGAATCCAGCGAAGCAGCAATGCTCTCGCAACTCAAACGCGCCACGCGCAAGAACGAATGGATGGTGTTCCTCGGCTGGGAACCGCACCCGATGAACACCCGCAACAAAATGAAGTACCTGAGTGGTGGCGACGATTTTTTCGGGCCGAATTTCGGCCAGGCCACGGTTTACACCAATGTGCGCAAGGACTACCTGAAGGAGTGCAGCAATGTCGGCAAATTGCTGCAGAACATGGAGTTCACGTTGGCCATGGAGAACCAGTTGATGGATGCGGTATTGAACCAGAATCAGAAACCGCGAGCGGCGGCCAAGGCATGGCTGAAGGCTAATCCGGCGGTGCTGGAGGCTTGGTTGGAGGGGGTTAGCAGTCGGGATGGGCAGGATGGGGTGAAGGTGGCCAGCGTGAAATTCGCCAACCAATAACCGACACCCCGTCCATGTGCCACAGCGAGAGCCCCAGACGACTACAGGAAAATGAAAAGCCGACCTGTTTGAAAAGGGGCGCCAAAAGGCGCCTTTTTTCTACGTTGAAACCAGCAACTGCAGTCGTCGCCCTACGACATCCATCAAATCACAGCCATCGCGCAGTGAGGTCACCAACACCCGCGCCAGCTCACTGTGGACACCCTCGCCAAACGCAAAACTCTCCAGCAGTTGCGTTGCAGTACGAATGCGATAGGCCGCGGTTTCATGCAGCACATCCAGTGGTGCTTCGGTGTCGATCAGCAATGATGGGACGTTGCAGTCGATGCCGGTGACAGGCATGTATCGATCCATGATGAAAAACCTCCGTTGGGGAAAGGCACACGATTATTCAGCGTTGGCAGTTGGACGACCTTCAGACGATCCCCGGGGCGGCTCCAGGTTGTCCAGCGCTCGATTGACCAGCAGTTCGCCCAGCGCGGACAGTTGCTGAATAGCCAAAATGACATGGCGACGCGGGCCTTCCAATTCACGGGCGAGATCGGTGGCCATGACACTGAGGGAAGCAAGCGTTTCAGAGGCCTGACAGAGCAGGGATTCCGTATTGACATCCGGAACGACGGCGAAGAAATGGTTGGCAGGTTCGGGACGAGTGGGATTGCGTAAGGGGACGCTGACGAGATGTTCGGTGATTTTGGAGGGATGGGGTGAATCGACGGTGTCGTTGGGGGAATCGTTTGGTGATTCCGCGGATTTGATGGCGGATGTTTTCATAACAGAGCTCCTTGCAAGTTAAAAAATACAAGTCCCACACTGCTAGCCGGGACAACGCTGCTTACTGTACGCGTGTTATTAGAGAGGTAAAAACATTAATAATAAATTTAACTTTGTTAATCAAACAAGTGAACATCTGTGTAAAAAAATGATTATAAGTGGTTAATATTTGCACATTTCGCGAGATTCGATAAAAAAAAATAGAGGAGATTTCCCATTGCAAACTGTGCCGCACATAAAACAATTATTACTTCCTCATTTCTGTAAGAAAATTCGCTGATATTGCTCGCACGCCCCACGAGGAAACATTATTTAACGTTTGCCAGCGTGCTTGCGACATTATTTTGCACATAATTCATGCATGCAGGATTCGGAATTTCCAAAAATAGTATCGACATGATTAATTCGTTGAGATAACAAGATTTTTTGCAGCAAACAAACAAATGGGGTTTTTCAATGTATAGAAAAGAAAAAACAGAAAACCTAAAGAACAACATTAAATACTTAATAAAAAGTAGAGGAGAGACGCAGCTATCTTTATGTAACTCCACTGGATTAACCAGAACCACGATATACAACATACTGGAGGGAAAGGTTGTAAATGTTCAACAGTCCACAATTCGCAAGATCTCTAACTTTTTTGGCGTATCGTACAAAGAAATAGAGAGCGTAGATTTTGAGGAGAAAGAATTTATTGAAAACAGCGTTTCCTTGCAAGGAAACATGAATCCAGCGGCAGTTCCTATAATCAAAGAGAGTTTGCTAATTCAGAATCTAGATAAAAGAATTGGCGAGCTAGCCACACTTCATCCCCTGACATATTATTTTGGTGCAGCGTGCAATTTAATCGGTGTACTTCTGGAAAGCGAAATCAGTGGCGCCAATGGACCTGGCGACTTGTTGATAATAAAAAAAGGCGTCTCAAATAATGATAGAGAAAAACTCATGTACGACAAAAGCACAAGAAAATTATTTATAATCAATGAAAATTTTCTTGATTCTGATGTCATTTATACCGTGGGAGAAGTTATAGAGGAAAGGTTTAATGGTTGATAACAGCGCAATCGAAAACAGCAAGTACAAGTTATTAGGATTTGAAAACAGCAAAGAGCTTGCGGTAATCATGATTATTTCCACGGGAAAAATCATCAAGGTAAATCTAGGCAAGCTCATAAAAAGCGACATACTAGACAATTTAAACAAAGCAGAAATAAAAGATATATATAGAAAATTCTATTCGCGCGGGACTGCGTTGACAGCATACGAAATGACTGACCGCCATGAAAAATCATGGGCCATATACGTCGCACTAAACCTTCTACTTTTTACGCTTTACATTTTTGCAAATATTGGTGCAGCAAAACCCGTTTATTTAGAACAATTTGACATTACCGTTACACCGGGAGTTTTTCTGTACCCACTGACATTTTTAATCGTTGATTTATTAAATGAGTTTTACGGACTTAGACTGGCTAAAAAAGCCATCCTTCTTGTATTTTCATGCAACACATTTATTATGGTTTTGCTTGGTGCATCGACTTACTTACCGGGGCTACCTGGCTGGAAACTTGATGTATCCTATAACGAGGTTATTGGCCATGTATCATCTATCTTAGTAGCCTCCTCCGTATCATTTCTAATTTCTGAATACGTGAACTCGTATCTTCTTTGCAGAATAAAAAAACTCACGAACTCCAGATTTCTATTTCTTCGAGTATTTTTCAGCACTTTCTTTGCGGTGATAATAGACAGCTTTATTTTTTGCTTTATTGCATTTTACGGCTCCATGCAAAATAGCGACATACTTAATATTGTCTATATTCAGATAGTTATAAAAATGCTTTTTGCTATTTTTAATATTTTGCCCGCATACGGGGCAAGATCATTATTTCAAAAGTGCATGCCAGACAGGCAAGCGGCATGAGACAAGGGGGGTTAAAAATCACCCCTCATGATTATGCTGCCTATTGTAGGTTTAGCTTTATTTTTAAACTATTCATGACATCAGCTTTGTTATCCAGAAATATTTTCATCCCTTTTGCACGGAGAAGTATCTAATACTTTGTGAATCTTCACGCCAAGCTGTTTTGAAAGCTGTTGCGCCACTTCGATTTCCGCACGATGGCGCTGGCCATAATCAAACGTAATGCAGAGAATTTCATCGTACATCGGCAATGCGTGAATCAAGCAGGTGGTCGAATCTTGTCCGCCGCTGAAAACGATAACGGCCTTTCTGATCATGGTTCGTTCTTCCTTGGAGGTGTCCCGGCAGAGTGCCGGGGCCGTTGACCCTACCGGGAAGCTCAAATTCTGGGTGTGGGAGGTTTCCGAAATGACCGTCTCCGATTTCCGTTTGTGTCATTTGTATGCTGGATTCCCGAGGGATTTTCCAACCAGTCATCACTGAAGACCCGCTTCAATCGGCAGTTACGCGGTCCCTGTGGAAGAGAGCTTGCTCGCGATGAACGATTACACGGTGCCTCAGTGATTACTTGGACAATTCCACAATGGCAGTTTCAAGCCTTTGGAAGGTCCATTCTGTAACCCGCCCCCGGCGCACCTTCATGCAATGCCGACTGAATGTTCGCATACAAGGCGTTCGCCTCGTGGGTAGTGATTGATCGCGAACAATCACGCAGTACAACGCGAAGAAGCACATTTTCCTGGCCCGGCAGTAGTCCGAGGCGTTCAATTGCCTTCACAGGTAAATCCGAGAATCCCCAACGTCCCTTGACCTGCATCTCCTCGATCCAGCCAGAGTTGGCGCCAGCAGCTTGTAACATCCTCTCCGTCAACACTTCCTCACTTAACCCTGGCGTTACCGCCAACGAAATATCACGAGCAATCGAAGGCAAACGTGATACAGCGCTCCAGGGATTCAAATCATGCATCTGCGCCTGTACTCGTACGTTCTGATCACGTAGCAAGCGAATATCCGGAATTCCCTTGCGCAGCATGGTCAGTCGATCCAACCCCATCCCGAGTGCCAACCCTCCATGACGCTGCGGATCAATCTTCAAGCGCTCTAACAAAGATGCAGCAATACGACCGCACTCCAGCACCTCGACCGGAGCGCCGTCATTCAACACATTCACTTCGATTCCGCCCTCCGTATAGTGATGAGGGCTATCGCTGTAGACCCAAGCTTTGTCATGAACGGCTGTTTTGAGGATATCGCTGACCAGACGCAACAAGTGGTAATGCGTCGACAGATCCGGATCACCCAGCACCCAGATATCCATTTGATGTGGTTCTGCGCAATGCCAACGGTCCCGACTATCTCGACGAAAAGTGATACCTGGCGCGGCCAGCAATATCGTCTCCCCCGGTTGCCGCACCTGAGCCGCACGCTGAAGTGCCGCCGGAATTTGACTGGTGGTTTGTGTTCGCAAAAGGGAACACTCATCGACCCAACGGGTGTGTTCACTCCCAAGTGTGACTTCTGCTGGGTCATAACCCAGCAAACCGTAATTTTCTTCAGCGGACACAATTCGCGGTCCGGTCTGAAGTTGCGCTTGGGGCCAGCCTTTTTCAGCAAGCCCCTGAAGTATTTCATTTAGCAATAGTCGGACGGCGTGATCGGGAGCGCTTGCCTCGGTAAGATCAACCAGTAGCAGGGCTTGATGGACGGACGTATCTGTCAGGTATTTCTTTGATGCATGCACTATGTAACCCTCTATTAACAGTTGAACATTTAGCTTTCAAAAACAACCCCCATAAACCAACCTAACGACATCGGGTCATCAGCCACAACCAAAAAAAAGGAAAACATTAAATTTTCAGAACAAGATTACAGATACGCCCTACACAAATAACCTATAGAGCTTTACGAAAACGCTAACAGTCAAATTAATTCTAAAAACCCCCTAAAAAATCATTTAACACATCAAAAAATCCTGTATTAATTAGTCCACTCCCAAACATTTCCGGGAGTACAAACCAACAAAATGAAAAAGGAAGATCAGATGAAAAAGAAAAATATCATCAAAGAAAAACTCAATCGAATCACTTCCGGCCCGGATAATTTTGGTTGGGCACCTCTGGCGTGGGCTCACACTGGAGAGTAAATAACACCAATGAGCGACAAGAACTCTCTTGCCGCTCATTGGAAAGAAAAGGAGGATTTAAGGAGGATTTTATGCCAACATCAAAAATGATATCTACGCTCTTTGGTCAGGGGGAGTTATCAATAATTTCGGACTCAGAAGACTTCCTCAGAGAATGTGAAAATCTAGGTTTCAATACGGAAAATATTTCTGAGATTGAGAAACTACCAAAAAATAGTATTATTTTTTCCTTTAGCAATGACGCTGCAAAATTGACGTTTGATATCGCAAAAAATACAAAAAATAAAAAAAGCGTTTTTTGCGCAACGCAAGTATTCGAGCCTTCCTTAGCCAGTGCGCTCTACAGCCTAGAGCTCTTGCTGAGCAGCAATTTTGAACATGCCTTACGCACACAGCGATTCGTGTTGAACATGCTCAACTCATATGAATCCTTTTTTCTGTCTGGTAATGGCGCTGATGCGCGCGTCTCTATTTTCCCTCACGCACAGGCATACGCACTACTTGCCGAAGACATAGAACACGACTTTGTTCAGTCCGTGGCAGAGTTTTTTGAAGTTCATTATGCACACATGAACCCACAAGAATCTTGCCCGTTTTCTTTTAGCGGAACTTTGAAAATCTCAGGAATACTGATAGTACTTAGAAAACCTAATCCGACATTGCCAGAAGGATTAAGAACCTCATTAAATTGGCTGAGTGATCGCATATCTGAAGAAGGGGCATTATTATCAGTTGAAGACAACATCATCACCTCACTGAAAGTAAAAAACGAGGAGCATATTAAACTTTTGGACCTTGCGGCTGGTCCTCGCGGACTCAACCTGACGGAGTTCGCTATCGGGGTAAACGAGGCTATCGCGCCAAATATTGACTACAAAATCAACTCACAGATGAATGAAGGTATCAGTGGGGTTCATTTAGCTATTGGTGATGGATCTTCCGGCTATCACATAGACTTCCTTAGTCCAGCCGTGAGCGTAAGCCCAATACCCTAGCAGTTCCATTAGTACTGACTGATGGCACAGAGCAATCGGACCGCGGTTGGTTAATACGCTTGTTCTACAGCACCCGTCGCAAAGACACCTGCGATAGTTCCTACATGGATCTGCATCCCAGTAGGAGCTGTCGCGGCTGCTATCTTTTAATGTCAGTTGCTAGCGAAACCACTCGATAAACAGGACAAACAGCTCCGACTTGAACCGACATTCAGCTTCAAATAGAGATTGGTGAACTGCTCATAGGACTGGCCGTTGACGCCACGGGACCATCGGGCGAATTTTCCAGCGAGAAACCGGCATGCCTATCAGCAATGGCGGTTGATGCGCGCCATCTCACCTCGGGCGCCTGCTTTAAATAAGATCCTGACGACCGGCAATAGAATTCAATTGCCTCAAAATATTACCTACGTCATATTACATACGTAATAAAGCCCCGTTTCCCACAGGTAATCTCCATGACCAGTATGCCCAGCCTTGAATCCGACCTTGCTGTCCCGGTGAGCACACCCAAGCCTCCCCTGCTCAAGCGCCTGATTCTGCTGACTGCTGCCATCGCTGCCCTGGTATTCGCCGGGTTGTATGCGACCCACTGGTGGACCGCCGGCCGCTTCATCGAAGAAACCGACGATGCCTACATCGGCGGCGACGTCACGGTGATCGGGGCGAAAGTCGCGGGTTATATCGAAGAGGTGTTGGTCACCGACAACCAGAAAGTAAAGGCCGGCGATGTGCTGATTCGTCTCGACGCCCGTGACTACCGCGCCAACCTCGCCAAGGCCGAAGGTGCTGTCGCCGCCGAAGAAGCCCTGCTCGCCAACCTCGACGCCACTGAACAATTGCAACACGCGGTGATCGGTCAGGCCCGCGCCGGGATCGATGCCACCGGCGCCGAAACCGCCCGTTCCCGGGATGACGATGCTCGCTACAAAAAACTGGTCGGTAGCAACGCCGTCTCGGTGGAAAGCGCCCAACGAGCCAACGCCACCTTCAAGACCGCCCAGGCCCTCAGCGCCCGGGCCCAGGCTGAGCTGCTGGCTGCGCAACGTCAGTTGAACGTGATCGAAACCCAGAAACAGCAAGCCCGCGCCGCACTGATGCAGGCGCGGGCCGAACGTGATCTGGCGCAATTGAACGTCGGCTACACCGAACTGAAAGCCCCGGTAGACGGCGTGATCGGTAATCGCCGGGCGCGGGTGGGCGCTTATGCCCAGGCCGGTTCGCAACAACTGTCGGTCGTACCGGCCAGTGGTTTGTGGGTCGATGCCAATTTCAAGGAAGATCAACTGTCGCGCATGACGCCGGGGCAACGGGTGATCATTCACGCGGACGTGCTCTCGGGGCGTGAATTCCACGGTCATCTGGACAGCCTCGCGCCAGCCAGTGGTTCGCAGTTCAGCGTGCTGCCGCCAGAAAACGCCACCGGCAACTTCACCAAAATCGTTCAGAGGGTGCCGGTGCGGATCCTGCTCGATCCGGCCGATGGCGTGCTCGGCCATTTGCGTCCAGGCCTGTCGGTGACCGCCGAAGTGGACACCCGCGCAGAACCCGAAACCCCGGCCGTGGCCAGCGCGCCATGAGTCGCACCCTCGCCGCCCCCGCGCAATCGTTCAATGCTGCCGACATGACGACGGCGACCAAAGTCTTCGCCTTCGCCACCATGTGCATCGGCATGTTCATTGCGCTGCTGGATATTCAGATCGTCTCCGCTTCGTTGCGTGACATCGGCGGCGGGCTCTCGGCCGGCACCGACGAAACCGCGTGGGTGCAAACCAGTTACCTGATTGCCGAAATCATCGTGATCCCGTTGTCCGGCTGGCTCTCGCGAGTGTTCTCGACACGCTGGCTGTTCTGCGCTTCAGCGGTGGGTTTCACCCTGGCCAGCCTGCTCTGCGGTGCAGCCTGGAACATCCAGAGCATGATCGCCTTCCGCGCCCTGCAGGGGTTTCTCGGCGGTTCGATGATTCCGTTGGTGTTCACCACCGCGTTCTTTTTCTTCACCGGCAAACAACGGGTGATCGCGGCCGCGACCATCGGTGCGGTAGCTTCGCTGGCTCCGACTCTTGGGCCAGTGATCGGTGGCTGGATCACCGACATTTCCTCCTGGCACTGGCTGTTCTACATCAACCTGGTGCCGGGGATTTTCGTCGCGGTGGCCGTGCCGATGCTGGTGAAAATCGACCAGCCGGAACTCTCGCTGCTCAAGGGCGCCGACTACTTGAGCATGGTGTTCATGGCGCTGTTTCTAGGCTGCCTGGAATACACCCTCGAAGAAGGCCCGCGCTGGAACTGGTTCAGCGACAGCACCATTGTGACCACGGCATGGATCAGCAGCCTGGCCGGTCTGGCGTTCATCGGTAGGACCCTGCACGTCGCCAATCCGATCGTCGATCTGCGCGCCTTGAAAGACCGCAATTTCGCCCTTGGCTGCTTTTTTTCGTTCGTCACGGGGATCGGCCTGTTCGCCACCATTTACCTGACGCCGCTATTTCTCGGCCGGGTGCGCGGCTATGGCGCGCTGGACATTGGCCTGGCGGTTTTCTCCACCGGGGTGTTCCAGATCATGGCGATTCCGCTTTACGCCTTTCTGGCCAATCGCATCGATCTGCGCTGGATCATGATGACCGGCCTTGGGCTGTTCGCGTTGTCGATGTGGGATTTCAGCCCGATCACCCATGACTGGGGGGCTAAAGAATTGATGTTGCCGCAAGCCTTGCGCGGGATTGCCCAGCAATTGGCGGTGCCTCCAGCGGTGACGTTGACCTTGGGGGGGCTGGCACCGGCGCGGCTCAAACATGCTTCGGGCCTATTCAACCTGATGCGAAACCTGGGTGGCGCCATTGGCATTGCCGCGTGCGCGACCATTCTCAATGACCGCACCAACCTGCACTTCACCCGCTTGGCGGAAAACCTCAACAGCACCAACGAAGCACTGAATCAGTGGCTGTCCCAGGTCGGCAACAACTTCGCCGCCCTCGGCCAGAGCGGTGACGTGGGCGTCACCGCCAGCCTGCATCAGCTCTGGCTGCTGACCTACCGCGAAGCGCAAACGCAAACCTACGGCGATGCGTTTCTGATGATCATGGTCTGCTTCATTATCGCGACGCTGATGGTGCCCTTGATGCGCAAGGTGCAACCACCGGCCGCGCCGAGTGGCGATGCTCATTGAGTGTCTGGCTTACTCCTGAGGCATTTTGCGGAAACCTACGGCCAGGCGATTCCAGCTGTTGATGGTGGAAATCGCCACGGTCAGGTCGACCAGTTCCTTGGGCGTGAACTGGGCCGAGGCCAGATCGTAATCCTCATCCGGAGCATGGGTCTGGCTCAGCAGCGTCAGCGATTCAGTCCAGGCCAGCGCCGCACGTTCACGCGGAGTGAAGAATGGCGTTTCACGCCAGACCGATACCGCATACAGCCGACGCTCGGTTTCGCCACCCTTGCGGGCATCGGCGGTGTGCATGTCGACGCAGAAGGCGCAGCCATTGATCTGGGAAGCACGCAGCTTGACCAGTTCGATCAACGATTTTTCCAGAGGCAGCTTCGAAACAGCGGTTTCCAGCGCGATCATGGCTTTGAGTGCATCTGGGGAAGCGGTGTAGAAATCGATACGCGGTTGCATGGTGGGCTCCAGTCAAAAGGGTGTGGGAGCTACGTTAATCCCGCACTGACATGCAGCAAATAGCCAATTATTGGGAAGTTGAGGATGCCAATGGGCGCCTCCTGCCCATGCCGTCCTCATCCGAGATGCCTTTGCCACACTCGCTTCCACGACCTTCCAGCCCCTACGCTCGATTGCGCAGCCACTGCAAAAACCCCTTCTTCTGCACAACCGTAGGCGCTTCCTGAGTCAGCGTCTGAGCCTTGTTCAAGCGGAAGTCCAGCAACGCCTTCATCGCTTCGCTGATGTCATGCCGCGCGTCCAGGCACGGCTTGAGGTATTCCTTTTCGATTCGGTACAAGCTGCAGAACGTCTTGGCGCTGAAGTCCGCCGGCAGCGCCGTATCGGACAAAATCCCGCCTTCGCCGATCACCTCACCCGGCCCCATGCGCCCGGATTCAAACTTGACCCCGCCACGGCTCAGCTCCACCGAGACCACGCCGGATTCGATGATGAACAAATGATCGCTGACCTCCCCCGCAGGCAGGATCATTTCGCCGGCGCGGAAGTTTTGCAGGGTCATGTTCTGGCTGAAGGTTTCTTTCTCTTCCTGACGCAAGGTCGAGAAAATGTTCGAGGCGTCCAGCAATGCCCGTGGCCGTGACAGGCTGGCGGGTGCGTTGGGGTCGACGTTCGACAACAGGCTGACACCACTGGCCTGCAAGTGCCGGTACGCCAGGTCGAACAGCAGATTACGGACCATGCGTTTCTGATCCATCGAGACCACGAAACCGCTGATTTCATATTCCACGCCCGTGGCGCTGGAGCCTTTGAGCGCTACGCACGGCGCGGGTTTGTTCAACAGATAGCGACAACCCTGCATCGCTCGCTCCAGTGCATCGATCACGGTTTGCGGACGTGCGTGCGGGCTCAGTTGCAGGCTGATCGAGACACCGAAAATGTCACTGGGGCGGCTGAAGTTGATGATCTTGGCCTTGGCCGCCAGCGAGTTGGGAATCACCGCCATGCTGCCCTGGGACGTTTGCAGGCGCGTGGCGCGCCAGTCGATGTCGGTGACCCGGCCTTCGGTGCCATCGATGGAGATCCAGTCATTCAGTTGATAGGGTTTGGTGGTGTTGAGGACGATCCCCGAGAACACGTCGCTGAGGGTGCTTTGCAAGGCCAGGCCAACGATGATTGCCAATGCACCAGAGGTGGCCAGCACGCCTTTGACCGGCAGATCGAGTACGTACGCCAGGGCGGCGATGATCGCGATCAAGAAAATCACCGCGCCGAGCAAATCCTGGAGTAAGCGCCCGGTGTGCCCGACCCGCTGCATCATCACTGCGCCAATCAGCACCGTCAGGGTGCGCGCACCGAACAGCCACCAGCCGATCTGCAAACCGGTGGCCGCCAGGTGCAGCGCAACGTTGTCAGCCCAGGGCGCCGGCTCCATGGGGTTCAGGCCCTCGTTGAACAGCAGAACGCTGAACAGCGAGAAAATCACCAGTCGCACGACCAGTTTCCAGTTGCTGCCATTGGCGGTCATCAATCGCCACAACCCGAGATCGATCAGGATCAGGATCAGGGCGCAAACCAGTGGGTGATCGGTCAGCAGTGACAGCATCAAGCAACTCCAGCAAGGGCCATTGGCGCGAAGATCTCACAGATTGGGCACAGTGTAGGAGGATTTGATGCGAAACCAATGTGGGAGCGAGCCTGCTCGCGAAGACGGAAGAACAGACACTCATGCAGTGACTGACAGACCGCTTTCGCGAGCAGGCTCGCTCCCACAGGGGGATGGGTTACTTGCTATTGGTCAGCGCGTTGTAGCTGGTAAACAGGTTGCGGTAGTCCGGGATGTGGTTGGAGAACAAGGTGCCCAAGCCTTCCACATCGTTGCGCCAATCGCGATGCAGCTCGCAGGCCAGACCGAACCAGGTCATCAACTGCGCGCCGGAGGCCGACATGCGGTCCCAGGCCGATTGACGGGTCAGCTCGTTGAAGGTGCCAGATGCGTCAGTCACCACGAACACTTCAAAGCCTTCAGCCAATGCCGACAGCGCCGGGAACGCCACGCAAACCTCGGTCACTACGCCAGCGATGATCAGTTGTTTTTTGCCGGTGGCCTTGATCGCCTTGACGAAATCTTCGTTGTCCCACGCGTTGATCTGGCCAGGACGAGCGATGTACGGCGCATCCGGAAACAGCGCTTTGAGCTCGGGCACCAACGGGCCGTTGGGGCCGGTCTCGAAACTGGTGGTGAGAATGGTCGGCAACTTGAAGTACTTGGCCAGGTCAGCCAGGGCCAGCACGTTGTTCTTGAAACGGTCCGGCTCGATGTCGCGCACCAGAGACAGCAGACCCGCCTGGTGATCGACCAACAGAACGACGGCGTTATCCTTGTCGAGACGTTTGTAAGAAGTAGTCATGGGTAATCCTCGCTTTTTATCGATGCCGAACGGGCCGGCGGAAGTGAAACCTGATTGTTCGTTAACAGGCGGCCAAGCAAGCGTAGTCATCCAGGCCCGGCACGCCACAGCATTACTACAATGAGTTCAATCGCTCATACGGCCGAAGCGGCCCGACTGGAAATCGGCGAATGCCTGGTGAATCTCTTGCTCGGTGTTCATCACGAACGGGCCATGGCCGACGATGGGTTCATCGATCGGTTCGCCGCTGAGCAACAACACAACGGCGTCGTTATTGGCTTCCAGACTGAGCTGATGGCCGTTACGTTCGAACAACGCCAATTGCCCCTCTCGCACCAGTTCCAGGCCGTTGACCTGAACCGTGCCGCGCAGTACCACCAGCGCGGTGTTGCGGCCTTCATGCAGATCCAGGGTCAACAACTTGCCGCCGTTGAGGCGCAGGTCCCAGACGTCAATCGGGGTAAACGTGTGTGCCGGGCCGGTGTGGCCGTCGAACTCGCCGGCGATCAAGCGCAGGCTGCCGGCCTGGTCCTTGAGCGCGATGCTCGGGATGTCGCCATCGAGAATCGTCTGGTAACCGGCGTTGGCCATTTTGTCCTTGGCCGGCAGGTTGACCCACAGCTGCACCATTTCCAGGGTGCCGCCGGTTTTGGCGAAACCTTCGGAGTGGAACTCTTCGTGGAGAATCCCGGAAGCGGCGGTCATCCATTGCACGTCGCCTGGGCCGATCTTGCCGCCGCTGCCGGTGGAGTCGCGGTGTTCCAGTTCGCCCTTATAAACGATAGTCACGGTTTCGAAACCGCGATGCGGATGCTGACCAACGCCACGACGCTCAGTGGTCGGGGTGAATTCAGCGGGACCGGCGTGATCGAGCAGCAAAAACGGACTGATGTGTTTGCCCAGGTTGTCGTAGGAAAACAGCGTGCGAACCGGAAAACCGTCGCCGACCCAGTGGGCCCGTGGGCTGGTGTAGATACCGATGATGTTTTTCATCTTGCCTCCCAAATCTGTTGTGTGACGCGATGGATAAAGCTTAAATCCGACGCATTCGATGCACTAGACTGCAAAAACCAGCCTTAGCGTTCTATCTGGAGAACGATGGTGGAAGACCTCAATACCCTTTATTACTTCACCCAGGTGGTGGAACACGGCGGTTTCGCCCCCGCCGGGCGGGCGCTGGACATACCCAAGTCGAAGCTCAGCCGGCGTATTGCCGAGCTCGAAGAACGCCTCGGTGTGCGTTTACTCCACCGCACCAGTCGGCATTGTTCGCTGACCGAAATCGGCCAGGCGTATTACCAACGTTGCCTGGCCATGCGGGTGGAAGCGGAAAGTGCCGCCGAACTGATCGAACGCAACCGCTCCGAACCCCAAGGCCTGGTGCGCCTCAGTTGCCCGACCGCGCTGCTGAACTCCTGGGTTGGGCCGATGCTGACGCGCTACATGCTCAAGTACCCGTTGGTGGAGTTGTTCATCGAGAGCACCAATCGCCGGGTCGACCTGATCCACGAGGGGTTCGACATCGCCCTGCGGGTGCGCTTTCCGCCGCTGGAAAATACCGACATGGTGATGAAGGTGCTGGGCAACAGCACCCAATGCCTGGTGGGCAGTCCGGCCTTTGTGCCGCGCCTGTCTTCACCGGCCTCCCCGGCTGACCTCAGCGGGTTGCCAAGCCTGCACTGGGGCGCGGCGCAGCGTGAATATCAGTGGGAATTGTTTGGGGGCGATGGCGCCAGCGCGGTGATCCGGCATGCGCCACGAATGGTCACCGATGACCTGTTGGCGCTACGTCACGCGGTGGTGGCCGGGATTGGCATCGCTCACCTGCCCAGCGTGGTGGTGCGCGATGACATTGCTGCCGGCCGCTTGGTCGAACTGGTGCCGGGATGGGCGCCGAAATGCGGGATCGTGCATGCGATCTTCCCTTCGCGCCGGGGATTGCTACCGTCGGTGCGGGCGTTGATCGACTTTCTGGGAGAGGAATTCAGCCACAGCGATATTGCCTAACCGCTACGCGCTCCTTTTGTAATTGGATGGACTCGCCCAGGCCGAGGCGTCAATGCGCCACGGTGGCAGTCTAAACAGCCATCGGCAACGGTGAACTGCCCTCGCCGCCCATTGGCTCGCTGATGGACTTCATCCCGATCGAATGGTCTGGCGGGTTGTTTATCTTTCAGGGCATGGTCAGGCACCTCCTGACCGTATTTCATACCTGTAAACGATGTCTCCGGTTTAAAACGTAAAGGATGTCTCCGGTTCCTACCCGGGCGTAAGACCTGACACCATCAATACCGTGGTGACGGGATTCATGACTTTCAGTAAACATTGCTTTGACCATTGCACTGTTTTTCTCAAGGGTGCAGGCGCGGATACTCCAGTCATTCCTACTGCAACCCTGGAGTCATTGATGTCTATTCCCGCATTCGGTCTTGGTACGTTTCGCTTGCAAGGTCAGATGGTCATCGATTCGGTGAGCACCGGCCTGGAGTTGGGCTACCGGGTCATCGATACCGCGCAAATCTACGAGAACGAAGCCGAGGTCGGCGAGGCCATCGCCGCCAGCGGCGTTGCCCGTGACGAGCTGTTCATCACCAGCAAGATCTGGGTCGCCAACTTCGCCAGGGATCGCCTGATCGACAGTCTCAAAGAGAGCCTGCAAAAACTGCAGACCGACTACCTGGACCTGACCCTGATCCACTGGCCGTCTCCGGAAGATCAGGTGTCGGTCGAAGAGTTCATGGGCGCCCTGCTCGAAGCCAAACAACTGGGCCTGACCCAGCAGATCGGTGTGTCCAACTTCACCATCGACCTGATGAAACAAGCCATCGCCGCCGTCGGTGCCGGGAACATCGCCACCAACCAGATCGAACTGCACCCGTACCTGCAAAACCGCAAAGTCGTCGAGTTCGCGCAGAGCCAGGGCATTCAGATCACCTCCTACATGACCTTGGCGTACGGCGAAGTGCTCAAAGACCCGGTGATCCAGCAGATCGCCGATCGCCTTCAGGCAACTCCGGCACACGTCACCCTGGCCTGGGCCATGCAACTGGGTTACGCAGTGATCCCCTCGTCCACCAAACGCGCCAATCTGGCCAGCAACCTGAAAGCCTGTGCCATGACGTTGAGCGATGCCGACATGGCGTTGATCGCCAGTCTTGATCGTGGCCAACGATTGACCAGCCCCAAAGGTATCGCCCCGCAGTGGGATTAAGCTTCAGCCTTGCCTGAGGTTCTGGTCCAGGCGTGTCATGGCTTGCTGCAACTGATCGACAGCCTCGTCGATCAGTGCCTGGCGGCCCTCGCCGCAGGCTCGTTCCAGTTGCTCGCAACAGTCGATCAAATCGGCCGCCCGGACCATTAGCGCCCCGCCCTTGATGCGGTGCGCCAGTTCCTGCAAGTCATTGTGATTGCCATTGGAGTGCGCCTTTAGCAAATGCTCACGATCATCGCGGTTAGTCATGGCCAGATCGCGCAACAATTGTTGGATCAGCTCATGGTCGGCACCGACGTATCGCTGCAGACCGCTCAGATCGATCTCAGAGGTTGGTAGCTCTTCGATCGCCGTTACGGGTCCACTGACAAATTTGGACGACAACCACACGCGCAGATCTGCCAGCCGGATCGGTTTGAACAGACAGTCGTCCATGCCCGCCTCCAGGCAACGGATCTTCTCCTCGGGTTGCGCATTGGCGGTGAACCCCAGGATCAGCGTCGGCGGGGCGCCATGGAAACGCTCTGCATCGCGTATCGAACCCGCCAATTCATAACCACTGACCACCGGCATATTGCAGTCGGTGATGATCAGGTCGAACTCATGTTCGCGCCACTGCGCAAGACCGCGCTCGCCATCCTCAGCCTCCAGAACACGATGCCCCAGATAGCTCAACTGCCGTGAGAGCAACAATCGATTCGCCGGATAATCATCGACCACCAGAATCGTCAGCGGTCGGGTCGGCATCTGTATTTCGCTCCCCGGCAGTTCGCTGGCGGGCAGCGGTTGCAACGCGATCAGTTCAAGATGCATCACGACCCGCGTACCCCGCCCGAGGACGCTGTCGAGGTGCAACCGCCCCCCCATCATTTCGCATAGCGTGCGGCTGATCACCAGCCCCAGCCCGGAACCATGGCGGCCTGACTGCTGGCTGTTGCCAGCCTGCACGAACGGATTGAACAGTCGCTGTTGATCATCTGCGCAGATACCGATGCCGCTGTCCTCAACCTGCACGCTCACCGCCAGATTCCCCGGACCAGGCTGTACCCGTAACGTCAGGCTCACTTCACCTTCATGGGTAAACTTGATCGCATTGCTCAGCAGATTCGACAGCATCTGCTTGAAGCGCGTGGGGTCGACCATCACATCACAGTCGCTGTGTTTATCCAGGTCGATCCGCCACTGCAGATTCTTCTGCCGTGCCAGACCTTCGAAAACCCGGCACACTGCCTCCACCAGCGTTCGCAAGTTGGCCCGTTCAGGTGTCAGCGACAAATGCCCGGACTCAATGCGCGCGATGTCCAGAATGTCGCCGATCAACGCCAGTAATTGTTGCGCCGCATCGGACGCTACCTCGATAGCGGTGCGATCGGAGCCCCCTTCATCCGCCCGCTTCTGCGCCAGTTCAAGCATGCCTATCAGGGCATTCATCGGCGTGCGGATCTCATGGCTCATGGTCGCCAGAAACGTGGTTTTGGCGCGGTTGGCACCGTCGGCGGCGTCTTTGGCGTCCTGCAATTGGCCGAGCAAATGCTGACGCAGCCGGATCTGTCGACGTTGATAGGCGATCCAGCCCAGGGCAAGTAAGAGCAACGCACCCGCCGCGGCGAATGCCTGAAGAATTTCCTGCCGATGACGCAGCCAGTAACTTTGCTCCACCACCAGATCATTACGCCAATAGTGGGTCAGCTCATCGATTTCTTCGGGAGCGATGCTGAGCAGTGCCTTGTCCAGAATCGAATACAGCTCAGGTGATTCTCGACTGGTCGCCAGCGTACTTCGGGCCGGATCAGTGCCGACGGTGCTGGTCACTTGCAGCCGATCCCGGTAGTGCCGGGAAATCATGTAGCGGGCACCGATCAGTGAGTTGATTGCGCCTTGTGTCTTGCCTTGGGCAACCATTTCCATGGCCTCTGCCGTCAGCGACGCATTGACCAGCCTGACCTGCGGAAAATGCTGACGAATGAATTCACCGGTACTGTTGCCTTGGGTAACGGCCAGACTTTTGCCGGCCATCTCGTCCAGCGTCGTGGGGCTGTCCGGCGCGATGCGGGTCACCAGCACAAACGGGCTGGTCAAAAACGGACGAGTGAAGCGCAAATCGGTTTCACGCTCGACACTGGGGCTGATGCCAGCCAACACGTCGACCTGGCCGGTCTTGATGCGCTCCAGCATTTCGGCCACCGACCCGGTCGGCTGCATGTCAAATTTCAACCCTGTACGCAGGCTGATCTTCCTCAGAACATCAGCACTGATACCGCGAAATTTGCCTTCGCTGTCGATGAAAGAAATCGGCATGATGTTTTCGTTGATCGCCACCCTCACACGTGGATGCCGGTCGAGCCAACGCTGTTCGGCCACGCTGAAGTGCAGCGGTTGCGTACCTGAGATAGAACTCCCGCTGGAGCCCCATCGACGCAAGATATTTATTTGCTCGTCAGTCGGTACAGCCGCCAGCGCCCTGTTGACGATCTGTTGCAACCGTTGGTTGTCGTGGGTCATTGCAAACGCAAAACCACCGGACTCCATGCGTGAAAAATCGGCCAGCTGTACGTTGTTCAGGTAGTTTTTACTGATCAGATAATGGGCGCTGATCGCATCGCCCAAATAGACATCCGCCTGACGAAAAGCGACTGCGCCGACGGCCTGCAGCGCCGACGGAAACAGCTGAACCTGCGCCTCGGGATAGAACCGCTGCACGGCATGCTCAGGCAAATAGTGGTACAGCGTCGCCAGCCGCTTGCCGGCCAGTTCCGGGGCCAGCACCTGAGACGAATCGGTGCGTGTCACCAGCACCGGTTGATCGACGGCATAGGCACTGGACATCCATAACTGCGGATCGTCAGCCTCATAACGATTGGCCGTTCCCAGCAGGTCTGCCGCCCCTTGTTTGATTGCCTGCACCGCGTCGTCTCGCGACTTGTAACGCCGGACTTCAATCTCCACGTTCAGCAGTTGCTGGAGCAGACCGGCATAGTCTGCCGTCAGCCCCTCGAACGCATCACCCGTGGTAGTGATGTCGAAGGGTGGATAATCCGGAGCCGAGACGGCGAGCACCAATCGACCCTTTTTCCGTAGCCAACGCGAATCGGTTTCTGACAGCCCGGCGTTGTAACCTTCCACGTTTGAGCGCCCCAGCAACGTCAGCGTTTGGGGTTGCGCGAAGACGCTCGTTTCCCATAAACAAAGGCCAAGCAACAGCAGACTCGCCAGGCAACTCTGTCGTCGAAAGGTTTTCATTCAGATCAGATGATTACGCTTGGCGAAATCACTCAGGTGCACCAACGATTCCACGTTGAGTTTGTCTATCAATCGGGTCTTGTAGGTGCTCACAGTCTTGTGGCTCAGGTGCATGGCCTCAGCGATCACCTTATTTTTAGCACCCCGGGCCAGATGCCGAAAAATTTCCAGCTCACGGTCGGAGAGACCGTCGATCATCTCTTTCTCGCTGCGTTGCAACGGGTTCAGCGACACTGAGTTGGAGGACAGTTTGGCGAAATAGGTGTAACCCGCCATGACTGCATGCACGGCTTTGTGCAAATGCTGCAAATCGTTGGTCTTGGAAACATACGCCTCGGCACCGGCGCGTCTGCAGCGATCCTGATAAAACATGGGTTCCTGGGATGTGAAGACCAGAACCCGGCACCGTACGTCACTGGCCTGGATACGTCCCAGCACACTCAGCCCGTCGAGCGAAGGCATGACCAGATCCAGCACCACCAGATCCGGTTTATGTTCGCGGATCATCGGCAAGACCTCATTACCGCTGCTGGCCTCGTAAATCCGGTTGAACCCTTCTTGCTTGAGGACGATTTTGATGGCGGCGCGAACCACCGGATGATCGTCCACAACCAGCACTGACAGCACTGACTTCATGGAAACTTCCTGTTCAAAGACATGACGACTGGGTAATGAACACCCCTGAATCAGACCCGGGTTAGACACAACGGCTGCGCATAGACTGTTGCATGGGAACCCGAATGGAACTACCTGACAGAAATGACAGTGCCGACGAGCGGTAGCCCAGGATCAACGATCACCATCAACCGCTGGATGCACGCCAGATCAGGCAATAACCCAAGGCTCACTTGAATCTTCTGCTGCACACAGGCAGGGATCGGCGGCAACTGTGCCTGCTGACCGTTGTAGATCAATGCGCGATGAACCTGCCGGTTATCGAGGAAGAAATCGAGCAGGTCCAATGCCCCTGCGCCCAGCGATGCGTTGATAACCACCAGATCGAATGGCTCGCAACCGTAGTCGACCAGGGTCAACAGCTCTTCAAGGCTGTGCACCGGCGCGATCCGGTAGTAGCCGATTTGATTGAACAGTCGCTCGACCTTCATTCGGTGAAAATGCTGCTCGTCGGCGATCAGGATACGTAAGGCTTTGTTCGACAACGTGGGCCCCCAGCAGGGTGTCGGATTCGTGAGGGCGCAAGGCTACGGAAGACTCGCTGAGCTTTCTGTAGGACTTTTCCTAAAAACCGGACGCCTTATCCCGCGGCACGGGGAATGCTGGAGCAAGGCGGCTCGTCAGAGCAGGAACGGAATCTTCGGCGTGCGAATCATGTGCACGATCAGGGTCTGGGTCAGCAGCCCGACCACGAACCGGCCAGATTGAACAGGGTCTGGTGGTCCGGGGTGTTGGCGTCGAACACGTACCCCATCAGCGCGAACGTGCTGACCAGTCGCCCTTGGTGAAACCGTTGATGAACAGCACCAGCGGCGCCATGACGAACATGAAGCGGATCAGCAGCCAGCTGACTTTGTTGACCCCGGTCTGGAACGAGGTCGGTGCGCGGTCTGTGGCTCCGACCCGCTGCGCCAGTGCGCCGAAATAGGTGTTGTTACCGGTGGTGAGGATCACCGCCATCGCCGTGCCGGACACCACGTTGGTGCCCATGAACAGAATGTTATCCAGGTCCAGCGGGTTGCTGGGGGGACGCGGCGCGTCCCGGGCTGCATTCCCAGGCGGAGCGTGGGAACGATCAGGGTCAGGGGTCAGCTGGCGGTGGCCAACAACAAATCCATCACCGACCGGCCATGCCCACGTGCCTTGCCATGCTCATACAACGACCCGGCAATCTCATCCGCCCGAATCGGCAGGATCGACAGCAACGTATCGCTCAAACCGTGGCTCGCCTGGCAGAAGCCCTGCATATAGATGCTGGCCTTGCAGCGTTCATCAGTGATCAGCTTGTAATTACGATCAACCTCGAAATCGCCCAGATACTGTTCCAGCGGCGCCAGCAGTTTGCGGTGCATCTGACGCTCGTAACCGGTGGCCAGCACCACGGCATCGTAATGACGAACCGTGACTTCACCGGTGGCATTGTTGCGCACGGCCAGTTCGATGCCGCGCTCGGTGGCGGTGGCTTTTTCGATGGTGGTCAGGGTGCGGAATGCATGGCGCGCAATGCCCGACACTTTCTGACGGTAGAAGATGCCGTAGATGCGTTCGATCAGGTCGATGTCCACCACCGAATAGTTGGTGTTGTGGTACTCGTTGACCAGACGCTCACGCTCGCTGCTTGCCTGCTGGAACACCAGGTCGGTGAACTCCGGCGAGAACACTTCGTTGACGAACGGGCTGTCATCTGCCGGTTTCAGGGCTGAGCCACGCAGGATCATGTCCACCTGCACCGACGGGAAGCTGTCGTTCAGGTCGATAAAGGCTTCCGCCGCACTCTGGCCGCCGCCGATGATCGCGATGCTCATCGGCTGGTTGTTCACGCACGGCTGCTTGGCCATTTGCGCCAGGTACTGGGAGTGGTGGAACACCCGGCTGTCACCCTTGAGCGCCTTGAACGCTTCAGGAATACGCGGCGTACCGCCGGCACTGACCACCACCGAACGGGAGGTGCGAACGTGTTGCTGCCCCTGGGAATCGCGCGAGATCACCCGCAACGCTTCGA
The DNA here is from genome assembly GCF_008369325.1 of Pseudomonas sp. ANT_H12B. Classification (GTDB taxonomy): domain Bacteria; phylum Pseudomonadota; class Gammaproteobacteria; order Pseudomonadales; family Pseudomonadaceae; genus Aquipseudomonas. Next base: position 41,989 of record NZ_VOBI01000022.1, on the reverse strand, counting down.
CCTGCTGGTTGTGCAACACCGGCTCGATGGTCAGCACTTCTTCGCCATAACGGCTCTGGGCTTCAAATTGTCCGGCGACCCAGCGCAGGTAATCGTTGTACTCCATGCGGCACGGATAGAAGGTGCCGAGGTTGATGAAGTCCACCAGACGGCCGTGATGCTTGAGGTAATTGACGAACGAATAAGGGCTGGTCGGATTGCGCAGGGTCACCAGGTCCTTGAGGAAGGAGATTTGCAACTCGCTCTGGGTCACCAGGGTGTTGCCGTGCCAGCGGTAGTCGGCCTGCTTGTCGAGAAACAGAACATCCAGCTCGCCCTGGCTCGGCCCGCGCTCTTGCAGAGCGATGGCCAGCGCCAGGTTCGAAGGGCCGAAACCGACGCCGATCAGGTCGTGAACGATGGGCGATGCAATTGCCTGTGTCATTTCCAGTGTCCTCTGGATGAACCCCCGACCAGCGGAGAATAAACCTAAGTGACCTGACCGGCCCTGAGCAGGACAGCAGATCGTCTGTTGAATAGGAACGAGGACAATGAAAAAAAATTTAACCGCGCAGGATCAATGGCCGTCCCATTGCCGTATCCGCACCCGGCAATGCTTCATCGCATTGACGATGTGCTTTTCCACCAGCGCCCGGGAAATACCCAGGTGTTCGGCGATTTCCGGGTGCGACATACCATCGATCTTGCGCAGCAGAAAACTCTCGCGGCACAGTCGTGGCAATTCCGCCAATGCACGCTGGAGCATCTCCAGGCGTTGACCGTGATCGAGGCTGTGATGGGGGGATGGAGTGAAGTAGCGCTCTTCGTTGTCGAGCACTTCCAGCGATTCGACCTGACGCAGGGCATTGCGCCGATGGCCGTCGATCACCAGATTAAGCGCGGTGCGATAAAGGAACGCGCGGGGCTGCTCGATCGGCGTGTCGCTGGAACGCTCCAGTACTCGCAGATAAGCGTCATGCACCACATCTTCGGCCACCTGACGGTTGCCCAGCTTGGCGTTCAAAAAACACACCAGCTCGCGATAGTAGTTTTCCAACATGACTCCCGGCCGCACGGGTGCGGTTTCTGTCCTTGAGCCGTATCGAGGACCGCCAAAATGGGCAGTGGCACGATAGTGGCAACTTGAGGCGCGTAATTTATAGTAATTCTCATATAGATTTAAAGTACTGCTTCATCTTGCCCCACAAATAGTCTTGGGCTCGCTCCCACAGTTAGATTGTGTCCGCGCCTAAATTCCCCGGCGCTTTCCTCGTTTACAGGACAGCTCCCCGTCTCTGTCGGCCCCCCGGCAGCGTTCAGCTGTCGCAAGATTTTGTGCACAGGTTGAGCGACGGGCCGATATCCATTGGCCGGAACCCTGCATGAAACGTCCCCGACAGACCCGACGCGCCCTGCTTGTAGCACTTTGTCTGATCCCCGTTATCGCCGTTGCCGCCTGGCAGATCATCCCGCCAGGCCGAGACCAGTTCGCCACCGTTCAGGTGACTCGCGCCGACATCGAAAGCAGCGTCACCGCGCTGGGCACTCTGCAACCTCGACGCTATGTCGACGTGGGTGCCCAGGCGTCCGGGCAGATCCAGAAGATCCACGTGGAAGTCGGTGACATCGTCAAGGAAGGCCAGTTGCTGGTGGAAATCGATCCCTCCCTGCAACAGGCCAAACTCGATGCCGGGCGTTTCTCCATCGAAAACCTCAAGGCCCAGCTCCTGGAGCAACGGGCGCAGCACGACCGCGCCCGACAGAAATTCCAGCGCCAGCAGAACCTCAAGGCCGGTGGCGCCACTCGCGAAGAAGACGTGCAGACCGCCGAGGCCGAACTGCGCGCCACCCAGGCCCGCATCGATATGTTCCAGGCCCAGATCCGCCAGGCCCAGGCCAGCCTGCGCAGTGATCAGGCGGAATTGGGTTACACCCGGATTTACGCGCCAATGTCCGGCACCGTGGTTGCGCTGGATGCCCGCAAAGGACAGACCCTCAACGCCCAAGAGCAGACGCCCCTGATTCTGCGCATCGCCAGGTTGTCGCCGATGACCGTCTGGGCCGAAGTCTCGGAAGCCGACATCGGTCACGTCAAACCCGGCATGACGGCCTGGTTCACCACCCTCAGTGGCGGCAACCGTCGCTGGAACAGCACCGTGCGGCAAATTCTGCCGGTACCACCCAAGCCTTTGGACCAGACCAGCCAGGGCAGCGGTAGCCCGGCCAGTTCGAGCAAAAGCGGCAGCGCTCGCGTGGTGCTGTACACCGTGTTGCTCGACGTCGACAACGCCGACAACGCGTTGATGGCGGAAATGACCACGCAGGTATTCTTCGTTGCCGAGCAAGCGAAAAACGTCCTGACGGCCCCTATTGCGGCCCTGCAAGCGGGCACTCAAACAGAAAACCAGACCGCCCAGGTCGTCGCCAAAAATGGCGACATCCAGCAACGCACCGTTCGCACCGGCATCAGCGATCGTCTGCGGGTGCAGATCCTCGATGGCTTGCAGGAAGGCGATCACCTGCTGATCGGCCCGGCTGACGGGAGTGGCGGCTGAATGCAGACGCCCCTGATTGACCTGCAAGACATCCGCAAAGCCTACGGCGGTGGCGACGCCCCTGAAGTTCACGTGCTGCGCGGCATCGACCTGTCGATTCACGCCGGGGAATTCGTCGCGATTGTCGGCGCTTCCGGTTCCGGCAAATCAACGCTGATGAACATCCTCGGCTGCCTCGACCGCCCGACGTCGGGCGAATACCGCTTCGCCGGGGAAAACGTCGCCGCACTCGACAGCGACGAACTGGCCTGGCTGCGCCGCGAAGCCTTTGGTTTCGTGTTCCAGGGTTATCACCTGATCCCGTCCGGCTCGGCCCAGGAAAACGTCGAGATGCCGGCCATCTACGCAGGCACCCCGGCTGCCGAACGCCACGCCCGTGCCGCCGCCCTGCTCGACCGCCTCGGTTTGGCCTCGCGCACTGGCAACCGCCCGCACCAGCTCTCCGGTGGCCAGCAACAACGGGTGTCCATCGCCCGCGCCTTGATGAACGGCGGCCACATCATCCTCGCCGACGAACCCACCGGCGCCCTCGACAGCCACAGCGGCGCCGAGGTCATGATCCTGCTCGACGAACTGGCGAGCCAGGGCCACGTGGTGATCCTCATCACCCACGACCGAGAAGTGGCGGCCCGGGCCAAACGCATCATCGAAATTCGCGACGGGCTGATCATCAGCGACAGCGCCGTGGACAACCCTGAAGCACAGACATCGGCCAACCCCGGCGCGCTGCAAGCGGTGGATTTGCGCAAGCGCCTGACCGAGGGCGCCGAAGCCACCGGCGCCTGGAAAGGCGAATTGGTGGATGCGGTGCAAGCCGCCTGGCGGGTGATGTGGATCAACCGTTTTCGCACCGCACTGACATTGCTCGGAATCGTCATCGGCGTCGCGTCGGTGGTGGTCATGCTGGCCGTCGGTGAAGGCAGCAAACGCCAGGTGATGGCGCAAATGGGCGCGTTCGGCTCCAACATCATTTACCTTGGCGGCTCGTCACCGAACCCGCGAACGCCGCGGGGCATCGTCACCCTGGATGACGTCGCGGCGGTGGCAAGCCTGCCGCAAGTGAAGCGGATCATGCCGGTCAATGGTCAGGAAGCCGGGGTGCGTTTCGGCAACCTCGACCACTTGAGCTACGTCGGCGGCAACGACACCAATTTTCCGGCGATCTTCAACTGGCCGGTGGTGCAAGGCAGTTATTTCACCCAGGCCGATGAACAAAACGCCGCGGCGGTGGCGGTGATCGGTCATAAGGTGCGGACCAAGTTGCTCAAGGACGTCGCCAACCCGATCGGCCAATACATCCTGATTGAAAACGTGCCATTCCAGGTGGTCGGGGTGCTCGCGGAAAAAGGCGCCAGTTCAGGCGACTCCGACAGCGACGACCGCATCGCCATCCCCTACTCCGCTGCGAGTGTGCGGCTGTTCGGCACCCACAATCCCGAATACGTGGCCATCGCTGCCGCCGATGCGCGCAAGGTCAAAGAGGCCGAAATTGCCATCGAGCAATTGATGCTGCGCCTGCACAACGGCAAAAAGGATTTCGAACTGACCAACAACGCGGCGATGATCCAGGCCGAAGCAAAAACGCAAAACACCCTGTCGCTGATGCTCGGCTCGATTGCCGCGATTTCTTTGCTGGTCGGCGGCATCGGCGTCATGAACATCATGCTCATGACCGTGCGCGAGCGAACGCGCGAGATCGGTATTCGCATGGCCACCGGCGCCCGCCAACGGGACATCCTGCGGCAGTTTTTGACCGAAGCGGTGATGCTCTCGGTAGTCGGCGGGATTGCCGGGATTGCCCTGGCGCTGATCGTCGGTGGCGTGCTGATCCTTAGCGAAGTCGCCGTCGCGTTCTCCTTGATAGCGGTGCTCGGCGCCTTCGGCTGCGCCCTGGTCACCGGTGTTGTCTTCGGCTTCATGCCGGCCCGCAAAGCTGCCCGACTCGACCCGGTCACGGCCCTTACCAGTGAATGATCTCTCCATGAAGCCGCCACTCAGTCTGCTGACCCTCTGCCTGCTGCTCGGCGCCTGTGGCAGTCCCGCCCAGCGTCCGGACAGCGGCATCCAGCCGCCCTCTTCCTGGCAATCGCCGCACACGCAAAGTGCCGCCCGAAGCAACCTGCAATGGTGGACGCAGTTCGGCAGCCCGGAGCTTGATCGCCTGATCGAACAGGCCCGGGTCGGCAGTTACGATTTAGCCGCTGCCATCGCCCGGGTGCGCCAGGCGCAGGCTGACACGGTGATTGCCGGCGGCACGCTGCTGCCGGAGGTGAAGGCGGCGTTGAATGCCAACCGCCAGAAACTGCTGCGCGGCAACGGCTACAGCCAACTCGATGCCGACAGCAGCAACAAGGCTGTGGACTACTTCGACGCCAATCTCAGCGCCAGCTACGAAATCGATTTCTGGGGCGGCCAACGCGCTTCCCGCGACAGCGCGCAATTCGGCTTGCGGGCCAGCGAGTTCGATCAGGCGACCGTGGAGCTGACGCTGCTGAGCGGCGTTGCCAACAGCTACGCGCAGAGCCTGTCGCTGCAAGAGCAACGTCGCATTGCCGAGCTGAACCTTGTCAACGCGCAGAACGTCTTGAGACTGGTGCAGACCCGTTTCGACTCAGGCTCGGCGACAGCCCTTGAACTGGCCCAGCAGAAAAGTCTGGTCGCTGCGCAACAGCGGCAATTGCCATTGGTGCAGCAACAGGCACAGGAAGCGCTGATCAGCCTCGCCGCCCTGCTTGGTCGTCCGGTACAGGAATTGTTTTTGGGTCAGGAACGCTTTGATCAACTGTCATGGCCGACCATCGCGGCCGGCGTGCCCAGCGAACTGCTCAGCCGTCGCCCGGACATCGCTCGCGCCGAAGCGCAACTGGCCGCTGCACAGGCCGACGTCACCGTCGCCCGCGCCGCGATGCTGCCCGCCGTGACCCTGAGCGCCGATATCGGTTCCGGCGCCGACCGCGCCGCCGACATCCTGCGCAGCCCCTTCTACAACCTCACCGCCGGACTGCTCGCACCGGTCTTCAACAATGGACGCCTGAGCGCCGAGCGCGACAAGGCCACAGCGCGCCAGCAAGAATTGCTGGAGACGTATCGCGGGGCGATCATCAATGGTTTCGCCGACGTGGAAAAAGCCCTCAACAGCATTCGCGGGCTGGACGAACAGCGCCAATGGCAAGGTGAAGAACTGAACCAGGCGCAGACCGCGTTCAACATTGCGCAAAGCCGCTATCAAGAGGGAGCCGAGGATTTGCTGACGGTGCTGGAGACACAACGCACGTTGTATGCGGCGCAGGATTTGAATGTGCAGCTGCGGTTGTCGCGGTTGCAGGCGAGTATTGCGCTGTACAAGGCGCTCGGCGGCGGGTGGCAGACACTCTAGGAAATGATCGTTCCCACGCTCCGCGTGGGAACGATCAGGTAGAGATTGGTTTGGCCTTCAAATGCCGCGCATACCAAGGACGCTGCGGCACTTTGCGGAACAGATCCGCCAGTTTCTTCTCGTCATCACCAAAGGTAATCCGCAACGCCAGCTTCATGGTTTCCGGGTCCATCTCTACCGACTTGCCGGTCTGTAACCCCGGCGTGGTGCTGCAGCCATGGGTACTCGGGCCGAGCCACGGGTCGTCGATCTCGACCCAACGGCCGGGCGCAAACCAAGGCACGCCATTCACTTCCAGCCGACTGACCTCCCCCGGATGAAAGCGCTCGTGCGCACGGAACCAGTCTTCCAGACGATCGTCGATCCAGCCATGGAAATGCCAGAACACCGGGTTTACATGAGACGAAAACGGGTCACCGAGGAAGTCATTTTCCGGCGCATACCAGCGCGCGGAAAAATCCGCCGGATCCCGGGCAAACGGCACGGGCTGACCGTTGGACGGATCACGCGGCACCGAGGCCCAACGCATGTGCAGCCAGTCGTGCAGACCCAACTCAACCTCTGAACCGAACTGGCCCAGGGTCAATTTCGATAGATAGCGCGGATCGCGGTAGCGCGATTCCCAGACCTGGAAATTGCTGTGGTAGGTTTCGGCGGTCTTGATGTCGCTGACCCATTGCGAGTACTCGGCATCGTCGTCGGCCAGCCAGGTCGGCGGCAGTGCGGTGCCGTCGTGGTTGTCGAAATAATGGGCGAAGCCGATGCGATCGCGCGCCAGTTCCGGCTGCGGCAACGGGAAATGCGGCCAGGACGGCAGGTCCTGCAGGGAGCGTGCCTTCCCGAGCATCTGTCGGTGCATGAAGAAAAAGTCCACGCCCGAGCCATTGCGATCCTTGCGCGCGCCACGGGCATCGCGCTCCTTGTCCCGAGGGCCAGGCTGCCAGCCGATGCCACGCAGGGCGCCGCGCTTGTCTTCGGACAGCGTGTGCCACTTGTCTCGGGAGGCATGCCAGAGCTGGTGAAACAGCCGATGCTCCGCGGACACCAGCCAGGCCAGCAGCGTCGGGTTGAGACCGCTGCGCTCGCGGGCTTCGGGGAACACGCGTTTGACGGCAATGAAGCGATTGTCCTGGGCCGTCAACATCAAGGGACGATCCAGATTCAACACGCGACCACTGAGGCTGCCGCTGCCGGCATTACCGAAACCGGCCCAGACTTCGTCCAGCAACAGGCTGAATTCGTAATCCGCTGAGCCGCTGGCGCTGAGCAGTCGCCAGCTCAATTGCGCCGGGTTGGCGCCAGTCAGGTCACCGAGCACGCGGTAACGAGGCGCTTCGGTCGAACGCAATCGCTCGGCGGTGTCGAGTAAACCGTTCAGGCCGCGACCTTTGTGACCGATGTCGAGAAACACTTCCAGCCCGTCCCGTGGCAGGCCTTCGATGCCGGCATCACGACCTTCGAAACGAATCTGCCAGACCCCTCGCAAGGTGTTCGCCAAATGCTGGCCGGTGACATCCGCGACATCGAACGAAGCCTCGCCGGGGGTGATCGTCGGATCCGGTTTCGTCCATTCGCGATACCCATAAAAAGCCGCAGGCACAGCGGCGCCGGTCAGCGCCAGGCCTGCCATGAACCATCGTCGAGAAATCGTCATTGCCCTACCTGTGTCAGCCATTAAGCAGGCTTTATCCAAGCTAGAACGTTTGTTGCGCCGACAAATTTAAAAGCATCGCCAGCAGGCTAGCTCCCACAGTGGATCTGGGGTGTTCGCAAAATCCCTGTGGGAGCGAGCCTGCTCGCGATGAGGCCATCAGCCCCACCCTAAATTTCCAACGGGATCACTCGTCCATCCCAGTAGCAAAGCCCCCCACACCGGGGCAACGAACCTGACTGAGAAGAACATGACAAAACCACGTTCGAAAAAAGCTCTTTACCTCGGCCTGCCACTGGCTCTGGCGATCAGCGCCGGTGCAGGTTATGCGGCATGGGATTACTGGTTCAAGGACAATCCCGGTTACCCGGTCAAGGTGATGAAACAGGCCGATGAGCTGCACGAGCGAATCCTCTCCTTCGACAGCCACGTCACCGTCCCGCTGGACTTCGGCACTGCCGGCAATGAAGCGGACAAGGACGGCACCGGGCAGTTCGACCTGGTCAAGACCGGGCGCGGACGCTTGTCCGGGGCAGCCCTGACGATTTTCGGCTGGCCAGAAATCTGGAACGGCGCCAACGCCCCGCACCGCCCAACCGCCGGTTTCGTCGACGAGGCACGGTTCGAGCAGGAAACCCGCTACAAAATCATCAGCACGATGGTGCGCGACTTCCCCAATCAAGTCGCCATCGCCTACACCCCCGACGATTTCCGACGCCTGCACGGCGAAGGCAAATTTGCGATCTTCCTGAGCATGCTCAACGCCTATCCGCTGGGCAACGACCTGAACGCCCTGGACAAGTGGGCAGCCCGCGGTATGCGCATGTTCGGCTTCAGCTACGTGGGCAACAACGCCTGGGCGGACTCCTCCCGGCCGTTGCCGTTTTTCAACGATTCCCGCGACGCCCTCGGCGGCCTCTCGGAGATTGGCAAGCAGGCCGTGCACCGCCTCAACGACCTCGGCGTGATCATCGATGTATCGCAAATGTCGACCAAGGCCCTGGAGCAAGTCGCCCGGTTGAGTCGCGCGCCGATGGTCGCGTCCCACTCCGCGCCACGCGGTTTGGTGGACATCCCGCGCAACCTCAGCGATCAGGAAATGCAGCTGATCAAGAACAGCGGCGGCGTGGTGCAGATCGTCGGTTTCCCGACCTACATTCGCCCTCTGAGCCAAGCTACTCAGGACAAACTCAACGCCCTGCGCACGCGTTTCGACCTGCAACCGCTGCAAGGCCTGGAGATGGCGCTGATGCCGGGCGACCCGGTCATCACCGTCTGGTCCGAGCAACGTTTCGGCGACTACGCCAGCCAGCTTTACGCGATTGTCGACGAGGAGCCCAAGGCAAACCTCAAGGACTACGGCGACGCCATTGATTATGCCGTGAAGAAAATCGGCATCGACCACGTCGGCATCAGTTCCGACTTCAACGATGGTGGCGGCCTCGATGGCTGGAAGGATGTCAGCGAGGCGCGCAACGTGACGGCCGAGCTGATCAGCCGCGGTTACGGCGAGGCCGATATCGCCAAGCTTTGGGGCGGTAATTTCCTGCGGGTCTGGGACCAGGTGCAGAAGTCTTCCAAACCCGTAGCGAAAAACTGATCACAACTCAGGCGAACCAAACTTATGACCAACCGTCGTTCATTCCTCAAGCAGGCCGGCATTCTCGCAGCCGGCCTGCCCCTGAGCGCTGCCGTGAGCCTGCCGGCGCTGGCCACTACGCCACCAGCGCCGGCGAAGGACAAATGGGCGCAGCTGCGCCAGCTGTTCAATCAGGACCCGGATTACCTGCACTTCGCCAATTTCCTGGTGACCTCGCACCCCAGACCGGTGCGTGAGGCGATCGAAAAACACCGAGCAAACCTCGACCGCAACCCCGGTCTGGCCATGGACTGGGATCTGGGGGAAACCGAAAAACGCGAGCAGGAAGTGCGCGTCTGGGCCGGTCGTTATCTCAAGGCCAACCCTCGGCAGATCGCCCTCACCGGCAGCACCACCGAAGGCTTGTCGCTGATCTACGGCGGCATCCATGTGCGCCCCGATCAGGAAATCCTCACCAGCGAACACGAACACTACGCCACCAACTACGCCTTGGCGTACCGCCAGCAAAAGGACGGGGTCAAGGTTCGCAAGCTCAAGCTGTTCGAGAACAGTCGCGACATTTCGGCGGATGAAGTGCTCGGCTCGATAGCCAAAGGTATTCGCCCCAACACTCGCGTACTCGGCATGACCTGGGTGCAATCCGGCAGCGGCGTGAAACTGCCGATCGGCGAAATCGGCAAACTGGTGGACGAGCAGAATCGCAATCGCGAGGAAAAGGACCGCATCCTTTATGTGGTCGACGGTGTGCACGGCTTCGGCGTCGAGAACCTCGACTTCCCCGACATGCACTGCGACTTCTTTATTGCCGGCACCCACAAGTGGATGTTCGGCCCTCGCGGCACCGGGATCATCTGTGCACGTTCGACAGAGCTCAAGGACGTGACGCCGACCATTCCGACCTTCTCCGAAGCCACGACTTTCTCCACCGTCATGACCCCCGGCGGCTATCACAGCTTTGAACATCGCTGGGCCTTGGACGAAGCGTTCAAGTTGCACTTGGAACTGGGCAAGTCCGAGGTTCAGGCGCGCATCCACGCGCTCAATACCTATGCGAAAAATCGTTTGCTGGAGCATCCGCAGGTCGAGCTGGTCACGCCAAAGAGCCCAGACCTGTCGGCCGGTTTCACCTTCTTCCGGATCAAGGACCGGGACTGCGAAAAAGTCGCCGCCCAGTTGATGGCGAACCGTGTGGTCTGCGACTCGGTGGACCGCGACGTCGGCCCGGTGATCCGCATCGCCCCCGGCCTGCTCAACACTGAAAACGATATCGACCGTTTCATCGCCCTGCTGAACAAAACCACCTGACGCCATGACTCAGAACCCTATGGGAGCGAGCCTGCTCGCGATAGCGGTGGATCAGTCACCATCAATGTTGAATGTGATGGCCCAATCGCGAGCAGGCTCGCTCCCACATTGGACCCGGCCTGACACCCGTTTTTTTTATATCGAGATGACTCATGAACCGAGATCAACTGACCTTGCCGCTCAAGGCCCTGGCCCTGACCGCACTCATGGTCGGACTTTTGCCGACTGCCGCCCAGGCTGCCGCACCCGCGCAACCGGGCAAAGTATTCAAGGACTGCCGCGACTGCCCGGAAATGGTGGTGCTGCCCGCCGGCACCTTCACCATGGGCACCCCCGATGACGAAGTCGGTCGCGAACCTGATGAAAGTCCGATGCACGAAGTGACCTTCGCCAAGCCGTTCGCCATGAGCCGTTTCCAGGTCACCGCCGGTGAGTGGGACAGCTACGTGCGCGAGAGTGGCGTGACCATCGCCAACGGCGATACCCGGCCGGGTCGCGAGTGCGTTGCCAGTAAACCGCGTTATCCACAAAGCCCGCGCCAGCCGGCGGTGTGCATGAACTTCGATGACGTCAAAAACTACGTGGCCTGGCTGTCGAAAAAGACCGGGCAGAAGTACCACATGGTCAGCGAGGCCCAGCGCGAATACGCCGCGCGTGGCGGCACCAAGGGTCCCTTCCCCTTCCCGTTCGATGAGGGCAAGGAATACAGCATCGCCAAGCACGCCAACACGTACGGCCCGGCGGACGGTTACAGCTTCAGCTCGCCGGTGGGCAGCTACCCGCCGAACGCCTTTGGCATGTACGACATGCACGGCAATGTCTACGAGTGGGTCGAAGACTGCGAACACCCCGACTACAAAGGCGCCCCTACCGATGGCAGCGCCTGGGTCGAGCCCAATTGCGAAGCCGTGCGCATTCGCGGCAACGACTGGGGTGAAGCCCCAGTGTTCTCCCGCTCCGGCAACCGCAACAGCCAGTACCCGCAAGAGCGCGGCGACTGGATGGGGTTCCGCATCGTGCGTGACCTCTAAGCCATAACCCTCACCCTGTGGGAGCAAGCTCGCTCCCACAGAGTTATGTGTTTGAGTCGTGATCACCGCCAGTCGGCGCCCATCTAAATTAAGCCTCCCACCAGACGTTCTACTGGGTATCTGCCTTCACGACCCAAGGAACTGTCTTCCATGACCCAGCCAACCCGTGGCGCCATCGGCGAATTGTTCGCCCTGTTGAAACCCTTTCGGCTCATCGTGGCCGCGTCGATTTTCCTGGGCATGGTCGGCGGCCTGAGCGTCACGGTATTGCTGGCGACCATCAACAACGCGCTGCATTCGGAAACCGGCCTGACCCAAGGCGTCGTCGCGCTGTTCGCCGGGCTGTGCCTATTGGCATTGGCCAGTTCGATCTGCTCCGACATCGGCACCAACTATGTCGGCCAGCACATCATCGCCAAGCTGCGTAAACAGTTGGGTGAAAAAGTCCTGTCGGCACCGATCGAACAAATCGAGCGCTATCGCAGCCACCGCCTGATCCCGGTGCTGACCCACGACGTCGACACCATCAGCGATTTCGCTTTCGCCTTCGCACCTCTGGCGATTTCCGTCACCGTGACGCTGGGCTGCATGGGTTACCTGGCGATTCTGTCGTGGCCGATGTTCCTGATCATGGTCGCCGCGATCCTGATCGGCACGGCGATTCAGGCCTACGCCCAGAGCAAGGGCGTACAAGGTTTCATGGCTGCCCGTGACGCCGAAGATGAACTGCAAAAGCACTACAACGCGATTGCCGAAGGTGCCAAGGAATTGCGCATTCATCGTCCACGTCGCCAGCGCATGTTCGTCTCGGGCATCAAGGCCACGGCCGAGTTCATCTGTAACACCCAGGTGCGTTCGATCAACACCTTCGTCATCGCCAAGACCTTCGGCTCGATGCTGTTCTTCGTGGTGATCGGCCTGGCGTTGGCGCTGCAAACTTACTGGCCGAGCGCCGACAAATCCGTGATGAGCGGCTTTGTGCTGGTGCTGCTTTATATGAAAGGCCCGCTGGAACATTTGATCAGCACCCTGCCGATCGTCAGCCGCGCGCAGATTGCTTTCCGCCGAATCGCCGAGTTGTCCGAGCAGTTTTCCACTCCCGAACCTCATCTGCTGTTGAGCGATCAGGGCAACGTCAAACAAGCCGTGCACGAACTGAAACTGGTCGATGTGCGTTTCAGTTTCCCTGCCGCCGCAGGGGCCGTTCCGTTCCAGTTGGGGCCGGTGAATCTCACGATCAAGCAAGGCGATATCACGTTCATCGTCGGTGAGAACGGCTGTGGCAAGACCACGCTGATCAAGTTGCTGCTGGGTTTGTACACGCCGCAACAGGGGGAAATCCAGGTCAATGGCGAGGCGATCGACGCGCAGAATCGCGATGACTATCGCCAGTTGTTCACCACCATCTTCGCCGACTATTACCTGTTCGATGATGTGGTCCAGGGTGACACGCACATCCCGGAAGACGCCAACAAGTACCTGCAACGCCTGGAAATCGCGCACAAGGTCAGCGTCAAGGACGGCAACTTCACCACTACCGATCTCTCCACCGGCCAGCGCAAACGCCTGGCGCTGGTCAATGCCTGGCTGGAAGAACGCCCGGTGCTGGTGTTCGATGAATGGGCGGCCGACCAGGACCCGACCTTCCGCCGCATCTTCTATACCGAGCTGCTGCCGGACCTCAAACGCCTGGGCAAAACCATCATCGTGATCTCCCACGATGACCGTTACTTCGACGTGGCGGACCAACTGGTGCGCATGGAAAGCGGACGGGTTGTCACGGAATTGGCCCCGGCCTGAACACCGTTCTCACAGGTCTGCGGGGACCTGTGAGAGTGAGCTTGCTCGCGATAGGACCATCAATTTCACCATTGATGGCGACTGATCCACCGCTATCGCGAGCAAGCTCGCTCCCACAGTTTTTTCACTTACCTGACAGGCATTTGGGCAAGCCCCCTCCTCCAGTTTTTTGCGCAGGTTGCCTCTTCACACATTTATTTTCCCGGTTTCTTTCCGGTTTTTCGTTCGTGCTGCGTCTAATAATCATTCCTATTAACAAAAACTCTGCACAACACTTTTTCAGGAGCTCAGGTAAGTAATGCGACCTCAAACACGCCGCACACCTCTCGCGCTGGCCGTACAGCGCCCGACTTTGCATCGCACCCTGTTCACTAGCGTACTGCTGACCGCCACCTTGCTGGGGAGCTCGATGGCCAATGCTGCACCTGTAAAAGTGAGTATTGCGGTCCAGCCGCTGTCCAGTGCGTTGACCGAACTGGGCATGCAGACCAACCTGCAGATTCTCTACAGCCCGGATCAGGTTGCAGGGATCAAGTCCCGTGCCGTGTCCGGTTCGCTGGAGCCGTCCGACGTCCTGAAGGCCCTGCTGCAAGGCACCGGCATTTCGTTCCAGATCAACGGCAACAGCGTCACCCTGATGTCCGGCGGCAGCTCGAGCCTGCAACTGGGCGCGACCACCATTTCCGGCCAGGCCCTGGGCCTGACCACTGAAGACACCGGTTCCTACACCACCGGCGCCACCACCACCGCGACCAAGCTGCCGCTGACCCTGCGTGAAACGCCGCAGTCGGTGACCGTGGTGACCCGTCAGCAGATGGACGATCGGGGCGTACAAAGCGTTGGCGATGCGTTGCGAAATACCCCTGGCATTTCGTCGCAGAAATACGACAGCGACCGTACCGAGTTTTCCGCCCGTGGCCAGGCCATCACCAATTTTCAGTACGATGGCGTAAATACCATTTACGACGGTGTTTATGGTGAAAATCCGAACAACAGCGACGACGCTGCCAGCCTGGACCATATCGAAGTTATCAAAGGCGCTACTGGCCTGATGACAGGCTCTGGCGACCCTTCCGCCACGGTCAACCTGATCCGCAAGAAACCGACCAAGGAATTCCAGGCCTCGGTCAGCGCCACCGCCGGCTCATGGGATAAGTACCGCGCAGAAGGCGACATTTCCGGCTCGCTGACCGATACCGGCAACGTGCGTGGTCGCTTCGTGAGCACTTATCAAGACGCCAACTCTTACCTGGATCATTACAGCCAGAAAAAAGACCTGTTTTACGGCGTCCTCGAAGCCGACCTCACGGACGACACCCTGCTGACCCTCGGCATCGACAAATCCAGCGCCACCCCGCGTGGTACATCCTGGACGGGTAACCCGACCTACTTCGCCGATGGTGGCCGTACTGACTTCCCTCGCAGTTTCAACCCGGGTGCCGACTGGAGTCGTCGTGATTTCGAGAGCACCACTTACTTCGCATCGCTGGAACAAGCACTGGCCAATGACTGGAAACTCAAAGTCAGCCTGGACCAGAAAACCACCGATCACGACACCCAACTGGCCTCGGCCAGCGGCGGCAACCCGGACCGCGACACTGGTGAAGGCATGTTCCTTTACTGGGGTCGCTGGGAAGGTCATCGCGTGCAGAACACCGCTGACGTGAACGTCACCGGCCCGTTCACCCTGGGCGGTCGCGAGCATGAACTGGTCGCCGGTTTCATGGCCTCCCACTCGCGTCAGACTGGCTCGACTTACGACATTAGCGCCTCCGAAATGGTCCCGGGCAGCATCTATGACTGGGAAGGCAATCTGCCGAAACAGGAGTTCCCGAAAAACGGCAAATACGAACGCACCCAAAGCCAAAACGGTGTTTACCTGGCCACGCGTCTGCGTCCGACCGACGACCTGTCGTTCATTCTTGGCAGCCGTCTGAGCACCTTCAAGTACAACGAAGATTACAGCTACAACCCTGGCGCAGGCCTGGATGACACCCACGCCAGCTACAAGGAACACGGCGTCGTCACACCATACGCCGGCGTGGTCTATGACCTGAACGACACGTACTCGGTCTACGCCAGCTACACCAATATCTACCAACCACAAATCTACAAGGACGCCAACGGTTCGACCCTGGCACCGGTTGAAGGCAGCGCCTACGAAACCGGTCTGAAAGCGGCCTACTTCGAAGGCAAACTGAACGCAAGCCTGGCCTTCTTCCGCATTGAGCAGGACAACGTCGCCGAATCGATCGGCACCAACCCGGTCACCAACGAAGGCATTTACAAAACAATCGACGGCGCCACCACCAAGGGTGTTGAACTGGAACTGGCCGGCGAACTGGCCGAGGGCTGGAATTTGTCTGCCGGCTACACCTATGCCCGTACTCGCGACCAGGACGAGCAACGCATCTACGGGTACCCGCTGTCCACAACCCGCCCGGAACACGTGGTGCGTACATTCACCACTTACCGTCTGCCGGGTGCGCTTAACCAAGTTACCGTCGGCGGTGGCGTTAGCTGGCAGAGTGCGTTCTACGGCCAGATCTACAGCGCCCCTGCTGGCGACTACACCTCCATCAAGCAAGGCGGTTACACCCTCGTGGACCTAATGACCCGTTATCAATTTGACGAACACCTGAGCTTCACCGTCAATGCCAAAAACGTCTTCGACAAGAAGTACCTGACGGGCCTGGGCAACTTCGATACCACGTTCTACGGCGAGCCGCGCAACCTGCAACTCACCGCGAAGTATGATTTCTGAGTGCTGAGCTGAAATGAAAAATGCCCGTGTCGCGAGATACGGGCATTTTTTTTGGCTACGCCATGATCGTTCCCACGCTCTGCGTGGGAACGATCAGGCGTCACTGTTCAGGTTAATCGATTTGATCCAGCGCCCGGTTCACCGCCAGCTCGCCCAGCATGATGACTTGCGCAATACCCAGCAGGGTGTTGCGACTCGGCCCTTCAACATGATCCGCCAGATCCATGGTCATGACATTGGCCGAGGCCAGCGACTCGCACGCATGGGCCAGCAGGGTTTCAGTGTCGAGCTCCGGGTTGACGATGAACATGCTGCAGAGCTTGCGCGGCGTGGCTTGGATATCGGCAGCCGAGCCTAGGTAGTAATCGAGGGCGCGGTCGGCGGCTTCGTGGAGTTTTTTTGAATCGGGGCTTTCGTAGGGGGATGTCGGATCGGTGTCTGGCGGATTGGGGGTTACTTTGAACATAGATGAAACTCCTAACAGATATAAGGAGCCATCACCTTCGCTACCAAACGATGGGTGGTGGCCATACGCAGGTTGGTAGACCGGGCGTTAGGAAACCGGCGCGCCCAAAGGCGCCCTGCGCATGACCACCATAAAGCCGAGACGAGAAACACTCGGCAAAAGGTGGTGCTGCACCTAACAAACAAACCCAGGCTACCAAACCCGATCACTGATTTTCAGCGACCGGGAAACAATAAAACCCAGGCCCAAGGCGCACAAGCCGGCGGATTCTGGCGTACCTGTAGGCAACGACGCAAGGTGTTGTAGCTTTCAGGAAGTAACCTACAGGTCTTTTAAACACGCCGGCTCAAGCCATGTTTAAACGCGATCCATGTGGGAGCGAGCCTGCTCGCGAAAGCGGTGTGCCAGGGAACGGCGATGTCGACTGACACTCCCTCTTCGCGAGCAGGCTCGCTCCCACATTTCGTTCCCACGCGAGCGTGGGAACGATCATTCAAAGCCACGAACGCACCCACCCCGCCACTTCCGCATGAATCCCTTCCACTTCACTCAACAACCCACCCATGCGCAAAAAATCATGGGTCATTCCAGGCTGTTCCAGCAACGTCACCTCATTACCCGCCTCACGCAGCCGCTCGGCATACGCCACCCCTTCGTCACGCAACGGATCATGCCCAGCCAGGTACACCAGCGCCGGCGCCACACCCGACAAATCGTCCGCCAGCAACGGCGAGCAGCGCCAGTCCGCCAGATCTTGCGGTGTGCGCCCGTAATGCGCGTAGAACCAATCCAGCGTCGGCGTTTCCAGCAAGTAACCTTCGGCGAAATCCCGATGCGATGCGCGTTTGGTGGTGGCATCCGTCACCGGGTACACCAGCAACTGCGCCTTGGGTTTCAACGCCAGTTCCTGAGGTTCGCGCACCGCCATGATCGACAACACCGTCGCCAAGGTCGCGCCAACACTGTCACCGGCCACCGCCACCCGAGTCGCGTCCAAACCTCGCCCCGCCCCCTCGTGCACCAGCCAGTTGCCGGCATCGCAGGCATCCTGCACCGGCGTCGGGAAACGCCATTGCGGCGCCAGGCGATAATCCACCGTCAACAACGCAAAACCACCCTGCGCCGCCAACCGCCGGCACAACGCGTCATGAGAATCGAGACTGCCGACCACATACCCGCCGCCATGGAAATACAGCACCACCGGCTGCAACCCATCGACCGCTTGCCCGTCGCGATACACCCTGGCCGACAGGCTGTGGCCATCTCGCGCAGCGATGGTGAAGTCCTCGCAGACAACGCTGTCCAGCGGCACATCGAGAAACCCCGACGACGCTTCGAAATCGATCCGCGCCTGTTGCGGCGACTGTTCATGCATCGCGCGACTTTTGCCGGTCATCCGGCCGAACTCGGCGAGTTCTAGAAATGCTTCAAGTTCTGGCAACACAGCCATGGGACGAATCCTTTTACACAAATAGGTCAATAATCGGACGGTACAAAAAATCCGAATCAAGCAAGGATCCTGTGGGAGCGAGCCTGCTCGCGAAGGCGGCGTGTCAGTAACATGAACGCCGTCTGACACTCCCTCTTCGCGAGCAGGCTCGTTCCCACAGGGGTTAGGCGATAACCGGCCGGCGTTCCAACAGGTATTCAAGCTCGTCGAGCAACTCGTCACCGCGCAGCAACTCGTAATGCCCGCCCGCCAACAAGCGATCAACGCCATGGCTACCGACCTGGGCCTCGAACACCCGACGTTCATCGTCGCGTTCGACCACCCACCAGCGATGCGCCTTAATCTGAATCGCCGGCAGTTGCCGATGCGCCAGGGCCAATTGCTTGAGGCGTGAGCCGGTGGCGAAGATCTGCGTGAGTTCCCCCGCGCCCAACGCGGCTTGCTCATTGGAACCGTGCATGGCCGCCTCGATCACCGCCATGGCACCCTCACGCTCATTCAGGTCAGCGGCTTTCAGTGCGATCAGCGCCTGAGCCTCTTCGGCTGGCACGCCGAGCACAAATTTCAGGAAGTCGCCCAGGTCCTCGCGCCAGGCCCCTGCTTCTGCAGTGCCGGCCACATAGCTATCGACCAACCCGGCAAACGCGACGGTCTCGCCCTGGGTTTCCAGTTCATGGGCGACCAGTTGCGTTAATGCGCCGCCCAATGACCAACCCAGCAAGTAATACGGACCTTCAGGCTGCTGCGCGCGAATCCGTTGCGTATACGCCTTGGCCATCGCCAGCAGCGACTCGTCCTGCCAGTGCGGATCGAGCAACATGCGACATTGCAGGCCATACACCGTGCGCCGTCCTTCCAGTCGACGGGCCAGCGGTTCGTAGTCGAACACCGTGCCGAAACCGGCGTGCAAGCAGAACAGCGCCGGCACGTTTGGAGTCCGCGCATTCAGCGCCAGCAACGGATCAGGCGCAGACGCCTGCTCCACAACCTGATAACCACTGAGTTCGGCGATACACGGTTTCTGCATCAGGTCCCGCAGTTTCAATTCGAAGCCCAGTTGCGGCTGATTGCGCACTCGCGAGATGACTTTCAGCACCTGCAACGAGTCGCCGCCCAGTTCGAAGAAGTTATCGTCGATGCCCACTTGCGGCACGCCGAGCACTTCTTGCCAGATTGCCGTCAGCGCCGCTTCCAGATCGTTGCGCGGTGCGCGATATCCACCGAGCGCCCATTCAGGCGTAGGCAGCGCGCGACGATCAAGCTTGCCGTTGGCCGACAGCGGGAAACGCTCCAGCACCAGGATTCGCGCCGGCACCATGTAATCCGGCAGTTGCGCTTGCAGTTCAGACTTCAAGCGACGATCCAGCCCAACAGCACCGGCCGCCACCACATAACCGACCAATTGTTTGCCAGTCGGCGTGTCGTGCACCACCACGGCGGCATCCTGCACCCCGGCGCAGTCGCGCAGACGGGCTTCGATTTCGCCCAGTTCGATGCGGAAACCACGGATTTTCACTTGCTGGTCAAGACGTCCCAGATAGTCGATCAACCCGCATTCACGCTGGCGCACCAGGTCGCCGGTGCGGTACATGCGGCCACCGGCCTCGAACGGATCGGGGATGAAGCGCTCGGCACTCATGCCGGGACGCTGGTGATAACCGCGGGCCAGGCATTCGCCGCCCAAATACAACTCGCCGCTGACACCGACCGGCAACGGATTGAGGTCGGCGTCCAGCACGTATAAGCCACGCCCGGCCACACCACGACCAATCGGCGCATACGCCGCGTCGCAGGTTTCGCTGACCTCAGCACGCCACAGCAGCGGCGTGACCACGGTTTCGGTCGGGCCATAACCGTTGACCAGTCGTTGCGGACGCAGAGCGCGTTTGACCTGCTCGAAACTGGCCTCCGGCACCGCATCACCGCCAAAGCAATACACCTCGACCGCCGGTGGATTGCCCAAGCGTTCAGCCACCTCGGCCATCTGTTGCAGGTAGGCCGGCGGGAAGCAGGCCACGGTCACGGAGTGACGATGCAGCACTTCCAGGGTTTGTTCAGGGGTCCACAAACTGTCATCGCGGATCACCAGGCTGCCACCGGCCAACAGCACACTCAGCCAACGCTCCTGAGCACCGTCGAAGGCGAACGACATGAAGTGCAACTCGCGGCTGCGCGGTGCCAGTTCGTAGAGCTCAATGATGCCGCGGCAATGCCGGGCAATCGGCCCACGCGCCACGGCCACGCCTTTCGGTTGGCCGGTGGAACCGGAGGTGTAAATCAGGTACGCCAGATGCCCCGGCAACGGATTGGCAACCGGACACTCGGTATTGCCAGCAACGGATATCTGATCGAGCAGCAGACGTGGCGGGCTGTCCGCCAAGGCCAGTCGCTCCCCCAGATCACTGTCGCAAAGCAACAGGCTGGCCGCCGAATCGCTCAACATATAAGCCAGTCGCTCGGCCGGGTATGCCAGGTCCAGCGGCAGATAAGCCGCCCCTGCTTTCAGCACCGCGAGGAACGCGACAATCGTGCGCTCGGAACGCGGCAACGCCACCGCCACCAGACTTTCCGGCCCGATGCCGCGACCGATCAGTTGCTGCGCCAACCCATTGGCCTGAGCCTCAAGCTGTGCATAACTGACTTCCCGATCCTCGCAGATCAAGGCGATTTTCTGCGGTTGAGTGCGCACTTGCTGATTGAACGCGTGCAGTAAGTCGGCGTTGTCTTCAGAAGCTTGCGGCAGGCTGATCAGCGCCTCAGGCAAGCCAATGTTGCCGAGCAGACGCGTGGCGCCCTCCGGCAACGCGCGCAGCAAACCTTCGAGCTGTGCACGAATCCGCTCTACTTCCACTTCACTGAAGCGATCACGCAGGAACAGGTATTCGACTTCCAGGCCTTCTTCGTTGGCACTCACCATCAAGTCCATCGGGAAGTTGGTGACCCCGCCGCTGCCGACTTCGGCAAAGCGCAATTCACCTTCTTCGCCCCCTTTCAAGGCGCGGTCCACCGGATGGTTTTCGAACACGATGATGCTGTCGAACAAACCTTGGCCACCCTGCCCGGCCCAGCGCTGGATGTCCGACAACGGCGTGTGTTCGTAGTCGCGGACCATCAGGTTGTAATCCTGCAAGTCACGCAGCCACTCGCCCAACGGCTGTTGCGGATCGAGGGTTTGGATCACCGGCAAGGTGTTGATGAACAGCCCGAGCATGTCCTGCGCCCCGGCCAACCCGGTCGGACGCCCCGCCACCGTGGCACCGAACGCGACACTGCGCTGACCGCTGTGGCGTTGCAGCAGCAACAGCCACGCGCCTTGCACCAGTGTGTTGAGGGTCACGCGCTGACGCTTGGCGAAGCTGTGCAGTTTGCGCGTCGCCTCGGCGTCGAGGTTGCTGTACATCACACCGTGGCCGGAGCCTGTCGCACCGCAAGCCTTGGCCAGAATGGTCGGCTCTTCGAGCAATGCCAGCCGCTCGCGCCAGAACCCTTCGGCCTGTGCGTCATCTTGACGTTGCAGCCAGGCAATGTAGTCCGCGTAACGGCCAGTCATCAGGGTCGGCAAAGTGTCGTTGTGGTACAGGCGCAACATGTCGCCCAACAGGCGCGAGGCACTCCAACCGTCCAGCAACAGGTGATGGTAGATCCAGATCATCTGGTAACGGTCATGACCCAGGCGCACCAGGATGAAACGCATCAACGGCGGGCAGCTCAGGTCGAAGCCTTTGGCCTGTTCCGCAGCCGCCAGTTTGCTCAACGCCTGTTCGGTGTCGGTGCGGTCACGCCAGTCGAGTTCCTCGATTGGCAACTCGACATCGGCGAACACCGCTTGCAGCGGATCGGCCAAGCCATCGCGCCAGCGGAATGCCGCGCGCAGCACTTCATGACGTTCGACCAGCGTTTGCCAAGCGGCACGGAAACGTGGCACCTGCAAACCGTCGACCGCCACGTTCAACTGGTTGACGTAGGGGTTCAGCTCCGGCGAGTCGAGGCAATGGAAGAGCATGCCTTGCTGCATCGGCGACAGCGGATACAAGTCTTGCAGCCCTTCACGGGCAGCCATGTCTATGTGCGGCACCAGCGTAAAAGCAGGGACTTTCGGCGCTTCAACCAACGCCGCTTCACGACTGGTCGCCACCGCAGCGAGTGCCCGAATGGTCTGCTGCTCGAACAGTTGCTTCGGACTGAACACCAGCCCGCGCTGCCCGGCACGACTCACCGCTTGCAGCGAGATGATCGAGTCACCGCCCAGCTCAAAGAAGTTCTCGGTGACACCCACCGACTCCAGCCCCAACAGCTCTTGCCAGATCTCCACCAGCAACGCTTCGGCCGGCGATGCGGCGGCGACTTGATCGTGGTTCTGCCGGGTGGCTTCAGGCGCCGGCAGGCCTTGGCGATCAAGCTTGCCGTTCGGCGTCAGCGGCAACGCGGCCAGGCACATCAAATGCGCCGGCAGCATGTGCGCCGGCAGACGGCTGCGCAGGTGCAGCGTCAGCGCTTCACGCAAATCGTGCTCATCAGCGAGCGGATCGCGTGGCACCACGTAGCCAACCAACTGGCGACTGACCGGGCCTTCGCGATCGATCACGAAGGCTTCACGCACGCCTTCGTGTTCCAGCAAGCAGGCTTCGATTTCACCGAGTTCGATACGGAAACCGCGAATCTTCACTTGCTGGTCAATCCGGCCGAGGTATTCAACGACGCCATCGGCACGAAACCGCGCGAGGTCGCCGCTGCGATACAAACGCGCACCCGGCACGAACGGGTCCGGCACAAAGCGTTCAGCGGTCAGGTCCGGACGTTGGTGATAACCCCGCGCGACACCCTCGCCGCCCAGGTACAACTCGCCCGCCACGCCAACCGGCAACGGCTGCAAGCCGCCGTCCAGAATGTAGGCGCTGCGGTTGCCGACCGGCCGGCCGATCGGCATGAACGCCGAGTCGAATTCGGTATCCGGGTACGCCAGCCAGATCAGCGGCGTGATCACCGTTTCGGTCGGGCCGTAGCCGTTGATCAGGCGCTTGGGTTGCAGCACCTGCTGGACCTCGTCGAACGCATGTTTGGCCATGCCTTCACCGCACGGGGTGTAGGAACGGATCGGCAGATCACGCCCCGCTTCGCCCATGAAATCGGCGATTTGCGACAGATAGGTCGGGGTGAAACAGGCGATGGTGATGCCGTGCTTTTCGATCTCAAAGCAGGTGCGCTCCACGCTCCACAACTCGTCGTCGCGGGGCATCACCGCCGAACCGAACACCAGCGGCGTCAGCCAGCGTTCGTGGGCGCCGTCGAAGCTGATCGAAGCAAATTGCAGTTCGCGATCGTCCGGCGTCATGCCGTACAACTCGCCGATCGACAGGCAATGCATGGCCAGCGGACCGTGGGCCACGCTGACGCCTTTCGGTCGTCCGGTAGAGCCTGAGGTGTAAATCAGGTACGCGAGGTTTTCACCGCAAGTGAGGTTGACCGGATTGGTTTCCGACATTTGTTCCAGCGGTTCACGGTCGATCTCCAGGACCGACAATCCTTCCGGCAAGGGCAGTTTTTCCCGCAGCCACGATTGGCTGATCAGCAGCGAAATGCCGCTGTCGTCCATCAGATAGCGCAGGCGTTCGGCCGGGTACGCCGGGTCCAGCGGTACGTAGGCGCCGCCGGCCTTGAGGATCGCCAGCAGGCCGATGATCATTTCCGGCGAACGCTGCATCGCGAGGCCGACCCGCACTTCCGGGCCGATACCCAGCTCGCGCAAGCGATGGGCCAATTGGTTGGCGCGGCGGTTGACCTGGTCGAAGCTCAATTCCAGATCGTTGAAGATCAGCGCCGTGGCGTCTGGACGGACAACGGCCTGGGCCTCGATCAACTGATGCACGCAGAGCGGGTTTTCCGTCGCGGTGAATGCGGGGTTCCACTCGACCAATTGTTGCGCGCGTTCCGGCGCGGTCAGCAGGTCCAGTTCACTCAATGCAGCCTGTGGCGCGGCGACCATCGCTGCCAGCAACGCAGCCAGATGCTCGCTCATGCGGGCAATCGCCTCGGCGCTGAAGTGGGCGCACTGGTAGCTCCAGTTCAGGCTGAGCTGGCTTTCGGCAGTGGCCGCCAGCGTCAGCGGGAAGTTGGTGCGTTCGTGGTTCTGCGGGATAGAGAAGCTCAACCCGGCCGGCGCACCTTGTTGCAGTGCTTCGGCCACCGGGAAGTTTTCGAACACCAGCAGGCTGTCGAACAGCGGTTCGCCGGCACGCCCGGCCCAGCGCTGAATGTCGCCCAACGCGGTGAATTCATGCTCACGCAGTTCCAGGTTCTGCGCCTGCAAACGGCTCAGCCATTGACCGACGCTTTCAACCGCGTCCGGCGAGCTGATCACCGGCAAGGTGTTGATGAACAGGCCGAGTTGGCTTTCAGCACCCGGCAAGTCCACCGGCCGCCCTGCGACGGTCGCGCCGAAGGCGACGCTGCGTTGACCGCTGTAGCGTTGCAGCAATAAGGCCCATGCACCTTGGACCAAGGTGTTGAGGGTGACTTTTTGCTGACGGGCAAACTCACTGAAGCGTTGGCTGGTGGCGACATCGAAGGTCTGGCGATGGTCGGCAAATTCCGCCGTCGACAGGTTTTTACTGTCGCCGTGGGCCAGGCTCTGCGCCAACAGGGTCGGGTTATCGAGGGTCGCCAGTTGCTCGCGCCAGAACAGTTCGTCAGCCTGCGCATCCTGACGTTGCAGCCAGCCGATGTAATCGGCGAAACGCCCGGTCGGTGCCTGCACGTCTTGCCCCGCATAGCGCTGCAGGACTTCGCTTAACAGCAGCGAATTACTCCAGCCATCGAGCAACAAGTGATGGTGGGTGTAGATCAGTTGCTGACGCTCATCGTCGAGTCGCACCAGGGTCAAACGCATCAACGGCGCGCGAGTCGAATCGAGTTGCAAGCGTTCGCTGTCGATCAGTTGCACCAACGCTTCAGCCTGATCGCTGCGGTTGCGCCAGTCGAGGCATGTCATCGGTAATTGCAGATGACGATGCACCAACTGCACCGGCGCTTCGAAACCATCGGGGAAGTGGAAGCTGCTGCGCAGGATCGGATGAGTGTCGAGCACCGCTTGCCAGGCGCGGCCCAGCCGTTCGGCATCAAGCCCACGGGCTTCGACGCTGAGCTGGTTCACGTAGGCGCCGGACGCCGACTCGTACAAGCTGTGGAACAGCAAACCGGCCTGCATCGGCGATAGCGGATACAGGTCCTCGATCTGCGCCGGTGGCACCGGCAGGCCATCGAGTTGCGCCTGGGTCAGACGCGCCAACGGGAAGTCCGCCGGGGTCACGCCGCCCGCGCCATCGCTTAGGCAATGAGCGATCAGGGCCAGCAACTCACTGCGGAAATCCGCCGCCAGCGCTTCGATCTCGCGCAGGTCGAAGCATTCGCGGCTGAAGGTCCAGTCGAGTTTCAGTTCGCCGCCATACACCTGACCATCCACCGACAACCAGTTCGGCAACGGTGCGTCCGCCGATTGCGCGGCGCCGCTGGATTCGCGGGCCGGAGTGAACAGTGCATCCTCGGCGAAGCTCTGGTCGAACTGGCCGAGGTAGTTGAAGGTCACGCGTGCTTGCGGCAGCGCGGCCAACGCCGCTTGGCTCGCGGCATCGCCCATGTAACGCAACAGGCCGTAGCCCATGCCTTTGCCGGGAATTTCGCGCAGTTGCTGCTTGATCGCCTTGATCGAACCTGAAAGGTCAGAGGTCGGCGTCAGGCGCACCGGGAACAGGCTGGAGAACCAGCCGACGGTGCGGGTCAGGTCGATGTCGTCGAACAACTCTTCGCGGCCGTGGCCTTCGAGCTGAATCAGCGCCGATTCGTGGTCGGTCCAACGGCTGAGGGTGCGGGCCAGTGCGGTCAGCAGCAGGTCGTTGACTTGCGTGCCGTAGATCGCCGGAGCCTGTTGCAGTAATTGGCGAGTCTGCTCGCGGTCCAAGCCGATGCTGACGCCTTGGCGCAAATGCCCGGCCTGACTGGCTTGAGCGTTGGCGGCTGGCAGCGAATCATTGGCGACGCTCAGTTGCGCCTGCCACCAGTTCAGTTCTCCGGCAGCGGTTTCGGAATGTGCATAGGCATCGAGTTTGTCGGCCCAGGCCTGGAAGGCGCTGGTCTTCGGCGGCAGCTCTTGCCCTTGGTAAGCGGCCTGCAAATCTTCCAGCAACACCCGCCAGGACACACCGTCCACCGCCAAATGGTGAATGACCAACAGCAACCGCTGCGAGCCATCGGCCTGGGCGATCAACGCCACGCGCAGCAGCGGACCGTCTTGCAGGCTGAGGCTGCGTTGCGCTTCATCGCACACCGATTCCAGCGACGCGTCACTGGCCACGCGAGCGGTCCAGAGCATGTCGATCACATCGCAGCTGTCGGCCCCGACATAACGCGCCGACCATTGGCCGTCGACCTGACTGAAGCGCAAGCGCAGCGCATCATGTTGCTTGAGCAGGCGTTGCAGCGCGGCTTGCAGGCGCGGCAATTCGAGGGTTTCACGCGGCACCAACAGCACCGCCTGGTTCCAGTGCGCGCGTTGCGGGATTGGCTCGTCGAAGAACCAACGCTGGATCGGCGTCAGTGTTTGCACACCGTCCACCGGCCCTTGTTGCGCCAGCGGTGCCGCCTGTTCTTTGACCACGGCGGCCAGCGCTTGCAACGTCTGCTGCTGGAACAGGTCGCGCGGTTGCAGGTTCAGGCCGGCACGGCGGGCACGGCTGACCACTTGAATCGAAATGATCGAGTCGCCGCCCAGTTCGAAGAAGTTGTCCTGACGCCCGACCTGTTCCACGCCCAACACGTCCTGCCAGATCTGCGCCAGCACCTGTTCGTGTTCGCTGCGTGGCGCTTCGAAAGCGCGCTGGCTGACCTGTGCGGTCGGCGCCGGCAGGCGTTTGCGGTCGAGTTTGCCGTTGGGGCTCAGGGGCATTTGTTCGATCAGCACGGTCTGCGCCGGCACCATGTAGTCCGGCAGGCTCGCCAGCAAATGGCTTTTCAGGGTTTCGCGCCATGCGCCTTGCTGCTCGGCATCGGCGTCCAGCAGTGCGCGATTCTGCGGCACCAGGTACGCGACCAGTTGCTTGCCGCTCGGGCCATCGAGAGCCAGCACTACGGCTTCCTGCACATCGGCATGTTCTTGCAGGCGCGCTTCGATTTCGCCCAGTTCGATGCGCAAACCGCGAATCTTCACTTGGTGGTCGATACGGCCGCAGTAGGCGATGGCGCCGTCAGCGCGATAGCGCGCCAGGTCACCGGTGCGATACAGGCGCTCGCCGCTGCCAAACGGGTCGACCACGAAACGCTCGGCAGTCAGCGCGCCACGGCGGTGATAACCGCGAGCCAGACCGACGCCGCCCAGGTACAACTCGCCCACCGCGCCCAGCGGCAACGGTTGCAGTTCGCTGTCGAGGATGCAGGTGCGCAGGTTGGCGATGGGGCGGCCGATCGGCACGCTGTCGCGGCCCTCTTCCACGCAGGTCCAGTGAGTCACGTCGATGGCCGCTTCGGTCGGGCCATACAGGTTGTAAAGATTGGTTTGCGGTAGGCTGCGCAGCGTTTGGCGTTGCAGTTCCATCGGCAGCGCTTCACCGCTGCAAATGATCCGTTGCAGCGAGGTGCAGGCCAGCGCCTCGTCGGCACCGATGAACGCCGAGAGCATCGACGGCACAAAGTGCAGCGTGGTGATCGCCTGTTCGACGATCAACGCAGCAAGGCGTTGCGGATCGCGGTGCTCGCCGGGGGCGGCGATGACCAGCGTGGCGCCCTTCATCAACGGCCAGAAAAACTCCCACACCGACACGTCAAAACTGAACGGCGTTTTTTGCAGCACGCGGTCGCTCGGCAGCAGGTTGTAGGCTTCCTGCATCCACTCCAGACGGTTATGCAGCGCCACATGGCGGTTGCCCGCTCCTTTGGGTTTGCCGGTGGAGCCCGAGGTGTAAATCACGTAGGCGAGGTTTTCTGCGACGGCAAGGTTCGCAAGATCAGTGCCCGGCAAGTCGCTCAGCCAGTCAGCCTCGGCGTGCAGGCACAAGGTGCGCACGTTGTCCGGGGTCGGCAGGTGCGCCAGCAGATGTTCCTGAGTCAGCAACAGCGAAATGCCGCTGTCTTCGATCATGTAGCTCAGGCGCTCAATCGGGTATTCCGGGTCCAGCGGCACATAGGCGCCGCCGGCCTTGAGAATCGCCAGCAGGCCGACGACCATTTCAAACGAGCGGTCGCAGGCAATGCCCACCAGCATTTCCGGGCCGACACCCTGGGCGCGCAAGTGATGGGCCAGACGGTTGGCGCGCAGGTTCAGCTCGGCGTAACTCAGGCGCTGGCCCTGAAACACCAGCGCCGTCGCCTCGCCATTTTCAGCCGCGCGTGCTTCGAAATGTCGCTGCACACAGACTTCGCCCGGATAAGCCTGAGCGGTGTCGTTGAGGTCATCCAGAATGCGCAGACGCTCGTCGGCCTCCAGCAACGGCAACTCGGCGAGCGGGCATTGCGGGTTCGCCAGTACTCCGGCCAACAGATTGCGCCAGTGACGGGCCAGATGCTCGATGCGCTCGGCGTCGAACAGATCGGTGGCGTACGTCAGGCTGGCGAACAGCTTGTCGCCCTCTTCCTGAGTGTCCAGTTGCAGATCGAATTGCGTGGTGTGCGCCGTGGCGTTCAGCGCTTCGACGCGCAGACCGGCGAGCAAGCCGCTGACCGCCGCGGGTTTGGCTTGCTGGTGGTTGAACATCACCTGGAACAGCGGGCTGTGGCTGAGGCTGCGTTCGCCTTGCAGGGCTTGCACCAGGCGCTCGAACGGCAAGTCCTGATAATCCTGGGCATGCAGCGAAGCGGCGCGGGTCTGGTCGAGCAATTGGCTGAACGGCAGACGTCCATCGAGCTCGGCACGCATCACCTGGGTGTTGACGAAGAAGCCGATCAGGCCACGGGTTTCCGCGCGATTACGGTTGGCAATCGGTACGCCAACGCGCAGGTCGGGCTGGCCGCTGTAGCGATAGAGCAAGGCCTGGAAACTCGCCAACAACAGCATGAACGGCGTGACGCCGCGCTGTTTGGCCAGGCTCATCAAACCGCTGGCCAAGGTCGCATCGAGGGCAAAATCCAGACGCGCACCGCGCTGGCTCGGTTGTGCCGGGCGTGGGCGATCAGTCGGCAATTCGAGCAGCGGTTGTTCGCTGCCCAGGGTCTCGCGCCACCAGTTGAGCTGACGCTCCAGTTCGCCCGCCTCCATCCAGCGGCGCTGCCACAGGGCGTAATCGGAATACTGAATCGGCAACGCTTCCAACGCAGCGTTCTGCCCTTGGCAATGTGCGGCATAGAGTCGGGAAAACTCCTCGACCAACACGCCCATCGACCAGCCATCGGTGACGATGTGGTGCAAGGTCAGCAACAGCACATGGTCTTCGGCATCGAGTTGCAACAGGCTGACCCGCAACAATGGACCGTGCTGCAGATCGAATGGCCGGGCGATGTCCTGCTCGACCGCTTTCATGGCCAGATCGAGCCGCTGTTCCTGAGGTTTATCGCGCAGGTCGATCTGTTCGATCGGCAACGAAGTGAACCCGGCCAGTGTCTGCAGCACCTGACCGTCATCCTCGACGAAACGGCTGCGCAAACTCTGATGCCGCTCCAGCAGCACGTCGAAACTCTGCTGCAACGCCGCGACATTCAGCGGCCCGTGCAGACGCAGCG
This sequence comes from Pseudomonas sp. ANT_H12B, assembly GCF_008369325.1. GTDB lineage: Bacteria > Pseudomonadota > Gammaproteobacteria > Pseudomonadales > Pseudomonadaceae > Aquipseudomonas. Next base: position 12,312 of record NZ_VOBI01000022.1, on the reverse strand, counting down.
CGGCCGGAATGTTGTACGCCGAGCTTTGCGGATCAAGCTGCCAGAGGAACCATTGGCGCTGCTGCGCGTACGACAGTTCGAACGTCGCTTGCGGCTCGGCAGCGGGCGGAATCGGCAGTTGCCCGAAGCTCACGCCCTGTTCTTGCATGCGTTGCAGAAACTCGCGGCGCTTGTCGGCAGGCAGGCCGGCGAAGCGGCTGGCGATACGCTGGGCAGTGGTGTGTTCCATCAGTTGATCTCCATCTCGTCGAGAAGCGACTCAAGCGCATCAAGACGTGCATCGTTGTCAGCCGGGGCATGTTGCCCGGCCATGGCGGCATAAGCCTGAAGGTCGGTGGATTCGAACAGCGCGCGCAGCGGCAGCTCGATGCCCAGTTCCAGCTCCGCGCGGGCACTGGCCTGGGCGGCGAGCAACGAATGCCCGCCCAGTTCAAAGAAGTTGTCGAGCCGGCCGATCTGCGGCACGCCCAGCACGCTGGCCCAGATCGCGGCCAGTTGCTGTTCGAGGTCGCCTTCAGGAGCTTCGAACGGACGCTGCCATTCCTGAGCGTCGGGTACCGGCAAGGCCTTGCGGTCGAGCTTGCCGTTGCCGGTCAGCGGCAAGGCGTCGAGCAGCAGCCAGTGGCTTGGCACCATGTAGTCCGGCAGATCCACCTTGAGCGCGGCGCGCAGGGTGTCGCGCCAGGCGATCGGGTCATGCGGGGTTTGCTCGGCCACCACGTAGGCGCACAGTTGCGGGCCGCCGTCGCCGGTATGCACGCTCAACACCGCTTGGCGCACGCCCGGTTGGGCCAGCAGCGCGGCTTCGATTTCACCCAGTTCGATGCGAAAGCCACGGATCTTCACTTGCTGGTCGATCCGGCCGAGGTAATCGATGCTGCCGTCGGCACGCTGACGCGCCAAGTCGCCACTGCGATAAAGGCGTTGCGACGCATCGAACGGGCTCGGCACGAAGCGCTCGGCAGTCAGGCCGAAACGGCCGTGATAACCACGCGCCAGACCCGCGCCGGCAATGTACAACTCGCCCGCCACACCCACCGGCACCGGTTGCAACTGGCTGTCGAGCAAGTACCAGCGCAGGTCGCGGATCGGCAGGCCAATCGGGCTTTGGGCCTTGCCGTCGAGGTCCACCAGGCGGATCGCACGGTAGGTCACGTGCACCGTGGTTTCGGTGATGCCATACATGTTGACCAGGGTTGGCTGTTGGTCGCCGAAGCGCTCGAACCATGGACGCAGGCTCGCGACTTCCAACGCTTCACCGCCGAAAATCACCTGACGCAGCGCCAGGTTTCGCTCGCTGGCGCAGGCAATCGGCAACAACTGGCGGAACGCAGTCGGCGTCTGGTTCAACACCGTCACACCTTCATCACAAAGCAAGCGATGGAACGCTTGCGGATCGCGGCTGATTGAATACGGCACGATCACCAGACGCCCGCCGGTGCACAGCGAACCGAACAGCTCCCATACCGAAAAGTCGAAGGCGTAGGAGTGGAACAGCGTCCAGACATCGTCCGGGCCGAAGTTGAACTCGGCAGCGGTGGCGGTCAGTAAACGCCCAACGTTGCCATGGCTGAGCAATGCGCCTTTAGGCCGGCCTGTGGAACCGGAGGTGTAGATCACGTAGGCGAGGTTGTCCGGGGTTGCCAGCGCTGGCAGGTTGTCGTCGCCGAAGGCCTCCAGTTGCAACGACTCCAGGCTCAGTACCTGCACGCCGTCGCAGGACGGCAAGCCATCGATCAAGTGTTGTTGGGTCAGCAGCAACGTGATGCCGCTGTCTTCGATCATGTAGCTCAGGCGCTCGGCCGGGTATTGCGGATCGAGCGGCACATAGGCGCCACCGGCCTTGAGAATCGCCAGCAAGCCAACCACCAGCGGCATTGCGCGCTCGGTGGCGATGCCGACGCGCACCTCGGGGCCGACGCCCTGTTCACGCAGTTTGCGCGCCAGTCGGTTGGCCTGAGCGTTGAGCGCGGTGTAGGTCAGTTGCTCGCCTTCGTAGACCAGCGCGAATGCGTTCGGCCGTTGGGCGGCTTGAACTTCAAACATTTGATGCAAGGTTGGCGACTGCAGTTGCGCCTGGAACGTCGGGTTCCAGTGCTCGATCAGCGCAGCGCGTTGCGGCGCTTGCAGCAACGGCAGTTCGGCAACGCGTTGCTGCGGATCCGCGACCACCGCTCGCAGCAGGTTCAGCCACTGCTCGGCTAGGCGGTTCATCGACGCCTCGTCGTACAGGTCAGGGGCGTAGGTCAGGCTGGCATCGAGTTCTTCGCCCTGCTCTTGCGTGTCGAGCACCAGATCGAATTGCGTGGTGTGTTGCTGCCATTGCAGACGCTCGACCTGCAAGTCGGCGACGCTACGCTCAACGCTCGCGCCCAACTGTTGCTGATGGTTGTAGAGCACCTGGAACAATGGGCTGTGATTGAGGCTGCGGTCCGGCTGCAAGGCGTCGACCAACTGCTCGAACGGCAAATCCTGATTGGCTTGAGCGCCCAATGCAACCTGCTTGACCTGTTGCAACAATGTGCTGAAGGACTGCTGCCCATCGATCTCGGCACGCAGCACCTGGGTGTTGATGAAGAAGCCGATCAGACCTTCGGTTTCCAGGCGCGAACGCCCGGCGCTAGGCACACCAACGCTGATGCTCGACTGCCCGCTCTGGCGATGCAGCAAGGTCTGGAAACTCGCCAGCAACAGCATGAACAAGGTCACCTGCTGCTCCCGGGCACGTTGACGCAAACCGGCGAGCAATTCGCGGTCAACGTTCAACACTAGACTGGCGCCGCGCTCGGTACGACGGGCCGGCCGGCTCAGTTCGCTCGGCAATTCCAGTGGTGCCTGACTGCCATCCAGTTGCTCGCGCCACCACGCCAGTTGGCGTTCGCCCTCCCCGGTCTCCAGCCAGTCACGCTGCCAACGGGCGTAGTCGCTGTAGTTCACCGGCAGGTTGTTGAGGTTGGCGGCGTGACCTTCGACGGCGGCCTGATACAGCGCGCTGAACTCATCGACCATGACTTGCATCGACCAGCCATCCGCGGCGATGTGGTGCACGGTGAGCACCAGCACATGTTCGTTGGCGTTCACTTGCAGCAGCAAAACGCGCCATAGCGGACCGTTGCGCAGGTCGAACGGCCGGGCGATTTCTTCGGCTACGGCAGTGTCGATCGACGACTGATCGAGTGTGCGTTCATCCAGTTGCAGCGCCAGATTGTCGTGCAGCACCGGACGCGCCTGCTGGCCGTCCTGCTCAAAGGTTGTGCGCAGGGTTTGGTGACGGGCCTGCAAGTGGGCGAAGGCTTCGCGCAAGGCTTCGCGATTCAGCGGACCCTTGAGGCGCAGTGCGGCAGGAATGTTGTAGGCCGAGCTTTGTGGGTCCAGTTGCCAGAGAATCCATTGGCGCTGTTGGGCGTACGACAGGATCTGCGGCTGATCGACCGTTGCACGTTGCAGGGCCGGTTGGCCGCTGGCGTTCGCCAGTGCGGCACGCTCGGCAAATTCCGCCAGATTGGCGGCGGAGAACAGGCTGCTCACAGACAGTTCGAGCTGCAATTGCTGACGCACCCGAGAGATCACCTGAAGCACCAGCAACGAGTGCCCGCCCAGCTCGAAGAAGTTGTCGTCACGGCCCACGCGTTCGAACTGCAACACCTCCTGCCAGATCAGCGCCAGTTGCGCTTCAAGCCCTTCGGCCGGGGCCACAAAATCGCGTTGTGCATCGCCTGCTTCAACGCGCGGCAAGGCTCTGCGATCGAGTTTGCCGTTGTTGTTGAGCGGCAGTTTGGCCAACAGGATCAGGTGGTTCGGCACCATGTATTCCGGCAGAGACTGACGCAAAACAGCTTTGAGGTTTTCGAGATAGTCAGCTTGAGAACCCACCGCGCCACTGGCCACGACATACGCCACCAGTTGCGTGCCGTCCTGAGCGATGACCGCCGCTTCGCGCACCTCCTCACGGGCTTGCAAACAGGCTTCGATCTCGCCCATTTCAATGCGCAAACCACGAATCTTCACTTGATGGTCGATGCGCCCGACGTATTCCAGATTCCCGTCAGCGTTGTAGCGCGCCAGGTCGCCGCTGCGGTACAGCCGCGCGCCCGGATCACGGGCAAACGGGTCTGGCAGGAAACGTTCAGCAGTCAGCGCCGGGCGATCGAAGTAGTTTTGAGCGAGGCTGGCCGGAGCGCCGATGCACAGTTCCCCGACGCCACCGTTGGGCAACAACTGACCGGCAGCGTCCAGCACATACAGTGCTCGACCGGCGATGGCTCGACCAATCGGGATGCCGAACGCGTCGCTGGCATCTTCGAGATGGCACTCGTGAACGCTGGACACCACCGTCGCCTCGGTCGGGCCGTAGGTGTTGAGCAAACGCACGTGGCTCAAACCGGCCTGATGCCACAGGCGCAGCCCCTCGACCGACATCGCTTCGCCGCCGACGTGAACCTGACGCAACTCACCGAGATTGCGCACCACACCGCTCGCACATTCACGGGCCAGCAAGTACCAGTAAGCCGCCGTCAAGTCCGCCACGGTCACGCGCTGCTGGACGATTTCGCCGGCGAGTCGGCCCGCGTCCCACACGTCATCGCCGCGCATGACCAACGCAGCGCCAACGCACAGCGCCGGGAAGCACTGCTCGACGAAGCCATCGAAGCTGAAGGTCGCAAACTGCAACACGCGGTCGGACGCTGACAACACCGAATAGTCGGCGGCGGTCTGGCAGAACTCGCGCAGCGCGGCATGGGCGATGGCCACGCCTTTGGGTTGGCCGGTGGAACCGGAGGTGTAGATGATGTAGGCCAGATCTTCGGCGACCGCATGGTTTGGCGGATTGCTGTCGGAGTAGCCGGCGTTGTCTTCGAGGCTGAGACGTCGCACGCCTGACACATCTTCAAGCAAGCTGGACTCGCACAGCAGCACGTCGAGACGGCTGTCATCGATCATGTAGGCCAGGCGTTCAGTCGGGTATTTCGGGTCCAGAGGCACATAGGCCGCACCGCTTTTGAGCACCGCCAACAGGCTGACGATCAGTTGCGGGCGACGGTTCAGCGCCAGGCCGACACGCTTGCCGGGGCCGGCGCCGTTGTCGATTAGGCGATGGGCCAGTCGGTTGGCCTGCGCGTTCAATTGGCCGTAGCTCAGGGATTGACCGTCGACCTGCAACGCCATCGCGTCTGGGGTCGCGACGGCCTGAGCCGCGATTTGTTCGTGGACCAAAAGCGTTGTGAATAACTTAACCGTCACCGGCTGACTGATCGCGAGCACTGCATTTTTGCCAGCGACATCGAGCAGTTCCAGCGCACCGAGTGCCGCGTCCGGTTGCGCAACCAATTGCGTCAGCAGATGCAGCAAATTGGCCGACAACTCAGCGACCTGAGCGGCACTGAACCGCGCCGCGTCGTAGCTGAAGTCCAGTCTCAAACCTTCGCCCAGTTCGATGCCCAAAGTCAGCGGATAGTGCGTGCGTTCGTGGTTGTGCAGGTTGGCGAACGACAATCCGGCCGGCGCGCCCTGTTTCAGTGCTTCGGCCACCGGGAAGTTTTCGAACACCAGCAGGCTGTCGAACAGCGCCGAACCCTGCTGCCCTGCCCAGCCCTGAATGTCGTAAAGCGGCACGTGCTCGAACTCGCGCATCGCCAGGTTCAGCCCTTGCAGCTCACCCAGCCATTGGCGGACGGTTTGATCCGGCGTCATTGCGCACACCAGCGGCAGCGTGTTGATGAACAAGCCGAGCTGATCTTCGATTCCCGGCAGCGGCGCCGAACGCCCGGCCACCGTGGCGCCGAAGACCACGCAATCCTGACCGGTGTAGCGTTGCAGCAGCAGACTCCAGGCGGCTTGCAGCAAGGTGTTGAGGGTGACTTTCTGCTGACGGGCGAACTCGGCCAGACGCTGGGTTGCGTAGGCGTCGAGCGCTACGCGGTACTCCTCACTACCCTCGGCGCCGACCGGCGGACGCAAGGCTTCGGCCAGCAACGTGGGTGCTTCGAGCGGTGCCAATGCCGCTTTCCAGAACTGCTCGCCCGCGACCGCCGATTGCTGCTGTAACCAGCCCAGATAATCGCGGTATTGCCCGGTCGGTGCCGGCAGCGATTGTCCGGCGGCGTAATGCTGGATCACTTCGGCGAGCAACTGCGCGTTGCTCCAGCCGTCCATCAAAATGTGGTGGCTGGTGTAGATCAGGTGCCAGTCATTGGTGCCCGTGCGGACGAGCTTCAAGCGGAACATCGGTGCGATACCCAGTTCGAAACCTTGCGCGCGTTCGGCATCGGCCAGCGCGTCGGTATCGGTCTCTTCAAGCACTTCAAGCGGCAACGCGACGTTGCGGACAATCGTCTGGTGCGCGGTGTCGAGGCCTTGCCAGTGAAAGCTGCTGCGCAGAATGTCGTGACGTTCCAGCGCGGTTTGCCAGGCCTCGGCGAAGCGCTTCGGGTCAAGACCTTGAATGTCCAGGCGCAGCTGACTGATGTAGGCGCCGACCTCAGGTTCGTACAGGGTGTGGAACAGCATGCCTTGCTGCATCGGCGACAGTGGATATAGGTCTTCAAGCGTCGCGACTGGCAATTCGTCGAGTTGCGCCTGACTGATGCGCGCCAGCGGGAAGTCCGACGGCGTCGCTCGGGTTGCCTCAACCGCACAGCAATGCTCGATCAACGCATTGAGCTCCAGCGCGTAATCGTCCGCCAGACACTGGATGGTCGTGGCTTCAAACATCTCACGGCTGAAGCCCCAGCTCAGCGACAACTCACCGCCGTAGACCCGACCTTCGACCGTCAGCCAGTTACCCAGCGGGGCCGAGGGGTCCTGCGCAATGCCGTTGCCTTCAGTAGACGGGACAAACATCGCGGCGTCATCGAACTGACGGTCGAACTGCCCAAGATAGTTGAAGGTGATGCGTGGTTGCGGCAACGCCGCCAGTTCAGCGCGAATCGCCGGGGTGCCGAGGTAGCGCAGAGCGCCGTAGCCGAGGCCTTTGTCCGGCACGGCGCGCAGCTGTTCTTTGATGGATTTGATCGACGCGCCGAGATCGCTGGACGGCATCAGATTGACCGGGAACAGGCTGGTGAACCAACCGACGGTGCGGGTCAGGTCGATGTCATCGAACAGGTCTTCGCGGCCATGGCCCTCAAGCTGGATCAGCGTGCTGCCCTGCCCGCTCCAGCGGCAAACCGAGCGCGCCAGGGCGGTCAGCAGCAGGTCGTTGACCTGGGTGCGATAGGCCGCCGGGGCCTGTTGCAGCAGTTTGCGGGTTTGTTCGGTGTCGAATGTGAGTTCGAGTTTTTGTTCGAAGCGGTTTTCCAGCGCGCCGGTTGGGCGGTCGCATGGCAGATCGTTTGGTGCGTCGCGCAGTTGGGTTTGCCAGTGACCGAGGCTGTTTTCAAAGGCTGGAAGATGATCTTGCAGGCGTGCAACCCAGCGTCGATAGGTGCTGGTTTTCGCCATCGAAGCATCGCTGCCGCTGTAGAACTGCTGAAGATCTTCCAGCAGCACGCGCCAGGAAACACCGTCCACCGCCAGGTGATGAATGACCAGCAGCAAACGCTGAGTTGCGTCGGCCATCGTCACCAGCAACGCGCGCATCAGTGGGCCATGTTGCAAATCGAGACTGCGCTGGGCTTCGTCGCACAGGGCGTTGAGTTCTTCGACTGATTGAGCCTGACTCTGCCACAACACCGATTCAGTAGTCGGCGCCGCGTAGGCTTGCTGCCAACCTTCAGAGGTCTGTTCATAACGCAGGCGCAAACTGTCGTGATGAGTCAGCAATTGCTCAAACGCGCGGTCCAGTTTCTCAACGTTCAACGCCTCACGCGGCACCAGCAGCAACGACTGGTTCCAGTGCTGACGCTCAGGAATGGCTTGCTGGAAGAACCACTGTTGCACCGGCGCCAACGCCACCGCGCCCACCGCCGGACCTTGTTCGATCAACGGTTGCTCACCGCTGCGAGCCGCTTGGGCCAGGCTGCGGATGGTCTGGTGCTGGAACAGGTCCTTGGGGCTCAACACGATCCCGGCCTGACGCGCGCGGCTGACCACTTGCATGGCAACGATCGAGTCGCCGCCCAGTTCGAAGAAGTTGTCTTCAAGACCAACGTTTTCAATCGCCAACACGTCCTGCCAAATGACCGCGAGAGACTTTTCCAAAGCGCTGCGTGGCGCGACGTGTTCGCGTTGTTGCTGGGAGCCGTCCACCGCAGGCAGGGCCTTGCGGTCGAGTTTGCCGTTGGGGGTCAGCGGCAGGTGTTCGAGGAACAGCAGGAACGCCGGGACCATATAGTCCGGCAGATGCTGACGCAGTGCCGCTTTCAAGGTTTCACGCTGGTTTGCTTGAGCGTCGATGTCGTCCAGTAACGCTGGATCGGTTGGCACGATATAAGCGACCAGTTGTTGGCCATTGAATCCGTCCTGCGCCAGCACCGCCAATTCACCCACGGCATCCTGCTGCAACAGCCGCGCTTCGATTTCACCGAGTTCAATGCGGAAGCCGCGGACCTTGACCTGATGGTCGATGCGCCCGACGTATTGCAGCGTGCCGTCCGCCTGATAACGGGTCAGGTCGCCGGTTCGGTACAGGCGTTCGCCGTTGCTGGCGAACGGGTTCGGCACATATTTTTCGGCGGTCATATCCGGCCGCGCCAGGTACCCGCGCGTGATGCCGGCGCCGGCCAGGTACAGCTCGGCAGACACGCCTTGCGGCACCGGTTGCAGGTCAGCATCGAGCAAATAGCTGGCGGTGTGCTTGAGTGGCCGACCGATGTTCGCGCGGCCACCGGCCTCGCGGCGGGTCCAGGTTGAGTAAGTGGTGTCTTCCGACGGGCCGTACAAATCGTAGACATGCTCGACCGTCGACTGCTGATACAACGCGTCCACCAGGCTCTGCTTTAACGGCTCGCCGGCGAGGTTGATGATGCGCACGCTCGGCGGGATCTGCCCGTCGCGCTGCAAGGCATTGATCGCCGACGGCACGGTGTTGATCAGGCGCACCTGATCCCGGGCCGGTAGCTGCGGTAACTCCAGGGCATTGCGGGCGATGATCACCGAGCCGCCGTTGGCCAGGGTGACAAACAGCTCCCACACCGACAGGTCGAAGCAGACCGACGTCGAGGCCAGCACACCTTGGATGTCTTCACGGCTGTAGACCGATTTCGACCAGTCGATCAGCGCCAGCACGTTGCGGTGCGCGATGGCCACGCCTTTGGGCTTGCCGGTGGAGCCGGAGGTGTAAATCACGTAGGCGAGGTTATCCGGCGTGACGCGGGTGACCGGCGCGCTAACTGGGTAAGCGGCCAGCGAAATGTTGTCCATCACCAACACTTGGGTGTCGGCGGTGACGGTCAATGTTGCGGCGACAGATTGCTCGGTCAGCAGCACCAGAGCGCGGCTGTCTTCAAGCATGTAGGCAACGCGTTCGGCCGGGTAATCCGGGTCCAACGGCACATAAGCGCCACCGGCCTTGAGCACCGCCAGCAGCGCCACCAACAGGTCGTCGGAACGTTGCATCGCCACGCCGACCCGGATTTCCGGGCCAACGCCCAGTTCGATCAGCTTGTTAGCCAGGCGATTGGCCTGATTGTCGAGCTCGGCGTAAGTCAGCTGCTTCGTGGCAAAGGTCAGCGCCAATGCCGTCGGGTTCGTGGCGACTTGCTGGCTGATCAGCTCATGAATGCACAGGTCCTGCGGGAAGCTTTCGTCAGCACGGTTCCAGTCATGCACGATGCGCTGGTATTCGGCGCTTTCCAGCAATGGCAAATCACTGATGCGCTGCTGCAAATCACTGACCATGCCCTGCAACAAATGCGTCCAGTGCTGCGCCATGCGTGCGATGGTCGCGGCGTCAAACAGGTCGTTGGCGTAGGTCAGCGCGGCGTGCAGCTTGCCGCCCTTCTCATACGTGTCGAGGGTCAGGTCGAACTGGGTGATGCGCCCTTCCCACTCGATCACACCCAGCGCCAGACCGGATACGGTGCTGACGGTGGAAATGTCCGCGACTTGCGGCTGGTGGTTGTACATCACCTGGAACAGCGGCGTGTGGCTGAGGCTACGTTCCAGTTTCAGCGCCTCGACCAGGCGCTCGAATGGCAGATCTTGATGAGCCTGGGCACCGAGGGCGGTTTCCTTGATGGCGCGCAGCAAATCATCGACGCGGGTCTGGCCGTCGAGCTTCGTGCGCAGCACTTGGGTATTGACGAAGAAACCGATCAACCCTTCGATCTCGACGCGGTTGCGGTTGGCGATCGGCACGCCGACGCGAATGTCGGTCTGCCCGGTGTAACGGTGCAGCAGCGCGTTGAAGGCGCCGAGCAACAGCATGAACAGGGTGATGTTTTGTTTCTGCGCCGTGGCCCGCAGTTGCTCGGCCAATTGACCGTCGACGGCGAATTCGTAACGGGTGCCGCGATAGCTCGGCATCGCCGGGCGTGGGTGGTCGGTGGGCAGTTCCAGCACCGGGTGCTCGTTCCCCAGTTGCGCCTGCCAGTAGTCGAGTTGGCGCGCCTGTTCGCCGGACTCCAGCCAACGACGCTGCCACAATGCGTAGTCGCTGTACTGGATCGGCAACGGCGCGAGTTGTGGTTGTGCCCCCGCCTCAAAGGCGTCGTAGCAGCGGATGAACTCGTCGATCAGCACATTCATCGACCAGCCATCGGAAACGATGTGGTGCAGGGTCAGCAGCAGGACGTGTTCTTCGTCGGCGAGCTTGAGCAAGGTGACGCGTAGCAGCGGGCCGACGGATAGATCGAATGGCAGCACGGACTGTTGCTCGGCCGCTTGGGCGACTGCCCGTTCGCGCTCCGTGGCCGGTAATGCGCTGAAGTCCACCTGATCGATCACCAACGGCGCGCTGGCCGGCACTTGCAGCAAGGTGTCGTAGGCCCGACGCTGGAACACCGTGCGCAGGGTTTCATGACGCGCCACGAGGCTGGCGAAGGCTTGCTCCAAGGCTGGCAGGTTCAAACACCCGGTCAGACGCACCGCACCCGGCAGGTTGTACGCACCGCTTTGCGGGTCCAGCTGCCAGAGAAACCACATGCGCTGCTGGGCGTACGACAATGCCTGGCGGTCTTCGGTTTCGACACCGGCAGGAATCGGGAACCGGGCGAAATCAACGCCTTCCTTTTGCAAGGCCGCAAGGAACATCTGGCGCTTTTCCAGGGGCAACCCGATAAACCGACGAGCAAGTTTCAAGGAGTCTTCAGCATTCATTTCTAAGCATCCGGATCAGAGGCGGGAAGCACAAAGGCACGTCGTCCCTATAAAACGAATGCAGACCGGAAAAATTAACGAATGAGAACAAGTATCAGAAAGGAGGTAGAACGCGGAGTGTCAATGTGTCGAAAATCAATGTGGGAGCGAGCCTGCTCGCGATAGAGGTCTGTCAGTCACATCCATATCGAATGTGCCGCCGCTATCGCGAGCAGGCTCGCTCCCACAGGGATTCAGTGACCTCTGGGATCGAGTCAGGCGCTGGCGGCCATGGCGTGCCGCCGATGGTGAACTTCCAGCTGATCCTTGATCACCCGCAACACTTTGGCCTCGTGCTCATGGATGAAGAAGTGCCCGCCCGCCAGCATGTCCACCGAGAAACTGCCGCGGGTTTCCTTGCTCCAGCCGATCAACTGCTCGGTGGTGGCGCGGTCGGCCTTGCCGCCAAGTACATGCACCGGGCAGTTGAGCAACGGCCGCTGCTGCGGTTCGAAACGCCCGCACAGAAGAAAATCGGCCCGCAGGACCGGCAGCGTCAGGCTCATCAACTCTTCGTTGGCCAGTACCTCTTCGCTGGTGCCATTGAGGGTGCGCAATTGTTCGATCAGTTCGGCATCGGTTTTTGGCTCGGCGAAACCCCGGTCGTAGTCGGCACGCATCGTCGGCGCGGCTGTGCCCGAGGCGAACAGCGCCACCGGCTCCGGGCAACCCAGTGAGCGAAACGCATGAGCCATTTCACAGGCCAGCAACGCGCCAAGGCTATGACCGAACAACGCGTACGGCGCCTTGAGCGTGGCTTTTTGTTCGTGGGCCAGTTGCAGCGCCAGGCGCCGCATGTCGGTGTGCAACGGCTCGCCGAACCGCGCGCCACGTCCCGGCAGTTCCACGGGTTGCAGCTTGAGCCACTCCGGCAATTTTCGCCGCCAGCGGCTATAGACCATGGCACTCGCGCCCGAATAGGGCAGGCAGAGCAATGTCAGCTGGGTCACCGGGCTTACCTCAAAAAGTTGTCTGTATAAAAGAACGGATGAACACCGAAGGGAATTAGTCGTACACATCCCCCTGTAGGAGTGAGCCTGCTCGCGATAGCGGTGTGTCAGTCACCATCAAGTTGAC
>NZ_VOBI01000021.1 GCF_008369325.1 Pseudomonas sp. ANT_H12B | reverse complement strand
CGCTTCTTCATGTACTACAACCGCACCAGACTCCACAGCTACAACAACTACCTGTCGCCAATAGCTATGGAGCAAAAAGCGGCATAAGCACCGTAACCGGTGTCCGGATTTACTTGACCAGTTCAGCTTGCTCGCGATGGCGGCGCGTCAGTCGACATCAATGTTGAATGAACAATCGCCATCGCGAGCAAGCTCGCTCCCACAGGGAATCGGTGTTCGCCTTTTGCTTCTCACCACTCAACAGGCCGAGCGTTAGCTCGCCTGCAGCTTGTGATCTTGATCCACCCGCCCCGTCGGGAGGCTGAGTGGAGGTGTTCATCTGGGGGGCAGGCGCGTAGCGCCGTTCGACGCAGTCGAACACATCGAGAGGAGGTCGAAGCGAAGCCGACCGGAGGCGATGCCCCCAGATGAATACCGGAACGAAGGAACTCCGAGCCTAAGCGAGGGGCCGGACGCTTGGGGCGAGACTTTTTGGTTCCTTTTGTGGCGTTTGACAAAAGGGACTCGCCGTAAGGGCGAAACCCTAAGTGGCCGTTACCGCAGAAACGGATATGTACACCAACAACAAGAGCTTGGTCGGCCCGAAGGCCGCCAAGATCAAAAGATCAAACGGCCTCTTTCTTGACCCTGAACCAAGCCGCATACAATGCCGGCAAAAACAGCAACGTCAACGCCGTCGCCACGATCAACCCGCCCATGATCGCCACCGCCATCGGCCCGAAAAACACACTTCGCGACAGCGGTATCATCGCCAGCACCGCCGCCAGTGCAGTCAATACAATTGGCCGGAAGCGCCGCACCGTCGCCTCGATAATCGCTTGCCACGGCTTGAGCCCGGCAGCGATGTCCTGCTCGATCTGGTCCACCAGAATCACCGAGTTACGCATGATCATCCCCGAGAGCGCGATGGTCCCGAGCATGGCGACAAAACCGAACGGCTGACGGAACACCATCAGGAACAGCGTCACGCCAATCAACCCAAGCGGTGCCGTCAGAAACACCATCACCGTGCGTGAGAAACTGCGCAACTGCAGCATCAGCAACGTCAGCACCACCACGATAAACAGCGGTACACCGGCCTTCACCGAATTCTGCCCGCGAGCCGAGTCCTCCACAGTGCCACCGACATCCAGCAGGTAGCCGTCCGGCAGTTCGGCGCGGATCGGGTCGAGCGTCGGCATGATCTGCTGCACCAGGGTCGCCGGTTGCTCCTTGCCGTAGATGTCGGCGCGAACCGTCACGTTGGGCAAGCGGTTACGGTGCCAGATGATGCCTTCTTCAAATCCATATTCCAGGGTCGCGATCTGCGACAGCGCGACGCTGCGACCGTTGTCGGTCGGCACCGCCAGACTCGGCAGCAACGACAACTCTGTGCGCTCATGCAACGTGCCGCGCAGCAGAATCTCGATCAACTCGTTGTCTTCACGGTACTGGCTGACGCTGGAACCGGTCAGCGAGCTTTGCAGGAACTGCGACAGCTTCGCCGTACTCACACCCAGTGCCCGCGCGCGGTCCTGATCGACGTTCAGATAAACGACTTTGCTCGGTTCCTCCCAGTCCAGATGGACGTTGACCACGTGCGGGTTCTCGCGAACCTTGGCCGCAACTTTGCGGGCCAGCGCGCGGACTTCCTCGATGTGCTCGCCCGTTACCCGGAACTGCACCGGATAACCAACCGGCGGGCCGTTTTCCAGACGCGTGACTCGCGAACGCAGGGCCGGGAATTGTTCGTTGAGGGTTTCGATCAGCCAGGTACGCAGGGTTTCGCGCTCCTCGATGGTCTTGGCCAGGACTACAAACTGAGCGAAGCTCGCCGCCGGAAGTTGCTGGTCCAGCGGTAGGTAAAAACGCGGCGAACCCGTGCCGATATAAGCGACGTAATTGTCGATACCGGCGTGATCCTTGAGCAACCCTTCGAGACGCTTGACCTCATCGCTGGTGTTGCTCAGGGACGCGCCTTCGGCCAGTTTCAGGTCGACCATCAGTTCCAGGCGACCCGACGCCGGGAAGAACTGCTGCGGCACAAAGCGGAACAGGACGACAGAAGCGATAAACAACACGACGGTCAGGACGATAACCGTCTTGCGTCGCCGCACACACCACTCCACCAGACGCCTGACGCGCTGATAAAACGGCGTACCGTAAGGGTCGGGTTGGCCATCGCCGGTGCCGTGTTTGGCTGCGTGAATCTTCGCCAGGTCCGGCAGGAGTTTTTCCCCCAGATACGGCACAAACACCACCGCCGCAATCCAGGATGCCAGCAGCGCAATGGTCACTACCTGGAAGATCGAACGGGTATATTCGCCGGTGCCCGATTGCGCCGTGGCAATCGGCAGGAAGCCGGCGGCAGTGATCAACGTGCCGGTGAGCATCGGGAACGCGGTGCTGGTCCAGGCGTAACTGGCGGCCTTGATCCGGTCGAAACCCTGCTCCATTTTGATCGCCATCATTTCCACGGCGATGATCGCATCGTCCACCAGCAACCCCAGTGCCAGTACCAACGCGCCGAGGGAAATCTTGTGCAGGCCGATGCCCAGGTAATACATGCAGGCGAAGGTCATCGCCAACACCAGCGGAATCGCCAGCGCCACCACCATGCCGGTGCGCACACCGAGGGAGAAGAAACTCACCAACAGCACGATTGCCAGCGCCTCCACCAATACCTGGACGAACTCGCCGACACCGGTTTTCACCGCGGCAGGCTGATCGGAAACCTTGCGCAGCTGCATGCCGGCCGGGAGGTTTTTCTGGATCCGGTCGAACTCGATTTCCAGCGCCTTGCCCAGCACCAGAATGTCGCCGCCGTCCTTCATTGCCACGGCCAGGCCGATGGCATCTTCTGCCATGAAGCGCATGCGCGGCGCCGGTGGATCATTGAAACCGCGACGAACGTTCGCCACGTCCGAGATGCGGAACGTGCGATCACCGACGCGGATCGGGAAGTTCTTGATTTCATCGACCGTCTGAAAATTTCCCGACACCCGTAGCTGCAATCGCTCACTGGTGGTTTCGAAGAACCCGGCGGTAGACACCGCGTTCTGCTCTTCAAGGGCTTGCTGTACCGCCGCCAAAGGCAGGCCGAGGGTGGCGAGCTTGACGTTGGAGAGTTCGATCCAGATCTTCTCGTCCTGCAGGCCGAGCAGGTCGACCTTGCCTACATCCTTGACCCGTTGCAGCTGAATCTGCACGCGGTCGGCGTAGTCCTTGAGCACGGCATAATCAAAACCTTCGCCGGTCAGGGCGTAGATATTGCCAAACGTAGTGCCGAACTCATCGTTGAAGAATGGCCCCTGGATGCCCGGTGGCAGGGTATGACGAATGTCGCTGATCTTCTTGCGGACCTGATACCAGAGGTCCGGGATTTCCACCGAGTGCATGGAATCACGGGCAATGAACGTCACCTGGGATTCACCCGGACGGGAGAACGAAACGATGCGCTCGTACTCGCCGGTTTCCATCAATTTCTTTTCAATGCGCTCGGTAACCTGGCGCGACACTTCCTGCGCCGTGGCCCCCGGCCAGTTGGTGCGAATGACCATCGCCTTGAAGGTAAACGGCGGGTCTTCGCTTTGGCCGAGTTTGGTGTAGGACAGTGCGCCGACAACTGCCAGCAAGAGCATCAGGAACAGTACGATCTGGCGGTTGCGCAGCGCCCATTCGGAAAGATTGAAACCCATCGGGGATTACTCCTTGTCCGCCAGATTGACCACGCGGTTGGAGCGATCCACCGGGCGCACCTGCTGCCCCTCGAGAAGCACATGGACACCGGCCGCCACCACCCAGTCGCTGGCGTTCAGGCCTTCAAGCACCGGCACGGTTTTCTCGCCGAATGCGCCGATGCGCACGGGAATCTTCTTCAAAGTGTTGTTGGCGCTGACGACCCAGACATAAGTCGCGCCGTTTTCCGCGGTCAGTGCGGAAAGCGGTACCGACAGCGACACCACTTCGGCCGTCTGGATGAACACCCGGGCGCTCTGGCCGAGTTCAGCGGGGACTTTACCGGCGGTGAATGCGATGCGGGCGGCGAAGGTGCGCGATTTTGGATCGGCCGCGGGCGACAGTTCACGGATGCGCCCGGCGAAACGCTGATCGGGTTGGGTCCACAGTTCTACCGATACCGGCTGGCCGACCTTGAATCGGCCAAAACTCTGCTCCGGCAGGCTGATCAACACTTCGCGCTCACCATCGGTGGCGAGGGTAAACACGGTTTGTCCCGCGGACACCACTTGACCGACTTCCACCGCACGCTTGGCCACCACACCGTCTTGAGGCGCGCGCAACACGGCGTAGCTCGCCTGATTGGTCGAGACGTTGAATTCGGCTTTGATTTGCTTCAGGCGTGCTTCACCGGATCGGTAAAGGTTTTCAGAATTGTCGTACGCAGACTTGCTAACCATCTGACGGTCCATCAGGGTCTTGTAGCGATCGCGTTCAGCGCGCACCAGGCTCAGGTTGGCTTCGGCAGCGGCGACCTGGGCGCGGGTGGCTTCCAGTTGCAGACGCACGTCCTGAGGATCGAGCTCCGCCAGAGGTTGATCGGCCTTGACCCGCTGCCCCTCTTCGACCAGTCGTCGGCTGACTTTACCGCCAATGCGAAACGCCAGGTCCGGCTCATAGCGCGCACGAACTTCACCGGGGAAGCTTTCCATCGCCTGGGCCGAAGGCTCTGGCTGAACCACCATGGCCGGGCGGACAACGACTTGAGGCGCCTCTTCGTGACCGCACGCAGACAATAAAAACGCCAGACTGACTGGCACCGCGAGGGGCAAGGCATAGCGGAACATGGTGAAGGACCTTTCGCTAATGGTGCTTGGAATAATTATACTGGCGGGTATGTTATTAATAGCAAACTCACCAGTCCAGTAATAAAAGCGAATAATGCCAAACAGTCCATCAGCACCTAACGGTCCGGGCCGCCCCAAGGATCTGGCCAAGCGCCAGGCCATCCTGGATGCGGCGAAAATTCTGTTTCTGAGTAATGGTTATGCCAACACCAGCATGGACGCCGTGGCCGCCGAGGCCGGTGTGTCGAAGTTGACGGTCTACAGCCATTTCAACGACAAGGAGACGCTGTTCTCCGCCGCCGTGATGGCCAAGTGCGAAGAGCAGTTGCCGACGCTGTTTTTCGAGTTGCCGGACGGCGTCAGGGTGGAAACGGTGCTGCTGAACATCGCACGCGGCTTTCACCAACTGATCAATAGCGACGAATCGGTGAACCTGCACCGGCTGATGATGACGCTGGGCAGCCAGGACCCGAAACTCTCGCTGATCTTCTTCGAGGCCGGGCCTGAGCGCATGCTGCATGGCATGGAGCGGTTGCTGACCAAGGTTGATCAGAGCGGCGCGTTGAGCATCGACAAGCCGCGCCATGCGGCCGAGCATTTCTTCTGCCTGCTCAAGGGTGCGGGGAATTTTCGGTTGCTGTATGGCTGTGGCGAACCGCTGACTGGCGACGCGGCGGAAAGCCATGTGCAGGAAGTGGTGGGGTTGTTTATGCGGGCTTATCGGCCTTAGCGATGATCGTTCCCACGCAGAGCGTGGGAACGATCAGTGCTGGATCAAGGCTTGAGCGCTTTCTTCGGATAAATGTCATACCGGCTGGATTTGCCGTCCAGCGCATGACTCGGCTTCGGCCCCGCAATACACGGCGCCTTGCGCGGACGCTTGACCACCACCCGGTGACTGGCCAACGCCAACGCCGCTTCGAGCAATGCCGGTGCATCCGGATCATCGCCTACCAGCGGCCGGAACAGGCGCATTTCCTTCTTAACCAGGGCCGTTTTCTCACGATGGGGAAACATCGGATCGAGATAGATCACCTGCGGCGGCTCGCCTTCCCAATTGCGCATCACTTCGATCGAATTTCCCTTGAGCAAACGCATCCGAGCCACGATCGGCGCCACGTCAAAGTCTTCTGCGCCGCGTGCCAGGCCATCTTCAAGCAAGGCACCGATCAACGGTTGACGCTCGATCAGGCTCATCTCGCAGCCCAGGCTGGCCAGCACGAACGCATCCTTGCCCAGCCCCGCCGTGGCATCCAGAACACGCGGACGCACGCCCTGCGCAATACCAACCGCCTTGGCGATCATCTGACCCGTGCCGCCACCGAACAACCGGCGATGCGCCGCACCACCTTCGACAAAGTCCACCCGCACCGGCCCCGGCGCATCTGGCCCCAGTTGTTGCAACTGCAAACCCTGGTCGCCCACCTGCAAGGCAAACTCGCCGTCATCCACCTGCATAGGCAAACCCAGGCGCTCGGCCCATTGTTCGGCCTGTGGCTGAAAGGTCGTGGCCAAGGCTTCGACATGGATGCGGCAGGCCGCAGGTTGCTCAATCATGGGAAAACACGCTCAAAAAATTAATGATCGGCAAAAACGGCCGATAACAAAACTATCGAGCATTTTGCCAGAGCTGAGCGTCGACCGAGAGAAATGTCAGACATTCAACCCACATTCATAGGCTTCATCTCGCCCTACGGCGATTTCGGCCTGCGAAACTCCCAAGCACTGAGCGGCGTCAGTCACCTGTGGCAGGATTTTTTTGCCCAGGCCCTGGCCGATCAGTCGGGCGATGTCGTGCCGGCTTCTCTCGATTTTCCGCCGGTCGATCTCGACAGCGCGATCGAGCCAACGGTGGGCAGCGATCTGTACGCACACATCGTTTCCCAGCGCGAATGTGATGTGAAGGACAACGAAGTTCGCCCGCCCGAGCCTCTGTTCCTGCCAATTGCCGAGTTTGAAATGGACCTGGCCGACAAGCCTTTCCCACCCTTCCCGGCACAAGAAATTGTCGCTCAACAGAAACAACAGGATTTCGACAGCAGCTGGGTTCGTCCGATCGTACTGGCCGCAGGTCAGCCAATGCCAGAAGCCGGCCCGGCGCCACAACCGCGCCCGTTGTATCTGCCGATTGCCGAATTCGAACTCCATCTGCTGGACAAGCCGTTCCCGCCGTTCTCGCCCGAAGAGCTGGTGGCGCAACAGAAACAACTCGATTTCGATAACGGCTGGGCTCGCCCGATCGTCCTGCAAAACCTGCGCATCGCCGCCTGACTTTCAATAACAGGCCTTCAGCGACACACCCACCACGACCCGACATCCACGTGAAAATGATTGCGATGCGCGGCGTTGTAATCCGGGCTCAAAACCACACTGAACATGTCGCAGGCGTTATCACGGACCTGACGTAAAAACCGTGCGTCCTGATTATCCTTGGGCCAATCCTTGAGCACGTTGATGGATCGCCCATCAGCCAAGCGGAATCCGGCGATATCCAAAGCATTGGCGGTGGCATGCTGGCTGAGTCTGCCGTTCTCGCGGCCGTAGACATTGCGACAGGCAAAACTGCCGAGATGATCGACGCGCGCCACCGCCTGACCATAAACCGCCTGCGCCGCGGGTTGCAGGGCATGGTGCTCGAACAGGGCAAATGACACCGCCAGGCGGCAGCTGGCAACAAAGCTGCTGCTCAGGGCCACCTCGCCGCCCTGCACGCGCAGGGTGTTGGTCAGCGGACACTTCGCGTCAGGGCTGTCGGCCAAGTGAGCCACGCGTAGCCCGGAGCTGCCGAGGGCTTGATCGCACAACTGCGGATCATCGCGCAAACGCATCAGTTTGTAGCGGGTCAGAAAATTGGGCGCGGCCTTCACGTCCAGCGGCGCCCAAGGATTCCACTGTGGTGGCACCGAGATCCAGCCGCGCCAGACGCTCACGGCCGCCGCCCCCATGATCAACAGCATCAACAGCAGCCACCACCGAAACCGCATCAGCAGCCTTTGAACAATTGATTGGCCCGGGCGTACGGCATGGATCTCGATGTGAAGCCGAACGTGCCCGACGTCTTGATCTCTTCGGCAGCGCGGAAAAACTCGCCATACGCAGCCAGTGCCAGGGCCGACCCGACGCTGATCCGTTTGACGCCCATCTCACTCAGTTGCTCGACCGTCAGCTTGAGCCCGCCGGACATCAAGATATTGACCGGTTTGGGCGCCACCGCGCGCACCACCGCCAATACGTCTTCAGCGCTGCGCAGACCCGGCGCGTACAGCACATCTGCACCGGCCTCGGCGAACGCCTGCAAACGGCGGATCGTATCGGCCAGATCGGGATTGCCATGCAGAAAGTTCTCGGCCCGGGCCGTCAACGTGAACGGGAAAGGCAAACTGCGAGCCGCAGCGACGGCGGCTTCGATGCGGGCTACCGCATGTTCGAGGCAGTAGATCGGAGCGTCTTCGCGCCCTGTCGCATCTTCGATCGAGCCACCGACGGCACCGACCGCCGCTACCCGCAAAATGCTCTGTGCGCACGCAGTGGGATCGTCAGCAAAACCGTTTTCCAGATCGACCGCCACCGGCAGATCCGTGGCCGCGACAATCGCCTGAACGTTCGCCAGGGTCTCGTCCAGCGTCAGTCCGCCATCGGGACGCCCCCGTGAAAAGGCATAACCGGCACTGGTGGTGGCCAGCGCTTCAAAACCCAGGCTGGCGAGCATTTTCGCCGAGCCTGCGTCCCAGGGGTTGGGAATGACAAAGGCGCCGTCGCGTTCATGCAGCGCTTTGAACGCCTGGGCTCGAAGGGTTTGCGCATCCATTGGCAGGCTCCTGAAAAGAGGAAAAATCCGCCTCAGAGCAGGCCAAGTTGCTCGGCAGCGGGCTCTCTGTATAGCTCAGGCAGCGGCGGCAAGCCAGGCAAACGCAGCATCAGTTGTGCGTGAAAACGTTGCGCGAGCTTCGCGGCCAGCAAGTTGTCGGCGGTGTGCAGGAAGATGTAGGGCGTGCGGCCTTCTTCGATCCACAGGGCGATTTTCTCAACCCACGGCACCAGGAACGGATCGTTGGCCTCAAGCTGCGGATGGCCGATGAAGCGCACCTGCGGGAATTGGGTAAACGCCGCTGGACGAGGTGGGACCCTGGGCTTTTTCGATTGGGCGTGGAGTACTGAAGGATCGGTCGTCGTGCAGCTAAACAGCGCCCGGGGATCGAGGCAGATGCGCTCGACACCACGATCCAGAAGCAGACGATTGAGCACCCGCTCGCTGTCGCCCTTGGCGAAGAACTCGTCATGACGCACTTCCACTGCGAGCGGTCGTTGCAGGGCATCAATAAATCCGGCCAGCTCGGGCAAACGGTGTGGCGTGAAGCTTTTCGATAACTGCAGCCACAACGGCGAAACGCGCTCACCCAGAGGGCTGAGCAATTGCAGGAAGGTCTCGGCGGCGGTCAGTTGTTCGCGCAGGTCACCGCTGTGACTGATGTCACCAGGGAACTTGGCAGTGAAGCGAAAGTGTGCGGGCATGATCTCGGCCCAGCGCTGCACAGTGGCGGCAGACGGGCTCGCGTAGAAGGTCGTATTGCCTTCCACGGCGTTAAACACCTGGGAATAGAGACTCAGAAATTCGGCGGGTTTGGCGTCTTGCGGATACAGGTACTCGCGCCAGGCGTTTTCACTCCAGGACGGGCAACCGAGGTAGTAAGGCAGCACCATCAGATGTACAGGTCGAGGCCCAGCACATCCGAATCCCAATCGACAAAACCGGCGGTGCTCAGGTAGCTGGCCAAGGCCTTCGCGACACTGTTGCTCATGGCACGGTGATAAAGCATGTCTTGTTGACGGGCGGGGAGATTACTCAAGCGTTGCGCAGAGGCTTTGGCGGCGCGGGCGGCCAGTTG
Organism: Pseudomonas sp. ANT_H12B; assembly: GCF_008369325.1. GTDB lineage: Bacteria > Pseudomonadota > Gammaproteobacteria > Pseudomonadales > Pseudomonadaceae > Aquipseudomonas. The sequence goes on along the minus strand of NZ_VOBI01000021.1, from coordinate 106,431 downwards.
CTCTTCGGAGGGTATTTCCAGCTCGCCCTCGATATCGACGTAGTCGTCATCCGTCACAGGGCCTTTGCGAGGCTTGCGCTTGATGGGGTAGGACTGAGAGGAAAGGCCGTCTATACGCATACGTGCATGCTCGGTATCAGTGATGGCAGTTTAGTGGCGCATCATCCACTTCGCAAACCGCCGAGTGATAACTAGAACACAGAAATACAAAAAGGTTTAAAAGCTGGGGATATAAAACGACGATTGGCTGCGTTGCGCAGTCCGCCATCGCGGGCAAGCCCGCGATAGGGACAACTCGGTATTAAGGATTAACGCGCTTTGGGGGTGGCGACTTTATCGCGCAAGTACACCGGCTGAGCCTCATCAGCCACGATCGCTTCACCCCGCGCCCAGGCGAAACACGCCAGGGTCAACAGATCCTCAGCGTGAGGCAACATGCCCGCATCCTGCCCGGCGAGGCTGACGGCGATTCGCTCGGCATATCCCCAACCGGTGCCCGCGCCGAACCATTCGCCACTGGCGTCGGCCGGCAGCGTAGCCACTTCCGGTGGCAACACCGCTTCATGGCCGACCAGTCGCATCTCCCCCGCCGTTTCGCGGTAGCAGCCCCAATACACCTCATCCATCCGCGCATCGATGGCGGCGGCGACCTGACTGACGCCGTGCTCGCGGTAGGCGCGCTGAGCCAGCACCGCCAGGTTCGACACCGGCAACACCGGACGCTCCAGGGCAAACGCCAGTCCCTGCACCACACCGATGGCGATGCGCACACCGGTAAAAGCACCCGGCCCACGGCCGAACGCGATGGCATCGACCGCTTGCAAGGTGATGCCGGCGTCGGCGAGCAATTGCTGAATCATCGGCAACAGCTTCTGCGCATGCAGGCGCGGGATCACCTCGTAATGGCTCGTAACCTTGCCGTCATGCAGCAAGGCAACGGAGCAAGCTTCAGTCGCGGTGTCCAGGGCCAGCAAGGTGCTCATCGATGTTTCCGTAAGAGAGGTCAGAAAAAGTGCGCCAGTATAAACAACTACGGCCCGCAAGCGGGCCGTAGAAGATGAAGCAGATCAGTCTTTTCAGCTAAGCGCTTCAAGCACCTTGCCGGTGATCGATTCAACCGAGCCGACGCCAGCGATGTGGCTGTACTTCGGCTTGCCCTGATCAGCGGCCAGATTCTGGTAGAAGGCTACCAGTGGCTTGGTCTGGGAGTGGTAGACCGACAGGCGATGACGAACGGTTTCTTCGGTGTCGTCCTTGCGCTGCACCAGTGCTTCACCGGTGATGTCGTCTTTACCGGCAATTTTCGGCGGGTTGTAGACGGTGTGGTACACGCGACCGCTGGCCTCGTGAACACGACGACCGGCGATACGCTGAACGATCTCTTCGTCATCGACGGCGATTTCAACCACGTGATCCAGCTCCACACCAGCTTTCACCAGCGCTTCAGCCTGAGGGATGGTGCGCGGGAAACCGTCGAACAGGAAACCGTTGGCGCAATCAGCCTGACTGATGCGTTCCTTGACCAGATTAATGATCAGGTCATCGGAAACCAGACCGCCGCTGTCCATGACGCTCTTGGCAATCAGGCCCAGCTCGGTGCCGGCCTTGACCGCTGCACGCAGCATGTCGCCAGTGGAGATTTGCGGAATGCCGAATTTTTCGGTGATGAACTTTGCCTGAGTACCTTTACCGGCCCCGGGAGCTCCCAGCAGAATGACGCGCATCGATGTGCTCCTCAATTTTTTATATAGATATCGTCAGATTCGCCTCGTGGGGCCAATCTCAAAAATAGGAACGTGACCGCCCAAACGGCCAAAGGCTGATCAAGATACACAGCAGGCCCTGACCACACAAGCCGCCGAAAGTCGGAGAAACCCGCGACTTATGTGACCTTTGGATGGGGTACCCCAAGTCGCAACCCCGTCATTAACTGTCGCCTTGCAGCACTTTTCAGCCGCTCCCTGCAAAGGCACTCGACGCTCGCGCCGGGTGCCTTCCCCCACGACGAAAACCTTAGCCGGTATTACGCAAACCGGCGGCAATCCCCGCCACAGACACCAGCAGCGCCTGTTCTACCGGGCTACCCTGCGCCACTTCCTGCTGCCGCGAGCGCGCCAACAATTCGGCCTGCAATAGATGAAGAGGGTCGAGGTAAGTGTTACGCAAGCGGATGAATTCGAGCGTGTCTGGGCTATGTGCCAGTAGCTGCGACTGACCAGTCAGCCCCAGGACCACCGAGCACGCCTGCGACAATAGGTCGCGTAAATGCGCACCCAAAGGAAGCAGATCCGGCTCGACCAAGCGCTCATCGTAGGACCGGGCGATATCGGCGTCCGCCTTGGCCAACACCATTTCCAGCATATCGATGCGGGTGCGGAAGAATGGCCACTGCTCGCGCATTTGCCCCAGCAGCTCACCTTCACCGCGCTCCAGCGCCTTGCTCAGGGCCGCTTCCCAGCCGAGCCAGGCCGGCAACATCAGGCGCATCTGGGTCCAGCCGAAGATCCATGGAATTGCCCGCAGGCTTTCGATCCCGCCGGCGCGGCGCTTGGCCGGACGGCTGCCCAACGGCAAACGGCCCAATTCCTGTTCCGGAGTGGACTGGCGGAAATACTCGACGAATTGCGGATTTTCCCGCACCACGGCGCGGTAAGCGCTGACACCATCTGCCGCCAATTCGTCCATCAAGTGGCGCCAGGCTGGCTCCGGTGGTGGCGGTGGCAGCAAGGTTGCTTCCAGTACCGCCGCCAGGTACAGATTGAGATTCTGCTCGGCGATGTCCGGTAGGCCGAATTTGAAACGAATCATTTCTCCCTGCTCGGTGGTCCGGAAACGCCCTGCCACCGAACCCGGTGGCTGCGACAAAATCGCCGCGTGCGCCGGGCCGCCGCCACGGCCCACGGTGCCACCGCGACCATGGAACAACAGCAGCTCCACTTGCTGCTCGCGGCAGATGTCGACCAAGCGTTCCTGCGCCCGATACTGCGCCCAGGCCGCCGCCGTGGTGCCGGCGTCCTTGGCCGAGTCGGAGTAACCGATCATCACTTCCTGCGGCCCTTGCAGGCGCGCGCGATACCCCGGCAGCAGCAACAGTTTTTCAATCACCGGGCCGGCGTTGTCGAGGTCGGCGAGGGTTTCGAACAGCGGCACCACGCGCATCGGCCGCAATACCCCGGCCTCTTTGAGCAGCAGCTGCACCGCCAGCACGTCGGAAGCGGCGCCGGCCATGGAGATCACATAAGAACCGAGAGATGCGCCCGGTGCCGCGGCGATTTCCCGGCAGGTCGCCAGCACTTCGGCGGTGTCGGCGGACGGTTTGAAATACGCCGGCAGCAACGGCCGACGGTTGTTCAGTTCGCGCATCAGGAAGGCGATCCGCTCTTCCTCGCTCCAGTCTTCGTAGCGCCCCAAACCCAGGTAGTCGGTGATTTCAGTCATCGCAGCCGAGTGCCGCGACGAGTCCTGACGCACATCGAGCCGCACCAGGAACAGCCCGAAAGTCACTGCCCGACGCAGGCAATCGAGCAGCGGCCCATCAGCGATCACGCCCATGCCGCACTCATGCAACGAGTGGTAGCAAAGCTCCAGCGGATCGAGCAGGTCGCGATTGTTTTGCAGAACGTCGGCGGGTGCAGGTGTCGTCACCGTCAAGGAGGTGTGAGCCCAGTTACGCGTTGCGCGCAGGCGTTCGCGCAATTGTTTAAGTACCGCGCGGTAAGGTTCGGCGCTGTCTCCGGCCTTGACCTTCAAGTCGTCACTGGCCTGCTGCATCGACAAATCAGCTGCGAGTTGATCGACATCCCGCAGGTACAAGTCAGCCGCCATCCAGCGCGCCAGCAACAGCACTTCACGGGTCACGGCAGCCGTCACATTGGGGTTGCCATCCCGGTCGCCGCCCATCCAAGAGGCGAAGCGAATCGGTGCAGCTTCCAGCGGCAGATGCAGGCCGGTGGCGTCATGCAGCGCTTTATCGGCCTTGCGCAAATAGTTGGGAATCGCCTGCCACAGCGAATGTTCGATCACCGCAAAACCCCATTTGGCTTCATCGACAGGCGTCGGGCGGGTGCGGCGGATTTCTTCGGTGTGCCAGGCTTCGGCGATCAGGCGCTGCAATTTCGCCTGGATCTGCTCACGTTCGGCAGTGGTCAGGTCGCGATGATCCTGCGCGGCCAGTTGCGCGGCGATCGCGTCGTACTTCTGGATCAGCGTGCGGCGCGCTACTTCAGTCGGGTGTGCCGTCAGTACAAGCTCGATTTCCAGCCGTCCCAATTGCAGGGCCAGCGATTCGGCGCCATGACCTTCGGCAAGCAGGCGAGCAAGCAATTGCGGCAGGACCCGCGCTTCGAATGGCGCAGGCTGCGATTCTTCGCGACGGTGAATCAGCTGATATTGCTCGGCGATATTGGCCAGGTTCAGAAACTGGTTGAACGCCCGCGCTACCGGCAGCAACTCTTCTTCGCTCAATTGGTTGAGACTGGCGCTCAGCTCGGCGTCCATCGAACCGCGACGGTCGGCCTTGGCGCCCTTGCGGATCTGCTCGATCTTGTCGAGAAAGCCGTCCCCGTACTGTTCACGAATGGTGTTGCCCAACAGCTCACCCAACAGGTGAACATCCTCGCGCAAGCGTGCATCAATATCGGTCATCAGCAGTTCTCCAGCAAAAATCCGGGCGGCTATGAGCATAAAGAGTGCCGCCCTGAGGCGGTTCTTACAAGCAGACGACGAAGGGACTTTAAACCTTGTGCGTTGAAGCTAGTCTGAAGAGTAAGCCGTACAACGGCTGCCGCCGGCCACTGCCGGACATTCACACGGCCTGCCACGAGCAGGAGCGCACTGAGGTCACTATGAAAATCCGCCAGCTTGCCCATCATTGGGAAGAAAACGCCAAGGGTCGCCTGACCGACACCGGATACTCGATACATCTGGATGTGGAGGCCGCCGCTCGGCTGGCGGCGATTATCGAGATGTACCCCAAACGGCATCCCGAAGAGCTGCTCGGCGAATTGATTGGCGCCGCTCTGGAAGAGCTCGAGAAGAGCTTCCCGTATGTAAAAGGGTCGACCGTCGTGGCCACCGACGAAGAAGGCGATCCGCTGTACGAAGACGTCGGTCCGACCCCGCGTTTTCTCGCGTTGTCCCGTCGCCACTTGCACGATTTGTCGGCCGGTAACGACAAACAAAAACACTGATCCCGCCGGGATGAATCTGTGGGAGCGAGACTGCTCGCGAAGGCGTCAGTGCATTCAACATCAGGTTGACTGAACGACCGCTTTGGTGAGCAGGCTCGCGCCCACAAGCGTTGCTGCGCCCTTCAATAATTGCGTATTACCCACCTAAAAAAGGTCGGGAATACCGCTGCGCACCGCCAAAGTTCCCGACTTAGAGCCTTGTCCGCTCGATCAAGGTTTTTTCCGGCAATGAGCCATCTTCTCTGAACTTTTGAAAAACCCCTCGGGTCACAGCCATTAACCACGCCTGGGACGGCCGTTTCAAAACACCCCCGGAAATTGACGGTTACGGCTCCTTGCCCAGCATGGATTTTTAAGTTTTTCAGGAGTTATTCCAATGGAGTTGAAGACCATGAAAACCCGAACTGCCAAATCCTCGTTCAATCATCTGCGCGGCCTGAAGCTGGCTGCCCTGGCAATCGGCAGCAGCTTTGTTCTGGCCGGTTGCGCCGGTAACCCGCCGACCGAGCAATTCGCCGTGACCCAATCCGCCGTCAATGGCGCGGTCAGCGCTGGCGGTACCGAATTCGCCGCAGTGGAAATGAAGTCCGCCCAGGACAAGCTCAAACAAGCCGAAATCGCCATGCACGACAAAAAGTATGCCGAGGCCAAAGTGTTGGCCGAGCAGGCCGAGTGGGACGCTCGTGTGGCGGAACGCAAAGCCCAGGCGATGAAAGCCGAACAGGCTGTGAAGGACTCTCAGAAAGGAGTTCAGGAACTGCGTCAGGAAAGCCAGCGCACCGTGCAGTAAGCGGCGCGGCACGACGTACTTCTTATTCGACTAAAAGGACGAAACCATTATGCGCAAACAATTGATGATCCCCGCTCTCCTGGCCGCAAGCGTCGCATTGGCTGCTTGCTCCACGCCACCGAATGCAAACCTGGAACAGGCCCGCACCAACTACACCGGCCTGCAAGCCAACCCGCAAGCCAGCAAAGTCGCGGCGCTGGAAACCAAAGACGCCAGCGATTACCTGGATAAGGCCGACAAGGCCTACATGGACAAGGAAGACCAGAACACGGTCGATCAACTGGCTTACCTGACCAATCAGCGTGTTGAAGTGGCGAAGCAGACCATCGCTCTGCGCACCGCTGAAGCCAATCTGAAAAATGCCTCCGCGCAACGTGCCCAAGCGCGTCTGGATGCCCGCGACACGCAGATCAAGCAGTTGCAGGACAGCCTGAACGCCAAGCAGACCGATCGCGGGACGCTGGTGACCTTCGGTGATGTGCTGTTCGCCACCGACAGGGCCGACCTGAAATCCAGCGGTCTGGTGAATATCAACAAACTGGCTCAGTTCCTTCAGGAAAACCCGGACCGTAAAGTGATCGTCGAGGGTTACACCGACAGTACTGGTACGGCGAGCCACAACCAGTCGCTGTCCGAGCGTCGCGCCGGTTCCGTGCGCATGGCACTGGTGAAGATGGGCGTTGATCCAGCGCGCATCGTTGCCCAGGGTTACGGCAAGGAATACCCGGTGGCGGAGAACTCCAGCGTCTCGGGTCGGGCGATGAATCGTCGGGTGGAAGTGACGATCTCCAACGACAACCAGCCGGTGATTCCACGTTCGGCGATTAGCGCCAACAAGCATTAAACAGCTGTTGCGGTAAACAAAAGCCCCGCCTGATCTGATCAGGTGGGGCTTTTTGTTGGGCGATCACTCAACCCCGCTCCCACATTGGGTCTGCGGTGAACACAGACCGAGATTACTGCTCGAGTTTTTGCGGGGGTTCCTCGCCCATGCAGCGCACCGCTTTCTTCTTGTTGTTGACCAATACGCCGGTCAGGCCTTTCTGTTCGGTGTCGAACATCACCAGCACGCCGTCGATACACTGAGCTACTTGCGGGGCCGGTTGCAGGGAGACTTTGTAGTCTTCGCCCGGCACCGTCTTGAGCATGGTGAAATCGCTGAGCAGCAGCGCATCCTCAGGCTTTGCGAAGTGCAGGTAACCGTAGAACCACAGGGCCCCGACGGTGCCGAGGATGCTGCAGATACCGGTGATGATCAGCGGGATGGCGTTACGTTCTTCACTCATTGCGGACTCTCTGGTGGTTCATCTTCAGAATTTTTCGGCGCCGGATAATTCGGGACTTCACCCAGTCGGCGCAAACCGTTGAAATGCTGCGGGTCATCGAGATAACGCAGCATGACTGTGCGCCAGACCGGGTCGGCGAACGTCTGCACATGACCACCACGGGTCAGTTGCAGCACTCGCGGCGGCGGCGCAGCTTGATACAGACGGATGCCGTTGGAAAGGGGCACGATCGGATCGTCGATGCTGTGGTAGATCAGTTTCGGTACGCCATTGAGCTGCGCCATGGAGTTGATCGCGCTGTCGCCATCCGGCACCAGCCACGATAGCGGGACCTGGAACGTCCAGAACACCCAAGAGTTGCTCAACGCATAGCGACCGACACTGCGGTAACTGGCGGGCACGCCGTCGAGGACGACGGCCTTGAGTTGTTTCTGCCGTTCGGGGTGTTGAACCAGATAGTGAACGGCCATCGAACCGCCGAGGCTCTGGCCCAGGAGGATCAACGGCTTGCCCTTGACCTCCGGCGCCTGGTCGAGCCATTTGAACGCGGCATCGATGTCCTGATAGATCGCCGGCAAACTCGGTTCACCTTGTGACAGGCCATAACCGCGATAGTCCACCAGCAGCACTTGATAACCTTCCGCCGGCAACCACCAGCTTCCCCCAAGATGCATGGGCAGGTTGCCGCCGTTGCCGTGCAGGTGCAGCACCGTGCCTTTGACCTCGACACCTTTTTTCGCCGGCAGCCACCAGCCGTGCAGTTTGAGGCCGTCGGCGGTGATCAAGGTGACATCGCGGTATTCGAGTTTGGCTTTTTCCGGGGTAAACAACTGGCCGGGCTCGGGGTAGAACAGCAGCGAGCTACAACCGCCGAGGGTCAGAAGCAGGCAGAAAATGCCGAGGATTCTCATCCGTTGAAACCTCGCGACAAAATGGGGTTTGAACAAATTCCTGTGGACAACAAATTATCCTGTGGGAATGTTCTCCAGCCTTAAAGGATATTCGAGTAATCCGCTTCGATCCGGTCCAGGCTCAGGTGATTGAGGAAGTTGGAGAAACACATCCACGCCGACAGCGCGTTCAAGTCACGGAACTGCTCGGGCAGATACTTGGGCGGCACCACCATTCCTTCATCCACCAATTGGCGCAACGTGCGCATGTCTTCCAGCGTGGTCTTGCCGCAAAACAGCAGCGGTATCTGCTCAAGCTTGCCTTTACGCACGGCTAACTGAATGTAGTTGTAAACCATGATAAAGCCCTTGAGGTAGGACAAGTCTTTGGTAAACGGTAGACCGGTTGGCACCGAACCGCGGAACACCCGACTGGCGTTGCCGTAGCTTTCGGCCATTTCGAAACCTTGCTCGCGGAAGAACTCGAATATCTGCAAAAAATCGGCGCCCTCCTCCACCATATGAATGGCGCGAGTGCGGTTGGTCAGTTTGCGCAGGCGACTCGGGTAGGAGGCAAAGGTGATGATCTCCATCAGGATCGCCAGGCCTTCCTGGGTCACGGTGGACGACGGCGGGCCTTTGGAAAGAAAGGTGCAGATCGGCTGGTTCAGACCGTTTAGCGTTGTGCCCACATGCACCAGCCCTTCGTGGACTTCCAGGGCGCGCACGTCACGCTCGTTGAACATCGCGTCGGTGCGAATCTTGATGTAGTCGGCGCCAGCCGCCGCATCGGCAACGATGCCGTCGGACTCGAACACCCGAATGGTTTCCTCGGCCTCGCCAAACACCTTGCTCAACCGGGTTTGCAACAAATGTACGGCGTCCTTGGCGGTGAGGATTTTCGGCTCGTCCTTCAGGTCTCCGCGGCCGTCGATGTTGTTCAGGTAATCGGAGAGCATCAGGCCCAGGTCGGACAGGGTCGGGTCGCCGGCGTGGAACGCATCGGACGCTGCGCCGTACAGTTCCTGGGAAATCAGTCCGAAATCTTCGGTGCCGCGCGCTTCGAGCATGCGCACCACCATCCGGTATTCCTTGCACATGCGACGCATGATCTGGCCGACCGGGTTGAACTGGCCGAGCTGACGGGTGATGTCGCGCTCGATGTTCTGGAATTCCAGTTTCACTTTGCTGGAGTCGAAGGACAGCGGCCGATTCAGGTAGTAATCGCGGTCCACCGCCGGCATTTCCTTGCCCTTGGCCTTGAGGAAACCTTTGCGAACGGTGTCGTCCCACTTGACCGCATCAAGGACGCGGATCGGCGTCTGTGCCAGCACAATGCGATCGGACAAAATGCGTATCGACTGCTGGTAATCGTCCACCCGAAACTCCTGTAGAAACCGTTACATGCTGGGTTATTTGGCTTTGGCCAGGCGCTGATAGCGCACCGCTTCGACGAACACATCGGAATTGGCCGGGTCGTCGAGGTAGGCGAATACCTGGTCCATGCTGGTGTTGACCAGTACGCCGTCACCTTCGTCGGTCTGGAAGCTTTCGCCACTCAGGACCTTTTGCCTGAGGGCTTGGTTGATCTGCTCAAGGTCGAGGTTGTAGACCACCAGTTCATGCTTATCGGTGAGTTCGAAACCCAAGAGGGTGAAATGCCCACCGAACTGCGCAGGCACCTTCGCCGACAGGTACCAGCGACTGCCATGGCGCGACACCGTGAAGGGATAGGCTTCGCGTTCCTTGGGCTTGGCCCTGAAGTAGCTGACCGCCTGATAGTGATTGTCGCCAATGCGCGTCAGCGTAAGGTTCAGCGGCTCGCCCCAGGCGTTGGTGCTGGTCCATTTGCCGAGCAACCCTTTGGGCACGGGCTCACTGTCGGGCATAGGCTCCTTGAAGGTCACCAGACAGCCACTGAGCAGCAGGAACGACAAGGCGATCACAACGACACGCCAGGCTTTCATTCAACACTCCCTTTGAATACACGCGGACCTCAAGTGAACACCGCCCCCTGTGGGAGTGAGCCTGCTCGCGATAGCGGTGTGTCAGCCAACATCAATGTTGAATGTTAAACCGCTATCGCGAGCAGGCTCACTCCCACAGGAGGTGTGGCGCCCACAAGGGTTACACCGACGCCAATACCAGGTGCATATACCGCGTGAGGATACCGAGCATTTCCACTTCGGCGACAGGCTCGGCGTCGTTGAGCAGGCCCTGATATTCCATCCGTCCGATAATCGCCGTCAACACTTTGGCATCTTGTCGTGGCTCGCGGGAACCCAACACCTCGAAAAAATGGCAGGTTCCCTGTAGCAGAATTTGCTGATGCGAGCGCACCAACTCCGCCAGACGCGGGTTCAACAGCGCCTCCTGACGGAACGCCTGCTCGGCCATCAAATGTTCGCGGCGGGTCTGCAACTGGCGGTGCACATAGTCGGACGTCAGCCGGGCAATGTCGTCGGCCAATTGCGAACGGGATTCAGGGCTGCCGTCACCGTAGGCAACCATTTCGCGCAGCAAGCCTTCGTTGTTGGCCCACAACTTGGCCATGAACGCCGCGCTGCGTTCCACGTATTGGGCAAAGGTATCGGTGAGCAAGTCATCGATATCCTTGAAGTAGTAAGTAGTGGCCGACAGCGGCACACCGGCTTCGGCGGCCACCGCACGGTGACGCACGGCCCGCACGCCATCGCGCACGACAATGCGCATCGCCGCATCAAGAATGTCCTGTCGACGCTGCTCGCTGCCCTGTCGGCTGGCCTTGCGACCCTGATACTGAACACTTTCAGCGACCGCCGTGGCGACGTCCGCTGCACCCTCTTGAGCAATTGCACGGTTCACGACAGGTATTCCTCTCTTACTTCAAAAGTAACCAATTGATACGTTTGTACCAGACAGGCAATAAAAAGCCGCCTGTTTTAGGCGGCTTTTTTTATTGAAACACTTACGCTTGCGGCCGCATGTGCGGGAACAGGATCACGTCGCGGATCGACGGGGAGTTGGTCAGCAGCATCACCAGACGGTCGATGCCGATCCCTTCACCGGCCGTCGGCGGCATGCCGTACTCCAGCGCGCGAACGAAATCGGCGTCGTAGTGCATGGCCTCGTCGTCGCCGGCGTCCTTGTCAGCCACCTGAGCCATGAAGCGCTCGGCCTGGTCTTCCGCGTCGTTCAACTCGGAGTAGGCGTTGGCGATTTCACGGCCACCGATGAACAGTTCGAAACGGTCGGTGACGTTCGGATTCTCGTCGTTGCGGCGGGCCAGTGGCGACACTTCGAACGGGTACTGGGTGATGAAGTGCGGCTGCTCCAGCTTGTGCTCGACCAGTTCTTCGAAAATCATCACCTGCAGTTTGCCCAGACCTTCGAAGCCCAGCACCTTGGCGCCGGCCTTCTTGGCGATGGCGCGAGCCTTTTCGATGTCGGTCAGGTCGTCAGCGGTCAGCTCAGGGTTGTACTTGAGGATCGAGTCGAACACCGACAGACGCACGAACGGTTCGCCGAAGTGGAACACCTTGTCGCCGTACGGCACGTCGGTGCTGCCCAGAACCAGCTGCGCCAATTCGCGGAACAGTTCTTCGGTCAGGTCCATGTTGTCTTCGTAGTCGGCGTAAGCCTGGTAGAACTCCAACATGGTGAATTCAGGGTTGTGACGAGTCGAAACGCCTTCGTTACGGAAGTTGCGGTTGATCTCGAAGACCTTTTCAAAACCACCGACCACCAGACGCTTGAGGTACAACTCAGGCGCGATACGCAGGAACATTTCCAGGTCCAGCGCGTTGTGGTGAGTTTCGAACGGCTTGGCTGCCGCGCCACCCGGAATGGTTTGCAGCATCGGCGTTTCCACTTCCAGGAAGTCACGCTGCATCAGGAAGCTGCGGATGTGCGCAATCACTTGCGAACGTACGCGGAAGGTCTGGCGCACTTCTTCGTTGACGATCAGGTCGACGTAACGCTGGCGATAGCGCTGTTCGGTGTCGGTCAGGCCGTGGTGTTTATCCGGCAGCGGACGCAGGGACTTGGTCAGCAGGCGCACTTCAGTCATTTCGACGTACAGGTCGCCCTTGCCGGAACGCGCCAGGGTGCCAACAGCGGCGATGATGTCGCCCATGTCCCAGGTTTTCACCGAGGCCAGGGTTTCTTCGGACAGGGTTTTACGGTTGACGTAGACCTGAATGCGACCGGTCATGTCCTGGATCACCATGAACGAGCCACGGTTGAGCATGATGCGACCGGCAACCTTGACCGGGATCGCAGCCTCTGCCAGCTCTTCCTTGGTCTTGTCCGCGTACTGTTTCTGCAAGTCTTCGCAGTAAGCATCACGACGGAAGTCGTTGGGGAAGGCCTGGCCCTTGGCGCGCTCGGCAGCAAGCTTTTCCTTGCGCAGGGCGATCAGGGAGTTTTCTTCCTGTTGCAGGGCTTGCGGGTCGAGTTGTAGGTCGCTCATGTCTTTAGATATTCCATCAGGTTCGTTACCCCCGGCATTCGCCGGGGTTCGCGGGCAAGCCACGCTCCTACAGGATCGTGGTGATCCTGTAGCGCGGGCCTTAAAGCCCTTGCTTCAGGCTGGCCACCAAGTATTCGTCGATGTCGCCGTCGAGCACCTTGTCGCAGTCGCTGCGTTCGACGTTAGTGCGCAAATCCTTGATTCGCGACTGGTCGAGCACGTACGAGCGAATCTGGTGACCCCAGCCGATATCCGACTTGGTGTCTTCCATGGCTTGGGAGGCAGCATTGCGTTTCTGCACTTCCTGCTCGTACAAGCGCGCCCGCAACATTTTCATCGCGGTGTCTTTGTTGGCGTGCTGGGAGCGTTCGTTCTGGCAGCTGACCACGGTGTTGGTCGGTACGTGGGTAATACGTACGGCCGAGTCGGTGGTGTTTACGTGCTGACCACCGGCACCGGAGGAGCGGTAGGTGTCGATGCGCAGGTCCGACGGGTTGATGTCGATTTCGATGTTGTCATCGATTTCCGGCGACACGAACACGGCCGAGAACGAGGTGTGGCGACGGTTACCGGAATCGTACGGGCTCTTGCGCACCAGACGGTGCACGCCGATTTCGGTACGCAACCAGCCAAAGGCGTATTCGCCCTTGATGTGGATGGTCGCGCCTTTGATACCGGCGACTTCACCGGCCGACAGCTCCATGATGGTCGCGTCGAAACCGCGTTTGTCAGCCCAGCGCAGGTACATGCGCAGCAGGATGTTGGCCCAGTCCTGGGCCTCGGTACCGCCGGAGCCGGCCTGGATGTCCAGGTAGGCGTTGTTGGCGTCCATCTCACCGCTGAACATGCGACGGAATTCGAGTTTTTCCAGGGACTCGCGAAGACGCTCGACTTCGGTTGCGACGTCATCGACGGCCGCCTGGTCTTCTTCTTCGGCGGACATCAGCAGCAGCTCTTTGGCATCGGCCAGGCCGGTGTGCATTTCGTCGAGGGTTTCGACGATCTGCGCCAGCAGCGAGCGCTCGCGACCCAGTTCCTGAGCGTACGAGGGGTTGTTCCAGACATTCGGATCTTCAAGCTCGCGATTGACTTCAGTCAGACGCTCATGCTTTTGATCGTAGTCAAAGATACCCCCGAATAGTTTCGGAGCGCTCGGACAGGTCCTTGATACTGTTAAGGATCGGGTTGATTTCCATGGCGGGCAGCACTCGTTGGCGAACTTTTGAAAGCCGGCGAGTATAACGTAATCAAGCTGTCACGGCAGCCCGCCTGGCGGCTTTAGCGGCGAATGGTTTTTGCTGAAGGGCGAACACTTGTAGCAGCGGTCGAGCCCCGCGAGGCCGCGTTCGAGGACGAAGTCCTCGCTAAGCCTGTGTACGCGGTTTGTCTGGAAGACCGCGCTGTATGGTTTTACGACGGCTTCGCCGCCGAACGCCGCCTCGCGGGGCTCGACAGCTGCTACGGTGCTACAGAGCGAGGTGGGGTTGTGAGGTTATTCGATCCCCACCTGATTACGCCCATTGTTCTTCGCCAGATACAGCCCCTTGTCCGCCGCCGAGATCAGTTGCCGGCAATCGCTGCCCGGCTGCGGGATCATGGTCGACAGGCCGATGCTGATGGTCAGGCTCGAACCTTCGACGGGGAAAATGTGTGGAATCTTCAGCGCGGCCACGGTCAGGCGCAGTTTTTCCGCCACCAGTCGCGCACCGCCCGGCGTGGTATTGGGCAGCACCAGGACAAACTCTTCACCGCCGTAACGGGCCGGCAGGTCCGAAGGCCGGGCGCTGGCGTCGCGAATCGCGGTGGCGACTTTACGCAGAGCCTCATCGCCTTCCAGGTGACCAAAGCTGTCGTTGTAGGACTTGAAGTAGTCGACATCGATCATCAGCAGTGACAGTTGTGTTTGATCGCGCAGCGAACGGCGCCACTCCAGTTCCAGGTATTCATCGAAGTGTCGGCGGTTCGACAGCCCGGTCAAGCCGTCGGAGTTCATCAAACGCTGCAGCACAAGATTGGTGTCGAGCAGCTGCTGCTGGCTGACCCGCAACGCGCGGTAAGCCGCATCGCGCTGCAACAAGGTCATATAGGAGCGCGAGTGATAGCGGATGCGCGCCACCAGTTCGATGTTGTCCGGCAGCTTGACGAGGTAATCGTTGGCCCCGGCCGCGAACGCCGCGCTTTTGATCAGCGGGTCTTCCTTGGTCGACAGGACGATGATCGGGATGTTCTTGGTCGCCGGATGGTTGCGGTACTCGCGCACCAGACTCAAGCCGTCAAGACCGGGCATCACCAGATCCTGGAGGATCACCGTCGGTTTGATGCGGATCGCCTGGGCGATGGCCTGGTGCGGGTCGGCGCAGAAATGGAAGTCGATATTGTCTTCGTTCGACAAACCGCGGCGCACCGCCTCGCCGATCATCGCCTGATCGTCCACCAATAACACCATGGCGGCGTTTTCGTCGGTTTTGAAGTCGTCGGGCTGTAAATTATTCATGTGCGATCACCTGATTACTACTTGGGCCAGGATTGCTCTGAAAATGCTTCATTTAGAGAAAATCTCCAGCAATCGTGGCGCTATCTTGTCCAGTGGGCGAACTTCCATAGCTGCGTCGATGGCCGCTGCCGCTTTGGGCATTCCGTATACCGCACTGCTGTGCTGATCCTGAGCGATGGTCAGGTAACCTTGTTGGCGCATGAGTTTAAGCCCCTGCGCGCCATCGCGCCCCATGCCAGTCAACAAAACGCCTATGGCATCGCCGCTCCAGTAACTGGCCACGCTCTCGAAAAACACATCGATCGAGGGCCGGTAGATCTCGTTGACCGGTTCGGCGGTGTAGGCCAGCGTGCCGTTTTTCAACAACCGAATATGATGGTTAGTGCCGGCCAGCAACACGGTGCCGGCCTGCGGTGGCTCGCCTTCCTGAGCCAGGCGCACGTTCAGGCCGCTGGCACTGCTCAGCCATTCGGCCATGCCGGCGGCGAACACCTGGTCAACGTGCTGCACCAATACGATGGCCGCCGAAAAATCTCGCGGCAGGCCTTTGAGCAATACTTCCAGCGCGGCCGGCCCGCCAGCGGACGAACCGATCGCGATCAGACGCTGGCGCGAGGCCGAGCTGCGTTGCGGGCTCGGTGCCGGTCGCTCCCGATTGCCTCGATCACCGATCAGCCAACCGATGTTCATGATTTTGCGCAGTAACGGGGCTGCTGCCTCCGCCGCATTACCGGCACCGAGGGCCGGCGTATCGACCACATCCAGCGCTCCGTGGCCCATGGCTTCGAACACCCGATGCACGTTCTGCTCGCGGTCGACCGTAACGATGACAATTGCGCACGGCGTATCAGCCATGATCCGCCGGGTCGCCTCCACGCCATCCATCACGGGCATGATCAGGTCCATCAGAATCAGATCCGGCGTATTTTCAGCGCAACGCTGCACCGCCTCGGCCCCATTACTGGCGACCCAGACCACCTCGTGCGCCGGCTCGAACGCCAAGGCGCGGCGCAGGGCCTCTACCGCCATGGGCATGTCGTTGACGATAGCGATTTTCATGCCCGCGCTCCCCCGATGAGCTCAACCACTGCATCGAGCAGGGCATCGTCATGAAAACTGGCTTTGGCTAGATAATAGTCAGCTCCGGCGTCCAGCCCACGACGACGGTCTTCTTCGCGATCCTTGTAGGACACCACCATAACCGGCAGCGATTGCAGGCGATTGTCCCGACGCAATAAAGACACCAGTTCAATGCCGTCCATGCGCGGCATATCAATGTCGGTGATCAGCAGATCGAAATCCTCCGAACGCAGCGCATTCCAGCCATCCATACCGTCGACTGCCACAGCCACGTCGTACCCGCGATTGAGCAACAGTTTGCGCTGCAATTCGCGCACGGTCAGGGAATCGTCGACCACCAGGATCCGTTTGCGCGCGGCTTCCACCACCTGATTGCTGTGACGGGCAATCCGCTCCAGACGCCCGGTATTGAGCAGTTTATCCACCGAACGCAGCATGTCTTCGACATCGACGATCAGCACCACAGAACCGTCATCAAGCAAGGCCCCGGCGGAAATGTCCTGCACTTTGCCCAGACGCTCATCCAGCGGCAATACCACCAACGTCCGCTCGCCGATAAAACGCTCGACTGCCACGCCGTAGATCGCCTCGCGCTCGCGGATCACCACGACTTTGAGGGTTTGCTGACTGTTCTGGCTCGCCGGGCGCTGCAACAGTTGGCTGGCCGCCACCAGCCCGACGTGCCGGCCTTCGTACCAAAAATGTTGCCGGCCTTCGACCTGAACGATGTCCGCCCGCTCCAGATCGCACATGCGTTCGATGTGGGCCAGCGGGAAGGCATAGGCCTCGTCGCCGACTTCCACCACCAGGCTGCGCACCACCGACAGGGTCAGCGGCACTTCGAGATGGAAGCGACTGCCCTCGCCCGCCGTCTGCTCCAGCACCACCGCGCCACGCACCTGGCGAACCATGTGCTGAACCGCATCCAGACCGACGCCGCGTCCGGAGACTTCGGTGACCGTGTCCCGCAGGCTGAAGCCCGGTAAAAACAGGAAGGTCAGCAGTTCCTCTTCGCTCAACTGCGCTGCGGTCTCAGCCGGGGACAATTGGCGTTCGATGATGCTGCTGCGGACCTTTTCCAGATCGACGCCATTGCCGTCATCGCTCAGTTCCATCACCAGCAGACCCGCCTGATGGGAGGCGCGCAGACGGATCAAACCTTCAGCCGGCTTGCCGGCCAACAGACGTTGTTCAGGGGTTTCGATGCCGTGATCGACGGCGTTGCGCAGCAGGTGTGTCAACGGCGCTTCGAGTTTTTCCAGTACGTCGCGATCGACCTGGGTCTTTTCACCCTCGATCTCCAGCCGCACTTGCTTGCCGAGGCTGCGACCGAGGTCACGCACCATGCGCACTTGCCCGGTCAATACATCGGCAAAGGGCCGCATGCGACAGGCCAAAGCCGTGTCGTATAACACTTGCGCTCGCTGACTGGCCTGCCAGGCGAACTCATCCAGCTCGGCGTTTTTTTCCACCAGCAATTGCTGGGATTCAGCCAGTAACCGGCGGGCATCTTCGAGCGCTTCCCGGGCCTCGAGGCTCAAGGTATGTTCCTTGAGATGAACGTTGAGGTTCTCCAGAGCCCGCAGGCCACTACTCTGCGTGCGCTTGAGCCGCTGCATGGTGGCCAGGTGCGGTTTGAGCCGCAGGGTTTCCACCAGGGATTTGCTGGACAGGTCGAGCAGGCTGTTCAAACGTTCGGCCGTGACGCGCAGCACTCGCTCACCGTTTTCGGTGGTGCGCTTGTTTTTGCGCAGCGCCTCCACCGGTTCAGCTACCGCGACCGGCGTTTCAACTGTTAGCGCCGACGCTTCGAGCTGAAGTTCCGCCATCACTGGTGCGGCAGGTGCAGTGACCGGCGCACGCGCCGCCATCGGATCAAGCAACCGCGCCATCAGGGCCACGTAAGCCTCGATATCCGCAAGCTCTGGATTGTTGTTCGGCGTGGCGATGCGCATCAGCAAATCGGTGCCTTGCAACAGCGCATCAATGTGTTCGGGTCGCAGATACAAGCGCCCTTCCTGGGCGCTGACCAGGCAATCCTCCATCACATGAGCGACACTGACGCCTGCATCCACGCCGACGATCCGCGCAGCCCCCTTGAGCGAGTGCGCCGCACGCATGCACGATTCGAGGTGATCGGCCTGTGTCGGATCGCGCTCAAGGGCCAACAGTCCTGCGCTCAGCACTTGGGTCTGGGCCTCGGCTTCCAGACTGAAGAGTTCCAGCAACGAGGCGTCGCGCAATTGCTCGGGGGTCATGTGAGGCTCCGGGTCACCGCGGACAGCAGCTGTTCTTCATCCAGCCAACGCAGGCTGCGACCTTTGAATTGCAACACGCCACGGGTGTATTTGGCGCTGACCTGGGTTCCCGACCGGGACGCTGCATCAAGGATGTGCTCGTCGATGGCGTGAATCCCGTCCACTTCGTCCACCGGCACCACCACCGGCCCACCGTGGGCAGCGATGATCAGCATCCGCGGCATGACTCGCGCACCAGACGCCACGCTGCTGACGCCGTCCAGCCCCAGCAACTCAACCAAAGAGAGGCACGCCACCAAAGCGCCGCGTACATTCGCCACGCCGAGCAACGCCCGGGAGCGCTGGTGCGGCAAGGAGTGAATCGCTTGCAGCGGCGCCACTTCCACCAGACTGCGCGTGGCCAGAGCCAGCCATTCTTCACCGAGGCGGAACATCAATAGCGAGCGGGTTTTCACGTCGCTCTCGACCGCCGTGGAGACTTGCCCGCGATCTTCCTGCTGCAACGCGTAGCGGTCGAGCAAACGCGTCGCGGCGGCCGAGTACACCGCGCAATTGCGGCAGTGAATATGCTCGATCAGCAGTGGGCAAGACTTGTCGCCGTGGATACCGATGCGGTTCCAGCAATCGTCGATGGTCTGGGCATCTTCATGGGTGACGCTAAAGGTGTCGGAGGCGATCATCGATTACGCTCACTGTCAGCGGCACGTTCGCTGCGGGCGGCGCGGGCCTGCAATCGTCTGGCACCCGTCGTGTCACCCTGGGATTGCAGCAATGCTGCCAGGTGCATCAACGCGTCGGGATGTTGCGGTTCGAGGTACAACGCCTTGCGATAAAAACCCTGGGCCTCAAAAGTGCTGCCAGCGACATCGCTGAGCAAGCCCAGCCAGTAAAAGACCTGGGCCGCTGGTTCGTGACTGCGCAAGTAGCTATCGCACGCGGTACGGGCCTCGACGCTTTTGCCTTCGTTGGCCAGTGCGGCGATGTTCGCCAGCAATGCGGCAGCATCCGGGTTAGCCGTTTTCGTCGCGACAGGTAGCGGCGCCACCATTGCGAAGGGTCGGCTGCAAACGGGCGCCGGTGTCACGCTGCGCACCGGTTGGCGCACCGGCAGCGGGATCGGAATGAAAGTCGGCAAAGGCTGGGGCTCAGGCGCGCTCTGGCGTCTGAAGGCAAAGGACTGCGCGATACCGATCGAACGCATGCCAAAGCGCCCCAGCAAACTGCCCTCGGCCGGGCCGATAAACAACACGCCGTCGACATGGGTCAGCCGCTTGAGCACTTCGAAAACTTGCTGCTGGGTCGATTGATCGAAATAGATCAGCAGGTTGCGGCAGAACACGAAGTCGTAGGGCGGTTCGCTGGCCAACAACGCCGGATCGAGCAGATTGCCGACCTGCAAACGCACTTGCTCAAGCACTCGCCCGCTGAGGCGATAACCGTCGCTTTCGGCGGTGAAATGCCGCTCGCGAAATTCGATGTCCTGACCGCGAAAGGAGTTCTTGCCGTACAGCGCACGCCGGGCTTTTTCCACCGACAACGGGCTGACGTCCATGCCGTCGACCTTGAACTGATGTGGCTTTAATCCAGCATCGAGCAGGGCCATGGCGATGGAATACGGTTCTTCGCCGGTGGAACACGGCAGGCTGAGAATCCGCAGGGCACGCATGTTGTTGATCTCGGCCAGCCGCTTGACGGCCAGTTTCGCCAGGGTGGCGAAGGATTCCGGGTAACGGAAAAACCAGGTCTCAGGAACGATCACCGCTTCAATCAGCGCCTGCTGCTCGTCGCGGGAACCTTGCAAGGTGTGCCAATACTCATCGGCCGTCAGTGCCTTTGACGCCGTGCTGCGCTGGCGCACCGCACGTTCGATAATCGCAGGCCCCACCGAGGTCACATCGAGGCCGATGCGTTCTTTGAGGAAATCAAAAAATCGCTGATCGCTGCTCATGGCCGCTCCTCAAGCAGCGTCAGGTCCAACGGCTGCGCCGGAAACAGCAGCGCGCGAACCTGATCATCCAGCAGATCGGCGACCCGCACCCATTGCAGCAGTCCTTGCGCATCTTCTCGCACAGGCCCGAGGTACGGCGCCTGCCGATTGTCCAGGCCATAGGGTTGAAAGTCCGCCGGGGTGCACCGCAAGGTGTCGGTGGCCTGCTCCAGAATCAGCCCGAGCAACTGGGCCTCAGCGGTTTCATCCGGACGATAATTGACCAGCACCAACCGAGTGCTGGTCCGGGCCTGGGCCGGTTGGCCGAAGGTCAGTGCACTGAGGTCGATCACCGGCACCACTGCGCCGCGATAGGCGAACACCCCGGCGACCCAGTCCGGCGCGCGCGGGATAGGTTTCAACGGCAGGCGCGGCAGCACTTCCGCCACCTCGATCGCCTGCAAGGCATAGCGCTCGTTGCCGATGCGGAATACCAGAAACAATGATTGCAGCGCCGGCTTCACGGCGATGCGTTTGGCCGTGAGTTCGCTCATCAGACTTTGAATCGCGAAACGCCGCTACGCAGCCCGACCGCCACCTGGCTCAGTTCGTCGATGGCGAAACTGGCCTGACGCAAGGACTCGACGGTCTGGCTGCTGGCATCGCCCAATTGCACCAGCGCATGGTTGATCTGTTCGGCGCCCGTGGCCTGGGCCTGCATGCCTTCATTGACCATCAACACCCGCGGCGCCAGCGCCTGGACCTGATGGATGATCTGCGACAGCTGCTCGCCCACCTGCTGCACCTCGGACATGCCGCGGCGCACTTCTTCGGAGAACTTGTCCATGCCCATGACCCCGGCCGACACCGCCGACTGAATCTCGCGCACCATTTGCTCGATGTCGTACGTGGCGACCGCGGTCTGGTCCGCCAGCCGCCGTACTTCGGTGGCGACCACGGCAAAGCCGCGACCGTATTCACCGGCCTTCTCGGCCTCAATCGCCGCGTTCAGCGACAGCAGATTGGTCTGATCGGCGACTTTGACGATGGTCACGACCACCTGATTGATGTTGCCGGCCTTCTCGTTGAGGATCGCCAGTTTGGCGTTCACCAGATCGGCTGCGCCCATCACCGAGTGCATGGTTTCTTCCATACGCGCCAGGCCTTGCTGCCCGGAGCCGGCGGCCACCGAAGCCTGATCGGCAGCGGTGGAGACTTCGGTCATGGTGCGCACCAGGTCACGGGACGTCGCGGCGATCTCACGGGACGTCGCGCCGATTTCGGTGGTAGTGGCGGCGGTTTCGGTGGCGGTCGCCTGTTGTTGCTTGGAGGTGGCGGCGATCTCGGTGACCGAGGTGGTGACCTGCACCGAGGAGCGCTGGGCCTGCGATACCAGGGACGTCAGCTCGGTCATCATGTCGTTGAAGCCGGTTTCTACAGCATCGAATTCGTCCTTGCGCTCCAGGTTCAGTCGACCGCTGAGGTCGCCGGTGCGCATGATTTCGAGGATCTGCACGATCCGGTTCATCGGCGCCATGATCGCGCGCATCAGCAGCAGACCGCAGAGGCCGGCGGCCAGTACCGCAACCAACAAGGAAATGCCCATGCTGACTTCTGCCTCGACCACGGCATTATCGATGTCCACGATGCCCTGGTCGGCCACGACTTTGTTTTCGCGGATGATGTCATTGAGCTTCACGCGACCCGCATTCCAGGCCGGGGTCAGTTGCTCGTTGAACATCTTGATGGCTTCGGTTTCCAGATTGCGCTGATGCAAGTCGAGTAAAGCGGTCAGGACCTTGTCATAACTGTCATGGCTTTTTTCGAAGGCGGCGAATTCGACCTTGTCTTCATCCGTGGTGACAGTGCCACGATAGTTGTTTATCTGCTCGTGCAGATGCTCATCGAAGATTTTGAAATTGGCGGTATCTTCAGCGCGGATACCCTGCCCCCCCCCTGAAACCGAGCATTTCCTGGGTCAGGAGGTAGCTGTCGACCCAGGCACCACGAATCATCGAGCTGTAATACACCCCGGGAAGCGCGTCTTCACGAACGCTGGCTTCGCTGTTTTCGATCTTCAACAGCCGGGAATATGAGACGACGACCATCAGCAACATGATGGCGATAATCACCGCAAAGCTCGCCAGGATCCGTTGGCGCAACGTCCAGTTCTTCACAGTCAGTCCTCGGTGCGGTTCAAATGCTGCGCAGTATAGCCGAGGGCGGGGGTGCATCTATAAAGGGTTGCGCAGCATTTCTCATTCCGGGCAGAAACGCTGGGGATTGGGCTATTGAGGGGTGTGGTGCGCCTGAAAATGCTTTCGCGAGCAGGCTCGCTCCCACAGGAGATCTCCGTCGAACGCAAATTTCGTGCTCACTGAAGATCTATTGTGGGAGCGAGCCTGCTCGCGAAGAGGCCCTGAAGACTTACACCGAAGCCTGGCGCACCTGCTTTTCCAACTCTGCCTTCAATCCCGACTCAAGTTTCAGCTGCCGCGCCAGTTCATCGAGGTAGGACTTCTCCATGAAGTTCTCCTCGTCCACCAGCATCACACTGGCGATGTACATTTCAGCGGCCATTTCCGGGGTGCTGGCGGCGCGGGCGACGTCGGTCGGATCAAGAGGCTTGTTCAACTCGGCATGCAGCCAGTGTTGCAGTTCCTGATCATTGTCGAGTTTGGTGAACTCGCCTTCGATCAGCGCACGTTCGCGCTCATCGACGTGGCCATCGGCCTTGGCCGCAGCCACCAGCGCAACGAGAATTGCCTGGCTATGCTGTTCGACTTGCGCTGCCGGCAAGCGGTCGACGGTTTGCGGCTCGGTCTTCGGCGCAGTGCCCTGCTGGGCCTGCCAGTTGCCATAAGCCTTGTAGGCAATGACGCCCAGCGCCGCAAGGCCGCCGTAGGTCAGGACCTTGCCGCCGACATTGCGACCCTTCTTGCTGCCCAGCAACAGACCCATCGCACCGGCCGCCAGTGCGCCGCCACCCGCGCCCGAGAGCAGGCTGCCGAGGCCGCCCGAGCCACCGCTGCCACCGAGCAACCCGCCCAAGCCACCGCCTGATGCCTTGTTCTGCGAACTGCCGGCCTTGTTCTGCAACATGTCCTGACCGGATTTGAGTAACTGATCGAGCAATCCACGGGTGTTCATTTTGCTGCCTCCACGAATTCGGGGTAACCGGATCATTTGGGCCACCAGCCTAGGTCGAAAGTGCCCGGTTACCGAATTCGAGAGTGCTTCCAGATGTTGCCTGGCTGTTGCGCGCCGCTGTTCCTCCCGTCCTGGACGTCGAAAAAAACGATGGTCCACAACGGCCAGCACCCAAATCTGTCGAAGGATTAGTGGCGGCTCCTTTTTCAACATGGAGTCGAAAAATGCTTACGCACACACCAAATCCGTCTGAAATCCATCCGCATTACACCCCTACCGTCTTCACCCGCCACAACCGCTTCCTCCACGCCGTGAATAAATGAAAAAGGGGCAGACTTCACAGTCTGCCTCTTGGGTTAATCAGCCTCTCAAAAAACCTCCGCATAAGCCTTCCAAAATATCAATCCTCATCTCGTAGCAGCGCCATCAGTTCATCGGTTCGCCATTTGATATCCGCTTTACCTCGCGCGGCTTCGAACTGATCTGGAGCGCCAGTCTTGCGGGACTCGTCATTTGGCTTCGGAATCGTGACTTCGTCCTCGTTGTTCATGATTGTCGACATGATAATTTCCTGAGCTTTGTCTGTTGAAATGTCGGGTTCCTACCGCCCTGTAGGATCTGACCGCGACACCCGTGTCACGGCCAAAGCCTTCTCCTTTTCAAAACCTCGAAACAC
The DNA here is from genome assembly GCF_008369325.1 of Pseudomonas sp. ANT_H12B. Lineage (GTDB taxonomy): Bacteria > Pseudomonadota > Gammaproteobacteria > Pseudomonadales > Pseudomonadaceae > Aquipseudomonas. Next base: position 82,241 of record NZ_VOBI01000021.1, on the reverse strand, counting down.
TCCTCATCGCATCCACCAGATACCGCATTGCAATCTGGTCGCTTTCCGACAGCTCCCGATAGCGCTCCAACAACTTCATCTCGTCCGAACTGACCCGACGCTTTCGGCGCACAGTGGTCAAGCAAGGAAGGATTCCCAGCAACTGGGTGATGCCTTGTACTTTCGTCATGGACGATGTCCTTCTATAAGCCCGAGAAAACTTCAAAAACCGCATCGCCCTCTCCTTTTTGTAGTCGCCGGCCTGAAGGGCAGAGGTCGGTCATGGGCATAGAATAGAAAGTAAATCGGCGCTGAAAAGCAGTTTTTAGAGTAATTAGTCGAAAAAAGCAGTTATGCCCTATAAATCAGAATGTACTGTCAGAAAACTTCACCGACACTTCTTGTTTCATTGCCGCGCCATCGCCACGCCATCAATCATTTTTCCTCTGCAACCGAACGGACTAAGCTATTTGGCATCTGTTTAATGTCCGTTGCGTTTGGCCGAAGGCATGTCCGAACCTCTATTTTTGATCCAGCACGTGCCAAGAACGGCGCGGGATTGTTCACGACAGGTTGTACTTATGCACCGCAGGAATTTGCTCAAAGCGTCCATGGCCATCGCTGCCTACACCGGATTGTCTGCCACCGGCCTACTGGCTGCCCGGGCTTGGGCCGGTAACGGCACGGCGGATGGCGAGGCTCAGGCCTTCGACTTCGAAGCCTTGAAGATTCAGGCCAAGCAGCTTGCCAGCAGTCGCTATCAAGACACCAAGCAGGTCTTGCCGCCGACGCTAGCGACCATGGCGCCGCAACAATTCAACGCGATCCAGTACGACGGTAACCATTCCCTGTGGAACGACCTGAACGGTCAGCTGGACGTGCAGTTTTTCCACGTCGGCATGGGTTTCAAGCAGCCGGTGCGCATGTACAGCGTCGATCCAAAGACCCGTCAGGCGCGGGAGGTCCATTTCCGCCCGTCGCTGTTCAACTATGAAAAAACCACGGTCGACACCAAGCAGCTCACGGGCGACCTGGGGTTCTCCGGGTTCAAGCTGTTCAAGGCACCGGAACTGGACAAGCACGACGTATTGTCCTTCCTCGGCGCCAGCTATTTCCGCGCGGTAGACGCTTCGGGCCAATATGGTTTGTCGGCTCGCGGGCTGGCGATCGATACCTACGCCAAGAAACGTGAAGAGTTTCCGGACTTCACCAAGTTCTGGTTCGAGACGCCCGACAAGGACAGCACCCGCTTCGTGGTCTATGCCCTGCTGGATTCGCCGAGCGCCACCGGCGCCTATCGTTTCGACATCGATTGCCAGGCCAATCAGGTGGTCATGGGCATCGACGCCCACATCAATGCGCGCACTGCCATCGAACAATTGGGCATCGCGGCAATGACCAGCATGTTCAGCTGCGGCACCCACGAACGGCGCATGTGCGACACCATTCACCCGCAAATACACGACTCTGATCGCCTGGCCATGTGGCGCGGCAACGGCGAGTGGATCTGCCGCCCGCTGAATAATCCGGCGACCCTGCAATTCAATGCCTTCGCTGACACAGATCCAAAAGGTTTCGGCCTGGTACAGACCGATCACGAGTTCGCCAGCTATCAAGACACCGTCGACTGGTACAGCAAGCGCCCAAGTCTGTGGGTAGAGCCTACAACCGCGTGGGGCGAAGGCTCTATCGATCTGTTGGAAATTCCTACAACGGGTGAAACCCTCGATAACATCGTGGCCTTCTGGACCCCGAAAAAACCGGTCGCGGCCGGCGATTCCCTGAATTACGGCTACAAACTCTACTGGAGCGCTTTGCCACCGGTCGGCACGCCACTGGCGCGAGTCAACGCGACTCGGTCGGGCATGGGCGGTTTCATCGAAGGCTGGGCACCGGGCGAGCATTACCCGCCGGTCTGGGCGCGTCGCTTTGCCGTGGACTTTACTGGTGGAGGCCTGGACCGCTTGCCCGCAGGCGCGGGGATCGAACCGGTGGTGACCTGCTCGAACGGCGAGGTCAAGGATTTCAACGTGCTGGTGCTCGATGACATCAAGGGCTACCGCATCACCTTCGACTGGTACCCAACCAACGACAGCGTGGCGCCGGTAGAGCTGCGGTTGTTCATTCGCACCAACGATCGCACGTTGAGCGAAACCTGGTTGTACCAATACTTCCCGCCAGCACCGGACAAACGCAAATACCCTTAAGCTCCGCCAAGCCTCGACATTTCATTCGGTTTTCCGAACGCGACCTGACGGTCGGTTCGGTTAACCGGATTATCCCGCCTCAAAATTCCTGCCATAAATTTTTAATCTCCTTGTAAATCAATGATTTGATCTATTCAGCCTAGCCTGGCACGAGTCATGCTCTACACTCTTGAGCGAATGCTTTGTTGCGCCAACCCTTCAGGAGCCAGCAAACGTTCGAAGCACAAAAGGGCCGATGAACTGGCTCCATAAAAAAAACAATGTCGAGGAAAATTTGATGCGCATCGTTCCCCATATCCTGGGCGCAGCCATTGCTGCCGCTCTGATTAGCACTCCAGTTTTCGCTGCCGAACTCACCGGCACACTGAAGAAGATCAAAGAGTCCGGCACCATCACCCTCGGGCATCGTGACGCTTCCATTCCGTTTTCCTACATCGCGGACGCTTCCGGCAAACCGGTTGGCTACTCTCACGATATTCAGCTGAAAGTCGTCGAAGCCCTGAAAAAAGACTTGGACCTACCGAACCTGCAGGTCAAATACAACCTGGTCACCTCGCAAACCCGTATTCCGCTGGTGCAGAACGGGACCGTGGACCTCGAATGCGGCTCCACCACCAACAACGTCGAGCGTCAGCAGCAAGTTGACTTCTCCGTTGGCATCTTCGAAATCGGCACCAAGCTGCTGACAAAGAAAGATTCGCCGTACAAGGATTTCCCTGATCTGAAAGGCAAGAACATCGTGACCACCGCCGGCACCACGTCCGAGCGCATCATCAAGTCGATGAACGCCGACAAGCAGATGGGCATGAACGTGATCTCTGCCAAGGACCACGGCGAGTCCTTCCAGATGCTGGAATCTGGCCGTGCAGTGGCTTTCATGATGGACGACGCCTTGTTGGCCGGTGAAATGGCCAAGGCCAAGAAGCCAACTGACTGGGTCGTGACCGGCACTCCACAGTCTTATGAAATCTACGGCTGCATGGTCCGCAAGGGCGACGCGCCGTTCAAGAAGGCTGTCGACGACGCCATCGTCGCGACCTACAAATCGGGCGAGATCAACAAGATCTACGAAAAATGGTTCATGCAGCCAATCCCGCCTAAAAACCTGAACCTGATGTTCCCGATGAGCGACGAGCTCAAGGCCTTGATCGCCAATCCGACCGATAAAGCGGCTGACGACAAGAAATCCTGATTTCTGACTAACCTTATCTCCTGAGGGGGCCTCTGCCCTTTCAGGGATGGTCACTCCCTGCTGGCATTTTTGGAAACACTCGAACCGGTGGTTGTCGAGCCGCTCGTGTGTGCCCGGTCGTAGTGGCCTGACCACAGGCCACTCAGGTCGGGCGGGAACGGAGCTTCCCCAGGCGGGCATTTGTACATCGAACGATCTGAGGGGAGACCCTAATGAATTACAACTGGGACTGGAGCGTATTCTTCAAGTCCACCGGCGTGGGCAGCGAAATTTATTTCGACTGGTACGTCTCCGGTTTGGGCTGGACCATCGCCATCGCCGTCGTCGCCTGGATTATCGCGCTGCTGCTGGGCTCGATTCTGGGTGTCATGCGCACGGTGCCGAACCGCATCGTATCGGGCATCGCGACCTGCTACGTCGAACTCTTCCGTAACGTGCCGCTGCTGGTTCAGCTGTTCATCTGGTACTTCCTGGTACCGGACCTGCTGCCGGCAAACTTGCAAGAGTGGTACAAGCAGGACCTGAACCCGACCACTTCGGCCTTCCTCAGCGTCGTGGTGTGCCTGGGTCTGTTTACTGCCGCGCGTGTTTGCGAACAAGTGCGCACCGGTATCCAGGCGCTACCTCGCGGCCAGGAAGCCGCCGCTCGCGCCATGGGTTTCAAGCTGCCGCAGGTTTACTGGAACGTGCTGCTGCCCCAGGCTTACCGGATCATCATTCCGCCGCTTACCTCGGAATTCCTGAACGTGTTCAAGAACTCGTCCGTGGCCTCGCTGATCGGTCTGATGGAGTTGCTTGCGCAGACCAAACAGACTGCCGAGTTCTCCGCCAACCTGTTCGAAGCGTTCACCCTGGCAACGCTGATCTACTTCACCCTGAACATGGGCCTGATGTTGCTGATGCGCATGGTCGAGAAGAAAGTCGCCGTGCCTGGCCTGATCTCCGTAGGGGGTAAATGATGGAATTCGACTTCTCGGGCATCATCCCGTCCCTGCCGGGTTTGTGGAACGGCATGGTCATGACCCTGCAACTGATGGCGCTGGGCGTGATCGGCGGGATCATCCTCGGCACCATCCTCGCCCTGATGCGCTTGTCCCACAGCAAGCTGCTGTCGAACATTGCCGGCGCCTACGTTAACTACTTCCGTTCGATCCCGCTGCTGCTGGTCATCACCTGGTTCTACCTGGCCGTGCCGTTCGTACTGCGCTGGATCACCGGCGAAGACACCCCGATCGGCGCGTTCGCCTCGTGCATCGTGGCCTTCATGATGTTCGAAGCGGCGTACTTCTGCGAAATCGTCCGGGCTGGCGTGCAGTCGATTCCCAAGGGCCAGATGGGTGCTGCCCAGGCCCTGGGCATGAACTACGGCCAGATGATGCGGTTGATTATCCTGCCGCAAGCGTTCCGCAAGATGACCCCGCTGTTGCTGCAACAGAGCATCATCCTGTTTCAGGACACCTCGCTGGTCTACGCGGTCGGTCTGGTCGACTTCCTCAATGCTTCGCGCGCCAGTGGCGACATCATCGGTCGCTCCAATGAGTTCCTGATCTTCGCCGGTTTCACATACTTCATCATCAGCTTTGCCGCCTCGCAGCTGGTCAAGCGTCTGCAAAAAAGGTTCGCCGTATGATCTCTATCAAGAACGTCAACAAGTGGTATGGGGACTTCCAGGTGCTGACTGATTGCAGCACCGAGGTCAAAAAAGGCGAGGTGATCGTGGTGTGCGGACCGTCCGGCTCCGGTAAATCCACCCTGATCAAATGCGTCAACGCCCTGGAACCGTTCCAGAAAGGCGACGTGGTGGTCGATGGCACGTCCATCGCCAACCCGAAGACCGACTTGCCGAAACTGCGTTCGCGCGTGGGCATGGTGTTCCAGCATTTCGAGCTGTTCCCGCACCTGAGCATCATGGATAACCTGACCATTGCACAGATCAAGGTGTTGGGTCGGAGCAAGGAAGAAGCCGGCAAAAAAGCTTTGCAGCTGCTTGAACGCGTCGGTCTTTCGGCCCACGCCAAAAAGCATCCGGGGCAACTCTCCGGTGGTCAGCAACAGCGTGTGGCGATTGCCCGCGCACTGGCGATGGACCCGATCGTCATGCTGTTCGACGAACCGACCTCGGCGCTGGACCCGGAAATGGTCAACGAAGTGCTCGACGTGATGGTGCAACTGGCTCACGAAGGCATGACCATGATGTGCGTGACCCACGAAATGGGCTTCGCCCGCAAAGTGGCGGACCGCGTGATCTTCATGGACCAGGGCAAGATCATCGAAGACTGCAAGAAAGAGGATTTCTTCGGCGACATCAGCCACCGCGCCGAGCGTACACAGCATTTCCTCAACAAGATTCTGCAGCACTAAGGACGACGCCACTCCCCTGTGGGGGCTGGCTTGCCTGTGATAACGGAGTGTCAGTTGAGATCATCATTGATCTGATAAGCCGCTATCGCAGGCAAGCCAGCTCCCACAAGGGCCGGCGGTAGTCTGACGATTTGTGTTGTGGTTGACCCAAGGCATCTGTGATGAAATGCGACCCCACTCTCTATCGCGCCGCGCCGCCATCACTCGCCGTGAAACCCCGTCTGATTCGCCATCTGTTCCTGCCCCCGCTGGTCATCGCCCTGATGATCGGATTGGGTTATATCGGCTTCTGGGTCAGTGAACACTACGGGATTCGCAGCCTCAGCGAGAACGGCCAGCGACAGCTCGAACTGCACGCCCGCGCCGTCGAGAGCGAGATCAGCAAATACACCTACCTGCCCAGCTTGCTGGAACTCGAAACCAGCGTTTCAAAGCTGCTGGCCGATCCGTCGCCGGAACACCGGCAGACGGTCAATGAATACCTCGAAGGCCTGAACCGGCGCAGCCGCAGTCGGGCTATCTATGTGATGGACACCACCGGTCGCGTCATGGCCACCAGCAATTGGCGCGATGTCGACAGTTACCTGGGGGAAGACCTGTCCTTCCGCGCCTATTTCCAGAACGCCGTGCGCGGTCAGCCGGGACGTTTCTACGGCATCGGCAGCACCAACGGCGAGCCCGGCTACTACCTGGCTCACGGCCTCGAAGAACACGGCAAGATCATCGGCGTCGCGGTGGTCAAGGTACGTCTTGAAGCCATGGAAGAACGCTGGCAGCGAGCACGCCTGGAAGCCTTCGTCAGTGATGAGAACGGCATCATCATTCTCTCCAGCGATCCGGCGCGGCGGCTGAAGTCGGTCATTCCATTGAGCGATGACACGAAAGAAAAACTCGCCCGCAGCCTCCAGTATTACTGGTTCCCGCTGAACGAACTGCAGCCGTTGGCCCGGGAGAAGCTGGCCGAAGGTGAGGAAAAACTGACCTTCCCCGCCAACAGCGAAGTGGAATCCGATGAAGAGGACATCAGCTACCTCTCGCAAACCCGGCCGCTGAGCGACACGCCGTGGAATTTCACCCTGCTCACACCCCTGCAGGATTTGCGTCGCGAAGCGATCAATCAGGGGATTCTGGTCGCCGTCGCGTTTGCCCTCGTGGCGTTCCTGCTGATTGCCTGGAACGAGCGCCGCAAGGTGATCGCCACCCGCCTCGCCGCCCGGGAAGCCTTGCAGGAAGCCAACAATCAACTGGAGCGTCGGATTACCGAACGCACCACTGACCTGCGCGCCAGCAACGAACGGCTCAAGGGCCAGATCCGCGAACGGCGTCAGGCTGAAGAGACGTTGCGCCGCGCCCAGGATGAACTGGTACAGGCCGGAAAACTCGCCGCCATCGGTCAGATGTCCACCAGCATCGCCCACGAATTGAATCAGCCGCTGGCCGCGCTGCGGACCTTGTCCGGCAACACCGTGCGTTTCCTTGAGCGCGGTCAGCTGGATGTGGCCAGCACCAACCTCAAGACCATCAACGAACTGATCGACCGCATGGGTCGGATCACCGCGAGCCTGCGCTCCTTCGCACGTCGCGGCGATGACAAAGGTCTGGCCAGCCTTGGCAAAGCGGTAGACGCCGCTTTGCAGGTGCTGGGCAGCCGCATGGAAAGCGCACATCTGCAATTGCACCGTGATTTCACCGATGTGCAGGTGCAGATAGACCAGACCCGCCTGGAGCAGATTCTGGTCAACCTGATCGGCAACGCCCTCGACGCCATGCAGGCACAGCCGATGCCGGAGTTGTGGCTCGAAGGCGAAGCGTTCGATGGAAAATATCGCCTTCGGGTACGCGACAACGGCCACGGTATCGACGCCGAAGCGCGCAAGCATCTGTTCGAACCGTTCTTCACCACCAAACCCGGCGAACAAGGCCTGGGCCTGGGCCTGACGCTGTCGGCGAGCCTGGCCGCTGCCACCGGCGGGCACCTGGGTGTCGAACACCCGGCCAGCGGTGGTACCACCTTCGTCCTCAGTTTACCGTTGGTAAGCCTCACTTCTGCCGAGCCAATATGAACAACGACCTTAGTGTGCTGATCGTCGAAGACGACCCCCATGTGCTGCTCGGTTGCCAACAGGCGCTGACCCTGGAAGACATTCCCTGCGTTGGCGTGGGCAGCGCCGAAGAAGCGCTGGAGCGGGTCGGCGATAACTTTGCCGGGATCGTCATCAGCGACATCCGCTTGCCGGGCATCGACGGCCTGGAACTGCTCACCCGACTCAAGGCCCGCGACCGCAGCCTGCCGGTGGTGCTGATTACCGGGCACGGTGACATTTCCATGGCCGTCGGCGCGATGCAAAAAGGCGCCTACGACTTCATGGAGAAACCCTTCTCCCCCGAACGCCTGGTGGATGTCGCCCGCCGCGCGCTGGAGCAACGCAGCCTGGCGCGGGAAGTCTCCTCGTTGCGCCGGCAACTCGCCGAGCGTGATTCCCTCGAAGGCCGGATCATCGGCCGCTCGCCGGCCATGCAGAACTTGCGGGAACTGATCGCCAACGTCGCCGACACCTCGGCCAACGTGCTGATCGAGGGCGAGACCGGCACCGGCAAGGAACTGGTCGCGCGCTGCCTGCATGATTTCAGTCGCCGGCATACCAAGCAGTTTGTCGCGCTGAACTGCGGCGGCCTGCCGGAGAACCTGTTCGAAAGCGAGATTTTCGGCCACGAGGCCAACGCCTTCACCGGCGCCGGTAAACGGCGGATCGGCAAGATCGAACACGCCGATGGCGGCACGCTGTTCCTGGATGAAGTGGAAAGCATGCCGCTGCCGTTGCAGATCAAACTGCTGCGGGTGTTGCAGGAGCGCACCCTCGAACGCCTCGGTTCGAACCAGAGCGTGGCGGTGGATTGCCGGGTGATCGCGGCGACCAAGTCTGATCTCGACGAGTCGAGCAAGGCCGGCGAGTTTCGCAGCGATTTGTATTACCGCCTGAACGTGGTGACCCTGGAATTGCCGCCATTGCGCGAACGTCGCGAAGACATCCTGCAACTGTTCGAGCATTTCCTGCAGCAGTCGTCCCTGCGCTTCGACCGCGCGGTGCCGGAGCTGGACAACCAGACCCTGTCAAACCTGATGAGCCACGATTGGCCGGGCAACGTGCGCGAACTGCGCAACGTCGCCGAGCGCTTTGCCCTCGGCTTGCCGGCTTTCAAAAAAACCGGCACCAGCGGCAGCAATCAGGGCCTGGCCTTCGCCGAAGCGGTGGAAGCCTTCGAACGCAACCTGCTCAACGACGCCTTGCAGCGCAGCGGCGGCAACCTGACCCAGGCCAGCCTGGAATTGGGCATGGCCAAGACCACACTGTTCGACAAAGTGAAGAAATACGGGCTGAGCCACTGATGGACCTTCACAGCTGACCACAACTGATCGTTCCCACGCTCTGCGTGGGAATGCCTCAAGGGACGCAGAGCGTCACGGGCAGCATTACCACGCAGAGCGTGGAAGCGATCGCGGGCTAGTGCGCGTAAACCTTCTGCAACTGCGCTTGTGACAAAGCATCCTCAAACGGCAGCCCGCCCACCTGCGCCATCGGTACGCTGGTCGGCATGATGCTGTAGTAGCTGCGGGTGGCGCCGGTGGTGTAGACATTAACCAGCAGCAGACGATCGACGCCGTAGGCGCCCTTGATCGGCGTCAAGTCCTTGGTCATGTAGCCTTCGCGGAAGTCAGTGTTCTTGTAAAACTGCAGATTGACCGGCTCATTGATCCGCTTGGCCTTGTAGCCCTTGGCCTGCAGCTTGGCGACGATGACATCCGGCAAAGTGTTGAGGTCGCGCACTTGCCACTTTTCGACGGTGCTGCCTTTGTCGGCAGCACCGGTAAAAACAATAGTGGCACATTGATATATTTATTTACAACTGACGAGCATCAGCTGACCGTTCCGCCCTTTGCCTCACTCATGATTTGCCGAATGGCTCCGACAAAAGTCTCCACCGGCTGCCCGCCAGTGACCGCGTACTGCCCATTGAAAACAACGGTCGGCACCGAACTCACCCCGCGTGACAGCCACAATTGCTCTTCCTCGAGAACCTCTTTGGCGAATTCATCCGACGCCAGAATCGCTTCGGCGCGCTGCCGATCCAGCCCGACGCTTTCAGCGATCTGCGCCAATTGCTGATGATCGGAAGGGTTGCCGCCCTCGCTGAAATACGCCTTGAACAATGCGTCCTTCAGATTGAACTGCAACCCTTCAAGCCCCGCCCAGAACAGCAAGCGATGAGCGTCGAAGGTGTTGTAGATACGGCTGTTGCCGTCAGTGCGAAAAGCGAACCCGACCTCGGCGCCACGGGCGCGGATCATCTCGCGATTCTTCTGGGACTGCTCGGGGGTGGAGCCGTACTTCTCGGTGATGTGTTCGGTGATGTTCTGCCCTTCAGGGCCCATCTTCGGGTTCAGTTCGAATGGCTGGAAACGGATCTCGGCCTGAACCTCGTCGCCCAGCAAATCCAGGGCCCGGGTCAAGCCGTACAGGCCGACGACGCACCAGGGGCAGGACACGTCGCTGACGAAATCGATTTTCAGGGGGGTACTCATCATTCACCTCGCAGGCTGGCAACGCGCAGGAAAAGAGCAACCATACACCGAGAAACTTAAGCTGACAGCAGATCCATTGAGGGAGCGAGCCTGCTCGCGAAGGCGCTCTGTCTGAAATAGACGGGGTGGCTGTGCTAGCGTCTTCGCGAGCAGGCTCGCTCCCACAATTTGAATGCATTTTCCTGTGAGAAATTGTTTGGCTGGCGGGTTACAGGAGGTTGTGTTCGGTCACCGGATCAATCTGCGCCCAATGCGAGGTGTCTTCGCGATGAGCCTGTAAGTACGGCAGCACCGCCGCCAGCAACGGCGCCTTGAACGACTCCTGAAAACGATGGGCCAACCCCGGAATCAGCTTCAACTGGCTGCCGCGAATGTGCGCCGCAAGATGCACGCCGTGCATAACTGGCAACAGCGGATCAGCCGTGCCATGCACCACCAGCGTCGGCACTCGCAACTGGTTGAGCAACGCCACCCTGCTCGGCTCGGCGAGGATCGCCATGATCTGGCGCTTCACGCCCTCAGGGTTGAACGCCCGGTCATAGGACAGCGCCGCCTGATGCAACAATGCCTGCCGATCATCGCTCACCGTGGGGCTGCCCAGCGCGGCCAACAAATCGGCTTGTTGCTCCAGGGCGACTTCGCGATTCGGTGCGCCACGACGCGAGAGCAACTGCACCAACGCCGCGCTCGGCGCCGGCAAGCCTTCGGCCCCGGAACTGGTCATGATCAGGGTCAAGCTCTCGACCCGTTGCGGCGCCATGGCCGCCATATGCTGGGCGATCATCCCGCCCATGCTGGCACCCAGCACGAGGAATTGCTCGACGTGCAAGGCATCCATCAATCCAAACGCATCGTCGGCCATGTCGGTCAGGGTGTACGGCGCCGACACCGGTAAACCGAGTTTGTAGCGCAGCACTTCGAAGGTCAGGTTGGCGTCGACCGGCGTTTGCCGCCAAGTCGAGAGGCCGACATCGCGATTGTCATAACGAATCACCCGAAAGCCCTGCTGACACAGCGCGATCACCACCTCGTCCGGCCAGTGAATCAACTGCCCGCCCAGGCCCATCACCAGCAGCAACGCCGGGTCGGATGCACGGCCGATGCTCTGGTACGCCAGGCTCACCTGCGCCAGATCGGCCCGTTCAGTCGGAACATTGATATCGCATCGCGAAGCCGCCAACGACGGCAGGCCGAACAACAACGCGGTCAGAAAAACCGCAGCCGAAAAAAATCGTGCACACATGAAAAAACACCGAAACGCAGAACTCCAGTAGAGCGCGAGTCTGATGAAGTTTGCTCAAGCGCGCTGCCACAGTTACGTGACAGTTTGATGAATAGTGCTGAACGGTCATTTATCAAAGCAAAAAGATCGCGGCCTTCGGCAACTCCTACAGGGTTTTGCGTACACCTGTAGGAGCTGCCGAAGGCCTCGATCTTTTGATCTTTCGTTAAGCCAACTGACTGCGCAACTGACGTGCTGCCGCGACCATGTTCACCAGCGCCGCTTCGGTTTCCGGCCAGGCGCGGGTTTTCAAACCGCAGTCGGGGTTGACCCACAACCGCTGCGCCGGAATGCGCTTCACGGCTTTGCTCATCAACTTGACCATCTCGGCCGTGTCCGGAACCCGTGGTGAGTGAATGTCGTAGACACCCGGACCGATGTCGTTCGGGTAATCAAACGCTTCGAAAGCCTCCAGCAGTTCCATGTCCGAACGCGAGGTTTCAATCGTGATCACGTCGGCGTCCATGGCCGCGATGGACTCGATCACGTCATTGAATTCGCTGTAGCACATGTGGGTGTGGATCTGGGTTTCATCACGCACACCGCTGGCGCTCAAGCGGAAGGCTTCCACCGCCCAATCCAGGTATTCCTGCCATTGCGCCCGGCGCAGTGGCAGGCCTTCGCGGAAAGCGGCTTCGTCGATCTGAACGATCTTGATGCCGGCAGTTTCCAGGTCCACCACTTCATCACGCAGGGCCAGGGCCAGTTGCTGCGCCTGGATTTTGCGCGAGACATCTTCGCGCGGGAACGACCACATCAGCATAGTCACGGGACCGGTGAGCATGCCTTTCATGACCTTGTCGGTCAGGCTCTGTGCATAGGCGATCCAGTTGACCGTCATGGCATTCGGACGGCTCAGGTCGCCGTAGATAATTGCCGGTTTCACGCAACGCGAACCGTAGCTCTGCACCCAGCCGAAACGGGTGAACAGATAGCCGTCCAGTTGCTCGGCGAAGTACTCGACCATGTCATTGCGTTCGGCTTCACCGTGCACCAGCACGTCCAGGCCCAAGCGCTCCTGGACTTGCACGGCATGGCGGATTTCGCTGTGCATGGCGTCGGTGTAATCGTTGGCCGACAGCTTGCCTTGCTTGAACGCCTGGCGTGCCAGACGAATCGAACCGGTCTGCGGGAACGAACCGATGGTGGTGGTCGGGAACGCCGGCAGTTTCAACCGCGCACGTTGCTGCTCGATGCGTTTGGCGAACGGCGAGTGACGTTGGCTGTCCGCCGCACCGATGGCGTCGATTCGCGCCTGTACCTCGGCTTTATGGATACGCGGCGACTCGGCGCGACTGGCCGCAATGGCGCGGCTTTCGGCCAGGGCAGCTTGCACCTTGGGCGCTTGCGGGTCGTTGAGGGCATCACGCAGCACAGCGATTTCACCGCATTTCTGTACAGCGAAGGCCAGCCAGCTTTTCAGCTCAGGATCGAGTTTGTCTTCGCGATCCAGATCCACCGGGCTGTGCAGCAACGAGCAGGAACTGCTGACCCACAGGTTGTCGCCAAAGCGCTCCTGGGCCGGCCGCAGTTGAGCAAGCACTTGCTCCAGTTCACAGCGCCAGACGTTACGGCCGTTGACCAGGCCCACCGAGAGAATCTTGTAGGTCGGCAGACGATCCAGCACCTGGCCGAGTTGATCCGGCGCGCGCACTGCGTCGATGTGCAGACCTTGAACTGGCAGACCGACCGCCAAACCGAGGTTGTCTTCCAGGCCGCTGAAGTACGTCGCCACGAGTTTTTTCAGCGGCGAATATTGAAGGATATGATAGGCGCGTTCGAAGGCGTTTTTCCAGTCTTGAGGCAGGTCGAGGGTCAGGATCGGTTCGTCGATCTGTACCCACTCAACACCTTGTGCCGCGAGGCGACCGAGGATTTCGCCGTAGATCGGCAGCAGGCGTTCCAGCAAGTCGAGCTTGTCGAAGTCGTTGCCTTTGGCCTTGCCCAGCCACAGGTAAGTCAGAGGGCCGATAATCACCGGTTTGACGTTGTGGCCCAGGGCCTTGGCTTCGTCGACTTCGTCGAACAACTGTTCCCAGCTCAGTTTGAATTGCTGGTCAGCGGTGAACTCAGGGACCAGATAGTGGTAGTTGGTGTCGAACCACTTGGTCAACTCCTGAGCGTATTGCGCCTTCGAATGTTCACCGCCGCAGCAGGCAGCGGTGGCACCACGGGCCATGGCGAACAGCGTGTCGAGGGTGGGCAGGCCACGCGAGTCTTTGACGCTGTCGAAACGCTCGGGGATCACACCGAACGTCAGGGAATGGGTCAGCACCTGGTCGTACCAGGCGAAGTCGCCTACCGGCAGCAGATCGATGCCGGCGTCTTTCTGCAATTGCCAGTGGGTGGCGCGCAATTGGCGGCCGACACTTTTCAGCGCGTCCTGATCGAGATCGCCCTTCCAGTAGGATTCGAGGGCTTTTTTCAGTTCGCGGTCAGCGCCGATGCGTGGAAAACCGAGTGTGTGGGCCAAGGCCATGGTGAGTTACCTCCCTATAAAAGATGGCGCCATTATCGACAGCTCACTCAACATGAGACAAACTCAACCTTTTCGTGTTGATCACAAGTTTTCCTCATGGAGCCCCCGGTGCTTGAAATCCGTCATTTGAAGACCCTGCACGCCTTGCGCGAAGCCGATAGCCTGGTGGATGCAGCCGACCGCCTGCACCTGACCCAGTCAGCCCTGTCCCATCAGTTCAAGGAACTTGAGGAACGCTTGGGCATGCAGTTGTTTGTGCGCAAGACCAAACCGGTGCGTTTCACCAGCGCCGGTTTGCGCCTGCTGCAGCTGGCCGACGCCACCCTGCCGCTGCTGCGGGGCGCCGAGCGTGACATCGCGCGGCTGGCCGGTGGCACCGCGGGGCGTTTGCACATGGCGATCGAGTGCCACAGTTGCTTCCAGTGGCTGATGCCGACCATCGATCAGTTCCGCGATGCCTGGCCGGAAGTCGAGCTGGACCTGGCCTCAGGTTTCTCCTTCGCCCCGCTGCCGGCGCTTGCTCGTGGCGACCTGGACTTGGTGGTGACCTCCGATCCGCTGGAGCTGGCCGGGATCACCTACGTGCCGCTGTTCACTTATGAAGCGATGCTGGCGGTGGCCAATCAGCACCGTTTGGCGAGCAAGGCCTACATCGTCCCGCAAGATTTGCTCACCGAAACGCTGATCACCTACCCGGTGGAGCGCGATCGGCTGGACATCTTTACCCGCTTCCTGGAACCCGCCGATATCGAACCGGCGCAGGTCCGCACCTCGGAACTGACGGTGATGATGATGCAACTGGTGGCCAGCGGTCGCGGCGTCTGCGGCATGCCACATTGGGCGCTGCACGAATACAGCTCACGGGGTTATGTGAAGGGTAAGCGTCTTGGCGAGAAGGGACTGTTTGCGACGCTGTATGCCGGGATTCGCGCCGACATGCTGGATGCGCCGTATATGCGCGACTTTCTGCTGACGGCCAAGGACACGTCGTTCTCGACCCTGGATGGGGTCAGCGCGGTTCGCTGACCGATCCGATCGTTCCCACGCTCCGCGTGGGAATGCATCCTCTGACACTCTGCGTCAGCTCGTGAAGCGGAACGCGGAGCGTCCCTGGCGGCATTCCCACGCGGAGCGTGGGAACGATCATTGTCGTGGCTTCAGAGTTCGCGCCACATGTGGATTTTATCGAAGTAATCCTCGCCCACCCGTACCGCCAAAGGTTCGAGACCAAACTGGATGAAGCCGCAGCGCTGGTACAGGTTGAATGCCGCTTCGTTGCCGGCGGTGACGGTCAGCTGGATCAGTTTCAGGCTCTGACGGGTCTGCGCCTGCGCCAAAGCGGCTTGCACCAATTGGTAACCAAACCCGCGCTCGCGGACCTTGCCTGACACGTACATGCCAAACAGCGTTGCCTTGTGCCGGGCCTTTTCCCGAGGCTCGAAGGCAAGGCCGACGATGCCCGCCAACTCACCCTCTTCAAATGCCCCGAGCACCACATCCAGCTTGCTGGTCAGGCGCGACTCCCACCAACTCAGCGGCATCACGGCGCGTTCGCGCACGCTAGAGGTAAACGCCTGGGGGTGCAGGTCGTAGGCTTCGAGCATGAGCGCCCGATAATCCAGGGCATGGCTTGCATCCAGCCGTTCTATCCACATGTTCACGCCATCCGTCGTTGCTCAAGCATCAGCCGCACCGCCAGCGCAGACAGCACGAACCCCATGAAATAGCGCTGCACCGCCAGCCACGTCGGGTTGTTGACGAACCAGGAGGCGATGCCGGCGGCGAATATCGCGATCAGCAGATTAACGCCGAAACTGACGCTGATCTGGGTCAGCCCCAGCACGATGCTTTGGGTGAACACAGAACCGTGTTCGGGCGTGATGAACTGCGGAAACACGGACAGATAGAACACCGCAATCTTCGGGTTCAGGGCGCTGGTCAGAAAGCCCATGGTGATCAGCTTGCGCGACGAGTCCGGTGGCAATTGCTGTGCTTTGAATGGTGACCGCGCACCCGGCTTGACCGCCTGCCAAGCCAGCCATAACAGGTACAGCGCCCCGGCCCACTTCAACACTTCATAGGCCATCGGCACCGCCAGAAACACCGCGGTCAAACCTGCTGCAGCGGCGAACAGGTGCACGAAAAACCCCGCGACCACGCCGAGCAGCGAAGTCATCCCGGCCTTGCGCCCCTGGCAGATCGAACGGGAGATCAGGTAGATCATGTTCGGCCCTGGCGTCAGCACCATCAGCAGCGCGGCAGCGGCGAAGATCAGCAAATCTTGAAGCGGGATCATGGCGAGTCCTTTGCGTAAATGATCAGGCAGTCGTGGTTAACGAGGCTCGATAAAACGGCAGGATCAGGTCTCGTGTCAATGGCGCCAGCGTGAGATCGCCGTCGGTGGCCGGGTCGATCCAGCACACCTCTTCGATCTCCGCCGCCGGGCAGACGTCTGCATCGATGGTCAATTGAAAGAGTTCGGCCTGGACGACAAAACCCGGTTCGTTGGCGGCCGGTGCCGAGAACTGCCCAAGGTAGGTGCTGTGTGCAGGATCGATGACCAGGCCCAATTCTTCTTCCAGTTCACGAGCCAGCGCGTGGACCGGTTGCTCATGGGCTTCGATCTTGCCGCCGGGTTGCATGAAGGCCTCGGTGCCGCGCTTGCGGACCAACAGGGTACGACCGTCAGGGCCGATCAACAGGGCTGCGGCAATGCGGATAAGGCGGGGTGAAGTTGCGGATGAAAATGTCATGGATCTGAAATGGCCTTGGGTGAAAGGCGCAAGGATCACATGGGTGTCGGTGCGCCGTCACGCCGAAAAAATATCTACCGAGCCCCTGTGGGAGCGAACCGGCTCCGGGCGGCGTTCCGACGAAGGCAATGTCACATTCAACAGAGATATTGTCTGACACACCGCGATCGCGAGCAGGCTCGCTCCCACATTGGGTAATGCATTGGCTGGAAAACTTAACCCGCCTCGATAATCGCGCCCGCTTCTTCGGGCAACTTCACAAAAATGCTGTATTTCGCGCCTTCCATGGCTTCGAAGGCGATCAATTTTTCCACCAATGCTGCGCTCAATACCTTGCCGGCATTGAGCAGCAGCATGCCGTTGTCGGCATTCAGATTGCGCGCCAGGATCATGCCCGCCGCCACTTCCCGCGTGGTCATCACCTTGACCGACGGATCGGCCAGCGAAACATCGCTCAGGTACGCGGCACAGACCTGAATGAAATCCTCCACCAGCTCGGGATCGTAGAGCTTGCCGGCATAGTTGCGGATATAGACCAGCGCTTCATCGCTGTTCATCTGCCGCTCAAGGATCAGCCCGCGCTGCAACTCGATGAAATCCACGGCCAGTTTCAGCAATCGCGAACCGAGTGGAATGGCCTCGCCCTTGAGCCGATCGGGAAAACCGCTGCCGTCCCAGCGCTCCTGATGGTGAAGAATCAGACGAGCGGCATCCTTCATCGGGTCGAGGGTCATCAAGAGTGACTCGCTCTGCTTTGGATAACTGCGATAGCGTTCTCGATCATTGTGGTGCAGCAGATCTGCGGGCGCGGTCATCATGCTGTCGGTCCAGCTCAGCTTGCCGATGTTGTAGAGCGCCGCGGCCATGGTCAGGTCGCGGCTGGTACCTTCGTCCAGGCTATGAAGTTTGCAGTACACCCGCACCAGTTCGATGATCTGGCGGTTGGTCTGTTTGGCCGGCGGCAGCCTCAGGTTGGCCAGCAACGAAAACACTTCGGTGCCGGTGACATAGCTGTGCTTGAGCTCTTCGTAGGCCAGGTCGAGCATGTCGGCGGTTTGCTGGAGTTCGGCGGTGCGGGCTACAACGTGCTTTTCCAGTGTGGCATTGAGCGATTTCAATTGGTCGTTCTGTTCCCGGGTCAACTGCTCCAGACGCTGGCGTTCGCGCTCGGAATGCTGATGAGCCAAGGCCTGGCGCAAGGTCAGGAGCATTTCCTCGTCGTTCCAGGGTTTGCTGATGTAGCGCTGAATCTGCCCTTCGTTGATGGCTTTGATGATCGTCGGCATGTCCGCATAGCCGGTCAGCAGGATGCGGGTGGTCGTCGGGTAAAGCTGATGGATGCGAGCCAGCAGCGCGGCGCCATCCATGTTGGGCATGCGTGCGTCGGTCATCACCAGGTCGATGGGCTGTTGCGCCATGATTTCAAGTGCCTGGGCACCGCTGGAAGCGAGTAGCACCTCGTAGGGCTGGCCGCGTAACAGGCGACGCAGGCTATTGAGGATAGATTCCTCGTCATCGACCAGCAGCACCTTGGGTTTATCGGTCAAAGTCGTGGGGAGTTGCTCTTCCATGGCGTCACCTCAAGTGAAACGGATACATCGCGTTGTCAGGTCCCGGGCAAACATCCCCTATTGCCGGAGCCTGACCTACAGGCTAGATGATTTTCAGCCCGCTCCGGGAAATGATTGGGCTCATTCATTTGCGCGAAGTTGTGCTCGGGCGACTATGCTCTGATCACTCGGATCCATTATCCGTACCCGTTCGGCCAGTTGATCGGGAAAGGATGCCCCTATGAATAAACCGCATCAAACGGCTACCGGTGTCGACGTATGTCGATGAATACACTGCTGGCGCGGACTAACCGGCGGATTCTTATCGTCGACGACACCGCCTCGATTCATGAGGACTTTGTCAAAATCCTCAGCCCGCCATCGATTGATGACGATCGCCTGACCAGCGCCGAAAACGCCTTGTTCGGAACCCCTGCGGCGTTCTCGCTGCCAAGTTTCGTGCTCGACTCCGCATTTCAGGGTGTCGAAGCCCTGGACAAGGTCGAGACAGCGCTGGCCAATGACCTGCCCTACGCGATGGCCTTCATTGATATGCGCATGCCGCCGGGCTGGGACGGGCTGGAAACCATCGAACGGCTGTGGCAGGTCGATCCCAAGCTGCAAGTGGCGCTCTGCACCGCGTACTCCGACTATTCCTGGGAAGACATCGACGAGCGCCTGGAGCTGGGTGATCGTCTGCTGATTCTGAAGAAGCCCTTTGATGCGATCGAAATCCGTCAGATGGCCAGCGCATTGACGGCCAAGTGGCAAATGACCGAAGACGCGGCGTTGAAGATGTCACTGCTGGAACAAGCGGTCGAGGAACGTACCCGGGAGCTGTCCGATGCCAACATCATTGTGCAAAACAGCCCGACCATTCTGTATCGGCTGCGGGGTGAGCCGTCGTTTCCACTGATGTACATCTCCCACAACATCACCAAATACGGTCATGTCGCGGCCAACCTGGTGGCCTCGGTCAACTGGGCCCAGGAGCTGATCCATCCTGACGATCAATCGAAAGTCGACACCGCCATGGCCCGGGTGCTGGATCGCCATGCGGCAGGCGCCTCCATCGAGTTTCGAATGCGCACCGGCGCGGGTGCCTGGCGCTGGGTGGAAAACCGCTATATCCCGGTACGCGATGCCGAAGGCCGCTTGCTGGAAGTCGAAGGCATCATCATCGACATCACCGAACGCAAGGTGGCCGAGGAGAAAATCGCCCTGCTGGCCCGCACCGACGGGCTCACCGGGCTGGCCAACCGCGCGACGCTGATCGAACGGTTGCACCAGGCTTTCGCCGCCGCTCGACGGGGCGCGACACCGTTCGCCATCTTTTATCTGGATCTGGACCACTTCAAACGCATCAACGATACCCTCGGGCACCCCGTGGGCGATCTGTTGCTGCAAGAAGTCGCTCATCGCATCAAGGCCTGCGTGCGCGAGAACGATGTCGTCGCCCGCCTCGGCGGTGACGAGTTCGCAATTTTGCAACTGGACGTCAGCGACCCGACGCACTCCGCGGCCCTGGCCACCAAGGTCCGCGATACGCTGGTGCAGCCCTACTCCCTGGGCGGCAATGACGTGCGGGTTTCGGTCAGTATCGGCATCAGCAGTTACAGCCCGGCCTGCACCAGCGCCGACGGCCTGCTGACCCAGGCCGACATGGCGCTCTATCGTTCCAAGGAAAAGGGCCGCAACCAGTACCACTTCCATTCCGAGGAGATCAATCAGGAGGTGGTCGAGCGCATGACTATCGCCAGCGACTTGAGAGACGCCATCGAACACGACGAACTCGAACTGCATTACTGGCCGGAAGTGGACCTGAGCAGCGGCAAGATCCTCGGCATGGAAGCGCAAGTCACCTGGAACCACCCCGAGCGAGGTCTGCTGGAATCCTCGGCGTTCCTGCCCGCCGCGGAGAAGACCGGCACCATCGTCGCACTCGGTCACTGGGTACTGAATCGCGCCTGCCAGCAGATGCGCCAATGGCGCGATGAAGGCATGGCGCCGCCGGTGATTGCGATCAAGCTGTCGCTGGCCCAGCTAAAAAGTGGTCCCGAGCTGATCTATGACGTGCTGCGCACCACTGCGCGTTGGGAGCTGTGCCCTTGGGACCTGCGCTTCGACGTCACCGAAGCGACGCTGGCCCAGACCAAATGGACCCACAACGACGTGCTGCCACGCCTGCGTGAACTGGGGGTGAAGATCGCCATCGACGACTTCGGCACCGAGTATTCCTCGTTCGACTACCTCAAGATTTACCAGGTCAATCACCTGAAGCTCGCCCAGGCCTTCATCGACACCGCCTCCCGCGACCCGGCCAGTGCGAACACCTTGCGCGCCATTATCAATTTCGCCCGCGAGGTGGGGATCGGAATCATCGCCGAAGGTGTCGAAACCCAGGAACAGCGCAGTTCGCTGATGGCCACCGGTTCACCGATGAACGCCCAGGGTTACTTCTTCAGCAAGGCTGTGAGTAGCCAGCAGGCCGCCGAGCTGCTGAAGGCCGGGAGCATCGTGCCCGCCCTTCATGACATCGGGCAGATTCCGGACAACCCGCCACGCTCCACGGAGGACAAAGGATGAAAACGCCTTTCGTGCGGACCAATCGGCGCATTCTGATCGTCGACGATACGCCCTCGATCCATCAGGACTTTCGCAAGATCCTCGGCCCCGAAACCGAGGGTGATCAAAGCCTGGCGGGCACTGAAGAGGCGCTGTTCGGTACGCTGCAACTTGATCGTCCGACGTTCCAGCTCGACTCGGCCTATCAGGGTCAGGAAGCCCTTGAACTGGTCAAGCGTGCACTGGCCGAAGGTCGCCCTTACGCGCTGGTGTTCACCGACATGCGCATGCCACCGGGTTGGGACGGCCTGGAAACCATCGAACAACTGTGGAAGGCCGATCCGCATCTGCAAATCGCATTGTGCACGGCCTATTCCGATTACTCCTGGGAGGCGATGGCCGAACGGCTGGAATTCAGCGACCAGTTGTTGGTGCTGAAAAAACCCTTCGACAGCCTGGAAATCCGCCAGATGGCCAGCGCCCTGACCTGGAAGTGGCAGATGGCGCAGGACGCCGCAATGAAGGTGCTGAGCCTGGAGCAAACCATCGAGGCCCGGGTCCACGAATTGCTCAAGGTGTCACATCTGTTGCAGTACGACGTGTTGACCGAGTTGCCCAACAGCACGTTGCTGGGTGACCGGTTGAACCAGTCCCTGGCGCTGTCCCGACGCCATGACAAACAACTGGCCGTCATGTTTCTGGGACTTGATCGCTTCAAACGCATCAACAATGCACTGGGCCATCCGGCCGGTGACGAGATGCTCAAACAAGTCGGCCGTAATCTGGTGGCGACCGTTCGCGAGTCCGATTCGGTGTTTCGCTATGGCTCCGACGAATTCGTGGTGATACTCGCCGATGTCCGCCACCCCCAGCAGACCAAGGGCATCGCCGAAAAACTCTTGAACGCCATCCGCGCACCCCAGCACATCGCCGGCCACGATCTGAGCGTGACCGCCAGCCTGGGTATCAGCATTTATCCCAACGATGGCTTCGATGCGATATCGCTGATCAAGAAAGCCGAAACCGCGATGCGCAACGTCAAGGAAAGTGGCCCTAACGATTTCAGATTCTTCATCGACGACATGAACCAGCGTGCCCGGGATCAACAAAGCATCGAGACCGGCATTCGCCTGGCGCTGGAACGCAATGAATTTGTCCTGCATTACCAGCCCAAACTGGATCTGGGCAGCGGCCAGGTCGTGGGCGCCGAGGCGCTGATCCGCTGGCAAAAACCGGGGCACGGTCTGATCTATCCAACGGACTTCATCAGTGTGGCCGAAGACAGCGGTTTGATCGTGCCGCTGAGCAAATGGGTGCTGGCCGAGGCCTGCCGACAAGCGTGCGCCTGGCAGGCTGCCGGGCTGCCGAAGATCTGTATGTCGGTGAATATGTCGGCGATTGATTTTCGCCAACGCGACTTTGTCGACGGCATCGAACTGATACTCAAACAAACAGGTCTGGAACCGGCCTTGCTGGAGCTGGAAATCACCGAAGGCGTGTTGATGCAGAATATCGATACCACAGTGAATGCCCTGACCCGACTCAAGGTCATGGGCGTGCGACTGGCCATCGATGACTTCGGTACCGGTTATTCCAGCCTGAGTTACTTGCGGCGCTTCCCCATCGACGTGCTGAAAATCGACCAGTCGTTCATTCGCGGTTTGAGCAGCGACAGTAATGACGCCGCCCTGGTCAGCGCCATTATCAGCCTGGGTCGCAGCCTCAAGCTGATCATCATTGCCGAAGGGGTGGAAACCCTCGAACAGCTGGATTTCCTCAAGGCTCATCAATGCGAGGAAGGCCAAGGTTACTACTTCAGCAAAGCCGTGGAGCCGGACGATTTCGTACGGTATCTGAGGTCCGTAACACCTCCTCAATCCGCAGTCCTGTGAACGATGCGCAACGACACACCGGCTATCAGCCAAGGAATAACAAGATGTCGTCCTGCTTTCACCGTCTGCTCCTGGTGCCACTGCTCGGGCTCTGCCTGAACGCTGGCAGCGCGCCACTGGACGAACCGCTCAAACCGCTACCGGCGGTACCAAAACAGAATCCGTTGCGGGTCGAACTCGGTCGCCAACTGTTCAACGAACCGCGCTTGTCGGTCAACGGCAGTCTGTCCTGTGCCAGTTGCCATCGACTGGAAAACGGCGGCGCCGATAACAAGCCGTTTTCCATTGGTTTCGCCGGCCTTCCGGTCGCGTTCAACACCCCCAGCGTGTTCAACGCGAGCCTGAACTTTCGACAATTCTGGAACGGACGGGCCGACACCCTGGAGATCCAAATCCACGAAGTGGTGCAGAGCCCCAGCGAAATGGGCAGCAACTGGCAACACGTGGTGCAAACGCTGTCCGCCGATCCGGCTTATCAGTCTAAATTCGGCAGCGCCTACCCGGACGGCGTGACCATGAACAATGTGCAAAATGCCCTGGCCACCTACGAACGCACGCTGATCAGTGCCAACTCGCGTTTCGACCAATACCTGCAAGGCGATACCGACGTTCTCACGCTCGACGAGAAATACGGCTACCAACGCTTCAAGGATTACGGCTGCATCGCCTGCCATCAAGGGGTGAACATCGGCGCAAACATGTTCCAGAAGTTCGGCGTCATGGGCGATTACTTTCAGGTTCGTGGCAACCCTACCGAAACCGACCTGGGCCGTTATCTGGTGACCAAGGATGAAGAGGATCGCAACGTGTTCAAGGTGCCGAGCCTGCGCAATGTCGCGGTGACCGCACCGTACTTTCACGACGGCTCGGCCAAAACCCTCGAAGACGCGGTGGACGTGATGTTCAAGTTTCAGCTCGGGCGCATTCCCTCCGAGGAGGACAAGACCCTGATCATCAAATTCCTCAAGACCCTGACCGGTGAATGGGGAGGCAAACCGTTATGAGAATGTATCACCGCCGCAACCTCGCATTACTGGGCATCGTTGCCCTGATGCTGGCCTCGACGCTGCTGTTCCTGTATCTCAAATCCAATTCGAACCAGACGACGACCTACGCCGAATCCCGGGACTTGATCGGCCGGATCAAGCAGCTGAATGCGCAATGGGAAACCGAAATCCTCAAGGCCAGGATCGCCATCAGCCACAACTACGATCCGCTGGTTGCCCCGCTGACCGAGATAACTCAGCTGTGGGAGCGGTTCGACACGATGGAGTCGAAACACGGCCGCAACGAGTCGCCCATCTGGCGCACCAGCCATGATGCGTACCTGAGCGCCATCCAGGAAAAAACCCGTCTGGTGGAGCAGTTCAAGTCTCACAACGCCGTATTGCGCAATTCGCTGGCGTTCTTGCCCACGGCCGAGGATGACATTCAGGCACAGTTGGCCCAGTTGGTGGAGGGGGACAAACTGCAGCTGCAGAACATCGCCACCGACACATATGACTTGCTGCTCAGCAGTCTGGAGTTCGCCCAGGTCACCTCCGACGACAAGGCCGCCGACATCCTGCTGGGGCTGAGCAAACTGGGGGTGAACAAACAGCGTTTACCTGAACAGTTCCACAGCCCGATCGACATTCTGAGCAACCACATTTCATTGATTCTGCGGGAACAGCCGGTGGTCAATCGGCTGTTGCAAAACATCGAAGCCATTCCCGTCGCCGAGCGCCTGGACGACATTACCAATCTTTTGAACACTGACCAGCAAAGGGCCGACGCCGCCGACCAGCGCTATCACTTTTACATGCTGGTGTTTTCAGTGCTGTTGGTGCTGCTGCTGGTGTACCTGGCGATTCACCTGATGCGCAGTTTCACGGTGATCAATCGCGTCAACAAAGCCCTGAAGACCGCCAATGACGACCTGGAGCTGCGGGTTGAAGAGCGCACCCGCGAACTCAAGGATACTCAAAGCGAACTGCTCGACACCGCGCGCCAGGCCGGCATGGCCGAGATCGCCACCAATGTGCTGCACAACGTCGGCAATGTGCTCAACAGCGTGAACATCTCGGCCGATCTGGTCACCCGCAGACTGCGCGCCAGCAAAGCCCAAGGACTGGGCAAAGCCATGCAACTGATCAACGAGCATCAAGGCGACCTCGGGACCTTTCTGACCCTGGACGAGAAAGGCAAGTTACTGCCCGGCTACCTGAATCAACTGGTGGAGGTCATTGCCCTCGAACAACAAGGCATGACCGACGAACTCGCCCAGCTGAGCAAAAGTGTCGATCACATCAAGGACATCGTTTCTACCCAGCAGTCCTACGCCGGTGCCAATAGCCTGATGGAACCGCTGCACATCAGCGAACTGCTGGAGGACGCCCTTCGCATGAACTCCGGCGCCCTGACCCGGCATCACGTCACCGTGGTCAAGGAGTACAGCGAGGTGCCGCAGGTCATGGGCGACAAGCACCGGCTGCTGCTGATCCTGATCAACCTGATCAGCAACGCCAAATACGCGATGTCCGAGCTCAGCGAGCGCCCGCGGCAAATGACCCTCGGGGTAAAAATCGTCAAGGACACGACCCTGCAAGTCAGCGTCAAGGATGACGGCGAAGGCATCGCCGAAGAAAACATGACACGCATTTTTGCCCACGGCTTTACCACCCGCAAGGAAGGTCACGGCTTCGGTCTGCACAGCTGCGCCCTGGCGGCCATCGAGATGAATGGCCACCTCACCGCACACAGTGACGGGCCGGGCAAGGGCGCCTGTTTCACCTTGCAGATCCCGCTGAAAACAGTCACGGAGAAGGCATGAGCCAGCTTTCGAACCGCCGTATTCTGCTGATCGACGACACACCGTCCATTCATGTGGATTTTCGCAAGATCCTCACGCCCGCGCCGGTGCAGACACTTGAACTGGACGAGATGGAAGCCACACTGTTCGGCAGTGAAGTGAAATCCACCAGCGTTCTGTTCGAACTGGATTCGGCTTACGGCGGTCAGGAAGGTTTGGGCAAACTCAAGTGGGCCTTGCAGGAACACCGCCCCTACGCCCTGGCCTTCGTCGACATGCGTATGCCGGAAGGCTGGGACGGCGCGAAGACGATCGAACATTTGTGGCAGGAAGACCCGCGCTTGCAAGTCGTGGTGTGCACCGCGTATTCCGACTATTCCTGGGATGAACTGCTGGACCGCTTGCAGGCCCACGATCGCCTGCTGATTCTGAAAAAGCCGTTCGACAACATTGAAGTCCAGCAAATGGCCAATACCCTGCTGACCAAATGGGACATGACCGAACGGGCCAGCGTACAGATGAACCATTTGGGACAGATGGTCGAACGCCGCACCCGTCAGTTCACCGAGGCCAGCGTCGAGTTGCAGCGGGAAATCGACGAACGCAAACAGCTGGAATCGCAACTGGTGCAATCGGAAAAACTCGCCTCACTAGGGCAACTGGCGGCCGGCGTCGCCCATGAAATCAACAACCCCATCGGTTTTATTTCCTCCAACCTCAGCACCCTCGATGGCTACTTCAAGCAATTGCAGGAAATGCTCGACGCCTATCGGGATGCGGAAGAAGCGATCGGCTCCAGCAAGCTGATCGAGCGTTTGCAGCAGCTGCGCGAGCGGGTCGAACTGGAGTTTTTGCGCGAGGATATTCCGCTGCTGATCAAGGAATCCAAGGACGGCATCAGCCGGGTCGGGAAAATTGTAAAAGACTTGAAGGACTTCTCCCGCGTGGACTCCAGCCAGGAGTGGCAGTGGGCGAATGTGCAGCAAGGCATCGAATCAACCCTGAACATCGTCGCCAACGAACTGAAGTACAAGGCCGATGTAATCAAGGAATATCAGGACCTGCCCGACATCGAATGCCTGCCTTCGCAAATCAATCAGGTGATCATGAACCTGATCGTCAACGCCTCTCAGGCCATCGGCCCGGAACGCGGCACCCTCACCCTGCGCACAGGGGTTGAAGGTGAATCGGTGTGGATCGAGGTCGCAGACACCGGCGCCGGCATTGAGCCGCAGAGCCTGAAGAAAATTTTCGACCCGTTCTTCACCACCAAACCGGTGGGCCAGGGGACAGGGCTCGGGCTGTCCCTGTCCTATGGCATCGTGAAGAAACACCGGGGGGATATTTCGGTGCGCAGTGAAGTTGGGGTGGGAACCACCTTCAGGGTTGAGCTACCGGTGCACCAAACAAAAACAGCCGCTTGAACACAATTCAAACTGTGGGAGCGAGCCTGCTCGCGAAGGGGCCATGTCAGTCAACATTGATAGTGACTGACACACCGCCTTCGCGAGCAGGCTCGCTCCCACAGTGTCCTCACCCGTCAGGCAATTATGTGGCTTCCTGGAAATCCATCTCCGGTGGCTGGCGACGGAAGCCGCCGGTCAGCACCGCCAGGTACACCACGCCAATCGCCAACCAGCTCAGGCCCAGATAGATCGCCAGGTGATCGAGGCTGACCATCAGCCACAAATCCGCCGCCAGGCCGATGAACGGGAACAACAGGAACAGCACAAACTCGCGCAGCCCTTTGTGTTCACCGCCAATCCAGTAGTGAAAGATCACCGACAGGTTCACCAGGCTGAACGCCAGGAACGCGCCGAAGTTGATGAACGAGGTCGAGGTGGTGACGTCCAGTTTCAGTGCCAGCAACGCCACCACCGCGCACAACAGGATGCTGTTGACGGGCGTGCCGAAGCGTTCGTGCAAGGTGCCGAAAAAAGATTTTGGCAACACACCGTCGCGCCCCATGGCGAACAACAGACGTGAACCGCTGGCCTGCGCCGACAAACCCGAAGCGAACTGGCCGACGATCAGGCCGATCAGGAAAATCGACACAAACAGGTCGCCGCCGATGTTGCGGGCAATTTCATAGGCTGCCGAGTCGACGCTGTCGAACTGGAACGACGGATGAGCGATCTGCACGAAATACGACACGCCAACGAATATCAGGCCACCGATCAGGGTAATCAGCATGATCGCTCGCGGAATGGTGCGGCGCGGGTCGCGGGTTTCTTCCGTCAGGGTGCTGACCGCGTCAAAACCGAGGAACGAGTAACAGGCGATGGCCGCGCCGCTCATGATCAAGGGCATCTGCATGTCGCCGTTGAAGAACGGTTTGACCGACCACAACGGCGTACTCGCATCGCCGCCGACGTAGTGGACGCACAGCGCGACGAACGCAATCAGCACCAGAAATTGCACCAGCATCAGCAAGGCGTTGATGCCATTGGCCAGCTTCAGGCCGACGATGTTGATTGCGCTGGTGATGCCGATGAACGCCAGCACCCAGATCCATTGCGGTACTGCCGGGAACGCCGAGTTGAGGTACGCCGCACCGATCAGCCAGATCGCCATGGGCAGGAACAGGTAATCAAGAAGGACTGCCCAACCGGCAATGAAACCGAGTTTCGGGCTGATCGCCTTGCGCACATAGCTGTAGGCCGAGCCGGCCACCGGAAACGCCGAGGCCATTCGGCCGTAGCTCATGGCGGTGAAAAACATCGCCACCAGCGCTGCAAGATAAGCAGCAGGGACCATGCCGGCGGTGGATTGAGCGAGGATGCCAAAGGTGCCGAGC
Source organism: Pseudomonas sp. ANT_H12B (assembly GCF_008369325.1). Lineage (GTDB taxonomy): Bacteria > Pseudomonadota > Gammaproteobacteria > Pseudomonadales > Pseudomonadaceae > Aquipseudomonas. Next base: position 53,811 of record NZ_VOBI01000021.1, on the reverse strand, counting down.
ACAATGATCGGCGTCATGTAGGCGATGCCGAACAGCACCACCGACCCTAATGACAGGGTGCGTTGCAAACGAGCCATGAGCGACTACTCCGAATTTTATTGGATTTATGGCAGAGCCGAGTTCGGCAAAAATTTACGTCTACTTCAAAAGCCACCCCTCACCCCAGCCCTCTCCCCAGGGGGGAGAGGGGGAAAGGGAGCAGGTCTCCATGCTTTTCAAATCCTGAGTTCGACTCGGTTATTCAGGTCGATGTAGAGCTTTGCATCACCTCGGTCAGTCCCCTCTCCCTCCGGGAGAGGGTTAGGGTGAGGGCTGGTTCAACGCTCAGGAATCAATAACTCCCGGACACCGCCGATCTGCTCCACCACTTCCCCCGGCAACCGCAGCCGCTGATCATCCAGATACCGATAATCCTGCCGCGCCGCCGTCAGCCGGTTCAGATCCAGCTCAACCGCAAACTGTCCCTCATCCCGCCCGGCCTCGAACAACAAGGTGCCCAGCGGATCCACCAGCGCACTGCCGCCGGCAAACACCAGTGCGTCATCACCCGCTTCCACCCGGTTGACCATCAGCGCAAATGCCTGGTTTTCCTGGGCCCGCGCCATGATCGCGGTGCGGTGCGTCGGGCCGTAGGGGTCCATGTTGCCGTTGGTGACGATCAGCAGTTCCGCGCCCAGTTGCGCCAGCGCGCGGGCCGTTTCCGGGAACTCGATGTCGTAGCAAATCAGCAGGCCGACCCGTACCCCGTTCCACTCACAGGTGGCGTAACGATCGCCGGGCTCGAACACACCGCGATCCGAGGCCCACAGGTGGGTCTTGCGATATTTGAGCGCGATGCCTTCGGGGGTGATCAGCAGCGTGGTGTTGTAGAAGCGGCCGTTGTCGTTCTCGGCCACGCCGATCACCACGCCGATATTGCGTTCACGGGCAGCCGCCAACACTGCGCTGACGGACGGCCCGTTCAGCGGTTCGGCGATCCGGGCCACGGTTTCGGCGGACGGAAACCCCATTAAATGGCCTTCCGGAAACATGATCAGCTGCGTATCGGCGGCGCAGGCAGCAATCGCCGTCAGGGCGCGTTCGAGGTTGTAAGCCGTGTCGTTGTCACGGCCCGCCAATTGGGCGAGTTCGACCTTCATGGGTATTCCTTGTTATGGATGCCGGGGTGCAGAAAGATTGCCCGGCCGGTGTCTGTGCGCCAGTATGCGCAGCAAGCAACCGGCCAGGGAATTACGCGGCTGGGGTAACCCGATAGGGGTAGATGCATGACACTCTCGTTAGACGACATCGCGTGGCACCGCTCGGTCGGGCAACTGATCGACGCCCTGGACAAGCCCAATTTCTGGACGCAGCTGGTTCGGTTGCTGGATCAGTACGTGACCTTCGACAGCTGGGTGGCGCTGCTTTTCAGCGCCGATCAGCACCCGCAAGTGTTCGCCGAATGCCCGGGCGCGGATGGCAGCCCCGATCAGTTGTTCCAGGATTACCTGCGCGGTTTGTACCTGCTCGATCCGTTCTACATCGCCTGTCGCGAGCAGTCGCGCACCGGGCTGTATCGCCTGTCGGAAGTAGCGCCGGAGCATTTCGAGCTGACCGAGTATTACCAGCGCTACTTTCGTCTGAATGTGGTGGCCGATGAAATCCAGTTCAATTGCCAACTCGAAGGCGACCGCACGCTGTGCCTGTCACTGGGCAGCAAGCAGCGTTTCAGCGGCCAGCAGATTGCCTTGCTGTCGCTGATCCAGCCTTGGGTGCTCGGCCTGTTGCGCCAGCGCCTGCCCTACGAAATCAACGAAGTGGTGACGCTTGCGCCGGCGCCGATCCAGGGCGACTGGCGGGTTCAGCTGGAAGCGTCGGTGCAGCAACTCAAAGGCGCGCAACTGACCGCCCGGGAACTGGATGTCGGGCGGTTGATGCTCAGCGGTTGCTCCAGTAAAGAAATCGCCCGTAAGCTGGAAATCTCTGTTGAAACCGTGAAAGTCCATAAAAAACACATGTACAGCAAACTGGGAATCAAGTCCCAGTCCGAGCTGTTTTCGATATTTCTCCAGGCCCAAAATGCCTGATTACAACGCGGAGTGCTTTTTACTGTGGGAGCGAGCCTGCTCGCGATTGCGGTCTTTCATTCAGCATTGATGTCGACTGAACCACCGCAATCGCGAGCAGGCTCACTCCCACAGGGATCTGTGTGTATCCATGCGCCTGTTGCGTTGAAACTATTGAGTCCGAACCCAAGGAACCCGTATGAGCCTGTCACTCCTGAGCCGCTACGCCTTCTTTGCCGCGTGCGTGATGTTTACCCTCGCCAGCCTGCCCTTCCTGGAGCACGACTGGCTCTGGCCGATCACCGCCGTCACCGGCATTCTCAGCCTCGTAGGCCTGTTCGATCTGCTGCAAAGCCCCCACGCGGTGCGCCGCAACTACCCGATCCTCGGCAATATCCGCTATCTGGTCGAGGGCATTCGCCCGGAAATCCGCCAGTACCTGCTCGAATCCGACAGCGACGCCCTGCCCTTCTCACGGGCCCAGCGTTCACTGGTCTATTCGCGCGCCAAAAATGAAAGCGCCGATAAACCCTTCGGCACGTTGATCGACGTGTATCAGTCTGGCTTCGAATTCATCGGCCATTCCATGCGCCCGGCGCCATTGAGCGACCCGAGCAGTTTCCGGGTAATGGTCGGCGGCCCTCAGTGCGCGCAACCGTACTCGGCCTCGGTGTTCAACATCTCGGCCATGAGTTTCGGCTCCCTCAGCGCCAACGCCATTCGGGCGCTGAACCAGGGCGCCAAACTCGGCAACTTCGCCCACGACACCGGCGAAGGCAGCATCAGCGCCTATCACCGGGAAAACGGTGGCGACCTGACCTGGGAACTCGGCAGCGGCTACTTTGGCTGCCGCACCGCTGACGGCCGTTTCGACCCGGAACGCTTTGCGGCACAAGCGCAGACGCCGCAAGTGCGGATGATCGAAATCAAGATGAGCCAGGGCGCCAAACCCGGCCACGGCGGGATCCTGCCCAAGCACAAAGTCACCCAGGAAATTGCCGAAACCCGCGGCATCCTGATGGGCGAAGATTGCATCTCACCGTCGCGGCACAGCGCGTTTTCCACGCCGATTGAATTGATGCACTTCATCCAGCAGTTGCGCGAACTGTCCGGCGGCAAACCGGTGGGCTTCAAGTTCTGCCTGGGCCACCCGTGGGAATTCATGGGCATCGCCAAGGCCATGCTGGAAACCGGCATCCTCCCGGATTTCATCGTGGTCGATGGCAAGGAAGGCGGCACCGGCGCCGCGCCCGTAGAGTTCACCGACCACATCGGTGTGCCGATGCGCGAAGGCCTGCTGTTCGTGCACAACACGCTTGTCGGCCTGAACCTGCGGGACAAAATCAAACTCGGCGCCAGCGGCAAGATCGTCAGCGCCTTCGACATTGCCAGCGTCCTGGCCATCGGCGCCGACTGGGCCAACTCGGCGCGCGGCTTCATGTTCGCCATCGGTTGCATCCAGTCGCAAAGCTGCCACACCAACAAATGCCCGACCGGTGTCGCCACCCAGGACACCCTGCGCCAACGCGCACTCGTCGTCCCGGACAAGGCTCAACGCGTCTTCAACTTCCACCGCAACACGCTCAAGGCCCTGGCCGAAATGCTCGCCGCTGCCGGGTTGGAACACCCTTCGCAATTGTCGGCCAAGCATTTGGTACGGCGCATGTCAGCGACCGAGATCAAACTGTTCTCGCAGTTGCATGTGTTCTTGAAACCGGGGGAGTTGCTGACCGGTGAAGTGAATGGCGAGTTTTACTCGCGGATGTGGCAGATGGCGCGGGCGGACAGCTTTGAGCCGAACGAGTTGGCTGCCGCGTAAACAACAATTGAACGCCAACCTCATCGGAGGTTGGCTTTACACCAAGGAAGGACAGCATGCTGAAAGTCATCGCTCAGGATTTCATCAAACCCGAACACATTGAAACCGTTCGCCCGTGGTACGCCGAACTGGTCGAGAAGACCCGACTGGAACCCGATTGCATCGCCTACGACCTGTTCGTCGATCAAAAAGACTCCGGGCACTTTATCTTCGTCGAACAATGGCCGAATCAGGCAGCGCTGGATGCTCATTGCCAGTCTGAGCACTTTCGGCGGCTGGTACCGCAGATCAATGCTTACCAGGCCAGGGATTGCATTGTCGTGCTGATGGATGCGTTCTGACGCCTGCCATTACCAGCGCAGCCTCTTAACCGGCGCTGGCTCTTTCATGACAATAAAACCGTAATCGCCAATCAGATAAATCCGGTAGTACTGGCTCTCCACCAGCGGCGGATAGTGCTGGTAACCCACCCGGGTCGCGTTACGCCGCTCCTTCTCCGCCACCACGTTGGTGATCCCCACTTTCGGCAGGTTCTCGGCCAGCATGAAGAAGTCGATGTTCAGCAGATAGTGCAACACCGGCATCTGCTTGAACGAGCCCGCCGCCCCCAGCAACCAGTGATCGGAATAGGTCACCGACAGGTAAATGCGCTTGGCTTCGAGCAGTTGTCGATTCGAAACGATGTCGCGTTCAAGATTCGACAACGCGCTGGCCGCGAAGGCTTTCTGCACCGTCAGCACGCGCCCGTAGGCGTACGACAGCGAAAGCATCGCCAGCAACGGAATCACCAACAACAACGGCAGCCGCTGGTGGATGGGTGCCAGCGCCAGATGGCTCAAATAGAACAACAGCACCAACAGGACCGCGAAGCCCATCAGGGTCCTGGCGCCTTCATTGAAGTCCCGGAAAAACAGCGCCATACCCGACACCAGCAAGGTTACTGCCGGTAATGCCAGCACACAGATCAGGCCGATCAGCATTTTGTTCGCGATGCGGTCCCGACGCGCCACGACGTTGAGCCCCAGGCGAACCACGCCAGCCATGGCGCACAGCAACAACCCGGCGAACACCCAGGCAAATCCGCCATGAAACAGCAGCACGACTTTTTCCAGCACCCTGGCGATGTTGACGTGCAGTTGCAGCAACGGCTCCGCGTTCCAGTTCAGCAGCAGGGTGCGATTGTGCTGAATGAACGGATAAGCACTGACGGCGTAAATCAGGCAGCCGAGGAAGGCCTGAGCGATTTTCCAGCCGATCAACCCGCACCATTGCGGCCAGGCCAGTTTGTCATTGGCGCCCCTGAGGATCTCCAGACAACACAACCCGAGAAACACATTGAAGCTCACCTGATACAGCCCTATCGCCAAGGCAACCAGGAAGGACGGCACCAGCCACTGCTGAATGCGCGAGGGGCGACGAAAGGTGATCGCATAGATGACCGCCACCACGCTCAATGCCATGGCGGGCCCGTCGTATTGATAAGACAGGTTTTGCAGAAAGAACGGGTTGTACCAGAGCGGTAGCGTCACCAGGCAGCAGGCAATCGTCGGTTGCCGAAAGTAATGAAATGTCAGGCTGGTCAGCGCCGCGGCCATGGCCAGTGTGGCGATCAACAGCGGCAGCGGAAAGATGTTCGGCGCGGCATGGCTGAAAGTCAGCAGGTTGTAGAAGAACTCGGTGAATAACCGTCCCTGCTCCGCCCAGGCCATACCGGCCGACAATGATCGCCAGTTGTCATCGATATACGGATAGTCCGCAACGATCAGCGGCACCACATACAACAAGGTCGCCAGCAGAAAAAACAGCCAGACCTGCCGACGCCCGAGTTCTTTGCTGAAAAAATCGCTGAACCTGCCCATGCTAAATCCCGAGCCGGTCTTTGCCGCCGATGATGTCTTTCACCACGTAGCGCGGCCGATGCTTGGCTTCGATATAGATGCGGCCGACGTACTCACCGAGGATGCCGATGCCGATCAGTTGTACGCCGCCGAGAAACAGAATCGCGGTCATCAGCGACGGATAACCGGGGACGCTGTTGCCGAAGAAAATCTTGTCCAGCACCATGTACACCGCGTAGAGCACCGCGAAAATCGAAATACCGCCGCCGACGTAAGTCCATAAGCGCAACGGCACCGTGCTGAACGAAGTCACGCCTTCCAGCGCCAGGTTCCAGAGTTTCCAGCCATTGAACTTGCTGGTGCCCGCCGCTCGCTCGGCGCGCTCGTATTCCACCACCACGGTGTTGAACCCGGCCCATGACAGCACACCTTTCATGAACAACTGGTGCTCGGGAAGCGCGCGAATCACGTCGACCACCTTACGATCCATCAGCCGAAAGTCCCCGACGTTTTCTTCGATGCGGGTGTAAGCGATACGGTTCAGCACACGGTAGAACAGCGAAGCGCTGTGGCGTTTCAGGTAACTGTCGGCGGCGCGATCCCGGCGCTTGGCGAGCACCACATCCGCGCCTTTTTGCCATTGGTCGATCAACCGCGGGATGACGCTGATCGGGTCCTGCAAATCGACATCCATGGGAATCACTGCATCGCCGGTGGCGTATTCCAGGCCGGCGAACAACGCCGGTTCCTTGCCGAAGTTGCGCGAGAAGTTGATCAGCAATATCTGCTCATCGGCCTGCGCCAAGGCCTTGACCTCCTCGGCCGTGCGGTCGGAACTGCCATCGTTGATGAACACGATTTCGACCTCAGTCTGCTCAAGCCTCAACTCGCGACGCACGGCCTGATAAAACAGGCTGACCGCCTGTTCTTCATTGAATACCGGAACGATCAACGAGACTTTCATGCGTTACGCCTGCGAAAGACCACGTACTTTGAAAACAGAAAGCCCAGCACCAGACTCAACGCCGAAAAAATAGCCACCGTCAGCAGACCATGAAGTCTCCAAACGTCGCCTGCATGGCCGATGCCCAGACTCAGCGCCCCCATGGCTATCAGGAACAGAACGTAACCGCCGACCGACGCCTTGGCATCGAAGGTATACAGCGCGTTCATGTAGAAGGAGAACGAGGCGGCCACGCAAAAGGCGGCCAGATTGCTGACCGCTTGACTGAGGCCGGTACCCACACTCAGCAGGAAAAAAATTTGCCAGTGGATCAGCGTGTTGGCCACCCCGACCACCGTGTAGCTGGAAAATCCTTTCCACAAGAGCCTCATGGTGATTCCCCCGTTTCGCGTCATAAAACTTTGAACCTGTCTACTGTCAGAAATCACAGGTCAACCTGCCTTTCAGACCAGCGGTTCTCTGGATTTCAACAAGCGGTTGAATCGGTCGGTTCAGGTCGCCGCCGCTCGACACATGATTGCCAGTCAATAAAAAGCCCCGGCCAATGGACCGGGGCTTTTGCGTTTCAGACGTTACAACTTACGAAGCCGAACGCACCGCACCTTGCGACACATTGGTCGGTTGCAGCTTGAACACGTAGAACAACACCGTCAGCAGCACCAGGAATGCCGGGCCGACATACAGCGCGACGCGGGTGTCCGGGAAGTACGCCATCAGGCCGACCACCAGCACCAGGAATGCCAGCGCTAGATACGAGCTGACCGGGTACAGCCACATCTTGTATTTGAGGCCGGCACGTTCGCTGGCGCTCAGGCCTTTGCGGAACTTGAGCTGGGCCAGCAGGATCATCACCCAGGTCCAGATCGCGCCGAAAGTGGCAATCGCCGTCACCCAGACGAAGACCTTCTCCGGGACCATGTAATTGAGCAGCACACCCAGCAACAGCACGAAGATCGACAGCAGCAACGCGCGACGGGGCACGCCATTGCTCGAAGTCTGGGCGAAACCGGCCGGAGCCTGGCCATTCTGCGCCAGGCTGTACAGCATGCGCCCGGTGCTGAAGATGCCGCCGTTGCAGGACGACAGTGCCGCGGTGATCACCACGAAGTTGATGATGCCGGCGGCGGTCTTGATGCCCAGACGCTCGAAGGTCATCACGAACGGACTGCCCTGGGTGCCGATTTCGTTCCATGGGTAGATCGACAGAATCACGAACAGCGCGCCGACGTAGAACAACAGAATCCGCCAGAACACCGAGCCGATCGCATTGGGAATGGTCTTCTGCGGGTTCTTCGCTTCACCGGCGGTCAGGCCGATCATCTCGACGCCGAGGTAGGCGAACATCACCATTTGCAACGACATCAACACGCCTTGCACACCGTTGGGCATGAAGCCGCCGTGGGCCCAGAGATTGGAAATCCCCAGCGCCACGCCGTCGTTGCCGAAGCCGAACGCGATCACGCCGACACCGCCGATCACCATCGCAATAATGGTGACGATCTTGATCAGGGCGAACCAGAACTCGAACTCACCAAAGGCTTTCACTGCGATCAGGTTGATCGAGCCCATGCTGATCAAAGCGGCCAGCGCCCAGATCCAGCGCGGCACATCGGGGAACCAGACGCCCATGTACACCGCCACCGCGGTGATTTCCGCGACGCAGGTCACCAGCCACAGGAACCAGTAGTTCCAGCCAGTCAGGAAGCCCGCCAATGGGCCGAGATAGTCTTGGGCGTAACGGCTGAAGGAGCCGGCGACCGGGTTGTGCACCGCCATCTCGCCGAGGGCACGCATGATCACCAGGATCGCCAGACCGCCGATGATGTAGGACAGCATGATTGCCGGGCCGGCCATTTCGATGGCCTTGGCCGAACCGAGGAACAGACCGACGCCGATACAGGCACCAAGCGCCATCAAGCGAATATGCCGTTCGCCGAGTTCGCGTTTGAGCGGGCCGCCTTGAGCGGTCTCGCCATTGGGCAGGTGATTGCCAACTGGCATAGGGGTACAACCTCGTCTTGTTATTGGATATGACCACCGAGTGTCGAAGCGCAGACCGGTAAGCCGGCGCTTCCTGATACCGGGCCTGCCTTGTAGGCGGAACCGTCTTGTAGGACAAAACCTGCAAGATCAGCGGGGCGTGCAGTATAAAAAGCTGGCGACAGAGATTTTCACTCTATAAACGACAAAATTCAGCTATAAATCTCGGCAAAACGGCGGTTTTCAGAGATAGATTGTCTGGGTTTTGTAGGATTTCTCGCTGTTGAAGCGGGGGGAGTATTGCACAACATTGGTGCATCGTCATGATTCTGCGTTGGCGTTGTTTATCTTTTGGATGGCTCTGGTTCAGGTGTTTCAGGATGTTGTTTGTCTCTTTTGAAGAGAGCGGTGTTTTGGTGATGATGGTCTGACTTTTGTGTACATATCCGTTTTTGCGGTGATGGCGGCTGGCGGTTTCGCTCTTACAACGAGTCACCAAGGGCTCTTGCCCCTGACGTTCGGTGCCTCGCTGTGGCTCGGCACCGAACGTCAGGGGCAAGACCTTTTGGTTACTTTTGGCTGGGCCGGCATGCCGGGCGTTTGCCAAAAGTCACTCGCTGTAAGAGCAAAACCGCCAGTAGCCGTTACCAAAAAAATGGATAGGTACACAATCAAAGAACAGCCGCTACCGAAAATCCGGATATGCCCCGATCAAGCATTTTGGATCCTCACAATTTTTTCACCAACGCCAACCACCGTCTAAGCTTCAGACAAGTCCGATCAATCTGCGTGAATGGATCAGTGACTATGGGCGCGTTATGGCAAACCGATTCGAGTAAAACTGTGGTCCCGACTGAACGTGTGGATGAAGCGCCTTTACCTGAAAAACCTGGTCGTTCCCGGCACGGCTGGGGGGCTTTCTGGTTGTTGTTGCTGATTATTTTGATTGTCCTGGGTCTGGCGGCCGCCAAGGAAATGCGCACCTCGAAATTCCAGGCCCGGGAAGTCAGCAAATATGCCGCGTCCCTGAACTACACAATGCAACCGGGCCCCAGCGACGCAATTCGCTACCCCGGTGAGGGGCCTTTTGATCTGCGCCTGGGCTACAGCTCCCTGGATGAGTTCCTGCCACGCTTGCTCAAGCGTGATTACGTCGTTTCATCGCAAACGCGCTTTTCCCAGGCGCTAATGAACTACAGCGACAAGGGCTTTTTCGTGCCCTACGCGGAAAAAATCCAGGCCGGGTTGTCGATCACCGATTGCCGCGCGGCACCGCTGTACCAGTACAAATATCCGCAACAACTCTATTCCAGCTTTGCGGCGATCCCACCGGTGGTGGTCAGCAGCTTGCTGTTCATCGAAAACCGCTTCTTGCTCGACCCCCGTCAACCCCTGGCCAACCCTGCTGTGGATTGGCCACGGTTCGGCATGGCCGCGTGGTCCCAGGTCGCCAAGTTGATGCACCTGCCGGGCCAGTCGGCGGGTGGCAGCACCCTCGCCACCCAACTTGAAAAGTACCGTCACTCGCCCAATGGCTTGACGGTGTCGGGTGCGGAAAAAATCCGTCAAATGATTTCCGCCAGCGTGCGGGCTTATCAAGCCGGGCCGGAAACGCTCGAGGCTCGGCAAAACGTGATTCGCGATTACCTCAACAGCGTGCCGCTGTCGGCCGTGCCGGGCCACGGTGAAGTGTATGGCATGGCCGAAGGCTTGCGCGTCTGGTACGGCGCCGATTTCAACAAGGCCAACGAACGGTTGGCCAGCGCCGCGACCGATCCAAAAAGCATGTCGGAAAAAGGTTTGGCCCTGCGTGAGATGTTGTCGTTGATGATTGCCCAGCGCCGCCCTTCCCATTACCTGACCAAGGGTCACGACGAACTGGCCGACCTCACCGACAGCCACATTCGCCTGCTGGCGCAAAACGGCGTGATCGACACACCCCTGGCGGCAGCGGCGTTAGCCAGCAAAGTGATCTATCGCGACTGGCAAACCCAGCCAACCATCCAGCCGATCGAAACCAACAAAGGCATCAGCGTGGCGCGCAGCCGTCTGGGTGGTTTGCTCAACCGTCCGCTGTACGACCTCGATCGCCTCGACCTCTCGGCCACCAGCACCCTGCAAGGCGAGCTGCAAACCCAGGCCACCGAATACCTCAAGCATCTGGCCGACCCGGCTTATGCAGCGCAAATCGGCCTGATCGGCGAACGCCTGCTCACCCCCACCAGCACCACGCAAGTGCGCTACAGCTTCACGCTGTTCGAGCTGACCCCGGACGGTTCACGGGTACGAGTGCAAACCGACAGCACCGATCAGCCATTTGATATCAACGAAGGCAGCAAACTGGAATTGGGCTCCACCGCCAAAATGCGCGTGCTGACCACCTACCTGCAGATCATCGCCGAGCTGCACGATAAATACGCCACGATGACCGTCCCGGAACTGAAGAAAGTCGACGTTCCGGACCAGGACCGTCTGAGCCGCTGGGCCGTCGATTACCTGATCCAGAATAAAGACCGTAACCTGCCGGCCATGCTTGGCGCAGCACTGGACCGCAAATACTCCGCCAGCCCCGGCGAAGCCTTTTTCACCGGTGGCGGGCTGCACACGTTCCATAACTTTCGCAACGAAGACAATGGCCGCCTGCCGACGCTACGCGATGCCATCCGTGAGTCGATCAACCTGCCGTTCATTCGGCTGATGCGTGACCTGGTGCGCTACACGACCTATTCCGGCTCGAACAACAGCGCCGAATTGCTCAAGGACGACCGCGACCCAAGACGTCAGGAATACCTGGCCTCGTTCGCCGATCGCGAAGGTACTTCGTTCCTGCTGAAGTTCTGGAAAAAATACAAAAACAAGGACACTCAGGCGCGGCTCGACACCTTCCTCGACAGCATGCGCCCGACACCGATTCGCATGGCCGCAGTGCACCGGTATTTGCTGCCACAGGCCAGTCAGGAAAGCTTCAACACCTTCGTGCGCTCGCACCTGAAAGGCGCCAAGCTCACCGAAAAACTCACCGACGAACGCCTCGAACGGCTCTACGAGAATTACCGGCCAGGTAAGTACGACCTGCCGGACCAAGGCTTTATCGCCAAGGTCCACCCGCTCGACTTGTGGTTGATGGGTTACCTGCTGAACAACCCCGATGCCAAGTTCAGCCAGATCGTCAAAGCCAGCCAGTTTGAACGTCAGGAAGTCTACAGCTGGCTGTTCAAAAGCCGTCACAAGGGTGCCCGTGACAGTCGCATCCGCACCATGCTGGAGATCGAGGCGTTCCTCGACATTCATCAGCGCTGGCGGAAAGTCGGCTATCCGTTCGACCATTTGGTGCCGTCGCTGGCCACCGCCATCGGCAGCTCCGGCGACCGCCCTACAGCGCTGGCGGAGTTGGTCGGCACCATTCTCAACGACGGTGTGCGGATGCCGACATTGCGCATTGACAGCCTGAACTTCGCGGCAAACACACCGTATGAAACCCGACTGGCCAATGACCCGGATGTCGGCAAACGGGTCATGCCGTCCGAGGTTGCCGCGGCGATGCGCGAAGCCCTCTCCCAGGTGGTGGATGCCGGTACCGCCAAGCGCGTGGCCGGCAGTTTCAAACTGGCTGACGGCAGCCCGCTGGCCATGGGTGGCAAGACCGGCACCGGCGACAACCGCATCGAAGCCATCGGTTCCGGCGGGCGGATTCTCAGCTCCAAGTCGATCAACCGTACGGCGACGTTCGTGTTCTTTATCGGCGACAACCATTTCGGCACCTTGACCGCCTTCGTCCCGGGGCGCTCGGCGGAGAACTTCAAATTCACCTCGGCGCTGCCGGTGCAGGTGCTCAAGGGCATGGCGCCAATCTTGTCGCCGTATCTGCAACCGGGCACTCACACCATGTGCCAGGCCCCTGTGGTCACCGCTGAACGTTAAACAGTAAAAACCGGTCGGGCGTGGGGTAACTATGTATTTTTCACTCCTCATTTTTCGAGGATTCGAGTCGAAACCGGTGCTGTTTCGACCGAATATTTGAGCTTTTTTCGGGTACTCCCCTTGCCTAGTCTGGTCGCTCCATTTTCGATCACGGACGATCAGCAATGCCCATTATTCCCCTGACACAACAACGGTCAGAACAGACACCCTCCACCTTCTCCGATAAAAGTATCCACTTTGAACTGGTCAAAAAGGCCATTCCTCCCTGGATGCTGAATGCTTCATCGTCTCGGATCAAAGCGCTGAACACCGTAAGAGTGACGATTCCCGAGTGGCACCAGAGTGCGTCAGTCGCGGATCATCAGCGCTTGAAGAACGACATCAAGCTCGCCTGGGCCGCGCAAAACAACGTGGATCGTGCGCTGAGCAATTTGCAAGATGTGTATGCCTTTGCCAAACCGCTGCTGCAGGAGGCTTTGGAAGAGCGTTACGGCGTCAAAGAAGACGTCGAACAAACCTGGTTGCGGTTGTACGCGCCCGTAAAAACCTCATGGTGGGTGCATGACTTTTCAGGCGGAACGACCAGCCGAACCGTCTCGCTGCTGGATGCCGCGCTGCACAATTTTTCCCACGATGAGGCGTTCTCCGAATACTCGGAGTTCATCACCCGGCCCGACGCCCGCGGGCATTTCGACGTAAAACATCTAAAGCGCAAAATGAGCATCGATCAGTTCAAATCACTGTGTCGCGAACTGAACATCGGCGCCCGATACGAACAGCACCTGAAAGAGTTTTTGCTCTCGACCAACAGCGTGGCCAGGCAGTTTTTGCGCCATAAAGTCATTCTCAGCCACAAGAGCGCACTCAGTACCGCGGCCCAAATGGCGCTGATGAAAAATGACATCGACCATGACGCTCACAACGTCGTACAGGGCATGCTCGACGACCGAAGAAACCTTAAATGGCACGGGCAATCCGTCAACTATTACAACCTGTCCATGATGGACGCGTCCCTGACCGGCATCGTCCTGATCGCACCCGATGTAGACACCGCCAGTTCTCCGGTTCCAGTGATTGCATACGTTCCTCATGACCCCGAGCACCCTCTCAGGCAATACCCGTCGTTGCTCGAATTCATGGCTGAGCTGACACGCCAGCTACGTAATGCAACCGCCCCCAAAAGCTATCAGCAGTTCTTCAGCCAGTTCGTCGACCATCAGCAACGTGGGCATTTTTTTGCCGGGTTGAATGACCGCTTGAGCAAGGTGAAGTGGCAACCGGCACCACCGGGTTCAAACCTGCCCAGTTGGCGCGAAACGCCTGTGGATAACCCGAATCTGCAATTTCGCCTATCGAAGATTCAGGACGATCGCGCGACCCGCTTCACCGGCGATCTATGGGGCTACCTCTACCAGCAGAAGCTGAACAAGATCCTCAACGATGCACGGGAAATCGCAATTTCCACCGAATATGCCGACCGCATGGCCCGCTGGGCCTGGTGGGACAACCTGGAAAAAATGCTCTCGGACATATTCAATGTCGCACTGCTGGTGGCATTACCCTTGGTGCCCGGCCTGGGCGAGTTGATGATGGCCTACATCGCCTATCAACTGACCGATGAAGTGGTCGAGGGCCTCGTCGACCTGGCCGAAGGCCATTTGGCCGAGGCTGGCGAGCAGGCCATTGGCGTGCTGGAAAGCGTGGTGCAATTGGGCGCGTTTGCGGCGGGCGCCACCCTCGGAAACGTCGCACGGGCGAAACTCTCGCCATTCTTCGAAGGCCTGAAACCGGTGCAGCTGCCGAATGGCCAGATGCGGTTGTGGAATTCTGATCTGACGCCGTATCAGCTGACAGAGCTTGCGTTACCGACCGACGCCAGCCCCGATGAACGGGGCATTTACCAGCATCAGGACCAACATATTTTGCGGTTGGACGATCAGCACTTCGAAGTGCAAGAAGACCCGGCCACCGGGCAGCACCGCATCCAGCATCCACAACGTGCAGATGCGTATGCACCGACCCTGCAGCACAACGGTCAAGGTGCCTGGGTCAGCGAAACGGAAAACCCGCGCGAATGGGAAGGCCCGACACTGATGAGGCGCATCGGTCACACCACCGATGCCTTCAACGACGTACAACTGGAACAGATTCGTCAGATCAGCGGCACCGACGAAGCGGCCTTGCGCAGGATGCATGTCGAGAACGCCCCTCCGCCGCCGTTGCTGGCCGATACCCTGCAACGACTCGGCACCGCGCCAAGCCCCACAGCCGCGTTATCCCCCGAAACCATCTTACTGTTCAGCGACTTTCCCGAGCTGCCTGCTCGTGTAGTGGAAAACATCATGGCGGGCGCAACGCCCTCGGAGCGACAGCAAATTGCGCGAAGTCTTCGACTGCCCTTGCGCCTCAAAACCCAGGCACGAGAGCTTCAGTTCGAAATGCAATCGGTCCGCGCAGCCCAAGGTCTGTGCCTCGACACATTGAGCAATATCGACACGGAACGTCTGGCGCTGGGGGCGTTGCGTCTACACACCGATATGTTTGGCGACCTGCGCATTGAAATCCGCCAGCGTACATTCGATGGCGAGCTGCGTTGCAGCGCCGGCCCCGAGGACGCCACTCAGGTTAGGGTTTTGATTCGCGATGACGCGGGGAAATATCAGGTGCGTGATACCTCGGATCAGCCGATTCATGATGCCGATGTTTTTTTTGAATCCCTGCTGCATGCCATGGGCAAGGAAGGAAAAAACGCGTTGGGCTACAAACCGGGCGATGCCGAGTTTTTCAGGCAGTGGGTCATCGCCAAGTCAGCTCCACCCAGCGAGAGGCGGACAGTCCTTGCAACGCCGCCGATTCGAGCTGTTGCCGAACATGAAACGATGCTGTTGGTTCGTGGCGGTGGGCTCAGCAAGGAAGGCAAAACACTGCATGAACGCATTCAGGATCTTCATCCGCATTTCAGCACTGTCGAGGTCGACACGTTCGCCAACGCCCTTATCGAAACGGGCGAACCGATGATGCTTCTGGAAGAACAAGAAAACGATCTCGACATACTTCGAAAATTCGTCGATCTCTGGGAGCTCCAGTCCGCCGGGCTAGATGCCGATAATCCGATTCCTTTGCGCGGAGTCCGGCAGCAGATTGCCCAACGCTTGCTCGACTGCTTTGAGCGAAAAAACACGAAACTCGGTGGCCGTACCGATTTGCACGGCTATGCGCTGGATCTGTCACAGGATCTGCTGCCCCTGGACCTGAAATCCGAGTGGCCGGAACGACCGCAGCTAAAAAGGTTTCTGGACAAAGTCACGATCCTGAAACTCGACAACACACGCTTTTCCGCCAAGGCGAACGGCTTGTTGAAAGACTTTCCCAACCTTCGCGAACTCAGCGCCAAAGGCTGTGACCTGACGAGCCTGCCCGAAAACATCGGAGCAATGCACCGGCTGGAACGCCTGCGCTTGAGTGACAACGAAATCGTGCTGGACGCCCCCGCCGTGGAAAGGCTGAAGCACTTGACCTACCTGGAAATACTCAGACTCGATGAAAACCCGTTGGGTCGGGTTGTGGATATCTCGCGCATGCCCCGGCTAAAAGTCGTGGGATTGAGAGACACCGTGATCATGACCTGGCCCGAAGGCACCCTGCGTAAGCCCAGGCCCCGTGGCTTTCTGCTGGATATTCGAGACAACCCGATCAGGCTGATTCCTGAGGTGCTGCCTGGCTCACCGCAAGCCTGGGTGGTGGCGCGAACCCGACTGGATGTCGGCAATCTGTCAGAACGGAACCAGAAGCGCTACCAAGAAATCCGCCGCTCAATGGCACTCCCCCCTGAGCCCATCGTGCCTGCAAACAGTCAAACAGAATGGATTATCAGCTCGAATTACAGCGCAGAACTCTGGAACGATGTGCCTGGCTGGGGTGTCGATCGAGCGAGCCTCTGGTCGGAACTGATCGACGAGCCCGACGCAGAACCGTTCATGACCGTGCTGCTCGACACACGGCTGTCATCCGATTACCGGGCCGGCGGCCAGGTCCGGGATCAACTGCTGCAGAGGGTCTGGCGAATGCTCGACGCAGTGCACGTCGATTCGCGCTTGCGCGAAGAGCTATTCATCATGGCCATCGCCCCGGTGGACTGCGCCGATGCCGGGGCGCAACTGTTCAACAACATGGGGATCAAGGTGCTCGCGTCCGAGGCGTATTCCTATTCCACTGATCCGGCGCAGCTTGAACAGAAACTGGTGACGTTGGCCAAAGGTGCGGCGCGATTGAGTCAGGTCAACGATATCGCCCGGATTGATATCAGCACCCGCGGCGGCAACCCCGACGAGGTTGAAGTCTACTTGGCCTACCACACCGGTCTGGCGCAGCGCTTGAACTTGCCCTGGCAGTCCGAAGGTATGCTTTACCGGCCGGTTTCTGGCGTCACTGACGCGATGATCGATAGAGCCTACGACACAGTTCTTGAGCTAGGCGAAGGTGATGGGCTGGTGAACAGAATGCTCGAACAAAATTTCTGGGAGGACTATCTGCGTGAACGGTATACGGTCCGGATTGAAACCAACACCCGTCAGTATTTGGCCAAATGCGAGCAGTTCGAGACCTTGCGTAGCGTTCAGCGGGAGTGGGCAGCGTCGGCGAACTTCGAACGAAATGCACTGCGAAATCGCTTGCGGGAACTCATGCACGATCTGCCGCTAACGGAGGCAGAGGTCTTTGCCGATGAACCGATCGCCGAGGCGATTTTCGACCAATTGCTGATCGATCTGGGGTATGAAGAAAAACAACTGTCGAGACGCTTGACCCGTGAAGCTCTGGAGCGCTCCGGGCAATAATCGATAAACGCCTGAATACGCTGACAGTTACTGCTTTACTCAGCGTATTCAGGCACGTGCTAATGACGCGTCGCCATCAGACTACCGAATCCCAGATAACCACCACCGTACCGCGATAGTGCTTGCCCGTTTGCGGTAAAAGTATGGGTTCAATCGCATCTTTATGCAGTTCGAAGTGCAACGTTCCGGACTTTCGATCCACGTACTGACTGGGCTGAAACACCACCCCGTCCGCCTCCCCCACTTTTAACATCTGTCGATTGACCGGCTTGCCGCTGGTATCCATCAGGCCGGCAGGCAAACTGACACTGATCTCCATCGGGACGGAGACGTTATTGCCGTCACTCAAGTAGCAGGGCAACCCCGGGCCGAATTGGCAATCCAGGTACATCTTGAAACGAGAACTGGCCGAAATATTGAACGTCTGATCGCGGAAAATCCGCACCGGTTTACGGCCCGCGTGCAACCAGCTTTGCCAGCCACCTGCCGGGACCAATCGGACGTTTTCACCACCAGGAGGAATGGAGACTTTTAGCTCGTGCTCAACATCGAGTAGAAAATCCAGAACGATCGTGTCGTCATTGGTAACCATGACATCGCCCAGATCGAAATCCTGGTTCGGGCCCACTCGAAACACATGTTGTCCGGTGTACTGGCCCGAGACCATGTCCAGAGGGTTCGGGGTGATCAGTTCATAGGTGATATCGAACGTTTCATAGTTGAACGGCTGCGGAATATCGAACATCGCCTTCTTGGCACAGGTACCCGCGCCAATGGGGTGCCTCCAGAAACTGTTGAAGCCGATGTCATTGCCAGCCCCCATCAGGCCTGTGCACGGGGGACCGGCGTAACTCCAGGTAAATCCCTCCCAAAGAAAGTTATGCCCGGCTCCATCTGTCAGTTCTGGTGCCGGTTTTGGCAATTTGTACGCCACCCCCATTCCGGCAACCCTAAACTTCACCACCTGCGGTGGCGCCGCGGGATGGGTGACAGTAATGGTCTGCCACTGCGACGGAATGTTGAACATGGCGCCCATACGTTCGTTGGAATGCCCGCCCTGAATGGTCGCATTCGAATAGGAGCCAATGGGCAACCGCAGGCTGAACAATTTCGCCGCCTGACACTGCGGCGGGTTATCGAGACAGAAGCCACTGAGAGGCGTTCTGTTCTCGAATTCGTTGTATTGAGGATTGGCGGGGGCGGGTTTGAACACCGCACGGATTTGCTGCGTCACGGCACCTGCGGAGAGGGGCAGCAACGCGATCATAATGCCCAGGATGACGAGACAGCTCTGTGCTGTTGCGACTAGCCTTGAAGTACTTTTCACTGAACAAGTCCCTTAGATGCCTGCGGGCGCGACGGCGTTGAAGATCAGATGGACATTCCCGTAGTAGTTGCCCGGCTTATAGCCGCCAGCGGGTACTTTCGGCTGTATCTCCAGGGGAAAACGCCCACCCGTCATTGCCTGTTCGGCCGATACCACTTGCCGCGGTTGCGCGTCGTGGCTCAACTCCATGCCGTTGAAGCTGACACGCAAGTAAATGTTCTGTTCGTCACGGCCATTGGACAGGTACGGCTCGCTCTCCAGCCGCGCCTCGATGGCACTGGTGTCGTGTTTGACGTCGAAGTTTTTGCGCAGCCCGCCCAAGGTTGAGGTGTTGATATTCCACGGCAGAATTTGCTCTCGATGAATCCAGTCCGTCTCCGCCGGTATGACGTAGAACCGCAGGGTCGGAATATCTACCGACACTTCGAACCTGTGCTCTTCCCGTGCCGCGAACGCCACACAACTCATCAGCGTCATACCGCCTAAACACAAGACGATGGCCGATTGCTTGATCATGTCAGGTACCTGTTGTAGATGAGGGTTGTTTGCCGTCACGAAGGGCTCGCGATGCGCAGCGTCTTTTTGGCGTCGCCCTCGACCAGATTGAAGCGGTATTCACGCCCGGGTTTCTTCTCGAACTCAAAAGTCTTGCCCGCAAGAACATGGTGTTTGGTGGTTGGCTCGCAGTCGGTTTCGTTCTTCAACGAGCAATTGCGAAACTCATCGATCAGCACCACTGTGTTGCCGTTGTTGCGCAGCCGATAGTTGTTCGGATTGTCATCGATCACGCTGTCGAAGCGGCTGTTTTTCGGGCGTACGAAGAACACCGTGCCGAACCCGGTCATGACGTTGACGCCGGCTGACAGGGTCTTTTTGTATTCTTCGCACTCTTCCCCTGACACTGCGAATTCGTCTTCCTTTTCCGGCACTACCGGAATGAAGCGCACGCGAAAATAGCGTTCGCTATCGCGATTCCCCATCAGCAACAAACGTGTGCCCTGCATGCCGTTGGCCGGCACAATCAATCGCGCGGGGCTGGCCATCAGACCATCCCGGCTGCTGGCATCCGCCTGGGTCTTGACCGGCACTTCCCGGGACGTGCCGTCGGCGTCGTAGATGATTTCCAGAATGTTGACCTTGACGAACGCGGTGCTGTCACCGCTGTTGAACACGCGCTTGAGGTACGTGCTCTTGTCACCATCCAGATAGTCGTAAACCGTGCCAACGTTGATCTGCGGCCCGGCCTGAATACCCAAGGAAAACCCGCTCAGCACCATCAGTAACGACAGACGTTTCATACCTTTGAACCTCATGACATTGAATACAACACTGGCGCGCCTCATCGATGTGCTGCCCATCAGACCTCCGAGTCCCAGATCACCGTGACACCGCCGGAATAGAAGCCTCTCTTACCGGGACTCAGCATGAATACCATCTGACTTTGCGGGACTTCGAAATGCAGAATCCCCGGCGCTCGGTCCACATAGAAACCGGGCTGGAACTGTTGCGCATTGGCCTCACCTTTCCTCAATCGCTGGCGCCTGACGGGTTGCCCGGAGAGATCCGTCAAACCGTCGGGCAGGCTGACGCTGACTTGTAACTCGACCGCATTTCTCGCATCCCTATCCTCAATCACGCAATCGTAGCCTCCCAGGCCATTACAATAAATGTGCATCTTGAAGCGCGACGACGCCGAGATATTGAAGGTCTGATCCCGAAACAGCCGCACCGGCCGGCGTCCCGCCTGCAGCCAGCTTTGCCAGCCGCCTTCCGGGACCAACTGGACTTTTTCGCCGCCGGGGGGAATGTCGACTTTCAGTGTGTGCTGAACATCGAGATTGAAATTAAGGGTCAATGCAGTGTCATCCGGTTGCATCACATCACCCATGTCGAAATCTTGTCGCGGGCCGACGCTGAACGTGATTGAGCCGGTGTAATTACCACTTTGCATGTTCAAGGGATTTGGTGTGATCAGCTGATAACCAAACACGAAGTACTGATACTTGAAAGGCAACGGAATATCGAACAGGGCCTGTTTGGCACAGACTCCCGCACCCTGGGGGACTTTCCAGAAACTGTTAAAGCCAAACTCCCCCACCGTGGACCATCCAACGCCCTGACAGGGTGACGGGGCATACATCCAGGACCCACCTTGCCAAAGTCTGTCCCAACCCGCCCCTCCGGTCGCCCCGGTTATCTTCTCGATCGGTATTGGCAACAACGATTCGTGTCCGATGCCGGCAATCCGGACTTTGACGGTATGTTTATCTCCGGACGAGTGGGTCACCTCCACGTCACTCCATTGCGATGGCACGCTGGCCATCCCTCCCTGGCGTGGATCCGTATGATTGGCGCGAATGGGCGCATTGGCCGTGAAGGAAATCGGCGCGATCAAACTGAATATTGCTTCCGCCTTACAGGCCAGAGGGAGTTGAAGGCAGAAACCTTGAGAGGGGGTTTTGTTCACGAATTCATTTTTATGCGGAGCTGCCGAATCCGGGACAAAGGTGGCCTCAATGTTCAGTACAGCCGCTTGCGCCGGTAACGAACATATCCCGCACAGCATCGCCAGTGACGTCCATACACTGAGTTTTTTTCCAGTCTTGGTGAAAATATTCATGTCTGTCAGCTCGCCGTGTCGGCAGTGGAAGTTGCATTCGCCAACGTATCCGGCGTGCAACGCAGGTCGCCGATCATCAACACGTTGTTCTCACTGCGATGCCTGTCTGTATCGAGCCTGAACTGGCACAGCAACTGGTCGGCATAACGCACTTCCAGCGTTGGTGAACCGGCATGCATCTCCATGGAGAAAAACCCGTCGACTTCACTCACGCCGCGGCTGGCATGGTTGATCACGTGATGCCCCTTGAGGGGCCGACCTTGCGGATCTAGCAGGCGTCCCAGCACCGTCAGGGTTTTCATCACCCGCACCTTGCGGTACTCCACACCGCCCTTGTTCAGGTGATAGCGGGTGCGCGCCGGTTCGATGCTGGCCGCCGGAACGTGATTGCCTTCGAAATCGAAGCTCACCGAGCTGTTCTTGTAGGCCGTCAGCGGAATGAAATTACGCCCAGGACGCAATGCGGCGCTGCCACCGCTGAGGTCGTCGGCGCGCAACGCGATCCCGTCGATATCGGACTCGACATCGACGATCATCCCTGCGCCGCGCCCCTGATGCTGACTGGTCAGGGCCATGCGCTGAGCACCGACGACCACGGTGCTGTCCAGGTTCAAGCCGCCGGTAAAATTGCCGTTGTAGGACGAGCGCTGGAGAAAGCCGTCGCCATTGATCGCATCGGTGCGAAAGTTCGCCAGGCTCGACAGGCCAACGCCGTAAGTGTCTGTCAACGCGGTCACCGAGACGCTCTGCAACACGTGGTCTTGCAGGTCTTTGCGGTAACCGATCGACGCGTTGTTGTCGCGACTGCCGTCACGGGCCGTACGGCTGCCGATGCTGGCGGAAACTTGTTGGCCCGGACCACCCAGCGCCATGTTGATGCTCAGATCAACGCCGCGATTGCGCGCATCGCCACTGCTGTAACTGCCCGGACGATCGAACAGCGACAACCGCCAGTTAGCGTCGCTGCCCAACACCGTCGTACGTTGCGTCCAGCCCAGGTCCACGCCGACACCTTCGACGTTGCCGTCGCTGTGGGAGACTCGTGCGTTGAGCGAACTTTTGCGACTGATCCGGTGGTTCAGCGCCAGTGATGAATTACTGGTCTCGCCGGTGAACACATTGCGTTGGCGCACTCGGGTGCCATCGGGCAAAGTGTCATAGGTGTTGGTGGTGTCGAGCCAACTGCGGTTATGGCTCACCACCAGGCTGCCGGAACCATAGTTGTAAAGCGCTTGCAGATCGGCGCCGGTACCGTGGTCTTCGGTTTGATACAGATTGGCGTACAGGTTGATGCTGTTGGCCAGGCTCCAGTCGATGGAACTGCCGTACTGAAGGGTGTTGCGAACCTGACGTGCCGACAGCCCAAGAATCACCCGAGGGTGCAGTAGGTAGTTGATCGCAGCGCCCGCCGTCGCATCGCCACTCTCCTGTTGGTCCCAGTTGCTGAGCAGTTTGCTTTCCTGCCCGGCGAACAGGTTGTAGCGCCAGCGCTCGTCGTGATTGCGCCAATTGTTCGGTTTGTAAATCAGCTCCTGAGTGGTCGAGGTGGTTTGGCCGTCTTCGATCAGCCGCACTTCCACTTCGTAAATACCGCCGGGCAATGGGCGGGTGTCGAGGGTTTGTAAACCCGTCGGTACCGACTGGGTGTTGATCAGCAAACCATCGCGATAAATCTCCACCGAGGCTTGACGATTGGCGGTGACATAAATCGGATAGACGCTGGGTTTCGGGCTGTCGATCGCCAGGCTATCGGAGCTGCCATACATCACGCCCACGGCGGTGTCGGGGCTGGTGCCGAATGAACGTGGTTGACGGGTCAGGCCTTCGGAATTGGGGGTGAAATAACCCAGACGAAAAAAACTGCCTTGCAGTTCGCGCTGGGTGTAGAGCTCATGCACCGCGTGGTAGGTCTTGGTGTCCGGGCCGCCAAGGCGTGCCAGTTGCATGTTGAAGGTCTGGCTCCAATTGCCCAGGCTGCCGCTGGCCTCCAGGCCAAAACGCCCGCCCAGGTCCTGATCCTGACCGCCGTTGAGATTGAGCTGGTTACGCACCATCAAGCCACTGCTGCCGCCTTCAGGTTGATCGTAAAAACGCTTGGCTTCAGTGTCGCGCTCGGCATTTTCGGTGACGATCGACAGCAAGGAATTTTCAAGGTTGTAGTGAACTGCCAGCATCTGTTCCGGGCACTGGCCGGAACAAGCACCCAGCGCCACGCCGGGCTTGAGAACATCAGCCCAGGTTTCGCGCTCGCTGGCGCCGAAACGGCTTTCGCTGGTGTCGGTGAATTCGAGCAACGTGACCCGGTCATCGCGGGACAACACAATCATCGCCTCGCCAAGGGGCTGTTGATCGAGCTCGACCCGAACGGCCAACGGCACATCAAAAAAATGCTCCTCGAAATCCGCCGGCAGGCCCTTCGCCTGGGCCAGCAAACTTCTGGGGGTATTTTCAATAGAAGTGGGCGCCGCAAATGCGCTGCTACATAACAACAACGCAAGCGCTGCCGCGATGGGCGTCATCGGGAACATGAAAAAGTACTCTGATTACAAGGAAGTCAAAGTCCGGCTGACAAACCAAAAAATTTGCCAACCGGTTACGTTACTTTGAATAAGTAAACGATCTGCCGTCTCGGTTCTTACTTAGACGGAAGGTTCAACCACCAACATAACGACGCCGGTATAGTCGCCGGCATCAAACTGAGTGCCTTTGGCGCTGATCTTGAACGGCGCACGGTAGCGAACGTTAGACTCCTCGGCACCGACCACTTCCTGGGACGTGGTGGTGAGTTCCCTGCCATTAAGTTCCACTTTCAAATCGATGGTCTTGTTACCGGCAATCAGTTTCGGTGCACCTTCCAGACGTGCATGAACCTTGCCTGCTGTGTGCAGAACGTCAAAGTGCCCGTCGACTGTTCTCATCGCACCGGTAGACGGGTTGTAGCTCATGTCCTGATCCTTGTTGACCAGGTCCGAATCCACCGGCACCGCGTAGAAATCGTCGGTTGGAACATGGGCAACAATACTGATGGAGTGCTTGGCTTCGGTGGCGGCAAACGCCATCGAGGAGCTCAGTGCCAGAACAGCCAAAGGAGCAGCAAACGCGATTTTCTTGAACATTGGTCAATACCTGTCTTTTTAAAAGAGTCGAATCATTGAAAGTTCTTGGATGAGTAAAAACTGTCACGAGCAGCCATTTAGTCAGCTGAACTTTCAACGCCGAAAGATGATCGACCAATTGATCTGGAAAGTAAGCAGGCAAGTTCCGACACCCTCGTAGCCGGAACACCATTACTGTGGAGAGAAAAAAAACAAAAACCAACTAAACCCAATGGTTGACTGTAAGAGCAGTACTACAAAAACCCTATATACCTGGTATTGACAGCGACCCAAATGCGGGAACTTCTGTAAGACCAATACTACAAGAACCGTAAATAAAGGCTGATATATCAAGATTAGAGAGTTAACACTAATTCCACTCTTCTTGCCTGCACAAAAAACCACTATTTTTTCGATCTGGAGGGGTTCGAGATTGTCATTCTCCTCCGTCAAGGAGAAATGGCCTCGAATATCATGTGTACGCTGCCGTGGTAATCACCGGGCTTGTAACCGGAGACCGGTTTGATTGCGGCAATTTCCAACTCGACCCGTTTGCCGGTTTTGCCGTCCAGTTGCGAAATAACCTGCGTGTTATCCACCGTGAGCCGCGTATGGTTGAACCGGACGGCCAGGGCGATGTTGTCGCTGTCCCTGCCATTGCTCAGATAAGGTTCCATGCTCAACCGGACAGCGATCGCGCCGTTACTGTTTCTCACATCGAAATATTTGCGCAGCGGACTCAGCTCCTCCGTGGTCAGGTTCCAGTTCAGTTTCTGTTCACGACCGATCCAGCCTGGGTTCACCGGTATTACATAAAACTCCGCGTTCGGCACAGTGACCGACACTGCAAAGGTCTGGCGCTCGACAATAGCTGGCGCACCAACACTGGTCAGCGTCGCAAGCACCATGGAAGTGAGGGTTATCAATTGTTTGATCATGATGTTCGCCTGTTGTCGGCCTTAACCTTTGACAGCCAGGTTTTGAGTTTTCGAGCCTTCAGTCATCGTGAAACGATAGTGACGGCCAACCTGCTTTTCGAAATGGAAAGTCCGACCGCTGAGGATGTGGTGTTTTGTAGTTGGCTGACACTCCTGCTCGTTGCTTAACGAGCAGTCCTTGAACTCATCGATCACCACCACGCTGTTGCCGTTGTTTCGAATCCGGTAATGACTGGCTTCGTTCTCGATCACGCTGGCGAAGCGTGTTTCTTTCGGACGAACGAAAAATACCGTGCCATAACCGGCCAGCACATTGACCCCGGCGGACAGGCTTTTTTTATAGGCGTCTCGTTCTTGGGCAGACACCGCGAACTCGTCCTCCTTTTCCGGTACCACCGGCACATATCGCACCCGGAAATAACGTTCCTTTTCTCGCTCGCCCAAGAAAAGCAAACGCGAGCCCTGCATGCCGTTGGCCGGTACGATCAGCCGCGCGGGGCTGGCAATCAAACCGTCGCGGGATGCGCCGTCGGCGGTGCTCGCCAGTGACACTTCGCGAGCCGTGCCATCGGCGTCATAGATGATTTCGAGAATGTTGATCTTGACGAACGCCGTGCTGTCGCCGCCATTGAATACCCGTTTCAAATAAGAACTTTTTTCGCCATCGAGATAGTCGTAAACCACTCCGACATTGATTTGCGGTCCGGCCAGGACTGCGTGAGACAACAGCGAAAAACCAAAAACTACCAACAGGCGTTTCATGACATACCCCCTCAATTATCAAACTCAGACATATCGGAACAACAAAAGCACGGCCTAGACTTCCGAGTCCCAGATCACCGTGACATCCCCAGACCAGGTTTTTGAAGCACCCTCGCGCAACATCGTTTCGACGTGTTCCCTGGCAATTTCAAAGTGCAGGGTTGCCGGTTTTCGGTCGAGATAAAATCCGGGTTGGAACAACTCGGTGCCGCTGCCATCAAGGCGCAAGGGCCGACGCTGTACCGCTTGGCCCGCAGCATCGGTCAGGCCATTGGGTAGCGTCACACTGGTGTTCAACGGAATAACGACTGTCGAATCGGCATCGCGTAATGCGCAGGTATTACCAGCGGAGTACTGACATTCGAGCTGCATTTTGAAGCGGCTTGATGAGGAGACATGAAAGGTCTGATCGCGGAACAGGCGCACCGGTTTGCGTCCCTGATTCAGCCAGGCTTGCCAACCGCCCTGTGGCACCAACTCGATGCGATTACCGCCCGGCGGGATTTCAACTTTGAGCGAATGGACGACATCCAGGGTGAAATTCAGGGCCACCGTGGTGTCGTTCGGCAGCAATACATCGCCCATGTCGAAGTCTCCCCCAGGACCTGTGGTATAGGTCAGCGAGCCTTTGTATTGCCCTGACGACATGCCAAGGGGATCAGGCGTTCTGAGCTCATAAACGTATTCGACCGAGGTGAAGTTGAACCACGGAATATCCTGGAACGGCGATCTGCTACAGGCGCCTGCACCTTCGGGAATCAACCAGAAAAAGTACGAAAAATTAACACCCGCAAGTGCCAGGCCGGTGCTGGTACAGGGAGCCGGCGCGATACTCCATTGCGCGTTCCAGTGAAGTCCGGGCCGCCCCCAGGCACTCACCCCCGGAGGCCTTTGCATCCGCCAGGTCCCGCCAATGCCTGCGACACGTATCTGAACCGTCTCACGCTCGCCTGTCCTGGAGTGAAAAACCTGAAGATTCCGCCAACTGGACGGCACACTGAAGGTCGCCCCCTGTCTTGGGTTGGCATGCTCGGCAGGAATGGCCCGGGAGGAATTAAACACCAGGCCGGGTACCCGCAGGCTGAAAATGCCCAGGCTCTGGCAACGACCAGGCATTCGATTCGGGCACACGCCGCTTTGCGGGGTCGTGTTGACAAATGTGTTGAACGTTGGATTCGCCGGATCAGGCACGAACCTGGCACTTATTTCCTGCACCACCGCTTCGGCCGGTGGCGCATGAAGCCCTGCCAGCAAGCCTCCCGCCACGCAGAAAACCGCCATTGCTCTTAACGAAAAAGATAAATTCATAGTCGGCTCACCTGAAACTCCAACACACACAAAACCCAGTCACCCAGCCTTTCGGGATTCGAAGGTCACATCCGCCAACGTCTGCGGCGAACAGCGCAAATCCCCGACCATCAGCACATCGTTTTCACGACGCGCGTTGTTCGGATCGAGACGGAACTGGCAGAGCAACTGATTACCGGAACGTACTTGCAACGTCGGCGAGCCGGCGTTCATTTCCATCGAGAAAAACCCGTCGACTTCGCTCACGCCACGGCTGGCGTGGTTGATGATGTGATGGCCCTTGAGCGGCTTGCCCTGGGAGTCGACGAGGCGCCCGAGCACTGTCACGGTTTTGTTGATAGTGACTTTGCGGTACTCCACGCCGCCCTTGTTCAGGTGATAGCTGGAGCGGGCTGGCTGGATGGTCGCGGCAGGCACGTGATTGCCCTCGAAATCGAAGCTCACCGAGCTGCTTTTATAAGCTGTGAGTGGCACAAAATTGCGGCCTGCCCGCAAGACCGCGCTGGCGCCGCTCAAATCGTCGGCGCGCAGGGCAATGCCATCGATGTCCGATTCCACGTCGATGATCATGCCCGCGCCGTCGCGGTGGAATTGGCTGGTCATGACCATTTTCCGCGCACCGACGGCGATGGTGCTGTCCAGGTTCAACCCCCCGGTCAGAGCATTGTTATAGGAGGAGCGCTGGAGGAAACCATCGCCACTGACCAGATCCGATTGCATCGTGGCCATGGCGGACATACCCACGCCATAGGTATCGCTGGTCGCCGTGGCGGAGACACTTTGCAGCAGGTGATCCTTAAGCTCCGTGCGATAGGTCAGTGAGGCATTGTGATCGCGACCACCCTCGCGAGCGGTACGCGAACCGAGGCTGCCGGCCCACTGCTCCCCCGGTCCTCCCAACGCGATGTTGACGCTCAGATCGATCCCGCGATTGCGGCGGCTTCCAGAGCTGAAACTGCCCGGCCGATCGAACAGCGACAACTGCCAGTTGGCATCGCTGCCCAATAGCTGCGTGCGCTGGCGCCATCCCAGATCCACACCCATGCCTCGGGTATTGCCATCACTGTGGGACAGCCGGAAACTGGCCGAGTTCTTGCTGTTGAGTCGATGGTTCAACGACAGTGACGAGTTGCTGGTCTGCCCGACAAATACATGGCGCTGACGCACCCGCGTGCCGTCGGGAAGCGTTTCGTATAGCCGGCTTGTGTCGAGCCAGCTACGGTTGTGGCTGACGACAATGCTGCCCCCGGCGTAGGAATACAGCCCCTGCAGATCCAGGCCGGTACCGTGGTTTTCGGTCTGATAAACGTTGGCGAAAAGACTGGTGTTGTTGATGACGGTCCAATCGATGGAGGTGCCGTATTGCAGGCTGTCGCGCACCTGCCGACCCGTCATGCCCAGGATCACTCGTGGATGCAGCAAAAAGTTGAACGCAGCGCCGGCAGTCATATCGCCATCGGCCTGCTCATCCCAATTGTTCAGCACTCTCGATTCACGGCCGGCGAACAGGTTGTAGCGCCAGCGCTGGTCGTGATTGCGCCAGTTGTTGGGTTTATAGACCAGTTCCCGATGACTGGAAGTGACCTGACTGTCTTCAATCAATCGCACTTCCACTTCATAAATGCCGCCGGGCAGCGGTCGGGTATCGAGTGTCTGCAACCCTGCCGGCACAACTTGCGTGTTGATCAACAAGCCGTCACGGTAAATCTCCACCGCCCCCTGGCGATTGGCGGTGACGTAGATCGGATAAACCGCCGGTTTTGGATTATTGATAACCAGGCTGTCAGAGCTTCCGTACATGAGACCCAACGCCGTGTCGGGACTTGCGCCAAACGTTCGCGGTTGCCGGGCCAACCCTTCAGAGTTGGGAGTGAAGTAGCCCAGACGCAGAAAATGGCCTTCCAGTTCACGTTGGGTATGAAGCTCATGCACCGCGTGGTTGAGCCGATCATCCATGCCGCCTGATCGAGACATTTGCAAGTTGACGGTTTGGGTCCATTTGCCCACGCTGCTGCTGGCCTCCAGGCCATATCGTCCACCGGGTTTCAGGTTCCGGCCGCCATTTAGGTTTAGCTGGTTACGTACAATCAAGCCGCTGCTGCCTGCTTCGGGCAAGTTGTAATAACGCTGCGCCTGATCGTCACGCTCGGCGCCTTGCGTGAGGATGGAAACCAGCGAGTTTTCGAGACTGTAATGCATAGCCAGCATTTGTCCGGGGCATTGGCCTGGACAGTCACCGAGCTTCACACCCTGGCTCAGATAATTAGCCCAGATATCGCGTTCACCGGACTTAATCGTGCTGTCACCGACATCGGTGAAGTCAACAAGAGTGAGACTATCGTCGCGAGCCAATACGACCATCGCCTCGCCAAGAAACTGCTGGTCGAGTTCCACGCGCACCGCCAACGGCACATCAAAGAAATGTTCTTCGAACTCAATCGGCAGACCTTTGGCCTGTGCGAGCAGACTTCCAAGTGTGTGGCCGTTACCCATGGGCGCGGCCATGGCAGTTGCGCACAAAAAAAGTGCGAGCGCCGCCACGACAAGAGTCATCGGGAACATGAACTGAATACTCTGAATACAACTACTCGAAAACTGCGATCGACAGGCAAAAAATTGCCCGTCGACCGATAACAGTTATGAATCCTTAGTTCAAACCTTGTTACAGACTTACACGCGGGATAGCGTCGAAGATGACCACAGGGGTCGCGGTGAACAGTCCGTGTTGAGTGTCGGCGGGCTTGGCTGCGGCAATGACCAGTTCGGCCTGCATGCCGCCGTTGGATTCGGTGTCGCCGACAACCTCCTGCGACGTCTCCGTCAGGGTCACGCCATTGAAGGTGTAAGTCAGATCGATGCTGCTGGCGCCATTGGACAGTGGCTGAGGACCGCCCTGGACGTAGGCAGCCACCGACCCGTTGATGTGTAGCACATCATAAGTCGCACGCAGCGGCGCCAACGTTCCCGTCACCAGGTTATAGGCCATTTTTTCGTCGGCACCGAAGTTGGGGTTCCGTGGCTGGGCGTGGAACTCCTTGCTTGGAATGGTGGCACTTATGTTAATGGAGCTGCGCGCGTCGTCAGCAGCGAACGCCATGGCAGAACTCAGAGAAAGAACAGCCATTGGAATTACGAAGGCGATTTTCTTGAACATGCTTATGTACCTGGTATGAAAAAATATTTTTAAAAGTTAAAGCCACACAGAAACAATCTATAACAATCCTTACTTCTGGACGCCAAAACCAAGATCGTTGCCAAACTTTTAACGGGGCAGATGATCATCTAAACGAAAAGCAAAGTAAGTAGGAAAATTCGACAGCAGGTGTAGCTCATAGAGAACTGAACAAAGAAGAAAAAAACAGCAAATAAAAAGAAATAATTACTTCCAACAAAAAACAAGTGAAAATATTTCACAGGAAACAGCTTAAGACTAAAAACCACTTAGATTTTTTTCAAAACCGCATATTTCTATGAACAAATACGTTTGATCAATCCATACAGGTATTTCCAACCTCACGTTGTGCATGCTTCCGTTGCTGTTCGCGCATTGAAAAAATCCTCGACTCTTTTGCTCACAGACCGCCAATGGGCTGTATGCCACTCGTCGGCGGTGCTTGCGTGAGCCTTAAGATATATCTTAAGTTGTATCTAAACACGACGAGAGAACGCAAAAATGAGAGACCATCATTCCCCCCACCGCGAACACGGTGACGGCCGCGACGGCTTCGAGAAACGCCCCGGCCGCGAACGCGGCGGTCGCGGACCACGAGTATTTGCCCCCGGCGACCTGAAATTACTGCTGCTGGCGTTGATCGCCGAACAGCCCTGCCACGGCTACGACTTGATCCGCCAGATCGAAGGCATGTTCGACGGCGCCTATAGCCCCAGCCCCGGTGTGATCTACCCGACCCTGACGTTTCTGGAAGAAAGCGAAATGATCCAGGGCGACGCTGAAGGCGGAAAAAAACGCTACGCCGTCACCGATGCCGGGCGCCTGTCCCTGAGCGAGCAAGCCATTGCGCTGGACGGTGTGCGAATGCGCATCGACGTCAGCAAACGCTCGTTGCGCGGCCACGATCGCCCCGCCGAAATCCATGAGGCTGTGCATAACTTGCGGCACGCGCTGCAACTGCACCACGGTCGCTGGAGCCCGGAAGAAATCCTGCGAGTCGCCGCCCTGCTCAACAACACCGCCAAAGCCATCGTCGACGGCCCCACCGTTCAAGCTGCACAGGAGAAAACCGAATGATTGCAGTCGATACCCAAACCATTCACCGCGTCATGCACGAGATCAAACGCCGTCGTCTGGAGGTGTTGCGCGTGGTCGACCTGACCCCGCGCATGCGTCGAATTACCTTGGGTGGCCCTGAGCTGGCAGGCTTTATCAGCCTCGGCACGGACGATCACGTCAAACTGCTGTTCCCGCAGAACGCGGCGGAACAGGCGGCACTGGAGACCCTGGTACTCGGTGCCGGCAAAAGTAACGGGCCGATGCCGGCCATGCGCGATTACACGCCGCGACGCTATGACCTCAATTCGCAGGAGCTGGACATCGACTTCGTCCTGCACGGTGACGGCCCTGCTGCGACTTGGGCCGAGCAGGCTAAACCGGGGCAGTTCCTGCACATCGGCGGGCCACGGGGGTCGATGATCGTGCCGGACATCTTCGACAGCTATCTGCTGATCGGCGACGAAACCGCCCTGCCCGCCATCGCTCGACGGCTGGAAGGTCTGGCAGCCAATCGGCGTGCGCTGGTGATTGTGGAAGTGGAAAACGGCAAGGAGCAGCAAGCGCTCCAGAGCGCTGCCGAGGTCGATGTGATCTGGGTGCTGCGCGAAGGTGGCAAGGACCATTTGCTGACCACCGTGAAGCAGCTGCAAGTCCCCACCGGCAATCTGTATGCCTGGATCGCGACCGAAACCAAAGTGTCGCGACAGATCCGCCGGGTGTTGCTCGATGAGCACGGGTTGGATGAGCCGTTTGTCAAAGCGGTCGGTTACTGGCGGCTGGATGATACTGACGAGGAGTAATTTCCTCTCGGGCCCCTTCGCGAGCAGGCTCGCTCCCACAAGGAGTTGGTGTACGCCGATTCAATGTGGGAGCGAGCCTGCTCGCGAAGACGGCATACCAAACACTACAAATCCCGATGCTTGCCACGACGCTCAAGCCACTGATCCAACCCAACTACCAACAACGCAATCAGCACAAACCCCACCAACAACCCACCCGCATTGATAAACACCTGTGGATAACCCAGCTTCTCCACATCAATGAACGGGTACGGATAAGTCGCCAGCAAATGCCCGCGCAACAGCGCATACGCGAAGTAAACCACCGGGTAAATCACCCACACCGCGATGTGCCGCAACCGCAACGTGCCCTTGGGCACCCAGCACCACCAATAAACAAGAAACAGCAACGGCATGACGTCATGCATCAGCTCATCGGCCAGTAATTGCCAGCCTTCGGGATGCCACAAATGGCGCAGCAACACGCTGTACGCCAGGCCGACCACGGCGATGCTCACGGCAACCCCGGTGCTTACCCACGGCTGCAAAAACCAGCGTCGCGCCGCCGACTCGCGGGAAGTCAGCTCACACGTCAGCACCGTCGCCACCAGCGTATTGCTCAGCACGGTGAAATAGCTGAAGAAGCTCACCAGCCCACCGAGCAGGCTGGCCTCCAGCGTCCAGCGTGAGTAGAAAATCAGGTACAGCTGAATGCTCAATCCCGCCCAGCCAAGAACCGCAGCCACGGCTACAAAACGACGCCTTGCGGCAGAACCTGGCGTCGCTTGGGTGACCACAGTCAGAGCGGACGCTTGGTGCGCATCAACTTCACGTACAAGCTTTCGACCTTCTCCCGCGCCCACGGGGTCTTGCGCAGGAATGTCAGGCTCGACTTGATGCTTGGGTCGCTCTTGAAGCAGCGAATATCGATACGCTCGGCCAGCCCCGACCACTCGTAGTGTTCAACCAGGGCGTTGAGGATTTGCTCCAGTGTCACGCCGTGCAGCGGGTTGTTGTTCTGTTCGGTCATGCCGGGCCTTCGAGCGAAGTAGGAATTGGAAGCCGCGCACCTTAGCCGAGGGGGTGGCCAGGTGGAAGGGCCCTGTGGCGTTATCCATTAAATGTAGGTGAACCGCGACAGATCGCCGCGCGACACTGTTACCAAATCCGAAAGGATCCATGTCAGTAAAAGCCCTTTCTCTATTTGTAACAGGACATTATCCTTACGCCCGTCAAGCTGAAACGCTTCCGCTGCCCGCTTCATCCCTGTCGTTTCAGTTCATCCCCCAGAAAAAGATCAAGAATTTCTTCTCTATGCCTGATTTTCAAACTTCGCGAGACAGCGCTGTCTTGCCAGCTATTGCCAGCCGAAAAGCCCTGAAGCTGATTGGCAGCCTCAGCGCTTTCGGCCTCGCCACCTGCGTTCATGCGGCCCCGGCCTTTGATAGCGACTCACCGTGGATGCTCGGCGACTGGAACGGCGCTCGTACCGAACTTTCGCAAAAGGGCTACGACTTCAAAGTCGATTACACCGGCGAAATGGGCAGTAACCTGCATGGCGGCTACGACCATGATCGAACCGCTCGCTACAGCGATCAGTTCGGATTCGGTACCCATCTGGACTTGCAGAAGATTCTGGGTTGGGACGACGCTGAGTTTCAGCTGACCATCACCGAACGCAACGGCAACAACATCAGCAACGACCGGATCAACGATCCGCGTGTGGGTGGTTTCACCTCGGCCCAGGAAGTCTGGGGTCGTGGCCAGACCTGGCGGCTGACACAGATGTGGTATCAGCAGAAATTCTTCGATCAGAAACTCGACATCAAGGTCGGTCGTTTCGGCGAAGGCGAAGACTTCAACAGCTTCCCCTGCGACTTCCAGAACCTGGCGTTCTGCGGTTCTCAGGTCGGTAACTGGGTGGGCGGCATCTGGTACAACTGGCCGGTCAGCCAATGGGCGATGCGGGTCAAATATCACCTGACACCGGAGCTGTACGCACAGGTCGGCGCCTACGAGCAGAACCCGTCGAACCTCGATCGCGACAACGGTTTCAAGCTCAGCGGCAGTGGCACTCAGGGCGCGATTCTGCCGGTGGAATTGGTCTGGTCGCCGAAACTTAATGGCCTGCCGGGCGAGTACCGCGCCGGTTATTACTACAGCAATGCGAAGGCCACTGATGCCTACAAGGACAGCAACGGTCAGCCGGCAGCCTTGAGTGGCGAGGCTTACCGCAGCGCGTCTAGCAAACACGGTGTATGGCTCGGTGTGCAGCAGCAATTGACCAGCCGCGCCAGCGACAACTCTCGCGGCCTGAGCGTGTTCGCCAACGGCACGATGCACGACAAGAAGACCAACGCCATCGACAACTATGTCCAGGCAGGCGTCGTCTACAAGGGCTTGTTCGATGCGCGCGCCAAAGACGACATCGGTTTCGCCATGGCTCGCGTCCACGTCAACCCGGCCTATCGCAAAAACGCCGAGGCGACCAATCAAGCCCGCGCCGTGTTCGACTACGACGACCCGTCGTTCCTGCCGCCGCAAGACACCGAATACAGCGCAGAACTCTATTACGGCGTGCACGTCACCAACTGGCTGACCGTGCGCCCGAACCTGCAATACATCCGTCACCCCGGTGGCGTGGACAAGGTCGATGACGCACTGATTGGCGGGATCAAGATCCAGTCGTCGTTCTAACCAACACCACAAAAACCTGTGGGAGCGAGCTTGCTCGCGATGAGGCCAGTACAGCCAACATTGATGTTGTCTGACCCAGCGCTATCGCGAGCAAGCTCGCTCCCACAGGGAATGCGGCGCCCAAACACTTTTTACATGAACCATGCCCACGCCAGATCGTCATCTACAGTGAACTTGCGCGGGACTACTTAAAACGTCACGGAGAACCACACTATGAGCACTGATGGTGCTTTGAGTCGAAGCCGTCTGTTGCCGAGCCTGCTCGGTATCCTGCTTCTGCTAATGGGCCTGGCCATGCTGGCCGGCGGGATCAAGCTGAGTATGCTCGGCGGCTCGTTGTACTACCTGCTGGCCGGTATCGGTCTGGCACTGACCGGCGTGCTGCTGATTGCGGCACGCCGCGCTGCGCTGGGCCTCTACGCACTGGTGTTGTTCGCCAGTACCGTTTGGGCCTTGTGGGAAGTCGGCCTCGATTGGTGGCAGCTGGTACCGCGTCTGGCGATGTTGTTTGCGCTGGGCCTCGTCATGCTGCTGCCGTGGTTCCGCCGTCCGCTGTTGCGCGCAGGCGCTGCCCCGATGGGCACCGGCGCCCTGAGCGTGGCCGTGGTCATCGCTGGCGTCGCTGCACTGGCCAGCCAGTTCACCAACCCCGGCGAAATCAAAGGCCAACTGGATCGCGACAGCGTGCCAGGCATGACCAACACCGCCCCGGCCATGCCCGACGGTGACTGGAACTCCTACGGCCGCAGCGCCCATGGCGATCGTTATTCGCCACTGGCGCAGATCACCCCGCAGAACGTGAACAAGCTCGTTCCGGCCTGGACCTATCGCACCGGCGACCTGCCAGGGCCGAACGACCCGGGTGAAACCACCGCCGAAAACACCCCGCTGAAAGTCAACGGCATGCTTTACGTGTGCACGCCGCACAGCCAGGTGATCGCACTGGACCCGGACACCGGCAAGGAAATCTGGCGTTTCGATCCGAAGCTCTCCACGCAGAAAGCGGCGAACTTCAAGGGTTGGGCGCACATGACCTGCCGTGGCGTGACGTATCACGATGACGCCGTTTATGCGTCCGAGCAAAGCCCGACCGGCAGCGCCAGCCCGGCGCCAGTCAGCAACGTCTGCCCACGCCGGATCTTCCTGCCGACCGCTGACACCCGCCTGATCGCCCTCGACGCCGACACCGGCAAGATGTGCGAAGACTTCGGCGACAAGGGCCAGGTCGACCTGACCGCCAACATCGGCGGCTTCAACGCTGGCGGCTACTACTCCACCTCGCCACCTGCGGTCACCAAAGACCTGGTGGTGATTGGCGGCCACGTCACCGACAACGTCTCCACCGACGAGCCAAGCGGCGTGATCCGCGCGTTCGACGTGCACACCGGCAAACTGGTGTGGAACTGGGACAGCGGCAACCCGGACGACACCACGCCGATTGCCGACGGCAAGGTCTACACCCGCAACTCGCCGAACATGTGGTCCATGTTCGCCGTCGACGAAAAACTCGGCATGCTCTACCTGCCGATGGGCAACCAGACCCCGGACCAGTTCGGTGGCAATCGCACGCCTGAATCGGAACTGCATGCCGCCGGCCTGACCGCCCTCGACATCGCAACCGGCCAGGTGCGCTGGCACATGCAGTTCACCCACCATGACCTGTGGGACATGGACGTCGGCGGCCAGCCAACCCTGATGGACCTGAAAACCGCAGACGGCGTGAAGCCAGCGGTACTCGCGTCCACCAAGCAAGGCAGCATCTACGTGCTGGACCGCAGCACCGGCAAGCCGATCGTACCGATCAACGAAGTACCGGTGCCGCAAGGCGCTGTCGAAGGTGATCACACTTCGCCGACCCAACCGAAATCCGACCTCAACCTCATGCCGCCGCCGTTGCAAGAACGCGACATGTGGGGCGTCACCCCGTTCGACCAACTGATCTGCCGGATCGATTTCAAATCCATGCGCTACGACGGCCCGTTCACCCCGCCATCGCTGCAAGGTTCGATCGTTTATCCAGGCAACTTCGGCGTGTTCGACTGGGGCGGTATCGCGGTTGACCCGGTGCGTCAGATCGCCTTCGTAAACCCGAGCTACATGGCGTTCAAATCGAAAATGATCCCGGCCGCCGAAATCTCCGCCCAGGGCCCGCGTAAAAGCGAAACCGAAGGCGTGCAGCCGAACAAAGGCGCGCCGTATGGCGTGGTCCTCGAAGCCCTGCTCTCGCCAATGGGTCTGCCATGCCAGGCGCCAGCATGGGGCTACGTGGCCGCGATCGACCTGACCACCAGCAAAACTATCTGGATGCACAAGAATGGCACCGTACGCGACAGCTCACCGGTTCCGATCCCGCTGAGCATGGGCGTGCCTAGCCTGGGCGGCACCTTCACCACCGCCAGTGGCGTTGGCTTCCTGAGCGGCACCCTCGACCAGTACCTGCGTGCCTATGACGTGAAAAACGGCAAGCAGTTGTGGGAAGGCCGCCTGCCGGCCGGCGCGCAAACCACGCCGATGACCTACACCGGCAAGGACGGCAAGCAATACGTGCTTGTTGTTGCAGGTGGTCACGGATCGCTGGGCACCAAGCAAGGTGACTATGTGATGGCGTTCAAACTGTCCGAGTAAGGTTTAGCGGCGTTTGAAGCAAAGGCGACTCCTGTGAGGGGGTCGCCTTTTTTTGTGGCCGCTGGATTTCCCGTTCCACCGCACATCCCCTGTGGGAGCGAGCCTGCTCGCGAAAGCGGTGTGTCAGCACCTCCAATGTTGAATGTTAAACAGCCTTCGCGAGCAGGCTCGCTCCCGCATTTTGATCGTGATCGGCCTGAAAAAATTTGCGTATGTCCTACAGATTTAGCGGGGCCTGGAGAGGATTCCGACAGGCTCTGTCGGTTGTCGTCTCGGAAGTTGGGGAGATAGGCTTTGAGAGTCGCTGCAAATTCAGCGAACGGGTTTGGTCGCCCAGGTTTAGAATGGCGCACTTTTCGTGCTTGCTTCATGGCGAGCTGTGCGTGGGAGGGCTTCGGCCCTGCCGGGTTCCATTCCCTGGTCGACCAACCTGCGTATGGTTCGCCACCCAACTGCTTGGTCGCAGTCGTGGCGAACTCCCGGTCCTCGAATGGAGCTTCACCATGTTCAAAGCAACACCAAATCCCCCCGAAACTGCCGCTGTTTCCCCCTACGAATCTGCCGATTCAAACAAACTCAACGAAGCCGCTGAACGCGCCCTCGATTTCCACTTCCCGTCGATTGCCGACATCAAAGCCACCCCACGCACGCCCAGCACCCTGTTCACGGTGGACCCAGCCGCCACGACCGAAACCCTGGTGGTTTATCTGGTCGAGACGTTGGCCTCTGTCGATGTGATGGTCCATCACTTGGTCGACCATCTGGACGGTGGAGCACGCAATGCCCTGCTAGGCATTTCAAACAGCATCATGCTGGCGGAGATCACCGCGAACCGAGTGCTGGATCAAATCGAACCACTTCAGTAAACGCAGTGCTCCCTCGCCGCGATTTGTTGATCGTTTGATCGTTCCCACGCGCAGCAAAGGAACGCATCCCATGACGCTCTGCGTCACATCCGAAAGCGGAACGCGGAGCGTCCCTGGCTGCATTCCTTAGCTGCGCGTGGGAACGATCAACTGGGTGCAGCAGAAAGAGACCGGTCGGCTGTCAGGCCGCCATCGCAGGCAAGCCAGCTCCCACAGTGTTCGGCGTACACCCGCCCGCTCTAAACCACTCATCAGGCCGAGCGTTAGCTCGCCTGCAGCTCTTGATCTTGACCCACCCGCCCCTTCGGGAGGCTGAGTGGAGGTGTTCATCCGGGGAGTGGCGCGCAGCGCCGTTCGACGCAGTCGAACACGCTGCATGTAGGTCGTCGCGAAGCAGACCGGAGGGCAGTGTCCCCGGATGGATACCGGAGCGAAGGAACGCCGAGCCCAAGCGAGGGGCCGGACGCTCGGGGCGAGCCTTTTTTTGCTTACTTTTTTTTGGCGTTTGAAAAAAAAGTGAGTCGCCGTAAGGGCGAAACCGCCAGCCGCCGTTACCGCAGGAATGGATATGTACCCGGTCAACCCACAACATGGTCGGCCCAAAGGCCGCCAAGTCAAAGCACCTGTCAAAAACCCGAACACACATCACGAAAAGCACCCTGCCATTGAAACCACCCACCACCCGCCCCATCTAACACCCATACCCAATTGCGCAGGTGCCCCATGAGCGACCAGCAAGAATTCCCCGAAGACCCGAGCGAATACGCCGACCCAGAGAACGCCGAACACCACTCCACCGGCAAAGGCCTCGCCCTGCCAGGCCAGAACCTGCCGGACAAGGTCTACATCATCCCGATCCACAACCGCCCGTTCTTCCCGGCCCAAGTGCTGCCGGTCATCGTCAATGAAGAACCGTGGGCCGAAACCCTGGACCTGGTCAGCAATTCCGAGCACCACTCCCTGGCCCTGTTCTACATGGACACCCCCCAGGAAGACCCGCGCCATTTCGACACCTCGGTCCTGCCGCTCTATGGCACCCTGGTCAAGGTTCACCACGCCAGTCGCGAAAACGGCAAACTGCAATTCGTCGCCCAAGGCCTGACCCGTGTGCGCATTCGCACCTGGCTCAAACACCATCGCCCGCCGTACCTGGTGGAAGTCGAATACCCGCACCAGCCCACCGAGCCGACCGACGAGGTCAAGGCCTACGGCATGGCGCTGATCAACGCGATCAAGGAACTGCTGCCGCTCAACCCGCTGTACAGCGAAGAGCTGAAGAACTACCTCAACCGCTTCAGCCCCAACGACCCGTCGCCGCTGACCGACTTCGCGGCCGCCCTCACCTCGGCCACCGGCAACGAACTGCAAGAAGTGCTCGATTGCGTGCCCATGCTCAAGCGCATGGAAAAAGTCCTGCCGATGCTGCGCAAGGAAGTCGAAGTCGCGCGCCTGCAAAAAGAAATTTCCGCCGAAGTTAACCGCAAGATCGGCGAGCATCAGCGCGAGTTCTTCCTCAAAGAACAACTCAAGGTCATCCAGCAAGAGCTGGGCCTGACCAAGGACGACCGCAGCGCCGACATCGAACAGTTCGAACAGCGCCTGGAAGGCAAGGTTCTGCCCGCTCAGGCGCAAAAACGCGTCGAAGAGGAAATGAACAAACTGTCGATCCTCGAAACCGGTTCGCCGGAATACGCGGTCACCCGCAACTACCTCGACTGGGCGACCTCGGTGCCGTGGGGCGTGTACGGCGAGGACAAACTTGACCTCAAGCACGCGCGCAAAGTCCTGGACAAACACCACGCAGGCCTCGACGACATCAAGGACCGCATCCTCGAATTCCTCGCGGTCGGTGCATATAAAGGCGAGATCAGCGGCTCCATCGTGCTGCTGGTCGGCCCGCCGGGCGTAGGTAAAACCAGTGTTGGCAAATCCATTGCCGAATCCCTCGGCCGGCCGTTCTACCGCTTCAGCCTCGGCGGCATGCGCGACGAAGCCGAGATCAAGGGCCATCGACGCACCTACATCGGCGCGCAGCCGGGCAAACTCGTCCATGCGTTGAAAGACGTCGAAGTGATGAACCCGGTGATCATGCTCGACGAGATCGACAAGATGGGCCAGAGCTACCAGGGCGACCCGGCCTCGGCGCTGCTGGAAACCCTCGACCCGGAACAGAACGTCGAATTCCTCGACCACTACCTGGACCTGCGTCTGGACCTGTCGAAAGTGCTGTTCATCTGCACCGCCAACACCCTGGACTCAATCCCCGGCCCGTTACTGGACCGGATGGAAATCATCCGTCTGTCGGGTTACATCACCGAAGAAAAAATCGCCATCGCCAAGCGTCACCTGTGGCCCAAGCAACTGGAAAAGGCCGGCGTGTCCAAAGGCAGCCTGAGCATCAGCGACAGCGCGTTGAAAGCATTGATCGACGGATATGCCCGTGAAGCCGGGGTGCGCCACTTGGAAAAAGAACTGGGCAAACTGGTGCGCAAAGCCGTGGTGAAATTGATCGACGAGCCGAAAGCGGTGATCAAGATCGGCCCGAAAGACCTCGAAGCCTCACTCGGTCATCCAGTCTTCCGCAACGAGCAAGTGCTGTCCGGTACCGGCGTCATCACGGGGCTGGCCTGGACCAGCATGGGCGGCGCGACCCTGCCGATCGAAGCCACGCGCATTCACACGCTCAACCGGGGCTTCAAACTCACCGGGCAACTGGGCGATGTGATGAAGGAGTCGGCAGAAATTGCCTACAGCTACGTCAGCTCCAATCTGAAGTCGTTTGGTGGGGATCCGAAGTTCTTCGACGAAGCTTTCGTCCACCTGCACGTGCCAGAAGGCGCCACCCCGAAAGACGGCCCGAGCGCGGGCGTGACGATGGCCAGCGCCCTGCTTTCCCTCGCCCGCAACCAGGCACCGAAAAAAGGCATCGCCATGACCGGCGAACTGACGCTGACCGGGCATGTACTGCCGATTGGCGGGGTGCGCGAGAAAGTGATCGCGGCGCGGCGGCAGAAGATCTTCGAACTGATCCTGCCAGAGCCTAACCGTGGAAGCTTTGACGAATTGCCGGATTACCTCAAGGAGGGAATTACCGTGCACTTTGCCAAACGTTTCGCGGATGTGGCGAAGATATTGTTCTGACTTCGACTGAGACGCTGTCAACCTCGATTG
This sequence comes from Pseudomonas sp. ANT_H12B, assembly GCF_008369325.1. Lineage (GTDB taxonomy): Bacteria > Pseudomonadota > Gammaproteobacteria > Pseudomonadales > Pseudomonadaceae > Aquipseudomonas. The sequence goes on along the minus strand of NZ_VOBI01000021.1, from coordinate 11,990 downwards.
GCAGCGTTTCGCTTTATGCTTTAAATACTGCACACCTATAGAGAAACGTTACTAAACACTGTTATTTATGACAGTAGACATTACGACTGACAAATTCCAAAACTAACCGGGCTGAATCTTTTTATAAATTCAAACCCGGAGCAGGTATGAACAACTCCCCCACTCAACAGTCAGCCACAGGCATATGGAAATTCGACATTAACCATGAAATTCTGCCCGCCAACAAACTATATGGGACTATCTATAGTAACGTTGTCACCCTGCAAGGCTCGCGCTGGCAGGACCTGACCGGTTTTGATTTTAGAATAGATATTGTGGACAGCATTCTTGGTAATGGGCAGCAGGATTTGCCTCCGAATGGACGCTATAACTATCCGCTGGAGAAAGAGCTCATCAAGGTTAGTTACAACGGCATGAAAGACGGCCAGCACTTTGACAGCACCCCGCAAGATGGACAAATAACGATATGCCTTGACCCGATAAAAAAACTTTATTACGGGCATCTGGACATTGTTTTTTTGGTCCATCAGAAATCGTTAAATATTGAAAGCATCTTCGGCATTCAAATCCCCTAAGAGGTTAACGCATTGCGGAATCTGCCGACGACGTGGGCAAGTTGTCGGTGAGATTTTTGGCACCGTCCAATTAGCATCCGGTGCTACTTCAGTTATGCTCGCCGTTCGTCGTAAATGCCGGAGCCACTGACCTTATGTCCCCCACCCGCCTGTTTGTCCCCCTCAGCCTCGCCCTGCTGGCCGCCTGTTCCACGCAACCGAAACAGAACGTGACCGTGGAAAAACAAAGCGAATGCCCGGCGAAGCTGCACAACGGGCAAAACCTGATCCTGACCCTGCCCAGCAACCCGACTACGGGTTACCGCTGGGCGATCCAGGATTCGGCCGGTGGCGTATTGCGCGCGCTCAGCCCCGAGGTTTACAGCAACCCGGAAGACGCTGGCGTCGTCGGCGCGGCCGGGATCTCGACCTGGCGCTTTCAAGCGGTCGCTACCGGTACCGGGCGTTTGCGCCTGACGTCCCAGCAGCCTTGGGCGCCGGAAGTGCCGGCCGTGGACACCTTCGACTGCGCGATCTCGGTTAACTGATCATGGGTTGGCTGATTCTTGCGTTGATGGGCGCGGTGAGCTTTGTGTATGGCCTCAGCGTGCATGCGACGCTGCTATGCCTGCTGGTCAAACCGATGCCGGTGCTGGCCCTGCTTGGTTGGCTGCACGACGCACCGCCCAGCGAGTATCGGCGCTGGATCAGCCTTGGCTTGATTTTCTCTCTGGTCGGCGATGTCTTGCTGGCATGGCCGGTGGATTTGTTCGTGTTCGGTCTCGGGGCGTTTCTGGTCGCCCATCTCGCCTATCTGAAAGCTTATTTGAGCGATTGCCGGCGATTGGCGGTGTTGCCGCTGATCCTGGCCCTCGGTGTTGGCGCCGTGCTGCTGGGGATTCTGATTTCAAACGGTTTGGGGCCGTTGCTGGTGCCGGTGATCGTTTATGGTCTGGCGATCAGCGCCATGCTCTGGCGGGCGCTGGCCCGGCTCGGCACCGATGTGCCCAAGCGCTCGGCGCTGCTGGCGGCGGCGGGTGCCGTGGCGTTTGTGTTTTCCGACAGCGTGATTGGCATCAATCGATTTGTTTCGCCGTTTCATGCTGCGCCTTACGTGATCATCCTCAGCTACTGGCTGGGGCAATGGGGGATCACGGCGTCGGCGTTCGCTGAAAAACCGCGCTGACAGATCGCGAAGGGACGCGGAGCGTCCCGGGTGGCATTCCCATGCAGAGCGTGGGAACGATCAGTGCGAAGTATGCCCGGCGGTTTATCAGACAACCCGCGCATCCGCGCGCCAAGTTGGCTAAAATGCCGGCCTTTTCCATCTACGCCGCTGGAACCGCCGTGAGCAAAGACCCCGATCGCCTTTTCGCCCAGCCTTTGGCCCAGGTGCCTGACTTCGCCTTTAACGAGGACGTGGTGCGGGTGTTCCCGGACATGATCAAGCGCTCGGTGCCCGGTTATCCAACCATCGTTGAAAACCTCGGCGTGCTCGCCGCGCAGTTTGCCCAACCCAACAGCGTGCTCTACGACCTGGGCTCGTCGCTGGGTGCGGTAACTCAGGCCCTGCGCCGCCACGTGCGCACCGATGGCTGCCGCGTCATCGCTGTGGATAACTCGGCGGCGATGGTCGAACGCTGCCGCGAATACCTCAACGGTCAGGACTCGATGTTTCAGGAGTTGCTGCCGGTGGAAGTGATCGAAGGCGACATCCTCGCCCTCGAGTTTCAGCCAGCCTCGGTGGTGGCGCTGAATTTCACCCTGCAATTCATCGCCCCGGACCAGCGCACCGCGTTGCTCAGCCGTATCCAACAGTCGCTGTTGCCCGGCGGTGCCTTGATCCTCTCGGAGAAGCTGCGCTTCAACGATCCTGAAGAACACGCGTTGCTCACCGACCTGCACGTGGCCTTCAAACGCGCCAACGGCTACAGCGAACTGGAAATCGCCCAGAAGCGCAGCGCCATCGAAAACGTCATGAAGCCCGACAGCCTCGAAGAACACCGCGAGCGCCTGTTGGCTGCCGGGTTCTCGAAAGTCGTGCCGTGGTTCCAGTGTCTTAACTTTGCCTCGTTGATTGCCTTGCCATGATTGATCTGTCCCCCCTCGCCCGCCGTCTGGCCGGTACTCCGCTGGCCGACTGGGCCAACACCCTGCAAGCGCAACTCGACAAGAAAATGGAAAAGGGTCACGGCGACCTGGAGCGCTGGCAAAGTGCGCTGGACGCGTTGCCGAAGATTCAGCCGAGGGTCGTCGATTTACTGAATGGCCTGACGCTGGACACCGATTGCGACGATGAAACCCGCGCTCAAATGCGCACCGCGCTGATGGGTTTGTCGCCATGGCGTAAAGGGCCGTTCGACCTGTTTGGCGTGCACGTCGACACCGAATGGCGCTCGGACTGGAAATGGTCACGAGTCGCACCGCATCTGGATTTGAAGGGCAAACGCATCCTCGATGTCGGTTGCGGCAACGGCTACTACATGTGGCGCATGCTCGGCGCTGGCGCCGACAGCGTGATTGGTGTTGACCCGAACTGGCTGTTCTTCTGCCAGTTCCAGGCGGTGCAGCGCTACTTGTCCGAACCCAATGCCTGGCACCTGCCGTTTCCTTTCGAAGACCTGCCGCCGAACATGGAAGGCTTCGACACGGTGTTTTCCATGGGCGTGTTTTATCACCGCCGTTCACCGATCGAGCATTTGCTGGCGCTGAAGGATTGCCTGGTCAAGGGTGGGGAACTGGTGCTGGAGACGCTGGTGATCGAAGGCGATCAGCAACAGGTGCTGGTACCCGAAGACCGTTATGCGCAGATGCGTAACGTGTGGTTCCTGCCGTCGGTGCCGGCGCTCGAATTGTGGCTGCGGCGTGCCGGGTTCACGGATGTGAAATGCGTTGATGTCAGCGTGACCACGGTCGAGGAACAACGCGGGACCGAGTGGATGAAGTATCAGTCGCTGAGTGATTTCCTTGACCCGGAAGATCACAGCAAAACGGTTGAAGGGCTGCCGGCGCCGATGCGCGCCGTGATCGTCGCCCGTAAGTAGCCGCCGATCTCCCAGACACCAGATAAACCTGTGGGAGCGAGCCTGCTCGCGATGAGGACCTTTCAGCCAACGAAGATGTTGGATGTCAGTCCGCTATCGCTCGCTCCCACAGGGGGGCGGTGTTTAGTCTGCTGGTTTGGCTCTTCGGGCCTTGAAGAACTCGCTCAACACTGCCCCGCACTCCTCAGCCAACACCCCGCCTTCATAGAGCACCCGGTGATTCAAAAATCCCTGGGTAAAAAACTGCCCCTGACTCTGCACAATCCCGGCCTTGGGCTCTAGCGCACCGTAAACCACCCGCGCAATCCGCGAATGCACGATCAATCCGGCGCACATGCTGCACGGTTCAAGCGTCACGTAAAGCGTACTGCCCGGCAGGCGATAGTTGCTCGCGGCCAGGGCGGCAGCGCGGATGGCAACCATCTCGGCGTGTGCACTCGGGTCGTTGCCACTGATCGGGCAATTGAAGCCACGGCCGATGATTTCGCCGTCCTGCACCAACACCGCGCCCACCGGCACTTCGCCCAGCGCAGCGCCTTGAGCCGCCAGGACCAACGCTTCGCGCATGAAGTCTCGATCGCGGCTACGGTCGATGATCGCAGCGGGACGTATCTGACGCATCACGCCACCTCGATGGCGGCCATCAGGCCGGTTTCCATGTGGTCGATCACATGGCAATGGAACATCCACACCCCAGGGTTATCCGCCACCAGCGCCACTTGCGCGCGTTCGTTCTTGCCCAGCAAGTAGGTGTCGGTGAAGTACGGGATGACCTTGTGCCGGTTCGAGGCGATGACCTTGAAGCTCATGCCGTGCAGGTGAATCGGGTGCTGGTACTGAGTCATGTTCTTCAATTCGAAAATATAGCTTTTGCCCTTCTCAAGCTTGGCAATCGGGCGGTCGGCGCAGGTCTTGTCGGTGATGTCCCAGGCCTTGCCGTTGATCTGCCACAGGCTCGGCGGCTTGCCGTTATCGACGTTGACCGACACCGAGCCCACCCATTCGAAATTGAAGTTGAGTTTCTGCGCGTTGGCCAGGTCCGGTTCGGCCACCGGGTTGGCGGGCAGCGCGGGCGGCCATTCGGTTGGTGCGTCGCTGTTGGCCACCGAGCGGAACGTGCCCAGGCGAACCGGTCCGTTGCGCAGGGACAACTCTTCACCGGCCGGCGGTGCCTTGATCGCCAGGCAGATACGCATGCCAGGTCCCAGCCAATATTCCTTGCCCAATGGACGCGGTTCGATGGGGTTGCCGTCCAGCGCGTAGATCTGCGCTTCGACGCCAGGAATGTTGAGACGATAGGTCAGCGTGTTATCAAGGTTGAGCAGACGCACGCGGGTGATCTGCCCGGCGGGCAAATCAATCACCGCCTGGGCGACGCCGTTGATGGTCGACAAGCGTCCCGCCGTGCCGCCACGCGCCGCTTCGCGCGGAATGCTGAACGCGACGAAAGCACCCTCCTCATCGACGTGCCAGCTCTTGAGGCTCAAGGTTTTTTCGTAGTTGAAACCGGTCGGCTCGCGCTCTTCGATGATCAGCGGGCCGACCAGACCACGGCCAAGTTCTTCGCTGCTGTTCACGTGCGGGTGATACCAGTAGCTGCCTGCATCGGGCACGCGGAATTTGTAATCGAAGTATTCGCCCGGCAAAACCGGGAGCTGCGAGACGTAGGGCACGCCGTCCATTTCCAGCGGCAGGCGAATGCCATGCCAGTGAATGGTGGTCGCGACCGGCAGGTGATTGATGAAGCGCACCCGCAGCCATTCACCCTGTCGAACGCGCAACTCGGTGCCCGGTGCCGAGGGGCCGAATGCCCAGGCTGGGGTCTTGTGCCCGGCCACCAGTTCGACGTCCAGCGGTGCGGCGATCAGCTCGTAGTCGTGGCCGGCGTCAGCGTCGGCCATCTTGCCCAACCAGTACCGCGATGCGCCCCCCGCTCCGATACCAACGACAACAAGACCGGCCAGGCCACCGAGGATTTGGCGACGGGTAAAGGACATGAACTCAACTACCTCACGTATCAGCGACAAGCACGGGGCCTGTAAAAGGCGAATACGATACACCTGCGGTTGAGAAACAGTAAGGGTGGGGCGGCGGATGGCCGCAGAGGCCGCCCCTCACCCTAACCCTCTCCCCAGGGGGTAGAGGGGACTGACCGTGTTGTTCTTGGAGCTACATCGACCTGAAAAATCGAGTCGAACTCAGGTTTGAAAAGCTTGAAGATCGGCTCCCTTCCCTCCTCTCCCCCATGGGGAGAGGGCTGGGGTGAGGGGTGGCTCTTGACGCTGATCACTTAACGTCCGGCAACCACCAACCCCATCAACAAATGCACAACACCTTCGCCCAGCATCATCACCCCCGGCACACCGGCCACATTCAATGCCTGCCGATCCATCCGCCCCACATCCCGCAATTCCACCCGAACCCGGGTCAACGCCACAGACTGCTGCGACTTGAGGTTATCCACACCACCCAACGCCGCCACGACCTCCGGCGCCAGGCCCGAAACAACCTGAGCCACCACCTTCGGCTCATCCACCACCAGATCCGGAGTCAACGCTTTCCAGAACGCCCGCTGCATTTTCTCGAACATGTTCAGTTCTCCAGTACCAGTGAAGTATCGACCGTCGCCTCGTGATACAGCCGCAACGCCTCGCGCACTTGCTCGGCGCTTTCCAGGCCCAGCACTTGCTGGGCGATGGCCTGGCAGTCCAGCAGATCCACTTCGCGAACCGCCGCTTTGATTGCCGGAATCAACGGCACGCTCACCGACAGTTCATCCACCCCAAGTCCCAGCAACAATGGCACCGCCAGGGTTTCCGAGGCCATGGCGCCACACACACCGACCCATTTGCCATGGGCGTGGGCGGCCTTCACGGTGCTGGCAATCAAACGCAGCACCGACGGATGAAAACTGTCGGCCTGACTGGCCAGACGCGGGTGATCGCGGTCCATGGCCAAAGTGTATTGGGTCAGGTCGTTGGTGCCGATCGAGAAGAAATCCACTTCGGGCGCAAACAGGTCAGCCATCAGCGCCGCTGCCGGCACCTCGATCATGATCCCCAGTTTCGGCCGTTCAGCGAGGCCCAATGCCAGCGCCTCTTCCTCAAGCAGCTGCCGGGCCAGGCGCAACTCCGACAGCTGCGTGACCATGGGCAACATGATGTGCAGACGGGCCAGCCCGGCGCTGTTCAGGATCGCTTTGAACTGATCGCGCAACAGCTGCGGGCGCTCCAGACACAATCGAATGCCGCGCATGCCGAGGAACGGATTGGTTTCGCTGTCCATCGGCACGTAGGCCAACGGTTTGTCGCCGCCGACGTCCAACGTCCGCACCACCAGATTGCGCGCAGGTCCGAGTACTTTGGCGATGGCGCTGTAGGTGGATGCCTGTTCGTCATGGCTCGGCGCATGATTGCGATCCAGATAAAGAAACTCCGAACGCAGCAAACCGACGCCCTCGCCTCCCAGTGCCACGGCCTGCTCCGCTTCAGCCAGTGAGGCGATGTTGGCCGTCACTTCAACGTGGTGTCCATCGCGGGTACACGCCGCCAGCGTTGCGTGCGCCAACTCATGTTGATGGCGCTTCTGCTGGCGCTGACGATTGGCTTGCAGCTGCTCGATGGCCGCCAGATCCGGGTCCAGATGCAGCTCGCCCTTGTCGGCGTCGAGCAACACTTGGGTGCCGTTGGCCAGCTCCAGCACCTGAACGGGTAACCCGCAGATCGCCGGCAAACCGGACGCCCGCGCGAGGATCGCGACGTGGCTGGTAGCGCCGCCACCGACCGTTGCGAAACCCAGTACCTTGCGGGTATCGAGCCCGGCGGTCTGTGACGGCGTCAGTTGTTCGGCAATCAGGATCGCCCCTTCCGGCAGCTCCATCGCCTGATCCTGTACGCCGAGGATCCGCTTGAGCACTCGCTGGCCGACATCGGCCAGGTCCGCCGCCCGCTCCGCCAGCAAAGCATTACCCAGGCTTTTGAACACGGTTGCTGCCGACTCGGTGGCCGCGCGCCAGGCGAACCCGGCACTTTTGCCTTCGTTGATCAGCACGTGAGCTGCCTCCAGCAAACCCGGGTCTTCGAGCAGTTCCTGGTGCGCCTTGAAGATGTCTGCCTGCGCGCTGCCCATGGCGTTGTCGCGCAGTTGTTGCAGGGCCAGCAGCGCCTCGGCCAGGGCGCGGGACAGATGATCGCGTTCAACCTGTGGTGTGGCGCCGAATTCATTCACTTCCAGGGGTTGTTCGGCTATCTGCACCACTTGGCCAAACGCCGACCCGGCCGATGCGCACACCCCACGCAACACCGTCAGCGATGAAGCCTCAATCGCATTCGCCTCAACCGGCGCCGAGGTCGCCCCCGCTTCACCGCATCCAGTCGCCAGCAACTCGGCCAGTGCCTTGATCGCCGCTTCAGCATCCGGGCCAGCCGCGCTGACTTGCACAACGTCACCGTGTGCCGTCTGCAACGCCATGATTGCCACCAAGGATTTCGCGTTCGCACTCGCCTGCTGTTTATGCAGGTAAATGCTCGCCGAAAAACCTTTCGCCGCCTGGGCGAACACCGCTGCCGGGCGGGCGTGCAAACCGTTCGGATTGGCCAGTGTCACCGGTTTGGAAAACAGTGCTTCGCTCTCTTCCGGCACGGGCTCATCCGTCGCCTGCTCGATGGGCTTCAAACTCAGTAGCGGCTGGCCGCTTTCTATCAAACCCGTTTCCGGTGTCAGCCAAGTGAACGGCTCACCGCTGACCACCAGCATCAACGTCAGCAGGCTGCGGGCATGCAATGCAATAAAATCGGCATCGAACTCGATCAGCGACTGCCCGACGTCAACCTGCTGGCCCTCCTCCACCAACCGCGTGAACCCTTTCCCGGCCAGGTTCACCGTGTCGAGGCCAATGTGCATCAACACCTGCACGCCATTTTCGCCGGTGATGCTGATCGCATGCCCGCTGGCCTGCACGTTGCTGACAACCCCTGACAGCGGCGCGCACAACGTCGTTGAAGTCGGATCGATGCACAGGCCATCGCCGATCACGCGGCTGGAAAACACCGGATCGGGTACAAGGTCCAGTGGCATCAATACGCCGGACAGCGGCGCGAGCAGTTGCAATTGTTGGGGTGTGGCCATGACGTCACCTGCTGTTTTGTTCTTTGAAGTGCCGATGGAGCGCGAGGCTCCGACAGCATCGCTTATTTCCACCAGTACTCGACCTGCAATCCGACATTCGAACCGTGGCGCGCCGTACCGAAGGCGCCGGTGTCGGACAACGCCGACCCCGCCGCCAGTTCATTGGCCGCCCGTTTGGCCGCCTCGTTCCAGCTCGCATAGGTGTAATACAAACGCACCTCGGGGCGAGCCCAGAATTCCGGACCTTTGGGCGACCAGGTCGGGGCGAAGGTGAACTTGCTCAGCTTGCGCGTGCCGCCCGTGGCCTCGACCTGATCGTGGCCCAGTTCGGTCACCAGTTTGAACTGCTCGGTGAGCGCATAAGCCGGGCGAACGCCGAGGGAAATCCAGTTCTGATCGCTGCCGTCCGGGCGAATGTCTTTCTGGTAAACCGCCTCGACTTGCCCGCCGAAGCGTGGCGTCACCTGCCAATCGAAGAATTCCACCACACGGTAACTTTTGTTGCTGTCATCCAGCTGCACGTTACCGGTATAGCCCAACCCGGTGCCGGGGCCTTCGCCGTACTGAAAGGCCAGTTTGTTCTTGCCGCCCAGAAAGCCCTTTTGCACATGCTGAGCAGTGATCGCCCAACCGCGATGAGCGTCGCGGCTGTCGGGTTTGTCGATGTAGCTCAGGCCCAACTCCAGTTCCCCGTCGGGGTTGGTATTAAATCCGGCCACGTTGAAATCATGTCGGTTGATGTAGTCCTTCTGGTACAGGTTGTCCTTGCGCGAGAAGGCGTAGCTGTATTTCAGGTCACCGATCAGCATGTCCTCGATACCGCCGCCCGTGGCGCTCTGATTCCAGTAGTAGAAGTCGGAAATGTGGATATCGTTCCGTTTGTAGTAACGCCGGCCGGCCCACAGTGAACCGCCGTTGAGGCTCGGCAGATTCGACCACTGCGCGTACAGCTGCGGCATCCGCACCGAGCCATTGTCGCCCTCGAAGGTCAGACCGCGGTCGTACTGGTTATACAACGAAGCCATCCCGTCGACGCTGAACACCGAGCCATCGTCCAGGGTGTACAAGTCCTGTCGCAATTCCAGCTCCCCGTACTGTTCACATTCGTTGCCCAAGCGGTATTTCGTTTGTGCCCCCGGTAATTGAAAACACGACTGGGAACTGCTGTTGACCGAGGTTCCTGCACCGCTACGCAAGTAACCGCCAAACTCCAGCGCCTGAGCCGAAAACGGCAACGCCAGGCACACACTCGCCGCTGCAAGGCTGCGATTTATTGTTGTTTTCAAGAGCTACCCAATTATTTTTATTGTGTGATTCGGCAAAATCGGCGCGCAAAACTCCCCCGCGCAGCGTTCTGCGTGTTTTTTGAAACGGTGCTTTTTTTGGTTAAGCGTCAGTCGTCGGTCAGGTGCAGGACGAACGACTCATAGGGCCGTAAAAAGACCTGTCGCTTTCGCGGCGGACAGTCCGGGTAGTTGCTGATCACCAGGCGTTGGCTCATCGCTTCGCTGAGGACCTCATCCGGCAGTTCGACTTCACACGGCGTGTTGTAAAAGTTGTTCAGCACCAGCAATCGTTCGCCATGGCCTTCGCGGACATAGGCCCAGATTCGCGTGTGCTCGGGCAGCAGTTGCCGGTAAACGCCGTCGGACATCAACGCTTCAGTGCGGCGCAGGGCAATCAGCTGACGGTAGTGATGCAGCACCGAATCCGGGTCATCACGTTGCGCGGCCACGTTGATCTGCGCGGCGTTGGCCGGCACGCCAATCCAGGGTTCAGCGACGCTGAAGCCGGCATTCGGTTCGGCATTCCAGTGCATCGGCGTGCGGCCGTTGTCCCTGGACTTCTGCATGATCGCCGCCATGTTGTCGGCGTCGCTTGCGCCCGCCTCGCGCTTGAGCCGGAAGATGTTCAACGTCTCGACATCGCGGTAATGATCGATGTGATCGAAGCCCGGATTGGTCATACCCAGTTCCTCACCCTGGTACACGAACGGCGTGCCCTGGAGGAAGTGCAGCGCGGTGCCAAGCATCTTCGCCGATACCACCCGATGCTCACCGTCATGGCCAAAACGCGAGACCACTCGTGGCTGATCGTGGTTACACCAGAACAGTGCGTTCCAGCCACCACCGGCCTGCATGCCGGTCTGCCAGTCGGAGAGGATGCGCTTGAGTGCGAGGAAGTCGAAGTCGGCGCGAACCCACTTCTGCAGGTTCGGATAATCGACTTTCAGGTGATGGAAGTTGAAGGTCATCGACAGTTCTTTCGACTCCGGCCGCGAGTAACGAATGCAGTGTTCGAGGCTGGTGGACGACATCTCGCCGACGTTGATCAGGTCGTGGCCCTCGAACACTTCGCGGTGCATTTGCTGCAGGTATTCGTGGACGTTCGGGCCGTCGGTGTAGAAGCGCCGACCGTCGCTGTTGTCCTCGGGAAAATCCGCCGGTTTGGAGATCAGGTTGATTACGTCGAGACGGAAACCACCCACGCCCTTGTCACGCCAGAAACGCATCATCTTGAACACTTGGGCGCGCACCTTGGGGTTGTCCCAGTTCAGGTCGGCCTGGGTGTGATCGAACAGGTGCAGGAAGTACTGACCGGTCTGGGCTTCGTACTCCCAGGCCGAACCGCCGAATTTGGACTCCCAGTTGTTTGGCTGATCACGCCAGATGTAGAAATCGCGGTACGGGTTGTCGAGGCTGCTGCGGGCTTGCTGGAACCAGGTGTGCTCGATGGACGTGTGGTTGACCACGATATCGAGCATCAGCTTGATCCCGCGCTTGCCGGCCTCGGCGATCAGCAGTTCGCAATCAGCCATGGTTCCGTAGCTCGGGTCGATGGCGTAGTAGTCGCTGATGTCGTAACCGTTGTCGCGCTGGGGCGAACGCAGGAACGGCGTGATCCACAGGCAATCGACACCCAGCCAGTGCAGGTAGTCGAGCTTGGCCACGACGCCGAGCAAATCACCCGTTGGTTTGCCGGCGTGGCTGTGAAAACTCTTCGGGTAGATCTGGTAGATGACCGAACGTTGCCAGTCTTGCATGGCGCTATTCCTTCAGTAAGTTTTGTACAGGCCCTTAGGGCCTCATCGCGAGCAGGCTCGCTCCCACAGTTGATTGCATTCCCATGTGGGAGCGAGCCTGCTCCGGGCGGCGATCCGACGAATACGATCTATCAGGCAACCCGATACCCCGGCCGGACAATCTTCATGCTCAACCCGCAGGTCAAAACAAACGGTACGACCATGGCGATGATCATCCCGATC
>NZ_VOBI01000020.1 GCF_008369325.1 Pseudomonas sp. ANT_H12B | reverse complement strand
AATCACCATGCTGGCTGCACGATGTTTGAACTCGCGGGAAAAGACTCTTCTTTCTTTCATGGAACCTCCAAATTGGCGAAATCATATCGCCCTTAAGAGGTGTCCGGAATTATTAGGCCAGTTCAGCCTGCTCGCGAAGAGGCCCCCACAGTCAACGCTGTCCAAGGGTCGACCCCCGCACAATCAACCGCGCCGAAAAATCCAGCGTCCGCACCGGCCCGTCATCACCACGCAAACGCTTGAGCAAACACTCAAACGCACTCGCACCGATTTCCGTCGTCGGTTGGGCGAGGGCGGTAATCCCGCTGCCCACCAACGGGTACCAATCCAGATCATCCAGAGCAATCAACCCAACGTCCTCAAACAGATTGCACTGCAGTTCACGCAACGAATGAGTACTGGCCAGCGCGGCAATCCCGTTTGCGCAGAACAGCGCTTTAGGGCCGGGGCAGGGCGTGTCGAGGAAGGTTTTCAAACGTGCGGTCAGCTCGCTACCAGTCTCGGCGAGGGTCCCTTGCAGCGTCGGCCGCTGCTCGATCTGCGCCTTGAAACTGCTGACCCGCTCGATCCGCGAACTGGTGCCGTCAAACGGTTCGGTGACCAATAACACGTCGCGATAGCCGCGCTCTTCAAGGTGCGCGAGGGCCATTTCGACCGCCGCAGGGTTGTCCAGCCCGACCAGATCGCTCTCCAATTGCTCGACCTTGCGATCCACCAGCACCAGCGGCATTTCCCGATGCAATTCACGCAGTTCATCGCGGTGATGGCCAAGGGTGTTCACGATCAAGCCTTCGATGTTGTACGAGCGCAGCAACGCCAAATGCTGACGCTCTTGCTCGTCATCGCGATCGGTGTTGCACACCACCAGGCTGTAGCCGTGCTGCCGGCAGGCGGTTTCCACCCCGTGCATCACGGCAATCGAATAAGGGTTACGGATATCGGCCACCAGCATGCCGATCAGGCGGGTGCGTCCACGCTTCAGGCCACGGGCCATCTGGTTCGGGCGATAGCCGAGTTCGGCAATTGACTGCTCGATGCGCAGGGCAATGGCATCGGAGAGCAGGGCGCGGTCATCGCCGATGAAGCGTGAGACGCTGGCCTTGGATACGCCGGCGCGTTCGGCGACATCGAGCATGGTTACACGGCTGCGTTGGGCGGTGGAGAAGTCGTTCATGGCGTTGATTTTCTTATTGTCGGAGTCTGCTGCGTAAATTCCTGAAACCGGTTTCATGGAACATCAATCCACACATCTCCGTCAAGAAGCATTTGATGTGGGAATGGACAAAAGCCCGTTCAGAACCGACGAACGGTATCTTTACCTGTCATATCTGACAGTAGGCAAGTGCAGTGTCTGAGCGCTTAATCTCCCCAGAAGCATCTCAAATCTTCCGCGTAATTAAAGTGAACGGGCTACATCATGACGATGAGGAAGGCGGCTGATAGAAGTATAGGGATTCTAGCGAGCCCGTTATCGGTGGAAGGTATTGATGATAATGACCTCGACGGATACGTGCCGCGCAACATTTTGCTTAATGGTACTCGAATCATTATTCCTTACTGGCCCGACCCGAAGCCTATGGACGAACTTTGGATCGAACTGTATCAAGGTGGCACTGTTACAAGGCTCTACACAGAATCCTACAGTCCACCACAACCACCTTTTCTCTATTTCAATTTGACGGCAGCGCACCTCGCAACTGACGGCGTTGCGCTTTTGTCTTATCAGGTTTGGAAAGGAGGCGGGGGCATCTCGGATCCATCACCTGAAAGAAAACTGACTATAGATCACACGCCTATTCTTGTTCTGAATGAACCTACGTTTCCCCATGCAACGATTTGGGGTTACTTGAATAACAAGACAGTACCGCCGTTGACCTCGGGAGCAACCGTTTTGATACCTACAGCCAACAGCCCTGCGGCAGATGGCGATACAGCCAAATTATATTGGCAAGGGTATTCAAGTTTGAATGGAAGCGGGCCACCAGTGCCGGGTACTTCCGGTGACTGGGAGATAACGCTGGAACCGAAGCATATGAATGGACATTGGCTGTTTGTTGTTCCGTTTGACCCCAATGTCAGACCACTTATTGATAATGCTTCAGCTATTGCACACTGGCAGTTGTTCAAAGGTGGGCGACTTGTCGGCGAGTCGCAAAAAGGTTTGGTGAAAATAGACAGGGTAACACCTGGCGAAAGTGGCCCTTCTGGCCTGAATACACAAGGAGATGGAAACATGGCTATAAAATTCGTACCAAGAACGCCAAGACCTGAATTCAACGGTGTCAAGAATATGGACCCCTTGGCTGTTATTGATATAGTCACACTTGCGGACGGTCTGATCGCCAAAAGCGTGCTGGATACCGGGTTTGTGACGATTAACTTTACCCGCACTGCAGAAGAGTTTGACGAGGATGAACTGGAACTGAAGTTCGGTGTTAAAGGCCAGGCGCAGGATTTGTGGGATCAAAAAATTCTACTTGGTCCGGTTGCTGCCCGGCCGGTTGGGACTATACCGATCCAGTTGCCAGCAAGTTTGTTTCCAGAACTTCCAACACCGGCAACGCCCACCATTTATGAAGCTATGTTTGAGCTCTACAAACAGGCGGGCGGTGTTAATGAACCCTCCAATGACTTGGAGTTTGTTATCGACAAGACTGCACCGTTTGGTTCAAAAAGGTCAGATAACGATGGGAATACCGTGGTCACGCTCGTCGTACCAACGCCAACCCCCACGTTCGTTAATCCACCCTCGGATGCGCAACGCACAATTACCGAAGCCTGGGCGGCGGATCCGGCTAACGCCAACCTGAATTTCACCGTGAACGTTGGTTATCCGCTGCGTCGTCTTGACGACAATCTTCGCGTCTGGTTGATTTCTGGCGTTCAGCGAGTCGAGGCGTGGAACGCTCCGGTACCCGCTAGCGGCGCATTTACTATCGCCAACACCGTGTTACGCACATTTCCAAACGGCCGCGTCAGAATTCAGTATCAATGGAAAGATCTGCCTGGTAATGAAAGTCGGGAGTCTGCCGCAAGTGACGTACTGACACTGGCATTGGCACAACCTCCAGTTTCAACAAAAGGTCCTCTGGTACCGAAAACCGATCCGAACTATACCACGGCACTTTATCTGGACGATTTTGCCGGCGCGATAACCGCGATCGTTGAAAGCGCTTTCATCACGAACGCAGAGCCAGGCGATGAAATTTTCATCACCATTGAAGACGCCACTGACGCAACTAACTTTGTAGATCTTACCTCTCAACCGTGGGTCGCCAATACCAATTTAACGTTTGCCCTGACATACACGGATCTCTCCAGAATATTTAACGATGCCGATGAGCCTAAAATGGCCAATATCTGGTATCAGATCGTTCGACCCGGTATTCCAAACGCTGAATCTCCGGTTCAACTCATCACGTTGGCATTCGACTATGCGGGACCCACGAATCCAGATCTTCCAGATCTTACTAACCCAGATATGGTGTCGCCTGTAGTGACGGGTGCCTCGAGTACGCCTAACGACTTGCTGCCCGGTGACAGAAACAGTCCGGGCAAATTTAAAGTTACCCTTGCAATCGGTCAGCCGCCTATTACTTCGGCCGAGTTAGCGAAGTGTTACATTAATGGTCAGCTTGTAGGTGAGTTTAATCCATTTGTGGGTGCGGATGAATTTGAAGTTCCTGTTTCGGCAGATATCATATCCAGGTTGCCCATTGGCATAGCAGATGCTCACTGGACCATTCAGAAGGCAGATAGTGATAAAAACGTAATGAAATCCCCTGACCAACAGGTGACTGTTGCTGGTGCAGCAGTACCTTTACCTCCACCTACAATCCGGATCCGCAATCCGGCCCTGCGTGATTACATTGAATGTTACGGCATGATCAGTCCAACCAGTAGCATGGTTCTAGGCTTGCAGATTCAGAAAGACCCACTTCTACCCCCAGGCAAAACGATTACTGCACGTTTCGCAGCTTACAGGGATCTGGCAGGGACTGATCTGATTTCCGGTACTGAAGACTCTCAAGATTATGTGATCAAAGCCGCAGATGTCCCTGATGTCGCGCCAGTGGCCAATCCTGCCATTTTCAAATTGGCACAACCTGTCAGGGGAGCAATAGCGTACGGCAAATATTGGTATACGACCGATATCAATGGACAGCAATCGTCTGACCCAGTAATCAAACGGATAGACAATATTAGCAACAGTTTTAACTATTGCGATCTGACACCTGCTCCGGCTGCGGCTACTTAGTTGGTGTATTAGCTCATCGATATTGCGGGAGAGACACGGATGTTTCTTTCGCGATTACCCGTGTTAACGGCAAGGGAACGGTAAGCACGCTACAGCCGGCGAGGATAATTTCTCTTTTGACAAGGATTTTTCCTACATAAAAGTCTCGATTTTCTCATTAGGGTGTCGAACGTTTTTTTGGTGGGAGCTTTCAATACTGCCAAAAAGCAATGTCAGTAGTTGCGCAGTTTGAGGAATTCCCCATGCATTTTTGTTTTAAATCTCCGCCCTCTGTGACTTTTCAGAAGTCAGTGATTGCTGCGGCACTTCTATCCTCCAGCGAGGCCTTCAGTCGAACGCTAGATCCAGGTGAGAGCGCAGTCGTCACGAACCCACCCGCACCGGAAGCCTGGGTGGTGTCCCAAGGGGGCACACTAACCATTGATAACGCACAGGCGCTGACCATCTCGTCATCAAATGCCAACGTCGTTTTCAATGGCGGTCAAAGCGCCCGTATCGATGCCAACACTTCAGTGGTAAACCTCTCTGGTGCGACTGTAAACAGCGCGGCTGGCAGGGGTGCGATACAACTGATCGACAGCAGCGCCATCATCGACAGAAGCACCATCATCAGTACAAACAGTTTCGGTCTTCTCTTGGGTCGCAATACCACTACCCCGGCGTCATCGAGCGCGACGGTCAAGGGAGGAAGCACGATCATCGGCCTGAATGGCGCGGATGCGGTGGGTTTTGCCGTATTAAACGTCGAGAATTCCACCGTCCGAGGCACGGGTTCGGACAGTTATGGTGTGAGGCTTGGTGGGGCGACGCTTTCGGCCAACGGCAGCGTTCTGTCCGGAGAGAAGAACGGCCTGCAAATCAACACTGATTTAACCGGTGTCAACGCCAGCACGGTCACGCTGAACAGCACCCGTGTAACAGGTGGCACAGGATCGGCCATCGTGTTGGGGTCATCCGGCAGTGCCGGAACCGTCGCGAATATCGATGTCCTCGGTGGCAGCGAATTGATTGGCGGCAACGGTACGGTGTTGCAGGCAACCAATGGTTCCTCCGCCAACCTTACCGTTGATGCAAGTGCATTTAGCGGCGATGTCGTTGCCGATAAGGGCAGTACAGTTGCGTTGCTAATGCAAAATGGCGCTTCGCTTGACGGCAATTTGCAGAACGTCACCCGGACAAGACTCGATACACGCAGCATCTTGAGGGGCAAAGTACAAGCGGTTGCGGGTACCGGAGCAATGGTCAGCCTCGACAACGGGGCTGTGATCGAAGGCGATGTGGAAAATGTAAACCTGTCGTTGAACAACGGCAGCAGGGTGGACGGTAATGTACAGACTGACACGGCGGGCACTGTGTCGCTGGACCATGCCTCGGTGGTGAAAGGTCTAATCAACAACGCCGACACTCTGGATATTAAAAACTCGGCGGAATGGGTGATGACCGGCAACAACGCTGTGAAGAACCTGGCACTCAATGACGGCGTTATCCGCATGGGCACCAACGAACAGGTCGTTCGGCTTGATGTAGCCTATCTCTCGGGTAAAAGCACCATTGTCATGGGGACCGACATGGGTACCGGTACTACCGATTTCCTGAATGTCGGCCATGCGAGTGGTCAACATCTGCTGCAGATCTCGGCGACCGGCAACAACCCGGTCACTGCCGAGGCGGTGAAGGTCGGTAACGTTGTTTCCGGTGATGCTCAATTTTCCTTGAACCGTGGAACAATGGACGCCGGCACGTTCGTCTACAGGCTGGCGAAGGAAGGAGAGGGGTTGTATCTGCAACCGGACAAAGAAACGGTCAGCACCTCAACCAATACGGCACTGGCCCTGGCCGGCAGCGCTCGCAGTGTGTTGAATGCTGAAATGTCCATGCTTAGCGATCAACTGGGTGATCGCAGCATGAGCATCCGGCCGGAAGCATCAATGCGCTCGATGGACGACAGCCCGGCGAAAAACCTCAGTAACAGTGTCTGGGTTCGCACTTACGGCAACCAATACAGTGTCGATAATGCCTACGGCGATGGCTATACCCAGAACCAGACGGGTATCACTGGCGGTGCCGACACAACGGTGGATATGGGCGGCAGGTCGTGGGTGTTGGGCGGGTTTGTAGGGTCGAGCCATACCCGGATGGATCTCAAATACGGCTCCACGGCTACCGTTGAAAGCCTCAATGCCGGTGTCTATGGCAGCACCTTCGATGTTGAAAGCGGCGTGTTCGTCAATGCCATGGTCAAAATCAACCAGTTCGATAACAAGGCCAAAGTCACCATGAGTGATGGCTCGCGTGCCAAGGGCGATTACAAAGCCATGGGCGTCAGCGGGTCGGTGGCGGTGGGCAAGCATATTCGCTTGAAAGACGACTACTTTGTCGAGCCTCAAGTGCAGCTATCGACTGGCGTCACTCAAAGTGACGAGTACCATCTCGACAATGGCCTGGAAGTGAAAAGCGACACCATGCGTTCGGTGCAGGGCAAAGTGGGGGTCAGAGGCGGGCGTGTCATCACCCTCGAAAACGGTAGTTTGCTTGAGCCCAGCCTGCTGGCGGCGGTTAATCACGAGTTTGTAAAAACCAATGAAGTGAAGATCAACGACGATGCGTTCGATGATGATCGCGCGAGCAGCTCAGTCGAGTACGGCGCCGGTTTGAAGTGGACGCCGGCGCAACGCAACTGGCAGGTTTCCGGCCAAGTGGGTGGCAGCAAAGGCTCGACCGTCAGTCAGGACTGGAGCGGTAGCTTGAGGCTGAGCTATTTCTTCTGATGAACGTTGTTTCATAGAAGTGAGCAATAAAAATACCCCGACAATGTCGGGGTATTTTTTTGCTTTCTGATTGAGTCGAGATCACACCAGCAAACTGAGCCAGGCTGAACCCAGCAGCAAAAAGGCCATTGCCCGATTGAAATGTTTCAAGGCTTTGGCTGAGCGAACCCATTTGGCCGATCCTGCGCCCAGTACCGCCCACATTCCCAGGCACGGCAGCGATACCAGAAAAAACACCAGAGACAGACCAAGGACTCGAACCTGGCGATCATCCCCGGTTCCGGCAAACACACTGACCACGGCCAACGCCATCATCCAGGTTTTGGGGTTGATCAGTTGCAGACTCGCGGCAGCCCTTAGCCCGAATGTTCGCGGGGATTGCTCACCCGAATGAGCATTGGGGAGGGTGGCCGGTGTCCGGAAAATCTGCCAGGCCAGGTAGCTGAGCCAGATCACGCCGGCGCCTTTCATCAGCGATTGCACAAGCGGCAGGTGCACCAGTGTTTGGCCAACGCCGCTGCCCACCAGCAACACAATCAACGCCGCACTGGCACAGGCGCCGAAGATGATTGGCAACGCAGCCTTGAAGCCGTACCGGGCGCTGTTACTCAGTACCAGAATATTGGTCGGCCCTGGCGTGATGGAGGCAACGAAGGCGAATAGCAAAAACGGCAGCAGGGTGGGAAAAGTCGACAACATGACGATGGGCTCCTTGGGTACTTGTAGGAGCCGATCCTCACAAAGTCAGCTTCCTGCGTCTGGAAGATTTGAGCAGCGCTTGCGGTACAGCGCCGGGGTTAACCCATAAGCCCGGACAAACCAGCGCCCCAGATGGCTTTGATCGGCAAACCCCAGCGCCATCGCCACCGTCGCCGGCTGTTCGCCACGGGCCAACATTCGCCGGGCAGTCGCCAAGCGCAACTGCACCAGATAGGCGTGGGGCGCCATGCCATAAGCGGCTTTGAACGCGCGGGTCAGGCGGAAGCGGTCGACGCCCGTTGCGGCGGCCAGTTGGTCGAGGCCGATATCGTATTGAGCGTTGGCGTGCAGGTACTCCCGAGCCTTCTGCGCCACCAGGGGCAGGCGCGGGTCTTCGCCATAGCGGGCGCGCCAGTGCAGGTGGCTGGTCAGGCGTTCGAGCAAGCCGTCGAGGGCGGTTTGACGCACTATTTTCAGTTCGCCACCGTGCAGGGTTTGAAAGGCCAGGCTGGTGGCATGGGCCAGACGCGAATTGGTCGCCAGGGTGTTGGCGAAACTCAATTGACTGTTGTCGGGCGCGTTTTCGAAAACCGCACCGAGTTCGCGCTTCAACCACTGCGGGTCGAGGTACAGCATGCGGTAGGTGAAACCGTCTTCGGTCGGCGCATCACCGTCGTGGATGTCGCCCGGCTCAAGCAAAAACACGTTGCCCGGCGTGCTTTGGTGCTTCGCTCGCCGGCAGTTGAACTGCTGAACCCCTTGCTCGGTGACGCCCACCAGGTAGCTGTCATGCCAGTGCGGGTCGTAGGCATGGCCCTCGAAATGCGCGCGCAGGGTCTCGATGCCGGTGTCGGCGTCCTGGGCCAGGTCGATCCAGTTGTGGGTGGTCATGACGGCTTGAACAGGTTGAGGTCAGGTGTACAGGTTAGCGTGGGGCGGGGGGAGGGTGTCTAGAAGGTTTGTGCGGGGAAAGATAAACCGTCAGCCCTGTCGGTTGACGGTTTTTGGTATGGGAACTGTCAGGCTTTAGCGACTTCGTCGTTGATATCAAAATTGCCATCTACCGTAACAACGTTTTCATTTATCTGAAAGGATGCAAACAGACTGCCTTTGGCATTCCCTGTCTTTGGCAGCTTTTCAATTTTGACCTTGCCCGCATTCGCTAAAAAGAACCCACCCTCATCTGGCCTGAAATAACTGACCCAGACTTGTGTGTTGCTTTTCAAATCGTACGTGCCGACGTCAACGTCTTTCCTAAGAAATACGGCGATATGTGAGCTCGTAGGAGGGAGATCGGTTCTCTTTCCGCCGACAATTATCCAGTAGCTTTTTCCTGGTTCAAGGGGTGGCTCTATGAACTCAAAACCAACTGAATCGGCGATGAAGGTTGTCTTAGAGTCACTGATTTCCGCACGGAAATCCCCAGTCCCGGTGGTTTGTTCGTTCAGACTTACTTCGTCGGAGATACCTGTCAGATCGAATTTACCGGCAGTCACTTCAACCACTGTATCGCCGGTTTTTGAGGTGAAATTAAAACTCCCTACCATTCGTGCTGTTTTCCAGTCGTAAGTTATTTGGAGCTTGCCGGATCGCGATCCCAGCTGAACTCCGTCTGCTTCTGAAAACAAGTCATAGTTCGCCCTGGCTTCAGTGTCCGAACTCGGATTCATCACCAACGACAAGTCATTATTCGATCCGTTACTGGCAATGCTCAGCGGTAGCTGAAATGACAGATATCTCCATCCGCCATCGGGCAGATCCATACGGGCCCTTAGATAAAACTTCTCAGAACCCTTTTCAATGGCGAAGTCGCTCCCGCCAACGAATGATTCGTCGGGGGTGCTAATCGTCGCGGACATGGATCCGGTGGTTTGATTGAGTTTGTTGCCGTTCATTGCTGCGCTCCCTGGTCCGTGACCATAGGTTCACCGGTCTGAATGCCCGGCGGGATTTCCAGCTTAAGGGCGTAGAAAAAACGGCGTAACTGTCAGAGTTGACAGGTGTCGCCAGTTTTTACAGATATCGCGCCGGACCACGTCAGCCAAAAAAACGCCGCAACATTGACCGAAAACCGCCGTCGAGAAATCTGTGGTGAGGGACCGCCTCAAAGTCCGACGCAGGCAAGCTCGCTCACCACAGACGACCGCACTTATTCAGGCGGGTCGATTTGATCCAGCACCCTGTTCGCCGTGAGCTCCGCCAGCATGATGCTGTTGGAAATGCCCAGCAGGGCATTGCGCGAGCCACCGTCTAAAAGATCTACCAAGTGATGGACCATCACATCGACCGAGGCCAGCGTCTCGACCAGATAAACCACCAGGGTTTCGGTTGTGGCTGCGGGGTCTACGGTAAACAGTGAGTTGGGTGTTCGCGGGGTGGCTTTGATGTCGGTAATTGACGGGAAGTGAAAGTCGAGGGCGCGCTCGGCGGCTTCGTTGAGTTTGTTTGAATCGAATTCGTACGGGGAGACCGGATCGGGGTCCGGCGGATTGGGTGTGACCTTGAACATATGTAAGTCTCCAACAATATGGAGCCGTCACCGAATCGCTGCTAAACGAGGGTGGCAGCTGTGCGCAGGTTAGCAGACCGGTGGAGACGAATCCGGCGCGCCCAAGGGCGCCCTGCGCACAGCTACCATAAAGTGCAGGCATGAAATGACCTGACTGTCTGGATGCAGATGCGCTTCGTCACAACGGGCTGCTAAACCCGATCACTGATGGGCAGTGACAGGACTCAAGTTACCGATGGGCTCCAAGGCGCACAAGCCGGCGGATTCTGGCGTAACCGTAGGCAACGGCGCAAGGTCTTGTAGCTTTCAGGAGGTAACACTGAGCGTTGTTAAACAAGCACTAAACGGCAATTCTGCAGCTGGCCTGAAACGCTCTGTAGAAGTCGCTCACCGCCTTCAGAGCGCCACCCGTAGCACTCGCCTGATTTTCATTAAATTCGGCATGCTGCTCGCCACATCAAACAAGAATCTTCAATTGAAAAGTCCCGCAGCGATATTGATCGAGAACCCCAAAATCGCCGTATTAAACAGAAACCCGATCAACGACTGCGCCAGCACAATCTTGCGCAAGTCTCGAGTCGCCACGCCGACATCGGACGTCTGTACCGCCACACCGATGGTGAAAGAGAAGTACAGAAAGTCCCAATAATTAGGGGTTGTCAGCCCCTCGGCAAAACGCAACGCCGGCTCCTTGCCGTTCCAGGTGTAATACAACCTGGCGTAGTGCACGCTGAAAATCACCCCGATCAACAGCCATGAACCGATCACTGTCAGCGCGGTGAAACCGTAATGCAGCAGCTTGCGGGCCGTTTCCAGATCTTTGCTGCCGGCGAGTTCGAAGGTGATGGTCGCCAGGCTGGCAATGGCTGCGATGCACACTACGAACAGCACCAGCCCGGCGTTTTCATCTTCGACCTCGGCGATGCGCTTCACGTCCGGGGCTTTGGCCCGCACGGTGAGCCAAAACATCAGGGCCAGGTAAGTCCAGACGCCGGTATTCCAGCCGATGAGGATTTTGCTGATGATCGAGTCGGCCGGCGCCAGAATGCCCACGGTGACGCCGAGCGTGGCGGCGGCGGACAGGCGCGGATGAGTGCGGGCGAGGAAGGGCATGGAGGCTCGATGGGGCAGGGTATTGCAAACACCTTAGCCCAGCGTGGTCAGTTGTGACCATTACCTTGAAGCCGGCGCCAACCTTTGTGGGAGCGAGCCTGCTCGCGAAGAGGTCATCACATTCAACATCCATGTTGACTGTTACACCACTTTCGCGAGCACGCTCGCTCCCACAGGTTATCGGTGTTGTTGGTTAGATACCCTTATGCCGCTTGCGCACCAGCTTCATCACCACCACAAAGAACACCGGCACAAACACCACGGCCAATGTCGCGGTGATCATCCCGCCAATCACCCCGGTGCCAATGGCTTGCTGGCTCGCCGAGCTGGCCCCGGTGGCAATCGCCAGCGGGACCACGCCGAGGATGAACGCCAGGGATGTCATGACGATTGGCCGCAGACGCAGGCGTGCGGCTTGCAGCGTGGCGTCGATCAGGTCGTGACCTTCGTCGTACAGGCTCTTGGCAAACTCGATGATCAGAATCGCGTTCTTCGCCGACAGCCCGATGATGGTAATCAGCCCGACCTTGAAGAACACGTCGTTGGGCATCCCGCGCAAGGTCACGGCCAGTACCGCACCGAGTACACCGAGCGGCACCACCAGCAGCACCGAGGTCGGAATCGACCAACTCTCGTAAAGCGCCGCCAGACACAGGAACACGATCAACAGCGACAAGCCGAGCAGGATCGGCGCCTGACTGCCGGACAACCGTTCCTGCAAAGACAAACCGGTCCATTCCTGGCCCAGTCCTGCCGGCCCTTGCGCTACCAGGCGTTCGATTTCTGCCATGGCTTCGCCAGTGCTGTGGCCGGGCTTCGGTTCGCCGGAAATGCTGATGGCCGGGTAGCCGTTGTAACGGGTCAACTGCGCCGGGCCCTGGGTCCATTTGGCCTGGACGAAGGCCGACAACGGCACCATTTTCCCGGTGTTGTTGCGCACGTGAATTTTCAGCAGGTCGGCGACCTGACTGCGCTGGTCGCCTTCGGCCTGGACCACCACTCGCTGCATCCGCCCCTGATTGGGGAAGTCGTTGATGTAGGCCGAACCGACGGCAGTGGACAGCACGTTGCCGATGTCGGCAAAGGAAACGCCGAGCGCGTTGGCCTGTTTGCGGTCGACTTCCAGTTGCACCTGCGGCGCTTCAGCCAGCGCGCTTTCGCGCACGTTCATCAGGATCGGGCTGTTCTCGGCGGCGGCTAGCAATTCGCTGCGTGCCTGCATCAGCGTGGCATGGCCGAGGCCGCCGCGATCCTGCAAGCGAAACTCGAAACCGCTGGAAGTACCGAGACCGTCCACTGGCGGCGGAAGGACCGCAAACGCTACGGCATCCTTGATCTGGCTCAACGCGATGTTGGCGCGGTCGGCAATGGAGCTCGCCGAATCGTCGCTACCGCGATCCGACCAATCCTTCAACGTGGTAAACGCCAGCGCCGCATTCTGGCCGCTGCCGGAGAAGCTGAAACCGAGAATCACCGTGCTGTCGCCAACGCCCGGTTCAGTGGCGTTGTGCGCTTCGATCTGCTCGACCACCTGCACCGTGCGGTTCTTGCTCGCGCCGGGTGGCAGTTGAATGTCGGTGATGGTGTAACCCTGATCCTCCACCGGCACAAACGAGGAGGGCAGGCGACTGAAGCACACGCCCAGGCCGATCAGCAGCACGCCATAGATCAACAGGTAGCGACCGCTGCGTTTCAGTGCATACGCGACCCAGCCCTGATACCGCACGGTCAGTTGTTCGAAACGTCGGTTGAACCAGCCAAAGAATCCGCGCTTTTCGTGATGCTCGCCCTTGGCAATCGGCTTGAGCAACGTTGCGCACAGCGCCGGGGTCAAGGTCAGGGCAAGGAACGCCGAGAACAGGATCGAGGTGGCCATCGACAACGAGAACTGTCGGTAAATCACCCCGACCGAACCCTGCATGAATGCCATCGGAATAAACACCGCCACCAGCACCAGGGTGATGCCGATGATTGCCCCGGTGATCTGTTTCATTGCCTTGCGGGTTGCTTCCTTGGGCGACAGGCCTTCGGTGACCATGATCCGCTCGACGTTCTCCACGACCACAATGGCGTCATCCACCAGAATCCCGATGGCCAGCACCATGCCGAACATGGTCAGCACGTTGATCGAAAACCCCAGTGCAAGCATCGTTGCGAACGTGCCCATCAACGCCACCGGCACCACCAGCGTCGGGATCAGTGTGTAACGGATGTTTTGCAGGAACAGGTACATCACCGCAAACACCAGCAACATTGCCTCAACGAGGGTGTAGACCACTTTAGTGATCGAGACTTTGACGAAGGGCGAGGTGTCGTACGGAATCTTGTATTCCACGCCGGCCGGGAAGTAGCGCGCCAGCTCATCCATCTTTGCCCGCACCAACGTTGCGGTGCTCAGCGCGTTGGCCCCAGGCGATAGCTGCACGCTGACGGCGGTGGACGGTTTGCCGTTCAGGCGGGTAGAAAATTGATATTCCTGACTGCCGATTTCAACCCGCGCCACATCGCCGATGCGCACGGTCGAACCGTCGGGATTAGCCTTCAGGACGATGTCGGCGAACTCTTCAGGCGTGGACAGTTGGCCCTTCACCAGAATGGTCGCGGTAATTTCCTGGGTGTTGCGGGTCGGCAGGTCACCGATGCTGCCGGCCGAGACCTGGGCATTTTGCGCGACGATGGCGGCGTTGACGTCGGCCGGCGTCAGGTTGAAACCGATCAGCTTCTGCGGGTCGATCCAGATCCGCATGGCCCGTTCGGCGCCGTACAGCTGCGCCTTGCCGACGCCGTCCAGGCGCTTGATCTCGTTCATCACGTTGCGCGCCAGGTAATCGCTGAGCGCCACGTCGTCGAGCTTGCCGTCGCTGGAAGTCAGGGTGATCAGCAACAGGAAACCGGCAGAGACTTTCTCCACCTGCAAACCCTGTTGCGTCACCGCTTGAGGCAGGCGCGACTCGACCACTTTCAAGCGGTTTTGCACATCGACCTGAGCCATTTCCGGGTCAGTGCCCGGCTGGAACGTCGCGGTGATGGTGGCGCTGCCGAGGCTGCTCTGGGATTCGAAATACAGTAGGTGATCAGCGCCGTTGAGTTCTTCCTCGATCAGGCTGACCACGCTTTCGTCCACGGTCTGCGCCGAAGCGCCCGGGTACACGGCATAGATTTCGACTTTCGGCGGCGCGACGTTGGGGTATTGCGCCACCGGTAACTGTGGAATGGCCAAGGCGCCGGCCAACAGGATGAACAGGGCAACCACCCAGGCGAACACCGGGCGATCGATAAAGAACTGCGGCATAAAAAAGCGTCCTGCTTACTGACCAGAAACCTGGGCGAGTGGAAGAGGGGTGTTGTCGATCTGCACTTTCTCGCCGGGACGCGCATGTTGCAGGCCTTCGGTGACGATGCGGTCGCCAGGTTTGAGGCCCCCGGTGACGATCCAGCGATCGTTCTGCACGGCGCCCAGTTCGACCGGTTGCTGGCCGACCCTTTGTTCGGCGTCGAGCAGCAGCACTTGGGCGACACCGGCGCTGTCGCGCTGGATGGCCCGTTGCGGCACGCTGATGCCTTGCTGGTTGACCGCTTGTTCCAGACGCACCCGAACGAAGCTGCCGGGCAGCAAGTCGAGGTCCGGGTTGGGGAACTCGCTGCGCAGGATGATCTGGCCGGTGCCCGGGTCGACGGTGATGTCGGCGAACAGCAGCTTGCCCGGCAACGGATAGAGGCTGCCGTCGTCCTGGATCAGCGTGGCTTTGACCTGGTCCTGACCAACCTGCTGCAACTGGCCGGAACGGAACGCCCGGCGCAGGTCGTTGAGTTCACGAGTCGATTGGGTGAGGTCGGCGTGAATCGGGTTCAGCTGTTGAATCAACGCCAGCGGGGTGGTTTCGTTCTGCCCGACCAGTGCGCCTTCGGTGACCAGCGCGCGGCCGATGCGCCCGGAGATCGGTGCAGTAACGGTGGCGTATCCCAGGTTCAGTTTCGCCCGCTCCACGGCGGCCTTGTTGGCGGCGACGTCGGCAGCGGTTTGCCGGGCATTGGCCCGGGCGTTGTCGTAGTCCTGGCCGCTGATGGCGTTGCCTTCGATCAACTGGGCGTAACGTTGCTCTTGCAGTTTTGCCTGAAAGGCGTTGGCCTCGGCCTTGCGCAACGACGCTTGAGCGCTGTCCAGGTCAGCCTTGAACGGCGCCGGGTCGATACGGAACAAGACATCGCCTTTTTTTACGTCGCTGCCTTCGCGGAACGCTCGTTGCAACACGACGCCGGCCACTCGGGCGCGGACTTCGGCGATGCGTGGCGCGGCAATTCGCCCGCTCAATTCGCTGGAGATCGACAGGGGCCGGGCTTCGATGGTTTCGATTCGCACCGTGGCCAGTGGCGCCTGTTCCTCGGCGATGGAGGCCTTGTCACAAGCGCTCAGCGTCAACGCCAGCGCAAGCAGACTGAGCCTGGCAAGAAGGTTCTTCGACATGTAATACCCCAATAATGACCCCCAGCATGCTACGGGGAGGCGACGAGGGTAGCGGTGAAGCTTTGTAGGCGCTGTGTGAAATTGTGTAAGGGTTTTACTCAGGTGCGCCTGCGGGCGTATATCCTTTGCAGCTTGAAACTTTTTGCGACGGTTCTACCGTCATCGCGGGCAAGCCCGCTCTCACAGTTGAAATGCAGTCCCTGTGGGAGCGAGCCTGCTCGCGAAGGCGGTCAATCAGGCGCCACTGCACTTTCTGGAACACCCCATGCCCAACATCCTCCTGGTCGAAGACGACACCGCGCTCTCCGAACTGATTGCCAGCTACCTGGAACGCAACGGTTACTCCGTCAGCGTGATCAGCCGTGGCGACCAAGTGCGCGAGCGTGCGCGAGTCAATTCGCCGGACCTGGTGATCCTCGACCTGATGCTGCCGGGGCTCGACGGCCTGCAAGTCTGCCGCTTGCTGCGCGCGGATTCGGCCACGTTGCCGATCCTGATGCTCACTGCTCGTGACGACAGCCACGATCAGGTGCTGGGCCTGGAAATGGGTGCCGACGACTACGTCACCAAACCCTGCGAACCGCGGGTGTTGCTGGCCCGGGTGCGGACCTTGCTGCGGCGCAGCAGCCTCACTGAACCGCAGACGGCCAATGACCGCATTCTGATGGGCAACTTGTGCATCGACCTGTCCGAGCGCACCGTGACCTGGCGCGAGCAATTGGTGGAATTGTCCAGCGGCGAATACAACCTGCTGGTGGTACTGGCCCGGCATGCCGGTGAAGTCCTGAGCCGTGACCAGATTTTGCAACGCCTGCGCGGCATTGAATTCAACGGCACCGACCGCTCGGTGGACGTGGCGATTTCCAAGTTGCGGCGCAAATTCGACGACCATGCTGGCGAGGCACGCAAGATCAAGACGGTATGGGGCAAGGGTTACCTGTTCAGCCGTTCCGAATGGGAATGCTGAAACGATGTTCAGAATCCTGTTTCGCCTCTATCTGGTGACTATCGTCTCGTTCAGCGCGGCGATCTACCTGGTACCGGACCTGGTGATCAAGGTCTTCCATGAGCGCTTTGTCACCTACAACCTCGATTATTCACGAGGGCTGCAAACCCTCATCGTCAAGCAGTTTCACGCCGTGCCTCAGGAACAATGGCCGGCCTTGGCTGCTGAAATGGACAAGGAATTCGAGCCGCTGCACATCGTGCTGAGCGGTCACGATGATGCCGATTTCACCGCCGATGAGCGCGAACGGTTGCAGCGTGGCGAGAACGTCGTGCGCATTGGCGACTGGGCCTGGCGCACGCTGGCGGTGTCGCCGCTGAACTCGCAAACCGTGGTGCAAATGATCGTGCCGCCCGACCCGATTGACGTCAGCTTGTTGTACTGGAGCATCAACGTTCTGATCGGTGCGACCATGCTCGCTTGTCTGCTGCTGTGGCTGCGTCCTCATTGGCGCGACCTGGAACGCCTCAAAGGTACCGCTGAGCGTTTCGGCAAGGGGCATTTGAGCGAGCGCACGCAGATTGCCCCAAGCTCCAACATCGGCAGTCTGGCCAATGTTTTTGACACCATGGCGGGCGATATCGAGAACCTGCTCAATCAGCAGCGCGATCTGCTCAATGCCGTCTCCCACGAACTGCGCACTCCGCTGACACGACTGGATTTCGGCCTGGCGCTGGCGCTGTCCGACGATTTGCCCGCCGCCAGTCGTGAGCGTCTGCAAGGCCTGGTCGCGCATATTCGCGAACTCGATGAGCTGGTGCTGGAACTGCTGTCTTACAGCCGTTTGCAAAACCCGGCGCGATTGTCGGAACAGGTTGAAGTGTCGCTGGATGAGTTCATTGACAGCATTCTGGGCAGTGTCGACGAAGAGCTGGAATCCCCGGAGATCGTTATCGACGTGCTGCTCCACGGTCAGCTCGAACGCTTCAGCCTCGACCCGCGCCTGACCGCCCGCGCACTGCAGAACCTGTTGCGCAATGCCATGCGTTACTGCGAAAAACGCATTCAGATTGGTGTGCGGGTGTGTGCCAAGGGTTGTGAGATTTGGGTGGACGACGATGGGATCGGTATTCCGGATGATGAGCGGGAGCGGATTTTTGAACCGTTCTACCGACTGGATCGCAGTCGGGATCGGGCAACCGGTGGTTTTGGATTAGGGCTGGCAATCAGTCGACGGGCGCTGGAAGCTCAGGGCGGTACGCTGACTGCGCAAGATTCACCGCTGGGCGGGGCGCGGTTCAGACTTTGGTTGCCGACTTCAGCCTGACGTTTTCTTTGTAGCCGCTGCGGAGTAACTGATCGTTTCCACGCTCTGCGTGGGTACGATCAACGCAGCCTCGCAGCCTCGACAGCTGCTACGCGCTAAGCCGGCTTCGCAACAACTTCGCCATGTCTTCCAGTTCCGACGCCGGGTTATGCCCGATCAGCATCCAGGCGTGTTCCATGTCGGCCCAATAAACGACATTCATGCCACGCCGACGCTCGTGAGCAAAATGCCGGCTGCCGCTGTTGGAGCGTGTGACGCACAGCGCCATGGGACCATGCGCCGGGTCCAGATAGGTAATCTGGGCAATGGGCACGCCGTCGTATTCGAGGATTTGCGCGCGCTTGAATTCGGGGCGTGGCAGGGCGAGTTTCGTGGGCACGAGATTCAGGCCCAGGCGCTCGTCGATGATGCGTAATTGGGCGCGTTGTACCGCCTCGTCGGTGGGCAGGTGTTCTAGCGTTTGTGGCACGTAGAGCGACATATAGTCCGCCACCAGCCCTCGCCAGTTGCTCTTTTTCTGGCTCAATTGCCACCCGAGGAACAACCGGTCCGCCACGACACCACTCACCACCAACCCGGCCGCGGCCGCGAGGAACCAACGCCGATTCATGGCCGGGCGTTCCGGCGCAGGCAAGGTGTCGAGCATGGACTGCAAGCGATCCATGGGCGCCTGCCGACCTAACTCATCGTAGGCCTCCTTGAATGGCAGGCTGCTGCGGGCCAGCCATTGCAGGCGCAGGTTGAGCGTCGGGTCATCACCGATCGCCGTATCGATGCGTGCACGCTGCTCGCTGTCGAGCTGGTCGTCGAGGTAGGCCACCAGTTGTTCATCCGAAGGTATCGTCGGTCGTGCCCGGTCGTTCATCGACGTTCTCCAGTTGAAGGGTTCGGCACGGTGTGCAATGGCGGATACTCGGCCAGTTTCGCGCGTGCAGCGGCCAGGCGGCTCATGACCGTGCCGATGGGCACTTGCAGCACCTCGGCGACTTCGCGATAGGACAAGCCCTCGACGTAGGCGAGAAACACCGTTTCTCGCTGGGCTTCGGGCAGCGCATCAACGCGCCTGATCACCTGAGCCGCGAATACATGGGTTTGCGCCGCGTGTTCACCGTCGAACGACAAGGCGTTGTCGGCGTCCACCAGCCCTTGGCCATGACGCACCCGACGCGAGCGGACTTCGTTGAGCCAGATCGAATGCAGAATGCTCAACAGCCAGCGGTCCATGCGGCTGCCAGGCTCATACTGTCCGGCACGCTCGAGCGCTCGCACGCAGGTCGCCTGGACCAGGTCTTCGGCGACATGCCGTTGCCGGGACAACAGCAGGCCGTAGCGCCATAAACGCGCCAGGTGCTGGCCCAGTTCCGCCCTTATTGCCTGATCGCTGGCGATGGCGACCTCCGTCTGATCGGTGTGTCAGGTTTTCGACGAATCGTTGATGGCTTCGGCCAGGTCCTGGTATTGCTCGCAGGTGTTGCCGCAGATGGATTTGATCTGCTGCAACTGTTCCTGTGCGAGGTCCAGCCGACCTTTGATGACGTAGGCTTCGCCTAGGTATTCGCGCACTTGTGCGTACTGCGGATCAAGTTTGACCGATTGCAGGTAGTAGTTGATGCCTTCGTCGGTGCGCCCCAGTTTACGCGTGGCGTAGCCGCGATAGTTCAAGGCCTTGGCGGTGTTTGGCTCTTTGAGGGTGTCGAGCAGGGTCAGGGCCTCTTCGTAGCGACCGTCCTTGGCCAGGCGGTAAGCGTAATCGGTGCGGTCGGCGTCCGGTACCAGACTGCTGGTTTGCTTCAGGCACCTCTGTTGTTTGCTGTCCCAGACCTGACCTTTGGGGCAATTGGGTTTGGATGGCTCGTCGGCATCGCCGTTGGCGAATGCCAGCGAACCGGACAACGCAACGGCGAGCAGCAGTGGGGCGGTAAAAACAGCGAAACGGGTATTCATGAGCAACGCTCCACAGCGTTAATTTGTTTCAGTTCGAACCACGCCCCGGCAACATGCGGCGCAAGGTGTTATCTCGCAGGCCGTAATGGTGAACCAGCGCCATCACGGCATGCAGCCCGGCCAGAATCACGATCGCCCACGCCACTTGTTCGTGCAGGCCGCCAAACACCGACTTCATGCTTTTATCGAAGGTGATCAAGGTTGGGACATCGAACAGGCCGAAAAAGTTGAACGGTTCTGCCTGGGCCCAGCGAAACAGAAAACCCAACACGATCTGGCTCAGCAATAAGGCATACAGCGCCAGGTGCGCGGTTTTCGCCAGAATGTTCATCACGCCCTGATTGGCGGGCGGCAAACGCCGGCCACGGGACAGACGCCAGAGCAGCCGGCCGATGACGATCACCGCCAGCAGGATGCCGCAGGAAATGTGCAACGCCTGCAATTCCTTGCGCAGCGGCGTGCCTTTGGCCAGTTGCTCCCAGATCTGCGCGCTGGCGAACATGCCAATCACCAGCAATGCAGTCAGCCAGTGCAGGCTCATGGTCAGGCGGTCGTAACGTGCTGGCGTGTTCAGGTTTGGGCTGTTCATAGGCAATTCTCATCGCGATAAGAGGTGAACACCTCGGGGTGAACAATTATTCATTTCTTTGTGAGGGTCTTTGCAAGGAAAGCTCAAATCGAGGCGCTATGCTCGTCAGCATTTTCACCGCCCGACTGGTGGCGACGGGGACGCAGGTAATTGCCGTGGAACCGGTGCCACAGATGCTCGAGAAATTGTCCGAAGCCTTGCCTGAGGTGCTGGCCGTCAGCGGCACCGCCCGCCGAGCCTGAACTGCGTGGAAAGGACGTAGTGACGGTGCCCTATGAGACCGTGGCGTTTGTGGCAGTGAAGGGCAGTTAAATCGGTGGTAAGGCCATTCGCGAGCAAGTCGCACCGCCGCTCCCGTTTGATCTGTGTCGCTCACAAAATCAGTGTGGGAGCGAGCCTGCTGGCGAAGAACGATGACTCGGTATCAGCTCAGTAGACGAATCGGTTCTCCCGCCGCCCACGCCTGAATGTCCTCGATCATCTGCGAGAAGAACTGGTGGTAGTTCTGCTGGCTGACATACCCGACGTGGGGCGCGGCGAGCACATTGTCCAGGGTTCTGAACGCATGATGAGACGGCAAGGGCTCATGCTCGAAGACGTCCAGCGCAGCCCCGGCCAGCCGCTGTTTTTGCAGCGCTTTGATCAGCGCCGCTTCATCGACAATCGGCCCACGGGCGGTGTTGACCAGCAGTGCTGTGGGCTTCATCCAGTCCAGTGCCTGGGCGTCGACCAATCCCCGACTGCGGTCACTGAGCACCAGATGCACCGACAACACATCGGTTTGTTCGAACAGTTCCTGCTTGCTGACGTAGGTCACGCCGACTTCGGCTGCACGTTCGGCCGTCAGGTTTTCGCTCCAGGCGATCACCCGCATGCCAAACACCTGACCGAACTGGGCAACACGTGTGCCGATGCTGCCCAGACCCAGGATGGCCAAGGTTTTGCCATGCAGATCGCCACCCAGACTTTGCTGCCACTTGCCTGCGCGCAAGGCATTGGCCTCGGCCACCAGGTTGCGGGTCGCAGCCATGATCAGCGCCCAGGTCAGCTCCGGCGCGGCGTGCTTGTAACTGTCAGTGCCGCAGACCTGGATGCCCAGCGCTGCGGCGGCTTTGAGGTCGAGCGCGGCGTTGCGCATGCCACCGGTGACCAGCAGTTTGAGTTTTGGTAAACGTCGCAGCAGGTCCTCATCGAACCGGGTGCGTTCGCGCATCACGCAGATCACTTCGAACTCGCCCAAACGGGCTGCCAGGGTTTCGTTGTCGGCAGGGTAGTCATGGATAAAACTCACCTGGCCGATGTCGTCCAGCACCGACCAGTCCACCACGTCACGGGCCACATCCTGCCAGTCATCAATCACTGCAATCTGCACAGCCATCAGCCTTACCTTATCAATGAACGGGGTTGGTTTTGTTCAGCCAGGCGAGCAAAGCCTGGTGGAATTTCACCGGTTCTTCCATCTGCGGCGCGTGGCCCATGCCGGGGAACTCGACCAGCGTCGATTGGGGAATCAGTTTCGCCACTTGTTTGCCGAGTACATCGTAATGACCGATTTTCGCCTTGACCTCGGGCGGCGCGATGTCTTTGTTGATGGCGGTGGTATCGGCGGTGCCGATCAGCAACAGGGTCGGCACTTTCAGGTCCTTGAACTCGTAGTACACCGGTTGGGTGAAGATCATGTCGTAAATCAGTGCCGAGTTCCACGCCACCGCAGTTTTGCCCGGGCCCTTGGCGAGGCCCGCGTACATGTCCACCCAGCGGTCGAATTCGGGCTTCCAGCGGCCGTCGTAGTAAGTGCTGCGTTGGTAGTCGTGGATGCCCTGCGCCGTCACTTTCAGTTCGCGCTCATACCATTGGTCCACGGTGCGATACGGCACGCCGAGGGCTTTCCAGTCTTCCAGGCCGATCGGGTTGACCAAGGCCAATTGTTCGACCTGATCGGGGTATTGCAACGCATAGCGAGTAGCGAGCATGCCGCCGGTGGAGTGCCCGAGCAGGGCGGCCTTTTGTATGCCGAGGGCCTTGAGCAGTTGCTGGGTGTTGGCCGCCAGTTGCTGGAACGTGTATTGATAGTTGTCCGGCTTGCTGGAGGTGCAGAAACCAATCTGGTCCGGGGCGATGACCCGGTAACCGGCCTCACTCAGGGCCTTGATCGAACTGTCCCAGGTCGCACCGCAGAAATTCTTGCCGTGCATCAGCACCACGCTGCGTCCGTTGGCCTTGCCGTGGGCGGCGACGTCCATGTAACCCATTTGCAGGGATTTGCCCTGAGACTCAAAGGCGAAATGCTTGACCGTATAGGGATATTCGAAACCTTGCAGCTGCGGGCCATATTCCGGGCCTTCGGCGTGGGCAATGACGGGCAGTGCGGCGCTCAGCAGCAGGGCGGGTAGCCAGCGGGAGAGGGTTGGGGACATGGGTGAACTCCATTGGAAATCGGCCGATGCTGGAACGGCATGATTAGGGCGACATTAAACACAGGCAATCGAGGAGGGTGATCGTTCAACTCATCCAGCCCAATGTGGCGAAGGCCAGGACGCCATAACGGGCGCCCTTGGCGAGAGTCACGATCAGCAGGAATCGACCCAGTGGCTCGCGCATCACACCGGCCACCAAGGTCAGCGGATCACCGATAACAGGCACCCAACTCAGCAGCAATGACCAATGCCCATAGCGTTGATAGTGAAGTCGGGCTTTGTCCAGATGACGCGGGCTGACCGGAAACCAGCGTCGGTCACGAAACCGCTCGATGCCTCGGCCCAGCCACCAGTTCAGTAGCGAGCCCAAGACATTGCCCAGGGTCGCGACCGCCAGTAGCGACCAGAGCCAATACTTGCCGCTGAGCAACAGTCCCACCAGCACCGCTTCGGACTGCAAGGGCAGCAAGGTTGCCGCACCGAATGCCGCGAGGAAGAGCCCGATGTACGCACCGAACATCAATGGGCGGGGTAGTCCGCCACCACCATGTCAGTGCCATCCTTTTTCAGGCCGATCACCTGATAGGCATCGCTCATGCCGTCCATTTCCATGCCGGGTGAACCCATGGGCATGCCGGGGGCGGCAACGCCCAACAGATCGTCGCGCTTGCTCAGCGCCAGCACCTGATCGGCCGGCACATGGCCTTCGACGAATTTACCGTTGATCAAACCGGTGTGGCACGACGCCAAGCGCGGCGGAACACCGTGTTGTTGCTTGAATTCACTCATGTTGGATTCGACGTGATCTTCGACCTTGAAGCCGTTGGCCTCCAGATGGCTGATCCATTTTTTGCAGCAACCGCAATTGGCGTCGCGGTGGACTTCAATCGGGATCAGGTCAGCGGCCTGGGCCAGGGAGGAGATGAACAGGGCGCTCAGGGCGACCAGACGCAGGTGGGTTCGCATGGGGGATCTCGTTTCGGATTGCGGCCAAAAAAATGCATTCTGACCATTTTTCCCGGTCAGGCATTCAAGGTGTGTTTCGAAGTAATACAAAACCGGGCCGTTTGATCATCGTAGATCAAAGCTGTCAGTCAGATGAGGTGCGCATTACAAAGTTGTCAGGTTGGCCGCTGAGCGCCGGCGTCGGCGTCGGCGTCGGCGCTCAGGGTAAGGTGGGGTTAGCGGTCCAGCAACTTCATGACCTCTTCCGGATAACGCAAGCCGGCGGTGGCATTCGCCGGGAATATTGCTTCAAGGGCGTGCAATTCTTCGCGGCTCAGCTTCACGTCCAGCGCTGCCACATTCTCTTCCAGGTATTTACGTTGTTTGGTCCCCGGAATCGGGATCAAGTAATCGCCTTGGGCCAGCACCCACGCCAGTGCCAATTGGCCGGCCGTCACGCCTTTTTCTGCGGCCAGGTCCTGCACTTGCTGCACCAACACTAGATTTTTCGCGAAATTCTCCCCTTGAAAACGCGGGCTGAAGCGACGGTAGTCGTCCGCCGCGAAATCATCGGGACTTTTCAGTGCGCCGGTTAGAAATCCCCGGCCCAGCGGGCTGTAAGGGACGAAGGCGATTCCCAGGCGTTGACACGCGGCGAGGCAACCGTTCTCCTCCTGATCGCGGCTCCACAAGGAATATTCGCTTTGCAGTGCACTGATCGGATGGACCTTGTGTGCCCGCTCCAGCGTCGCGCCCGAGGCTTCGCTCAAACCCAGATAACGAACCTTGCCGGCCTTCACCAATTCGGCCATCGCGCCGACGGTTTCCTCGATGGCCACGTGTGGGTCGATGCGGTGCTGGTAGTACAAGTCCAGGGTTTCAACGCCAAGACGCTTGAGGGTGCCGTCGATAGAGGCTCGTATATAGTCCGGTCGACCGTTGACGCCCCGCGCAACCGGGTTTGCCGGGTCGCGGACGATGCCGAATTTACTCGCCAGAAACACCTGGTCACGCTTGCCGACGATGGCTTTGCCGATCAGTTCTTCGTTGGTGTGTGGGCCGTACATGTCGGCGGTGTCGAGCAGGTTGATCCCCAACTCCAGCGCGCGATGCAAAGTGGCCGTGGCTTCGCGGGTGTCGACGCCCGTTGTGTAGAAATCAGTCATGCCCATGCAGCCCAGACCGATCGCGGAAACCTGCGGGCCGTTTTTGCCCAGTTGACGTGTTTGCATGACATCAGCTCCCTGTGAATGTGAACCCCATTGTTGACGTCGACAGAAACAAGTTAAACCGGCTAAAACTGCTATCACTGTTTGTAGTTTCTAAATAATCAGCCGGTATGCCCAAGCTATGGACCGTTTCAATGCGATGCGCGTGTTCACCCGAATTGTTGAGCTCGGCGGTTTTGCCAAAGCGGCGGACAGCCTGCAATTGCCGCGTGCTTCGGTGACCATTCTGATCAAGCAACTGGAAGCACACCTTGGAGTGCAATTGCTGCAACGCACCACGCGTCAGCTCAGTCTGACGCTCGACGGCGCAGCCTATTACCCCCGTTGCGTGCGATTGCTGGCGGACCTGGAGGAAACCGAAGCGGTGTTCTCAGCTGCCCGTCACAACCCTAAAGGGCTGCTGCGAATGGACATGCCGTCGGGAATAGGGCGTTTGATCGTCATTCCGGCATTGCCGGATTTCACCGCCCGGTATCCCTTGATCGAACTGGAAATCGGCTTGAATGACCAGCCTGTGGACCTGATTCGCGAAGGCGTCGATTGCGTGCTGCGTGGTGGCTCGTCCCTGGACGATTCGTTGGTAGCGCGCCCGCTGGTCATGCTGGACCAGGTGACGTGTGCCAGCCCCGAATACTTAAAGCGTCATGGGACGCCTCAGTGTCTGGCGGACCTTGAAGGCCATCAGATGGTGGAATATTTCTCCAGCAGCAGCGGTAAGCGTTTCGGGCTCGAATTCATGGTCAATGAGCAGATACAGCTCGTTGATCTGCCCAAGCAGGTCGCGGTCAACAGTGCCGATGGTTATCTGGCCGCCTGTGAGGCGGGATATGGTTTGGTCCAGACCCCCTACTATCATGTCGCCCGACAATTGAAGGAGGGTCGTTTGATTGAACTCCTGAGGGAGGTGCCGCCACCGGCTATGCCGCTGACGGCGCTTTATCCGCCCCATCGCCAGTTGTCACGGCGGGTGCGGGTGTTCGTCGACTGGATGGTGGAGCTTTGCGCACTGCCGGGAAATGATTTTTATCGAAGAGACTCAGGCAGCTGAGCGAGTTTTGTCCAGTGCTGTGGCACTTGCATGGGCGGTATCGTTTAGTTGTAAGTCGTCATGCAACTGTTGCATGTGCGGGCAGTGCAGGTTGAGATGCCGAGGCTGACTCCCTCGATGGAACAGTGCGAACCACCCGCTATTGAATGGCGTAGGCATAAGCCCGGTAAAGGCAAAGCCAAGGGCCGTCAATTTGCGCAAATCCTCGGCAAAGTGCCGCGTCAATTGGAGTTTGGCCGAGATCAGCCAGTGCATGGGCAGTTGTCGGATCTGCTCGAGTAAACGTTTGTTCAAACGCTGAATGACCATCTCAAATCTTTGATGATGTTGTTTGAGTTGCAGGGGCAGTGAAGGCCGCGGTATTGCGGCTGGGTGAGTTCCGAACACTGAACACAAGTGCTGCATGAACCCCCGATAGCTTTCGGGCCACTGGATGTCGGGGAGGGGGCGTGTGTGTCCTTCGATCACGTGCAAACCCATCACGATGGTTTCCGGGAGCGGCTCGGCGAAGGGCGACGGTACGTAGTCGGGAAGCAATCCAGTGCTGTGGAAACCGACGCTGTTTGCCATACGTTGAGTGTAGAAATGGTGAGTCACTTGTTTGATCGAGACACTGTTGAAACCCAGCGACCCAGACAGCGACAGCAACTCCCGACCCAGACGGGTGGCGATACTCTGCCCTCGCGCGGCGGGATGTACCGCGCTCAAGGCCAGTTCCGGGGTACTGGAAGGCGTTTCATAGCACAACGCTGCATGCCCGAGAATGCGTTCGTCGTCCATCGCCAGCATGGACTTCCAACGCCCGTCGACATTGTGCTGATTGATCATGTTCGGCAGGTAAACATCCGGCTGAACGTAATGATCGCCATAGACCTCGCGAAACAATCGGCTCACGGCACAGGCATCGGATGGCCGGTAAGGCCGAAAAATAATAGGGCGCATCAGGCAGGCTCCACCAACGGTACGTCATACATGCGCAAATCCTGCACTCGCAGTTGTTTGCCGGAGCGGGGATGAAGTGTCAGCTCCGTGGCCGCACAGGCAACGATTCGCAAATCCAGCTGACCCGCACGGCTCAGTCCGTCGATGGTGGGGTAGTGAGTAACCAGCGCATCACGCAGCGCCTGGTGCACCGGCTCAATGGCTTTTGACTGGGTTTCGGGTACCCATTTCACACTCAGGATGTCCTTGCATCCGGACTGTTCAATGAGCAATTGCCATTGATCAGTGTTGGCGATGCGCTGAACGATTTCGCTTATTTCGTCGGTCAATAACGACAGCACGCCCACCCGTATCCGCTGACTGTGCGCGCTACGTCCTTTGAGCGCGAATTTGCGCCTTGGGGTTGCGCCGGGTTCACGCCAGCAGGCACGGTCACCCACCGGATAACGCACCAGCGGCATGAGCCGGCGCGTCAGACTGGTCACCACTAACTGGCCGGTGCGATCGCATTCCTCAATGACTTCACCGGTGAGTTCATCGACGATTTCCAGGAGGGTGTGTTCTTCGAACACGCGGTGCTCGCCCAATGCACAGTCGCGGTCAGTGGCACCGATCAGACCGGCGTCTACGCTGGCATAGCCGATAGAGGCAATGCGAGCGTTGGGAAATACTTCCGTGAGAATGGCCAGTTGCGGGGCAAACAGGCTTTCCCCGCCATAGAGCAGTGTCTCGATCCCGCACAACACTCGTCCATGCTGACTCAGATACGCGGCGAGTTGCAGTAATTGTGCCGGTACGCCGGCCAGAACGTTGACACGATGCTGTGCAATGGCATCCGCCAAGACGTCCAGCTCGACGTGTCCGGTAAATGGAAACTCGCAGATGGATCGCCCGACATGGGCCAATGAGTCGTGGATGAACAGAAAGCTTGCGTAAAGATCACCGGAAAAAAACAGATTGGCGACCCGGTCGCCGTCGTTCAGTTGAGAGGACAAACTTTGTCCAAACGTGCTGACCATTACTTGCCATTCGCTATAGGTGTAGATTGCCAGTTTTCCCTGGCTGGTCGAACCGCCGGTTTTAAACACCAGCGCATCGTCGACATTTCCGGTGAGGACCGGCCAATGACTCAAATCATTGCTGCCAGCCCAATAGTCAGCCACGTTGGTAAGCGGCACATCGTTTAAAGTAAGCCTCTCTTGTTGTAAGTGCTGCAGTTGATGGCAGTAAAAGTTGGAATGTTGCCGTATATAAGACAATAGTTGTTCAAGCGAAAATAGTGTTTTCACTGGATCCTCTTTTTATCAGGCGTCTTGCTTAATGGACAAAGGCACGGATTAAAGCAGTCTGTTTTTATTTTCTTTTATCAATAACCAGTGGCGTCTTGCCGCTGTGTTTGTTTCGTGTGAATTTTTGTTCGGTGCATGTTTCAACTTCAACAATTAACAATGCGGCCTTTACGGCATTCGCCAGCGCTCCATGGCTGAGTAGTTTTTCGTGAACCTGGTGGGTCTCCGCATCCACCAACACTTGCAACCGCTCGACGCCATCAGGTGCGTAGTCCAGAACAATTTGAATGGGCGCGCCAACGCTATGTTCCAGGGCCGAGGGTGAAATGAACTCCGTACCGATGCGCACCAGTTTGCCGTGCCGCTGGAGCAGTTCGAATCGGGGTGAGTCCAGCCCGCACGGACAGGCGCCGGGTATCCAGCGACCGGTGTCTCCAACGTCATATCGATGCACGGTTTGGCCTTGCCGTGCTCGTGAAGTGAACAATAGGCGACCGATCTCATCAGCCTGGGCAGGTACGTCCTGATCGATATGCACGATTTCCAGATGCTGGGTGTCGCACATCAAGTGAAACACGCCGTCCGGGGACGCCGAACAAGCATGCCCCAGGGGGCCCGCGTCGACGGAGCCATAGATGGCCGAGCGGATCGTCGCAACCCCGCAGCTTTCCATCAGTTGCCGACTGGCCTGGCCCGGATGCTCGCCGCCGAGAAACACTTTGCCGATGCCGGCGTACGCCCGCAGCCTTGTCTGCTCATTGAGAAACAGACGATGCAAAGTACTCGGCATGCCGATCAGCACGGTGACACGCTGATCTACGATCAGTTGGGAGATTTCGCTGAAGTCATCGTCCTGAGGGGCTCCCATGGGGAAATGCGTAACGTGCATCTGTTCAAGAATTTTTGAAAAACTGAAGAACCCACCATAAAGGCCGCCGCCGTAAAACAGGTTCATGACCCGGTCATGGGATGGGTCGAGGCCGGCGGCGAACATCCCGTCAGCCGCGGCACGCATCTGCCGTTGAAAGTCGCGATAGCTGAAACCGGCCAGGGTCGCAATTCCGCTGCTCCCTCCAGAGCGGAAATATAGCTGTGCCGCGGCGCCCATCGGCTGGGTCGTAAACGTGTTTTTGTCCATGATCGGGTCATTTGCGGTGTCGGGGGCGGACGGGACCGGGTCGAGTGTTGCATGGCCCGGCAAAACATCTGGCGGCAGACTCACCGAGAGGCGACGACTCAAACGCGTCAGTGCGTAGACGCCATCATGGGGCTCCCCTGCATAGCCGTCATGAATCGACCCGCATGGCGCAATACGGGTAACGCCGGCATTGACCAGCGTTCGAACAAGTCCTGGTGTCTGCGTCCAGGGGCAAATCAGTGCGCAGCTTTGCAGGACTGTGCGCCAAGGCAGAAGTGTCTCGGCGATCAGGTGTTGCGGTACGGGTTTGAGCAGGACCGTACGAAACAGGGGAGAAGGGGCCAGCGACTGATTGTGCTCCCAGATGACACGCCATCCCTGGCCGGCCCAGACCTGACCGGTCTGGTTCGCAAAACAATGATCCAGTTGTGCCATCACTGTGCGGGTGGTGATCTCCGAAGCCTCCTGGTCTGTTGGCACCAACGCCGGCCAGTGCGGCGCGCGACGGTTGAAGGCTTCGCCCAGACGTTCTCCGAGGTCGCGCAACACGGCCGGATCGTTGCTGTCCACCAGCACCCATTGCGGGCTGGAACACGCCTGCTGATCCAGACTGCAAACCTCATTCACCAGCGCATCCAGTGTCGAAGGAGTGGCAGCGTCAGGCGACAGGTAAGCGAAACTGATCCTGTGTCCCCAATCGATCCATCGACATCCCGCCGGGATCTGCTGGCGGATCGCCTTGAGCGCCTTTTCACCGCCCCAGGCTGCCACGCCATCGGCGTGAGTGCAGAGCTGCGCTATCTGTGAGGTGCTCACGGGCATCACTGCGACGAATTCGGCAAGCCTGCCACTGGTGTCGCAACTCACCAGCGCGGCCAGCAATTGCGCGGTCAAGCCTTCATCGCTGGAGCTGGGGCGCAACCAGTTGATGTTGCCGGCCAGCAGGCTTTCGAGTACCGCACAAAACGCCAGCATCGGTGCATTTCCTGGCGTGATGTGCACCACCAGACCCAGCGGATGCCAGCTTTCAAAATGCGCGTGTCGGTATTCGATACGCCTCAGCGAACGCGGTTGCGCTCCCAATTCCCGCTCAAGCTTTGTGCTCAGGTGGGTGCGCTGACAGAAATCGATAAGCCCCAGGCGTTGATCATCTTCGAGGGGCAGCGCCAGGCTGCGATTTTGCAACAGTGCGGCAAAACGCGCCGCAGACTCAATGACGGTATCGCTGTCGATCGGCGTGTTCAGCCGCCGGGGCAATTGTTTCTGAAGAAAATCGAGCGTTGTCTCGAGGGTGACGTCGTCACGCAGTTGGCCATCAACCAGGTACATATCAAGCCCCCCCGATCAGTTCGGAGGCCGCCATGGCGCAACTTCGACTGGCGGTAGTTCCGGCACGTCCATGCAGCTCGAACCAATCGGTCGTCAGGCCGCAACCGCAGCTTGCGCCCGGGTGCAGCGTTGCCAGATCACCCATGACAACCGCATGTGCCGGGCTGGAAGAAATGTACGGAGAGACAAACTCCAGCAAACCGCGCTGACCGTAGGGTTGAACAGTGAAGTCGGATGGATTGCGCACAAAAACCTTCGAATAGACCGGGACATGGAAATGATGGTGGGCACACTGGATGTAAGGCACCGCGTGCTCTACCGCGCCGTAACCGTCCCGACAGCGGGACAGATCAATACCCAATTGGCGATTGATTCGGGCATACAACTCAAGCAAGGGAATTTCCTGGGCTGACTGGGTTTTCCAGCCGCCACCCAGAAACACCAGCGACTGGTCAGGCAGCTTGAGATTCGCTGCAGTGGTGTCTTCCATGTGCTTTAACGCATAGGAAAGGAACGCCGGAAACCCGAGAATCCGGACGGGCAACCCCTCGTCAGCAAATTCCTGCAAGGCGCGAACGACCCCGAACAGGTCGAACTCGTGACCGTTACCCGTCCGACGCAGCCCATACACAACCCGGTTCACTGGCGCATAACTGCAGAGAAACTGGTCGGTGTAGGCAGTGCCCAAGGTGATGGCTGCCTCGGGTTCGTAACTCAGGAGCAAGTAATTACAGGGGCTGTCCGGGGTCTCCCAGCCGTAGTGCCGAAAAATGTGGCTCACCATGCCCTGGGCCGCGGACATGCTGCGCTGGTCATAGCGCATGCGACTCTTCTGGCCGCTGGTGCCTGACGATGTCAGTTCCAGTGCGCCTTCGCCCGTTGGACCGAACAACAAGTGACGTTTGAAATAGTTGGCGAAGATCGGCGGCAGTCTTGACCAGTCATCCAGTGTTTCCAAGTCCCGGGCAT
Source organism: Pseudomonas sp. ANT_H12B (assembly GCF_008369325.1). GTDB lineage: Bacteria > Pseudomonadota > Gammaproteobacteria > Pseudomonadales > Pseudomonadaceae > Aquipseudomonas. Next base: position 84,428 of record NZ_VOBI01000020.1, on the reverse strand, counting down.
TGAGCCCGTTTGCGTTCAGCCAGCGTTCGTACCCCGGCGTGTGGTGACAATGGAAGAGGCTGATTTCCCCCATTGCCTGATCGAATAGCCCCTCGGGCACGGAATCCAGGCAATAGGGTTGCGTTAACGCGCAGAGCGCATCGGTGTGGGGTAAATGGATCATGGATAGACCTGTTGTGTGGGATCAGACAGCGAGGGCGATTTGAGATCGCCGCAGAAACAGTCGCAGGGGCGCCAGGCAAAGAAGCCCGGCAATACCCGCCATAAGGGCAAAGGATTCGTGGCTGTTACCGGCGCCGACTGCCGCGACAATCGAACCGCCACCGCCCATGACCGCGATCGACATCATGCCGATCATGGCCGAGACCAGACCTTTGCTGTCGTCGCTGGCAAACAGCGCAAGCCGGTATAACGCGGCATTGCTCATGCCAAGCCCTACGGCGTACAGCGCCAGACAACTGATCAGCATGGCTGTAGAAGCGCCGTAGAAGCTGACGGCAACTAATGCGATGAGCCCGCCACAGAATGGCCAAAGCGCATATCGAATCAGTTGTGGCAGTTCGGTTTTGGCAATCAGTCGGTTGAGGATCAGATTGCCGAGAATGACGGCCGCAAACACCGGTATTTGCCATAGGCCATATTCCAGCGGTGACAGGCCCTGGTTGTGGATCAGCAATACCGGCGCCAGCCCGATCCAGGCAATCAATGGCAGGCTCATCACGCCCAACGCGACAGTGGCACTCAGAAATTGCGTGTTAGCCAGCAATGCGGCATAGCGGCGCACGGTGCCACGCCATTCAAAGGGTACTGCCGCAAGGCGCTGACCATCGTGGCGCAGGGTGCCCACTGTTTCCGGCATGAACAGATAAAGCCCAAGCCAGACCATCACTCCGCCGAAACCCAGCAGCAAAAACAGTTCCCGCCAGGACAACCATTCCAGCAATAAACTACCGAGCAAAGGCCCCAGTAGCGGGGAGAGCAGTGCAACGTTCCCCAGTAACGCCATGATCTTTACCGCGTCAGCCTCGCAGAAGACTTCTTGCAGCGCCGGGTAGCTCACCGCGATGACGAACCCCAGCCCCATGCCCTGAATCAGTCGCAAACCGTTGAATGCAAAAATGCTCTGGACGTTGAACGCTGCGGCACAAGCCAAGGCGAATACCGCGCAGCCGATGAGCAGCATCTTGCGTCGGCCGAAGTGATCAGAAAGCGGACCAATGAGCCATTGCAGAAGAACGCCTCCTGCCAAATACAGATTGAAGGCGTGAGGAACATGGCTCGGACTGGCATCCAGGTGGCGGGTCACGGTCAACATGGCCGGCATGATCATATCGCTGGCCATATAAGTCAGTAGTTCGAAAAGAGTAATTGCAAGGCAAAACCCAAGTAGTCGAGGTGAGCTTATGTGTATTAAAGGTTTGCGCATGATGTTCCTGTTGGTGCTATGAAATTGACCGCGAATCTTTATAGCGGCACAACAAGAGTAATCATTGGTCATGAATCATTTCACTGCATTAATTGAGGCATGAAGTGTCGAAAAATGTCGAAATGTGTTGAGCTGAAAGTGACGGTAAATAAAGAATCACTTGTCGTAAGTTAGGCTCACTCATATATGAAAAAAGTCCTACACGAAAAATGCCCGCACGGAGCGGGCATTAATTCAACGCGTGTAGGACAAACTCTCCGTTATAGAGTGATTAATCTGATGTTAAAACTTCAAAATAATAACCAGGCGTTATCGATGCTGGTTGTAACCCGGTCCGCCATGGTCGTGGTGCCAGCCGCCGTGGGGGAAAACGATGCAACCGCTCAGAGTCAGGAGAGCAAGCAGGGGAATCAGCAGTGTGATTCGACGGAACATTTCAAAATTCTCATGGTTGTCGCCGCAATGAAGCGAAAACTCTTCATCGGCTGTAACATGAGACCCCGCTTGCAGCGCCTCATTCCCGGAGAACGGTAGGGGCTTGGCATGCAATCGGATACAAACCGGATACATTTTTAAAGCTCAGGCTCACTTTCAGGAAATGGCAATGACCCAGTCGCAACGTTTGAAATACTCGATTCTGATCTCGCTGGTGGTACTGGGGATCATGTTTGGCCTTTCCTGGCTGCAGAATCAGGGTGTCATCAGCGAAAAACTGTTCCAGTACATCGCCATTGGCGTGGCGGTGATCGTGGTGGTGGTCAATGGCGTGATGCGCCGCAAGGTCAAGCCCTGAGCGGCACAGCCAGGCTTGATTATTCGTTGTGAAGAACGGCGGCAGCCTGTGGGTGCAGGCTGTAGCTTTTGTCCGTGTTGAGAGTAATTACGCCCTCCACGCACAAGCGTTTCAACACTTCGCGCACACTGAGAAAGGACAGGGGAATATCCAGGTCCAGCAAGTGACTGTGCACGCCGCGCACTCCAAGGCTGCGGTCGCTTTCGGCGGCGGTCAGCAAGGCGTCGATGACTTTCAGACGAATCAGACTGGTTCGCAGGCCAAAGCTCTTGAGCAGAAACCTGATCCGCTCGTTGACGTGGCGCTCGGTCCGTTGTTCGAAAACGCCGGAGCTCATGGAAGTACTCTTTGGCGCATGGCTACCGTCCGTTGGCAGTTGCGAGTTGTACATGCGAAAACTCCTTTTCAGAGCCTGATCAGGAAAAGATGGGGGCTCTCAATCATTAAGACGTATGAGCCTGGCAAATCATGAAGGCTCAAATGTAGAAATTTTGTCGCCGCCACGTCAGAAACCTGTAAGACACCGCAAAAGTGCTCCCCAAAATCCTAAATTTTTATCGTTTGCTTCGTTCTTAGGTGCAGGCACATTGCGTGTAAATACGCAGGGTGTGACCTTCGTTTTTTCGATCAGGAGCGAGCGTGATTATTTCCAGGCAGTTAACCAGGTTGAGCCTTGCAGGCGTGTTGGTGGGCTTGAGTCTTGCGGCAAACGCGCGCAGCCAGCCGGAGCAGGCGACTGCCGATATCCGCCGGACCAGTTTCGGCGTGCCGCATATTCGTGCCGAAAACGAGCGTGGGCTCGGCTACGGCATTGGCTATGCCTACGCTCAGGACAACCTGTGCCTGCTGGCCAATGAAATCACCACCGTGAACGGCGAACGCTCACGGTACTTCGGCCCGGATCAGTTTACGGTTGAGGAGCGCGAAAACCTGGTCAGCGATCTGTTTTTCAACTGGCTGAACACTCCGCAGGCCGTCTCGGCTTTTTGGCAGGCGCAAACCCCTGAAGTCCGTCAACTCATCGAAGGGTACGTGGCGGGCTACAACCGTTCGCTGACTGAGCGTCGGGCGCAGGGTTTACCACAGCAATGCCAGGGCGCCTGGGTGCGCGAGATTACCGCCCAGGACCTGGTCAAGTTGACCCGTCGTCTGTTGGTTGAAGGCGGCGTAGGGCAGTTTGCTGAAGCGCTGGCCGGCGCTACTCCACCCAAAGCCGTTGCACAAAAAAACGGCGCCCCGGCATCGTTCCAGGTGGCGGCCTCGCGTATGCAACGTTTTGCCCTGGATCGCGGCAGTAACGCGGTTGCCGTCGGCAGCGAGCGCTCTTTCAACGGTCGTGGCATGTTGCTGGCCAACCCGCATTTCCCATGGGTGGGCGGGATGCGTTTCTATCAAATGCACCTGACCATTCCCGGCAAGCTGGATGTGATGGGCGCTGCATTGCCCGGTCTGCCAATGATCAACATCGGTTTCAACCAGCACTTGGCCTGGACCCACACCGTCGACTCGTCAAAGCATTTCACCTTGTATCGTCTGCAACTCGATCCCAAGGATTCGACCCGTTATCTGCTCGATGGCAAGTCGTTGCCCATGAAAAAACAGACCCTGACGGTGAGCGTGAAGCAACCGGATGGGCAGACCAAACCGGTTTCCCATGTGGTCTACAGTTCGCAATTTGGCCCGATCGTGCAGTGGCCCGCAAAGCTGGACTGGGATAATCAGTTCGCCTACAGCCTGCGCGATGCCAATCTGGATAACGATCGAGTGCTGCAGCAGTGGTACGCCATGAACCGTGCCGTCAGCCTCAAGGATTTGCAGGCGTCGCTCCACAAGATCCAGGGAATCCCGTGGGTCAACACGTTGGCGGCGGACGATCAGGGACAGACGCTGTACATGAACGTTTCGGTCGTGCCGAACGTCGATGCCGACAAACTGGCCAAGTGCAGTGACCCAAGGGCCGGGTTGCAGATGATTGTCCTCGATGGCTCCAACAGTGCCTGTGCCTGGGACATCGACCCGACGGCGGCGCAAAAAGGGATCTATGCGCCAGACAAGTTGCCGCAACTGTTGCGCAAAGACTTCGTACAGCACTCCAACGACTCGGCGTGGATGGCCAACCCGGCGCAACCGCTCACCGGTTTCTCGCCGCTGATCAGTCAGGACAGCCAGCCACTGGGGCTGCGTTCGCGCTTTGCACTGGATCGCCTCAATGCGCTGAACAAGTCTGGCCCGATTGCGGCGGCAGACCTGCAACACATGGTGATGGACGATCAGGTGTATCAGGCGGCTCAAGTGATGCCGGACCTGCTGCAGTTCTGTGCGGCAGACCTGGGTGGCGATGCACCGTTGCTCACGCCGTTGTGTGCCAGCCTCAAGCTATGGGATCGCAGTGCGAATCTGGACAGCGGTCTGGGGTTTGTGCATTTCCAGAACGTCATGGAGGCGTTGCAGGAAACACCGGATGTCTGGCGTGTGGCCTTCGATTCGAAAGATCCGCAACACACTCCGCGCGGCTTGGCCGTTGATCGGCCGGAAGTTGCCAAGGCTGTTCGCGAGGCGATGCTGGCGTCGGTAGAGCAGGTCAACAAGATGGGGCTCAAGGCTGACAGCCGCTGGGGTGACATCCAGGTGGTCAGCAGTGGTGGCCAGCAAACGCCGATTCACGGTGGGCCGGGCACTCTGGGGGTTTATAACGCCATTCAGAGCGTGCCAAGAACCGACGGCAAACTCGAGGTCATCAGTGGCACCAGCTATTTGCAGGTAGTGACATTCGATGACAAGGGGCCGCAAGCCCAGGGGCTGCTGGCATTCTCGCTCTCCAGCGATCCAGCCTCGAAGTACTCCAAGGATCAGACGCAGGCTTTTTCGAAGAAGCAATGGAGTGTGTTGCCGTTCACCGAGCAGCAGATCACGTCCGATCCGCAGTATCAGGTTCAGACCATTCGCGAGCAGGATGAGAAAACCGGGAAGGTCGCCGCACAGTAACGCGACTGGCGCTTGTAACAAGAATGAAGGCCGCTCCCCGCAAGGGGCGCGGCCTTCAGCTTTTCGGGGCTTGTTGCGGAATGGAGTTGAGGACCGGATTGCCGTCCTTGTTGCGGGTCAGGTAGACCGGCAGCACCTTGGGCAGGGACGCCACCAAGCTATTGAGCTCTTTGATGTTGTAGATGCCACCGATGCGGATCGCTCCGGTGTTGTTGTCAGCGACCATCAGCGGTTTGTTCAAGTATCGATTGATCAATGGCAGCGCATCGGCCAGCGCCAGATCATCGAGCACCAGTTTGCCGTTGAGCCAGGCCAATGAGTTGTCATTGTCATAAGCCTGACTGATTCGGGGAATGTAGTCGCCGTGGCCGTAGCTTGCCTGCATCGCGGGCCCGAGTCTCAAACCATCACCTGCAAGGTCATCATTGCTGCTCACCAGCACCGAGCCTTCAATCAGGTTCACTCTGACTTGATCTTCATACATCCAGACGTTGAATTTGGTCCCGGTGACCCGAATCCTGCCTTCTGCCGCCTTGACGACGAACGGGTGGCGAGTGTCGTGGCTGACGCTGAAAAAAGCTTCGCCTTTTTCGAGCGTCACCCGACGCTGGTCTTTGTAGTTACTGAACGTCAGCTCACTGCCCAGGTTCAGTTCCACCTGGCTGCCATCACCCAGAGTGACGTGGCGGACATTGTCGGTTGCCTCGTAGTGTTGATACGAATTGGGCAACCAGCCCAGGTTCCAGCCGCTATAGGCCGCCAGCGGCAACGCCAGGGCGCACACGGCGGCAGCGATGCCGAACGTGCGCCAATGTGTTTGAGTCTTGAGGTGAGTAACCGGCACGACGGCTTCGGGACGTGGCAGATCCCCCGCAACCTCCCAGATATCCAGCATGGCCTCGTACTCGAACGCATGAAGCGGATGAGCGTCATGCCATTGTTCAAACTCCAACCGCTCTTGCGCAGTGCAGTCAATGGCGTGCATGCGCATGCACCAGTGCGCAGCGGCATCGGTGATCGCGTCATATTGGGCTTGCGAGAGAGAATTGTCGGTCATTGACTCATCCTGATTTCCTGCATTCTAACCTTGAGGGGAAGTCTGCGAGAACAGCCGTCATGGCAATTACCCATCAAAGTGCGCATATTTTTACTGAGAGGCCCGCAAAGACAGAATGTTGTCCGGCAGTTTGCATAAACGGGGGTGAAAAAAAGGTGATGCGCAGATCACAGGGTCTGCGCAATGTCATGGGGTTCAGGGTTGTGAGGTGGATGCACCAGGCACCGGGTCCAGTTGCCGTCCCATTTCGCAAATCAGAAATGCGATCGAGTCGGCATTGCGCAAAATGGTGTCGATTCGCAAGTTTACGTTCTGTGGATTCAGGAAGGCGTTGCGAGCCTCATCCAACGTTGCGCAACCCGTCACTTTCAAAATTTCCTTACCCACATGATCTAACCCCCCAAAATCGTCCAGATCGTCCCATGAGTCCAGTTCACTGTTCCAACGTGTAAACAGTTGTTCCCTTGGCGTTGCCAGGGACAGTGCCTGTCGCTGGAAGTCCAACTGAACCTGTTTCAGCGTCGTGCCCCAAACGGGTATCGACGTAACAAGATCGCTGAACGGGCGCCTTGACTCTAGCGTTGCGATATCCACAGTTTCTGAATAAAGGTGGGAGAACTCGTGAATCAGAGTGGCAGCCTGCGCATGGCTATCGATATCGAACGGCTCTTTCAAGCAGAACTTATACAAATCGAGTTGCTGATCGAAAAACTTTTCCGTGAAATGCACATTCTTCTTTAAGTCTCCCCGCACAACAAAAGCGATCGCATCCTCGCACCCGTGTTTGTTTGAACCGACTACAAAGCGTTCGGTGCTCATGAAATCCTCGTTTGGATCCACTAGTGCTTTGCAAATGGGAACGATGACATTTTTGATTTTGTCGAGAATGCTGGTGTCGATGATGCTTGCATCAAAAAAAGCTTTGAGGAATGTATCGAGTCGCGTACCGGAAACCAAGTGTCTGAGCTGAGCCATGTTATGCAGACTGTTGAAGGCGTAGTAGCGAGCCAAGTCTATGGCTTGATGAATTATGCGTGCTTTTTCCGGGTGTTTTATCCGAATGTCTTCCATTCCCCGCGCTTCGATGTTCAGAATCCCTCTGACCGAGAGATTAGAAACATATTGATTGTGCATTTTCGACAGGGCTTTGCCGTAGTGGACCGTGTGCACATCCGGGTCGAGCACCATCTGCCGGGTCGGAGTTTTCAGCAGAGACGGCCCGTTCTCTTTCTCATTGAGGATTTGCCAGACAGCACCGGGTTTTGCGACGGGGTAGACCTTCCCGGCAACGGGGGCGTACTGTTTTTTGCTGACTGAATCAACGTAAATGCCATCGACCGGATCCTTTGCCAGATCCTTCAATTCCACGGTCGGTGCTTCGAAGGGTTGCAACAGTGTGCGTGACGGCGCCGTCGGCTTTACGTCTGACCATTTTGGCTCGACGATGGGGCTTGCGACCGGTGCCGTTTCGGCAGTCGCCTGCGCAGTGCCGACCGAGGCTTCCAGCGACAACTGTCCCATCGTCACCATCTGCGCAGCGCCGGCAATAAAAGCCTGCAAGGCCCGTGTCCAGTGGTGATCCTGCAGTGCCTCGGCGGAGTCTTTGAAATCCAGGTAGCTCTGCCACAAAAAACGCACATAGGCGAGTTTGCCCGGCAGCAGGCCCGAAATCAGCTTGATTCCGGAGCTGAACAGATTCTTGGCAGCCTCCCAGTCCGGCAGGCCGGTGATTTGCGCCTGACTGCCGAGCATTTGCGTTAGCAGGCGGGTGTTGTCTCTGAACAATTGAGCAAGCAGGTTGCCACCGATGGAGGAGGAGGCGAGGGTGATTTCGCTCTCTTGTCCGAGGGTGATCTTGAACAGGTTGCTGAACGAGGCCTGCTGATTGCCGGGCAGGCGACGAATAATCAGATCCTGGAGTGCCCCCGGCGTATTCATTGCGGTGACAACACTGGCCTCATTCTCGAACTCCGTGAACACAGAGCCTGCGTGATAGGGCGCATACAGGATTTGCGGGCCTTCATGCCCGGTGCCAGGGCCGATGAGATAAAGCCCCAGGGCTTTTACCGCTGCGGCACCGGCTGTCTTGATCAATTCCAGCGGGCGGAGGATGGCATGAGCGCCTTGCACGGCAGCCCGGGCGATGGCGTCCGGCATGTCGAGCAGTTGCCAGATCAGGTCGAACGCGCTGGCGGAAAGCCGTTGCTGCAGCTTCAGGGCATGAGCGTGTTGCAGCAGTTGCCACGGCAGTTGCTGGACAAAACGCAGCTTGCGAATGGAAGCTTCGCCACCGGTTAATGTATCCGTCACCAACTTTGCGTAATCACGCTGGATGTTCAGCGATTGTAAAAGCTGCTGGACGGCCTGTTGGTCCAGACGATCAGGAAGCGTTTGTGTGGTGGACGAAGCAATCTTGAACCCGGTGCCTTGAGCAATGTTGATGTGGTTCAGGGCGAACTCGGTCAGGGTTCGAGACGGTCCGGCCAGGGCCAGGTTGGGGATGATTTCGATGTGGTCCGGGTCAAGCCGCGCCTCGGGAAACCGGCTGCCGAGCAATGACGCCAATCGGTCATGTACGTAGGACGACAGCGTTTGTATCCCGTGCAGGTAGTCTTTGTCGTCGGTGACGACGTTGCGGTATTGCTCCAGCAATTCGATGTGCAACTGCTGATCCTCAACCGGGGCCATGCCAAGCCAGGCCGGTAAGGTCTGCTGTTGCATGATCGCCTTTGAAATCAGTGTGGCTCTGCGCAAGTTGGTGTCGATGGCCGTCTTCGTCAGCTCATTGAGCGCTTTGTACTTTTTTGCATCCGTAAGGTCCAGTGAACGTACGCGCTCGCAGGCTGCCAGAAAGTGCTCGATGGACGATTGCGAAAGATATTGCAAGACGTTGCCTTCAATCAGTCGCAACGAGTTGAGCGAGTAGCGCTGGTGGAATTTGCGTTGGGCAGGGGTAAGGTTTTCCAGCAGTGCCAGGCGTTTGCGGGGATCGAGAAGACGCCGGTTCACTTCAAGTTTTGCAGTGTTGACCGAATCAAAGACTTCCAGCCCCGCTGCGGGCGTCCACAGAATTGCGCGCCCCGAATTCCGGGTGTCGATTCCGCCGCGCTCGGTCAACAACACGCAATTGGCCAAGGGCAGTACATCCCTTTGGCCGGAACACTCAAGGATCAGCGAATAAGCGTCAGGCCGGAAACCGTTGAGTGCGAGACGGCTTTTACGATCCGCTTTATCCGGGTTGAACACCGTATCGATAATGGCCTGTTCGGCGTTCCGCAACGTTGCGTCGAGCACCCGCAGGCTGGCTTCCCCGCGTATCCCGACGGAAAGCGCATGAGCCAGTTGCGGTTTCATCTTCTCCAGATAGACCCGTTGCAGTGCCAGCGAGGCGACAGGTTGCGCAGCGAAGTCGGCGCTGATCAGCGATTCGACATCGCCGAAGGTTTTCACAAACGCCGCAGCGGTATCGGCCCGCACGATGGAAGGCTTTTGTTTGCCAGTCAGTACCGGCCTCGTACTCCAGCGTCCATGGGCATCCAGCGACAACAAGGGTTCGCTGATCATGGTGCGTATATCCAGCGCCTTGTCGAATAACGCATGGATGTCGACGGCACCATCGCTGTGACAGAAAACCTGAAGGGCGTGATCCATGTTTTGCAGTTGTTTGAAGATGATCGACTCGAACAGCGTTTTGAATATCGAACCAGAAATCACTACACCGGTGACATGCGGCTGATCGAAACCGATGAAGCGGTTACGCTCCTCCAGGCTCAGCAGGCCGTAAAGCTCATCCTCGTGACTGGCCGCGCTGAATTTACTGAGCAAGGTCTGTTTCAGGTCCGGATAGTCCTTCAATACCTGTAACCCCAGAGTGGGGGTGTAGAGAAAGGCATTGGCATGATTGATCATCAGAGAGCCCGCCAGCTCGACATAGTTGGCCTCGTGTTCCCAAAGCCGCACAGTCTCGACCGTGACCGGCCGGACCCCGCTTACCGGAGGCTCGATCAGTTGGTGCAAAGCCTGGCTTTGCTGCGCGCTGATGATGTCGGCCTCGCGCTTGAGCAACAGATCGGCTCGTGCCAATTCACGGATGGCCCGGCTGAAAAAATCGCGACGTGAGGCTCCATCGGTACTCGCCGTGTTCCAGTAGCTTTGCAGTTGCGCGCTCAGCAGACTGGCGAGTTTTCCGGACACGGCGATTACTGCGTTTTCCCAGTCTTGTTGGTCGGTGTCGACAGGATTTTTCTTTGGGTTGGAAAACTCAAGGCGTTGCCCGATTGGCCAGCGCCGATGACGGTAGTGCAGCAGCACGGCATCACTCAGGGAAATGGAGTTGGCCCAGCGCTGCCCGGAGAAAACATTGGCCTGGGTCTGGCTTTGATCCAGCCCCGCAAAGACCGGCGACAGCGCCTCGCCTAGCGCCTTATTGAGTAGCGAAGTGAGCGTCGGCAGCTTGAGCAATTCGTCGAGCATCGCCTGATTGTTGATGTGCTGATTATGGGTGATGACCGCGCTCTGGTCTTCGAACACATCGCCCTCAATGACCTCGAAGGCCACCTGAACGCTGGTGGCCGCAACCAGCGTTTTACGCTGAGCCAACGCCATGAAGGCCAGCAGGTCGTCGTCCTCGGTTGCGCTATTCAGTTGCCTTTTCAGTTGCTCGGAAAGGGCTGAGCGGCTGTCGAACTTTTTTATGCCGCCGTACGGCGTATAGAGAATTTCCCCGTGGTCATCGGGGGGCGCACTGAGTACGAAGCTGCCGGCCAAGGGGATCGGCTCAAGGTTGTCTGCGCTGACCAGGATTTTTTCGGCGAGCATCGGCGGACTCTGTTGGCCGCGCAAGGTTTGGCTGGCCAGTTCCAGATGACTGAACCACTCGAAGTCCCTTTGCGTGAGTCCGTGGGTTTTGCCAAGGTCGTTCCACAGTCCGGGGAACTGGAGGACCTCGGGGAAAAACAATGGAACAGGAGATTTGGACATCGTCGAGTCTCGTTCAGGGCGCAACGGTGTGCGCTTGTGGTTGGATGTTCGAGACTAAAAGCCGACGTTGTACCGGTGGTGGTAAATAGTTAAAGCACGAGCTGTCAGTATTCGTGCATGCAGGCACCATCGAAAGGTTGACAGGTCACTCGTGGCGCGTTGTTAATCGTTCGTCTTCGTACGCTGTTGCCCCCTCCAATAATTAGTCTGGAGCTTCAGATGTCTGCGCCACACGATCATGTGTCTACTGCTGTCTCGCAAAACCTGTCCCTCGACGAGCTGACGGCATTGCTTGAGAAGATATTCCTGCGTCATGGCACCTCGGCCGAAGTCGCTCGGGTCCTGGCCGAAAACTGCGCTGGCGCCGAGCGCGACGGCGCTCACAGCCACGGTGTATTCCGTATCCCCGGTTACGTGTCGACGCTCAAGAGCGGCTGGGTCAATGGCCAGGCCGTGCCGGTGGTCGAAGATGTGGCCTCGGGCTTTGTCCGTGTCGATGCCGGCGGTGGTTTTGCCCAACCGGCCCTCGCGGCGGCCCGTGCATTGCTGGTGGAAAAGGCCCGCAGTGCCGGCATCGCGGTGCTGGCGATCCGTAATTCCCATCATTTCGCAGCGTTATGGCCGGATGTCGAACCATTTGCCTATGAAGGGCTGGTGGCGTTGAGCGTGGTCAACAGCATGACCTGTGTGGTGCCGCACGGTGCCGATCGTCCGCTGTTCGGGACCAACCCGATCGCTTTCGCCGCTCCTCGGGCCGACGGTGAGCCGATTGTCTTCGACCTGGCGACCAGTGCCATTGCCCATGGCGATGTGCAGATCGCCGCTCGCAAGGGCGAACGCTTGCCGGCTGGCATGGGCGTGGACAGCCTCGGCCAGCCGACCCAGGACCCGAAAGCAATACTCGAGGGCGGCGCATTGCTGCCGTTTGGCGGGCACAAGGGTTCGGCGCTGTCGATGATGGTAGAGCTGCTGGCGGCGGCGTTGACCGGCGGTAATTTTTCTTTCGAGTTCGATTGGTCCAACCATCCCGGCGCGAAAACGCCGTGGACTGGCCAGCTGTTGATCGTGATTGATCCGAGCAAGGCTGCCGGTCAGAGTTTCGCCGAGCGCAGTCAGGAACTGGTGCGGCAAATGCATGGCGTGGGGCTCAAGCGTTTGCCGGGTGATCGACGTCATCATCAGCGCGCCAAGACTAATACTGACGGCATCCACCTCGACCCACAGACGCTGGCGGATTTGCGGGAGCTGGCAGGGGATTGAAGCATCAGTAAAATGCAGGCATGAAAAAGGCGAGCTCAAGGCTCGCCTTTTTTATCGAAGCCGCTTAGCGCCGACCGAGCAACAAACCCACTACCAGGCCGAAACCGGCAGAGATGGCTACGGTTTGCCACGGATGACCACCGATGTAGGTTTCAGTCGCTTCAACCGCGGGTTTGGTCCGGTCACGAACACTGGTTACCGAGTCCCGGGCCTGCTGAAGTTTCTGGGCGATTTGCCCACGAAGTGTCTCCGCTTCCTCACCGACCAGTGAGGCACTGCTCTTGAGCAGTTTTTCCGACTCTTCGATCAGAGCCTGAAGTTCGCTGAAGGCCTGATCCTTGATTTGATCTTCGGCGGCTTGGGCGGCGGTTTTCCGGGCCATTTGAGTACTCCTTGCAGGTGAATGGACAGTGAACAATGGAGTCCGTCGTCATCGAAAAAGTTGCAGCGGATTCGCGCGCGAGCTCAATCCTGACGAAAAATCCAGCGCAGGACATTTCCTCCTACAGTGTAAGATGTCGCCTATTTTACGCAGCAGGTATTTCCCATGAGCTTCAATCTGGCCGACAAACCCCTTACCGAGCGCGCTGCGCTGGAAGATGAAAAATCCCGTCTGTTCGATCTCTGGCAAAGCAACCTCGGCAAGTCCAAAGGCGAGGCCGCGCGCTTGTTCGGTGAGCGCGCCAAACGCAAGGGTAAGTGGGCCGAGTGGGTCCGCTCCGAACTTGACGGCATGTCGCCCCCGGAATTCGCCAACATGGTGCGCAGTGAAGTCAATCGGCTGATGGCTGCCAAATAAGCCCGGCTTTCACGCAAAACTCGCCACGATCGCCTCGCGCACTTTCAACACCACCGGATCGAGCTGCGTGCTGGTGCGCCAGCCCAGTTCGATCGGGTAGCGCGGCAACGCCAGAGGGCAGGGCAGCAGCGCCAACCCGCTGAGCGCACCGATGCTTTGGGCTGCATGCGCCGGAATGGTCGCCACGGCCTGACTGCCCTTGAGTAAATGCGGCAACACCGCAAAGTGTGTGGTCGAGGCACATACCCGTCGACTCAACCCCTGCGCCGCCAACCCTTCATCGGTGATCCCGATAAAGCCGCCTGATGAGACCAGAATGTGCTCGCGGGCGACGAACTCCTCAAGACTGAGGGTCTGCTGTCCCTTGGCCAGACTCATCGGATCTACCAGGCACAGATAGTCTCCTTCACCCAGCACCTGACGGCTGAGCAACCGTTCGGCGAACCCGCCGGCGGTAATCGCCAGATCGATGCTGCGTTCCATCAACGCCTGGGCGACGATCTGGCTGTGGGTTTGACGGAAGATCAGCCTCAGCTTCGGCGCGCAGATTGCGATGTGCTCGATCAAGCGCCGCCCGTAGGCGATTTCAAAGTCATCCGACAAGCCTACAGTGACTGAGCGTCCTTCGTAATGATTGGCGGCCGGGTCGACCATCGCCAGGCTCTGGCGGCATTTGTTCAGGGCATCGCTGACCACCGGTTTGAGCTGGTTGGCCTTCAGGGTGGGGGCAAGGCCACGACCGGTACGCACGAATAATTGATCGCCATACACCTCGCGCAGCCGGCGCAACGCCGCACTGACCGCCGATTGCGTTACACCCAAGCGCAACGCAGCGCGACTGGCGCTGGACTCCTCGTGCAGGGCTTCGAAGACTTTCAGCAAGTTGAGATCAACGGCGGCGATATTCATTTGGTTCATATCATTCAGCAGTGAATGGGGCTTTATTCATGATCCTGTGGGGCCTGAGAATGAGCAACACCTCATTGCTTTCGGAGTTACTGCCATGCCCAAGTCAATCGTTGCTGCGTTGCAAATCGGTGCCTTGCCTGGCGGCAAGGATGAGACCCTGGAACAAATCCTGTCGTATGAAAACGCCATTATCGAGTCCGGTGCCGCGCTGGTCGTCATGCCCGAAGCATTGCTCGGCGGATACCCGAAAGGTGAGGGTTTTGGCACTCAACTGGGGTATCGACTGCCGGAAGGTCGCGACGCGTTTGCCCGGTATTTCGCCAACGCCATCGATGTGCCCGGCGCGGAAACCGAAGCTTTGGCCGAATTGTCGGCGCGCACCGGCGCGAATCTGGTGATCGGTGTCATCGAACGCGCTGGCAGCACCTTGTTCTGCACTGCGTTGTATTTCGATCCGCAGGCGGGGCTGGTGGCTAAGCACCGCAAACTGATGCCTACCGGTACGGAACGGCTGATCTGGGGCAAGGGCGATGGGTCGACGTTGCCAGTGATCGACAGTCAGGTCGGAAGGATCGGCGGGGTGATTTGCTGGGAAAACATGATGCCGTTACTGCGCACCGCAATGTACGCCAAAGGCGTGGAGGTCTGGTGCGCGCCAACGGTCGACGAGCGGGAAATGTGGCAGGTCAGCATGCGCCATATCGCTCATGAAGGACGCTGTTTCGTGGTCAGCGCCTGTCAGGTTCAGGATTCACCGCGCGCTTTGGGCGTGGACATCGCTAACTGGCCGGTGGACCGATCGCTGATTGCCGGTGGCAGCGTGATCGTCGGACCGATGGGCGACATTCTGGCAGGACCGCTGCGTGACAGTGCCGGTTTGCTCAGCGCTGAAATCGACACCGACGACCTGATCCGCGCCCGTTACGACTTCGATGTGACCGGGCACTACGCGCGCCCGGACGTGTTTGAGTTGACGGTGGATGAACGGGCTAAACCCGGCGTCCGGTTCACCGTATAACCCTTGTGGGAGCGGGCTTGCCTGGGTAGAGGCCGGCACATTCAGCATCAATGTCGACTGGTAGATCGCCATCGCGGGCAAGCCCGCTCCCACATTTGGTTGGTGTCGTGCACGAGGTAAGTGGCCGGTCCCGGTTCCTGTATTTTCAGCGTTGCTGTAGCCACTCTTCGCGGGTGATTTCCCAGATTTCTCTCGGGAATCGCCCGCTGACGAAATCGCCTTCATCGGTGCGGATCAAGCGCATGCCGGTCCGTTCCGAGAGTTTGCGCGAGCCGATGTTGGGCGCCGCTTTTGGTACACGCAACACTGGCCGGCCGAGGGTCTGGAACCAGTACTCGGTCACGGCTGCACTGGTCTCGGTCATCAGACCCTGGCCTTGCCATTGCAGCCCGAGCCAGAAGCCGCGGTTGTTGTCCTGCTCATCCATCAGGCTGATATTGCCGATCAGTTGCTCAGGTGCCGACTTCAAACGGATCGACCAGTGCCATTCTTCGCCACGGGCAATCGCCGGCAGGGCATTGTCACGCAGGTAGGTCAGTGCGCCGTCCGCGGGATAAGGCCATGGGACGAAAACGTTCAGATACCGCACGACTTCCCAATGCGGGAACTGTTGCTGGATGGCTCCGGCATCGGCCAATTCCAGTGGGCGCAGGATCAAGCGTTCGGTGTAGAGCGTGGGTGTGGCGTCCATGTTCTTTGTCACTCCTTTTGTGAGTCTTACCAGGTGCCGGTCGTCGACGTTGGCAGGCTGAGTTTGCCACTGTCCACGAAGCGCATGGTGCCGAACAGCCCGCCAGCCAGTTTGCCGCGCAGGAGGTAGGGCAGGTTGTTCAGCGTTTGAGTCTGGCTCAGGCCTAATGTCTGGCGCAGCACCGAGAACGCCGAAACGCTGACCGGTACGGTCAGTACGGTTTCGGAAAAGCGTGCAATCGTACCCGATTGATCGCTGACGCCGGAGGCGAGTGGCTGGCCGTTAACTTCCAGGTCCAGGGCCACGCCGTTGTAGTTGATGGCGGTTTCATTGGGGTTTTGCACGCGTATTTTCACCGCAAAGCGTACTTCCATGTTCTGGCTTTGCAATGGTTCGAAGCCGACCACGTTGATGTTCAGCGGATCGCGATTGGGGAACAGGGCGCAGGCGCTCAGGGACATCAACAACAAAGAAAGGGTTAACGCGAGGAGTCGGCGCATGAAGGGGCTCTCGACAGAAAAAGGGACCGAACCGCTGACGGCTCTACCCTTGAGCAACGTTCAGCAGTTCACCTGTGCGACCACGCTCACTGTGAGGGGTTCGCCGCGGGCTGTCACTCGTTCATGATCGACCGCGGCATCAGCTGCCTTTGACCGGTGTCGGCAAGGTCACAAGGTTCACATAATCATCCCAGAATTTTTTCTGGTCGATGGCAAACACGACCTTGGCTTTTTGCGTGCCCACAGGCGGACTTTTCTTGTAACCCAGCGCTCGCCCGTAATCGGCGCCGAACTGGGCATTCACATCAACCCACAGCTCGCATGGTTTTTCTCACCTGATAATCGGAATATTCGGCTGCTGAAATTCCCTATGGGAGCGAGCTTGCTCGCGATAGCGGTAGACCAGTCAACATTGATGCTGAATGTCATGCCGTCATCGCGAGCAAGCTCGCTCCCACAGGGACAGTGGTGTATCAGCGGTTGACCAGTTTGGCCGGCAAGGCGATCACCAGGAAGCTGCTCAGAATCAGACAGCCGGCGAAGAACCAGAGGGCGCCCGCGCTGCTGCCGGTGACATCGATGGCCACGCCCATCAGTGAGTTGCTCACCAGCCCGGCGATGTTCGCCACCGAACAGGCGAGGGCGAATCCGGTGGCCGCAGCGGTGCCTTTGAGAAAGGTCGCCGGCAGGCTGAAGAACACCGGGACCGCGCCGATGATCGCCGCCGAGGCGATGGCGAACAGCGCCACCGTCGCCACCACGTTGTGGACGAAGAAGGGTGCGCTGGCCATGGCCGCTGCGCCCACCAGAAACGGCACGATGATGTGCCAGCGGCGCTCGCGGTGTTTGTCGGAACTGGCGCCGATCAACAGCATGCCCAACAACGCGGCGACGCTCGGTAGCGCAGTGAGGACGCCGATGTGGAACGTGTCGACAACGCCTGCGTTACGGATGAAGGTCGGCATCCAGAACCCCATGGCGTAGGCGCTGAGCAGGATCGAGAAGTCGATCCCGCCGAGCATCCATACTTTCAGGTTGAAGAACCCGTCGCGAAAGCTGTGTTTGCTGCCACTGGCACTGGCGTCATCGGCCTGCAATTCCTGCTCCAGCAGGGCTTTTTCTTCATCGTTGAGCCATTTGGCCTGGCGATAGTTGTTCGGCAGGGCCCAGAAGGTCAGCACGCCGAGCAATACGCTGGGCACCGCTTCGATCAGGAACAGCCACTGCCAGCCATGCAGGCCGCCATAGTTGTCGAAATAACTCATGACCCAGCCCGACAGCGGGCCGCCAATCACGCTGGACAGCGGCAGGCCGATCATGAACAACGCGATGATGCGGCCCCGGCGGTAGGTCGGAAACCAGGTCGTCAGGTAATACAGCACGCCCGGCAGAAAGCCCGCTTCGGCGGCGCCGAGCAAGAAGCGCAGGATGTAGAACTGCGTGGTGGAAGTCACGAGCATGGTGCAGGCCGAGAGCAGGCCCCAGGTGATCATGATTCGGGCGATCCAGATCTTCGCGCCGACTTTTTCCAGAACCAGGTTGCTGGGCACCTCGAACAGGATGTAGCCGACAAAGAACAGGCCGGCACCGAGGCCGAAGGCGGTTTCGCTGAATTGCAGTTGATCGAGCATCTGCAGTTTGGCGAAGCCGATATTGATCCGGTCGAGGTACGCGGCCAGGTAGCAGAAGCACAGGAAAGGGATCAGCTTCCAGGTGATTTTGTGGTAAAGCGCTTGTATCGGGTCAGCGACCGTGGTCGCTGGTGCTGCATTCGCAATGGGCATCGGGTGTCTCCTGGCGGTGACTTATGGTTTTTATACAGCCGCTTTTTTTCCAGCGCTCTGGCGCGCTGTAGCAAGCGACGTCCAAAGGCAGTGTCAGAAGACTGAGGGCGAACCCTCAGTTTTTGTCCAAGACCTGCGCTCTATGGCGCGGTTCTTTGTTGGATATTACTGCTGCTCAAAGTGTGCGATCGCCTCCTGTTTGCTGACGACATCGCCGTACTTGCTGTCGATATCGAACAGGTTCGCTTCATGGGGCGCCGGATGCCGGTCGCCGACGCACTCGCGCACGACGATGGTGCGAAAGCCGTGTTGCACCGCATCTACTGCCGTCGCACGAATGCAGCCGCTGGTGGAGCAACCGGCCAGCACCACGGTGTCGATGCCCTGAGCGTGCAGCATCGAGGCCAGGCTGCTGCCGAAAAACGCACTGGCGTACTGTTTGCTGATCACCACTTCATCATGCCTTGGCAGCAGCTCTTCGCAGAACGCCGCTAAAGGGTTGCCTTCGACCATGTCTTTCATTACCGGGGCTTTTTTAACCCAGATTCCACCGTCGGCGAAATGGCCGGGATGGTAGCGGATATTGGTGTGCACCACCGGGATGCCTTGACGTCGGGCGCTAGCCAGCAGTTCGACGCTTTCGGCCACGGCACTGACCACGCCTGGGGCAAACAGCGGCGCCCCTTCGGTGGTGTAGCCGCGCATGAAATCGATCATCAACAACGCGGATTTCTGGCCGAAACCGATGCGCTGACCCCACACGCCTTGATAGTTGTCGTTGGCGGTTTGTTCGCTCATGTCGCTCACCTTTTAGTAAGCACCGGACAGCAGGGCGCCGGCACCGGGAACGATGGGCTCCAAGTCCAGGGCCTTGAGCATGGCGTAGGTAGTGGCAATGGCTGCGGTGAGCACCGGTTTGCCGGTTTGCGCTTCGACCTGCGCCACCACCGGCAGCGACTGCATCTGCACACAGGCCGAGAGCACGATCACGTCAACACCTTCCAGGTTCATGCCGGCAACGATGCCGGGCAGGTTGGCCGGATCGTGGCGGGCCACGGCGAGGTTGTCGGGGATTTCTAGCGCGCGCCAGTCCACCACTTCAAAGCCTTCCTCGCGAATATAATCCACCACCAATTCGGTCAGCGGTTTCATGTACGGCGCGACGATGGCGATGCGTTTGGCGCCCAACACTTTCAGACCTTCGATCAAGGCGCCGGCGCTGGTAATGACCGGCGCGTTGCCGTCGTTATCGGCAGTGGCCTTGCGCAGCCGCTGCTCGGACTTGCGGTGATAACCCAGACCCATGGCCATGATTGCCACCAGGCACGCGTAACCCAATACGTCGACCTTGGCGTCGGACAGTTCCACGGCGCAGCGGTCGGATTCGCCATCCATCGCAGCCAGTTCTTCCTTGCGCACTTGCTTCATGCGCATGCGGCTTGAGTGAAAGGTGAAGCGTTCCGGACGGATCAATTGGCGCGCGGTGAGCATCGCCGGGATCTCGGTTTCCATGGTGGTGTTGGAGCTCGGCACGATCTGGCCGATGCGGTAAGGCTTGAGCATAAAAGTCTCCCGGATACGTTTAATTCAGGCGTGGACCAAGGAAGTCACCGAAGGCAGCGAAGAAGCCTTCCAGGTCATCCCAGGGAATCATGTGGCCGGCGTTGTCGACGTGGACTGTGCGAATGTTCGGTTGCAGCGCGAGGATTTCTGCTTCGTCCTCAGGCTGAATCACGCCGCCGCGGCCAGCGATCATCAGCAGCGCAGGGGCTTGAAGTTCCGGCAGGTCCTGATGGAAATCCACCTCGTGGAAATCGTTGAACGCCCTGACGATCGCCGGTTCGTAGCAGGTGTGCAGCCATTCGGCGCGCAGTTGCAGTTGCTCGTCGGTCCAGGTGGCGCAGAAAGCGCGCATGGCCTCGGCATCCATCCCGATCAACGATTGGCGAATCGAGTCGACGTACCACGGCAGTTTGCTCGGGTACTCGCGTCGACCGGGGCCGGAGACCGGCGGGTCGATCAATACCAGACGGTTTACCCCGGCCGGATGTCGCACGGCGCTTTGCACGGCAAATCGCGCGCCCATGGAGTGGCCGACCAGGTGGTAGTTGTCGAGTTTCATGGCTTTGGCAAAGGCGCCGATGTCGTCGGCGCAAGCGTCAGCGCTGTAGTCCAGTTCCGGGCCGGTGGAGGAGAGGCCGCGACCGCGAACATCGAGCACATACGTATCGAAATGTTCGCCGAGGCGTTCGGCAACAAAACCCCAGGTAATCGCCGGGCTGGTGATGCCGGGAATCAGGATCAGCGCCGGGCCCTGGCCGCCGTAGCGCAGGTAATGCTGGCGAATGCCGTTGGCCTGGACGTTGCCGCCGTGGATAAACGTGCTCACGCGGCCACCCCCGATTTCAACTGCTGGGCGTACAGGTCATAACCGTAGACCCAGGCCGGGTCTTCCTGGGTGCGCAGCCAGGTGTTGGCGTTGGACACCGATTGCACCCGGGAGGCGCGTTCCTTGCGGTTGGCTTCATACAATTCAAACGCGGTGCGGTAGTCGCCGAGCCCGGTTTCCTGCAGGCAGCGAGTGAGCATTGCGGCGTCTTCAATGGCCATGCCGGCGCCCTGGGCCATGTGCGGTTTCATCGGGTGGCAGGCGTCGCCCAGCAACACCAGTCGACCACGGCTCCACAGTGGCAACGGGTTGCGGTTGCGCAGCGGCCACTTGGTGACGCTTTCGGTGGACTCGATCAGTGCCTGAACCGTTGGGTGATAACCCTGGAACGCCTCAAACATTTCTTCGCGGCTGCTGTCGACGAAAGCGCCCTGGAAATCCCACTCCGGGTGCGGAACGCCGGTCACGTAGTAGTACTCGTCGCGCTTGCCGGTGGTGTAATAAACCATCATGTGGCGGTCCTCGGTCCACCACTTGATGCAGTCCTCGAACTTCAGGTCGTACTTGGCCAATTGGTCGCCACGGATCAGTGCCCGGTGCGCGACCCAGCCGCTGTACAGCGGTTTTTCTGCGCCGAGTAACTCTTCGCGAATTTTTGAATTGATGCCATCGGCGCCGATCACGATGTCGGCGTAGGTCACTTCGCCATCGCTAAAGGTCAGGCGCACCTGACTGTCGGTTTCTTCGAGGGTTTCCAGGCGTTTGTTGAAGTGCACGGTGCCGGGTTTGATCGTCGACATCTGCAGGGCGTGCAAGTCGCCTCGGTGCACGGTGATGTAGGACGCGCCGTATTCCTTGCGAGCGAAATCTCCCAAAGGGATGCGTGACAGGTAATCGCCGCTCAAGCCGTCACGGCTGAACCAGTGATCCGGGTGCGAGCCCATGAGGTCGAGCTGCTGCTCGATGCCCATGCGCCGGAAGATTTTCATGATGTTGGGACCCATGTGGATCCCTGCACCGAGGCGGGAGAACTCCGGGGCCTGTTCGTAAATGTCCACCTGGAACCCGGCTTGTTGCAGCAACGTCGCAGCGGCTGCACCGCCGAGACCTGCACCGACGATGGCGATTTTTTGTGTATTTGCCATGGGGCTTGTTCCTCTTCTTCGAATAGTCGCTGGCTGGGTCGCCGCAAGGTTTTTAAAGTGTATACGCTGTAATTTAAAAAAAGAAAGGACCTTCTGGGAAAAATAATTTTCATTGTTTTTTCGCGGTAGTCACCGAATGTAACCATTGTTTGTTGGAATTGTGTGAGTTGGTAACGTCGTGGTCTGATGCTTGCAGTCCGCTCTCATTTCAGGTCTTATCGTTAATAAGTGGCGTACACACTATAAAATTGCACTAGAGTGAGGCGGGGTGCCTCGACTTGGTGCGCAGCAGACGATTGAGGAGAGAGGAAAATGCCGGTAAGCGATTGCGAACTGACCCAGATGTTCGAACACGTGTTGACGCTGTCGAAGGTCGACCCGACCCAGAGCGTCGCCGTGCTCAAGAGCCACTATTCGGACCCGCGTACCGTGCGTGCCGCGATGGATGCGGCCCAGCGGTTGGGCGCCAAGGTGTATGCGGTGGAATTGCCATCGTTCAACCACCCGACTGCCATGGGCAATGACATGACGGCCTACTGCGGCGACACCGCGCTGACCGGTAATATCGCGGCGCAGCGGGCGCTGGAAGCGGCGGACCTGATCGTCGACACGATGATGCTGCTGCACTCGCCGGAACAGGAACAGATCCTCAAAACCGGCACGCGGATTCTGTTGGCCGTAGAGCCCCCGGAAGTCCTGGCGCGGATGCTGCCGACCGAAGCCGATAAGGTGCGAGTGATGGCGGCGGAAAAGCTGCTCAAGCAGGCGCGCTCGATTCACGTCAAATCAAAGGCCGGCAGCGATTTTCGCGCTGCACTTGGGCAATATCCTTCAGTCACCGAGTACGGTTTCGCCGATGAACCGGGGCGCTGGGACCACTGGCCCAGCGGTTTTCTGTTCTCCTGGCCGAACGAAGAAACCGCCGAGGGCGTGCTGGTGCTGGATGTCGGCGATATTCTGCTGCCGTTCAAGACCTACACCCGGGAGAAGATCACCCTGGAAATCGACAAGGGCTTTATTACCTCGATCCACGGTGGTTTCGAGGCCGAATACCTGCGCGACTACATGAAGTATTTCAATGATCCCGAGGTCTACGGCATTTCCCACATTGGCTGGGGATTGCAGCCAAAAGCGCAGTGGACCGCCATGGGGCTGCACGACAAAAACGACGGCATGTGCATGGACGCCCGGGCGTTCTACGGCAACTTCCTGTTCTCCACCGGGCCGAATACCGAAGTCGGTGGCACCCGCAAGACGCCGTGCCACCTGGATATTCCGCTGCGTCATTGCGATGTGTACCTGGATGACTTGGCCGTGGTGATCGGCGGTGACGTGGTGGCGCCTGACGCTTCCCGGGTTCGCTGAACTGCTGATTGCCAGACCCAAATGCTGTGGTCAGCACGGATCAAATGTGGGAGCGGGCTTGCTCGCGAAAGCGGACTGTCAGTCAACTGATGTGTTGGATGTGACGCCGCCTTCGCGGGCAAGCCCGCTCCCACAAGGTTCTGCGCTATCCCCGGAGAGTGTGGGCTGGCCAACGCCACTCTTGAGTCCACCCCACAACCTGTCCATCATGCCTCCCCACCACTCATCGTCTTTCGAGTCCGCCGTGCCTGAAACTCCTGATTCTTCCTATGTTTTCTCCGAACAAGTCGGGCATTTGCTGCGCAAGGCCTATCAGCGGCACCTGGCGATTTTTCAACAGAATGTCGGCGACTCCCAGCTCACGGCGGTGCAGTTCGTGACCCTTTGCGCCTTGCGCGATCACGGCTCCAGCTCCCTGACCGAACTGGTCAAGGCCACGGCGGTGGACCAGGCGACCATTCGTGGCATTGTCGAACGGCTCAAGGCGCGGGAACTGATTACCCTCGAACCTGACCCGCAGGATCGACGCAAAGTCATTGTCGGCCTGTCCGAAACCGGCAACCGGCTGGTGCAGCAAACCGTGCCCTGTGCCGGAAAAATCACCGAGCTGACCATGAGCAACCTCAACCCGGCTGAGCAAGTCGCGGTGCTGTTTTTGCTGCGAAAAATGATCGACGACCCACAAGACTGATCAACGCATCAGGTTTTTGGCACTGTTTTTGCTCTCTTTTCATGTAGTAACCACTTCACCATTCGAGTGTGTCGCGACGCCACAAATTGACGCTGGCCCGCGACCTTTTCTTCGACCTTTTGGTGTAGTGGGTACTTCATCAATTGAAGCGGGCGAAGCGAATGACAAGCCAGGAAATCACGGTAGCGCTTGAGGTCAACGGCCACACCACCACCGTCACCGCCATGGCGGACACGCCGTTATTGCTGATTCTGCGCAATGACCTGCAACTCAACGGCCCCAAGTACGGCTGCGGCCTGGGCGAGTGCGGTGCGTGCACGGTGATCATCGACGGCGTGGCGGCGCGCTCTTGCGTATTTCCCCTGGCCGGCGCAGCCGACCGGCAGATCGTCACCCTCGAAGGACTCGGCACCCGCGCCGATCCACATCCGGTGCAACAAGCTTTTATCGATGAGCAAGCGGCGCAATGCGGCTATTGCCTCAACGGCATGATCATGACGGCCAAGGCCTTGCTCGACCGCATCCCGCACCCCAGCGAAACCCAGATCCGCAACGAACTCTCGGCCAATCTCTGCCGTTGCGGCACCCATATCGAAATCCTCCGGGCGGTGCTGCGTGCCGCCCGTCAAACGCCTTGAACGTGGATCGATGACCATGACTGACGCAATCCCTACCCGCGACCAATTGCTGGCCAAGACCGGCGTTCTGCTGATCGTCGACGACATCCTGCCGCCTTCGGGCCCGGTGGCCAAAGGTGGTACCCCGTTGATCAAGCCCAAGGAACTGGGGTTGTTCATTGCCATCTGCGACGACGGGCGCGTGTATGCCTTCAACGGGCATGTCGACCTCGGCACCGGCATTCGCACCTCGCTGGCGCAGATCGTCGCCGAAGAACTGGACTTGCCACTGGAGCAAGTGTGCATGGTGCTGGGCGATACGGAGCGTGTGCCGAATCAGGGCGCAACCATCGCCAGCGCCACCCTGCAGATTTCCGCGATCCCGTTGCGCAACGCCGCGGCCGAGGCCCGGCGTTTTCTGCTGGAGACTGCGGCAGAACGCTGGGCGGTGGAGGCGGGCAGCCTGAAGGTCGAGGCCGGGCTAATTGTCGCGGCGGACGGACGCACCATGGCCTACGCCGATCTGGTGCGCGGTGACCACGTTGAACTGCGCATCTCCGGCACCGCGCCACTCAAGCCTGCCGAAGACTATCGGCTGGTGGGCAAGGGCGCCGCGCGGGTGGACATTCCGGCCAAAGCCACCGGCGAACTGACTTACGTCCACGACATGCGGGTGCCGGACATGCTCCACGGCCGGGTGATTCGCCCACCCTATGCCGGGCTCGATTGTGGCGACTTCGTCGGTAACAGCCTGTTGGAAGTCGATGAATCCTCCATCGCCCATATCGCCGGGATCGTCGCGGTGGTGGTGATCCGCGATTTCGTCGGCGTCGTGGCCCTGCGTGAAGAGCAGGCTATCAAGGCTGCCCAGTCGCTGAAGATCAGCTGGAAAGCCTGGAACCATGCGCTACCTGACATGAGTAATGTCGAACAGGCGATCCGAGACAACCCGAGCGTGCAGCGCGTCGTCCTGGACCAGGGCAATGTCGACGAAGCCCTGGCCGGGGCCAGTCAACGCATGCCGCGCACCTATTTATGGCCGTATCAGATGCACGGCTCCATCGGCCCGTCCTGTGGGGTCGCGGACTATCAGCTGTCGGGCAGCCGCGTGTGGTCCGGTAGCCAGAATCCGCATTTGCTGCGCGCCGACCTGGCCTGGCTACTGGAGTGTGATGAAACGTCTATCGAGATCATTCGCATGGAAGCGTCCGGTTGTTACGGGCGCAATTGTGCCGACGATGTGTGCGCCGATGCCTTGCTGTTATCCCGCGCTGTGGGCAAACCGGTGCGGGTGCAGTTGACCCGCGAGCAAGAGCATCTGTGGGAACCCAAAGGCACCGCGCAACTGATGGACGTCGACGGTGGCTTGAACGCCGATGGCAGCGTCGCCGCCTATGACTTTCAGACCAGCTACCCCTCCAACGGCGCGCCGACCCTGGCCTTGCTGCTGACCGGGCGGGTCGAGCCGGTGGCCGCGATGTTCGAAATGGGCGATCGCACGTCGATCCCGCCGTATGACTTCGAACACATGCGCGTCACCATCAACGACATGGCGCCGATTGTGCGGGCGTCGTGGATGCGCGGGGTTTCGGCGTTGCCCAACACTTTCGCCCACGAGTCGTACATCGATGAACTGGCGTTCGCGGCGGGCGTCGATCCGGTGGAATACCGCTTGCGCTACCTGCGCGACAAGCGCGCCATCGACCTGGTGAAATCCACCGCCGAGCGTGCGGCCTGGACCCCGCGCACTGCGCCGATGCAAACCCCGAACGACGATCAGTTTTTGCGTGGTCGCGGCTTTGCCTACGCGCGCTACATCCACAGCAAGTTCCCCGGTTTTGGTGCGGCGTGGGCCGCGTGGGTGGCGGACGTGGCGGTGGATCGCCAGACCGGTGATGTGTCCGTCACGCGGGTAGTGATCGGCCATGACTCGGGGATGATGATCAACCCGGCGGGCGTGCAACATCAGATCCACGGCAATGTCATTCAGTCCACCAGCCGGGTACTCAAGGAGCGGGTGACGTTCGAGGAATCCACGGTGGCCAGCAAGGAGTGGGGCGGCTATCCGATCCTGACCTTCCCCGAGGTGCCGCAGATCGACGTCATGATGATGCCGCGTCAGGACCAGCCGCCGATGGGCGCCGGTGAGTCCGCGTCGGTGCCAAGTGCAGCGGCGATTGCCAACGCCATTTATGACGCCACCGGGATCCGCTTTCGCGAACTGCCGATTACCCCGGAGCGGGTATTGGCAGCGCTGAATGCCGGCACCTGTGACGAGCCGCCGACAGCGCCGGCCAAACGTTCGAAGTGGTTGTTCGGTTCACTGTTTGCGGCGTTCGGCGCGCTGCTGGGCATGGCGGCCACCGCGTGGCCATTTCACGGTGAAATCGCGCCGATTGCGCCGCCGAGTGCCGGCACCTGGTCTGCTGCGACCCTTGAGCGCGGGCGTTTGCTGGCTGCGGTCGGCGATTGTGCGGTGTGTCATACCGCGCCCGGCGGCGCGACCAATGCCGGTGGGTTGGCGATGCAGACGCCATTCGGCACGCTCTACAGCAGCAACATCACCCCTGACGTGAAGACCGGTACCGGCAACTGGTCGTACCCGGCGTTTGAACGTGCCATGCGTGATGGCATTGGTCGCGATGGGCGCAATCTGTACCCGGCGTTTCCCTACACCGCTTTTCGCAATATCAACGATGCCGACATGCAGGCGCTGTATGCGTACCTGATGTCGCAAGCGCCGGTCAGCCAACCGGCGAAAGCCAATGACATGCGTTTTCCGTTCAATCTGCGGCCGTTGATGGCCGGCTGGAATGCGCTATTTCTGCGCAGTGGCGAGATCAGCGTTCAACCGCAGCGCAGCGAGCAATGGAATCGCGGCGCCTATCTGGTCAACGGTTTGGGGCACTGCGCCGCCTGCCATTCACCGCGCAACCTGATGGGGGCGGGGAAGGGCGGTGCGTCGTTCCTGGCCGGAGGCATGGTCGATGGTTGGGAGGCGCCGGCGCTGAACGGTTTGTCGAGGGCACCGACACCATGGACCGAGGATCAGCTGTTCGGTTATCTCAGCACCGGCTATTCCGATGCCCATGGCGTGGCGACCGGACCGATGGGGCCGGTGGTCAGTGAATTGGCGAAATTGCCCAAGGAGGATATTCGGGCGATGGCGGTGTACCTCGCGTCTCTCAACAACGCGCAGGCTGAAGCGCAAGTGGTGGAGAAAGCCACCCGACCGACGCCGGTTGCGAGCCTGTCATTGAGCAACGGCCAGCGTGTATTCGAAGGCTCGTGCAAGGCCTGTCACGCCGATGGCCTGGGGCCGAAACTGTTCGGCGTGAGCCCCTCGTTGGCGAGCAATACCAATGTGCACAGCGATCAGCCGGACAACCTGATCAAGGTCATCCTGCAAGGCATCAATGCTCCGGCCACCAAGGACCTGGGCTACATGCCCGGTTTCAAGGACAGTTTGTCCAATACTCAGGTGGCGGAACTGGCGGCGTATTTGCGTAATCGGTTTGCTTCAAATGCGCCGGGGTGGGAAGGACTGGAGCAGAAGGTTGCGCACCTCCGGGCGAATCCCGGTAGCCATTAAAAGCTTCGCGGGCAAGCCCGCTCCCACAAGTTTGTGTGTCGATCGTTTGATTGGGGCTCGACCCAAAACCTGTGGGAGCGGGCTTGCCCGCGATGGGGCCGGCCAAGTCACCCATAAACCTGATCGGGCAACCTCATAACCCCACGCACCACCAGATCCTTGATAAACCCCAGCCAATCCTCCCGCTGCCCCTTATCCGCCAGATCCTCGCCCAAAAACGAACTGAGCGTATGCCGGTTGGAGTTATAGAAGTAACAAAGCGAGGCAATCATCAAATACACATGCTTGATGTCCAGTTCCTGGCGAAACAACCCCTGAGCCTGGCCCGCCTCGATGATCGGCCGCAACACCCCGACGGCTTCCCCCGACAGCCTGCGCAGCTCGCTGGATTGTTGAGCGTGCTTGCCGTTGTGCAGGTTCTCGTTGCTCAGGATGGCGACGAATTCGGGGTGTTCGACGTAGTAGTTCCAGACGAACGCCACCAGATCCTGCAACGCCATCAACGGCTGAGCCAGGTCGAGCTTGAGCCGGCTTTCGGCTTTGTTGAACTGCTCGTAAGTGTGTTCCAGCACGCAAATGAACAACTGCTCTTTGCTACCGAAGTAGTAATAGAGCATGCGGTCATTGGACTCGGCCTCCCTGGAAATACTCTCGACCCGCCCCCCGGAATAGCCGTCGCGGGTGAACACTTTCACCGCTGCTTCGAGAATCCGTGTTCGGGTCTGTTGGGCCTGAGCGGCCCGGATGCCGGTCTTCTTGTTCAACGTGCG
The DNA here is from genome assembly GCF_008369325.1 of Pseudomonas sp. ANT_H12B. Lineage (GTDB taxonomy): Bacteria > Pseudomonadota > Gammaproteobacteria > Pseudomonadales > Pseudomonadaceae > Aquipseudomonas. The sequence continues at coordinate 55,657 of NZ_VOBI01000020.1, read as the reverse complement.
GTCAACCTTCTGCCAAACGGAGTCGCAGCGAATGTATCACGGTCCCTTTCAGCGGTTCAGGCTCGCTGCTGCTTCAGTGGCCGGAGGATTCTCCATGACCTGGAGGATCGACGCTTCGGGGTCAAAATCATCCTCTTCAAGCTCGATGAATTCCTCGGGCAGAAAGATATTCAGCACAATCGCGCACAGCGCACCGACGGTGATCGGCGACTCGAAAATGTTGTGCAGCGCTTTTGGCAATTCACGCAGCACTTCCGGCACGGCCGCGACACCCAGGCCCATACCGAGGGAAATCGCCACGATCAGCATCGTTGCGCCGATGCAGGCCAGCTTCGGCGAGGATCTTGATCCCGGCCACCGCGACGGTGCCGAACATCACCAGTTCAGCGCCGCCGAGCACTGGTTTTGGCATCAGTTGCAGTACTGCACCAATCATCGGGAACAGCCCCAGCAGCACCAACAGACCGGCAATGAAAAACGCCACGTAACGGCTGGCCACGCCGGTGAGTTGAATCACGCCATTGTTCTGGGCAAAGGTCACCATCGGCATGCTGTTGAACACCGCCGCCATGGCTGAGTTGAGCCCGTCGGCCAGCAGCCCGGACTTGATCCGGCGAATGTAGATCGGGCCCTTGACCGGTTGCCGGGAAATCATCGAGTTGGCCGTCAGGTCTCCGGCAGCCTCCAGCGGCGACACCAGGAAAATCACCGCCACCGGCACAAACGCCACCCAATCGAAATTGAAGCCGTACTTAAACGGCACCGGCACGCTCATCAACGGTACATCGGGAATGCTTGAAAAATTGACATCACCCATGAGCCAGGCGACGACATAGCCGAGGGTCAGGCCAATGACGATCGCACCGAGGCGCAGGAACCGCACATCAACCCGGTTCAACACCACGATGGTCCCGAGCACCAGTGCCGCCAGGGCCAGATGACTGGCCGCGCCGAGGTCCGCCGCACCGAAACCGCCGGCGATGTCGGTCATGGCAACCTTGATCAGCGACAGGCCCATCAGCGTGATGATCGTACCGGTCACCACCGGGGTGATCAGCATCCGCAGTTTGCCGATGAACTGGCTGAGGACCACTTCGATGAACGCCGCAAAAAAGCACACACCAAAGATCGTCGAGAGAATTTCATCAGTACCGCCGCCTCGGGCCTTGACCATGAACCCGGCGCTGAGGATCACGCTGATAAACGAGAAGCTGGTGCCTTGCAGGCACAGCAGTCCCGAACCGACCGGGCCGAATCGCCGCGCCTGGACGAACGTGCCCAGGCCCGAGACGAACAGCGCCATGCTGATCAGGTAAGGCACTTCGCTTTGCAGGCCCAGGGCGCTGCCCATGATCAGCGTCGGGGTGATGATGCCGACGAAACTGGCGAGTACGTGTTGCAAGGCGGCGAAGACAGTGGCGCTCAGATGCGGGCGATCATTGAGGCCGTAAATCAGGTCGTTGTTGCGCGGGACAGGGGCTTTTTCAGAGGCGGTCATGGTTGTGTGCGTGCCAGAAGGCGGGCAGGGTCAGAAAATGGAGGCGCAGGATGCCAGAAAGACTAATGTGTGGCGAGCGATGGAGTCAGATGCCCAGCACAATCCCTGTGGGAGCCGGCTTGCCCGCGATGCTTTTTCAGGCGACAGGGATTTTTGGCAAGTCCAAAGTTTCAGCCCCGGAAAACCGCACCGTCGACCCGGCAATCGATTCATGCGGCACACCCATCGCCACAGCGCTGACACCATCAAGCCGCAACAACTGATCAGCACTCAATTGCACATCCAAAGCACCCAATGTCGCGTCCAATTGTTCGCGGGTACGAGAGCCGAGAATCGGAATCAGCGCCGTCGTCGAACGTTTGGCTTTTTCCCGCAGCCAGGCAATGGCCACGTGAGTCGGGCTGGCGACCAGTTCCACGGCGACGGCCAGCAAGGTGTCGAGCAGGGCGGTTTCACGGGCACTTTTCTCGGCATGGACCAGCATGCCGAGTTTGGTTGCGCGGTTGTCCGCTTCGCTCGTGCGGTACTTGCCGGTGAGGAACCCGCCGCCCAGCGGCGACCATAACGTTGCGGCCAATCCCAAAGCTTCGGCCATGGGCAGCTGTTCACGTTCGGCGGTGCGTTCGGCGAGGCTGTATTCCACCTGGATGGCCGCAATCGGTGCAAAGCCGCGAATCTCGGCCAGCAGGTCGGCGCGAGCAATGCGCCACGCCGGGAAGTTCGACAGGCCGGCATAGTGAATCTTGCCGGCGCGTACCAGATCATCGAAACCCCGCAGGATCTCTTCCATCGGCGTTACGCCGTCGCTCATGTGCGCCCAGAACAGGTCGAGGTGATCGGTTTTGAGTCGCGTCAGGCTTTCTTCCACCGCGCGAACCATGTTCTTGCGGTTGTTGCCGGTGTGGGAAATGCCCGCCGCCGGTGTGGTCCCCAAGGTGTATTTGCTGGCGATGACCAGGCGATCCCGTTCTGCGGCGATGAATTCGCCGAGCATGGCTTCCGACTGGCCGGCTTGATAACCATTGGCGGTGTCGATGAAATTGCCGCCGGCCTCCAGGTAACCATCGAAGATACGCCTGGCTTCGTCGCGTTCGGCGCCATGCCCCCAACCGGTGCCGAAATTACCGGCACCCAGCGCCAGTTCTGAAACCCGCAAGCCGGTTTTGCGGCCAAAGACTTTGTAATGCATGGGGTGGCTCCTGAAGGAAAAGGCGTTGGGCTTTGAATATAGATGTCTAGCGACATGTATTTAATATGATGTGAGTAATATTTAGCGTCAAGGCTCATTTTCATAAACGGGTAAAGGGCCGACAACCGGGCGAGAGGCTGCTGCCACTTTCTGACAGGATCCTCTGCTAAGCTCCGACGACTTTTCCAGACAGAGCCTGCCGATCATGTCGCGTACCTCTCGTTTACTGACCTTGTTGCAAGTGCTGCGCGGCAAAAGTCGGCCAGTGACGGCGGCGACGCTTGCCAGTGAATTAGAGATTTCCGAGCGCACGCTGTACCGCGACATCGCCGAACTCACCGCCCTTGGCGCGCCAATCTATGGCGAGGCGGGGATCGGCTACGTGCTGCGCAGTGGTTTGTTCCTGCCGCCCTTGATGCTCAATCCCGATGAAACCGAAGCCATCGTGCTGGGGTTGCGCTATGTGGATCAGCGAGGGGATGAAGTTTTGAGCAAAGCCGCGGCCGATGCGCTGGCCAAGATTGCTGCGGTATTGGCACCCGAAGCGCTAGACGCGTTACGTAACCCGACGGTCATGCCGGGCCCGCGCGGTTATGGTTTTGCACCTAACGCGGTGCCACTGAATGTGTTTCGTCAGGCTATCCGTACGCAGGCCAAGCTGCACATCGACTACGCCGACGCTAATCAGGTGCCCAGCCAACGGCTGATCTGGCCGCTGGCCCTGGGGTTTCTCAACGAGGTACGAATCATCGTCGCCTGGTGTGAATTGCGCAGTGCCTATCGGACTTTTCGTACCGACCGGATATCAAAGGCCAGCGAGCTGGACGAGCGTTATCCGGGGCGGCGCAGCGACCTGTTGCGCACCTGGCGCAAGCAGATGCAACTGGATGAAGCAGGGCGTTTCATTCCTGACAAAAACTGACACAGGCTTGTTTTAGCATGGCTCCAGAATCAACAAACAAGGAGCCGTAAACATGTCCAATCCAGCCTCTTCACTGGCACCCGCCATCGCCGCCTACATTGCTGCCGCCAATGCCTGGGACACGTCGAGCGTCACCCGTTTTTTCGCTGAGGATGCCAATGTGTTCGATGAAGGCCAGCACCGGGTCGGCACCCAGGCGATAGCCCAATGGATGGAAGACACCGCCCAGCGTTACCAGCCGCGGGTCGAAGTGCTCGATGTTCAGCTGCGCACTGGCAAGGTGCTGGTGCATAACCTGATCTCCGGGACTTTTCCGGGCAGCCCTTTGCAGTTGCGCTACATGTTCCGCCTGAATGAACAGGGCAAGATCGCCCGGCTGGACATTTCACTGTAGCCGTCGTTGCACAGTGGCATACTGCCGCGCATGAATGTCGACTCCCCCCTCAGCGCCTGGCAACACGCCATCGAACAGAAGGGCTTCGTCCAGGACGAAGCCCAGGAACATGCCGTCTGGGCGCTGCAAAAATGCTATGAAGCCTTGCACGAAGGCCGCACGCCGATCACCGGCGTGTACCTCTGGGGGCCGGTCGGGCGCGGCAAGACCTGGCTGATGGACCAGTTTTACCAAAGCCTCAAGGTCCCGGCTCGCCGCCAACACTTTCACCATTTCATGGGCTGGGTGCACCAGCGTTCGTTTCAGCTGACGGGCACTGCCGACCCTTTGCAGGCGCTGGCCCACGAACTGAGCGAGGAAGTGCGTGTCCTGTGTTTCGATGAACTGTTCGTCAACGACATCGGCGACGCCATTATTCTCGGGCGCTTGTTTCAGGTGATGTTCGAACAGGGCGTGGTGGTGGTCTGCACCTCCAATCAGCCGCCGGATCAGCTGTACGCCGATGGTTTCAACCGCGACCGCTTCGTGCCTGCCATCGAGGCGATCAAAAAGCACATGCAGGTGATTGCGGTGGATGGCGGCGAAGATCATCGCCTGCACCCAGGCGCCGGTTTGCAACGTTATTGGGTGGCCGAGCCCGACCAGCCCGGTGCATTGGGTGAAGTATTCAAGGCGTTGACTGTCGGCCGGTCGGTGACCAGCGCCCCGATCAACGTCGGCTATCGGTCGCTCAACGTCGTGCAGACCAGTGAAACCGTGCTCTGGACCCGATATGCCGATCTCTGCGAACAGCCCTTTGCCGCCATGGATTTCATGACGCTGTGCGACACCTTCAAGGCTATTCTTTTGAGTGACGTGCCCGATCTCAGCGCTCAGAAACGCCAGGGGCGCATCGCACGCGGCACTGAAGACGGCGTCGAGCGGGTGGCGGCGGGTGATCGCGAGTTGCCGCAATTGTCGGTGCATGACGACGGTGTACGGCGTTTTATCGCCCTGGTGGACGAGTGTTACGACCGCAAAGTGCCGTTGTACCTCGAAGCGCAGGTGCCCATGGCATCGCTCTACACCGAGGGTTATCTGCAATTCCCGTTTCGCCGCACGCTCAGCCGCTTACAGGAAATGCAGCTACAACGGTTTGCCGAAGTTTGATCTCTGGGAGGAGCAAACATGAATCAGCCTTTGTCCCACCATTTGCTGACCATGGCCTATCAGAACGCCTGGGCCAATCATCGACTCGCCAAGGCCTGGAGCCAGCTGAGCCCGGCGGAGCTTGCGGCACCGCGGGTCAGTTTTTTTCCTAGCCTCAGCGCTACCCTTAATCACATCCTGACCTGCGACTGGTTCTACGTGGATGCGCTGGAGCGGGAGTTGCGCGGCGATGACCCGCATCTCGATTGCTATGTGTTCTTCAACGAAGACGAGCCTTTCACGCAAGCCGTGGACCTCAAACGCGAACAAGCCCTGGTGGACCGGCGACTGATTGCCTACTGCGAACAAATGCGTGACGTGGACCTGGGCAAAATCGTGACCATTGCCCGGGACACACCGCAACATGACAGCCGCTTGCGCATGGTGTCCCATCTGTTCGGGCACCAGATCCATCATCGCGGGCAGGTTCACGCCATGCTCAGCGGCACCTCGGTCAAGCCGCCGCAGCTGGACGAGTTTTTCAGTGCCGGTGAATCGGGCTTGAGGGCCGAGGATTTTGCCGAGCTGGGATGGACCGAAACGTTGATCTGGGGCGCTTGAGCGCAAAGATTGCAGCAAGAGCAGCGCTCGCGATATCGTCGGTCGGCACCTCCAGTGCGAGGTGCGCGCTGGGGTTACTTCATGTGTGATCGAGGATGGAAATGGAATCCGCAGAAATTCTTGTGCTTCAGGCCAGCTACACCAACGCAGTGCATGCCCAGGCGATTGGGCTGGTATTGAATGCTTACGCTGAAGACCCGATGGGCGGCGGCCACTCATTGCCGGCCGACGTGCTGGAGCAACTGCCGGCGGAATTGGCCAAGCGTCCCCACGCGTTCAGTGTGCTGGCCTTTGTCGGCGGCGAGCCGGCCGGGTTGGTCAATTGCTTTGAAGGATTCTCGACCTTCGCCTGTCGGCCGTTGGTCAACGTGCACGATGTGGCAGTGGTGGAGAAGTTTCGCGGGTTGGGGTTGAGCCAGAAAATGCTGCAAAAGGTCGAGGATATCGCCCGTCAGCGCGGCTGCTGCAAAATCACGCTGGAAGTGCTGGAAGGCAACGCGGTGGCGCAGGCGTCCTACGGCAAATTCGGATTTGCCGCCGGCATGTTCGACCCGGCGCACGGTCGGATGCTGTTCTGGACCAAGGCGCTTTAATTTCGGGCGAAAAAAAAGGGCGTCCACCAGGACGCCCTTCGGCCATTACGGTCTGTAGCGTTCGGTCACTTGTGCGGTTTGATCGTCCGGAACCCGCAGTTCAAGACTTTTGCTCTCGTTGGCCCTGCTTTGGTCTTGCTGTTGGCCTACCGGGAAGTTCGCGAAGTAATACCTCATGCGCTCAGCTCCACCTTCGGCAAAAGCACTGGCCGAGACGAACGTCATCAGGCCGGCAATGATCAGGGGTGTAGGTTTCATGGTTGCCTCCCACTACGGATGTCGGATGCCTTTCGTCCATGAATCAATGAATCAATTTCGAGCCCTCATTAGCCGCCGATTTCGTTAAGCGGGAATTAACAAAACCTAGAGTTTCCAGTCCAGGCTCAAGGTCACCGTGCGCGGGTCGCCCCAGAAGTTGCCGTTGTAGAACCCGACGTTGTCGTAGTACTTCTTGTCGAACAGGTTATCGACGTTCAACGAGGCCGACAGGTGCTTGTCGAACTCATACCGCGACATCAGTTTGACCACGGTGTAGGCCTCCTGCCGGATCTTCGCGCTTTCGGTGATCAGCGTGCCATTAGCGTTGCGCCCGACCGGGCGTTTGGAGTTGCCAAAAACGTCGCTCTGCCAATTCACCGCGCCACCCACTGTCAGTGCCTGCCAATCGCCGGGCAGGCGATAGGCCGTGGAGAGCCGGAACATATTCAGCGGCTGGTTGGTATTGGCGCGTTTCTTTTCACCGTTGGCCGAGTGGGTGTAGGTGTAGCCGGCCGTCATGTTCCAGCCCGCCATGACCTCGCCCGAGACCTCGGCTTCGAAGCCCTGAACCTTGTTGCCTTTACCGCCTGACTTGAAGAACTCCTCACGGGTGGCCGGGTCCGGCGGTACCGAGTCGTCGCGTTCGGCTACGTTGTCCTGTTTGCTCCAGAACAGCGCGGTGGCGAGGTTCAGACGTTCTTCAAGCAGGCTGCCCTTGAGTCCCAGTTCATAGTTGCTGCCCACCACCGGCTCGAGGTATTTGCGATTGCTGTCGCGGTTGGACTGTGGATTGAAAATGTCGGTATAGCTGACATACACGGTGTATTCGGGCGTGAGGTCGTAAAGCAGGCCGGCGTATGGCGTCCAGATGTCGTTGTGTTGCTGGCGGGTAGCATCGACGCTGCTCAGCTGCAGGTTGTCGTCGTAGCTGTTGGTCGTGTTCGACGCTTTCCAACTGCCATAACGACTGCCGAGCACGGCATGCAGGTCATCCGTCAGACTCAGGCGAGTGGCCAGATAGCCGGCCTTCTGGCGGGTACTGTCTTTTGAACCTGCAAGGTTGGTGACGGTGTCGGAATACTTGGCGATGCCGCCCATGTACTTCCAGTCGGGGATGTTCAAGTAACCCGACGGCTGTGCGCCCTCATCCAGGTAGGGGCTTTCTTCACTGCGTTCGGCTTCGCCATACCCGAACATCATTTCGTGTTCCCGACCGAACAGCGAGTAGGGGCCCGCCACGTTAAAGTCGTACGCCTTCATTTTCTGCGTCCCAAGCATGTGGCCCAAGTAGGCGCTCATGCCACTGCGGTCCTCATTCGGGAAGCCGCCACCGCCGTAATACAACTTGCCATCCGTATCGCTTTCGCGGTGAGTGTAGGCCGCTTTGAAGTGCCAGCCGGCGCCCAGTTGTTGGTCCAGAGTGGCGAACGCTGTCTTGTCCTTTAACGGCCAGGAACTCCAGGACGTGGCCATGTTGGTGGAGCGTCCGAGGTTCGCTTTGCCTCCGTCAGAATTCCAGTAGGGCGTGGTGCCATAGGAGGAGCCCCGGACGTGTTTGTTCTGATAGTCGTAACCCACGGCCAATACGGTGTCATCGGTCAAATCGGCTTCGAGAATGCCGTAGCCGACCTCCCTTTGTTGCTGGTACTTGTCGCGGAACGAATCGCTGTCGCGATAGGCCAGCACGCTGCGTCCGCGCAGGCGTCCGTCGAAAGCCAATGGACCTCCGACATCCAGATAACTGTAGTAGTCGTCATAACTGCCGCCGCTGACACCGGTCTGGACTTGCCACTGCGACGTCGGCCGTTTACGCACCATGTTGATGGTGGCCGACGGATCGCCCGCGCCAGTGGTCAGCCCCGTGGCACCGCGAACCACTTCGATGCGGTCGTAGATGATGGTGTCCGAGTCGGACTTCATGTAGCTGAAGGTGTTCAGCATGCCATCGACCTGGAAATTTCTGATCGTGTAACCCCGGGACGAATAGCTCACCCGATCCGAATCGTTGTGCTGAACCACCACGCCGGTGGTCTGGCCCATGGCTTCGGACAGCGTACCGAGTTTGAAATCGTCCATTTGCTGGCGCGTGACCACGGACACCGATTGCGGCGTTTCCTTGATCGACAGGTTCAGGCGAGTGGCCGTGCTCATGGCGCCGGTGGTGTACGACTCGGTGTTTTCGGTGGTGCTGCCCAAACCTTGGGCGGTCACATTGGTGGCGCCCAGTTCGAGGGTGCGGCCGGGCTCTTGATCAGGGCTGGTTTCAGCCAGCAGGTCGGGGCACAGGGCGGCACTGCACAGGCCCAGGGTAAAGGTCATGGAACGGGTGATTGGCGCGAACATCGCAGCCGACTCCTTGTCTTCGAGGGAAAAATTCCGTTTGTTCAAAGACGAAGAGGGAAGGCGGGATTTAGCGATTAACGAGAATTATTGTTATTTGTAAATGTTTCGGACAATGCAATCGCGCCATAAGCGCAGTGAAAAAGGGGCCGGAACCGGCCCCTGAAAGGATTACTTCTGAACGACTTCCGGCGAGCCTGGCAGCGTCTTGGGTTTGATCAGGCTGAAGTCGATCAATGCCTTTTGCTGGCGCTCATAAGGATTGCCGATCATCAATGGCCGTGGCTTGAAACTGTCGCTGACCAGGCTCTTGCTGCGATCCAGCTCATCGAAGCTAAGACCCGCCAGATCAGCCCAGGTATGGATCAGATGCGAGCTGCTGTAAGGCCGCCCCAGATCACCGGCAAAACTCCAGTCATGGTTTTCGCGCCATTTCGGCGAGGCCCAAGCCATGAACGGAATGGTGTACATCGGCGCCGTCGGTTTGCTTTCGTTGCGGCCAAGGGTGCTGTGGCCAGGCGAGTCGAAAACGTCTTCACCGTGGTCGGAGAGGTACATCAGGAACCCGTTCGGATCAGACTTGGCGTAGTCCTTGATCAGGCTCGACACCACGAAGTCGTTGTACAGCACCGCGTTGTCATAGCTGTTGTAGGTCGGCACCTGATCGTCGCGCACACCGTCCGGAACGCCTTTGCGGTCCTTGAACTTATCGAAGGTCGATGGGTAACGGTATTGGTAGCTCATGTGCGTGCCAAGCAAATGCACGACGATCAGCTTGCGCGGCGCAGCATCGGCCAAGGCCTTGTTGAACGGCGCGATCACGTCGCCATCGTACTGAGCGGCGTTCTGATTGCGGTTGTTGTTCAGGTACACCTGCTCATCGGCCTGCTCGGAGAAGGTCGTCAGCATGGTGTTGCGCTTGGTCATGGTCTGCTGGTTGGTGATCCAGAAGGTTTTGTAACCCGCCTGTTTCATCATGCTGACCAGCGATGGGGTCGACAGGTACAGGTCCGGGTTTTCTTCGTCAGCGAAGGTCAGTACCTGCTGCAACGCCTCGATGGTGTAGGGGCGTGGGGTGATGACGTTGTCGAAGACCGCCATTTGGTCCTTGAGTTTATCCAGCTCCGGGGTGGTTTCCCGAGGGTAGCCGTAAAGGCTCATGCGCTGACGGTTAGTGGACTCGCCGATCACCAGCACCAGCGTCGCCGGCTGATTGGCCGTCGCGTCTTTGAGATTATGCAGCGGCGGGATTTTGCTGGCGCTATTGAGCATGTCTTGCATGCCGGCCAGGGTGTCCAGGTAGCGGTGATACGCCACGGCCATCTGCCAAGGCACCGCGGGCTCGATGCGGGTTTCGAATTTCTCGAAACCGCCGGCCAGACTGCCGGTGCGCAAGGTTTGTTTGATCATGGGATAACCGATCACGGCCACCAGGATCGCCGTCGCTGCGACCAGTGCCTGCCCGCGAGGCAGGTAGACCGGGCGCAAGCGCGTCCATAGGAAATAGCTGAAAGCGGTGTGGGCGAGGAACGCCGGCACCATCCACCAGGCAAAGTATTGCGTCATGTACTCGCCGGCTTCCGACACGTTCGACTCGAACATGATGAAGATGACGCTTTGGGAAAATTCCTGCTGATAGATGAAGAAATAACCCAGGCTCGCCATCGAGCAGGCCCACAGCACCACGCCGATCAGCGCGGCCAATACGCGTGTTTGCCTAGGGAACAGCAGCATCGGCGCCAGCCATATGGCACTCATCACAAACGCCTGGCGGAACCCGGTAAAACCGGAGGTGCCGGTCAGCTGGATCAGTAGCTGGGTGATGCCGGAAAAATACCAGAAGAACAGGAACAACCAGAGGAAACCTGTCCAATCGAAACCGTTCGCAGACGTATTGCTGCGTTTAAACAAAGCCATTCAGCGCTCCAGCGAGTAATCACTTCCATCGCCGGGACTCGAAATATCGCCGACGAACGAGTGCCGTGCGGATACCGAACGGCCATAATGCGCCGGAGTATCAACAAGCCGATGTGAAAACTTCGTGAGTTGCCAGGATTGGCCGAGGGGCGTGACGTATGGGAAGCAGCGCGGGCTGCTTCCGGTTCAAGCGCGGGGATCAGGCGTGAGGGGCACCGTGGGTGATGGGTAAGGGCTGGGCCTGATAGTCTTGTGTCAGCAAGCGCAATTGCTCGACTTCCAGCTTCAACTGGTCGCGCTCGTCCTTCAACTGACGTAATTCATCGCGACGGATCGTGACGTAAAGGGTTTGTGCTGGCCGTGCTGCTAATACTGTGCCCATTGCTCACCTCGCATGGCTGTCTCAACTGTAAATCCGCTTCGATTTCGGATGCTGATTTACTATCGGCGCCAATTTTGATTTCTTTTGCCCCAGAAGGGAACTTTTTTATTTTTCATGGTCGTTGTGTCTTCGGTGCGATTACCGACGTTATCAATCAAGATCGGGCACAATGCCCGGAAACTATGTGCCAGCGCTCTGGACTAACCTCCATTAGTCGCGCTTGGGCTATAACCTTTGTCACACTTTATTTGTAGTAGGGAGCATCAGCACATGCAACTCGGGATTATTGGACTGGGCCGCATGGGCGGCAATATTGCGCGGCGCCTGATGCTCAATGGGCATACCACCGTTGTTTACGACCGCAATACCGCCTTCGTCGATGCCTTGGGTGAAGACGGCGCCACTGGCGTCGCCGACCTGCCAGCGTTGGTCGCTGGCCTGGCCAAACCGCGAGCGGTGTGGGTCATGCTGCCGGCTGGCGCACCGACCGAAGACACCATCGACACCCTGAGCACCTTGCTCGAAGCTGGCGATACCATCATCGACGGCGGTAACACCTTCTATAAAGACGACATCCGCCGGGCGAAAACCCTTTCGGAAAAAGGCCTGCACTACATCGACGTCGGCACCTCCGGCGGCGTCTGGGGGCTGGAGCGCGGTTACTGCATGATGATCGGCGGTGAAGCCGATGTCGTGAAGCGCCTTGATCCGCTGTTCGAAAGCCTCGCTCCCGGCATTGGCGACATCCCGCGGACCAAGGATCGCAAGTCTGAAGATGATCGTGCCGAGCGCGGTTACATCCACGCAGGCCCGGCAGGTTCTGGCCATTTCGTGAAGATGATCCACAACGGCATCGAATACGGAATGATGCAGGCCTTCGCCGAAGGCTTCGACATCCTCAAGACCAAGGCCAGCACCAACCTGCCGGAAGACCAGCGTTTCGACCTGAACGTCGGCGACATCGCCGAAGTCTGGCGCCGTGGCAGCGTGGTGTCGTCCTGGTTGCTCGACCTGACCGCCGATGCGCTCGCCAGCGATCCGAAACTCGACGGTTACACAGGTGAAGTGGCTGATAGCGGTGAAGGTCGCTGGACCATCGAAGCCGCCATGGAGCAATCGGTGCCGGTACCGGTGCTGTCCAACTCGCTGTTCTCGCGCTACCGTTCGCGCGGGCAAGGCACCTTTGGCGACAAGATTCTCTCAGCCCAGCGCTTCGGCTTTGGCGGCCACGTGGAGACCCCGAAAAAATGACTCGTTTGATCCGCAATAAATCCAAGGCCGAACCCGCACCACCGACCACGCTGTTTCTGTTCGGTGCCCATGGCGATCTGGTCAAGCGTCTGCTGATGCCGGCGCTGTACAACCTGAGCCGCGACGGTTTGCTCGGGGATGGACTGCGGATCATCGGCGTTGATCACAACGCCATCAGCGATGAAGCCTTTGCAAAAAAACTCGAAGACTTTATCCGCACCGAAGTGGCCGCCAAGGTCGGCAAGGGCGATCAAACCCTTGACCCGGACTTGTGGGCCAAGTTGGCCAAAGGCATCAGCTACGTCCAGGGCGACTTCCTGGACGACAGCACCTATCAAGCGCTGGCGGCAAAAATTGCCGCCAGCGGCACTGGCAACGCGGTCTTCTACCTGGCCACCGCACCGCGCTTCTTCAGCGAAGTGGTGCGCCGTCTCGGTGCCGCCGGGTTGCTTGCCGAAACGCCTGAAGCGTTCAGAAGGGTGGTGATCGAAAAACCCTTCGGTTCCGATCTGCCCACTGCCGAAGCCTTGAACGCTTGTCTGCTGAAAGTGATGACGGAAAACCAGATCTACCGGATCGATCACTATCTGGGCAAGGAAACTGTGCAGAACATTTTGATCAGCCGGTTTTCCAACAGCCTGTTCGAAGCGTTCTGGAACAACCACTACATCGACCACGTACAGATCACCGCCGCCGAAACCGTCGGCGTGGAAACCCGTGGCAGTTTTTATGAACACACCGGCGCCCTGCGGGACATGGTGCCCAATCACCTGTTCCAGTTGCTGGCAATGGTTGCAATGGAACCACCGGCCGCCTTTGGCGCCGATGCGGTACGCGGCGAGAAAGCCAAGGTGGTCGGCGCAATTCGCCCCTGGTCGGTCGAGGAGGCACGCGCCAATTCGGTTCGCGGCCAATACGCGGCCGGGGAGGTCGATGGCAGGCTGTTGCCGGGCTATCGCGAGGAAAACAACGTCGCGCCCGACAGCAATACCGAAACCTATGTCGCGCTCAAAGTCATGATCGACAACTGGCGTTGGGTTGGCGTGCCGTTTTACCTGCGCACCGGCAAACGCATGAGCGTGCGCGACACCGAGATTGTCATCTGTTTCAAACCGGCGCCGTACGCGCAGTTCCGCGATACCGAGGTCGATGAGCTGCAGCCGACCTATCTGCGGATCCAGATTCAGCCCAACGAAGGCATGTGGTTCGACCTGTTGGCCAAACGGCCCGGGCCGGCCTTGAAAATGGCCAATATCGAACTGGGTTTTGCCTACAAGGATTTCTTTGAAATGCAGCCGTCCACCGGCTACGAAACCCTGATCTACGACTGCCTGACCGGCGATCAGACACTGTTTCAGCGCGCCGACAACATCGAGAACGGCTGGCGTGCCGTGCAGCCATTCCTCGATGCCTGGCAGCAGGACTCGAGTGTGCAAAGCTATCGCGCTGGCGAAGACGGGCCCACGGCGGCTGAAGATTTGCTGACCCGCGACGGTCGCGTCTGGCACGGCCTCGGATGAGTGATGCAACGCTGCATCCCATCCGTTTTCTGCTCAGCGACATGGACGGCACGCTGCTGTTGCCCGACCACAGCCTGAGTCAGCGCACCATCGACGCGGTTCGCTCCTTGCGCGAGGCCGGCGTGTTGTTCAGTCTGGCCACCGGCCGTCCCCCCAAAGCCATGTTGCAGCAGATTGAAGCGTTGGGCGTCGATCTGCCGACGGCAGCCTTCAATGGCGGGACCATCGTCAATCCGGACGGCAGCTTGCTGGTCGCGCATTACTTGCCGGCAACGGCGGCGCTGACCACTTTGACGTTGTTTGCCGATCTGCCAGATATCGAGGTCTGGGTGTTCAGCGGCGGCGACTGGCTGGTGAAGGACCCGACCGGCCCCATGGTGCCGCGCGAGCAACACGGCCTGGGGTATCCGCCGGTGACGGTCGAGAGTTTCGAGCCGTATCTGGAGCGCATCGACAAGATCGTCGCGGCCAGCAACAACACTGAACTGTTGATCGAACTGGAAGCGCAATTGCTGCCCAAGGTCGAGGGCCAGGCCCAGGTTTCGCGTTCTCAACCGGTGTACCTGGACGTGACCGCGATGAAAGCCAACAAAGGTGAGGCGCTGGCGACACTGGCCGAATTTCTCGGTGTACCGCTGGAGCAGACCGCGGCGCTGGGCGACGGTGGCAACGACCCGGCGATGTTCCATCGCGCAGGCTTGTCGATTGCCATGGGGCAGGCGGAAGAAGCGGTGAAGCGTCAGGCCGATGTGGTCACTGGCGCCAACACTGAAGACGGCGCCGCCCAGGCGATCGAGCGCTACATCCTCCCTCGCTAACAACACCAAACCCAATGTGGGAGCGAGCCTGCTCGCGAAGGCGGTGTGTCATTCAACATCAATGTTGACTGACATGGCCTCTTCGCGAGCAGGCTCGCTCCCACATTTTTTGGGCGGTGTTTACAGCCAGTAGCTCACGGCATACCAACCCAACACACCCATCACCACGGTGTACGGCAATGCCATCCACATCATCCGACCGTACGACAGGCGAATCAGCGGCGCAATCGCCGAGGTCAGCAGGAACAGGAACGCCGCCTGACCATTTGGCGTCGCCACGCTCGGCAGGTTAGTGCCGGTATTGATCGCAATGGCCAGCGTCTCGAGATGCTCTCGACTCATGTGGCCAGAGAGGAAGGCCTGTTTCACTTCGTGATGTAAATGGTCGCGACGAACACGTTGTCGCTGATGGCCGACAGCAGACCGTTGGCAATAAACAGCATGCCCGGTTGTTGATCCGCCGGCAGGGCCAGCACCCACTGGATCAGTGGCGTGAATAGTTGCTGATCGTGAATTACTGCCACCACTGCGAAAAACACCACCAGCAGTGCCGTGAACGGCATGGCGTCCTTGAACGCGTTGCCGATGCGATGCTCATCAATAATGCCGGTGAACGCGCTGATCAGCACGATCACCATCAAGCCGATCAGCCCGACTTCGGCGATGTGAAACGCCAGCCCATCTCGTGGCCTATCAGCAGGCTCTGCGGTTCACCGACCAGGGTACAAACACCGCCCAGCGCGGTACCCACGGCGCCGTGCATCAGCCGGCTGCGCAGAAAGGCACGGAATTGTTCGAGATCGGCGTGATGGAGTGTGGCCAGGTGTTGGTCATCGCCAAACTCGCTGTCCTGACGCGGATCGTTGCCCGAGGCAACGCGGTGATACACCGAGTAAAAGCCCACGGCCGCACTGATGATCACAGCAGTCACGGTCAATGCATCGAGAAACGCCGACAGAAACGCCGACAGAAAACAGAACATCAGCGACAGCAATGGCCAGGGTGAAGATGAATTCCAGCACCAACAGCCAACCGGCTGCCACCGGACCGACCGTCCATAGCACCAGGGCATTGAGAATCAGGAAGCCTACGATGCTCGCCTTGTACCAGCGAGGTGAGTGCCCGAGAAGGTTGTGCGCGAACGCCTGGGCCATTGAACCGGACATCGGCTACTCCTTGTATTAAGAAGCGCGCAACTTGCCGTAAGCAGAAGGGAAGATTAAGTGTAGGAAAAAAACTTTGGCCTACCCCAGATAGCGTGCGACGACCGCCCGATAGTTGCCATCCAGCAAATAGCCTCCTACGACAATTTTTCCGTCGGCCTGCACGGCTAAAGAAGTCGCGGTATCCAGACTTCTACCCAGGCGGGTACGGACCCAACCGGTGCCATTGCCGAAGCTGCAATCGAGCTGTCCGTCAGGCAGGTGCCGGGCCAGTATGAAATCGGCCTCGACGCCGCCGAACGTTGCCCCGACTGCCAATACACAGCCGTCCGGCAGTGTCTGGGCGGCGGTCCACTGACAGCCGTTATGACCGATTTTCAATAGTTGAGGTTGACCGCCGTTGCAATGAACGTCCGGGCGTCCGTTACTGTGTATTTTCAATGTCAGGCAATGCATTGGGTCGCGGCTGCTACCGAAGCATTGCACATCGTCGTTTTCATGTTGGACGATCTGGTTGACCCGGGCGCTATGCTCCAGCGCCTGGAAGGTCATGAAACCATCCACGGCAAAACTGTCGTCGAGACTGCCGTCACTGTGATAGCGGGCCAGCAAACCTTCTTCAGGAAAGTTGATCGAGCCGCCCACCAGGATCCGACCGTCACTTTGCATCATCAGGCTGCTGAGCCAGGTGTTCATCAGCAAGTGCCTGACCACCACAAAACCGCGACCATTGAACGTGCTGTCCAGTGAGCCGTCGACGTTGAGCCGTATCAGCATGCCGGCATGGTCGGCCACTTCAAAATGATGATTGGCTTGCAGCAGGATTCGACCGTCCGTCTGTACGCAAACATCACAGACTTCGGTGCCCGGTCCGCCGGGGGGGAGCCAAATGTCGCGCATCCCCATGGAAAGATTGCCGGGCAAGCGCACCACGCAGCGTCCATTGCCACCAAAATCCTGGATCGAGCGACCTTGTTGATCAAACAACGCCAAGGCGGGCAGCGTTCGGTGCGCATTTTCGTAGTGCAGACCGGCCAGCAGAATATGCCCGTCGGGCAGGACGTGGACTTTGCTCGCCATGGCTTCGAAGCCATGTTCAAACTGACCGATCACGCTGCCTTGATTGCCAAATGCCAGATCCGCCGAACCATCCTCAAGCAGGCGAGCCAGACCAAAGCGGCTTCCGCCCGGTGTTCCGACCTTCGCCGCCACCAACAACCGGCCACGTGAATCAAACGCCACCCCGTTGGCCATGCTTGAAGTGCTGCCAGCGAAATACACTTGGGTTATGCCATTGCCGGAAAAGTCTGGATCGAGTTCCCCGCCGTCATTCAATACGGAGGGTAAGGCACATACGGTCTGGATTGACATGTACGCATCTCCTTGCGAGTCGTCTTGATCCAGGAATGGGGTGGCGACTTATAAGGAAAACATTCAATCCCTGAATGATTGGATGCACAACTGACTGAACTAACAGACGGAGGGTCGTCTTGTGCCAGAACAGTGACTTTTCGAACCACTGCCAAGCCTGCCAAGTAATGGCAGCGTGCAAATTCGAATAAACAGTCGGGGGAGGGCGCGGGTTACCGTGAAGTAACCCGCAAGATGCTTAGTGTGGCATCGACCACGATTGCAGCGTGTAACCTTCCTGGCTCAATTCGGCACGTGCTTGTTCCAGCAAGTGTTCGAGTTGCGCGGGGTCGGAATAGGCACTGCATGGGATCTTTGTACGGCGCAGACGGGTATCGGTACGATCTATAACGGTCAGGCTGAGTTCGCCATTACCGTCCTGTTGAGCCCAGGCCACACATTGGAACGGTTTAAACGCGCGGTCGGCAATCAAAAGAGCTTCGTTGATACGGAGCGGGGCGTTCATGGGGTTTTCTCTCTGTATGCCCAATCAAGTGATGTGCCGTCGGTTGGGCTTACCGTTCGGCTGGTTACTTGTACTGATGACCTCAACCGGGGGGCAGGTCACATACAATTAAAAGTATTTTCAACTTTCTTTCATTGGCTCAAGGTTTAGACAGGTTTTGAAAGCTGAATGAAAGGCAATACTCGTTAGGTAACTAACAAAGTTGCTTCTTATAACTAATTGCGCGAGCGTCCTATAATCAATCGGTACAAGGCCACGTCAAATTCTTGCTAATGTTACAGCCAGGTCCGCCAAACGACTGTTTTTAATAATATTTCCTTAAATTTGGCGCCAAGGAACAGTCATGATCGAAGCGCCTGCCTTACGACGTCTGTTAGTAGTGGACCCTTGTGACGACTGCCATCGTTTACTGCCGGGTTTGCGCGCTGTGGGTTGGGACGTTGACAGTTGCACCCTGGAAAATGCTGCCGACAAAACCTGTGACGTCGGACTGTTGCGTTTGCAGCCTTATCACCTCGAACGCCCGGATGCCGTCAAAGAACTGATCAGTCGAAGTGGCACCGAGTGGATCGCTGTACTCAATCAGGAAGTCCTGC
Organism: Pseudomonas sp. ANT_H12B; assembly: GCF_008369325.1. Taxonomy (GTDB): domain Bacteria; phylum Pseudomonadota; class Gammaproteobacteria; order Pseudomonadales; family Pseudomonadaceae; genus Aquipseudomonas. The sequence continues at coordinate 37,191 of NZ_VOBI01000020.1, read as the reverse complement.
GGCTACAGAATGTCGGGGACTTTGTCTGCGAATGGTTTTTTGACTTTCATACCTTGCCCTTCGACGTCTCCCGGGTTCAGGTGACACTGGGCCGGGCGTTCGGCATGGCGCGCCTGCGCGGGCAGGGCACGGTTCACATTGATCAGCCTGAACACGAACTGCTCGGCGACAGCAAACCTATTCGCGAACTGCGCAAGCTGTTAAGCAAACTGGCGCCCACCGAATCTCCGGTATTGATTCGTGGAGAAAGCGGGACCGGTAAAGAGCTGGTCGCCCGAACGTTGCATCGACAGTCCCAGCGTCATAGCAAACCCTTCGTCGCCATCAATTGCGGCGCAATCCCCGAACATTTGATCCAGTCCGAACTGTTTGGCCACGAAAAGGGCGCCTTTACCGGTGCCCATCAACGCAAGGTCGGACGGATCGAAGCGGCCAATGGCGGAACGCTGTTTCTCGATGAGATCGGTGACCTGCCTCTGGAACTGCAAGCCAATCTGCTGCGCTTCCTGCAAGAAAAACACATCGAGCGAGTGGGCGGCAGTCAGCCGATTCCGGTGGATGTGCGCGTTTTGGCGGCGACACACGTCGACCTTGAGGCCGCCATCGAGAAGAAACGCTTTCGTGAGGATTTGTATTACCGCCTGAACGTCCTGCAAGTTGTTACCGCGTCACTGCGTGAGCGCCATGGTGACTTATCGATGCTGGCCAACCACTTTTCCCATTTCTACAGCCATGAAACCGGCCGCCGTCCGCGCAGCTTCAGTGAAGACGCCTTGATTGCCATGGGCAGGCATGACTGGCCGGGCAATGTTCGCGAGCTGGCCAACCGGGTCCGTCGCGGGTTGGTACTGGCCGAAGGTCGGCAGATCGAAGCGCGAGACTTGGGGCTGATGAGCCAGCAGACCATTGCCGCGCCGATGGGCACGCTGGAAGACTACAAACACCGGGCAGAGCGCCAGGCCTTGAGCGATGTACTTAACCGTCACAGCGATAATTTGAGTATCGCCGCCAAGGTACTGGGGATATCCAGGCCTACCTTCTACCGTTTGTTGCATAAGCATCAGATACGTTGAGCTGCAAATAAAAGCGCTGGTAACCCGCAACTACCCACAAAAAAACCCGCCGAAAAGGCGGGCTTTTTGTGGGTGCCGGATTAGAAGTAGTACGGGAATTTCAGGCTGAAGGAAAAGTCAGGCGAGTCGTCGGTCAGGCCGATGGCCAGGTTGGGAACGATCGTCAGGTTATCGGATGCTGCCAGGGTCATGCCGATGTTGAAGTTGGCCGAGTTGTAATCACTATTGGAAATCGATTGCCAATCGCCACCGTCCGGTTTGATCTTGCTCTTGCCGGCAAACTGATCGGTGAACGAGAACGACATACTCATCTTCTCGTTCAAGGCGAATGCAATGCCGGCGCCGACCTGCCAGGAATCGCCCAGTTTCACGTCCCCGCGTACCTTGGAGTTGACCTGAGGGCTGATGTCGCTGAAAGAGTCTTCCATGTTGTAGGTGTAGGCCAGGGTGCCGAACAGCACGGCCGGGTCGAAGGTCTTGACCAGCGAGATCCCCGGGGTGATCGACCAGACGCCATTACCAGTAGGCAAGTCCTCAGGTACCGAGAGGTTATCGTTGTTCGGGTCATTGACCAGCTTGATGCCGTAAGGGTCTTTACCGGTCGGTGCCTTGACGCGCAATGTAACGACCGCGTCGGGCAGGTTGGCCGACTCATCCAGAAACTTGTAAGCAACGCCAACGTTTACATCGCCGATGGTCGGGTCGCGGGTCACGGTTGCATCCGATGTCACCGGGCCGGCGCCCCCAGCGCCACCGGAGGAATACGTTGATTCGCGATAAACCACGGGGACGTTAATGTCGAACTGCCAGCGTTGTGCGACGTTGTAGCGGGCCGTCAGGTCCAGGGTCCAGTTATCCGCCTTGATGCGGTCGAGGTTGATGTTGCCGAGGAAAATCGAGTCCAGTGCCAGGAAGCCATTGAGCGTCAGCGCACGGGTATCGTAGTGCGTGTAGGTCAGGCCGGTTTCGACGCTGAACTTGCCGCCACCAAAGAAGCCGCTGGCCTCGTCATACAGGTTGGAAACGCTTTGCGCAGGCGCCGAATCATCCTTGAGCGATTGACCGTATGAACTGCCTGTGGTCCCCGGCGCACCGGCGGCCACCGTCTGGCCACCCCTGGTCGTTTCGGCGGGGGATTTGGTCAGGCGTTTGGGAGCAGGTGTCGCCGGTGTTTCCTCAACTTGGCGAACGCGTTGCTCGAGTACCATCAACGCATTCTGTTGTGCTTCGTAACGCTGTTTCAACTCCATGAGTTCTTGTTTTAGTGCTTCAACCTGGGGGTCCGATGCTGCATATAGCAGTGTGGTCGGGGTCAGGCTACTCAAACAAACGATAGCTCTGAGCGTTAACGATCGGTGCATAGGTTAGCCGTCCCTTCTGACTACATCTGATGAGACTGAGCGTAGATCAGAATCCGATGGTGCGAAGACCTTTGAGCTGGTCCAGGTTGCCGTTCAGCGATCCGGCTGTCGTCGCATTGTCACGCAGCACGACATTGAAGGAAGTGAGGTTGCGGACCTGGTTGCTACTGCCGAGCAACGTCGTGTTCTGCATCAGTCCACCCTGGGCCAGGCGTTGTACGGTACTGCCCTGGTTGTTGTTGGCCACGATGTTGAGTTGCACACCATTACCCGTCGAGGAAACGCTCATCGAACCCGCGCCATTGGAGCCGACCAACGTCGAGCCTGCGGCCAATGCCTGGCCCTGCTGTTGCGTTACTGGAGCCTGGTTAGCCTTTGTGACGTTGATATCAACGTTGTTGTAGGCAGTGTTATTGTCGCCGGCAGCCCGCACGACTTGAGTAACGCCTTCGGTGCTGTTGAGACCGTTGCCGCCAGTGACGGTACCTGTTCCGGTGACTTGCGAACGCCCTGAACCATTACCTTTTTCGTTGATCATCGACACATAGAACTGTGGCTTGATGGTCGATTGTTGAATTTGCATCGAGGAAGTTGCCCCGATCACTTCACCGTTGGCATTTTGCCAGGCGCTGGTCATGACAATGCCGAAGCTGATGACCCGTCCCGGCATGACATAGCGGCCTCGCAGAACCGACAATTCCTGATCATTCAGTTCAATGGGTTTGAACGTTTGTGCCTGGGTCGGCAGGCTGGCGGCCAGGCAAACCACCGCTAGCCAGATTGGAGTCTTCATTGAATGCTCCCGGAGCGTCGTGCTCCCTTGTTATTAGAAGAAGTCGCTTCGGATGAATCCGAAATCCATCAACTCTGTGTCTTGCACCGGGCGGAAGGTGTTGATGCCGCTCTTGGCGGTCAGTGGCAGGGGTGGGTCGAGCAAGGCATTGGTTTTGTCGTAGCCCTGGCCGATGACGGCGAAGATGATGCCGTTCCAGCCTTTGACAAAGTCGTCGACCTTGTAACGTTTATGGCCGAGTACCGGGTCTCCGATATATACCCAGCCGTTATGGACTCTTTGAATGACTACAAAATGTTTATAGCCACGGATATCCATCAGTACCACCACCGGAATTTTGATGTCGCTCAACGTTTCCGGCGATACCCGGTAGCCACGTGCCCGCATGCCGATACTTTCCACGTAACGCTTCATGTCGAGCATGGAGAAGCCCTGGACGCGGACAAGATCTTGATCGGAGTGTGCCAGCATGCCTTCGATGACCAGTTCTTCATTCACGTCCAGCCAATAGGCCTGGCGCAAGATGGTCGCCAGCGCTGCTGCGCCGCAACTGAAGTCAGTTTTCTGTTGCACCAGGTCGGCAAACTTACGCTCGCGTACGCTCTGGATCGGCTTATACACCACCGCGCCACCTGGCAGGATGGAAAGCGGCATTTGTGCAGCCTCGATTACACCGGCCACGCAAAGCAGAAATGCCAAGGCGATAATGCGCATGGTGGGGTGCCTTCTGGTTGGGTTGAAAAAGGCCCCCGTAAGGGGGCCTCCAGAGACAGCAGTTAGAACGAAGTGTTGGAAATGGCCAACGAGTTGCTTTGTTGGTTGCCCACACCAGCAGCCACGTTCACGCCCAGGTTGCCACTGCCGCCATTCACCGAACCGCTCAGGGTTGCAGTGTTGGTCACAGGGTTGGCCCAGCCAGTTGGAGTCAGCACTTGATAAGAGTAGGTGTTGCTCAAATCATATGAGCTGCTTTCACTGAAGCTTTTCGCTTTTGCGTACTCAGACTCGGACGATTTACTGCCCGATTTTTCGTACGAGGAGGCGGACGATTTCTCGTACGATTTATCGTACGATTTTTCGAACGAGGAATCGCGCGATCTGTCGTAGGAGGAGTCGCGCGATCTGTCATACGAGGAGTCGCGGGATCTGTCGTACGATCTGTCGATCGATGCATCAAGCGTCGCGTCGAGCGATGCGTTAAGCGATGCGTCGGAAGACCTGCTGCGGGTGCGATCGCCAAAGCCATTATTGAAGGTAGTGGAACTGGAAGCCGCCGCAGTAGCGTCCAGAGTAGCGTTCAAGGAAGCATTCAGCGATGCACTCGAAGAACCGCTCGCACTGCTGCTGTTGGAACCGCTGGCATTGCTGCTGTTGGAACCGCTCGCATTACTGGCGCTAGAGCCGCTTATATCAACGCTTTTGGAACCGCTGGCCTCAGCGCTCCTGGAACCGGCTTTGCTCCAGCTCGAAGAAGCGCTTTGGCTTCCGCTCGCCTCAAATGACTTATCTTTAGAGAAACTACCGCTGGCCGAGTTGGTCACGGTAATCGTATCCACACGATATGTCCGGTCGGCGGTGTTATTCACTATCAGGCCGGGACCGTTTTGATTGGCGGAAGCGGTGGCGGTTGCGCTACCGAGTGGGGCATTGGTGTTGGCAATGGCCATGGTGTTTTTCTGCTGGTTCAGATCGCCACCAGCAATGTTGACACCCACGTTGCCGCTGCTGCCACTACCTGACCCGCTCATCACAGCAGAGTTGGTGACACCAAAGTTGTCGACGCGGTTATTGTTGCTGGTTTGCCTGACGTCAGCGGTGGCAGTGGCAGTGCCGAACACAAAGCTGTTATCGATGCTGGAGGCGTCGGAGGCGGCGTTTGCGATGGCGGCGGCGTTGTCTTGTTGGTTGCCGGAACCTGCCGCCACGTTGACACCGACGTTGCCGCTGGAGCCCGAGGCCGAACTACTCATCTCGGCTTCGTTCTGCACCCCTTCATTCCAGATGCGGTTGCCGGTACTGTTCTGTCTGTCCGTCGCATTGGCAGTCGCGCTGATAGGGACCATTCTTGGAGGAGGGGTTTGTTGGCCGCCACCGTTGTTATGGCCATTGTTGTGGCCATTATTGTGGTGGTGGTCACGCTGCCCAGCTTGTACAGCAACAGCCATGACCGCAGCAATTGCGAAAACCAGAGGCTTTAGTGCCATCGAAGGTTTCATGGTGATTCTCCGTACTTATTTTAGGTTAAGTGTTGTTTCTACCTGTTTGGGTCAATCCGTGACCCTTACGCTCAGGGTGTTGGCCATTCGGTTTCCCACCCCGGCGCTCTGATTCAACTGAATCACCCCACGGCTACCGGTGAAGGCCTGATCGCTAGTAGCGACCTGGCGATAGCCTGGCGTGGAGTCAGTCGGATCGGAGTTGTTGAGCAGCGTCACGTTCTGTTGCATGAGGACGCTGTCGTCGATACTTTGCGGTTGTTTACTGATGCTTATCCGCAGGGCATTGGCTTGCTGGTTGCTGGCGCCCGCGCTCTGGTTGACACCCAGTACGCCGTTGCCGTGGCTGAAGGAGTCGCCTTGAATGCTGGAGTGAGCATCGATCGTGGGGTCGACAACGGTGCGCAGCCGTTGGCGAATCTGGGTGGTCGCACTGGCATTGTTGCCAATGGCGATGGCCCGAGCGTTGGCCTGTTGCTGCAGATCGCCCGCCGCCTGGTTGACCGTGAGGTTGCCCTGGTACTGCATACCCGAACCGTCAATGTTGGCGTTGTTGATGACGGGAGGTTGGGCAAAGGTCGATACACTGCAAAACATGGCGATAATCAGCAGCGAACGATTCATCTTAACGGTCTCCCGTTATGATTTTTAGAGCGCCCAGGCCTTGCTGGACGTTTGAATTGACCATGTTGGCAATGCCATTGCCCGAATTTCCAGAGCGTCCGGCGGGGAGGTTGGAAAGCTGGTTCTGGGTGGTGATATTGCCGCCCAGGTTGTTGGTGTTTTGAGTGACCAGGCGGGAGATGCCTGCACCACTGGCGACGTTGGCAAAGTCGCCGTCGCTCAACTCGTTCGTTTGTCTGAGAACGTGTTGGGACGGGTTGGCATTGACGGTCGTGGGGCTGGGGTCGGGGATCACCGGCGCTCGCGTTGCCATGCGCGGTTGGACGTCCCGTTTGATAATAATGATGCCGTTGTCAGCCTGTACGGGCAGGCTGAGACTTGAGCCCAGTGCGCATCCGATCAGCAGCAGGCTATAGAAGATACTTTTATCAAATTTCCCCACAGCGGCAATTCCTTCTGTAAGTAGAACGCTGGCCCTTATCAGCGTTGGGAGATAGAGAGCAGAAGGTGTGCCGATTTTTGTTTTTCTTTCAAAAACAATTGGTTGGATTTAATTGTCGAGGTTGTCAAAAAAAAATTGTAACGCCACTGAGACAGACCCACGCCAAAGCGCTGCCCATGCGGCGGCATAGCTCGTCAGGGGGACTTAAGGCAGGTTGTATCAGTGGTGTAACATTTTTTTGCGGGAGCGCTCGGTCCGCTTTAGTTCGCGGGTTTGCGCAGGGGGGAGTGTTTCAGGAATGGACATTTTCGGCCCTGATTGGGGGAATCCCGATCAGGACTTGAGCAAGCGCGTCACAGCTTCGAAGGCTGCGTCCTTGCGTTGTTGCCAATCACCTTGCAGGACTTGGCAAGGTTGGTGATGCAAGTCAAGCCATTGGCGGCTCGCCTCGAAAAACGCCTGGCGCTCTGCCAATTGCGGTTGGCAACGCTGCCCGTCGTCATGCCAGACCACGGTTTCCGGGCTCAGCAGCAAATGCAGATCGTAGTGCCGTGCCAGCAATGCTTGCTCGATCCACGTCGGACAAGCGCCAAACAATGTGCGACTCCAAAGGATATTGCTTAAGAGGTGCGTATCGAGAATCAGCAGTGACGGTTGTTTGGCGCGTGCTGCATCCTCCCAAGCAAGCTGGCCCTGTGCTATCAATGTAATGTCATCGTAGCGGGTTTCGCGGGCTTCGCTTTCGATAAAGTGCCGAACGTACTCACAGACCAATATGCCGCCAAAATTGGCGTGAATCTCACCCGAAAGCCAGCTTTTGCCGCTGGATTCTGGCCCTGCCAGCACCAACACCTTCATGGGCACAGCAGCGGATCGCTGCGCCATGTGCGCCAGCCTTGAATGGCCAGCAGCGTGAACAAGCCATACAGGGCAGCCGTCAAGTACATCCCCTTGTACAAAAATAGGCCGACGAAAATACAGTCCAGGACGATCCACAGCGGCCAGCACTGCACGCGTTTTTGCGCCATCCACCATTGCGCCACCAGGCTGAAGCCTGTCAGCGCGGCATCGAGCCAGGGTTGGGCAGCATCGGTCCAGTGCGCCATTGCGGCGCCCAGCAACAGACTGCCTATCGCACCGAGGGTCAGACCGAACGCGACCGACCGACTGTCTAGTAGGCTGACCTGCCGCCCCTGATGCGCGTCACCCGCGCGAGTCCACTGCCACCAGCCATAGAGCTGCAAGGCGGCGTAGATCACTTGCAGCAGCATGTCCGAATACAGCTTCACTTCAAAAAAGATCCAGCTATAAAGCAGCACCATGACCAGACCGATCGGCCAGCACCACGGGTTCTGTTTGACCGTCAACCAGACGGCAATGACACCGAGGGCGGCGGCAAACAGTTCAAGCCCGGACATGGAGGTTCCTTGGGGGAAGTCGAAGAGGGGGCGGATTGTAACGGCAGGCGTTGCCAAGTAGAACCGGCATGCTCCCCCAGTGTTGTTACACCCGGAACTGCTTAAGCAGCCCGTTCAATTGCTCGCTCAGCCCCTTGAGGCGAAGACTGGCCACACTTGACTGTTCGGCCGCCACCGCAGTGCTGTGGGACAACCCGGCCGCTTGGCTGACATTCTGGTTAATATCCTCAACCACGTGAGCCTGTTGCAAGGTCGCGCTGGCAATCGAAGCGTTCAGCCCGTTGAGGTTACGCAGCGCCTGGCCAATGGCATTCAGGCTCGCTCCGGCCAGACCGGCTTGCTCGATGGTCAGTTGCGAGGCCCGGCTGCTGTCGCCGATCACCTTGACTGCCGCTTCGGAGTGGCTTTGCAGACGTTCGATCATCGACTGTATTTCAGCCGTGGACTTCTGCGTACGCTGGGCCAGCAGCCGCACTTCATCGGCCACCACCGCAAAACCACGCCCCTGCTCGCCGGCGCGGGCGGCTTCGATCGCAGCGTTGAGCGCCAGCAGGTTGGTTTGCTCGGCGATGGAGCGGATCACTTCCAGGACGCTGCCGATCTGCGTACTTTCGGCGGCCAGGGTGCGAATCACTTCTACTGCTTGATCGATGGTCGAAGACAACTTGTCGATCTGTTGCAGGCTGCTATCGATATTGACCTGGCCTTGCTGCGCCTGAAACTCGGCATCACGCATTTCGCTGGCGGCGTGCTCGGCGTTCTTGGCGACGTCTTGCACCCCATACGTCACTTCATTGATGGCCGTGGCCACCAGTTCCATTTGCTGGGACTGCTGCTGACTGCGTTGTTGGGCCTGGGCGGCGTCGTTGCCCAACTCGCTGGAAGACTGGCCAAGAGCGCTGGCAGACGCCTGCAATTCACTGATCACCAGCCGCAGCTTGGCGGTAAAGGCGTTGAAGTGGCGGGCCAGTTGCGTGACTTCATCCTGGCCATGGGTATCGAGGGTGCGGGTCAGGTCGCTTTCACCGCTGGCGATATTGGCCATGGCGTTCACGGTTTCCTGCAGCGGGCGCACGATGCTGCGGGCAATCAAGATCACCAGCAACGCCATGATCAGGGCGATCACCAGCCCGACGAAAGAAGCTTTCCAGACCTGGGCATAAAACTCGGCCTGCATGTCATCGATGTACACGCCCGAACCGATCACCCATCCCCAGGGTTCGAAAAGTTTGACGTAGGACGTTTTTGCGACCGGGGCACTGGCGCCCGGTTTCGGCCAGCGGTAGTCGACCATGCCGGCACCTTTGGCCTTGGCGATGGCGACCATTTCATTGAACAGTGCAAAACCATCCGGATCGCGGATCGTCGACAGGTTCTGGCCTTCGAGTTTCGGGTTGGCCGGGTGCATGACCATCACCGGCGTCAGGTCGTTGATCCAGAAGTAGTCGTTCTGGTCATAGCGCAAGCCGCGAACCACCGTCAGCGCCTGTTTTTGCGCGGCGTCGCGGGTCAACGTGCCGGCGGTTTCCAGGTCGTGGTAATAGTTCAGAATGCCACTGGCGGTCTGCACCACGTGCTGGGTTTTCTGAACCTTGGCGTGGTACAGGTCTTCGTGAATCTGCTTGAGCATCAACACGCCCAACGTCAAAAGCATCAGGACGGCCACGATCAAGATGAGCCACAAACGTCGGCTGATCGACATATTGCGCAAGCTGTTCATAACGCTGTCACTCCGGTTTCTTTTTCTTGTAATAAATGATCGCCAGCATCCCACCACACTTTGCCAATCGGGCCTAGAAGGCCTAAGTCTTATAACGCGGCAGCGTTAATCGGCCTTGTCTGATAGGATTTCGGCCCCGCACGGAAAAACCTGAATCCAAGTTGTTTTTCACGGGGTTTTTACTGTTGGATGTGAATCCTGCGCGTTCGGGTCGTTAGTTGCGCTGATCGAAGTCAACGTTCTAAAAAATATTAACGGGGCATGCCTGGGGGCATCGCTTCTTGGGGGATTGATGGATCTTTGGACCGCCTTTCAGGCATTAATACTAGGCGTTGTAGAAGGGCTGACGGAGTTTCTGCCCATTTCAAGTACCGGGCACCAGATCATCGTTGCGGACTTGCTCAACTTCGGTGGTGAGCGGGCGATGGCGTTCAACATCATTATCCAGCTCGGGGCAATCCTGGCGGTGGTGTGGGAGTTTCGCCGCAAGATTTTCGACGTGGTCATCGGCTTGCCGACCCAGCCGAGCGCTCGACGCTTTACCGCGAACCTGTTGATAGCCTTCCTGCCGGCCGTGGTATTGGGGGTGATATTCGCTGACCTGATTCACGAATATCTGTTCAACCCGATCACCGTGGCCACGGCACTGGTCGTGGGCGGTATCGTCATGCTGTGGGCTGAACAACGTCAACATGAAGTACATGCCCACACCGTCGACGAAATCACTTGGAAAGATGCCCTCAAAGTCGGCTTCGCCCAGTGCCTGGCAATGATTCCGGGCACTTCGCGCTCCGGTTCGACGATCATTGGCGGTTTGCTGTTCGGTTTGTCGCGCAAGACTGCCACCGAGTTCTCGTTCTTCCTGGCGATGCCGACCATGGTCGGCGCGGCGGTGTACTCGGGCTACAAATACCGTGAGCTGTTCGTACCAGCGGATTTCCCGGTGTTTGCAATCGGCTTCGTCACCGCATTCATCTTCGCGATGATTGCCGTCAGAGCCTTGCTCGTATTCATCGGTAGCCACAGCTACGCGGCATTCGCCTGGTATCGCATCGCATTCGGCCTGGTCATCCTCGCCACCTGGCAGTTTGGCTGGGTCGACTGGACCGCGGTCAAGCCATGAATGACGCCAGTGCGCGCAACAACCCCGGACGGCGTTCCGGGGGAGGGATCCAGAACCCTCGGTTGAAACTGCTGGTGTTTGCGATGTTGTGCGCGCTGCCGCTGTTTGGCTCGATGTCGTTGTGGTTGCGAGGGATTTCGCTGATTCCCCTGGCCGCCTACGGCATCGTCAGCGTGTTGGCGTTCTTCCTTTATTGGAGTGACAAGCGCAAGGCGCGTACCGACAGTTGGCGTACACCGGAGAACGTTCTGCACGCGGTGGAATTCGCTGGCGGCTGGCCGGGTGCGTTGCTGGCGCAGCAGGTGTTTCGGCACAAGACGCGCAAGCTGTCGTTTCAACTGCTGTTCTGGGTGATCGTGCTGCTGCATCAAGTTTTCTGGATCGACCAGATGTTCCTCGGGGCAAATCTGCTGGTGCTGTTTTAAAACAGCAGGCCGATCTGAGTGCGCTTGGGCAACTTGCTCACCACCAGTTGATGGGAACGTTGCAGCAACCCTTGTAGCTCTTCGGTGCCCAAAGGGTAGGGCGTTTCCATGATGATCCACTGGGCCCGCGCCAGATAAGGCGCTGGATGTATGCCCGGCCGGTCGCAATGACCCAGGAACAAATCCTTGTCGACCTTGAACGCGAGGGACTTACCACGCAGGTTCTGCAAGGCGAACATCTTGTTCCCGGCAATTGAAAACACTCGCACGCCACCCCACTTGTAGTCTTCCCGCGCACCGGGCAGCGCAAGACAGAATTTGGCGACAGCCTCTTCGCTCATGCGTCCAGCCTTCATATCAATCGGTCTCCACAGGCATTGAATGATTCGACCAAATGGTCGATCCAGGCGCGTACGGCCGGCATCACTCCGCGCCGATGAGGGTAGACCGCTTGCAACCATCCGCCAGGCAACGACCAGTCGGGCAGCAACTGCACCAGCGAACCGTTTTCCATCTCCTGTTCGCAATACATCATGGGCAGCATCGTGAAGCCCTGACCGGCTAGTGTGCAGGCTTTGCGCACGATGAAGTCGTCGATACCCAGGCGTGCTTCCATCGCCAGTTCGTAACTTTTGCCTTGTTGATCGAGCAGGCGAATATGAACCATCCGGTCGGCTTCAAGCGCTCCGAGTACGGGCAGGTTTTTCAGGTCTTCGGGGTGGTTGATCTCACGATCGTGCAGAAACGCCGGGCTGGCGACCATCGCCATTTGCGCCTGGCGCAGGCGGCGGGTGACCAGCAACGGGTCTTCATCGCCCAGCTCACGTACGCGCAGGGCAACGTCGACGCCCTCGGTCACCAGGTCTACCCGGCGATTAAGCAGCATGACTTCCAGTTGGACTTGAGGAAATTTTTCCAGAAATCTGCTGATCACCGTCGGCAACATCTCATGCGCCAGCCCCACCGGACAGGACACCCTCAAGCGCCCACGAGGTTCGCTGGACATGCTGGCGACGGCTTCATCGGCCATCTCGGCTTCCAGCAGCATGGCCTGACAGTGCCGCAGGTATCGCTCGCCCACGGCGGTCAGCTTGAGTTGCCGGGTGGTCCGTTGCAGCAGGCGCGCGCCCAGGCGTTCTTCCAGTTCAGCGAGGCGACGCGATAATCGCGACTTGGGAATCCCGAGCAAACGCCCGGCCGCCGCAAAGCCGCCGGCTTCCACGACCTTGGCAAAGTAGTAGAGATCATTGAGGTCTTGCATGGTTTGAGCTCGATTGTTCTATCAGTGAGACAAACTATCGCATTGTTGCCGTCTAATCAGCTATTGGTTTCGTCTGTAGGATTGTCCCCATCAGATCGCCTCGCAGCGATCCTCACCTGGAGATCCCACATGAAACTGCTGCATATCGATTCGAGCATTCTTGGTGACAACTCGGCTTCCCGTCAGCTGAGCAGCGAAGTCGTCAAAGCCTGGCAAACCGCCGAGCCGGCTGCCGTGGTGACCTACCGCGACCTGGCTGCCGATGCCATCAGCCATTTCTCTGCCACCACCCTGGTCGCCGCAGGCACCACCGCTGAACTGCGCAACGCCGCACAACAGCACGAAGCCGAACTGAGCGCCTCAACGTTGGCCGAATTCCTGTCCGCCGATGCCGTGGTCATTGCAGCGCCGATGTACAATTTCACCATCCCGACCCAACTCAAGGCCTGGATCGACCGCATCGCCGTTGCCGGTCAGACCTTCCGTTACACCGAAGCTGGCCCCGAAGGCCTGTGCGGCAACAAGAAAGTCGTCATCGTTTCGACTTCCGGCGGTCTGCATGTCGGCCAGGCCACTGGTGTTGCTCACGAAGAGTACCTAAAGGTGCTGTTCGGTTTCATCGGTATCACTGACGTCGAGTTCGTCCGCGCCCACGGCCTGGCGTACGGTGATGAAGTGCGTACCAAAGGCATGAGCGACGCTCACACGCAAATCAGCGAGCAATTGTTCGCGGCTGCGTAAGGCTTTCGTAAAGACGTAAAACAGCTCGGGCAACACCCCAAAACTCTGTATTCTGATCACGCAAGTGCCAGATACGGAGTTTTTTGTTTCTGGTCATTTCTAACTGTTTCGTATTGTGGTCCGGGTTATGCGGTCGAGGGTTAACGTCCCCGTCCTGCAACCAGCGGGAGCCTCCCATGGCGCGTCTTTGTGCAACGTTACTGATGTGTCTGCTCAGCAGCCTGAATTCAGTGCACGCCGCGCCTGGGCCACATCCTCACTGGAGCGTCGGTTTCCATGAGTTGAGCTTTCTCGACCCGCTGGATTTGCAACCGGTGGCCGACCCACGTGTTCACGCGTTACTGCTGATGGCGCCACTAAGCCTGAAGTTCGGTCGTCATACCTTGGCCGACGTGCACGTGCCGGTGCTGCTTTACAGCGGCGACGGCGACAAATTGGTGGCGTTCGACAAAAACGCTGCAGCGCTGGCGCGAAAGCTGCCGATCGCCCCGGACTTCAAGTTACTGGCAGGCGCTGGGCACTTCGTGTTTATGGCGCCTTGCAATGAAGAGCAGATCATCGCCATGCCCGCGCTGTGTACCGATGCCGATGGCGTCGACCGCGAAGACATTCACCGCAACATGATTTCCGAAGCCGGGCACTTCTTCTCCCACGCCTTGGGCAAACCCACCCGCGCCGGCATGCAAACCGCCGATCAATAAACAACACAAACCCAAAGATAGTGGACGGTTAAGCCATTGCGCGGCGTTTCAGCAATAGGGTCAAACCAAGTCCAGTCACCGACAACAACGCCGCGCTGAAGAAAATCCACGAATACCCCAGGTTCAACGCTACGGCGCCCATCAAAGGCCCGGCAATCGCCAATGCCAGATCGAAAAACACCGCATAAGCACTCAAACCCGCCCCGCGACTTGAGTTGGGCACCTGCTTGATCGCTTCCACCCCCAGCGCCGGGTACACCAGCGATAGACCGAACCCGGTCAGGCCGGCGCCGATCAACGCATAACCGGTCGAAGGGGCGAGCCACAACAGCACAAGGCCGACGGTTTCAATGCACATGCAGGCAATCGCCGAGGTGAATCCGCCGAAGCGGCTGATGCTCGAGATGAACAAGATCCGCGCCAGAATGAAACAAACGCCGAATACCGTCAGGCAGTAGGCTGCGCCCGCCCAGCCACGACTGACGTAATACAACGTGATAAAAGTGGTCAGGGTGCCGTAGCCGATGGAGGCCAGGCTCAGGCTCGCGCCGAACGGCGCAATGCGTCCGAACACTGCCCAGAACGGCAGACGCTCGCCGCGAATCACCGGCACCGAGGGTTTATTGCGGATCAGCAGCAACGCCGACAGGGCCAGCATCGACAGCGCGATCCCAAGACTGGCGAACCCCAGCTCACCAACCATCACCACGCCCAGCGGCGCACCAATGGCGATGGCTCCGTAGGAGGCGATGCCGTTCCAGGAGATTGATCGCGCGGTATGCTCCGCGCCCACCTGCCCCATGCACCAACTGATGGTGCCGACCCCGATCAAGCCCTGGGCAATCCCCAGCAACAGGCGGCCGGCGATCAGGATCAACAGGCTCAGCAACGGAAAACTTTGCAGCAAAGTTGAAATCAGCGTCAGCACACCGCTCAACACAATCCCCGACAGCCCGTAAACAATCGCCCGCTTTGTGCCAATGGTGTCCGACATGCGCCCGGCCATGGGGCGGCTGAGCAGGGTGGCCAGGTATTGGGAGCCGATGGTCAACCCGGCCACGATGGCACTGAACCCGAGTTGTTCGTGGACATACCCCGGTAACACCGCAATCGGCAGGCCGATGCAGAGGAAGGCAATAAAGGTATAAAAAACGATGGAGACGATCTGCACGGTGATCGCCATGGAGCTTTGCGGTGGCAGCTGCGGCACAGACATGAGGGCTCGTTCGCGGGCGGCGGTGGGAGACCTGCATCATGGCGTGGGCATGGATTAAAAGAAAGCAGGCTAACTACTTTCTCCCAGGCTGATCGTTCCCACGCGCAGCAAAGGAATGCAGCCCTGGACGCTCTGCGTCCCAGGAGGCGTTACCACGCGGAGTGTGGGAACGATCAGCAACCCCGAAATGCAAAAAGCCCCGTCACATGGACAGGGCTTTTCAGTTTCAGCAGCTATTTAGAACACAACGCCTTGGCTACGCAGGTAATCGTCATAGGTGCCGCTGAAGTCGATCACGCCGCTGGCGCTCAACTCGATGATGCGGGTGGCCAGGGACGATACGAACTCACGGTCGTGGCTGACGAAGATCAGTGTGCCCGGGTAGTTCTCCAGCGCCAGGTTCAGCGCCTCGATGGACTCCATGTCCAAGTGGTTGGTCGGTTCGTCCATGATCAGCACGTTCGGCTTTTGCAAAATCAGCTTGCCGAATAGCATGCGACCTTGCTCACCGCCGGAGATGACCTTGACCGACTTGAGGATCTCGTCGTTGGAGAACAGCATCCGGCCGAGGGTGCCACGAACGATCTGCTCGCCGCCCTGGGTCCATTGGCCCATCCAGTCGAACAGGTTGCAGTCGTCTTCGAAGTCGTGCGCATGGTCCTGGGCGTAGTAGCCCAGTTCCGCGGCGTCGGTCCACTTCACGGTGCCGGCATCCGGGGTCAGTTCGTTGACCAGGGTACGCAGCAGGGTGGTTTTGCCGATACCGTTCGGGCCGATGATCGCTACGCGTTCGCCGGCTTCAACCTGGAAGCTGAAGTCCTTGAACAGTGTCTTGCCGTCGAAGCCTTTGGCCATGCGCTCGACGATGACCGCCTGACGGTGCAGCTTTTTGGTTTGTTCGAAACGGATGAATGGGCTCACACGGCTCGAAGGCTTGACTTCGGCCAGTTGGATCTTGTCGATCGCCTTCGCGCGGGAAGTGGCCTGCTTGGCTTTCGATGCGTTGGCCGAGAAGCGGCTGACGAACGATTGCAGTTCGGAAATTTGCGCTTTCTTCTTGGCGTTGTCCGACAGCAGCTGCTCGCGGGACTGGGTCGCCACGGTCATGTATTCGTCATAGTTGCCCGGGAACAGACGCAACTCGCCGTAATCCAGGTCAGCCATGTGGGTGCACACGCTGTTCAGGAAGTGACGGTCGTGAGAGATGATGATCATCAGGCTGGAGCGCTGGGTCAGGATGTTTTCCAGCCAGCGGATGGTGTTGATGTCCAGGTGGTTGGTCGGTTCGTCGAGCAGCAACACTTCAGGATCGGAAAACAGCGCCTGAGCCAGCAACACGCGCAGCTTCCAGCCAGGGGACACCTCGCTCATCGGGCCAAAGTGCTGCTCGATGCCGATACCCAGACCCAGCAGCAATTCGCCAGCGCGGGATTCGGCGGTGTAGCCGTCCATTTCGGCGAACTCGGTTTCCAGCTCGGCCACGGCCATGCCGTCTTCTTCGGTCATTTCCGGCAGCGAGTAGATACGGTCGCGCTCGGCCTTGACCTTCCACAGCTCTTCGTGACCCATGATCACGGTGTCGATCACGGTGAATTCTTCGTAAGCGAACTGGTCCTGGCGCAATTTACCCAGACGCACGTTCGGCTCGAGCATGACCTGGCCGCCGGACGGCTCAAGATCGTCGCCGAGGATTTTCATGAAAGTCGACTTGCCGCAACCGTTGGCGCCGATCAGGCCGTAGCGGTTGCCCGCGGCGAATTTGACCGAAACGTTTTCGAATAGCGGCTTGGCGCCGAACTGCATCGTGATGTTAGCTGTAGAGATCAAAGGTTTTTCCTGCGAAGCATTCAGAGTAGCTAGGGTTGCGGCAGTACCGATTCAGTACCCGTTTCCGGTATTCAAACCATAGGAAATGCATCCCGGTCAGAAGCGGAAGGTCCATCTGGCAATAAGTGGACAGCAGCATATGGAGCGCGTGGCCCGAGTCGAAGTGCGCTGAGACGGGTTCATTCCCGTCATCAACCAAGGGGGGCGCGTAATGTTTGGCGGCGATTGTACTGGTCTGGCTCTTTAAACGATAGGGCGTTAGGGCCGTACGGGCGCTTTGGCAGCATCAGAGGACAGATTTTCACATCTGAAAGCTAACAAATGGTTACAAACAGTGATTAAAATGCCATCTATCGACCAAACGCCGACTGTCGGCACAGGCTCAAGGACGTGCCAGCGGGACCGCTGTTTCGTTTTCAGACGCTGCACAAGCCCCTTGGGCCAAAAGGCCTGCGGGGGGCGCAGTTTGTTCACTTCTGACATGTGACGAATTCTGTGAAACTCATCATTGCCACTATTTATGTTGTATCCATCGCGTATGTCCACCTGCGCGGTCGGGTGCGCCACAAGCTGGGCCGTCAACTGAGCGACCATTCGACGTTTCTGGCGCCGATCAATTGCTTCCTTTATCTGTTCTCGAAAATCCCTAACAAGCCTTACCTCGATCCAGCCGATTTCCCCGACTTGAGCCCGTTGCAGGCCCACTGGGAAGAAATTCGCGCCGAAGGACAGAGCCTGCTCAGGACAGGGGAGATCAAGCGGTCGAACCAGTACGACGACGTTGGCTTCAACTCCTTCTTCAAAACTGGCTGGAAGCGTTTCTATCTCAAGTGGTACGGCGACAGCCACCCTTCGGCGATGAAACTCTGCCCGCGCACCACCGAACTGGTGCAGAGCATCGGCTCGATCAAGGCGGCGATGTTCGCCGAGCTGCCACCGGGTTCCAAACTGGTCCGTCACCGCGATCCGTACGCCGGTTCCTACCGTTATCACCTGGGTCTGGAAACACCGAACGATGCCGGTTGCTACATCAACGTCGATGGCGAGAACTATCACTGGCGCGACGGTGAAGCGGTGATGTTCGATGAAACCTTCATTCATTACGCCGAAAACACTACTCAACAAAACCGCATCATTCTGTTTTGCGATGTCGAGCGGCCGATGAAGTATCGCTGGGCCGCGGCGTTCAATGGCTGGTTCAGCCGCAATGTGATGTCGGCAGCGGGCGCGCCCAACGATGTGGGCGACAAGACCGGTGGCATCAATCGCTTGTTCGCCAAGGTCTACAAGATTCGTCTGCGCGGCAAGGCGCTCAAGAAGCGTAACCGTAAACTTTATTACATCGAAAAGTGGGCGATTTTTTGCGGGTTGTTGGCGTTTTTCGTTCTGATCTGAATGTTGCTTTGCGGCATATAACGCCATCGCGGGCAAGCCCGCTCCCACAAGGTTCTATGTAGCACACCGAACCCTGTGGGAGCGGGCTTGCCCGCGATGAGGCCGTAACAAACACCGCAAAACGATCAATCAACCACGAGATGTCTTCGTGGCTTTTTTATTAGCAGCCGGTTTGGCTTTACCGGCCCCCTTGCCCCCAAGACTACGCTTGAGCAACTCGGTCAAATCAATAACATCCGCCGTTTTACGCTCTTCTTCGCCCGTCGCCGTTTCCACGTCCTCGATTTTTCCTTCATTGGCCTTTTTCTCGACCAGCGCCATGATCTTGTCTTCAAAGCTGTCGCGGTAATCGTCGGGCTTCCAGTCGGCGCTCATGTCTTGAACCAGACGTTTGGCCATATCAAGTTCACCCTTGGCCAGTACAGGTTTGGTCACCTCGCTACCCAACTCAAGCGTGTCGAGGCTGCGTACTTCTGCTGGCCAGCGCAGCATGACCAAAACCATTGCTGACTCAAGCGGCATCAGCGCAGCCAGGTGCTGGCGGGTATGCAAGACCACGTGGGCGAGGGCGACCTTGTTGGTTTTGCTAAGGGTTTCGCGCAACAGCGCATAGACCTTGCCACCGCGTTTATCCGGTGCGAGGTAGTAGGGCGTGTCGATGTTTTGTAGAGGAATCTGTTCACTGTCGACGAAGGAAAAGATGTCGATGGTCTGAGTGGACAACGGATGCGCCGACTTGATCTCCTCTTCACTGAGGACCACATACCGGCCTTTTTCGTACTGCACACCTTTGACGATGTGCTCCTTGGTGACTTCTTTGCCCGTGACCTTGTTGACCCGTTTGTAACCCACCGGGTCCATGCTGCGACTGTCGAGCCAGTCAAAATCAACCCCTTGAGAAGACGTCGCCGAGACCAGCGCAACAGGGATATGCACCAGACCGAAACTGATTGCGCCTTTCCAGATTGCCCGTGCCATGGTCGTCTACTCGCGAGTGATGTTCAGGTGACCGGTAACGCTGCGCAAAAGTTTCAGCGGGTTGCGGCCCGGTGCTGCGGCCCGGTGCTGCGGGCGGATCGGCGGCGTGGTCAACTGGTGTTACATCTTGTGAAGGAGGTTTTAGTTAACAAATCCGAACCCCGGGCGTAGCGTGCTATCGAAGATTCTATCCACGCTGATTTCCAGAGGCTCCCCATGAACAAATTTGTGCTCGGCTGCATTGCATTGGCGCTGAGCGGCTTGCTGAACAATCTGGCGCAGGCCGACACCGCACCGCCAACGTCTTCCTTGCAATTGGCCCAGAGCCCGACGGGCAACTCGAACAATCCTTACAACAGCCCGATACGCCGGGCGAATCCCAACAGCATGCAAGGCACGCAACCCGGCGCGCCAGCGATCCGCGGGCCGAACACCGTGCCCGTGCCGAGGCCGCCGACACTGGATAATGGTGGCATCGGCAACCGCTATCCCCAGGGTCGACCGCCTCCCGCCAGTCAACCGAAATTCATTCCCAATCCACCTCATCGAGATGAGGACACCAGCAACCGTTGAACGGCAGGACAGCGTTCTTGCCAGCCATTCGAACGATAAAAGGAATCGTGCATGTTGCGTAAAACCCTTCTGGTTACCTTCTGCGCCAGCGCACTGATCACCGCTGCAGCGCCCGTTTTTGCGGCGCCAACCCAGGAAATGAAAAGCGAACAGGGCAGCCTCGAGGTCACGACGATTACCAAGGGGCTGGAGCACCCTTGGGCGTTGGCGTTCCTACCCGATCGCAAAGGCATACTGGTCACCGAACGGCCCGGCAACCTGCGAGTCGTCAGCGCCGACGGCAAACTGTCAGACCCAATTGATGGCGTGCCCAAGGTCTGGGCCAAGGGGCAGGGTGGTTTGCTGGACGTGGTGCTGTCACCCGACTTCAAGCAAGATCGCACCGTGTATCTGTCTTATGCCGAAGGTGGTGGTAAGGGCGACAAAGCCGGGACGGCGGTTGGCCGTGGGCATTTGTCGCAAGACCTGAAGACCCTCAAGGATTTCAAAGTGATCTTCCGTCAGGAGCCCAAGCTGTCGGCCGGTAACCATTTCGGCTCACGGCTGGTATTCGACCGCGACGGCTATCTGTTCATCACCCTGGGCGAGAACAACGACCGGCCGACGGCCCAGGATCTTGACAAACTGCAAGGCAAGGTCGTGCGCATCTACCCGGACGGCAAGGTGCCGGACGACAACCCCTTTGTCGGTCAGTCCGGGGTACGTCCGGAGATCTGGTCCTACGGTCAGCGCAATCCGCAAGGCGCGGCACTCAATCCCTGGACTGGCGTTCTCTGGGAAAACGAACACGGTCCCCGGGGTGGCGATGAAATCAACATCATCGAGCGGGGCAAGAATTACGGCTGGCCGATGGCAACCCATGGCATCAACTATTCAGGCCAGCCGATTCCGGAAGCCAACGGCAAGACCGCCGAAGGCACCGTCGCCCCGCACCACGTCTGGGAAAAATCCCCCGGCCTCAGCGGCATGGCCTTTTACGACGATGACCGCTTCAAGCCCTGGCAGCACAACGTGTTTATCGGCGCGCTGGTGAGCCAGGAGTTGATTCGCTTGCAATTTGATGGCGACAAGGTGGTGCACGAAGAGCGATTGCTGGGTGAGCTGAACAAGCGCATTCGCGATGTGCGACAGGGGCCGGATGGGTATTTGTATGTGCTGACCGATGAAGATGACGGCGCGTTGTACAAAATCGGATTGAAATGACTCACTCCCGACTGATCATTCCCACGCGGAGCATGGGAACGATCAGTTTGAAGATCGGGCATACACAATCACTGTCGCCTTCAATTTGCCCCGTCCAAAGCCGCTCATTTTCTCAAACTCCCCATGACTGACCGGCAAGTGCTGGCAGTCCATGGGTTGCCGATGCTGGCTGTGATCGACATCCGGATCGTGCAGGTAGACGAACTCTTCATCGCAATCGGTGACGATCACCCAGTGCGGGGACTTCGAACGGGTCAGGCGATAACTGCTGATCAGTACCAGCGGTTGTCCACCTTCGTCCAGTAGCCGAGGCAGGTCCAGCGCGCCGCCGATCATTCGCTCCACATCGGTCTCTTGTAGCTGTGTCGTAAACTCCTCGTGCACCAACCGCATGACGTCTTTTTTATGCTCATCGCGCACGCCATCGAGGAACAACGGCTCGGCCATACTCAGTTGCAGACGTACTCGAAACCCCCGTCGCCACGCCGCCAATGCCAGCCCTTGAGGGCTGCAGCCGCCGTGGCCGGAAGTCATGAACACGGTCGTTGCCTCGCGCCAGATTTGCAGTTCCTCGCGGCGCTCCAGCACTCGATCCTGTTGCAACGCCCCCATAGCCATTAACAGGCAAGCCGGACCGCAGGTGAAATCGGTGGTCTGCGGGTACCAGGGCACCTTGATGTTGCGTGAGTCGCGGTGCTCGAGGATGCGTTTCTCCAGGCGCAGCGCATCGGCATGGTCCTGGTAATAGTCATGAATCAACGCGAAACGTTGGTAACCGTTGCGCTCATACAGCGCAATCGCCGCTGGATTGTCGATGCGCACTTCCAGCCGCAAGTAGGCGCAATCGTGCTCAACGGCGCAGGATTCGATGCGTTGCAACAACTGTTTGCCCAACCCGCTACCGCGCGCCTCGGCGGCAATCGCAATCGAATAGAGGCGCGCTAGCGAAGTGCCGCGGTGAAACAGCACCACGGCATAACCGACCAGTTGCTCGCCACGCTGGGCCACCAACAGCTGCCCGTGAGCCCGGGTGATCATCCATTGAAAACTGCGACTGGTGAGCCGATCCGTGGTGAAACATTGCTGTTCAAGGGCCAACAGTGCGGGTAAGTCTTCAACTACCGCCAGCCGAAAGACAAGATTCATATAACCGCCGTAAAAGTTACGTAACGAAACGAGACTTTCAAAAAAGTTCGTGCTTAATAGGAAAGGTCTTGTTCTCCAACGGATCAATCACTATGTCAGCGGTACAAGGTCATTGGCGCGAAGTATCCGAGCAAACTTTGCCGGCAGCAACTTATTTCAGTGGCTCGGATAGAACCTCCAGTCAGTTGATTATCATCGTCGAACGCAAGGAAGACTGGGCCTCTTATTTTCCCAGTGAAGACATCGTCAGCGCTCAGGAATACCTCGAGCAGGCTCGTGCCAACGAGCAGGGCAAACGCGTCCAGGTGATCAACCTGTGCCGCAGCTACAAGTACCTGGGGCACGGTTATTACTGCTCGCTGCTGGCTGAAGCGCGGGGGCACAAGGTCATTCCTTCGGTGCGAACCATCAGCGAATTGACCAAAAAATCCCTGTACGGCCTGGCTCTGGACGATCTGGATAAACCCCTGGAAAAAGCCCTCAGTAATCATCTTTACAGTGATACCGAAGGCTTTACCCTGACACTTTATTTTGGCAAAACTAATATCGAACCGTTGCAGGATCTGGCGCGCCAGTTATTCGAGGTGTTCCCGTGTCCGATTTTGTTAGTTCAGTTTCGTAGAACTAACGGCTGGCACATCGAAGGCATCAAGTCAGGTGCGCTGCATAAGTTGCGCGAGGACCAAGAAGACCAGTTTGCCAACTCGCTCGACAGTTTCAGTCGCAAGATTTGGCGCGTGCCGCGTTCCCGGCGATTGGCCCGTTATGACCTGGCGATTCTGCACGATCCGCAGGAAGCATTGCCGCCGTCGAATGCCAAGGCACTGGACAACTTTGTCAGGGTCGGCAAAACGTTGGGCATCGACGTGGAGCTCATCGAGCGCAAAGACTATGCACGCATCGCCGAATACGACGGTCTGCTGATTCGCGAGACCACCAGCGTCGACAACCACACTTATCGTTTCGCCAAAAAGGCTGAAAGCGAAGGGTTGGTGGTGATGGATGACCCGGCCTCAATCCTGCGCTGCACCAACAAGGTCTACCTGACGGACCTGCTCAAAAGTCATCAACTGGGCATGCCCGCCACCGAAATCCTCTACAAGGAGCGACCGGAAGATTTCGAGCGGGTCGGCGAGCGCCTGGGCTTTCCGTTGGTGTTGAAGATCCCCGATGGCTGTTTCTCCCGAGGGGTGATCAAGGTCGAAAGCCAGCAAGCCTTGCTCGAAGCCACCGCCGAACTGTTCGAACATTCGGTGCTGTTGTTGGCCCAGGAATTTTTCTACACCGAGTACGACTGGCGCATCGGTGTGCTCAACCGCAAACCGATCTTTGCCTGCCAGTACTTCATGTCCAAGGGCCACTGGCAGATCTACAACCACAAGGCCAAGGGTCAGGACATCAACGGAGAATGCCGCACGCTGGCGGTTCACGAAGCACCGCGCGCAGTGGTGGAATTGGCCGTGAAGACCGCCAACCTGATCGGCGACGGCCTCTACGGCGTCGACCTCAAACAGTCCGGCGATAAAGTGGTGGTGATCGAGGTCAACGACAACCCGAACATGGACGCCGGCATCGAAGACGCTTACTTGCAGGACGATCTGTATTCTCTGGTGCTGGAAGAGTTCGTCCGCCGCCTGGAACTCAAGCGTCGCGGCCAGGCCTGGTGAGCAGCGGATGATCAAGAGCTTTCAACTGACCCAAGGCGCGCTGCAATCGGTCGAACGGATCGATGCCGACGTGATGCTGTTCAGTAATCCCGATGCGGCCGAGCGGGATCTGCTGCACAGTCATTTCAAGCTTGATGAACACGCCTTGGCTTCGGCGCTGGACCCGGACGAGGTGTCGCGCATCGAGTTCCATCCCGACAACTTGTTCCTGATCTGGAAACGCCCGGAAAACTACTCCGGCGCCGGCAGCCTGGCCTTTGAAGTGTCGTCGTGCGGCTTATTGTTTTGCGAACATCGCCTTCTAGTGATCGCCACCGACGACGCGCCGCTCAGCGGTCTGGGCCTGCGGCAGCCGCTGAATTCGCCGCTGGATGTGTTACTCGACTTGCTGTTCAACAACATCCATCACTATTTGGGCCATCTGAAAGTCATCAAGATGGTTGCCCGGGAGTTGCAACAGAAATTCAACGCGTCGATGCAAAACCAGCACTTGATCCAGATGTTCAACCTCAGCGAAAGCCTGATCTATTACATCAATGCGATTCACAGCAACGGCGCGGTCCTGACGCGGCTGCGCAACCATGCTGGAAAGGAGCTCTTCAGCGCCGAGGCCATTGGTTTGATCGACGACCTGATTATCGAAAACAACCAGTGCTACAAACAGGCGGAAATCTACTCCACGGTGTTCTCCGGGCTGATTGACGCTCGGGGCAACTTGATGAACAACAGCATGAACAACCTGCTGCGCAAACTGACATTGATCAATGTGGTGTTTTTGCCGCTGAATTTGATTGCAAGTATTGGCGGTATGTCCGAGTTCAGCATGATGACAGCGGGCGCACCGTGGTGGGTTTCGTATCCGTTGTTTTTGATGGCGATGATGATGGGGGCTGGAATGATGGTGCTTGGGCTGAGGCGGTTGGCGAAGTGAATGTGTTGACTGTCAGGCCGCCTTCGTGAGCAGGCTCGCTCCCACAAGGGATTTGCGTACGCCACAAATCCAATGTGGGAGCGAGCTTGCTCGCGAAGGCGATCTCAAGCACGCAACTTCCTATCCTGCAAACTGCGAACAACCAGATACAACAACGGCCCGATGGACACAAAAATCGCGGTAATCAACAGGTAGGGAGCAACCGACAACCTCGACTGCCCACGCTTGCGTGCATCGCGATACATACAGATTCCGGCCAGGCTTGCCAACAAGTAAAGATCAATCACCACCTGCGCAGTATCCGGTCGCGACATCAGGCTGATGCCGAAATCGATCAACGACTGCTCAGCCCGCAGCATCACCGAAACGGTGTAGCCGGCAAAGGCGATCAGGGCAATGAGGGGCAGGGCGACAGACTTCATGGTTTCCTTCCTTGGGACGATGAGCAGAATCGCCAGCCTATAGGCTCCAAAGAAAATTGGCCATTGACTTGCCACCAGCGCCCGGCTAATTTCCAGCCATGACTTCCACCGTATTGCGCTGCCAGCCAAGCATTATTACCGCCATTCCTTATCTGGCGGGCTAGCTCACGACTGCAGCACCCAACCCGCCCTAGAGGCGGGTTTTCATTTTCTGTCTCCTGGGCTCGATCAATGTCAGGAGACGACCATGAGCAGCACCCACGCCCAGCAGACCTTGCTTGAGCACTACGTGAAAAAGATCCTCGCCGCGCCTGTGTACGAGCTGGCGGTGCGCACGCCGTTGCAAGCGGCACCGGCGCTGTCCGAGGCCTTGGGCAATCAGATCCTGCTCAAGCGCGAAGATCTGCAACCGACCTTTTCCTTCAAGATTCGCGGCGCCTACAACAAGCTGGTGCAACTGAGCGATGAGCAAAAGGCTCGCGGCGTGATCACCGCATCGGCGGGCAACCATGCCCAGGGCGTGGCATTGGCGGCGCGTGAACTGGGAATTGCCGCAACCATCGTTATGCCGTGTACAACGCCGGAATTGAAGGTGCTTGGCGTGCGCAGTCGAGGGGCCGATGCCGTACTGCACGGTGATAGTTTTCCGTTTGCTCTGGACTATGCGCTGAACCTGGCCCGGCAAACCGGCCGAACCTTTGTTTCGCCGTTCGATGACCCGGACGTGATTGCGGGGCAGGGCACGGTGGGCATGGAAATCCTTCGCCAGCACCAAGGGCCGCTGGACGCGATTTTCGTTCCGGTGGGCGGCGGTGGCTTGATCGCCGGCATCGCCGCGTACGTCAAATACCTGCGCCCTGAAGTGCGCATCATCGGCGTCGAATCGGAACATTCCGCTTGTTTGTATGCTGCATTAAAAGCGGGCGAACGCGTGGTCCTGCCGTCCGTAGGCACTTTCGCCGATGGCGTGGCTGTGGCCCAGATTGGTGCTTATGGTTTTGAGGTCTGTCGGTTTTGCGTCGATGAAGTGTTGACGGTCAGCAACGACGAGCTGTGCGCAGCGATCAAGAATATCTACGACGACACCCGCTCGATCACCGAACCCTCCGGTGCTCTGGCCGTCGCCGGAATCAAAAGATATGTAGCACAAACCGGCGCCTGTGGTCAGACCCTGGTGGCGATCGACTCAGGCGCCAATATCAATTTCGATAGTTTGCGGCATGTAGCGGAACGCGCTGCATTGAACGGCGCCGCGGCATGAGGCCTGAACCGGCTATTGCTGAATCGTCGATAGCCCGGCAACCAACAGCCGGACGGTAGTGATTAAGGTCAATGAACCCATGATGCCTCCTTGCTTGTGAGTGGGGGCAGCGGATACTGAATTGTTTGGCAACATTTTTATTGCCGTCAGCGGTTAATGCAAACCCGCCGTAGCGGGTGTGCAATTTGCCGGGCTATCCCTGGCCTTTCTTGCAAATTGCATGAGGCCATTTGCCCACCATTTTGCTAAACCGTTGATTTACCGATGAGCTGCAGGGCGAAATCCCAGGCATGTTTTATGCTGTAGCTGATCTTAAGCTGACCGGGCACTTCATTGAGTCAGCGTTGATGTTTGATTGGCAGTCTCATATAAAGGAGAGGGTCACCATGTTTCTTTCTGCCTTGGAACTTCGCAACATCATTGAAAGCAGTTTTCTGCCGAAACGTTGTCAATGCACGCTGTCGCCGGACCTGTCGATGACCGTAAAGGTATATTCCGATCGTCAAACCGATCACCTCGATTTGATGGTGACCGGAATAAATGCCAAACAGCTAAATGGTTGCCGAGAAATCAACGACTTGATCGCTGGACTGCGCTCCGACATGGAGGGGTCTGTTAATCAAACTCTGCATCCAGACCGGAAAGCCCTTTAACCCACGGTTTCGAGTTCCACCGACAGGCGCTGGGTCTGGAGAAAAGCCAGACCCAGCGCCAGCTCGACCACCACTGCAAGCAAAATGCCCGGACCGGCATGGCCACTGCACATTTCGCCGATGCCCATTGCTGCCAGACCAAAACAACCGATCATGAAACCGCTGCTCATTGCGTCGCGGGTTACTGACGGCGACTCGTTTCGAACCAGAAAAAACATCACGCCCAATGCCGCGAACAGCACCGCAATGCGCCTGGCGACCAAACCTGTGGCTGACGAGTATTCAATGCTCCAAGTCGACAACAACCAGTCGGGCGTCAAACCCCAGACCAGCACCAATAGAAAACACAGAAAAGAAGTCAGGGTCGACAAGGTGCGAAACGACAACTGCATGGCGAATCCTTGCGGCAGTAAGGGAGGCGCTAGAGCATAGCGCCAGATCCCTCACCGCAATACCGCCTGGTGTTATTTCAGACGTTTCAGTCAGTTTTGATAACTGCACGCGTCAGAAAGTTTTCTGTAGGCGATTTCCGCAGGTTTGCCCGTGGTGTCGATGTACTTCATTTCAGCCGTAATGACTTTGCAGTCCAGGGTCGTAGGTTCGGTGAGCGAAACGACCTTGGCTATATGCAACGGCATACCGTAGTGATACGGCACGGCTTGAGCGGATGTGGAGTCGTTGGCTTGAGCGAGGCCGGCAAACGCGGTGCAGGCGAGGGCAGTGGTCAGTAGCAATGTGCGGGTGTTCATGAAGAGTCTCCGGTGCAGGCGAAAAGTCAGCTCGACGTATAGGCGCCGAACCTGCCGCACTGGGCATCAGAGAAGTCTGAGGGCGTGCGGTCCAGTAAAGTTTTGGACCGCGCGGTTAAGGGATGGTTAACCCGACTGCATGCCGCTTGTCGTGAGGAGGTTTCTGACAGAGGTGCTGACCAGGGTCGACTCGTCGCCTTTGCCTTCGGCCTGCCGGTAGTCGCTGCGGTGGCGCTTGAGGGCGCCGCGTGGATGCTCCAAAACCCTTAGTCGAACAGTTTCGGCCAATGAATACTGGGTGATTCCCACACTGATCGTTCTCACGCTCTGCGTGGGAACGATCAGTTAGGCCAGTTGCTGCCGATAGGGCAAATCCGGCCCGGTTTTGCTGCATGTCAACGCCGCGGCACTGACTGCAAACTTGAGCATCGCATCGATCTGCATCTGGCTCAGCCGTTTCAAGCCCTCAACCGAATCCAGCTGCTGCTCCGTCAGCCAAGTGATCAGCGCCGCCTGGAACGTATCGCCAGCCCCCACGGTGTCGGCAATCTTCACCGAACAGGCCGGCACCGACCACGAACCGTGAACCCGACTGAACACAGTCGCACCCTCGCCACCACGGGTCAGGAACACTAACTCACAGCGATGCTGCAGCCAGCCTTCAATCACTCGCTGCGGATCCTGCTCGGGATACAACAGGCTCAAATCCTCATCGCTGACCTTGATCAGGTCGGCAAGCTCGATGAGGGTCGCTATCCGCGAACGCCACAGTTCGATATTCGGTTCAGGGTTGAGACGTACATTCGGGTCAAGGCTGATCAGGCGTTTACCGCTCTCGCGGCGTACCAACGCCAGAAGGGTATCGGCAATCGGCTGCACCACCAGCGAAAACGACCCGACATGCAAACCGCGCACCTCAGGCCCCAGCTCCGGCAGATGCTCCAGTTTCAGCTGTCGATCTGCGCAACCTTCACCCCGAAAGCTGTAGTGGGGCGAGCCATTGGCACCCACCGCGACCATTGCCAGGGTCGTAGGCGCGGCAAAATCCACCAGATAGTCGGCTCGCACGCCTTCGTCCTGCAGCACCTGTTGCAAGCGCCGGCCAAGGTAGTCGGTGGACAGCCCGGCAAACAATGCCGCCTCCACGCCCAATCGACGCAAACCCACTGCCACGTTGAACGGCGAACCGCCGGCAATCGCTTTGAAATTCACTTTTGAAGCCAGGCCGCTGGCGTCGTCCTCACTGAAGAAGTCGAACAGCGCTTCGCCACACACCAGATACATAGTTGTTCGCTCTTTAAAGGGTTGCGACATGCTGCTGATAGCGTTCATAGGCCTGCTGACAGGCCGCCACATTTTCTGCAATCGGCAAGGTTTCACTGGCCAGATCGAGCTTCACACAGCGCTCGCAAAGATCCGCAAGACTGTCTTCCTGGCCATTTGCCCAGGACGTGCACCACGCGGCCTGAATCGCCGCGCCCAAGGCTGCGGCTTCGCTCTGTTCGGTACAGATCACCGGCGTGTTCATGATGTCGGCGACGATCTGCCGCCACACCTGACTTTTCGAGCCGCCACCAATCAGGCAGATGCGCAGGCTTTGTAAGCCATTGTGGCGCAACAGGTCCAGCCCATAACGCAAACCGAAGGTCGTGCCTTCCACCACCGCGCGACACAGATTGGCCCGGGTCAGGTTGGTCATGTTCAGCCCCAGCA
This sequence comes from Pseudomonas sp. ANT_H12B, assembly GCF_008369325.1. GTDB lineage: Bacteria > Pseudomonadota > Gammaproteobacteria > Pseudomonadales > Pseudomonadaceae > Aquipseudomonas. The sequence continues at coordinate 7,559 of NZ_VOBI01000020.1, read as the reverse complement.
GGCTGCCGGTGGCATGGGGCAGGGCAGGCACGCGTTCACCATTGAGAAACGGCAGCATGCTCACGCCTTCGGCACCGATTGGCGCTTGCGCAACGAGGTCGTTGAACGGCTCGATATCCAGTTCGAACAACTCGCGAATCACCCCGGTGGCATTGGTCAGGTTCATGGTGCAGATCAGTGGCAGCCAACCGCCGCTGGAAGAACAGAACGTCGCCACTGATGCATCCGGGCTGACTGTCGGTTGGTCGGCATAGCCGTAGACCGTCCCGGAGGAGCCGAGGCTCATGGTGATCGCGCCGGGCTTTATATTGCCGGTGCCAATGGCTCCCATCATGTTGTCGCCACCGCCGCTGGACACCAGCGCCCGAGGGTTGATACCCAGGTGCAAGGCGATACTCGGCAAGATTGTGCCGACCGCTTGATGGGCATCGATCAGCTCCGGCAGCGCGGTTTGCAGGCGCCCGGTGGGATCGATGTCGCGCAGCAACTGCAGGTCCCACTGGCGGGTGCGTACGTTGAAATAGCCGGTGCCCGACGCGTCACCGTACTCGCTGCAACTGCGGCCGGTGAGCCAATGGTTGAGGTAGTCATGGGGCAGCAGAATGCGGGCGATTCGAGCGAAAATGTGTGGGTGTTGTTCTTTGGTCCAAAGCAGTTTGGAGACGGTGTAGCCCGGCGCAATCACCACGCCGAGGCGTTCCAGGGAGCCTTTTTCACCGCCCAGATGAGTCAGCAGTCGGTCGTTCTCTGCAGTGGATTCGGTGTCGCACCAGAGCTTGGCCGGCCGCAGGACCTGACCCTGATCATCGAGCAGCACCAGGCCATGTTGCTGGCCGGAGACGCCGATGCCGAGGATCTGCTGACCGTCGACATTCGCCGCGATCAGCGCACGGCGGGTGGCGAGGGTAAAGGCTTCCAGCCATTGATTGGTGTCTTGTTCGCGACGACCATTGGCACCGCTGATCAGGCTGTGCGCGGCGGCACCCTGGCCCAGCACCTGACCGCTGACGGCGTCGAGGACGATGGCTTTGGTGCCTTGGGTGCCGCAGTCGATGCCGAGGAATAAATGTTGGTTTGTCATGGATACACCTGCCGAAGATCGGGAACGATCAGTTGACGAGTACTCGTTCGAGGGTTGTTGTTACGCCGACATCACGCAAGCTGTTACAGCACCACTCAAACGCCGCCACAAACTCGGGCGAATGCGGGATCGCCGTACCAAAAACCTCCTCAACCGCCAGCAACCGTTGCGTGATCAACGCATCATCCGCCACCAGCGCCTGACAGAACGCCGCCCGCGGATCTGGAATGGTGTAGGTATCGCCATTCTCATCGACGCCTTTCAAGTACAACGCCCACGCCGCTACAACCAGCGCCGCACGCTTGGTCTCCCGACCGTCGGCAATCAAGCGGTTAATCGTCGGCACCGTAAACTTCGGAAACTTCGACGAACCGTCCGAACACACGCGCTCCAGCTGATCGGCAATCGCCTGGTTGGAGAAGCGCGTCTCCAGCGTGTTTTTGTACTCGGTCAGGTCAATCCCCGGCACGGGTGACAACTGCGGGGTCACGTCCAGGTCCATGTAAGCACGCATGTAGCGCACGAACAGCGGGTCGTTCATGGTTTCGTGAACGAAGCGGTAACCCTTCAAAAACCCCAGATAAGTGAGTGCGAGGTGACTGCCGTTGAGCAGTTTGATCTTCATCTCTTCATAAGGCGTGACGTCGTCAGTGAACTGCACGCCGACCTTTTCCCAGGCTGGACGACCGTTAACGAACTTGTCTTCCAACACCCATTGCACAAAGGGTTCGCACACCACCGGCCAGGCGTCGTCGATGGCGTGTTTGTCGTGCAGTTGCAGCTTGTGTTGGGTGCTGGTCATCGGCGTGATGCGATCGACCATCGCGTTGGGGAAACTCACGTTAGTGGCGATCCAGTCCCGCAGATCGGCATCGCGCAGAGCGGCGAAAGCCAGTAACGCTTTGCGAGTGACCGCGCCGTTGTGCGGCAGGTTATCGCAGGACATCAAGGTGAACGCTGGCGTACCGGCGGCGCGGCGTTTAGCCAGCGCCGCGCAGAGGAAACCGAACACGGTTTTTGGTGTGTTCGGGTGCGCCAGGTCGTGCTGGATCTGCGGCAGCTGGGCCATGAACTCGCCGTTGCTGTCGTCGATGCAATAGCCGCCTTCGGTAATGGTCAGCGAAACGATGCGGATCTCAGGGCTGGCGAGTTTGTCGATCAGCGTCTGCGCGCCGTCTTCGGCCAGCAGCATGTCGCGGATCGCGCCGATCACCCGGACTTCGGTGTCGTCGGTATCACCCAGTTCGAACAGAGTGAAGAGGTAATCCTGCTCTTTGAGATCGTCCCGGGCGCGGCGGTCTTCGGCGCGCAGGCCGACGCCGCAAATGGCCCAGTCCAGGCCTTCGCCGGTATTCATCAGCGCATCGGTGTAGTAGGCCTGATGCGCCCGATGGAAACCGCCGATGCCGATGTGCGCGATGCCTTGGCGCGTATCGCTCAGCGCGTAGGCGGGCAGCACCACCTCGGGGGCGAGGCGGTTGAGGTTGTATTTATTGAGTTTCATCACAGGCTCTCTAAAATCAGGCCGCAACGCGCAACGGGCGGGTCAGCGCCACGCCGTCGGCATCGAATAAATGGCAGTGTTCGGCGTCCAGGTGCAGGCTCAAGGTCTCGCCAAAACGGCTCGCCAGGTCACCGCGCACGCGCATGGTCAGTGCCTCACCGGAGGAGGTCACCACGTGGCAGAAGGTGTCGCTGCCCAGGCGTTCGCTGACGTCGGCGGTGACTTGCAATGTGCAGTCGTCGGGTTGTGCGAGATTGAGGTGTTCCGGGCGAATCCCCAGGGTGACCGCGCCACCGACGCTCAGGTTGGCACCGCTCAAGGGCAGGGTGATGCGGGTGCCGGCGTCCAGCAGCACTTCGCAGCTCTGGCTTTCGACGCGGGTGACTTTACCCTTGAGGAAGCCCATTTTTGGCGTGCCCAAAAATCCGGCTACGAACAGATTGGCAGGCTGGTGATACAGGTCCAGCGGGGAGCCGACTTGTTCGACTTTGCCGCCATTGAGTACGACCACTTTGTCGGCCATGGTCATGGCTTCGACCTGGTCGTGGGTCACGTAAATCATGGTGGCTTGCAGTTCTTTGTGCAGCCGCAACAGTTCCAGACGCATCTGCACCCGCAGGGCGGCGTCGAGGTTGGACAGCGGTTCGTCGAACAGGAAGATTTTCGGGTTGCGCACGATGGCGCGGCCGATGGCCACACGTTGGCGTTGGCCGCCCGAGAGTTGCTTCGGTTTGCGTTCCAGCATCGGCCCGAGCTCGAGAATACGCGCCGCTTCGCCGACTTTCTTCTCGACTTCGGCTTTCGGTACGCCCGCCAGATCGAGGGCGAACGACATGTTCTTACGCACACTCATGTGCGGGTACAAGGCATAGGTCTGGAACACCATTGCCAGGTCACGCTTGGCCGGGCTGACTTCGGTGATGTCGCGGCCATCAAGTTCGATGGTGCCGCCGCTGACTTCTTCCAGGCCGGCAATCAGGCGCAGCAACGTGGATTTTCCGCAGCCCGACGGGCCGACGAACACCACGAATTCCTTGTCATTCACTTCCAGGTCGATGCCTTTGATGATGGAAAAGCCCTCGAAGCCTTTTTGCAGATTCTTGATTTTCAGGTTGGCCATGGTGATGGGCCTCCGCTTGAGTTAATTCATTACGCCCGGCGAGCTTTTTGTGGGGGGGGCTTGCCCGCGATGGCGATTTAACCGCCGACATCCACGTTGAATGTGCCGACGTCATCGCGGGCAAGCCCGCTCCCACAGGGTTTTGTGTCAGATCAGGGATTTGGGTAAATCATTTCACAGCACCAAATGACAGGCCGCGGACCAGTTGTTTCTGGCTGATCCAGCCGAAGATCAGGATCGGTGCGCAGGCCAGCGTCGACACCGCCGACAACTTGGCCCAGAACAGACCTTCGGGACTTGAGTAGGAGGCGATCAATGCGGTCAACGGAGCGGCTTTCGACGAGGTCAGGTTCAAGGACCAGAACGCTTCGTTCCAGCACAGGATCAGCGACAGCAGCACAGTGGAAGCCAGACCACCCTTGGCGATCGGCAGCAGCACCCGGACCATTTCCTGCCACAGTGTGGCGCCGTCCAGGCGTGCGGCTTCGAGGATGTCTTTGGGGATGTCCTTGAAGTAGGTGTAAATCATCCAGACCACGATCGGCAGGTTGACCAGGGTGTAGATCACGATCAGCGCGATGCGCGTATCGAGCAGGCCAAAACTCTGGGCCAGCAGGTAGATCGGCATCAGCACGCCCACTGGCGGCAGCATCTTGGTGGAGAGCATCCACAGCAGCGTGCCTTTGGTGCGCTGGGTTTCGTAGAACGCCATCGAGTACGCCGCCGGCACCGCGATCAGCAGGCACAGGGCCGTGGCGCTGAACGAAATCACTACCGAGTTCCAGGCGAAGCTGAAGTAGTCGCTGCGCTCGTTGATGTGCAGGTAGTTCTCCAGCGTCGGCGTGAAGAGGAACTGCGGCGGCGTGGCGAACGCATCGATTTCGGTTTTGAAACTGGTCAGCACCATCCAGAAGATCGGGAAGAAGATCAGGGTCGCGATGGCCCAGGCCAGGGTGCCGAGCAGCAGGCTTTGCAGGCGGCGGGATTGTTGAAGGGTCATGGCGCAGGCCTCAGGCTTTGTCTGTCAGGTTTTTGCCGATCATCCGTACCAGCACGATGGCCGCGATGTTGGCGATCACCACCGCAATCAAGCCACCGGCGGACGCCATGCCGACGTCGAACTGCACCAGCGCCTGGTTGTAGATCAGGTACGCGAGGTTGGTCGACGCGTATCCGGGGCCGCCGTTGGTGGTGGTGAAGATTTCGGCGAACACCGAGAGCAGGAAGATGGTTTCGATCATCACCACCACCGCAATCGGCCGCGCCAGGTGCGGCAGGGTCAGGTGCCAGAAGATCGCGACCGGCCCGGCACCGTCGAGGCGCGCGGCTTCTTTCTGTTCCTGGTCGAGGGACTGCATGGCGGTCATCAGGATCAGGATCGCGAACGGCAGCCATTGCCAGGACACAATGATGATGATCGACAGCAACGGGTAATGCGCCAGCCAGTCCACCGGTTGTGCGCCGAAGAGCTTCCAGACGTAGGCAAGAATCCCCGACACCGGGTGGAAAATCAGGTTCTTCCAGATCAGCGCACCGACGGTGGGCATGATGAAAAACGGCGAAATCAGCATGACCCGCACGATGCCGCGACCGAGGAACTCACTGGCCTCCAGCAGCGCACTGATCAACACCCCGAGCACCACGCTGATCAGCAGCACGCTGCCCACCAGCAACAGGGTGTTGGTGGCCCCGGGCATGAAACCCGAGTCGGTGAGGAAATAGGTGAAGTTCTCCAGCCCCACGAACTCGTTCTCGCCGGGGTTGAGCAGGTTGTAGCGGATCACCGAGAAGTAGAGGGTCATGCCCAGCGGCACGATCATCCACAGCAGCAACATGGCGACCGAAGGGCTGACCAGAAACCAGCCGGGGTTGGACAACCGGCTTTTACGCACCGGCTGGGGGATGTCCATTTGAGCTTTGGCAGTTGAAATATTCATGGCGAAAGAACCGATTCATGCAGACCTATGAAGATCTGTGGGAGAAGGCTTGCCCGCGATGGCGGTGTGTCAGTCACCCACAATGTTGAATGGGAGGCCGTCATCGCGGGCAAGCCCCCTCCCACAGAAGGCGGGAGCAGGTTGCGGGGTTACTTGGGATAACCGGCACGCTTCATCTCACGTTCAGTGGTTTGCTGGGCAGCGGCCAGGGCCTGGTCAACCGTGGTCTGGCCGATCAGCGCTGCCGAGAACGATTTGCCGACCTGCGTACCGATGCCCTGGAACTCGGGAATGGTCACCAACTGGATGCCGATGTAAGGCACGGGTTTCAGGGTCGGTTTGCTCGGGTCCGCGGCTTTCAGCGACTCAAGGGTCACTTTGGCGAACGGCGCAGCCTTCATGTACGCATCGCTGTACGTCGATGCGCGGGTACCGGGCGGCACGTTGGCAATGCCGTCTTTCTCGGCAACCAACGCCCCGTATTCCTTGGAAGTGGCCCAGGCACTGAAGGTTTTCGCTGCGTCCTTGGCTTTGGAGCTGGTCGGGATCGCCAGCGCCCAGGAATACAACCAGGCCGAGCCCATGTCGGTGGTCTCGTGCGGTGCGTAAGTGAAGCCGACATGCTCGCTGACCTTGCTTTGAGTCTTGTCGGTGACGAAGGAGCCGGCGACGCTGGCATCGACCCAGATCGCACATTTGCCACTGTTGAACAGTGCGAGGTTTTCGTTGAAACCGTTGCTGGAAGCACCCGGGGGGCCGGAATCTTTCATGGTCTTGACGTAGAAGTTCAGCGCGTTTTTCCATTCGGGACCGGTGAATTCAGGCTTCCACTGCTCATCAAACCAGCGCGCGCCATAGGCATTGGCGACGGTGGTGATCAGCGCCATGTTCTCGCCCCAGCCGGCCTTTCCGCGCAGGCAAATGCCGTACTGTTCTTTGTCCTTATTGGTGAGTTTGCTGGCGAATTCGGCGATCTGAGTCCAGGTCGGGCGTTCGGGCATGGTCAGCCCTGCGTCCTTGAACAGGTCGGTGCGGTAATAGGTGATGGAGCTTTCGGCGTAGAACGGCAGCGCGTAGAGCGAACCCTTGACCGACAGGCCTTCGCGTACCGAAGGGAAGACGTCGTCGAGGGCGTAACTGGCCGGCAAATCCTTCATCGGCTCAAGCCAGCCTTTTGCGCCCCAGAGTGCGGCTTCGTACATGCCTATGGTCAGCACATCGAACTGGCCACCTTGAGTGGCGATGTCGGTGGTCAGGCGTTGACGCAGGACGTTTTCTTCGAGCACCACCCAATTGAGCTTGATGTCCGGGTGCTCGGCCTCGAAGGTTTTCGAGAGCTTTTGCATGCGGATCATGTCGCTGTTATTGACGGTGGCGATGGTCAGGGTCTGGGCGCCAAGGCTGACGCTACTGAGGGTCATGCAAGTGAGGGCAAGCAGAGCTTTTACAGAAGGTTGCATCGTGCACTCCTTTTCTGCACCCCGTGGGTAACAGAAGGACAGTTATTGTTTTTGTGTCTTCCATGGCAGGAAGAATGTGCACTGATTACAGCCTTCAATTGCGGATGAGACAAATCATCCATCGCACTTGAATCGATACTATTTTGCACTGTGATTTTTGAGGAGACGTACGTGGCACGGCTTTTTAGCCGTTAGCGCCGTTGTATTCTGTACAGGTTTTCAGCTTGAATACAAAACCTTGTGGGAGCGGGCTCGCTCCGGGCGGCGTTCCGACGAAGAGGCCGGCAGATCCACCATTTGTATCGGCTGACTGTCCGCTATCGCGGGCAAGCTGAACTGGCCTAATAATTCCGGACACCTCTTAAGGGCGATATGATTTCGCCAATTTGGAGGTTCCATGAAAGAAAGAAGAGTCTTTTCCCGCGAGTTCAAACATCGTGCAGCCAGCATGGTGATT
>NZ_VOBI01000019.1 GCF_008369325.1 Pseudomonas sp. ANT_H12B | reverse complement strand
TCAATCACCATGCTGGCTGCACGATGTTTGAACTCGCGGGAAAAGACTCTTCTTTCTTTCATGGAACCTCCAAATTGGCGAAATCATATCGCCCTTAAGAGGTGTCCGGAATTATTAGGCCAGTTCAAGCTCGCTCCCACAGGATCAGCGGTGTGGCGAAGGTTTTAGCACGTCGATGTTATCCAGCACCCGGTTCGCGGTGATCTCCGCCACCATGATGCTGTTTGAAATGCCCAACAGGGCATAGCGCGACCCACCCTCTAGATGATCCACCAACTGATGGACCATCACATCGACCGAGGCCAGGGTCTCGACCAAAAAAACCACCAAGGTTTCGGTAGTCGCCTCTGGGTCCACGGAAAACAGGGAGCTGGGCGTGCGCGGTGCGGCTTTGATGTCGGCAATCGACGGGAAGTGGAAGTCGAGGGCACGTTCGGCGGCTTCGTTGAGTTTTTTTGAATCGACGGATTCGTAGGGGGAAACGTCGTCGGTTTCGGGGGGATTCGGGGTTTCTTTGAACATGGTGAAGCTCCAAGTAAGTATTGGAGCCGCCACTGATCGCCGCGATGCGATGGAGGGTGGCAGCTGTACGCAGGTTCGCGGACCGAGCTACTTGGAAACCCGGCATACCCGAAGGTATCCCGCGCACAGCCACCATATGACCAAACGACAAACACTGAAGGATGGTCGGTTGAGGCGGGTGATTATGCACCAAGTAAGCTAATTCAGGCCGCGACGCCCGGTCGCTGATTTTCAGCGACACCCAAAGCCTATCCTCCCGACTTCCAACACGACAACCGATAGAACCTGTCGGAATCCTCCTCCAGAACAGCAACCACTGTAGGACGTTCACAGTATTTCTCAGACCAACCCGGCAAAATGTGGGAACTGGCTGCCCCGGGCGGCGTTCCGACGAAACGAAAAAGCCCGCTGAACCTATAAAGGTCAGCGGGCTTTTTGTGGTTTTCAGTCACTCAAAAATTACAACGTACCAAACACCTTCTTCGCCAGACTGGTCGCTGCCGCCGCAGGATTCTGGCGGATGGTTTCTTCCTGCTTGCCAATCATCTCGAACAAACCATTCAGCGCCTGCTCGGTGACGTAGCTCTCAATGCTGGCATTCTTCCCATCCACCACACCCATCGTCGCGGCTTGCCCGGCGAACGAGTTGTACTGCTTGGCCAAGCCCACCTGGTCGGTGGCTTGCTTGACGATTGGCAGGAACTTGACGCGGATCTGTTCGCGGCTGGTTTTGCTCAGGTACTGAGTGGCCGAGTCCTTGCCGCCGCTGAGAATTCCCTTGGCATCTTCCACGCTCATGTTCTTCACCGCATCAACGAGGATCGGCTGGGCCTGCGTCACAGCAGTTTCAGCCGCTTTGTTCATGCTGGTTTCCAATTGATCAACCTGGCTACCCATGCCGAAGGCTTTCATTTTGCTGGCGACTTTGCCCAGTTTGCCCGGCAGTTCGATTTTCACGTCCGGGTTATTGCTGAAGCCACCCGGCGTGCCGAGTTGTTTCACAGCCAGTTGCGCGCCTTGGGTCAGGGCATCCTTGAGCCCGCCGGTGGCGTCCTTTTGTGACAGGTCACTGAGGGACAGGGCCGTGGCGCTGGCAGAGATCATCAAGCCTGCGAACAGGCCGGCGAAGCGAAGGGTAGGGCGGAGCATGGCTGCTTCCTTGTTCGAAAGAGGAAATTAGCGGACGGCGTCGACGCGGATTTTCAGTGGCTGCGGATCGCTGCCATCCAGCCGCACGGCGTGATGTTCGGTGGTGATGAACATCAGTTCGCCATTCACTTCGATTCGTGCACTGACCGAATAACGATGGCCCGGTTTGACCTGCGTTGGATCGTAACTCAGATGAAAGGGTAGCGGCACCTGACCTTTGACCGGGCCTTTGTGTTCGTCAAGGATCACGGCGGGCGCGTCGGCGAGGGACACGTCCTGCAGGCTGACGCTCAATGTGGCGCTCGGCGGCAGGGCGATGCGTTGCAGGTAGAAGACTTCGCCGTCGAGGGAGGTTTTAGCGGCGGGTTGCATCGACTGACAGGCGCCCAGCAGGGTGGTCATGGCCAATAAAGAGAGTTTTTTCATCGCAGATCTCCAATTGATGTGGGAGTGAGCGTGCTCGCGAAAGCGGTGTGCCAGGCAACTGAAATGTTGAATGTTAAACCGCATTCGCGAGCAGGCTCACTCCCACAGGGATGTCATCAGGCCTCGGGCTGTTTGACGACCTGATCGTCCGCATCTTCACTGCGATGCAACGCCACCTGACGAATCGACAAACGAATCTCCGCCGGCAATACCCGTTTCGCCGCGCCTTCGGCCAATTCGCCAAGCAGTTCGTGGTAGCTCAGCTTGCCGGCTTCGTCGCGCTTGAGCACGTCCAGATCCAGCATGGTCTGGATGAAGTGGCGGAACAGGCTCTTGTCGAAGAATTCCGGGGCGTTCAGGCCATGCAAGATCGACAGGCGTTGGGCCATGACCGTGCAGAGGTCTTCTAGCTCTTCGGCGCTGATGCTGTTCTGGCCGCTGTTGAGCAACAGGGACACAGTCATGTAGAAGCGTTGCAGGGTCTGGGCGATGCTTTTCGACAGCAGCGTCAGCAGCACGAAATGCCGCGAGCTCGGTGCCGGACGCAGGTAAACATCGCTCTCGAAACGCAGCAGACCTTGCTCGACGAACGCTTCCAGCCACTGATCGATCACGGCATCCAGTTCGTCCATCGACCAACGAATGAACAACTCCGATTGCAAGTACGGATAGAGCGCGCGGGTGTAGCGCAGTATCTGCTCACGGCTCATGCGTGACGCGCTCTGGAAGAAACTCGCCAGCAACGCTGGCAGCGCGAAGATGTGCAGCACGTTGTTGCGGTAGTAGGTCATCAGGACGGCGTTCTGCTCGTCCAGATACAGAATCTTGCCCAAGGCGTCGCTTTGTTCGGACAGCAGGTCCATGTCCTTCACATGCTCGATCAACGCCCGCCCGTCACCTTCCGGCAGGGTGGTGTGCGGCGAATACGGGACCTTGCGCAACAGCGCCAGATACAGATCGAGCACGCGTGCCATCGCACGATCATCCAGCGCGAGACGGCTGGTGGACAGCAGTGCCAGTGCCACGAGGTTGACCGGGTTGATCGCCGCCGCTTCGTTCAGATGCTGCGCGACTTTTTCGCCGAGGCGGTTGGTGGTTTCGTTGAGCCAGGCCGGTTTGAACTGCGGGCCGAGTTCCTGTTGACGCCAGTCTGGCTGCTCGCTGTCGAGGAACTCCGCCAGTTTGATCGGCTCGCCGAAGTTCACCGCCACTTGGCCGAAGCGCTGCTTGAGGGCGCCGATGACCTTGAAAATATCGAAGATCGATTCTTTCTTCTTGGTCGCGCCACGCAGTTCGCCGAGGTAGGTCCGGCCTTCCAGCACGCGTTCATAACCGATGTAGACCGGGATGAAGACGATCGGCATCCGCGACGAGCGCAGGAAGCTGCGCAGGGTGATCGCCAGCATGCCGGTTTTCGGTTGCAGCATGCGCCCGGTGCGCGAACGGCCACCCTCGACGAAGTACTCCACCGGGAAGCCTTTGGTAAACAGGGTGTGCAGGTATTCGTTGAACACCGAGGTGTAGAGCGGGTTGCCCTTGAAGGTGCGGCGCATGAAGAACGCGCCGCCACGGCGCAGCAGGCTGCCGATGACCGGCATGTTGAGGTTGATCCCTGCGGCGATGTGCGGCGGGGTCAGGCCATTGCGAAACAGCAAATAGGACAGCAGCAGGTAGTCGATGTGGCTGCGATGGCACGGCACGTAAATCACTTCGTGACCCTGAGCGACCTTCTGCACGCCTTCGATGTGGTTGACCTTGATCCCGTCGTAGATCTTGTTCCAGAACCAGCTCAGCACCACTTCCAGAAAACGGATCGCGGTGTAGGTGTAGTCGGAGGCGATCTCGTTGCCATAGCGCAGGGCCTGGGCTTTGGCTTTCTCTGGAGAGATGTTCTCGCGCTCGGCTTCGTCGAGGATCGCTTGCTTGACCAGCGGCTGATTCAGCAGGCCTTTGACCAGGTTGCGACGGTGGGAAATGTCCGGACCGATCACCGCCGCTTTCAGGTTGCGAAAGTGCACCCGCAAAATTCGTTGGGCCATGCGCACGGTGCGCTCGTGGCCCTTGTTGTGGTCGATCAGTTCGCGCAAATGGATCGGCGCGGAGAACTGAACGCGGGTTTTGCGTCCCAGCACAATGATGCTCAGCAACCGGCGCAAGCGCCCGGTGACCGCCCAGCTGTCGGCGAAGAGCAGTTTCCACGGGCTCGATTCGCTGTCCGGTGACTGACCCCAGAACACGCTGACCGGAATGATCTGTGCGTCTTCGGCTGCGCTCTGGCTCAGGGCACTGACCAGGCGAGTCAAGGTCGGCGGTGCACCACGCTTATCCTGACGGCCGAGCCAATCGGGCTCCGGCGTCAGATAAAAGAACGCGGCGGGCTCCACCAGCGTACCTACCGATACTGGCAACACCGGGCGCGGCAGGCCAGCCTTGCTGCATTCGGTATCGACCACGGCGAGGTCGGTCAGCGAAGGATTTTGCAGGACGTAGAACACCGGACGACTGCGGTCGAGGTTGAGGGTGAACGACGACTGGTTGATCGTCTCCGAGCGAACCCAGAGGTAGAGCAGTCGGCGCAGGGTGCCAAACACAAGACGGCGGAACGGGGAACGGGTCATACGGCTTCTGCATGAGTGAACAAAACCAAGCAATCGCTTGGGCGGCCGATAGTGTGCCGTATTCGCCGAAAATCGGCAAAAAAGCAGCTAAGTAAAGTTGAGTTGAGAGTTTTGACGACTGTCATATACTCGGCCGTTCAAAATAAAAACAAGGGGGTACTGACATGGCTACGCGCGAAACCGGCAGTGTGAAGTGGTTCAACGATGCCAAGGGTTATGGCTTTATTCAGCGCGAGGACGGGATGGACGTGTTCGTGCACTACCGCGCGATTCGCGGCGAGGGGCATCGTTCCCTGGCTGAGGGGCAGCAGGTGGAATACGGCGTGGTGACCGGCGAGAAGGGTTTGCAGGCTGAAGACGTAGTCGGTTTGTAAATCCGCTCTTCAGATCACCCAAAACCACTGTGGGAGCGAGCTTGCTCGCGATAGCTGACTGACATTCAACATTCATGTTGACTGAAAGGGCCTCATCGCGAGCAAGCTCGCTCCCACAGGTTTTGTGTACAGTTTTTAGACAGTTTTCCAGGTGATTTCTTCTTCACCGTCCGCGCTGATGCGCATCCAGCGATCCGCCGTTTCTTCACCTTCTTCCTCGACCCAGCTACCCGGTGCACAACGCACTTCAACGTTCAGCGCGGTAAACGCTGCGCGGGCGCAGGCGATGTCGTCGTCCCACGGGGTCTGGTCGCTGTCCAGGAACAGGCTGTTCCATTTGCCCACGGCTTTCGGCAACCAGGTGACCGACACGTTGCCGGCCTTGCACTTGTAGGTCTGGCCTTTCTGGACCCAGTCGGTGCACGGGCCCAAAGCAGTGCCGAGCCAGGCCGCGACGGCCTTGTAGTCGACGTCGGCGTCTTTCAGGTAAATCTCGATATCGGGTTGGCGCATGGATGTCCTCACTGCGGGTCTGAAAAATCCATTCGCGGATTTAGCCGGCCTCAAGCCGTTGCTCAAGGCCAAAAATTTATAGTTTATTGAAGTACGAAGTAATCGTAGCGCATTGAAACAGTGACCCCGAACGGCTCGACCTGTTCGATGACTGCCGCCCGGCGTTCGGCACTGGCGCGCCAGCCGTGGGGTGTCATGGCCAATAGGTTCGCCCGGTCCTGACCCTTTTCCAGCGTCAGTTTGAATTCCAGGGTTTCGCTGTGCTGCAGCGTCATGCCTTCAGGCATCAAGGCCAGATGCTTGTCGTCGGTGTATTCACGCACTTCGTCGTACAGACGCTCGCGCAATTCCATCAGATGGCCGCTGGTCGGTCCGACTTTCATCAGGCCGCCACCGCGGCTGAGCAGACGTTTGGCTTCTTCCCAGTCCAGTGGACTGAAGACGCTGGCGAGAAACTGGCAGCTGCCCGAGGCCAACGGCACCCGTGCCATGCTGGCGATCAACCAGGTCAGTTGCGGGTTGCGTTTGCAGGCGCGTTTAACGGCTTCCCGGGAAATATCCAGCGCGTAACCGTCGGCGTTCGGCAAGGCCTCGGCGATTTGCGCGGTGTAGTAACCCTCGCCACAACCGATGTCCAGCCAGCGCTGCGGCGCGTATTGCGCGGCCAGTTCCGCCAGACGCTTGGCCACTGGCGCGTAATGGCCGGCGTTCAAAAAGTCGCGGCGGGCCTCGACCATCGCCAGGTTATCCCCAGGGTCGCGGCTGTTCTTGTGCTGCACCGGCAACAGGTTCAGGTAACCCTGACGCGCACGGTCGAAACGGTGCCCGGCGGGGCAGGCTACGCCGTTGTCCACTGCGTTCAGCGGTTCACTGCAGATCGGGCAGGCCAGCATCAGGCGAGCAACTTGATCAGGGTCTGGTAGTAGATTTCGGTCAGCACATCGAGGTCGCTGGCCAGCACGCGCTCGTTGACCTGATGGATCGTTGCGTTGACCGGGCCCAGTTCCACGACCTGAGTGCCCATGGTCGCGATGAAGCGCCCATCGGACGTGCCGCCGCTGGTGGATGCTTTCGTTTCGCGACCGGTGATGTCTTTGATGCTCGCAGATACCGCGTCGAGCAGAGCGCCCGGCTCGGTGAGAAACGGCAGGCCGGACAGCGCCCAGTCGATATGCCAGTCCAGGCCATGCTTGTCGAGGATATCAGCGACGCGTTTCTGCAGGCCTTCGACGGTGGATTCGGTGGAGAAGCGGAAGTTGAACACCGCCACCAAATCACCCGGGATCACGTTGGTCGCGCCGGTGCCGGAGTTCACGTTGGAGATCTGGAAACTGGTCGGCGGGAAGAAATCGTTGCCATGGTCCCAATGCTCGGCGGCCAGTTCGGCCAATGCCGGGGCGGCAAGGTGGATCGGGTTTTTAGCCAGGTGCGGATACGCCACATGACCCTGTACCCCGCGCACGGTCAGTTTGGCGCCGAGGGAGCCGCGACGGCCGTTTTTGACCACGTCGCCCACCAGAGTGGTGCTCGACGGTTCGCCGACGATGCACCAGTCCAGACGTTCCTTGCGAGCGGCGAGGCGTTCGATCACAGCCTTGGTGCCATGATGCGCCGGGCCTTCTTCGTCGCTGGTGATCAGGAAGGCTACCGAACCCTTGTGATCCGGGTAGTCGGCGACAAAACGCTCGGCTGCCACGGTCATCGCTGCCAGGCTGCCTTTCATGTCTGCCGCGCCACGGCCGCACAGCATGCCGTGTTCGTCGATCACAGCGTCGAACGGATCGATCTGCCAGGCTGTTACCGGACCGGTCGGCACCACGTCGGTGTGACCGGCAAAGCACAGCACCGGGCCTTCGTGTTTACCGTGGGTGGCCCAGAAGTTATCCACATCTTCGATGCGCATTGGCTCAAGCGCAAAACCGGCATCGCCCAGGCGCTGCATCATCTGCTTCTGGCAATCGGCGTCGACCGGGGTCACGGACGGACGACGGATCAGGTCGATGGCGAGTTGAAGGGTCGGCGAAAGGTCGGCGTGGGCCGTCATGGAATACTCCGGAAAACTTGAATATGGGCGCGGACTAACTAAATGTGGGAGCCAGCCTGCTGGCGATGGCGGTGTGGCAGTCAACATAAACTGTGATTGATACATTGCCATCGCGAGCAGGCTCGCTCCCACAGGGATGGATTCACGCCAAGCCCTGCAAAATGGCGGTTATCTTAAAGCAAAACGGCGGCCGTTGGCCGCCGTTTAGTGCATCTGGAACGTTTTAGACCGCCGGTGCCGGTTCGACCTTGACGGAAGGTTTGGGCAGCGAAGACAAGAACGCCATGATCAGCGCCGCCAGGTACGGCAGCGACTGCACCAGCAACATCGTCACCCAGAAGCGCATGTCGTTGCTCGGCATGCCGTTCACCAGGAAGATCCCCAGCGCCGCACCCCACAACAGCAGCATGATGAACACCTCTTCGCGAGCCTCCGAAATCGCCACCCAGAAGCCGTGGTTATCGGCGTTTTTCGGAGTGCGGAAGAACGGAATGCTGCTGGTGAAGAAACCGTACAGCACCGCTTTGGCGATGGTGTGCGACAACGCCAACCCGGCCAGTGCTGCGCAGAATGCATCCTTGAGGTTGACCCCGACTGCGCGACGGTAGAGGAAGATGATCTTGCCCACCTTGAACACGAACAGCGCCAATGGCGGGATCGCGAAAATCAGCAACGGCGGATCGACCCGTTGCGGCACGATGATCATCGCCGCCGACCACAACAGCGCGCCGACGGTAAAGAAGATGTTCATGCCGTCCGCGACCCACGGCAACCAGCCCGCGAGGAAGTGGTAACGCTGGCCACGGGTCAGCTCGGTGCCCTTGCCGCGCAACAGGCTGGTGGTGTGACGCTTGATGATCTGAATCGCGCCATAGGCCCAGCGGAAACGCTGTTTCTTGAAGTCGATAAAGGTATCGGGCATCAGGCCTTTGCCGTAACTCGTGTGGTAGTACGCCGCCGACAGGCCTTTTTCAAATACCCGCAGACCCAGCTCGGCGTCTTCACAGATGCACCAGTCAGCCCAGCCCAGTTCCTCGAGCACCGAGCGCCGGGTCATGGTCATGGTGCCATGCTGGATGATCGCGTCACGGTCATTGCGGGTGACCATGCCGATGTGGAAGAAGCCTTTGTATTCCGCGTAGCAGAGCTTCTTGAAGGTGCTTTCGTTCTGGTCGCGGTAATCCTGCGGTGACTGCACCACA
Source organism: Pseudomonas sp. ANT_H12B (assembly GCF_008369325.1). Classification (GTDB taxonomy): domain Bacteria; phylum Pseudomonadota; class Gammaproteobacteria; order Pseudomonadales; family Pseudomonadaceae; genus Aquipseudomonas. The sequence continues at coordinate 134,035 of NZ_VOBI01000019.1, read as the reverse complement.
GCGATTTTCGGGTCGGCGAAGTGCGGCACCATGTGCTTGAGCCAGTTCGGGTCGACGCAGTAGTCCGAGTCGATCACCGCAATCACTTCGGCATCTTTGGCAGTGTGCGGAATCAGATAATTCAGCGCGCCGCCCTTGAAGCCGGCCAATGGCGCGACGTGGAAGAACTTGAAGCGCGGGCCCAGGGTTTCGCAATAGGCCTGCACCGGTTCCCAAACGGCCGGGTCTTTGGTGTTGTTGTCGATGATCAGGACTTCGAAGTCCGGATAGTCGAGGTTGGCCAAGGCGTTGAGGGTCTGTTTGACCATCTCCGGTGGCTCGTTGTAGCAAGGTACGTGAATCGAGACTTTCGGTCGGTAGTCCGAATCGCCCACCACTGGCAGGAATTCGCGCCGACGCTTGTGAGTCCAGACCGCTTCGGCCAGTTCGTGGGCCTCGGTCAGCAAAACAATAAAGACGCCGAGTGCACCGAGGGCAAGCAAGAAGCCCACTGTCAGGCTGAACCAGGTGCTGTATTGCAGGCTGTAGTCGTAACCGATCCACACCAGCACCGAGCCGCAGAGGAATGCGATGAAGGTCAGGAAGGTACGACCGCGTTGACGCAGCGCCGAGCCGTCGATCATCAGCAGAGTCAGCGACAGCAGGGCCAACACTACCGAACCGACAGCCAGCACGCGCCATTGCGGAATGGCGACGACCGGCCCTTCGAAGTTGAATTTCTGCTGGCGAGCGGCGTTGAACACGCCCCAGTAAGCGCCCACGGAACCTTCGTCACTGGCCTTCCACGGCTGGTCAAACGCTTCGATCACGAAGTAGTTGAAACCCTGGCGATTGAGCTTGTTGACCAGTGTACGCAGGTAAATCGCCTGGTCTGCCGGTGACGCGTCGGCGCCACCGCGCATGCGACCGTTGCTCGGCCAGCCGACTTCCGACAGCAGCAGCGGCTTTTTCGGGAACATTTTTTTCAGGTCGCGGGCGCGGTCGAGTACGAACTGTCCGGACTGCTCCATCGGCACATGTTCCCAGTACGGCAGCACGTGAGCGGCGATCAGGTCGACGTGCTTGGCCAGGCTCGGGTTTTCTTCCCAGACGTGCCATTGCTCGGAGGTGGTCACCGGCACTTTGACGGCCGCGCGGACGCGATCAAGGATCACGCTCAATTGTTCGGCGTTGATTTCCTTGCGGAAGATCGCCTCGTTACCCACCACCACGCGAACCACACTGCGGGAGGAGTTGGCCAGGTCGATGGCGCGCAGGATTTCACGCTCGTTGCGCTCAAGGTCCGGGCTGATCCAGATACCCAGTGTCACGCGCAAACCGAACTCTTCGGCGAGCTTGGGAATATCGCCCAAGGTGCCGTCGACCGAGTAAGTACGGATGTTGTCCGTCAGCTTGCTCATGATCTCCAGATCGCGACGCATTTCATCGTCGGTCGGGTATTGCTCTTTTTGCGGGTACTGCCCTTGCTGGAACGGCGAGTACGAAAAGCCGGAGATCTGTTCAGGCCAGTTGGGGGCGGTGACCGGGCGATTGATCAGCGCCCAGAAGCCGGTAAACAAGGCTGCGATGGCGAGCACCACGACCAGGTTGAGTCCAAATTTACGCGATGACATAGCTTTTTCGGGTTCCAAAGGCTGTGGAACGAAGGAACGGTTTGCGGCTGGCTGCCAGGGGGCAGGGGCGCGCATCCTACACTGGAGGTTCTCTGACCGTACAGCGAACAGGGAAATGCCCGACATTGGGCACTCTGGTTTCACATAAGTTCTTTCACTTGTCGCTGGAAGGTTAAAAGTTCTCGCACTGTGGCCCTATAATGCGCGCCGGTTTTTGGGGTAATGGTCATGAGTACAGAAGATCCGCGGTTTGCAGGCATCGCCCGTTTGTATGGCATCGACGGCCTGGAGCGTTTGCGCGCGGCCCACGTGGTGATCGTCGGCGTCGGTGGCGTCGGTTCCTGGGCGGCAGAAGCCGTCGCCCGTTGTGGCGTGGGCGAGATTTCGCTGTTCGACCTGGACGACGTTTGCGTCAGCAACGCCAACCGTCAGTTGCACGCGCTGGACAGCACCGTCGGCAAACCCAAGGTAGACGTGATGGCCGAGCGCCTGCGCGGGATCAACCCGGACTGCACCGTGCACGCGGTGGCGGATTTCGTCACCCGCGAGACCATGGCCGAGTACATCACGCCAAATATCGACTGCGTGATTGACTGCATCGACAGCGTCAACGCGAAAGCGGCGCTGATCGCCTGGTGCAAACGCCGCAAGATCCAGATCATTACCACCGGCGGGGCGGGCGGGCAGATCGACCCGACGCTGATTCAGGTTTGCGATTTGAACCGGACCTTCAATGATCCATTAGCCTCGAAAGTGCGCTCCACATTGCGCCGCGATTACAACTTCTCCCGCACCGTGACCCGCCATTACAGCGTGCCTTGCGTGTTTTCCACCGAGCAGCTGCGTTACCCGAAACCGGATGGCAGCATTTGCTTGCAGAAGAGTTTTGTCGGTGATGGTGTGAAGCTCGACTGCGCGGGGGGATTTGGCGCGGTGATGATGGTGACGGCGACGTTTGGCATGGTCGCGGCGACCAAGGCTGTGGATAAGATTGTGGCCGGGGTACGGCGACCAGCCGACAAGATCAAGCCTGCCTGACGCTGATCGTTCCCACGCAGAGCGCGGGAACGATCAGTCAGCTAACTCACGCATCCGCTGTAACACGGCGTTGAGGCCGTTGCTGCGCGACTGGGAGAGCTGACGGCTCAGTCCAAGCTGATTGAACCACTCCGGTAAATCCACCCGTTGCAACTCAGCCGCCGACAACCCGTTAACCCGCGCCAGCAACAACGCCACCAACCCGCGAATCAACCGCGCATCGCTGCTTGCGGCAAACTGCCAGTGCCCGTCGTGCAATTCGCCCACCAGCCACACCTGGCTTTCACAGCCATGTACCCGGTTGGCGTCGAGCTTATCCACATCGCTCAACACGGGCAGACGGTCGCCCCACTGCATCAACAGACGTGCCCGTTGCTCCCAGCCAGGCGCATTCTGAAAGGCTTCCAGTGCCGTGATGGCATCCGCGGGCAAGCTCATCGCAATAACTCCAATGCCTGATCCAACGCGTCAAAGAACCGCTCCAGGTCTTCGGAATCGTTGTACAGCGCCAGCGAAACCCGAATCGCCCCGGCCAGTTCGAAGCTTTTGAGCAACGGCATGGCACAGTGATGACCGGCGCGCACCGCGATTCCCTGTTCCGTCAGCAAATGGGCCAGATCAGAGTTATGCACACCCTCGACGACAAAACTGGCCAACGCCAGTTGCGGTTTGCCCAGCAGACGGATGCCGTTACGTGCCTCCAGGCCCTTGAGCAGATAGTCATGCAGCGCCGCTTCGTGGGCAGACACGGCGTCCTGATCCAGTCCCGCAAGATAATCCAGAGTCGCCCCCAAGCCGATCACACTGGCAATCGGCGGTGTTCCCGCCTCGAAACCCAATGGAGCGGGGCGAAAGCGTGCGTCGTGGTAGTTGGCGTCCAGCACCATTTCACCGCCGAACTGCCACGGACGCAGTTGCTTGAGCGCTTCATTGCGCCCGAACAGCACGCCCAAGCCATCGGGACCGTAGAGCTTGTGGCTGGAAAATATATAAAAGTCGCAACCCAGGGCCTGCACGTCATGCCGGCCATGAACCACGCCTTGGGCGCCATCAACCACCGTCAGCGCGTTATGCGCCCTGGCCATCTCCAACAGCGCAGACACCGGTTGCCAGGCACCGAGCACGTTGGACAACTGACTGACCGCCAAAAGGCGGGTACGTGGACCGATCAGTTGCGCGGCCACTTCAAGGTCAATCAAACCGTCAGCGTCCAGCGGCAGGATCACCAGTTTCAGCTCGCGACGGTGAGCCAGTTGCTGCCATGGCAACAGGTTGGCGTGATGCTCCAGGGCGCTGATGACAATCTCATCGCCCGGATTGAAAAGATGTTCCAGGCCATAAGCCAGGAGGTTCAGCGCAGACGTTGCACCATGGGTAAAGATGATCTGCCCGCATTCGCCGGCGTTGAGCCATTGCGCGACTTTGCTGCGACTGTCCTCGAACGCCTGGGTGGCATGGGCGCCGGGCAAGTGTTGCGCCCGATGCACGTTGGCCGCGCCATTGGCGTAGTAATGCGCCAGGGCATCCAGCAGGGCTTGAGGTTTTTGTGTGGTGGCGGCGTTGTCCAGATACGTCTGGTCTTGCCGTTGCAGTGCGGCGATGGCCGGGAAGTCGGCGCGCCAGGGTGAAGGAATCATCATGTTGTTCGGCCCTGGTGACATGGGCGGGTGTACGCCTGACCTTGTAGGAGCGAGGCTTGCCCGCGAAGCTTTTGGCGGCCTCAAGAGCCCTTCGCGAGCAAGCTCTGCTCCTACAGGTGATCGTTTGACGCTCTGCTTAGTTGTGAGCGTGCAGCGCTTCGTTCAGTTCGATGGCCGATTTGTGGGTTTTGCATTCCACGGCACCGGTTTCCGAATTGCGGCGGAACAGCAGGTCTGGTTGGCCGGCCAGTTCCCGGGCCTTGACGACTTTGACCAGCTTGTTGTGCTCATCCAGCAGCGCCACTTTGGTGCCAGCGGTCACGTACAGACCCGATTCAACCGTGTTGCGGTCGCCCAACGGGATACCGATCCCGGCGTTGGCGCCGATAAGGCAGCCTTCTCCGACCTTAATCACGATGTTGCCGCCGCCCGACAGGGTGCCCATGGTCGAGCAACCGCCGCCCAGATCCGAACCCTTGCCGACGAACACGCCAGCCGACACACGACCTTCAATCATGCCCGGGCCTTCAGTGCCGGCGTTGAAGTTGACGAAACCTTCGTGCATCACGGTGGTGCCTTCGCCGACGTAAGCGCCCAGACGAATACGTGCCGCGTCAGCGATACGCACGCCGGCCGGTACCACGTAGTCGGTCATTTTCGGGAACTTGTCCACCGAGAACACTTCCAGCAGCTCGCCACGCAGACGGGCTTCGAGTTGATGCTCGGCCAGTTCGGCCAGATCGATCGCACCCTGGCTGGTCCAGGCCACGTTCGGCAGCAGTGGGAAAATCCCGGCCAGGTTCAGGCCATGCGGCTTGACCAGACGATGGGACAACAGGTGCAGCTTGAGGTAAGCCTCAGGCGTGGAGGACAGCTGAGCGTCTTCGGCGAGAATGGTCGCGACCAGCGGCTTATGGCTTTCGGCCAGACGGGTCAGCAATGCAGCCTGGGCCGCGTCGACGCTTTTCAGCGCTTCGGCCAATTGGGACGCCTGGGCAGTGGTAAACGCGATGGCCTGATTGCCGTCGGTGTAGCCCAGAACCGGAGCAAAGGCAGCGACCAGTTCGGCCGACGGGTTGAGCAAAGGCTGCGCGTAAAACACTTCCAGCCATGCGCCTTGACGATTTTGAGTGCCGACACCAAAGGCCAGGCTGAACAGGGTAGTGGACATGTTGATACCTCTAACAAATTGGAACGGGCTGCTTACTTGAGAGCTGCCGCGTAGATATCTGGCTTGAAGCCAATCAGGGTTCGGCCACCGAGATCGAGCACCGGGCGCTTGATCATCGAGGGTTGCGCGAGCATCAGTTCGATGGCTTTCGGCTGGTCGAGATCGGCTTTGCGTTCGTCGTCGAGCTTGCGAAAGGTCGTGCCTGCACGGTTCAACACCACTTGCCAGCCGTGCTCGTTGCACCATTGGGTCAGGTGTTCACGGTCGATGCCGACCGCTTTGTAATCATGAAAGTCATAGCTGACAGCGTGTTCATCGAGCCAGGTGCGCGCCTTTTTCATGGTGTCGCAGGCTTTGATGCCGAAAAGGTGCAACGTTTTGCTTGAAACGGTCAAGGAATTGCCCCCTTTGCAGGTGCTGGAAAAAAAAGGTGAAGGATTATGCCATGACCGGACGGTTTCGAGTCGGTCGTGGTTGATATGCCATCGCAAAACCTGTGGGAGCGGTGTTTGCGGTGTGCGACATTGGTGTAACGGCCAGCCGGCAGTCTAAGCGGCTAATATGGCACTTCAATGCTGTCGATTGTCTGGAAACCGCGTTTATGCAAACTGCCTACACCGTCCTGATTATGCTGATGCTGGTCGGCGTTTCACGCCTGATCGGACGAATGATCCCCTTGCCCTTGCCGCTGGTGCAAATTGGCGCCGGCGCGCTATTGGCTTGGCCGACGCTGGGGTTGCATGTGGCGCTGGACCCCGAGCTGTTCCTTTTCCTGTTTCTGCCGCCGCTGCTGTTTTCCGATGGCTGGCGCATGCCCAAGCGTGAACTGTGGCGCTTGCGCGGGCCGATCCTGACACTGGCGGTGGGGCTGGTGCTGTTCACCGTGGTGGGCGCCGGGTATTTCATTCACTGGTTGTTGCCGAGCATCCCGCTACCCGTGGCCTTTGCGCTGGCGGCGGTGTTGTCGCCGACGGATGCCGTGGCGGTGTCGGCAATTTCCCGGAACCGTTTGCCGACACCCTTGATGCACATGCTTCAGGGGGAGGCGTTGATGAACGATGCCTCAGGTCTGGTGACGTTCAAATTTGCTTTGGTCGCGGCGTTGACCGGCGTGTTCTCGCTGGCCAACGCCAGTGTGACGTTCGTGTTGGTCGCGGTTGGAGGCCTGGCCGTCGGTGTTGCGTTGAGTTGGCTGGTAGGGCGCCTGCGTTCGTGGATGATTGCTCGCGGCTGGGATGACCCGGCGACTCACGTGGTGTTCATGTTGCTGCTGCCGTTTGCCGCCTACGTACTGGCTGAGCGAGTGGGCGCCTCGGGCATTCTGTCGGCGGTGGCGGCGGGGATGATGCAGAGCTGGCTTGATCTGCTGCCGCGTCAGACCAACACTCGCTTGCTCAATCGCAGCGTCTGGTCCTTGCTGGAATTCGCCTTCAATGGCTTGATCTTCCTGCTGCTGGGCCTGCAACTGCCGGACATCATCAAAGCCGTGGCGAGCCACGAAACCTCATTGTGGCCAACGCTGCTTTATCGCTGTCTGGATGTGATTTTGATATTCCTGGTGCTGCTGGTGTTGCGGTTTGTCTGGGTGCAGAGCATCTGGCGCCTGTCCATTGTGTTACGGCGCTGGCGCGGCAAGGGTGAGATGACCCAAGTCCCGACCGCGCGTTCCTGCTGGCTACTGACCGTCGGCGGGGTGCGCGGCGCGGTAACGCTGGCGGGCGTACTGTCGGTGCCGCTGCTGATGGGCAGCGACGCATTTCCCGAACGGGATCTGCTGATCTTCATCGCCGCCGGGGTGATTCTGTTGTCGTTGATTGCCGCGTGTATTGCTTTGCCGCTGTTGCTGCGGGGCATCGAGAAAAGTCCCGATGACAAACGACGCAATGAAGTGCGCGATACCTGGCGCAAGACGGCCGAGGCGGCCATTCATGCGCTCGAAATAGAAGAGGTCAATCCCCAGGACGCCGCTCAGTCCGCGCTGGCTGCAGAACTCAAGGCGCGGATTATGTCCGAGTATCGCCAGCAACTGGAGGTATTCAATGACTCGGCGGAGGCCCAGGCACTGGCGTTTCAGATGGACCTGCTGGAGCGGCGCCTGCGCTTGAAGGCGCTGCGAGCGCAGCGCCTGGAGTTGTATAACCTGAGCCGTCATCACCAGATTGGTGATGACGTGTTGCGGGAAGTGTTGGGTGAGTTGGATTTGAGTGAGGCCAACTTGGGAGCGGTGAAGTAGCCGTTGGTCATGTCTCGCTTAACGTTGTCGTTACGCCTTGGGATAAGCTCTGCGCATTAGTCGGCGGTCATTCTTGCTAATGGTTTTGTTCTTTCCTACGGACCAGTCGCCTATAGTTAATTCATTTGGAATCGAATAATGCATGATTGATGTTGGGTCGTAAGGAGTGATTCGAGTGTTTGTCGTTTCAAGTTTTCTGAACAGGTTGTGATCGACTTCTTCTTTAGACCAGTTATAAGCCGTCAAGTAAAAGTGATATACCGCAGGCTTATTCCATGGAATGTCGGCTTTGGGATGTTGGTGTTCATGTTCCATCCCAAGTGCATGGCCGAACTCGTGCAGCACGGCACCTTCGAATCCTGGGTGGGTCAGTTCGGTGCCGATGTTCATTGTGTTCTCGCCGGGGCCGCGCAGGGTGGCATCGGTACCGATAGCCGAATAATTCAGGGGCGCCTCCATGCTGATTCGAATATCGCCTTCAGCGTTATTAGCGAATTCCAATGTCAGGTTGATGGACGACTGCCATTGCTTGATGGCTTCTAATGCGGCTTGACGATGTGCATCGGAGGGCGGATCAAGAAACGCAATTTTGAGTGTTCTATGACTCGCCCAGAATTTGGTATGAGTCGCAACGCCACGTTTTTTTCTGCCTCCTGTCGAAGTGGTAGTTCCATTGTCAGAGTTTTCGCGGATGGCAGCTTCATAAGAGGCTTGTTCATCAAAGCTATTGATAGTTTTGCACGGGTGCAAGTAAGGCATTCTGCTCTCCTTGTCGGAACTTTAAATAAAGTAGTATTCGACGTGGAGGTTAGTTGTGTGTGCGTTATGACGTAAAGCTGCTATTTATTAGTTGCTGTTGCGAGGGGAGGTCAATCCACAGGACGCTGCCCAGGCGGCACTGGCGGCAGAACTCAAGGCGCGGATCATGTCCGGGTATCGTCATCAACAGGAGGTGTTCAACGATTCGACGGAGGCTCAGGCAATGGCGTTTCAGATGGACTTGCTGGAGCGACGCCTGCGCTTAAAGGCACTGCGGGCACAGCGCCTGGAGTTATACAGCCACAGCCGTCATCACCAGATTGGTGGTGACGTGCTGCGGGAGGTGTTGGGGGAGTTGGATTTGAGTGAGGCCAACCTGAGCCAGGTCAAATAAGCGAATACATTGTCTGGCTGTACATTCGTGGCTCAAGCACTCGCTGTGTCGGGGTGTGGACAAATGCTAGCCATGAAAGTTGAAACATTAATGTCTACTGGCTTTTAACAAGGCAAGAAAATGTGTTGTTCATGAACAAGACGTCCATGTGTGTTGAGTTCATGAGTTGGGGCTTTATGGATAAGCCTTTTTCATCATCGCGATGTCACCTTCGCTAATTTGCATGCTTGCAGTTTGTTGCCAGTCGCCAATGGTGAGTTCATTGCGCACGTTATAGTGCATGACTGACTGTCTGTCGTACGGTGTGTAGGTTCGACCTGGAACACGCTCTAACGGCAGGACATTGAAATCAACTTCTTGCTTGGTAAAGCCCATTACATTCTGATAATAAAGATATGTTTTTTCTCGATCCCAAGGAATGTTGGCATCGGGATGTTGATGCTCGTGGTTCAGGCCTAGCGCGTGCCCAAATTCGTGAATGACCATCCCCTCGTAGTGGGGCGAGGAAAAGTTGGTTCCCAGTTGCATTGATGCGTCGTGAGGGCAGCCTGTCAGTGCATCTGTGCCGATACTTGAGCCTCCGCCGCTGGCGAACGACGGCTGAAAATTAACTCGAATGTCGCCCAGGAACTCCTCGGAACTATAAATGTCCTGCTCGTCCATTTCTAAAAACTCGAACTTTAGACTGATGTACGGTAGCCACTTCAAAGCGCCTTTTTTTACGATTTCAAATGTATGTTCGTCGTATTGGAAGACGAGGATTTTCAGAGTTCTTCCAGGAGTCCAGAATTTGGTGTGATCGCCGACGCTACGCTTTTTCCTGCTCCCACTGCTAATTGTGCCATTGCTTGGTCGCTCACTGATTGCAGCGTTATAAGAATCGATAGCGTTAGTGGGATGGAGGCTTTTGCAATATGTAAATGTGTTCATGGTTGCGTCAGTGTCCAATCAATTAATGGACCTTGAAATTATTTAAATAGTCTGGCGTTGTCTAGTTGCTTCGTTGTTCTAGTTGTTGCGGTAGTTCGGCGTGTTAGCGGGTTAAGTATTTAGTGTGGGTTATTTTAAGTGCCCGCACCGCATTGCACGGTGCAGGCGTGATCATTATTATTTGTTGCGCGTTATTATGAAATTACGAATTCGTTCGGCCGCCTCAACGCACTCAGCCAGCGGAGCCACAAGAGCCATACGTACGCGACCTGCACCCGGATTGAAACCATCAACTTCACGGGACAGATAAGAGCCCGGCACAACGGTCACATGTTCTTCAACAAAGAGATCGCGGCAGAACGCCTCGTCATCGCCTTCAACGTTCGGCCACAAATAGAAACCACCATCCGGGCGCTGCACATCCATGACCGGGCTTAGAATCTCCAGTACCGCGTCATACTTCTCGCGATACAACGCACGGTTAGCGCGTACATGCACTTCGTCATTCCACGCGGCAACGCTGGCCAGTTGCGTTTGAACCGGCATTGCGCAGCCGTGGTAAGTGCGATAGAGCAGGAAGCCTTTGAGAATGTCGCCATCACCGGCCACGAAGCCCGAACGCAAGCCCGGCAGATTGGAGCGCTTGGACAGGCTGTGGAACACCACGCAGCGCTTGAAGTCTTTGCGGCCCAGTTCTATGCAGGCGCTGAGCAGGCCGGCCGGTGGGGTTTGTTCGTCGAAGTACAGTTCGCTGTAGCACTCGTCCGCGGCGATCACAAAGTCGTATTCGTCGGCCAAGGCGATCAGTTTCTTCAGCGTTTCAACCGGGATCAAGGCGCCGGTCGGGTTACCTGGCGAGCACAGGAAGAGGATCTGGCAGCGTTTCCAGATGTCTGGAGATACGGCATCGAAATCCGGGTTGAAGCCGTTTTCATCCAGGCATGGCAGGTAATGCGGCTTGGCCCCGGCAAGGAACGCCGCGCCTTCGTAAATCTGATAGAACGGATTCGGGCTGACCACCAATGCGTCGTCGCCGCGGTTGACCACGGTCTGGGTGAAGGCGAACAGCGCTTCGCGGGTGCCGTTGACCGGCAGCACGTTGCGCGCCGGGTCGAGCCAGCCGTTCGGGACGCTGAAGCGGCGTTCGCACCATGCGGCAATGGCTTCACGCAGGGCCGGGATGCCGAGGGTGGTCGGATAAACGGCCATCTGATCCAGATTGCTCGCCAGGGCCTCGGCGACGAAGCTTGGCGAACGGTGTTTTGGCTCGCCGATGGACAGCGCGATGGCGCGTTTGTCCGGGTTTGGCGTGACGCTGCCGAGCAGGGCGCGGAGCTTCTCGAACGGGTAGGGCTGCAACTGGTTCAGAGCGTTATTCATGGGGGCCTCTTTTAATGTGGGGGCAAGCCTTTGTGGGAGCCGGGCTTGCCCGCGATACAGGCGCCTCGGTGAGTCAGATGCACCGAGGTGATGCTATCGCAGGCAAGCCAGCTCCCACACAAGCGTGTTCCCACAGGGGGAAATTTGTTGATTCATATACTCAGTCGCGACAACGCAATCCCGGGTTCTTGGCTGACGCTCAACTGTTCGACGATCGCATCCTGCAAACGGGTGCACAGCAACGGGTCGGACAACGGCTGGTTGTTCGCGTCGGTGATGAAGAACACGTCTTCCACGCGCTCGCCGAGGGTAGCGATCTTGGCGTTCTGCAGCGACAAGTCGAACTCCAGAAAGATCGTGCCGATGCGTGCCAGCAGGCCAGGGCGGTCGGGGGCGCTGAGCTCCAGCACCGTCACCGGACGCTGGGCGTCGTTGTGGATGGTCACCTGTGGCGCAAACGCAAAATGCTTGAGCTGGCGCGGCACCCGACGCTGAATGATCGTCGGGTAGTCGTCCGGGTTGCGCAGTGCTTCGGTCAGGCCTTCGCGAATCTGTTTGACCCGCGCCGGATTGTCACCAATCGAGTCGCCATCGGTGTCGAGCACGATGTAGGTGTCGAGGGTGAACTGGCTGCTGGACGTGATGACCCGGGCGTCGTGAATGTTCAGGTTGAGCTGGTCCATCGCCGCCACGGTCACCGCGAAGAAGTCGTGTTGGTCCGGCGCGTAGATGAAGATCTGCGTGCCGCCCTCGAATTCCCGCTGAGTGGTTTCCTTGATCAACACCAGCGGCCCGCCATCAGCCGGCTGCTGCAGGATTGCGTCACTGTGCCAGGCCACGTCGCCGGCGGTGTGACGCAGGAAGTAGTCATCGCCCAATTGCGCCCACAGCTGTTCGACGTCGTCCGGATCGGTACCGCCGCGCACCAGGATGTCCAATGCGGCGCTTTGGGTCTGGCGGATCTGTTCTTCGCGATCAACCGGGTTTTCCAGACCGCGGCGCAAGGCGCGTTTAGTCTCGGTGTAGAGCTGACGCAACAGGCTGGCGCGCCAGGAATTCCACAGCGTCGGGTTGGTGGCATTGATGTCGGCGACCGTCAGCACGTACAGATAATCGAGATGGGTTTCGTCGCCGACGATCTGCGCGAAATCGTGGATCACCTGCGGGTCGGACAAGTCCTTGCGCTGGGCGGTGGTCGACATCACCAGGTGGTTCTGCACCAGCCAGACGATCAGGCGGCTGTCCCAGATCGGTAGTTGGTGGCGCTGACAAAAAGCCTCGGCATCGACCGCGCCGATTTCCGAGTGATCGCCATGCCGGCCCTTGCCGATGTCGTGGTACAGCCCGGCCAGGTAGATCAGCTCGGGCTTGGGCAATTTGCCCATGAGCTTGCTGGCCAGCGGGAATTTTTCCGACACCTGGGTGTACTGCAACTTACGCAGGTGTTTGATCAGATTCAGGGTGTGAGCATCGACCGTATAGATGTGAAACAGGTCGTGCTGCATCTGGCCAACGATAAAGCCGAATTCCGGCAAGTAGCGCCCGAGTATGCCGTAACGATTCATCCGGCGCAGGTTGCGGTGGATGCCGATCTTGCACTTGAACAGTTCGATAAACAGGCTGGTGTTTCGAATATCGTTGCGGAAGTCGTCGTCGATCAGGTGGCGGTTTTCTCGCAGCAGGCGAATCGTATCGGCGCGCACGCCTTTGATCTCCGGCTGCTGGGCCATCAGCACGAAGATCTCGAGCATGGCGAACGGCGTGCGACGGAATACGTTGTCGTTACGTGCCTCGATATAACCGTCGTGCAGCTGGAAGCGAGAGTTGATCGGCTGCGGTGGCGCTTCGTCTTCAGGCGCAAGAATGACTTCTTCGAAGTGCTGGATGATCAGGTCGCTGAGCTGCGCAATGCTCATGACCACCCGGTAATACTGCTGCATGAAGTTTTCGATGGCCTGCTTGGCGTCATCGCCTTTGAAGCCCAGCAGCCCGGCAATGGTGCGCTGGTGATCAAACAGCAAGCGGTCTTCGGAGCGGCCGGCGAGCATGTGCAGGGCGTAGCGAACCTTCCACAGAAATTCCTGGGACGAGGCCAGCAGGGCGTTTTCGCTCTCTACCAGAAAGCCTTCGCCGGCCAGGGCCCGCAGGTTCAGGGTGCCGTACTCGCGACGGGCCACCCAGAGAATTGTCTGAATGTCCCGTAGGCCACCGGGCGAGCCTTTGACGTTGGGTTCCAGGTTGTATTCGGTGTCGTTGTACTTGTGGTGACGGGCCTTTTGCTCGGCACGTTTGGCCAGGAAAAAATCCTTGCTCGGCCACATGTGCGCAGTGCTGGTGACATCCAGCATGCGTTGGCGCAAGCGCTCGGGGCCGCAAATGGTGCGGCTTTCCATCAGGTTGGTGACGACCGTCAGGTCGGCGCGGGCCTCAACGGCGCATTCGTCCACGGAGCGAACGCTCTGACCGACTTCCAGACCGATGTCCCACAACAGCGTCAGAAAACGCTCGATGGAATCGCGGAAAATTTCGTGATCGGCGCTGTCCAGCAGGATCAGCAGATCAATGTCGGAATACGGATGCAACTCGCCGCGACCGTAGCCGCCGACCGCGACCAGCGCGATGTCGGCATCTTCACTCCAGTTGAACTGCTCCCAGGCCTTTTGCAGGATGTTATCGACGAACCAGGCGCGGTCCTCGATCAGTCGGCGAATCTCCCGGCCACTGCGAAAGCGCCCGTCGAGCACCTCGCGGGCTTGGCGAATCGCCTTCTTGAAGGCCGCGATCGGGCTTGCCTTCAGGGCCAGTTCAGCCTGGAACTGGCCGCGGTCGAAGAGTTCGGGATCCACCTGCGGCATCGATTGGCTTTCCTGTCTGTAAGGCTGAGAGCTGCGCGGGTCGGATCAGGCCGAAACGCGCGGGATAGTGTCGTCGGCGCGCAAGGTGAAGATCTCGTAACCGGTGTCGGTCACCAGCAGGGTGTGTTCCCACTGTGCCGACAGCTTGCGATCCTTGGTGATCGCGGTCCAGCCGTCGCCCAACACCTTGGTGTCGGCCTTGCCCTGGTTGATCATCGGCTCGATGGTGAAGGTCATGCCGGCCTTCAGTTCCATGCCGGTGCCGGCGCGGCCGTAGTGCAGGATTTGCGGCTCTTCGTGGAAGACCTTGCCGATGCCGTGACCGCAGAACTCGCGAACCACCGAAAAACCGTTCTTTTCAGCGTGCTTCTGGATCACTTCACCGATATCGCCCAGGCGGCAGCCGGGTTTGACAATCTCGATGGCCTTGTACATGCATTCCTGGGTGACCTGCGACAGGCGCTCGGCCCAGACCGGCACGGTGCCGACGTGAAACATGCGGCTGGTGTCGCCGTGGTAACCGTCCTTGATGACGGTGACGTCGATGTTCAGCGTGTCGCCATCCTTCAGCGCTTTCTCGTTCGGGATGCCGTGGCAGACCACGTGGTTGATCGAGGTGCAGATCGACTTCGGGAAGCCCTTGTAGTTGAGCGGGGCAGGGATGGCTTTCTGCTCATTGACGATATAGTCGTGGCAGATGCGGTCCAGCTCTTCGGTGGTAATGCCCGGCTTGACATGTTCGGCAATCATTTCCAGCACATCGGCGGCCAGTTTGCCGGCGATGCGCATTTTTGCGATGTCCTCTGGTGTTTTGAGGGTGACGGTCATACAGGCTCTCTCTGCGCTCGATGGCGCTTTCTAAAACGAAATGGGTGCTGCGCGATCGGTCTTCGCGGCCCTGAAAAGTGCGATTCTAACAGACGAGCAGCGCAAACCTGAGCCCCCGTGCATCGCTTCTCTCTATAGAATGGTGCATTCTTGGCGGATTCCAAGGGAGGGAGCAAAAGCTGCTCGCCAGGATTTCAGAATCCGGGTTTCGTTTTCTCCTGCCTTATGATATAAAATGCGCCGCTTTCCGGGGATACCCTGAAAAGCCTAAATCCACACACGTGTCGACACGATGACCTGGGTGCCTTCAGCTGATGCTGCTGGTTGGTCATTGGGATACGTGGAGGCCAAACCCGACTTAATTAAGGAACTATCATGTCCCAAGTCAACATGCGCGATATGCTGAAGGCCGGTGTGCACTTCGGTCACCAAACCCGTTACTGGAACCCGAAAATGGGTAAATACATTTTCGGCGCGCGTAACAAGATCCACATCATCAACCTTGAAAAAACCCTGCCAATGTTCAACGAAGCTCTGACTTTCGTAGAGCGTCTGGCCCAGGGCAAAAACAAGATTCTGTTCGTCGGCACCAAGCGTTCCGCTGGCAAGATCGTTGCTGAAGAAGCAGCACGTTGCGGTTCGCCGTACGTCGATCACCGCTGGTTGGGCGGCATGCTGACCAACTTCAAAACCATCCGTGCTTCCATCAAGCGTCTGCGTGACCTTGAAGTGCAAGCCGAAGACGGTACTTTCGCCAAGCTGACCAAGAAAGAAGCGCTGATGCGCACTCGCGATCTTGAGAAGCTCGATCGTTCCCTGGGTGGTATCAAGGACATGGGCGGTCTGCCAGACGCTCTGTTCGTTATCGACGTTGATCACGAGCGCATCGCGATCACCGAAGCCAACAAGCTGGGCATCCCGGTTATCGGCGTCGTCGATACCAACAGCAGCCCGGAAGGCGTTGACTACATCATCCCAGGCAACGATGACGCAATCCGCGCTATCCAGTTGTACATGGGTTCGATGGCTGACGCGGTAATCCGCGGCCGCAACCACGTTGCTGGCGGCACCGAGCAGTTCGTTGAAGAAGCTCCGGTAGCAGCAGCTGAGTAATTGACGCCTTGGCGTTGACTCAGTAAGCAAAAAGGGGGCTTGGCCCCCTTTTTGCCACCTCGAAAACCATTTGTGAGCAGCGCAGCTACAACTCGTAACGTGCAGCGGCTAACAAGGGTGTTTCGGGAAGAATTGAACGCCCGTTCGATCGGGTGGAATGGTTGATAACCTATCCAAGAGGATTTTTGAAATGGCAGAGATTACTGCAGCGTTGGTCAAAGAACTGCGCGAGCGTACTGGCGAAGGCATGATGGACTGCAAAAAGGCCTTGACCAAGGCTGGCGGCGACATCGAAAAAGCCATTGATGACATGCGCGCTTCGGGCGCCATCAAGGCAGCCAAGAAAGCTGGCAACGTTGCCGCTGAAGGCGCTATCGCTCTGAAGGAAGACGGCAAATCCGCCGTTCTGCTGGAAGTGAACTCGCAGACCGACTTCCTGGCTCTGCAGGACGACTTCAAGGCATTTGTTGCTGCAAGCGTTGAAAAAGCGTTCGCTGACAAGCTGACTGAAGTTGCTCCGTTGATTGAAGCTCAAGAAGCTGATCGCCTGGTACTGGTCGGCAAGGTTGGCGAAAACGTCAACATCCGTCGTCTGGCGCGCGTTGAAGGTGACGTTGTTGGTGGTTACCTGCACGGCAACAAGATCGGTGTGGCAGTTGTCCTGAAAGGCGGCACTGTTGAATTGGCCAAGGACATCGCTATGCACGTAGCGGCGACCAACCCTGAATTCCTGCTGCCATCGGAAGTTTCCGCTGAAGCGGTTGAGCGTGAGAAGGGCGTGTTCCTGACTCTCAACGCTGACAAGATCGCCGGCAAGCCGGAAAACATCGTTGAAAACATGGTCAAGGGCCGCATCAGCAAGTTCCTGGCCGAAGCCAGCCTGGTTGAGCAGGCGTTCGTCAAGAACCCTGAAATCAAGGTCGGCGAGCTGGCCAAGAAAGCCGGTGCTGAAATCGTTTCCTTCACCTACTTCAAAGTAGGCGACGGCATCGAGAAGCCGGTCGACAACTTCGCTGAAGAAGTTGCTGCCCAGCTGGCTGCCGCCAAGCAATAAGACAGTTTTTAACTGTCGCCCTGAAGAGGCTGCCCGCTTACGCGCGCAGCCTCTTTTCAGATGGGGCACCAATTTATTTATTGGTTTCCCTTTGGAACTGGCTTACAAAGCCATGTTCCGATGGCGCTGAAGCAGCGCCAAGCTAGAGTGAACGCCAGCTGTCAAAAGCTCGCAAAGAATTTTTAAATACGCCGCAGGAGAGATTCGCAATGGCTCAGCAGGGCAGTGGTTATCAGGCTCGCTATAAACGCATTCTACTCAAGCTTAGCGGCGAGGCCCTGATGGGCTCGGAAGAGTTCGGGATCGATCCCAAGGTGTTGGATCGCATGGCGCTGGAAGTCGGCCAACTGGTCGGCATCGGTGTTCAGGTTGGTCTGGTGATCGGCGGCGGTAACCTGTTCCGCGGTGCAGCGCTGAGCGCGGCCGGCATGGATCGGGTCACCGGCGACCACATGGGCATGCTGGCCACTGTGATGAACGCCCTGGCCATGCGCGATGCGCTGGAACGTGCCAATATCTCGGCCATCGTGATGTCGGCCATTTCCATGGTTGGCGTAACCGACCACTATGACCGCCGCAAAGCCATGCGCCACCTGAACTCCAAGGAAGTCGTGATCTTCGCGGCAGGTACCGGCAATCCGTTCTTCACCACGGATTCGGCGGCCTGCTTGCGTGCAATCGAAATCGATGCCGATGTCGTGCTCAAGGCGACCAAGGTCGATGGCGTCTACACCGCTGACCCATTCAAAGACCCGCATGCCGAGAAGTTCGATCATCTGACTTACGATGAAGTGCTGGATCGCAAGCTGGGTGTGATGGATCTGACTGCCATTTGCCTGTGCCGCGACCACAAGATGCCGTTGCGCGTATTTAACATGAACAAGCCCGGCGCTCTGCTGAACATCGTGCATGGTGGCGCTGAAGGGACCCTGATCGAGGAAGGCCAACAATGATCAACGAAATCAAGAAAGACGCTCAAGAGCGCATGAAAAAATCCGTCGAGTCGCTGGCGCACAACTTCGGGCGTATTCGTACGGGCCAAGCGCACCCAAGCATTCTGGAAGGTGTGATGGTGCCGTATTACGGTTCCGACACCCCGATCAAGCAAGTGGCGAACATCACCGTCAGAGACGCCCGTACCCTGCAAGTCGTAGCCTTTGAGCGCAACATGCTGGGTGCCGTCGACAAGGCCATCGGTAGCGCGGGTCTGAACCTCAACCCGACCAACCTCGGTGAGTTGCTGCTGATCTCCATGCCGGCCCTGACCGAAGAAACCCGCAAGGGCTTCACCAAGCAGGCTCGCGATGTCGCTGAAGATGCCCGTGTTGCAGTGCGCAACATCCGTCGTGACGCGAACAGCCAGCTCAAGGATCTGGTCAAGGAAAAGGAAATCAGCGAAGACGAAGAGCGTCGCGCTACTGGCGAAATTGATGATCTGACCAAAAAGTACGTGGCTGAAATCGACGCGAATTTGGCGCAGAAAGAAAAAGACCTGATGGCCGTATAAGGGTCACGTTTTAATGGATAAGACCAAGCAGACTGCGCCGTCCGCGGTGCCGCGCCATGTCGCGATCATCATGGATGGTAATAATCGCTGGGCGAAAAAACGCTTTATGCCGGGTGTCGCCGGGCATAAAGCGGGCGTGGATGCGGTGCGTGCGGTAATCGAGGTGTGTGCCGAGGCCAAGGTCGAAGTACTGACCTTGTTCGCCTTCTCCAGCGAGAACTGGCAGCGCCCGGCCGATGAAGTCAGTGCCTTGATGGATTTGTTCTTCAAGGCGTTGCGCCGCGAGGCCAAGCGCCTCAACGACAACAACATCAGTTTGCGTATCATTGGCGACCGTTCGCGCTTTCATCCAGAGCTTCAAGCCGCCATGCGCGAAGCCGAGGCGATGACTGCCGGTGCCAACCGCTTTGTCCTGCAGATCGCCGCCAACTACGGCGGTCAGTGGGATATTGCGCAAGCCGCGCAGCGTCTGGCCCGCGAAGTTCAGGCCGGGCACCTGCGTCCGGAAGACATTACCCCGGAATTGTTGCAAACCTGTCTGGCTACCGGTGATTTGCCGTTGCCGGACTTGTGCATCCGTACCGGTGGCGAGCATCGCATCAGTAACTTCCTTCTGTGGCAACTGGCTTACGCCGAGTTGTACTTCTCCGACCTGTTCTGGCCGGACTTCAAACACGATGCCATGCGTAACGCGCTGGCCGATTACGCATCTCGCCAACGTCGCTTCGGTAAAACGAGCGAGCAGGTCGAGGCTGGAGCCCGGGTTTAATGCTTAAACAACGAATCATCACCGCTCTGATCCTGCTACCGATCGCTTTGTGCGGGTTTTTCCTGCTCGAAGGCACAGGCTTTGCGCTGTTCATCGGGCTGGTCGTGACCCTCGGTGCGTGGGAGTGGGCTCGCCTGGCGGGTTTCACTGAACAGCCGGTCCGCGTTGCCTATGCGGCTGTGGTCGCGTTGATGCTGTTTGTCATGCATGTCGTGCCTGGGCTCGCGCCTTGGGTATTGGGCGCTTCGGTGCTTTGGTGGGGCGCGGCGACGTATCTGGTGCTGACGTATCCGCGGTCCAGCGAGCATTGGGCCAGCGCTGCATGCAAACTGGTGATCGGTCTGCTGGTGCTGTTGCCAGCCTGGCAAGGTCTGGTCCAGATCAAGCAGGAGCCCTTGGGCAACTGGCTGATCATGGCGGTGATGGTCTTGGTCTGGGGCGCTGATATCGGTGCGTACTTTTCCGGCCGGGCCTTTGGCAAGCGCAAGCTGGCACCACAGGTCAGCCCCGGCAAAAGCTGGGAAGGCGTGTATGGCGGTTTGCTGCTGAGCCTGGTGATCACCGCGATCGTCGGTTTAGTGCGCGACTGGACCTTCGCTCAGATGCTGATGGGTCTGGTTGGTGCGGCGGTGATCGTGTTCATTTCGGTGGTGGGTGACCTCACTGAAAGCATGTTCAAGCGCCAGTCCGGGATCAAGGACAGCAGTAATCTGCTACCGGGTCACGGCGGCGTGCTGGACCGTATCGATAGTTTGACCGCGGCGATTCCAGTGTTTGCCGTGCTGCTGTGGATGGCTGCACCGTGAGCCGCCCACAACAGATCACCGTCCTGGGGGCGACCGGCTCGATTGGTCTGAGCACCCTGGACGTCATTGCTCGCCATCCCGAGCGTTACCAGGTTTTTGCCTTGAGCGGTTTCACTCGTCTGAGTGAGCTGTTGGCATTGTGTGTGCGCCATACGCCGCGGTTTGCGGTCGTGCCTGAGGCGGGCACTGCCCGGGGTTTGCAGGACGACTTGCGCGCGGCCGGGCTGTCGACGCGCGTGCTGGTGGGGGAGGAGGGCCTGTGTCAGGTTGCTTCCGATCCTGAAGTCGACGCAGTCATGGCGGCCATCGTTGGCGCGGCGGGCTTGCGTCCGACCCTGGCGGCGGTTGAGGCCGGCAAGAAAATCCTCCTGGCCAACAAAGAAGCACTGGTGATGTCCGGTGCCTTATTCATGCAGGCCGTGCGCAAAAGTGGTTCGGTGCTGCTGCCGATCGACAGCGAGCACAACGCGATTTTCCAGTGTATGCCACTGGATTTCGCTCGTGGACTTGGTGCGGTAGGTGTGCGTCGGATTCTACTGACAGCCTCTGGTGGTCCGTTCCGACAGACGCCTATGGCCGAACTGGCGCATGTTTCTCCTGAGCAAGCTTGCGCTCACCCGAATTGGTCCATGGGCCGCAAGATTTCGGTCGATTCGGCCAGCATGATGAACAAAGGGTTGGAATTGATCGAAGCCTGCTGGCTGTTTGATGCCAAGCCATCCCAGGTCGAAGTGGTGATTCACCCGCAGAGCGTGATTCACTCGCTGGTCGACTATGTCGATGGTTCGGTGCTGGCCCAGTTGGGTAACCCGGACATGCGCACGCCGATCGCCAATGCTCTGGCCTGGCCTGAACGTATCGATTCGGGTGTCGCACCGCTGGACCTGTTTGCCATCGCACGCCTGGACTTCCAGGCGCCCGATGAAGAGCGATTCCCTTGCCTGCGCCTTGCGCGCCTGGCAGCGGAGGCTGGCAATAGCGCGCCAGCCATGCTGAATGCAGCGAATGAAGTGGCTGTCGCGGCGTTTCTCGACGGGCGGGTTCGCTACCCGGAAATCGCGAGTATCATCGAGGAAGTGTTGAGCCTCGAGCCTGTAGTTGCGGTGGGTGATCTCGAGGCGGTGTTTACGGCCGACGCGAAAGCGCGAGTACTGGCCGGGCAGTGGTTGAGTCGTCACGGGCGGTAAGTGCTGCAACACGTTGGCCCATGCAGCACTGGATAGGATTGCGGAGAAAGTAAATGAGCGCGCTCTATATGATTGTCGGCACCCTGATAGCGTTGGGTGTGCTGGTCACCTTCCACGAATTCGGCCATTTCTGGGTCGCACGTCGCTGTGGGGTCAAAGTGCTGCGTTTCTCCGTGGGCTTCGGTATGCCGTTGCTGCGTTGGCACGACAAGAAAGGCACTGAGTTTGTCGTCGCCGCGATCCCGCTGGGCGGCTACGTGAAGATGCTCGATGAGCGCGAAGGCGAAGTGCCGGCCGATCAGGTCGATCAATCCTTCAATCGTAAATCAGTCCGTCAGCGCATCGCTATCGTCGCTGCAGGCCCGATCGCCAACTTTTTATTGGCGATGATTTTTTTCTGGGCGCTTGCAATGCTCGGCAGCGAGCAGGTGCGTCCAGTCATCGGTGCCGTTGAGTCCGGCAGTATTGCCGCCAAGGCAGGTTTGAGCGCAGGTCAGGAAATCATTGCGATTGATGGCGAGCCGACTTCCGGCTGGGCTGCGGTGAATCTGCAGCTGGTCCGTCGTCTTGGTGAGAGTGGTTCGCTGCAGTTGCTGGTCCGTGAGCAAGGCTCTACAGCGGATTCACCGCGTGAGCTGGCGCTGGATAAATGGCTCAAAGGGGCTGATGAGCCGGATCCGATTCGCTCGCTGGGGATACGCCCTTGGCGTCCGGCACTGCCACCGATCGTAGCCGAGCTTGATCCGAAAGGCCCGGCGCAGGCTGCTGGCCTGAAAATCGGTGACCGGCTGTTGACGCTTGATGGCAAGTCGCTCGATGACTGGCAGCAGGTGGTCGACACGGTCCGTATGCACCCTGATACCAAAATCATGCTGCACGTCGAGCGTGATGGTGCTCAAATCGACGTCCCTGTCACGCTGGCGGCTCGCGGCGAGAAGAAGGCGCCCAGTGGTTATCTGGGGGCTGGGGTGAAACCAGTCGATTGGCCGCCAGAGATGATTCGCGAGGTCAGTTACGGTCCGGTGGCAGCGATTGGGGAGGGTGCTCGACGCACTTGGACCATGAGCGTACTGACCCTTGATTCGCTCAAGAAAATGTTGTTCGGCGAGCTCTCGGTAAAAAACTTGAGTGGACCGATAACCATTGCTAAAGTGGCGGGCGCTTCTGCCCAGTCGGGTGTCGCTGATTTCCTGAATTTCCTTGCTTATCTGAGTATTAGCTTGGGTGTTCTGAATTTGTTGCCCATTCCTGTACTGGATGGGGGGCATTTGTTGTTTTATCTGATCGAGTGGGCGCGTGGTCGTCCCTTGTCGGATCGGGTGCAGGGTTGGGGGATACAGATCGGCATCAGTTTGGTGGTCGGGGTGATGTTGCTTGCTCTGGTCAATGATCTGGGTCGACTGTAACGCTTCGCTGAATTGCGAATCTGCCGCATTTTGCGGCAGTTTGTTTATTGCCAGTTGGAATAAGAAAGGACTTCATGAAACGTCTGCTGCTAACTGCGGTTCTCACCGTATTGATGATCGCCGAAGTTCACGCCGAGTCCTTCACCATCTCTGATATTCGCGTCAATGGCCTACAGCGGGTCTCCGCGGGTAGTGTCTTTGGTGCCTTGCCGTTGAACGTCGGTGAACAGGCTGATGATCGGCGCCTGGTGGAATCCACTCGCGCGTTGTTCAAAACCGGCTTCTTTCAAGATATCCAGCTGGGCCGCGATGGCAACGTCCTGGTCATCACGGTAGTCGAGCGCCCGTCGGTCGCCAGTATCGAGATCGAGGGTAACAAGGCGATCTCGACTGAAGACCTGATGAAGGGTCTCAAACAATCCGGTCTGGCCGAAGGCGAGATTTTCCAGCGTGCCACCCTCGAAGGTGTACGTAACGAACTGCAGCGCCAATACGTCGCTCAGGGTCGCTACTCGGCTACCGTCGACACCGAAGTGGTGCCGCAGCCGCGTAACCGCGTTGCGTTGAAGGTCAATATCAACGAAGGCACCGTCGCGGCTATCCAGCACATCAACGTGGTGGGTAACACCGTCTTCCCCGATGAAGACCTGATCGACCTGTTTGAACTCAAGACCACCAACTGGTTGTCGTTCTTCAAGAACGACGACAAGTACGCCCGTGAAAAGCTTTCCGGTGACCTGGAGCGTCTGCGCTCCTACTACCTGGACCGTGGCTATATCAACATGGATATCGCTTCGACCCAGGTGTCCATTACCCCAGACAAGAAACACGTCTACATCACCGTCAACGTCAACGAAGGCGAAAAGTACACCGTTCGTGACGTCAAGCTGAGCGGCGATCTGAAAGTCCCTGAAGACCAGGTCAAGTCCCTGCTGCTGGTGCAGAAAGGCCAGGTGTTCTCGCGCAAGCTGATGACCACCACATCCGAACTGATCACCCGCCGTCTGGGTAACGAGGGTTACACCTTCGCCAACGTCAACGGCGTGCCTCAGCCAAACGATGAAGACCACACGGTAGATATCACCTTCGCCGTTGATCCGGGCAAGCGTGCCTACGTCAACCGCATCAACTTCCGCGGCAACACCAAATCCGAAGACGAAGTGCTGCGCCGTGAGATGCGGCAGATGGAAGGCGGCTGGGCTTCGACCTACCTGATCGACCAATCCAAGACTCGCCTTGAGCGCCTGGGCTTCTTCAAGGAAGTCAACGTCGAAACGCCGGCGGTGCCGGGCGTGGACGACCAGGTTGATGTGAACTACAGCGTTGAAGAGCAGGCTTCCGGTTCGATTACCGCCAGCGTCGGTTTCGCCCAGAGCGCCGGTCTGATCCTCGGTGGTTCGATCACCCAGAACAACTTCCTGGGTACGGGTAACAAGGTCAGCATCGGCTTGACACGCAGCGAATACCAGAGCCGCTATAACTTCGGTTATGTCGACCCGTACTGGACTGCTGATGGCGTGAGCCTGGGTTATAACGCTTTCTATCGCACCACCGACTACGATGACCTCGATGTCGACGTAGCCAGCTATGCCGTAGACAGCCTGGGTGCTGGCGTTAACGTCGGTTACCCGATCAGCGAGACGTCGCGCCTGACCTTCGGTCTGAGCGTGCAACAGGACAAGATTAAGACCGGTCAGTACACCGTTGACGAGATTTTCGACTTCGTAAACAAGGAAGGCGACAACTACCTGAACTTCAAGGCGTCGGCAGGCTGGTCCGAGTCCACCCTGAACAAAGGCGTATTGGCTACCCGTGGACGTTCCCAGAGCCTGACGCTGGAAACCACCACGCCGGGCAGCGACCTGTCGTTCTTCAAAGTTGATTACCGTGGTCAGTTGTTCCAGCCATTGTCTGAAAGCTACACCGTGCGTCTGCACACCGAACTGGGCTATGGCGACGGTTACGGTTCGACCGACGGCTTGCCGTTCTATGAAAACTACTATGCTGGTGGTTTCAACTCGGTTCGTGGCTTCAAGGACAGCACACTGGGTCCGCGCAGTACACCTAGCCGTGGTACAAACCCGGGTACATTGGCCGATCCGGACCAGGATCCACTGCCATTTGGTGGCAACGTCCTGATCCAGGCTGGTGCTGAGCTTCTGTTCCCTCTGCCGTTCGTCAAGGATCAACGCTCCCTGCGTACCTCGGTATTCTGGGATGTGGGTAACGTTTTTGACTCGCAGTGCAAAGACACCACCAACGCAAACGGTTCGGCGTCCAATACAAAGTGCAACGACATCAGCCTTAGCAACATGGCCAGTTCCGTCGGTGTCGGCGTGACCTGGGTTACCGCACTGGGTCCTTTGAGCTTCGCGTTGGCCATGCCGATCAAGAAACCGGATGACGCTGAGACTCAAGTGTTCCAATTCTCCCTCGGCCAGACGTTCTAAGCGTCTGACCCAAGATAACGACAATGGATTTTGTAGGAGTGCATCGTGCGTAAGTTGACTCAATTGGTTCTCCTGGCGACCGTACTGGTAGCAGGTCCGGCTTTTGCCGACATGAAAATCGCCGTTCTGAACTATCAGATGGCTCTGCTGGAATCCGACGCGGCCAAGAAGTACGCCGTTGATGCCGAGAAAAAGTTCGGCCCACAGCTGAGCAAACTCAAGACTCTGGAAAGCAGTGCCAAAGGCATCCAGGACCGTCTGATGGCCGGCGGCGACAAGATGCAGCAAGGCGAGCGTGAACGCCTGGAACTCGAGTTCAAGCAAAAGGCCCGTGACTTCCAGTTCCAGTCCAAGGAGCTGAACGAAGCCAAAGCCGTTGCTGACCGTGAAATGCTGAAGCAGCTCAAGCCGAAACTGGACAGCGCTGTGGAAGAAGTCATCAAGAAAGGTGCTTTTGACCTGGTCTTCGAGCGTGGCGCAGTGATTGATGTCAAGCCTCAGTACGACATCACTCGCCAGGTTATCGAGCGCATGAATCAGCTGAAGTAATCCATGACAGCGACTATTAAGCTCGGCCAATTGGCCGAGTTCCTCGGCGCCACGCTACGTGGCGACCCGGAGAAAGAAATTACTGGGCTAGCCACTTTGCAAGAGGCTGGCCCAGCTCAATTGAGCTTTCTCGCAAACCCTCAATACCGTAAATACCTGGCGGACAGCCGGGCCGCAGCCTTGTTGCTGAAGGCCGCTGACGCAGAGGGTTTTGTCGGTAATGCGTTGGTGGTGCCTGATCCGTATCTGGCCTACGCACGTATTTCCCATCTGTTCGATCCTAAGCCAAAGGCGCCAGTTGGTATTCACCCGACAGCGGTAGTGGCCGAGGACGCAATGGTTGATCCTGCGGCGAGCATCGGTGCTTTTGCAGTGATCGAAAGCAGCGCGCGTATTGCGGCCGGCGTGACCGTTGGCGCGCATTGCTTTATCGGTGCCCGCTGCGAGATTGGCGAGGGTGGTTGGCTGGCCCCGCGAGTCACGCTGTACCATGACGTGCGCATCGGCAAACGAGTGGTTATCCAGTCCGGTGCCGTACTCGGTGGTGAAGGCTTCGGTTTTGCCAACGAGAAAGGCGTTTGGCAGAAAATCGCCCAGATTGGTGGAGTGCTGGTCGGTGACGACGTCGAGATTGGCGTGAATACCGCTATCGATCGCGGGGCGCTGGCCGATACCGTTCTGGGCAACGGTGTGAAGCTCGACAATCAGATCCAGATCGCTCACAACGTGCAGATCGGTGATCACACCGCCATGGCCGCCTGCGTGGGGATCTCCGGCAGCACCAAAATCGGCAAGCATTGCATGCTCGCCGGTGGCGTCGGGCTGGTGGGGCATATCGAAATTTGCGATAACGTTTTCATCACCGGGATGACCATGGTGACCCATTCGATTACTGAAAAGGGCTCCTATTCTTCCGGTACAGCCATGCAACCGGCTGCCGAGTGGCGCAAAAGCGCGGCACGCATCCGTCAGCTCGATGACATCGCGCGGCGTTTGCGACAACTGGAAAAGCGAGTAGGGGACGTGACCCCTGACGGTAATGCTTCATCAGATGGCTGATACCATTTCCATATCAAGTGTGCACAGCCGCTAGACTGCCTCCTTGATTTGCTAGAGGGGTGCGCGTCAGTCGCGCCTCCCAATCTTTACATAGGCTTCCCCCCCGAAATGATGGACATCAACGAGATTCGCGAATACCTGCCTCACCGTTACCCTTTCCTGCTGGTGGACCGGGTCGTGGAACTGGATGTGGAAGGCAAGCGCATTCGCGCCTACAAGAATGTCAGCATCAACGAACCGTTCTTCAATGGTCACTTCCCTGCGCATCCAATCATGCCGGGTGTGTTGATCATCGAAGCGATGGCTCAGGCTGCCGGCATCCTTGGCTTCAAAATGCTCGACGTGAAGCCTGCCGACGGCACGCTCTACTACTTCGTCGGCTCCGACAAGCTGCGTTTTCGCCAGCCCGTCACCCCAGGCGATCAGTTGATCCTCGAAGCCCGCTTCATCAGCTGCAAGCGTCAAATCTGGAAGTTCGAGTGCCAGGCGTCCGTCGATGGCAAGCCAGTCTGCTCCGCTGAAATCATCTGCGCGGAACGCAAACTATGAGTTTGATTGACCCTCGCGCAATCATCGATCCGGCGGCCATTCTGGCTGACGACGTCGAGGTCGGCCCTTGGTCGATCATCGGCGCAGGTGTGGAAATCGGCGAGGGGACAGTGATCGGGCCGCATGTGATTCTCAAAGGCCCGACCCGAATCGGTAAGCACAACCGCATCTACCAGTTTTCTTCGGTAGGCGAAGACACTCCCGATCTGAAATACAAGGGCGAAGAAACCCGTCTGGTCATCGGTGACCACAATGTCATCCGTGAAGGTGTGACGATTCACCGTGGCACCGTTCAGGACCGCGCTGAAACGACCCTGGGCGATCACAACCTGATCATGGCCTATGCCCACATCGGCCACGACAGCGTCATCGGCAACCACTGCATCCTGGTTAACAACACAGCGTTGGCTGGCCATGTGCACGTTGAAGATTGGGCGATCCTGTCCGGGTTCACCCTGGTTCACCAGTACTGCCATATCGGCGCCCACAGCTTTTCCGGTATGGGCACGGCCATCGGCAAGGACGTTCCTGCGTACGTCACGGTGTTTGGCAACCCGGCCGAAGCCCGCAGCATGAACTTCGAAGGCATGCGCCGACGCGGTTTCAGCGAAGACGCGATCCATGCCCTGCGTCGTGCCTACAAGGTGGTTTACCGCCAGGGCCTGACGGTAGAGCAGGCACTCGCCGAATTGACCGAACCTTCGGTTCAGTTCCCGGAAGTCGCGGTGTTCCGTGATTCCATCCAGTCTTCGACCCGCGGCATCACTCGTTAATCATGGCTAATCTGCGTATCGCGCTGGTGGCGGGTGAGGCTTCCGGTGACATTCTGGGTGCCGGCCTCATGCGCGCGCTCAAGGCTCAGCATCCGGCGGTCGAGTTCATCGGTGTCGGCGGTCCGTTGATGCAGGCTCAAGGCCTGACCTCGTATTTCCCGATGGAGCGTCTTTCAGTCATGGGCCTGGTGGAAGTGCTGGGTCGACTGCGCGAGCTGCTGGCTCGCCGCAAGAAGCTGGTCGCTGATCTGATCGCCGAGAAGCCGGACGTGTTCATCGGTATCGATGCCCCGGACTTCAACCTCAATATCGAACTCAAGCTGCGCCAGGCCGGGATCAAGACCGTGCACTACGTCAGCCCGTCGGTCTGGGCCTGGCGGCAGAAGCGCGTGCTGAAGATTCGCGAAGGCTGCGACTTGATGCTGACCCTGTTCCCCTTCGAAGCGAAATTCTATGAAGAGAAGGGCGTACCGGTGCGGTTTGTCGGGCACTCCCTGGCCGATGCGATCCCGCTTGAAGCCGATCGCGCCGCCGCACGGGCCGAGCTCGGCTTGCCAGACGGGCCGCTGGTCGCGCTGATGCCCGGCAGTCGCGGTGGTGAGGTTGGCCGTCTCGGTGGGTTGTTCCTCGATACCGCCCAGCGCCTGCGATCCCTGCGCCCTGGCGTGAGGTTCGTCTTGCCTTGCGCCAGCCCTCAGCGTCGAGCACAGCTTGAAGAGTTGTTGGCGGGTCGCGATCTGCCGCTGACCTTGCTCGATGGCAACTCCCATCTGGCGCTGGCAGCCTGCGATGCAGTGCTGATTGCCTCCGGAACAGCGACGCTTGAGGCATTGCTGTACAAACGGCCGATGGTGGTTGCGTACCGCTTGGCGCCGCTGACGTTCTGGATTCTCAAACGCATGGTGAAAAGTCCTTACGTCTCCTTGCCGAATCTTCTGGCTCAGCGCCTGCTGGTTCCCGAGTTGCTGCAGGACGATGCGACAGTTGAAGCGCTGGCCCAGACCTTGTCGCCGCTGATCGAGGGTGGGGAGGAGCAGACCCGTGGCTTTGATGAAATTCACCGGACCCTGCGTCTGGATGCCTCTAACCAGGCTGCGGATGCAGTGCTGAATCTGATCGGCCAAGTACCATGAGAAAGACAAGCATGCAAATGGGGCTGGATTTCACCTTGGTCGCTGAAGTAGAAGAGTTGGTTGCCGGCGTTGACGAAGTCGGTCGCGGCCCGCTCTGCGGCGCCGTGGTAACAGCTGCTGTGATCCTCGATCCACGTCGTCCGATACTCGGCCTGAACGACTCGAAGAAGCTCACCGAAGCCCGCCGCGAAAAGCTCTATGACGAAATCTGCGAAAAAGCCCTGAGCTGGAGCATTGCCCGGGCCGAAGTCGAAGAAATCGATGAGCTGAACATTCTGCATGCCACCATGCTGGCCATGCAGCGCGCCATCGAGGGTCTGCACATTCAGCCGAAACTGGCGATGATCGACGGCAACCGCTGCCCAAAACTGTCCATGCGCGCTGAAGCCGTAGTACAGGGCGACGGCAAGGTGCCGGCCATTGCTGCAGCGTCGATTCTGGCCAAGGTCAGTCGCGATCGTGAAATGGCCGCATTCGAATTGATTTACCCGGGTTACGGGATCGGTGGCCACAAAGGCTACCCGACGCCCGTTCATCTGGAAGCGCTGGCCCGCTTGGGGCCGACGCCGATTCACCGCCGCTCGTTCGCCCCGGTACGCCTGGCCTACGAGGCGCGGGAAAACCTGATCGAGAGTTAGTCGCAAGGCTGATGTTTTTGCCAAGGCCCGGTACAATCCGGGCCTTGTTGTTTTCATGACATAACGCAGGATCACTATGCCGGCTTCATTCGTTCATCTACGCCTGCACACTGAATATTCCCTGGTCGACGGTCTGGTGCGGATCAAACCGCTGGTCAAGACCCTGGTCGGCATGAACATGCCTGCCGTAGCGGTCACCGATCAGAACAACATGTGCTCGCTGGTCAAATTCTATAAAGCCGCCATGGGCGCGGGTATCAAGCCAATCTGCGGTGCTGATCTGTGGCTGTCCAACAAGGATCCGGATAATGCCCTGAGCCGGATCAGCCTGTTGGCAATGAACGCCGTGGGTTATCGCAACCTTACCGAACTGATTTCCCGCGGCTTCATCGACGGCCAGCGCAATGGCTCGATCATCATCGAGCGCGAGTGGGTGGCCGAAGCCAGCGAAGGCCTGATCATGCTGTCGGCGGCTAAAGACGGTGAGATTGGCCTGGCCATGCTCAGTGGTAACCCGGCCGAAGCCGAGACCTTGGCTCGCGAATGGATGACCGTGTTCCCGGATCGTTTCTATCTGGAAATCCAGCGCACCAACCGCCCGAATGACGAAGAGCAACTGCACGGCGCCGTGGCCCTGGCCGCGAAGATCGGCGCCCCGCTGGTAGCGACCAACGACGTGCGCTTCATCAAGCAGGAAGATTTTGCAGCCCACGAAACCCGCGTCTGCATCGGTGAGGGCCGCGCCCTCGACGATCCGCGGCGTTCGAAGAATTACAGCGATCAGCAATACCTCAAAAGCGCCGAGGAAATGGCCGAACTGTTCAGCGACCTGCCCGAGGCGCTGGAAAACACCGTCGAGATCGCCAAGCGCTGCAACATTGATGTGAAGCTCGGCAAGCACTTCCTGCCCAACTTCCCGATTCCCGATGGCATGACCATCGATGAATACTTCCGCAAGGTTTCCTTCGATGGTCTGGAGGACCGTCTCACCGTTCTGTTGCCCAAGGACACCACTGAAGACTACGAAGCCAAGCGTCAGGTCTACGTCGACCGGCTGAATTTCGAGCTGGATATCATCATCCAGATGGGCTTCCCCGGTTACTTCCTGATCGTTATGGACTTTATCCAGTGGGCCAAGAGCAACGGCGTGCCAGTCGGCCCGGGCCGTGGATCGGGTGCCGGGTCGCTGGTGGCCTATGTGCAGAAGATCACCGACCTTGATCCGCTGGAATATGACCTGCTGTTCGAACGTTTCCTTAACCCGGAACGGGTCTCCATGCCCGACTTCGACGTCGACTTCTGCATGGACGGTCGTGACCGCGTTATCGAGTATGTGGCCGAGAAATACGGCCGCAATGCAGTAAGCCAGATCATCACGTTCGGTTCCATGGCCGCCAAAGCGGTGGTCCGTGACGTGGCGCGGGTGCAGGGCAAGTCCTACGGACTGGCGGATCGTCTGTCGAAGATGATTCCCTTCGAAGTCGGAATGACCCTGGAAAAGGCCTACGAACAGGAAGAGATCCTGCGTGACTTCATCAAGGTCGATGAAGAAGCCGCAGAAATCTGGGAAATGGCCCGCAAGCTTGAAGGCGTTGTGCGTAACGTCGGCAAGCACGCCGGTGGTGTGGTTATCGCGCCGACCAAGCTGACTGACTTCTCGCCGATCTATTGCGACGAAGCCGGTGATGGCCTGGTAACCCAGTTCGACAAGGACGACGTTGAGGCTGCCGGCCTGGTGAAGTTCGACTTCCTCGGTCTGCGGACCCTGACCGTTATCGACTGGGCGCTGAAAACCATCAACCGCGATCGCGCCAAGGTTGATGAGCCGCCACTGGACATTGCGTTCATCCCGCTGGATGACAAGCCGACTTACCAGTTGCTGCAAAAAGCAGAAACCACCGCGGTGTTCCAGCTTGAGTCGCGCGGCATGAAAGAGCTGATCAAAAAGCTCAAGCCCGACTGCCTGGAAGACTTGATCGCATTGGTGGCCCTGTTCCGTCCAGGGCCTTTGCAATCGGGCATGGTGGACGACTTTATCAACCGTAAGCACGGTCGCGCCGAACTCGCGTACCCGCACTCGGACTACCAGTACGAAGGCCTCAAACCGGTTTTGGCACCGACTTACGGCATCATCCTGTATCAGGAACAGGTGATGCAGATTGCCCAGGTCATGGCCGGTTACACCCTCGGCGGCGCGGACATGCTGCGTCGAGCCATGGGTAAGAAAAAGCCCGAAGAAATGGCCAAGCAGCGCGGCGGTTTCATTGAAGGTTGCAAGACCAACAATATCGACGCCGACCTGGCCGGTAACATTTTCGACCTGGTGGAAAAATTCGCCGGTTACGGCTTCAACAAATCCCACTCCGCCGCTTACGGGTTGGTGTCATACCAGACGGCATGGCTGAAAACCCACTACCCGGCACCGTTCATGGCCGCGGTACTCTCGGCGGATATGCACAACACCGACAAGGTCGTGACCTTGATCGAAGAAATTCGCACCATGAAGCTGCGTCTCGACGCGCCGGATGTGAATACTTCGGAGTTCAAGTTCACGGTGAATGACGAAGGCCGGATTATTTACGGCCTCGGCGCGATCAAAGGTGTGGGCGAAGGTCCGGTGGAAGCCATCACCGAGGCCCGTCAGGCGGGACCGTTCAAGGATCTGTTCGATTTCTGCGCCCGTGTCGACCTCAAACGGATCAACAAGCGCACCCTGGATGGTTTGATCCGCAGCGGTGCGCTGGATCGTCTGGGTCCTTACTTCCATGACGAGCAGAAAGCCTATCAGGCCAATATCGACCGCAACCGCGCGGTCTTGCTGAACGCCATGGAAGGGGCGATCAAGGCGGCCGAACAAACCGCGCGTACTCACGACAGCGGACATGTCGATCTGTTTGGCGGCTTGTTCGTCGAAGAAGATGCCGATGTCTACGTCAATCACCGTAAGGCCAAGGAGCTGACCCTCAAGGAACGCCTGAAGGGTGAGAAAGATACCTTGGGCCTGTACCTGACCGGTCACCCAATCGACGAGTACGAAGGTGAGATCCGCCGTTTCGCCCGTCAACGCATCATCGACCTGAAACCGGCGCGGGATACGCAGACCGTCGCGGGCATGATCATCGCGTTGCGGGTGATGAAGAACAAAAAGGGCGACAAGATGGGGTTCATCACCCTCGACGACCGCTCGGGCCGGATCGAAGCATCGCTGTTCGCCGAGGCGTTCCATTCGGCGCAGTCGCTGTTGCAGACCGACGCGATGGTGGTGGTCGAAGGTGAAGTCAGCAACGATGACTTCTCTGGTGGCTTGCGACTGCGGGTCAAGCGCGTGATGAGCATGGAAGATGCGCGCACCAACCTGGCTGAAAGCCTGCGCCTGAAGCTGCACACCCAGGATCTGAAAGGTGATCAGCTACGCTGGCTCGGTGAGCTGTTCAAGCGTCACCGCGGCGCGTGCCCGATCACCATGGAGTACACGAGTCCCGATGCGAAGGCCTTGCTGCAGTTCGGCGAGACCTGGCGAATAGATCCGGCGGATACGTTGATTCAAGCCCTGCGTGACCAGTTCGGGCGAGACAACGTCTTCCTCCAATACCGTTGACGGTCAGGTGGCATTCAAAGGCCCTGATCTCGACCTGAATTTTTAATCTCGACCTGAACGCGCCTCTCCCTTAAGGTAGGGCGCGAATAGACAACCGGCCGGCCCAAGCTCTCTTGGACGTCGACCCAAGACGGACGCCTATGAACCCGAATTTTCTAGATTTCGAACAGCCGATCGCCGACCTGCAAGCCAAGATCGAAGAGTTGCGCTTGGTCGGTAACGACAATTCGCTGAATATCGGCGATGAGATCTCCCGCCTGCAGGACAAAAGCAGCACGCTGACCGAAGACATCTTCGGCAAGCTGACCAGCTGGCAGATCGCGCGTCTGGCGCGTCACCCGCGTCGTCCGTACACCTTGGACTACATCGAACACATCTTCACCGAGTTCGACGAACTGCACGGCGACCGTCACTTCTCCGACGACGCCGCAATCGTCGGTGGTATTGCCCGTCTGGACGATGAGCCGGTGATGATCATTGGTCACCAGAAAGGCCGCGAAGTGCGCGAGAAGGTTCGTCGCAACTTCGGCATGCCGCGTCCGGAAGGCTACCGCAAGGCTTGCCGCCTGATGGAAATGGCCGAGCGCTTCAAAATGCCGATCCTGACCTTCATCGACACCCCGGGCGCTTACCCTGGCATCGACGCTGAAGAGCGCAACCAGAGCGAAGCGATTGCCTGGAACCTGCGCGTCATGGCCCGCCTGAAAACCCCGATCATCGCCACCGTCATCGGTGAGGGTGGTTCCGGTGGTGCGCTGGCGATCGGCGTCTGCGATCAGCTGAACATGCTGCAGTACTCGACTTATGCTGTGATTTCGCCGGAAGGTTGCGCCTCGATCCTGTGGAAAACCGCCGAGAAAGCACCGGATGCCGCTGAAGCCATGGGTATCACGGCCGAGCGCCTGAAAGGCCTGGGCATCGTGGATAAAGTGATCGGCGAGCCTTTGGGTGGCGCGCACCGCAATCCGGCCGCTGCGGCTGCCTCGATCCGTGCGGAGCTGAGTTCGCAACTGGCGATGTTGAAGAAGTTCGATAACGAGGCGCTGCTGGCTCGTCGTTATGAGCGTCTGATGAGCTACGGTCTCTGATCTGATCTCGTTTTACCCATGTGGGAGCGAGCCTGCTCGCGAAAGCGGTATAACAGCCAACAAATGTGTTGAATGTTAAGCAGCCTTCGCAAGCAGGCTCGCACCCACATTGGGTCTAGGTGAGGCGACCGACCTATGAATTCTTCGAAGATTGATCTGTCTGCCAAACTCCTGCTGAATCTTGCTCCGTGGCGCAACGCGCCAGCCTGGCGCATCGCCTTCTCCGGCGGCCTCGACTCCACCGTCCTGCTGCACCTTCTTGCACACCTCGCAAAAATCGAATCCCTGCCGGCGCTAAGCGCCATCCATGTCCATCACGGCCTTCAGGCTGTGGCTGATGCGTGGCCGGCTCATTGTCAGTCGGTCTGTGATGCTTTGGGTGTGCCGCTACAGGTGGTTTGCGTCCAGGTTCAACCCGGCGCCAGCCTTGAGCGTGCGGCCCGGGATGCACGGTATGGCGCGTTCGTTGAAGCCATTCAGCCCAATGAAGTATTGCTGACGGCCCAGCACCGCGACGATCAGGCAGAAACCCTGATGTTCCGGCTGATGCGTGGGGCAGGGGTGAGGGGGTTGTCGGGAATGCCACGCCGACGGCCGCTGGGCGAAGGGAATTTACTGCGGCCATTGCTCGATGTCACGCGGGTTGAACTTGAAGCCTATGCGGCCGAGCATCAACTGAAATGGATCGAAGACCCTTCGAACCAGGACCGACAGTTCTCGCGCAATTATCTGCGTCATCAGGTGTTCCCTGTGTTGATCGAGCGCTGGCCGCAAGCGATGGCGACGATGGCCCGAAGTGCCACGCATCTGAGCGAAGCGCAGGAACTGCTCGATGAACTGGCGCAAATCGATCTGGCCAGCGCCAGCACAGTCAGTGATTTCGATTGGCTGGGATTACCGTCCCTGGAACTGGCGGTACTGGAAACGCTTTCCGCTGCTCGCCAGCGCAATGCATTGAGCCATTGGCTCGAACCGCTGACACGACTTCCGGACAGTGACCATTGGTCGGGTTGGGAAGATTTGCGCGATGCCACGGGCGATGCCTGTCCGATCTGGCGGCTGGCGGATGGCGAACTGCATCGGGCAGGTGGGCGTATCTGGTGGTTGTCCGGCAGCTGGATGCGCACTGCGCCTGCGCCTGAAAAATGGCCGGATCCCTCGCTGGCGCTGGTGTTACCGGACAACGGGGTGCTCACGCTCGCCGGGCAAATCCCCGATGGCCCGCTGCATATCCGCTATCGTGAAGGAGGTGAGGTGATGAATCTTCCCGGTCGCGGTCATCGCGATCTGAAGCGTTTGCTTAACGAGAACGGTTTGCCGCCGTTCTCCCGTGGCAGATTGCCGCTGCTCTTCCGGGGCGAGCAATTGCTGGCGGTAGCGAACCTGCCGGGGTTGAATGGGTGCGCGATGGGTGACTGGAATTTGCATTGGCAGCCACCACACGAAGATCAAGGTTTGAGCTGAAAGGGGCTTTCCGGTAGACTACGCTCCCTTCTTGATACAACTTCTGTGGATTCGCCTGAATTGCAGGAGTTGCCGATTACCAAGCAGTCTTTGCTGGGCGATTCCAAAAAATGTGTAGCGAGCAACGTACCGGTATTTCATCTTCCGGTCTGTCCCAACGCGGCGGTTTTTTTGAAAGGTGCACTGTGATTAATGCAGGTGATCGGGGGCTTCGGCCTTCCTTCGCTCTCCCCGGCGGCTCGGACCGCTTTAACGCAGACTTCTAGGGTTTTTCATGACGCGCTACATATTCGTCACGGGCGGTGTTGTTTCTTCATTGGGGAAAGGCATTGCATCGGCTTCATTGGCGGCGATCCTGGAGGCGCGGGGACTTAAGGTCACCATGCTGAAGCTGGACCCGTACATCAACGTCGACCCGGGCACCATGAGCCCGTTCCAGCACGGTGAAGTGTTCGTCACCCACGACGGCGCCGAGACCGACCTGGACCTGGGCCACTACGAGCGGTTCATCCGCACGACCATGACCCAGAACAACAACTTCACCACCGGCCGTGTCTACGAACACGTGCTGCGCAAAGAGCGCCGTGGTGATTACCTGGGCGCCACCATCCAGGTGATCCCGCACATCACCGACGAAATCAAGCGCCGCATCATCAAGGGCGCCGGCGATGCTGACGTGGCCATGGTCGAGATCGGTGGCACCGTGGGTGACATCGAGTCCCAGCCGTTCCTCGAAGCCATTCGTCAATTGCGTTTCGAAGTCGGTGCCAAGCGCGCGATGCTGATGCACCTCACTCTGGTGCCGTACATCGCCACTGCCGGCGAAACCAAAACCAAGCCTACCCAGCACTCGGTCAAGGAACTGCGTTCCATCGGCCTGCAACCAGACGTGCTGGTCTGCCGTTCCGATCACCCGATCGACATCTCTTCGCGTCGCAAGATCGCGCAATTTACCAACGTTGAAGAACGTGCGGTGATCGCGCTGGAAGACGCCGACACCATCTACAGGATCCCGGGCATTCTGCACGCCCAGGGCCTGGATGATTTCGTTGTCGAGCGTTTCGGCCTGCAATGTGGCGGCGCCGATCTGTCCGAGTGGGAAGCCGTGGTCGACGCCAAGCTCAACCCTGAGCACGAAGTCACCATCGCCATGGTCGGCAAGTACATGGAGCTGCTGGACGCCTACAAGTCGCTGATCGAAGCGATGAGTCACGCCGGCATCAGCAACCGCACCAAGGTCAACCTGCGCTACATCGATTCCGAAGACATCGAAAATCAGGGCACCGCGTTGCTCGAAGGTGTTGACGCGATCCTCGTACCGGGCGGCTTCGGTCTGCGCGGCGTGGAAGGCAAGATCACTGCCGTTCAATTCGCTCGCGAAAACAAGGTTCCGTACCTGGGTATCTGCCTGGGCATGCAAGTGGCGGTCATCGAGTTCGCCCGTAATGTGATGGGCTGGAAAGACGCCAACTCCACCGAGTTCGATCGTGCCAGCGGTCATCCGGTCGTGGGCTTGATCACCGAATGGGAAGATGCCACCGGTGCCGTCGAAACCCGCACCGAAACGTCCGACCTGGGCGGCACCATGCGCCTCGGCGCTCAGGATTGTCTGCTTGAGCCAGGTTCCCTGGTGCACGATTGCTACGCCAAGGACGTGATCGTCGAACGTCACCGTCATCGCTACGAAGTGAACAACAACCTCCTGCCGCAAATCATGGAAGCCGGTCTGAAAATCTCCGGTCGTTCCGGTGATGGCGCGCTGGTTGAAGTGGTTGAAGCCCCGGATCATCCATGGTTCGTCGCTTGCCAGTTCCACCCTGAGTTCACTTCGACGCCACGTGACGGTCACCCGTTGTTCAGCGGTTTCGTTAAAGCAGCTTTGATTCAACACCAGAAAAAGGCATAAATCTGATGGCGCAGAAGATCATCCGCGTAGGCGATATCGAGATTGCCAACGACAAGCCAATGGTGCTGTTCGGTGGCATGAACGTGCTGGAAAGCCGCGACATGGCGATGCAGGTCTGCGAAGAATACGTAAAGGTTACCGAGAAACTCGGTATCCCTTACGTGTTCAAGGCCAGCTTCGACAAGGCCAACCGTTCCTCCGTGACCTCTTACCGTGGCCCCGGCCTGGAAGAGGGCATGCGGATTTTCCAGGACATCAAGCAAGCTTTCGGCGTGCCGATCATCACCGACGTCCACGAGCCTGATCAGGCCGCGGTCGTCGCTGAGGTCTGCGACATCATTCAGCTGCCAGCCTTCCTGTCGCGCCAGACCGACCTTGTGGTCGCGATGGCCAAGACCGGCGCGGTGATCAACATCAAGAAAGCCCAGTTCCTCGCCCCTCAGGAAATGAAACACATCCTGAGCAAGTGCGTGGAAGCGGGTAACGATCAGTTGATCCTCTGCGAACGTGGTTCGAGCTTCGGCTACAACAACCTGGTCGTCGACATGCTCGGCTTCGGCATCATGAAGCAGTTCGAATATCCGGTGTTCTTCGACGTGACTCACGCGCTGCAAATGCCTGGTGGTCGCTCCGATTCCGCCGGCGGTCGCCGCGCCCAGGTCACCGACCTGGCCAAGGCCGGCATGAGCCAGTCTTTGGCGGGGCTGTTCCTCGAAGCGCACCCGGACCCGGACAATGCCAAATGCGACGGCCCTTGCGCCTTGCGTCTCGACAAACTGGAGCCATTCCTGGCCCAGCTCAAAGCTTTGGACGAACTGGTGAAGAGTTTTCCGACGGTAGAGACCGCGTAAATCTCATTTCTCCGGTAAAGTACCGCACGAATTAATGCTCAGGCCCTCGGGCCTGAGCCTTATCGCCCGCAAGTCTGCCTGCTGCACATCACTTGCCGACGGTAAAAGATTTCCTCTAGCTGCGTCGTTTTCGTCAACTTTGGAGTGTTTACAACAATGGCAAAAATCGTCGACATCAAAGGTCGTGAAGTTCTCGACTCCCGTGGCAACCCCACCGTGGAAGCGGACGTGCTTCTCGATAACGGCATCATCGGTAGTGCTTGCGCGCCGTCCGGTGCTTCCACTGGCTCGCGTGAAGCGCTCGAGCTGCGTGATGGCGACAAGAGCCGTTACCTGGGCAAGGGCGTACTCAAAGCCGTAGCCAATATCAACGGTCCGATCCGCGACTTGTTGAAAGGTGCAGACCCAAGCGACCAGAAAGCGCTCGATCACGCGATGATCAAGCTCGACGGTACTGAAAACAAAGGTTCCCTGGGCGCTAACGCGATCCTCGCCGTTTCCCTGGCAGCAGCCAAGGCAGCAGCACAGGACCAGGACCTGCCGTTGTACGCTCACATCGCCAACCTGAACGGCACCCCGGGTGTTTACTCGATGCCGGTTCCGATGATGAACATCATCAACGGTGGCGAGCACGCCGATAACAACGTCGACATCCAAGAATTCATGGTTCAGCCGGTTGGCGCCAAGTCTTTCTCGGAAGGTCTGCGCATGGGCACCGAGATTTTCCATCACCTGAAAGCTGTTCTGAAGGCCCGTGGCCTGAGCACTGCTGTTGGTGACGAAGGTGGTTTCGCACCGAACCTGGCCTCCAACGAAGACGCTTTGAAAGTGATCTCCGAAGCCGTGGCCAATGCCGGTTACAAGCTGGGCACCGACGTGACCCTGGCGCTGGACTGCGCGGCGAGCGAGTTCTACGAAGACGGTAAATACAACCTGTCCGGCGAAGGTCAGGTGTTCACCGCTGAAGGTTTCGCTGATTACCTCAAAGGTCTGACCGAGCGTTACCCGATCATCTCGATCGAAGATGGCCTGGACGAGTCCGACTGGGCTGGCTGGAAAATCCTCACCGACAAGATCGGCGAGAAAGTCCAACTGGTAGGCGACGACCTGTTCGTAACCAACACCAAGATCCTGAAAGAAGGCATCGATAAAAAGATCGCCAACTCGATCCTGATCAAGTTCAACCAGATCGGCACCCTGACCGAAACCCTGGAAGCCATCCAGATGGCCAAGGCTGCTGGTTACACTGCCGTCATCTCGCACCGCTCCGGCGAAACCGAAGATTCGACCATTGCCGACCTGGCTGTGGGCACCTCGGCTGGCCAGATCAAGACCGGCTCCCTGTGCCGCTCCGATCGCGTTTCCAAGTACAACCAACTGCTGCGTATCGAAGAGCAGTTGAATGGCAAAGCCAAGTACAACGGTCGCAGCGAGTTCCGCGGTTAAGTAGTAC
Organism: Pseudomonas sp. ANT_H12B; assembly: GCF_008369325.1. GTDB lineage: Bacteria > Pseudomonadota > Gammaproteobacteria > Pseudomonadales > Pseudomonadaceae > Aquipseudomonas. Next base: position 93,841 of record NZ_VOBI01000019.1, on the reverse strand, counting down.
GTGATAAAAAAGACACCGGATTGTGTCGGAAAAATCGCTACAGCGATGGATTTGCCACTAATCTGATGCCTTATCAGCACAAGCCTGGGTCTTCCAGGCTTCGTGCTATCAGAAGCTTCAAAGTTTGGCATGGCTGTCTTTTTTCACTGGATACCTGATATTCGATGCGCAGTCCCAATTGGTTGTTCCTCGTCTTGCTCTTGCTGCTGGCTGGCTTGCAATACCGCCTGTGGGTGGGTGATGGCAGTCTGGCGCAAGTGGCCGAACTGACTCAGCAGATCGCAGATCAGCACGCGGAGAATGAAGGTTTGCTGGAACGCAATCGGGTCATGGACGCTGAAGTCAGTGAGTTGAAAAAGGGCATGGAGACCGTTGAAGAGCGGGCTCGCCATGAGTTGGGCATGGTCAAGGACGGTGAAACCCTTTACCAGTTGGCTCAATGAATCCCTCGTTACCGGCCTTCTGGGCTGTAGTTCCTGCCGCGGGCGTCGGTGCCCGTATGGCCGCGGACCGTCCCAAGCAATACTTGCAACTGGGCGGGCGCACTATTCTCGAACACAGCCTCGGCTGTTTCCTTGATCATCCTTCCCTGAAGGGGTTGGTGGTCTGTCTTGCTGTTGATGATCCTTATTGGCCAAACCTGGCGTGTGCTGGCGATTGGCGTATTCAGCGCGTTGACGGCGACGACGAGCGTTCCGGGTCGGTGCTCAATGCGCTGCTGCATTTGCATGCGCAGGGCGCTGACGATGAGGATTGGGTGTTGGTTCACGATGCCGCGCGGCCGAACCTGAGTGGCGATGATCTGGATAAGTTGCTGAGTGAACTGGCTGACGATCCGGTTGGCGGACTGTTGGCGGTTCCGGCACGCGATACCCTCAAACGGGTCGACAAGCAGGGCCGTGTTGTCGAAACCGTGGATCGCAGTGTGATCTGGCAGGCTTACACGCCGCAGATGTTTCGCCTTGGTGCATTGCATCGGGCGTTGGCCGACAGTCTGGTGGCCGATGCGGTCATCACCGATGAAGCTTCGGCCATGGAATGGGCGGGTCTGGCGCCGCGACTGATTGAAGGACGAGCGGATAATGTGAAAGTCACTCGCCCCGAAGACCTCGAATGGTTGCAGCAGCGCTGGTCCAACCGCCGCTGAGTTGCTCGTTGACTGTTCAATCGCTATCGTCGGAACGCCGCCCGGAGCAAGCTTGCTCCCACATTTGTTTTGTGTTGCACACCTTTTCAGCGGCCCAGCTAACGCTTAAGTTAACTTCGATACTCCGACCGCTCAGCCAACCCTTCCTTCAAATAATCCACCAACTTGCGCACCTTGGGCGACAAATGCCGCTGCTGTGGGTAAAGCGCCCATACGGCTGTGTTCGGCGGTTGATGCGCGTCCAGTAGCGAAATCAATTCGCCGTTTTTCAAATGCTCCAGCACGTAATAGTCCGGCAACTGACACAGCCCGACCCCTTGCAGCGCCGCATCCAATACCGCTTGCCCACTGTTACAGCGCCAGTTTCCCTGCACCCGCTGGGAAAATTCCCGCCCGTTCTGTTCCAGTTTCCAGATATCCGAACTGCCGATGAGACAGTTATGACGGCTCAGTTCCGACAAACTGTGTGGGCGACCATACCGTTCCAGGTAGGACGGCGACGCGCACAGGTACATGCGTCGAGGTGCCAATCGCGTTGCCACCAGTCGTGAGTCCTGGAGGCGACCGAGGCGAATCGCCAGGTCCAGCCCTTCGTGCACGAGGTCGAGTTGACGATTGCTCAGTTCAATATCGATTCGAAGTTGCGGGTAAAGCCCCATGAAGCGGGTCACCAGCGGCACGATGAATCGTTCGCCGTACGCCACGGCGCAGGTCATGCGCAGCATGCCTTTGGGTTCGCTAGTCAGGTCCCCCACCGCTCGCAGTGCTTCTTCGCGACCATCCTGTAGGCGCTGGCAATGTTGCAGAAAGGTTTGCCCTGCCTCGGTCAGCGTGACCCGGCGGGTGCTGCGATAAAGCAGTCGCGTCTGAAGGCGCTCTTCGAGGCGTACTATTTGTCGACTGATGTGGGAGGACGAAACCCCGAGGCGTTCTGCGGCAGCCGTGAACTGACTGCACTCGGCCACGGCGACGAACTCGTCGATACCTTCCCAGCGGTTTTCGGACATCAAGGATTATCCCTGTATGGCAATAATGTTTTGCTTTTGTCCGGATTATTCACCGTCAGGCGGTGTATTACACTCCCTGTCTCGTTTTTATTCACTGGAGAATCCACATGATCAAGTCGCGCGCCGCCGTTGCCTTCGAGGCCAAGAAACCCCTCGAAATCGTTGAAGTCGATGTCGCCATGCCCAAGGCCGGTGAAGTTTTGCTGCGTGTGGTTGCCTCCGGTGTCTGCCATACCGACGCCTACACCCTGTCGGGCGCGGACCCGGAGGGGATCTTCCCGTCGATCCTCGGTCACGAAGGTGGCGCGGTGGTTGAGGCGATTGGTGAGGGTGTGACCTCCGTCGCAGTCGGCGATCATGTGATCCCGCTGTACACCCCGGAATGCCGCCAGTGCAAATTCTGTCTGTCGGGTAAAACCAACCTGTGTCAGGCGATTCGCGCGACTCAGGGTAAAGGCCTGATGCCTGACGGCACTTCGCGCTTTTCCTACAAGGGCCAGCCGATTTTCCACTACATGGGCACCTCGACGTTCTCCGAGTACACCGTGCTGCCGGAAATCTCCGTCGCCAAAATTCCAAAAGAAGCGCCACTGGAAAAAGTCTGCCTGCTGGGCTGCGGTGTCACCACCGGCATCGGTGCAGTTCTTAATACCGCCAAGGTAAAACCAGGTGATACCGTCGCCATTTTCGGTCTCGGCGGCATCGGTCTGTCGGCGATAATCGGCGCCGTCAAAGCCAAGGCTGGGCGGATCATCGCCATCGACATCAACCCGGCCAAATTCGAAATCGCCAAGCAGTTGGGTGCAACCGATTGTGTGAACCCGAAAGATTTCGATCGTCCGATCCAGGAAGTCATCGTCGACATGACCGATGGCGGCGTCGACTTTTCCTTCGAATGTATCGGCAATGTCCAATTGATGCGCGCCGCACTTGAGTGCTGCCACAAGGGTTGGGGTGAATCGGTGATCATCGGCGTTGCTGGCGCAGGTCAGGAAATCTCCACCCGCCCATTCCAGTTGGTCACCGGTCGCGTCTGGCGCGGTTCGGCGTTCGGCGGCGTGCGTGGCCGTACCGAGTTGCCAAGCTATGTCGAGATGGCTGAAACCGGCGAAATCCCGCTGGATACTTTCATCACCCACACCATGGGCCTGGAAGATATCAACCAGGCGTTCGACCTGATGCACGAAGGCAAGAGCATCCGTTCCGTCATCCATTTCTGAGGTCGGTCATGAGCCTGGAAAATATCTCCTGCCAGAAAAGCTTCGGCGGCTGGCACAAACGCTACCGGCATCGCTCCGACGTGCTCGGCTGCGACATGGTGTTTGCCGTGTACCTGCCGCCGCAAGCGGAGCAGGGCGGTAAGTTGCCGGTGCTGTATTGGCTGTCCGGCCTGACCTGCACCGACGAAAATTTCATGCAAAAGGCCGGCGCCATGCGTTTGGCCGCCGAACTGGGACTGATCATCGTTGCACCGGACACCAGTCCTCGCGGACCCGATGTGCCGGGTGATCCGGATGGCGCCTGGGACATCGGCCTCGGTGCCGGGTTTTATCTGAATGCCACGCAGGAACCTTGGTCGCGTCACTATCGGATGCATGACTATGTGGTGCAGGAATTGCCGGCATTGGTTGAGGCTCATTTCCCCGCATCGGACAAACGCGGCATCAGCGGTCACTCCATGGGCGGCCATGGTGCGCTGGTCTGTGCGTTGCGCAATCCGGGGCGTTATCAGTCGGTGTCAGCATTCTCGCCCATCAACAATCCGATGGATTGCCCGTGGGGTCAGAAGGCGTTCTCCCGTTACCTGGGTGAAGACCGTTCGAAGTGGCGCGAATGGGATGCCTGCGCGTTGATCGCCGAGGCAAGCGAGAAGCTGCCGCTGCTGGTCGATCAAGGTGATCGCGATGATTTCCTGGCCACTCAGCTCAAGCCTGAAGCCTTGCAACAGGCGGCCAAACTGGCGGTTCATCCGCTGACGTTGCGCTTGCAACCGGGCTACGACCACAGCTATTTCTTCATAGCCAGCTTCATCGGCGACCACTTGCAACATCACGGACGCGCCCTAGGCGTCTAATGCAGGTAGAATCACGCCCTGACAAAAATCGGGGCGTTTTTTTATGCGTATTGGCCACGGCTATGATGTGCACCGTTTCGCTGAAGGCGATTTCATTACTCTGGGCGGCGTGCGCATTGCACACGGCTTCGGGCTGCTCGCTCATTCCGACGGTGACGTCCTGCTGCACGCCTTGAGCGATGCCTTGCTCGGTGCTGCCGCACTGGGTGATATCGGCAAGCACTTCCCGGATACCGACCCAACTTTCAAGGGCGCCGACAGCCGCGTGCTGTTGCGTCACGTCGTCGCACTGATCCACGCCAAGGGCTGGAAAGTCGGCAACGTCGATAACACCATCGTCGCTCAGGCGCCGAAAATGGCCCCGCATATCGAATCGATGCGCGCGCTGATTGCCGCGGATCTTCAAGTTGAGTTGGATCAAGTGAACGTGAAAGCTACCACCACCGAAAAGCTCGGCTTTGTCGGTCGCGAAGAAGGTATTGCCGTGCATTCCGTTGCCTTGTTGCTGCGCGCATGAACGAAGCGCAACTGCTTGGCCCGCGAGCCTATGGTGAAGCCCTCGGCACCGCGATACTGAAAGCGACAGCGGAAGATTTCCAGGTCGATGAAGTTCTCAATATCCCTCTAAGTGGCGATGGCGAGCACCTGTGGATCTGGGTGGAAAAGCGCGGTTTGAATACGGAGGAAGCGGCACGGCGGATCGCCAAGGCTGCGGGCGTACCATTGCGTACCGTCAGTTACGCGGGCCTCAAGGACCGTCAGGCACTGACTCGCCAGTGGTTCAGCGTGCAGCTGCCGGGCAAGGCTGATCCTGATTTGTCCGCGGCCGAAAACGACACGCTGAAAATTCTCAAGACAGGTCGGCATAAACGCAAGCTGCAACGCGGTGCCCACTCGGCCAATGGCTTCACTTTGCGACTGACGCAATTTGCTGGCGATAAAGTGGCGATCGAAGAGCGTCTGCAATTGATCGCCAAGCAAGGTATTCCCAATTATTTCGGCGCCCAGCGTTTTGGGTTTGACGGCGGTAACGTGGTCGATGCCCGTGCCTGGGCCGCGCGTAAAGCGCTGCCGGAGCAGCGCAACGTGCGTTCGCGTCTGCTCTCTACGGCGCGCAGTTTTCTGTTCAATCAGGTGTTGGCGGCGCGTGTCGCCGATGGCACCTGGCAGCGAGCTCAGGTCGGCGATTTGCTGGCCTTCACCGATAGCCGCAGCTTTTTTCCGGCAGGTGAAGCCGAGTGCAGCGACCCGCGTCTGGCTATTCTCGACTTGCACCCGACCGGTCCGCAGTGGGGCGAAGGTGACTCGCCGGCGACTGGCGCTGTCCATGTACTGGAGCAGGAAATCGCCGCTCGCGAATCAGACTTGCGCGACTGGTTGATTAACGCCGGTATGAGCCACGAACGTCGCATCCTGCGGCTGCCCATTGGTGGGTTGACGTGGCATTATCCCGAGCCTGACATTCTGCAACTGGAATTCGTCCTCCCGGCCGGATGCTTCGCCACTGTATTGGTGCGCGAACTCGTCGATCTGGTGCCGGTGGGGCAGACGGACAGCCCATGCGTATTCTGATTTCTAACGACGATGGGGTAACCGCACCCGGTCTCGCCGCGCTTTATGCTGCGCTGGCGGATTACACCGAATGCGTGGTTATCGCCCCGGACCAGGACAAAAGCGGCGCCAGCAGTTCGCTGACGCTCGATCGTCCGTTGCACCCGCAAACTCTGGCCAACGGCTTTATCAGCCTCAATGGCACACCGACCGATTGCGTGCACCTGGGCCTCAACGGCTTGCTGGAACGCGAGCCGGACATGGTGGTTTCCGGCATCAACCTGGGCGCCAACCTGGGGGACGATGTGCTGTATTCCGGCACCGTGGCAGCGGCCCTTGAAGGTCGTTTCCTGGCGCGTCCTTCGTTTGCCTTTTCGTTGGTCTCACGGCAAGTAGAGAACCTTCCCACGGCCGCCTACTTTGCGCGCAAACTGGTAGAAGCCCATGCTGACCTTGAGCTGCCACCGCGCACGGTACTGAACGTGAACATTCCCAATTTGCCGCTGGACCATATCCGCGGTATTCAGTTGACCCGCCTCGGACATCGCGCACGCGCTGCGGCGCCGATGAAGGTTGTCGATCCGCGCGGTAAATCCGGTTACTGGATCGCCGCGGCCGGGGACGCCGAAGACGGTGGTCCGGGCACCGATTTCCATGCGGTGATGCAGGGCTATGTTTCAATCACTCCACTGCAACTGGATCGCACCTTTAATGATGCCTTCAGAAGTCTCGATGGCTGGCTGGAGGGGTTGCACTAATGGCTCGTGAACAAGACGATATTCTGCGTCGTGGCATCGGGATGACCTCTCAGCGGACCCGCGAACGACTTATTCAGCGTCTGTATGAAGAAGGCGTTTCAAACGCCAAGGTGCTGGAAGTCATTCGCCGTACACCGCGTCACCTGTTCGTCGACGAAGCACTGGCCCATCGCGCTTACGAAGACACTGCGCTGCCGATCGGGCATAACCAGACCATCTCCCAGCCTTATATGGTGGCTCGCATGAGCGAGTTGCTGCTGGAGGCCGGTCCGCTGGACAAGGTGATGGAAATCGGCACCGGTTCGGGCTACCAGACGGCGGTGCTGTCGCAACTGGTCGAGCGGGTGTTTTCGGTTGAACGCATCAAGGTTCTGCAGGACCGGGCCAAGGAACGCCTGGTCGAGTTGAACCTGCGCAACGTGGTATTCCGCTGGGGCGATGGCTGGGAGGGCTGGCCGGCACTGGCACCGTACAACGGGATTATCGTGACTGCGGTGGCGACGGATGTACCTCAAGCGCTGCTCGATCAATTGGCGCCGGGAGGACGGCTGGTGATTCCGGTGGGGGCCGGCGAGGTTCAACAATTGATGTTGATCATCCGCGAAGAACAGGGCTTTTCCAGGCGTGTTCTGGGCTCCGTGCGCTTTGTTCCTTTGCTCAATGGGCCACTGGCCTGAGCATTTGTTTCAGCGCGCTGAATTCTCATCGATTGCCCCTGTCTTACAGCGGCATCGATCAGTTAAACGGGGATTCATCTTCAGGCAGCAAACGTGTGCGCGAAGCCATTTCGCTTCATTAAAGGTAAAGGCTGCACGGCCCGTTATACTTGCGACATTTCGTGCCGAAACACGGCAATCCACATTTTCAGCCACCACAAAGGGAGCGGCGGGTGAGTCTCACAGTCATTGCGCAGCGAATGGGTATAACGAGCTTTCAGCGTCTGGTGACTGGCCTTGTCTTGAGCACCTTGCTGGTCGGTTGTTCCAGCAACAAATCGAGTGACGTGCGCGTCGTCGATCGCAACAATGCCGTCGCTCAGCGTCCGGCAGTGACCACGGGTCAGTACGTTGTTCGGCCTAAAGACACCTTGTTCTCCATCGCTTTTCGCTACGGCTGGGACTACAAAGCCCTCGCGGCACGGAACAATATTCCTACGCCTTACACGATCCATCCGGGTCAGACGATTCGCTTCGACGGTCGCACCGGTTCAACGCCGCCGGCGACGGTGAGTTCGTCCAATTCAACGTCTTCGTCGTCGAGTAAAACCACGGTATTCCGTCGTCCGGTAACAGGTGCGACCACGGGTACGGCGGTGGTTGCACCGTCCGTCGCGAACAAGCCTGCACCCGCTCCGATGCCTGCGGCAGGTCCGGCCCCGACCGGCTGGGGATGGCCATCTAGTGGCATTCTCATCGGGAAATTCTCTTCAAACGGCAGTTTGAATAAAGGAATTGATATCGCCGGAGATTTGGGACAGCCTGTTTTAGCTGCGTCTGATGGGACGGTGGTATACGCCGGGAGTGGCTTAAGGGGCTACGGCGAATTAGTCATCATCAAACACAGCGACACCTACGTCAGTGCCTACGGACATAACCGCAGGCTTTTGGTTCGGGAGGGGCAGCAGGTCAAGGTCGGACAGACAATTGCCGAAATGGGGTCAACGGGTACAGACCGGGTGAAACTGCATTTTGAGATTCGCCGACAAGGTAAGCCTGTAGATCCGCTGCAATTCCTGCCACGTCGTTGATCGCTTACCAGCCTGTTCCGTCACGTAGAGGGGACAGGCTCCAGCGTTGCCAAGGATAAAGGCGCCGCTTGAGCTTGGGGTCGAACTCACCAAAGGACTATAACAATGGCTCTCAGTAAAGAAGTGCCGGAGTTTGACATCGACGATGAGGTTCTCCTTATGGAGACCGGCATCGCTACGGATTCGATGTCGAATGATGAAGGGGCTGCACCACCTTCCGTTCGTGCCAAATCCAAACACTCCGCTTCGCTAAAACAACACAAGTACATTGACTACACGCGTGCACTCGATGCCACGCAGCTGTACCTCAATGAAATCGGCTTTTCCCCTCTGCTGTCCCCGGAAGAAGAAGTTCATTTTGCGCGCTTGTCGCAAAGTGGCGATCCGGCCGGGCGCAAACGCATGATTGAAAGCAACTTGCGACTGGTGGTGAAAATCGCCCGGCGTTATGTCAATCGCGGCTTGTCGCTGCTGGACCTGATCGAAGAGGGCAACCTGGGGTTGATCCGGGCGGTGGAAAAGTTCGACCCTGAACGAGGCTTCCGCTTTTCGACCTACGCAACCTGGTGGATTCGTCAGACCATCGAGCGCGCGATCATGAATCAGACCCGGACCATCCGGTTGCCGATCCATGTGGTCAAAGAGCTAAACGTGTACCTGCGGGCTGCACGGGAGCTGACGCAAAAACTCGATCACGAACCCTCACCCGAAGAAATCGCCAACCTGCTGGAAAAGCCAGTGGGGGAGGTCAAGCGCATGCTCGGCCTGAACGAGCGGGTTTCTTCGGTCGACGTCTCGCTGGGTCCGGATTCGGATAAAACCCTGCTGGACACCCTTACCGATGACCGCCCAACCGATCCATGCGAACTGTTGCAGGATGACGACCTGTCTCAGAGCATTGATCAATGGCTCTCGGAGCTGACCGACAAGCAACGTGAAGTGGTGATACGCCGCTTCGGCCTGCGCGGTCATGAGAGCAGCACGCTGGAAGATGTAGGCCTGGAAATTGGCCTGACCCGGGAACGGGTCAGACAGATTCAGGTTGAAGGCCTGAAGCGTCTTCGAGAGATTCTCGAGAAGAATGGCCTGTCGAGCGAGTCGCTGTTTCAATAAGTAATTCAGCAAGCAGGCAACAAAAAAGCCCCGACTGGGTTCGTAATGCTGTTCATTTAAGCATTTGAGTCAAAGCCGGGCTTATCCGAAAATCCGATTCCAGACCTCTGGTATCGGATTTTTTATGTCTGTTCAACAGGACCTGCTCGACCTCGGCGACCTTTTCAACTTCTGTGACCTGAGCACCTTTACCCAAAATATTCCCATTGAGTGGGTAGCGTCTGCGCTGGATCTTTCCAGTCAGGCCACCATTCGCCGGCGTCGCCTGCCCGCTGATCAAGTGCTTTGGCTGGTGCTCGGCATGGCGCTGTTTCGTGACGAGCCGGTTCACGAGGTGGCCAGACGTTTGAACATTTGCGCCCAAGGCCTGGCCTCCGACCACCTGTTGGCCCGTAGCGGTGTAACCGAAGCTCGCAAGCGGCTTGGCGCTGATCCCGTTGAGTGGTTGTTCCGCAAGACAGGCACCCAATGGGGCGCGGAGCGCTATGCCGATGACGCCTGGAAATGTGCGTTCGCACTTGATCCTGGATGCTCAATTGAGCCCTTACCGACGCAGTGAAATGCGCTTGGCCGACGAGTTTTTGCAGCAGATCCCCGACCACTCGGTGACGTTATTCGACAAGGGGTTCTGGGGGGCTGAACTGCTGTCGAGCCTGAGCAACGCCGGCACCAACCGTCATTGGTTGATCCCGGCCAAAAAAGGAAGGGCCTGTGAGGAAGTGGCCCGCTACAACGAGCATGATCGCCTGTTGCGCATGAAAGTCTCGCCACAGGCCAGGAAACGAAATCCCAGCCTTCCGACCCATTGGGAGGCCCGCGAAGTCAGCTATGAAGTTCAAGGCAAGCTAAAGACCGTCCTGACGTCATTACCGGCCAACACCTACAACACCAAGGCCGTTGCCAAGCTTTATCAGGAACGCTGGGAGATCGAATTGGGCTTCAGGGACATCAAGAGCTCGATGCAACAGAACGCAGTGACCTTGCGCAGCAAAAAAGTCGATCTGGTCTATCAGGAGGTATGGGGACTTTTGCTGGCTTACAACGTAATTCGTCGGGAAGCCAGTCAGGCGGCGGTGGCGTTTGGTCGAGCGCCATCGGAAATCCGTTTCAAACCGGTCTGCCAGTACATCGCCGTCCAACTGATCGTCATGGCAGCGGCTAACCCGGTTTCAGCGACAGGGAGGCGATTGGCAGAGCTAAGGGCAGGTATTGGAGGATTATTTCTGGATCACCGCCCCAGGCCTTCGAGGCCAAGGACGGTGAAGATCTCAAAGACCCGGTTTCCAGTGGACCGTAAGGCTGCTCCGCTTAAGTGAACAGCATTACGACTGGGTTCGGGGCTTTTTAGTGCCTGGAAATTGGGTGGGAATCACTCTCTGTTTTTAGTCTCGCGCTGTAAGTCTTTGCTTACTCTTTCGTAAGTGTTCGTTATTTTTACAGTGTGGCAGTTGTCCATGCTCTTGCCGTACACCGTTTATCTAGTTGATTGATAAGGTTATTTTTCTAGATTAACGGCATGTGACAAACCATGTTGGCGCTGGAGCGCGATTGCTCTTGCCCCGGAACTCTCTAGTATTTGAATTGTGTCGACGGACAGACACGCCCTTCAAGGATGAGGGGAAAGGACATCGCAGGAAGCGATTCATCAGGACGATGAAAAGGAGCGCAGGGAATAAGGAAAAATGTGGGCGGGTCAAACCGCCCCTTTTTTTGCCTGCAGAAAAACAAAAAGGCCCACAAAGGGCCTTTTCGAGAACGCGGGGGTAATCAGCGTTCGAGGTCTTTGATCTTGCCTTTGACGCCGTCCCACTCTTCGGCATCGGGCAACGATTCTTTCTTCTCGGTGATGTTGGGCCAGATTTCCGCCAACTCAACGTTCAGTTGAATGAACTGTTGCATGTCTTCCGGGACTTCATCTTCGGAGAAGATGGCCACGGCAGGGCACTCTGGTTCGCACAGTGCGCAGTCGATGCACTCATCCGGGTGAATCACCAGGAAGTTCGGGCCTTCGTAAAAGCAGTCCACCGGACAGACTTCTACGCAGTCGGTGTACTTGCACTTGATGCAGTTGTCGGTGACGACGAAGGTCATTTCTAATTTTCTCCTCAGGCGGCGGCAGCGGAGCCCCTTCAGTACGGGGTCGCCAGGTTCGGGAGCGATAGTCTGCAGGCCAGGCTATTAGCCTGCAGCATCCCGAACCGCGCGAGATTCTAACAGCTTGCAGGCAAGTGCGTTAGATCCGTGTCTTAAGTGTATAGAGCATTTCGAGCGCACGACGCGGTGTCATGTCGTCCAGATCGAGCTTGGCCAGCTCATCCAGCACCGGATGCGGCAGGCTGGCGAACATGTCGCTCTGCTGCGGCGCGGCCGGTTTGCCTTTGGTGGGCCTGGGAACTTCATGAGGCAAGGCGGTAGCTTCCAGACGGCCCAGGTGTTCGCGAGCGCGCACGATCACTTCGCTCGGCACACCGGCCAACTGGGCAACCGCAAGGCCGTAGCTCTGGCTGGCAGGCCCTGGCAGCACGTGGTGCAGGAACACGATACGTTCGTTGTGCTCGGTGGCATTGAGGTGCACGTTGGCCACCAACGGCTGGGCTTCCGGCAACACCGTCAGCTCGAAGTAGTGGGTGGCGAACAGCGTGTAAGCCCGAAGATGTGCCAGGCGTTCGGCGGCAGCCCACGCCAGGGACAGACCGTCGAAGGTGCTGGTGCCACGACCGACTTCGTCCATCAGCACCAGGCTGCGCTCGGTGGCGTTGTGCAAAATATTCGCGGTTTCGCTCATTTCGACCATGAAGGTCGAACGCCCGCCGGCCAGGTCATCGCTGGAGCCGATCCGGGTAAAGATCCGGTCCACCAGAGACAATTCGCAGCTGGCCGCCGGCACGAAGCTGCCGATGTGTGCCAGCAGCACGATCAGAGCGGTCTGGCGCATGTAGGTGGATTTACCGCCCATATTCGGACCGGTGATCACCAGCATGCGGGTGTTGTCGTCGAGGCTCAGGTCGTTGGCCACGAACGGCGTGGTCAGCACTTGCTCGACCACTGGGTGGCGACCCTGGCTGATGCGCATGCACGGCTCGCTGACGAAACGCGGGCAGTTCAGATCGAGGTTCAGCGCGCGTTCGGCTAGGTTGCTCAGCACGTCCAGTTCGGCCAGTGCCGCAGCGGTGTCCTGCAACGGCGGCAACTGGGCGATCAAATCTTCGAGCAGTGCTTCGTAGAGCATCTTCTCGCGCGCCAGGGCGCGGCTCTTCGCCGATAGGGCCTTGTCCTCGAACGCCTTCAGTTCCGGCGTAATGAAGCGCTCGGCACCTTTCAATGTCTGGCGACGGATATAGTCTGCCGGCGCCGATTCAGCCTGCTTGCTTGGCAACTCGATGAAGTAGCCATGAATGCGGTTGTAACCGACTTTCAGGTGCGACAGACCGGTACGGGCCTTCTCGCGGGCTTCGAGGTCGATCAGGAATTGCCCGGCGTTTTCACTGAGCGATTGCAGGTCGTCGAGTTCGCTGTCGTAACCTGTTTTCAGCACGCCGCCATCACGGATGACTGCGGGCGGGTTGTCGATGATGGCTTTTTCCAACAGGGCTGCCAGCTCCGGATAGGTGCTGGTGGTCGCCGCCAGTTGAATGATGTGCGGGGCTTCCAGTTCGGTCATTGCCACTTGCAGTTCAGGCAGCGCACCGAGCGCATCGCGCAGGCGAGCCAGGTCACGAGGACGGGCATTGCGCAAGCCAATTCGCGCAAGGATCCGCTCGATGTCGCCGATTTCCTTGAGCTGCGGTTGCAGCTTCTCGAAACGGTAACTGTCGAGCAGACAGGTGATCGAAGTCTGGCGTGCCAACAATACGGTCAAATCGCGCAGCGGACGATTCAGCCAACGGGTCAGCAGACGGCTGCCCATGGCTGTCTGGCAACGGTCGACCACCGATTGCAAGGTGTTGTCACGACCGCCAGCCAGGTTGGTGTCCAGTTCCAGGTTGCGACGGCTCGCGCCGTCCAGCACCACGGTGTCGTCCAGGCGTTCATGACGCAGGCTGCGCAAGTGGGGCAGGGCAGTGCGCTGGGTTTCCTTGGCGTAACTGAGCAGGCAGCCGGCGGCGCCGATGGCGAGGGTCAGGTTCTCGCAGCCGAAACCTTTCAGGTCTTGGGTAGAAAACTGCTGGCAAAGACTTTTCAGCGCCGAATCACGCTCGAAATCCCACGGCGCACGACGACGAACCCCACGCCGTTTTTCCGCCGGTAAATCTTTCGGCCAGTCATCCGGGATCATCAGCTCCACCGGATTGACCCGCTCCAATTCCGCCAGCAGGTTTTCCCAGCCCTTGATTTCCAGGACGGTGAAGTTGCCGCTCGTGATGTCCAGCACGGCCAGGCCGAACAGACGCTCGTCACCCAGCACCGCCGCGATCAGGTTGTCGCGGCGCTCATCCAGCAGCGCTTCATCACTGACCGTGCCGGGTGTGATGATCCGAACCACTTGGCGATCCACCGGGCCTTTGCTGGTGGCCGGGTCGCCGACCTGCTCACAGATCACCACCGACTCGCCGAGCTTGACCAGTTTCGCCAGGTAACCTTCCGCGGCGTGGTAAGGAATCCCACACATCGGAATCGCCTGACCCGCCGACTGCCCACGGGCGGTCAGGGTGATGTCCAGCAACTTGGCGGCCTTCTTCGCGTCTTCATAGAAGATCTCGTAGAAGTCGCCCATGCGGTAGAACATCAGCTGGTCTGGGTGCTGATTCTTCAGGCGCCAATATTGCTGCATCATCGGGGTGTGGCTGGAGAGGTCCATATTCAAAGGGCTTTGCTCTATCTGTCTATTTGACAATGGTCAAACGTCTAATACTACTTGAATTGTCTGCCAGGGTGCGACGCCAACCACCTCCGGGTCCTTCCCGACCTGTGGCCTGTTCTTTGCCTTTGTCAGCGTATAGAATGCGCTCCCGCGAAAAAGTGAGATTTCATACGGAAATGAATCACCAGGAAGCACTTCAGATGGAATCTGCGCTTTTGTTTGCCAAGGCAAACAAAAAGCGAATCGCTAAAGAATTCACCAATCCGGCCGTTTACCTTTCTGAGCAATCGCCCGTTTCTGTATTCATGTCTGGCTGCGCTGGGGCTGGTAAAACTGAAGCGGCGATCGAACTGATCGACGAGCTTGTGGCTAACACCGGGGTTCGAACGATGCGCATTGATCCAGATGATCTGCGCAATCATTTCGAAGGATACATTGGAACAAATTCTTGGATGTACCAGCGGGCGGCTTCGATACTCGTTGACAAGATTCACGATATGGCGCTAGATCAGAGTCAATCTTTCGTACTCGACGGCACTCTGTGTAACCTCGAGAAGGCTGACCTGAACATCACGCGGTCGCTGAGGAAGAGTCGGCAGTGCGTCATAATGTTTGTGTATCAGAAGCCTGAGCTGGCATGGCGGTTTGTACAAGCCAGAGAGCGCCAGGAAGGGAGGAGAATCCCTCCGGAGATTTTTGTAGAGCAGTTTTTTTTGGCGAAAGACGTCGTCAACGCTCTGAAGGACAAATTCGGCAATCGGCTTTTGGTAAACCTGCTGATAAAGAATACCGATGCTTCCTTGAAGTCTTACAAGGAAGACATACATTTAATAGAAGACGGCCTTCATGACGGTTACGATCGTCAAAGCCTTCTTAGGTACATCAAAGCTGGGGAAAGGCTATGAAAAAAGTACAAGCCGCGCGTTCGACTCCGTTTTCGGATTTCTTCCGCTGTGCATCTTCAGACAAAAAGAAGCGCGTCTACGAAGCTGTGCTGCAACGAGCCACTGAGCGTCAGCTGAAAATTCTGAAAGCAGGTTGAGCCCAAGGGTTCGAAAAAGCCGCAGAGATGCGGCTTTTTTGTGCCTAGATTTTGAACAGGTTATTGCTTTGCCTTTGGCATCATTGGCGGCTCTGCGATGTCGGTTTCACGCAGACGCAGGTAGCGTGCCGTCATCTTCGCATCGGTGTGGCCGCCGAGCTTCTGTGCGTTGTTGCCCTGCTTGTCTGTGTCGGTCAGCGACTTCGCCCTGAGGTCATGCAGCGTTGCACCGACGACCCCGGCAGCCTTGCAGTTGCGGTTGAATGCATCCTTCACCGAGCTGTAATGAACCGGCTTCCCACCGCGGGGCGAACAGAACAACGTCAGGCCGCGAATGGTTCGAGGCAATGCCTTGATCCGTGCGACCAGGGCTTCGAGGTCTGAACTCATCCGGACGATAAGTCGGGCCCCGGTCTTCTGTTGCTTGAACGCAATACCTTCCTCACTGATATCTGAAAGGTGGATGGCCAGCACATCGCTGATCCGCTGACCGGTCAGGTAGCACATCTCGTAAATAACCCGCATGTTCGGGCTCGCCTTCTCGCAGATTTTTGCGAACTCAGCATCGGATATATACCGATCGCGTCGATTCTCCGTATGTCGCCGGATCCCTGTGCAGGGGTTTGAGTCCACCATCTGACTCTCCAGCGCGTACATGAACACCATCCTCAGAAAAGAAATCACCCGGTTTGACATGTTTGGCGTGCTGGCCATGTGCATTTTCAACGCGGCCACGTGGCGCGGTAGCACGTCGCGGGGCTCGAAGTCGGCGAACGCTTCCTTGAGCCTGACTGCTGCAGCCTCGTATTGCTTGACGGTATTGGCCGCAAGCTTCGGAGCCATGTTCGCCAGGGCATCGTCGATCAGCTTGGACATGCCGCCCTGATTGCCTTTGTCGATTGCCTTGGCATATGCGACCAGTGACGCCTGGAAGTCCGTGCCCAGGCGCATCCATTTGCCTTTGCGCACCAGGTAGTAAGCCCCGTGCTTTTGGTACATGCACGCCGGCAAGTGCCGGTCTTTCTTGCGAGGGCGCATTCTCTACCTTCCTTATGCGAGCCGGAGTTCCGGGCCTTTCTTCGATTGAATACCACCGAGCCGACCAATGACAACTTGGCGCAGCACCTTGGGCTTGCCATGTCCATCGACGGCGAATCCATATTTTTCCGCCTGCAACCATTTGATCTGGGCGCCAGGCTTCGTGTAGCCGGTAAGTTCGGCCACTTCTTCAGCGGTCAGAAACATTTGATGCTCCATGCCGCGCGTGGCGGCAGAAGGTGGTTATTGAGTGGCTTTGGTTATCGCGTCATGCAGTTCGGCGATCCCATCAAAGACAGGAACCAGTGAGCCGCTGGCGCTGGCTTCATCGATTCGTGCGTTGAGGCCTGCGAGAACTTTTCGGGCCGCGCGCAACAGCTCTGGTGCTGCCGAGATCAGGCGTGCATCAGTCGGGCTCTGGCAGGCGAAATACCCGTCGACGTTTTCGAGGAAAAGGTTTTCCTCCCCGTGCTTGCCAGTGAAGGTCACGCAATCTTTCATCCGGCGATGAACAGCCCAGGGACCTGGCGTAAGTGGTTTCTCAGACATAGCGATTCCTCGCCCGCCGTTCACCGGCAGGCTGGTAGGTGGAAGAGGGGTTAGGGGTTGTTGCGATCTGGCGGGGATGGTGGGAAGCCGAAGTGATGCCGTCGTTTGCCGGTGTATCCACACTCGCTGCATCCAGCGGAAGGCCCGCATCCGCAGCCGCCTTCGCAACCACAGCTGCATCCGGAGCAATCCAGGGTGCACCAGCTTTCCTGCTCAACTTCCCCTTCGACACTGATCGAGTAGTTGACGCGACGATCCAGTCGGAAGCCGGTGATTTTCTCGGCGTCCTCATAGGTCGATGGCACCGAGCGGAAACCGTATTCGGCTGATGGATCATCTACGAATCGGCGGACACTTCTCATCGCCGCGGCCCCGTGTAGATGAGCCAGGCCATGTAGGCGAGGGCGGGGAGGATCATGGCGTCACCCTGGAAGTGGCGATCTCATCGAGAAGCGCCTGAGGGAGTTTTGCGGCAAACTTCCCCTCCGACCACGACAGTGGTTCAGACTGGCGGATCACCTCGTTCAGCAGGTCGAATGCCGCCACTACCTGCTCGTCCCGGATCTCGCCGTCCTCCGGCAAGTCATCACAGAAGACGTCTGACGGGTCGATTTCTCTCGGCATGTTCGGCTCACAGATACAAATCTGCAGGTCGGCCAGGTCAATGTCGCTCTCAATGAGGTAGTCGCGCAGACTGTCTTCGTCAAAGAAATACTCATCGCCGTCGAAGATAACCAGCGGCTCACCACCCCACTCTTTGACTGGCATTGCCGCAAACTTCGCTTGGCGGCTTTCCTGGTAGCACTGCTTGCACCAGCTGCGCACTTCGTAGATCGGGTGATCTGGGTTCTTCTCGCAATGGCGATGAGTCGAGCCGCAATACCGGGCCATGTGCTCATCATTACCCCAGAAGCGACCATCGGCGCCGACCCAGCCGGTGACGGTTTGAATGCTGGCCGCTTCCGGAGATTCGTACATCACAACCTTTGCTTCAGGCATGACTGTTCCTTTGCCGCTATAGCGGCTGACTTTTAAGGGGGAGGGAGTTACAGAGGGGTGGAGTACAGATGTACTCCTCGCGCGGTGAGCTTACCTGCGCAGCTCGACATCCGTTGTTATCGCCTTCACGACCACAGGGCCAAGGATTCGAACGCCTCGCTGGTCGTCCTTGAATGCGCGATTGATTCGGCCGATGGCCTCTTCCCTGGCCTGCCGATAAACCTGATCGATCTTACAATCCGGCCCCCAGCTTCCAATGTTTGAGAGCTCGATCGTTAGGGTCACTGTCGCGCCGGTGGTGGTTCGAACTACTGGACGATTGCTCATCGCTATTCGCCTTGGTTGGCCAGCATGTTCAGGCGCATGCCCGATGTGCCGGGGATTTCGTGGGATGGCGCGACCATATCGAGCGAGTCCTCGCTATGGTGCTGAGCGGTAAGCTCATCAATCCGCTGATCCGCTGCGTTCAGGCGCAGCTGCAGGGCGTCACGCTCGGCGGCGACCCGGTCGAAGTCGCTGGCCAGCACGTAAACCGTCATGCTCGGGTAAAGCTTCATGATCTGCGGGCAGGCTTCCACCAGGTAGCTGATGTGCCCGTAACGCTTTACTGCACTCATCATGCAATCTCCATCGATACCAGATCATGGGCATTCACAACCGTCATGCCGAGGCGGTGGGCGATTTGAACTTCGAGCTTCGCACCCTCCGATCTTTCCCATCCGGGCAGCAGGGCAATCACGCCGCACAGCCCCAGCCGCGTCAGGTCGTAGGCCATGTAGTCGGCCCAGACCGCACCCTCGACGATGCCGTGGTCTGCTGGGTTCTCGACTTCGTAGCCCTGGGCGCGGAGCTGCTCGGCGACCGCGTTGAAGGCCGGGTAGTTGAAGTCCTCGATGCCGGTCATTGGCCCGGCGACATACACCCGATTTTCACGGGTGGCTGCAAGGGTGACGCCCGGGGCAACGAATGCCCGAATGCGGTCCACGGCGCGGTCAATAGGCCCTTGGATGAATGGCGGTGGCGGCTCGTTCGCCGGCGGCGTTGTCTGCGTAACGGCTGCAATCATCCCCATAAGAGAATCGGTAACGATGGTTCGGATATTTTGTGTGGGCATGGGGCGTCCTATGCCGGGTCATGCCCGGGCGGTGGAGTGGGTTACGCCGCGAGGCGCTGATAAAGTTCGATGATGTCGGCGGCGTTGGCCGCGACCAGTGCCTCGGCTTCATCCGGACAGACACTGTTGCCGATCAGCCGGACCTGGTCCGTCTTGTTGATGTCGCGCCACTCTTCGGCGCCGGTGACAGGGTCAACAAACAGCCCCCGGTCGATGATGTATCCCTTGTCGAAGCCCTGCGCTGCCTTCAGCTCTGGCGGTTGCAGCATGCGCAAGGTGATGTCCACCAGCACATAGCCACCGACCATCACCATTTCGGCGGGGTCTTTGAAGTGCTCCGGCAAGTACTCATGCATGAAGGCGGCGCAGCGGCGGGCGCCTTCCATCTGTTCCGGCGTCAGCGTGTCCGGCACCTGCACAACCTCGACCAGTGCAACACGGTCCTTCGTGGGCAGGGTATGCATCGGCTCAGTGAGCGAAATGCCATCCTTCTCGTTGCCGTAATACTTCACCAGGTAGGCGTTGACCAGCCGCTGATTGGCGCCGGATTGGCAGATGGTGGAGATGGGGTCGTAGGCCGAACGGCCATCACCTTTGTAATACCCGCCATTCGCCTGTTCGAAGAACGCGGCAACGATGCCGTGACGCGCGGCCCCAGCCAGCACTGTCTGCGTTGGCTCCTCGGGCGAGCTGCCCGCTGCATTCTGACCAAAAGCCGTCATGTGTGCGGCGACCATGGCGAAGTGTCCACCCTTGACCTGTGCGACCTGAGTTCGCAGCGGCTCCTGCGCATCGAAGTTCCGCTGTGATGAGCCGTTGGCGCACTCGGTGAGGAATGGCGCGGCTATCCGCGGGGCAGGTTGCGGCAATGGGCGCGACGCTTGCGGGCGTTGGTGTTCCGAGTGAAGTCGCTGCGACGGGCATGAAGAACTTTATGCTGTCGCTGACCAAGGGCAGCGCAGCCACCAAGCAGCAGTCGGAGGCGTTCAAGTCGTTGCGCCTGGATGTGAAGCAAGTTTCGAAGGGCATGCAAAAGGATGCGCAGGGTACGATCGAGGACGTGCTGGAGCGTATCGCCAAGGTCGATCCGGCGAAACAGGCCGGATTGCTCACCCAGTTGTTCGGTACCGAGTCGGTCTCGGCCATCGCGCCGCTGTTGACCAACCTGGATCTTTTGAAGTCCAGCTTCACGGCTGTCGGGAAAGAGGGCAAGTTTGCCGGCTCGATGGAAAGTGAATACACCGCGCGGTCGGCCACCACGGCCAACGCCATGCAGTTGCTGACCAACAAGGTCACCCGCCTGGGGGTTGAGGTCGGCGGCGCACTCCTGCCTCCGTTCAATGCTTTTATGGATCAAATAGGGCCGGCCATCACGCAAATGTCTGAACTGGCCAAGGCGCATCCCGGGGTAATCCGGGGCGTGCTCGGCGCCGCGTTTGCCTTTGCTGTGCTGCGGGTCGCAGTGATGGGCGCCATTGTGGTGACCAAAATCATGAGCGCAGTTACGGCCATGTCACCAATCGGGATCATTGTTCGTGGCATTGCGCTTGCCGCTGGCCTGCTCATCGCGAACTGGTCAACAGTGGCGCCTTACTTCCAGGCGATCTGGGAAAAGATCCGGGCCCCGGCAATGGTCCTGTGGGGTTGGTTCAAGCAGGCATTTGCCTACACACCGATTCCAATGATCATGGAAAACTGGGGACCGTTGACTGAGTTGTTCTCTGCGTTGTGGGGGGTGTTGGTCGCCGTCTCTACCCCGGTCATGGAGTTTATGGGGAAGATGTTTGACTGGTCACCCCTTGGAATGATCATCAATAACTGGGAGCCAATCGCCGCATGGTTCAGGGGTCTTTGGGAAAAGCTGAAGCCGATCATCGAGCCGATCATGAAGTACTTCGGCGGCGGGGAGGGCGGTGAAGGGATTATCAAAACCGCGACCAACAAGGCTAGCGCGTTTGCGGAAGAGCAGCGTGTGCGCAATGCGGGACCAGGCGGTGGTGATGGTTCCTTAGTCGAGGCCGGCGCTGTCGAAGGCGCGCAGCGTTATCAGCGGATGATGCGCAACGGCATGGGCGTGCCGAGCACGGAAAAACTGTTGAGCCGGCCTAACCTGGCTGCACAATCTGGTGGACTGGTCCAGCAGGCGGCGGCGGGTCAGGCGCCGAAACTCAATGGTGAGCTCAACATCAATCTCAATGGGGCGCCTCCCGGCACGACGATTGACCCAGCCAAAACCAATCAGCCAGGACTGAGCATCAAGCCCAGTGTTGGCACCCGAACCATCGGCATTATGAGGCCCGGCCAATGACCGTGACGTGGCGAGATAAGTTATTGCCGGCGTCGTTCCGGGGGATCAGTTTCTTGATTCCCCAAGCGTCGGTGCCGGTGGGCATGAAAGGCCAGCTGCATGAGTTCCCGCAGCGGGATACCCCCTTCTTTGAGCAGCTAGGCAAACAATCCCAAGTCCACAAGATGACGGCGTGGGTTATTGGCGACGACTGCTTCGAGCGTCGAGACAAGTTGATCGAGGCGCTGAACACACCGGGCGGCGGGGAGCTGGTCCATCCCTGGCTTGGGAAAATGCAGGTCAAGGTCGGCGAGTGCGAGATGTCGCACGACCGCGTTGGCGGTGGCATGGTCAGCTTTGACCTGACGTTTTACCCGGACGCGCCGTTGAAGACGCCTGCGGCAAGGGTCAACACCCAGGCTCAGGTGGTGAAGTCATCTGAAAGCCTATTGACCTCATCGCTCAATCGCTACAAGACGACCATGGCAACGGTGAACAAAGCCCGACTAGGTCTGCTGCAGATGCGCAACAGCCTGTCGAGCGTGTTCTCCGTGATTCGGCAGCAGTTCGCGCCATTCTTGAGCGTCTTCACCGACGTCACCGGTTTCGCGCAGTCGCTGATGAATTCGCCGGGCACGCTCTCGTCGCTCTTCTCCAGCTACTTCTCCAGTTTTTCTGGCTTCGACTTCTTCGGTTCCAGTTCCAGTTCCAGTTCCAGCGATGGCTCCGGCTCGGGATATCGGGGGGCAGTGGCCGAAGCCTCGCAGCAGACTGAGTCGGTCAGTAGCATCAACACCGTCAGCCCTCTCGGCGGTACCGATACAGTGACCGCATCGCAGGCGACGGCGGACCTGGTGCAGGATTCAGTTCTGGTCCAGATCGGTTTGATTGTCAGTGAAATGCCTGTGGCCACGCAGCCTGAGTCAATTGAATCGATGCCGTCGGTTGAACACCAGGCGATCCAGCCTATTGTTCGGCCGGATGTGCCGGTTGCTGACGATGTGATTGAACTGCGCGACAACCTCAATGAGGCGATCCACGAAGCGTCGCTCAAGGCAGACCCCGAGCATTACCTGGTGCTCAACAGTTTTCGTCAGTCCGTGGTGAAACACCTGACAGCCGTGGCTCAGTCTGGGGTGCGGTTGGTTGATATCACGCCGCCTGAAACGCTGTCGGCGCTGGTGCTGGCCTATCGTCGCTTCGGCGATGCAACTCGTTCCCCCGAAGTCGTTCAGCGCAATCGAATTCGGCATCCGGGCTTTGTGCCGGCGGTGCCAATTAAAATCGCACAGAGGTAGCCATGCCTGATGATCAAAATGCAGTCAGCCTCACGGTTGATGGCCTGGATTACTTCGGCTGGAAATCGGTAGAGATCACCGCAGGGCTTGAGGATCAGGCCCGGTCTTTCAATTTATCGCTGACATGGAAGTGGCCGGGACAGATTCAAAACGTCCCGATCAGGCAGGGCGACAAGTGCCAGGTTCGGATCGGTGATGACCTGGTGTTGACCGCTTGGGTGTTTGCCACACCGGTCAGTTACGACGACAAGCAGATCACGAAGTCAGTCAGCGGCCGATCACTGACGGCGGACCTGGTGGACTGTGCGGCGGTTAACAAGCCAGGCCAGTGGAACAATCAGTCGGTGCTGTCCATCGTCAAGGCGCTGGCTTCGCCCTATGGCATCAAGGTAAACAGCGAGATCCCCGAGGGCGGCAAGCTTTCCGACCACACCATCGAGCCCGGCGAAACAGCTTTCGCATCGATTGATCGTCTGCTGACATTGTTTCGAGTGTTCTCCACCGACGACGCCCGCGGTGCGGCGGTGCTTGCCAGCCCTGGCAGCGGTGGCCGCACCTTCGACGCAATCGAGGTGGGCAAAAACGTAAAGACCGGGGATGCGTCGCTGGATTTTTCTGGCGTGTTTTCTGAATACCAGGTGCTGGGACAGAAGAGCGGGACGGACACTGAGTACGGTGCTGATGCGGCGGAGGTGTCTGCCACGTTGACTGACGATCGCACGACCCGCAAACGCGTACTGATCATTCAGGAGTCCGGCCAGGTAACCAACGAACTGGCGCAGGCACGGGCGGGCTGGGAGAGCAGCAGCCGGATGGGCAAAGCCCTTACCGTGTCTTACACGGTGCAGGGCTGGCGGCAAACCAACGGCCAGCTTTGGCGGCACAACATGATCGCCCGAGTGGTCGATCCCATCATTGGCATGGATCGAGACATGTTGATCTCGCGCATCACCTACACCCTGAGCGAGCAGGGCATGCTGACCAAGTTGGAGGTGGGGCCGCCTGAGGGTTTCGAGCCTGAGCCGAAGGATCCGCACGGCAAAAGGAAACTCAAGAAGGGCGGTAAGGGCGACAACTTCGAATATCTCATTCCCGCTGACTACGAGCCGAAAAAATGAGCCTGAAAAGCATGATGGCCCGCGGCACCGTGGTGCTGGCTGCCGCCGGGAAAATGATGCAGACGCTGCAAGTGCGCCTGACTGCCGGCGAACTGAAGGATGGCGCCGAGCATTTCGAACCTTACGGCTATACCAGCAATCCGTTGGCAGGCGCTGAGGTGCTGACTATGTTCCTCGGCGGCGACCGGTCCCACGCGGTGGTGCTGGTGGCCGCTGATCGCCGGTACCGGATCAAGGAGTTGAAGCCGGGTGAAGTGGCTATCTACACCGATGAGGGTGACAGGATCCACTTCAAGCGCGGCCGGATCATCGATATCGAAACCGGGACGCTGAACATCAAGGCGACCAACTCAGTGAACTTCGACACCCCGACTATCACCCAGACCGGGCAGATCGTGTCCCAAGGGGATCAGGTGGCTGGTGGCGTCAGCCAGATCACGCACCTGCACGACGGAGTCGAAATGGGCGACGACCAGAGTGGCCCACCTGTTTCGGAGGCTTGATGATTATCTCAAACAGTCTTGAGGCCAGCCTGATCAGGGCGGTCACGATCAGTCTCTATACCTGGCGTCGAGCGGAAACAGATGACCCTATCGACGACGAAGAGCGATACGGCTGGTGGGGTGACAGCTACCCATCTATCGCTGATGACCGTATCGGCTCCCGTCTTTACCTGCTGCGGCGGGTAAAGCTGACGCCGCAAACCCAGCGCGATGCTGAGGTATATGCCCGCGAGGCCCTGCAATGGCTGCTGGATGATGGCGAGGTTATCGCCATTGATATCGTCAGCGAGAAGGTGGATATCAATCGCCTGAACCTGATGCCGACGCTGACGATCGCCAGCGGCGCGCGGATTGAAATCAAACAACCCTCTTCATGGCAGGTGATCTATGCCGTTTGACACGCCTTCATTACCTGTCCTGATTAGCCGCACTCAAAGCGACTTGGCCAGCGACTCGCTGCGTCGGTCTGATGCGCAGGTGCTGGCCCGAACGATGGGCGGCACGGCCTATGGTCTGTATGGGTACCTCGACTGGATCGCTGAGCAAATCCTGCCCGACCGGGCGGATGAGGAAACTCTGGAGCGAGTAGCGTTGCTGCGCCTTAACCAGCCCCGCAATCCAGCGCAGCCAGCAGAAGGGCCGGTCAGTTTCACAGCCGCAGCGGGCGCTGTGCTTGACGTGGATGTGGTGTTGCAGGCCGGTGATGGACGCACCTACAAGGTGACGACCGGCGTCACTACGGTGGCTGGACT
Source organism: Pseudomonas sp. ANT_H12B (assembly GCF_008369325.1). GTDB lineage: Bacteria > Pseudomonadota > Gammaproteobacteria > Pseudomonadales > Pseudomonadaceae > Aquipseudomonas. The sequence goes on along the minus strand of NZ_VOBI01000019.1, from coordinate 68,943 downwards.
CAATACCACCACGATAGAGGCGGTCGACGCAGGTGTTCTCGGCAACGCTGATGCGGGGCTAACCTTGACGCTGGTCCAGCCGGTGGCAGGTGTCACCAATGCCTTCACCGTACTCGCTCCGGGGTTGACGGCCGGCATTGCGGCGGAAAGCGTTGAGTCGTTGCGGGCCAGGGTGGTGCGTTCTTATCGAGTGATCCCACATGGTGGCTCTGCCGCCGACTATGAGACCTGGGCGCTTGAGGTGCCAGGGATCACACGGGCCTGGTGCCGTCGCAATTACATGGGTCCCGGCACCGTCGGTTTGTTTGTGATGCGCGATGGTGATGTGGAGCCTGTGCCGAACCCCACGCAGCTCGCCGAGGTGAAAGGCTATATCGAGCCGCTGCGGCCGGTGACGGCCGAGCTGTTTGTTTTGCCGCCGGTCGAGTTGCCGGTGCTGTACAGCATTCACCCGGTGCCGGACACCACTGCGGTGCGAGCTGCCATTCAGACGCAGCTGATTGATTTGCACCAGCGTGAAGCTGGACTGGGCGAGACCCTGTTGTTGACCCATATCGCTGAAGCAATCAGCAGCTCATCAGGCGAAACCGATCACGATCTGATTGCGCCGGTGGCGGATGTTGTTCCGGCCACCAATCAACTGCTGACGTTCGGGGGTATCACATGGCTGTGATCAGAACGGCCGAAGAGTATCGGCTGCAACTCCAGGGGCTTTTGCCGTCTGGACCGGCATGGGATCCGGAACTTGTTCCAGAGGTGGCTCGGGTGCTGGGTGGGGTGGCTGTGGAGTTTTCGCGCATCGATGCCCGCGCCGTGGATCTGTTGAACGAGATGGACCCGGCAGGCGTGAGCGAGTTGGTGCCCGACTGGGAGTCGATCATGGGGCTACCGGACGATTGTCTCGGGCCGAACCCGGCTTTTGAAGATCGCCGCCTAGCGGTGCGCCGTCGACTGGTTGAAGTGGGAGGACAGAGCCGAGCCTACTTTATCGAGATAGCCGTCAGCCAGGGCTACCCGAACTCCACCATCACCGAGCACCGAGCGCCACGAATGGGGCGCTCTCGTTTTGGCTCTGCGCATTTTGGTACCTGGCACGCACAGTTCATGTGGACGCTCAACACCGGTGGCCGGCAACGACAGGGCCGGCGCTTCGGCGTCAGCTATTGGGGGGAGCGCTTTGGTGCAAACCCGGGGAACGCGCTCGAATGCCTGATCCGCCGACCAGCACCTGCGCACACCGTTGTGCACATCAATTATGACTGAGGGGTAAAAACGTGGATTTTCCAATTAGTGTGCCCAGTATCGGGCTGGTAGGTGGCAAGTTTGCAGATGAAGATCCACTGGCTGGAACGCCGGGGTCGTTGATTCCATCGGCGTGGGGTAATGCGGTAACCGAAGAAATTCTGAATGTGATCATTGGTGGCGGCCTGGCTCCCAACGAAGCCAGCAATGCCCAGCTGGTTCTCGCAATTAAGAACCTCATTCAAGGCGCTCAACACCAGATACTGAATGACACCGGTGTTGCCGGAGCCTATGCGGCAGCTAACCCAACACCGCTAACAGCCTTGCCTGCAACGGGATTTATTCAACGCGTAAAAATCGCGACCGCCAACCCGGGGGCGTCTACTTACTCGCCCGATGGTCTTGCTCCAAAGCCAGTTTACGGGCTCGGGCTTCAGGGGCTTCAGGGCGGAGAGCTGCCAGTCGGCGTCGCTGTTCTGATGTACCTCGTTCAGGCTGGCGTCAATGGCGGGAACGGTGCATGGATCATCGTGGAGTCCTTGGGCGGCGCGCAACAAATTGCAACCGGAACAAAAAGCCTTCACGCCCCAAACCTTGCCCAGTTTCCCGCCACACTGGCTACTGCGGGTGAGCTGAAGATCCCGTGCGTCGTAGCCGGAGTTCTCCGAACATTCATCCTCAAGTGGGGTCAGGCGAGCGGGGCTAGTACCTACTCGATCACGTTTCCTAGTGCATTTCCAACGGCGTGCCTTTGGGCAGGTGGATTTTCGAATGGGGGTGGCGGTTCGGCGGCGGCCTTTTGCGAAGTTGGAATTTTTTCAGCTTCTACCTTGCCGCTCTACACGCTGCAGTCAGGCGGCGTTGGGTCAAGCCAGGCGCAACTGCGCGCCGTTCTCTGGGTGGCAATTGGATGGTAAACGGTGAAAATATGACTACTTACTACTATTCGGCTGCAACTAGTGGCTTCTATAACTCTGACGACCATTCCGAGCTTCCAGGGGATGTCGTTGAAATCGGGAAGGAATTGCTTGATCAGCTCGTGCTGGGCAACTCGACTGGGCTGATTATTGTGCCAGACGGGAAAGGACTTCCAATTTGCGTCAGTCGTGAATCGTTAATGTCTGATGACGATCTGGCAGGCACAATCAGACAGCGTCGTGACTCACTTCTAGCGGAGTCCGACTGGGTTTCACTTCGCGCCAATGAAACAGGAAAGGCGGTGCCGGCGACGTGGCTTGCTTATCGTACGGCGCTCCGAGATTTACCATCGCAAGCAGGCTGGCCACGGAACATTGAGTGGCCAACCGCTCCCAGTACTTAATTAAGTGCTGACGGGTTAATGATCTCAGTCAGATGAATTTCGTGTGCCAGTTTTTGGTTTTCTTTCTCGCTCATGTTCCTTCGAATGTGATCGGTGTCACGATAGAAGAACACGCCATCGATGGATGTAGTGCACCCTTTGTCACCGCATAGGTAGTCTCCCGGTATTAGGACGTCAACTCTAGGGTTATCACTTTTTAGTGAGCGAAGGGTGCTCATCGTCTGACTTTGCCGATACTCAAATTCACTTCTAGGGATATATCTAACTCTATCAGTGCAATCCCTTCTGATCAGAGAGCTTTCGTTAGAAAGTGCGCATGCTATAGGGTCAGATGTCATGTTTGGGAAATCGCCTATAAGAACAATTCTCCGGCCTTCTTTGTCAATTTCTTCTGTAAGAGTTGAAAGCGCTTCTTTTAGAAGAGGTTGGCCGTGTGTGTTTGTTTCCGCATTGAAGACAGGTTTGGTCAAAGCCTTGGCAACTAATGATGATCCCTCTTCAGGGGTGAAGAGTCGCATAGGGTAGCCGGACCACGCAGAGGCGAGGATCACCAAGTTTAAATCAGGTATTGAATGTATCAGCGCTATAGCCTTTTCGCGTCGGTCTCGGCAGTAGTTATTGAGCGTCGGGTCTAGGGGGAAATATCCTTGAACGGATTCTGAGCCGAGGAATGGAGAGCAACCGCGATATAGGACGATGGAGACACCAGCCTTTTTTGCGACTCCGTCAAGTAGCGGGAGGAAGTGTTCTGCGTGACTGTCGCCCCAGATTACTCCGTGAGATTTCGCCGTACTCCAATCAGCACCAACTGCGCAGAGCCCTTGAGCCGGGCCATTAATTATGGGTTGCGGACATGTGTATTCCCACATCTTGTCCTTGCTCGTTAGCGCCATGGCCTCGTTTGAAATTCTTGCGGGGAAGCCGTCCAGCTTGTTGACCGAGAATCCTGCAACTCCTACGACCAAGGCGGCAATGAGGCCGTACCCAATTGTCGCTGAGTGTCTACCGCTAAGCTTGCGAAATGGCTGCTCAATGAACGCCCACGACATCCAGGCGGCGGCAAGCGAGAAGCATGCTATTCCCAGCATTTCACCAGTCCCAAGCTCGCGGGTGCCGGTGTATGTCTGCCAGAAAACGATGATTGGCCAATGCCATAGATACAGGGAATAAGAGATAAGGCCTATTTTCGGCAAGGGCTGAAGTCGCAACAGCCTGTTTGCAAATGACATGGCGCCTGACTGAAACAATACGAGCGCGGCACCAGTAGCTGGGATCAAGGCTTTGAAGCCTGGGAATGGCTCCTTTTCGTTGAACATAAACACACCATAAAAAATCATGGCGAGCCCTGCGATTGGTACTGCTTCTAGTGCCCAGCGTGGCAAGGATTCTTTGGCGCTGGACGGTAGGAAGGCTAGCAACGCACCTATTCCTAGCTCCCACACTCGATACTGAGGCAAAAAGAACGCTGCCTTTGGATCGGTTTGAATTACGTAAATGCTCCAAGCGAAGGAGCCGATCATGACAAGGGCGGTCCCAGTTACCGGTATTGAAACTCGCTTTCGTGACAAAGCAAAAAGAGTCAAAAGAAGTAGTGGCAGTCCAAAATAGAACTGTTCTTCTACAGCAAGCGACCAAGTGTGAAGAAGCGGCATTGTTTTGGCTGCCGCATCGAAATACCCGGTATTATTGAAGAAGAAAAAATTACTTATTGATGCAACTGAATATGCCGAACTAATGCCTAGCTTCTGGTACTCGCCCGGAAGAAGAACAAAATACCCAAAGACAATCGTGCACCCGATCATTGCAAGTAAAGCTGGAAATATTCTTCTGATGCGTCTGTCGTAAAACGACATGATCGAAAATGAGCCGGCTTCAATTTCTTTTTTGATAATTGACGTGATCAAAAATCCGGATATCACAAAGAAAATGTCAACGCCGACAAAGCCACCGGGAAATAAATTTGCGCCAAGATGAAAAAGAAGAACAGCAGTTACAGAAATAGCTCGGAGTCCATCGATCTCAGGTCTGTACTTCATCAGTAGTTTTCTATAGCGCAAGGTGGGCGGAGGAGGATATCTCTTCATAGCTGTTCGGTCGAGCCGAACTGCGTGCACTTTGTCACAACACCATTACCCGCCACCGAGCGGGTATTTTTTTGCCTGGAGAAAAATATGACCGTTACGGAGAAAGACCGAGACATCCTTGCCCGAACCCTGTGGGGCGAGGCGCGCGGCGAAAGCCTGGCGGGACAGATTGCCGTGGCTTGGACTATCCGCAACCGCGTGAACGACGGCAAGGCCAAGTCATGGTGGGGGGAAGGTTACGCTGGCGTGTGCCAGAAACCGTACCAGTTCAGCTGCTGGAACAAGAACGATCCGAACTTCACTTACCTGAGTGGCGTGAAGCCGATCCCGTTTCGCGAGTTTGCTCAAGCGCAGATTGCCGCTGACCAGGTGCTGGCCGGTAAAGTGCCAGATCCCACCGGCGGCGCTACCCACTATTACGCGATCGCCATGAAGACTGCTCCGGCATGGGCGACGAAATCCAAGCAGACGCTGAAGCTCGGTGGGCACGTATTCTTCAAGGACGTGCCCTGAAGTCGTGTCGCCTGTCAGCGAGACGTTGAACGCAGGTTGAGTGATTGCGATACTGTTTATTTGTCCAGTGTCGAGCAAGCCATGTACTTCCTTATTACGCGCATGAGAGAGAAAGGTGTCGCCCGGGAGTGGAAGGCGATCCGGCAAACGGTCGGCATTCGCGGTGACATCAACATCAGAAATCAGCTGTGCGAGCAGCTCAACCGAACAAGCGATATCGCCGAGATCCGCCCGGCAAGCATGCCGCTCGATCCCGTGCTGCTTCCTCCGCTGCTGGATGCTCGGCTGTCAGGGATGGCGACCAACGCTTTCACGCTGAGCGGCCTGGAAGAAGTCGACGGCTGCCTGTATGCGCAGTCGTGGTGGTGCAGGGAGGTGTGATGATTCGGCAGGACGCCGTGAGAGGGTGAAACGCTGTCTAAAACTACCTCGTGCTTACTCGGTTTCATTGGTCCGAAACGCGCTTATGTCGGCGTAGGGTTTTAGACAATCGTCAATGCATACCTTTGAAATACAAGACCTGTAGGCCAGTCCCGATGATACTGCTGCATCATCGGCGTGTGGGAGGACAGATCGGAGAGTGCTTTATTCATCGGATAATCAGGCAAATTCGTTGAAAGGTGTAGGGCAAAGGAGGGGCATCGGCCCGGCTTTTCCGCGATGGGCGCAAGGTTAACATGGGCGGTCCGCCCGACGCAGGCATGAAAGCCGCGTAATCCATTTCTGCTGTCTATGCACGACATATGCGCTACTTATGCAAATTGGCATTTGTCTTGCGCAAAAGGATCAAACACTATGCGCGTTATGCAAAAACGCAATGTGTCTACCGTCTTAAGAGCGCTGCTCGATCAGCACAGGATCTCCCCCACGGAGCTTCACCGTCGCACCGGCGTGCCTCAATCCACTCTCTCGCGGATCCTCACGTCTTCTGGTGGGGCATGTACGCCCGTTAACCCTGTCGCTTACAGATAAAACCCGCCAACGAGCGGTTTTTTTTCGCCTGCATAGCCTTTGTTCGTGGGGCGATCGTGCGTCAGTGCATTTGTTGCGCACAAATGAATGCATTTATGCATTAACTGTACATGCATTTATGCATATTCTTTGTCTCGAGCAGCTCAACAAAGCAGCTCGAAACGAAGTTCTTTAGTCCCACCAACAAAGGCAGCGATGAACCGGCTCCGCGCAACTCCTCAAACCTTCTGGGCGTGTGTGATGGCGATATTGCTCCGGCCATCACCACCAGATGGCTAGCAATATGCTGGCAGGCAAACTTGAAGCTCGCCTCGCTGGGCGCTCTCTTGTGTGCGACAGCCGCCTGCCAGGCCTACGTCAGAGCCGTCGTTCGCTAACATTTTGATCGATCCTGTGTCTTGCAAGCGAAATCCGCTCGTGTACGGTAGTGCTCATTCCGCTCGCTCAGGAGATGACCGTGAAAGAAATCACTCAACTGGCTGCTGAACTTGGCAGGCGCTTGCAGGTTCTCAATGCCCACGTCACCGCGGCCGAGTCTTGTACCGGTGGTGGGATCTCGGAGGCGATCACTCGCATTCCGGGGAGTTCGGCGTGGTTTGAGGCCGGTTATGTGACGTACTCCAACCGGCAGAAAACCGAGCAGTTGAACGTTTCTCCCGAATTGTTCCCTACGGTCGGCGCCGTTAGTCGCGAGGTGGTCGAGGCGATGGTTCGTGGCGCGCAGGAAAAAAGCCGGGCGCATTTTGCCGTGGCGGTCAGCGGCGTGGCGGGGCCGGACGGAGGTTCACCGAGCAAACCGGTGGGTACGGTTTGGTTGGCGTGGGGGGTTGGCGAACAGCTGTTCAGCGAGGTGCAGCACTTCCCCGGTAACCGCGACGAAGTCCGCCGACAAACGGTTAAGGCCGCGCTAGAGGGGCTGCTTCGGCATGCCGCTGGAGAAATCTCAAATCAGGGGTAGGCGATCCTGAAACGCTGTGGAATAATACTGGCTACTTATACAGGTGTTGGCCGTCAGGCCTTATTGATTACGTGAGGACTTTAATGGACGACAACAAGAAGAAAGCCTTGGCTGCGGCCCTGGGTCAGATCGAACGTCAATTCGGCAAGGGTGCCGTAATGCGTATGGGCGATCAGGACCGTCAGGCGATCCCGGCTATTTCCACTGGCTCTCTGGGTCTGGACATCGCGCTCGGCATTGGCGGTCTGCCAAAAGGCCGTATCGTTGAAATCTACGGTCCTGAATCGTCTGGTAAAACCACGCTGACACTGTCGGTGATCGCCCAGGCTCAAAAAGCTGGCGCGACCTGCGCATTCGTCGACGCCGAACACGCCCTCGACCCTGAATACGCCGGCAAATTGGGCGTCAATGTCGACGACCTGCTGGTTTCCCAGCCGGACACCGGTGAGCAAGCCCTGGAAATCACCGACATGCTGGTGCGTTCCAACGCGGTTGACGTGATCATCGTCGACTCCGTGGCGGCTCTGGTTCCAAAGGCTGAAATCGAAGGCGAAATGGGTGACATGCACGTGGGCCTGCAAGCCCGTCTGATGTCCCAGGCGCTGCGTAAAATCACCGGTAACATCAAGAACGCCAACTGCCTGGTTATCTTCATCAACCAGATCCGTATGAAAATCGGCGTGATGTTCGGCAGCCCGGAAACCACCACCGGTGGTAACGCGCTGAAGTTCTATGCCTCGGTTCGTCTGGACATCCGCCGTACTGGCGCGGTGAAAGAAGGTGATGAAGTCGTCGGTAGCGAAACACGCGTCAAAGTCGTGAAGAACAAAGTGGCTTCGCCGTTCCGTCAGGCCGAGTTCCAGATTCTTTACGGCAAGGGCATCTACCTCAACGGTGAGATGATCGACCTGGGTGTTCTGCATGGTTTCGTTGAGAAGTCTGGCGCCTGGTACGCCTACAACGGCACCAAGATCGGTCAGGGCAAGGCCAACTCGGCCAAGTACCTGGCGGATAACCCGGACATCGCTGCGACCCTTGAGAAGCAACTGCGCGACAAGTTGCTGACTCCAGCGCCGGATGTCAAAGCATCGCCAGTCAAAGAGACTGCTGATGCCCTGGCTGACGCTGATATCTGATTGATCCGATGACCGCCGTACTCGATACACTCGTCGCGGTGCGGCGAACCGCAATGGACCTGCTCGCGCGACGCGAGCACGGTCGAGTCGAGCTGACGCGTAAACTGCGTCAGCGCGGCGGCCTCCCTGAAATGATCGATACAGCACTCGACCGCTTGACGGAAGAGGGTCTGCTGTCCGAATCCCGTTACCTCGAAAGCTTCGTTTCCTACCGCGCCCGGTCCGGTTATGGCCCTTTGCGTATCCGCGAAGAGTTGAGCCAGCGTGGCCTGCAGCGTGCCGATGTCGAACTGGCTTTACGCGAGAGCGGTATCAACTGGCATGAGCAACTGGAAGACACCTGGCGGCGAAAATTTTCCGGGCATTTACCGATAGACGCCCGGGAGCGCGCCAAGCAAGGCCGGTTCCTGAGTTATCGGGGGTATTCGATGGAAATGATCAGCCGCCTGTTTAGTGGCCGAGGGATGGATGATTAACTGAAACGGCTCGCTCGATAGCGGGCCGTTTTTTTGCATTAAATAACCTTGGAGGGTTCCCGCGTGCGCTGTTGCGCCTGGGGTTTGGACTGCGCCCAGTTTTCCGGCAGGTTGATGTAGTCCACCAATTCCCGCAAACGTCCGTGATCACGGGCGTTGAAGGTAAAGGCCAGTCGCGCCAGATGGCTGAACTGCGGCTCGTCGTGCTCTTCGCCGCTGTAGGCATGCTGATGGAAATGATCGCTTAAACACAGGTCGGCGAATGCCTCCTGCATGTATTCGAGTGCCTGGTCGCTGAGTTTGTGATTCATGCGAATCACGAACTGATGCTTGAGCCAGCGACTGGAATGGAAATTACTGTAGAACTGGTTGATCTGCTCTACCGCTTCTTCAGCGCTATAGACCAGGCTCACGAGTTTCATGTCGGTGGGCAGGATGTAGCGATTTTCCTCCAGTTGATGGTGGATGAAATCCAGTGCGCCTTGCCAGAACCTGCCGCCCGGAGCGTCCAGCAGCACCACCGGTACCAGCGGGCTTTTGCCGGTCTGGATCAGCGTCAGCACTTCCAGCGCTTCATCCAGGGTGCCGAAACCGCCAGGGCACAGGACCAGCGCATCAGCTTCTTTGACGAAGAACAGTTTGCGGGTAAAGAAGAAGTGGAAGGGCAACAGATTGGTTGTGCCGTTAACGGTGGGATTGGCATGTTGCTCGAAGGGCAGGGTGATATTGAATCCCAGGCTGTGTGCCAGGCCAGCACCTTCGTGCGCCGCTGCCATGATGCCGCCACCGGCACCGGTGATGACCATCAGGTCGGAGCGCGCGAGCGCGGCGCCGAGTTCTCGGGCCAGACCATACAGCGGGTGTTCTATCGGTGTTCTGGCTGAACCGAAAACGGTGACTTTGCGCCGCCCCTTGAACTGCTCCAGCACACGGAAGGCGTGCTCCAGTTCACGCAGGGCTTGCAGGGTAATCTTTGCATTCCAGCGATTGTGGTCTTCCTGGGCCATGCGCAGCACGGTCAGGATCATGTCGCGGTAAATCGGGATGTTCGGGCTGTTGGGTGAAACCAGGTTGAGTTGCTCTTCGACCTTGCTGGTGAGGTCGTGGCCGCTTTCTTCAAAATGACGGCTTAGGAGGTCATTCGGTTGGTAAGGCATTCAACTTCTCCTTCTGCACAGAACCTTCGGCCCCGACAAAGCTGTCGTCGGTGCCACGACACCTCGTGTGTCGCTGTCTGCCCAAGCCCGTGCCTGGGCGCTTTACTTGACCCGGGTTGCAATCGAGTCATCCATACAGGCTCTGTTTTTCCCTTGGATGAAAGAAACGTTCGCACAACAAGACGCGCAACGGGCAGCCCCTTTTCCTGCCTCGAAAATTGAACGGGAACACTATGAATCTAGACCCTCGCAGAGATTTGCGCTGACTTGATCATTGCGCCGCAAACTCTTTCCTGGCAACCGCTTAATGATGATTTGCAAGGTGATTTCACCGCTCGTCTGAACGCCAGCCGAGTGTGCGCCACTCTGATTTACTAAGTTACAGGCGTGACACGACAACTTTGCGTCAAAGGCAGGACGCACGTACAAGCGGTTAAGGATTTTATCGCTCTTCAAGCAGGGGCGAAGTGCAGGGAGGCGGTAGCAATGACCAGAGTCATTCTGGAGCTGGAGATCGATACGCAACTGTATCGATTACTCAAGTCATCAGCCGAGACCAATCATTTGAGTCTTGAAGAGGAGTGTTGCCGGCGTTTGGAGGGGGCCGATCGACGCTCACGTTATTTGCAGGCGCTGTTGGCAGAACTGCGCGCCGAGGATGAACAACGGCGCGCCAACTCCCGGTAATTATTTCTTCTTGGTCGGGGCAGCTTTCGGGCAGTCTGATTCCTGATAGCTGGCGGAGCCGACCGAGCGGTTGGTCTTCACCTCAGTGAAGTCGTAACGCATGACGGCGCCCTTGGCCATCAGTTTGCGGAACGATGGGTTGTTGCATACAGAGGCGCCAAGCTGGAAATACACGGCTTTGGGGTCGGCACGCATCTTGTTGGCGTGGCTGCTTTGTACGCTTAGATGGTTGATCAGCGTGTTGCCTTCGACGGTGTAGCCCTGATCAAGAATGTCTTCGTTGATCGCCCGTGGAGTACCAGCACTGCTTTGTGTGGCGACGTTTCGTAGCTCTCTGTTGAGATTCTGCTCACTCAAGGAAGCAGCCTGAGCGCTGAAGGACGACGCCAGCAAAATGGCAGCGGTGGGAACGATAAGGCGCAGCATGAAACTCTCCTGGTTCAGTGACTGGTGGTTCGACCAGCCACATGACTGTGCGTTCAGTGGCGGCGAATTATAGGGGACGAGGTCTGGACGGTACAGGCTTGCACCGAACGCTCTGATAAACTGCCGGCACTTTTTGCCCTGTCGAGTGCTTTTCGTGTCGATTTTCTTTCCCCGCAGGTCTTGCCCGCGATGACCCATTCAACCACGCCCTTTGCGTTGAACGCCGTAGCCCGCTTGCGTGATGAACGAGAAGAGGAGGGCATCAAGCCGATTCAGGCCCGTGGCTGGAGGGCGCCGCGCTGCCGGGCCTGCCGTGTGATCGAGAGTCACTGCCTGTGCGCCTGGCGTCCGCAGGTTCAGACCCGCTCCGGCGTTTGCCTGATCATGACCAACAAGGAAGTGTTCAAACCGAGCAACACTGGCTGGCTGATCGCCGATGTGGTGCGTGATAACCATGCGTTCATCTGGTCGCGCACTGAAGTCGACGAGCAATTGCTGGCACTGTTGGCCGACCCGCAATGGCAGCCCTACCTGGTTTTTCCGGGGGAGTACGTCGAACCCGAGCGTGTCACCAACAGCGTCGACGCCGATAGTTCGAAGCGTCCGCTGTTCATTCTGCTGGATGCTACCTGGACAGAAGCCCGGAAGATTTTCCGCAAAAGCCCCTATTTTGATCGGCTTCCGATCCTGAGCCTGCTCCCCGAGAAACTCTCTCGGTACCGATTGCGCCGGTCTACCCGCAGCGAGCACCTGTGCACGGCCGAAGTGGCAGCGTTGTGTCTGGATCTGGCGGGCGATGTTGAGGCCGCATCGGCACTGGACGCTTATTTCGACGTGTTCAGCCAGCATTACCTCGATGCCAAGCATCAGCTTGAAATGAACGTTTCAACCCCGGCACACGCGGAGCTGATGCCTTTCGTGCAGAACGCGACCCCTGTCATGTGCTGATTGTCGCCCATACTGCAAAGAACTGTACTGACCATGCACCTTGACCACCCCGGTTTCGCTGGGCATGCTTGGCGCCGATTAGGGCGCGGCCAAAGTTTGACACGCCGAATTCTTTGCGTGAAAGCCACGTGATTGGCGTTGAACGTGCCCTGTTGGTGCAGCTCCGTGGCTGTACCTCGAGTTGTTAGAAAAACAGGATCATTTGAAAAATGACCACATACGAAATCCTGATTGCCGATGATCACCCTCTTTTTCGTAGTGCCCTGCATCAAGCGTTGACCCTGGGCCTTGGCCCGGATGTCCGTCTGGTGGAAGTGGCGAGCATTGCCGAACTCGAAACCCGACTGGACGAGAAGAACGACTGGGATCTGGTATTGCTGGACCTGAACATGCCGGGAGCCTACGGTTTCTCAGGATTGGTGCTGCTGCGTGGTCAGTACCCGCAAATTCCGGTGGTCATGGTGTCGGCCCAGGAAGAGGCTTCGATCATGGTGAAGTCCCGTGAATTCGGCGCCAGCGGCTTTATTCCCAAGTCCAGCGACCTGAGCGTCATTCAGAAAGCCGTACGTGCGGTACTCGACGGCGACGTCTTCTGGCCTCCTCAGGCGTTCGAAGCCGTCAGCGTTTCCGCTGAAGCCAAGGCCGCCAGCGAAGGCCTTGCGAGTCTGACGCCACAGCAATTTCGTGTGTTGACCATGGTCTGTGAAGGGCTGTTGAATAAGCAGATTGCCTACGAGTTGAGCGTGTCCGAAGCGACGATCAAGGCTCACGTCACGGCGATTTTCCGCAAGCTGAATGTGCGAACCCGGACTCAGGCAGCGCTGCTTCTGCAACAACTTGAGTCAATTTCTAGCCACTAAGGGTTGGCGCCTTCACGCTTTTTTGACTTTGGTTGATCTAGCTTTCCCACTCCTTTTTGGTCAGTTGCCTACTCTATGTCACCTTTCAAAGGCCAAACCGGCTTAAAACGCATCCTCAACGCCTCCGGCTATTCGCTGGACGGCCTGCGCGCAGCTTTCACCGGCGAAGCGGCTTTTCGGCAATTGGTGTTGCTCAACGTTATCCTGATCCCGCTGTCGTTCTTCCTGAACGTCAGCCGTGTCGAGCAGGCGCTGCTGATTGCAGTGTGTCTGCTGGCATTGATCGTCGAGTTGCTCAATTCGGCGGTGGAAGCGGCCATCGACCGCATTTCCCTTGAATTGCACCCGCTGTCCAAGAACGCCAAAGACATGGGCAGCGCCGCGCAGCTGGTGGCGTTGACCATGATCGCGCTGGTGTGGGCGGTGATCCTGCTTTAAGCGATGGTGGGCAGAACGATCTCGTCGCTGCGCTGAACCCCGGCGGTGAACGCGCGGCACAGGTCGAGGAATTCGCGCATTGCCGACGTCTGATATTTCTGTTTATGCCAGATGAAATAGAACTGCCGCGCCAGGTCCAGATCCGGAGTCTCCACCGGTACCAGACTGCCACGGCGGAAAGCGTCGCGTAGCGCCAGTCTCGAAATGCAGCCAATCCCCAAACCTGACTCCACCGCGCGCTTGATCGCTTCGGTGTGTTCCAGTTCCAGGCGGATGTTCAGCGCGCTGCGATGATGACGCATGGCCTGGTCAAAGGTCAGCCGCGTGCCCGAACCTTGTTCCCGCAGAATCCAGGCCTCGTGGGTCAGTTCTTCCATGGTCGCCGTGCCGCGTTTGGCCAGTGGATGCTGGGGGGCGCAAAACACCACCAGCTCATCCTCGACCCAGCTCTGCACTTCGATGTCCGGGTGGCTGCAATCGCCTTCGATTAGACCCAGATCAATTTCATAGTGGGCGACTTGTTGCACAATGTTGGCAGTGTTCTGCACGTGCAGCTTCACCTGGCTTTCAGGATGGCGCTGCATGAAGCTACCGATCAACAACGTCGCCAGATAATTGCCGATGGTCAGGGTCGCGCCGACCGCCAGAGAACCGAAACCGGTCTTGCCGTTGAGCAGGTCTTCGATTTCCTTGGACTGGTCAAGCAACGCCACCGCTTGTGGCAACAACTGTTTGCCGAGGGCGTTGAGGCTCAGCCGTTTGCCGGCGCGGTCGAACAGCTGACAGCTGGACTGACGCTCTAGCTCGGTGATTGAGGTGCTCGCTGCCGATTGTGAGAGGTTGAGCAGACCCGCAGCACGGGATACGCTTTCCTGCTGGGCGACGGCGACGAATACTTGAAGTTGACGGAGAGTAAATCGCATATCTATATAACCGATAACCCTTATCTTAATAATCCAGTTAACAGATATTGTGGCTGCCATTAGAATGCGATGCAATTGCGCACGGCTGGTTCTATTTTCGTAGAGCAGGCGCAGACCAAATCTCCAGGAGTCCCACGTACATGAGCAACATGAACCACGAGCGTGTCCTCAGTGTTCATCACTGGAACGACACTCTGTTCAGCTTCAAGTGCACCCGTGATCCGGGCCTGCGCTTCGAGAACGGTCAGTTCGTGATGATCGGCCTGCAACAGCCCAGCGGCCGGCCGCTTATGCGCGCTTACTCGATTGCCAGCCCGAACTGGGAAGAGCATCTCGAGTTTTTCAGCATCAAGGTGCCTGATGGTCCACTGACTTCCCAACTGCAGCATTTGAAGGAAGGCGACGAGATCATCATCAGCAAGAAGCCTACCGGCACGCTGGTGCTGGATGACCTCAAGCCTGGTAAACATTTGTACCTGCTCAGCACCGGTACCGGCCTGGCGCCATTCATGAGCGTCATTCAGGACCCGGAAACCTACGAGCGTTTCGAAAAAGTGATCCTGTGCCACGGCGTGCGTTACGTCAACGAAGTCGCTTACCGCGAGTTCATTACCGAGCACCTGCCGCAGAACGAGTTCTTCGGCGACGCCCTGCGTGACAAGCTGATCTACTACCCGACCGTGACCCGCGAGCCGTTCGAGAACGAAGGTCGCCTGACCGACCTGATGCGCAGCGGCAAGCTGTTCAGCGACATCGGTCTGCCACCGATCAACCCGCAGGACGACCGCGCCATGCTGTGCGGCAGCCCGAGCATGCTCGACGAGACCAGCGAAGTATTGAACAGCTTCGGCCTGAAAGTTTCGCCGCGGATGCGCGAGCCGGGTGATTACCTGATCGAGCGTGCGTTCGTCGAGAAGTAAGCAGTTGTTTGGGTGACGCAGAGCGTCACTGGATGCATTCCCACGCGGAGCGTGGGAACGATCAGCCCGCGTTGCCTGAGAAGGCAGCGCGGGCTTTTTCGTTTTCGGCGTTCAAGCATTCACGGGGATAACTTCGAGGACGCGAATTACCCCGGCTTCGGGGTAATGCCAACGCACGTCCAGATCCCAGAACTGCGCACCGTATTCCCGTTCCGGTGCAGGATTCTGATACGCCGGACGTGGGTCTTGTGCCAGGCATTGCTCGATCAGTTCAACCAACGGCTCCTCAAGACGCTGAGCATGGGCATGAGCCTGTTGCAGCGCTGTATCCGTCCACTGCACGGGAATCAATTGTGGCGCGGCGCTGGCGATGCTGTTGGACGCTGTGTCGATGATGTCGGCATAGGGAACGTAGGGTTTGATGTCGAGAATCGGCGTCCCGTCGAGCAGGTCTATGCCCGATATCCACAGCCGATTGGCTTCGACCTTGTCCAGTTTCACCACTGACTGGCCGATGCCATTGGGCCGATGGGTCGCGCGGGTGGCGAACACGCCCATGGATTTGTTGCCGCCGAGGCGAGGCGGGCGAACTTTCAGCCGTGGCTTTTCTTCCAAAGCCTGATGGAACAGGAACAGCAGCCAGACATGGCTGACCTGCTCCAGCCCCTGCACCGCATCACCCTGATCGAACGGCGCCACCAGCTCCAGCACGCCGCGAGCGGCCGGAGCCAGTTGCGGTTGTCGCGGGATGGCGAATTTCTCCTTGAAGCAGGAGCGCACGAAGCCGATGGGGGAAACGCTGTAGGTCATGGTCTTGGTCGAAGCGGGATGAGGGCGGGCATGATAACCCGATCGACCGGAAGACCGGTGGCGCCTGACAATCCGCCATCGCGAGCAGGCTCGCTCCCACATTTGATTTGTGGCGGGCACAAATGTCGTGGTCACAGCAGACCCCTGTGGGAGCGAGCCTGCTCGCGATGGCCGCACCGCCAATCTCAGAGACTAAACCCACCATCCAGTGGAATGATGTTCCCGGTCATGTAAGCCCCGGCCTTGCTCGCCAGACTGATCGCCAGCGCCGCCATCTCTTCCTCCCGGCCCCAGCGTTTCATCGGAATCAGCGCCGTGTCGTCGGCCAGCGCCTGCTCATCATTGCCGATGTGCTGTGTCATCTTGCTCGGGAAGCGCCCCGGTGCAATGACGTTGACGTTGATGTGCTGGCTCACCAGTTCCCGCGCCAGAATCCGCGACAATTGATGCAGGGCGGCCTTGCTCGGCCCGTAGGCATAAGCCTGTTCGCCAAAGGAGGAAATGCCCGCCACCGAGCCGATGTTGATGATCCGCGCCGGATTGGCGTCGGAACCAGCCTTGCGCAACAGCGGCAAAAATTGCTGGATGCAGTTGAACACCGACGTCACGTTGAGCTGCATGACCTTCTCCCAGCCTTTGACCGGGTAACTCTCCAGCGGCGCGCCCCACGTGGTGCCGGCGTTATTCACCAGAATATCCAGATGAGTGATCTGCTCACCCAGGCGCGTGGCCAGTTGCTGCACCCCTTCTTCATGGGCCAGGTTGGCGGCCACGCCGTGGCAAACCCCGAAGGCGCTCAGCTCATTGGCGGTTTGCTGACAGGCTTCGGCATCCCGGGCGCAGACGTACACGGTGGCGCCGGCCTCGACATAGGCCTTGGCGATCATTTTGCCGATACCGCGAGTGCCGCCGGTCACCAGAGCGGTGCGGCCTTGCAGGGAAAAGTAGGAGTGCATGGCGAGTCCTGAGGGCTGAGGGTCAATACACCCTAGTCGTCAGCCGCCGGAAGCGGAGCCACTATTTTTGCGAGGAATGAGGGTCTATACGGCCAGGCCTTGAGCTGCATGTTGCAGCTTCAAGGCCGGCGCGCACTTATTGCGGGCGTACGCGCAGGGTCAGGCCCTTGAGGAAGTTGCGCAGCAACTGATCGCCGCACGCACGGTAGTTGGTGTGGCCGAACTTGCGGAACAGCGCGCTCAGCTCAGGCTTGGACACCGGGAACTCGGAGGCCTTGAGGATCGCGTGCATGTCGTCTTCCTTCAGTTCGAAGGCCACACGCAGTTTCTTCAGGATTATGTTGTTGGTCACCGGGGTTTCTATCGGCTGCGGCGGACGGCTTTCGTCCTTGCCGCGCTTGAAGATCACCAGGCCATCGAGGAAGTGCGCCATGACTTCGTCCGGGCAACGTACGAAGCCTTCCTCGTCTTCCTCTTTCTTGTCGAGGTACGTCAACAGGTCTTCCAGGCTGACGTCCATGCCGCCGAGCTTGATGATCTCGATGACTTTCTTGTCGCTGATGTCGAGCATGTAGCGCACGCTGCGCAGTACGTCGTTATGAATCATGGTGTGCAATCCTGGTATTCAGCAGTGGGCGCCGCATAAGCAGCGGCGCCGAAATGTGTGGCGGCGTGAAAAGTTCTTAAAACTTCTCTTTGCCGGACAGGTAGCGCCATTGCCCCAACGGCACTTTGCCGATGGACACGCCACCGATGCGGATGCGACGGATGGCGACAACCTTCAGGCCGACGGCCTGGCAGAACAGGGCGATCACGCCCGGTTGTGGGTTCTTCATCGCAAAACGCAGGCGGTTTTCGTTCTGCCAGCTGGCTTTGACCGGTGGCAGTTCCTTGCCCTTGTAGGTCAGACCGTGGTTCAGGCGGTTGAGGCCGTGAGCCACCATGTCGCCTTCGACCTCGACCACATACTCTTGCTCGATCTTGGCGGAGTCGGCAGTGAGTTTGCGCAGGATCTTCCAGTCCTGGGTGAACACCAAAAGACCGCTGGCGTTGGCCTGCAGGTCGGTGCTGGCGGTCAGGCGCAGGAAGTGGCCCTTGAGCGGACGTTTGCTGAAGCGGTGTTCTTCGCTCAGGGTCTCGGCGCTGATGGTCGCCATGGCGGTGTCCGCATCCATGCCCACCGGAACGTTGAACAGGATGGTCACCGGCTCCGGCGCGGTGGCTGTGGCTTGCGGATCGAGCTCGACTTTTTGGCTGTCGACCTTGAACTGCGGCTCGTCGATGACCTCACCGTCCACGGTGACCCAGCCGCCCTCGATGAACAGCTCAGCCTCCCGACGGGAACAGCCGACGAGTTCGATGAGGCGTTTGGAGAGACGAATCGGGTCAGTCATGACAGGGCCGTAACAAAAAAGGGGTGTGCATTGTACCTGCCTGGCGCCGGTTAATCGCGGGTCCATTTGCGCCAGGCGGCTTTTTGTGGGAGCTGGCTTGCCTGCGATGGCATCACCCCGGTACAAATGACACACCGCGTCGTCTGCATCGCAGGCAAGCCAGCTCCCACATTGTTCCGCGTTGTGTCAGCCATGTTGTGAATGCTGCTGGTTTTGGCGCAAGCGCATATGCAGCAGCGGATAAGGTTGGCCCATGCCGTCATGCTCGGAGCGACCGATCACCTCAAAGCCCTGTTTGAAGTAAAACCCCAGCGCTTGCGGGTTCTGTTCGTTGACGTCCAGTTCATTGGCATTCAGGTGTTCCATGGCATAGCGCAGCAACTGCTTGCCCAACCCCTGGCCGCGATGAGCCGGGTCGATGAAGAGCATTTCGATCTTGCCCGCCGCGACCCCGGCGAACCCGGTGATGCGCTGGCGCGGGTCTTTGGTGCAGATCAGCATCACCGCATCGAGGTAGCGCGTCAGCACCAGGTTCTTCAACAGTTCGATGTAGCTGTCCGGCAGAAAGTCATGGGTGGCGCGCACGGAGGCTTCCCAGACCTGAGTCAGTTCTTCGTAGTCGCTCTGTTTCGGCGTGAGGATGACCGAATGTTGGCGCATGGCCGGCTGCCCCTTTTCCTGTGAATGTCGAGAATCCTTTCCTCACAAAACGATAGACGTAAAAAAGCCCCGCATCTCGTCAAGAGAGCAGGGCTTTTCGTATTTTTTGCGTTTAGATCTGTTCAGCCCACAGGTCGTATTCGTCGGCGTCGGTCACTTTGCACCAGACTTTATCGCCTGGCTTGAGGTTGCTGCCGTTGTCGATGAATACGTTGCCGTCGATTTCCGGGGCATCGAAGAAGCAGCGGCCGACCGCGCCTTGCTCGTCGACTTCATCGACGAGCACTTCGATTTCACGGCCGACGCGCATTTGCAGGCGTGCCGAACTGATGGCTTGCTGGTGCGCCATGAAACGGTCCCAGCGGTCCTGCTTGACGTCATCCGGCACGATGGCTGCGTCCAGCAGGTTGGCTGGTGCGCCTTCGACTGGCGAGTACTGGAAGCAGCCAACGCGGTCCAGTTGGGCTTCAGTCAGCCAGTTCAGCAGGTACTGGAAGTCTTCTTCGGTTTCGCCGGGGAAGCCGACGATGAAGGTCGAGCGGATGATCAGGTCCGGGCAGATTTCGCGCCAGTTCTTGATGCGCGCCAGAGTCTTGTCTTCGAAGGCCGGGCGTTTCATGGCTTTCAGGACTTTCGGGCTGGCGTGCTGGAACGGGATGTCCAGGTACGGCAAGATTTTCCCGGCGGCCATCAGTGGAATCAGCTCATCGACGTGCGGGTACGGGTAAACGTAGTGCAGGCGAACCCAGACGCCGAGGGTGCTCAGGGCTTCGCAGAGTTCGGTCATGCGGGTTTTCACCGGCGCGCCGTTCCAGAAACCGGTGCGGTATTTCACGTCGACGCCGTAGGCGCTGGTGTCTTGCGAGATCACCAACAGCTCTTTGACGCCGGCCTTGACCAGGCGCTGGGCTTCGTCGAGCACGTCACCGACCGGGCGGCTGACCAGTTTGCCACGCATCGACGGGATGATGCAGAAGCTGCAGCTGTGGTTGCAGCCTTCGGAAATCTTCAGGTAGGCGTAGTGGCGCGGGGTCAGCTTGATGCCTTGCGGCGGCACCAGGTCGATCAGCGGGTTGTGATCCTGGCGCGGGGGCACGGCGTCGTGCACGGCGTTGACCACTTGCTCGTACTGCTGCGGACCGGTCACGGCCAGCACGCTCGGGTGAACTTTGCGAATGTTGCCTTCTTCGACGCCCATGCAGCCGGTCACGATGACCTTGCCGTTTTCCTTGATGGCTTCGCCGATCACTTCCAGAGACTCAGCCTTGGCCGAGTCGATGAAGCCGCAGGTGTTGACCACCACGACGTCAGCGTCCTGATACGTGGACACAACGTCATAGCCTTCCATGCGCAGCTGGGTAAGGATGCGCTCGGAGTCGACCAGTGCTTTGGGGCAACCCAGGGATACGAAGCCAACCTTTGGATTGGCCGGCGCAGGAGTGGTGGACATGTCTAACCTCGGTATTTGTGACGCCTCCAGCCGAGATCGGCAAGGCGACTGACGGGCGCTTTACTGCGCCTCTGATCAAAAAGTGCGCAATTCTAGCGATGAGAGGCGCACTTGACCAGCTTTATGCAGGGAAATACGACGAGTGCTGCGCTATGCTTCGCGCCGTTACGCTTTACCGATTTTTTACAGTCAATGAAACGTCTGTAACGTGATGTAAAACAGCGCATGCTGCACGGCAAAGCATAGTGCTTCTTATATGAGTAGTGGGAGTGGTGGATGGGTCAGGCAAGTAGTCACGCGGCGGGCGCCGAGCATTCGGCGGCGAAGCCGATCGGCATGCTGGTCGCGGCGGTCGGGGTGGTTTATGGCGATATCGGCACGAGCCCGCTGTACACCCTCAAAGAAGTGTTTTCCGGTGGCTATGGTGTGCCCGTCAATCATGACGGGGTGCTGGGAATTCTGGCACTGATCTTCTGGTCGCTGATCTGGGTTGTGACGATCAAGTACATGATGTTCGTGCTGCGCGCCGACAACCAGGGCGAAGGCGGGATCATGGCCTTGACCGCCCTCGCTCGGCGGGCTGCGGCCGGGCATCCGAAGTTGCGCACTTTGCTGGTGGTCTGCGGGCTGATCGGCGCGGCGCTGTTCTATGGCGACAGCATGATCACTCCGGCGATCTCTGTGCTCTCGGCGATTGAAGGCCTGGGACTGGCTTTCGAGGGTATCGACCATTGGGTGGTGCCACTGTCGTTGATCGTGCTGGTGGCACTGTTCCTGATTCAGAGTCACGGTACCGCGCGGATCGGCATCCTGTTCGGCCCCATCATGGTCACTTGGTTTGTGGTGCTGGGGGCGCTGGGTGTCTACGGCATCATGCAGCACCCGGAAGTGTTGAAAGCAATGAACCCGGTGTGGGGCGTGCGCTTCTTCATCGTGCACCCGGGCATGGGCGTGGCGATTCTCGGCGCGGTAGTGCTGGCATTGACCGGTGCCGAAGCGCTGTACGCCGACATGGGCCACTTCGGTCGCAAGCCGATTGCCCGTGCGTGGTTCATCCTTGTGCTGCCGGCGTTGGTGCTGAACTACTTCGGCCAGGGCGCGTTGCTGCTCGGTGACCCGGAAGCCGCGCGCAACCCGTTCTACCTGCTGGCACCGAGTTGGGCGCTGATTCCGTTGGTGGGGTTGTCGACCCTGGCCACGGTGATTGCTTCTCAGGCGGTGATTTCCGGTGCGTTCTCCCTGACCCGTCAGGCGATTCAGCTCGGTTACATTCCACGCATGCACATTCAGCACACCTCCAGTGCCGAGCAGGGTCAGATCTACATCGGCGCGGTGAACTGGGCGCTGATGGTCGGCGTCATCCTGTTGGTGCTGGGCTTCGAGTCCTCCGGCGCGCTGGCCTCGGCTTACGGCGTGGCCGTGACGGGCACGATGCTAATGACCACCGTCCTGGTGTCGGCGGTGATATTGCTGCTGTGGAAATGGCCACCGATCCTCGCGGTTCCGCTGTTGATCGGTTTCCTGTTGGTAGACGGTCTGTACTTCGCTGCCAACGTGCCGAAAATCGTTCAGGGTGGGGCGTTCCCGGTGATTGCCGGTATTGCGCTGTTTGTGCTGATGACCACCTGGAAACGCGGCAAGCAACTGCTGGTGGAACGCATGGACGAAGGCGGGCTGCCGCTGCCGATTTTCATCAGCAGTATCGCCGTGCAACCACCGCATCGCGTCCAGGGCACTGCAGTGTTCCTGACCGCGAGGCCAGACGCCGTACCTCACGCGTTGTTGCACAACCTGCTGCATAACCAGGTGTTGCACGAGCAAGTGGTGCTGTTGACGGTGGTGTACGAAGACATCCCGCGGGTGCCGGCATCAAGGCGTTTCGAGGTCGAATCCCACGGCGAAGGCTTCTTCCGGGTGATCCTGCACTTTGGCTTCGTCGACGAGCCGGACGTGCCGCAAGCGCTGAAGCTGTGTCATCTCGATGACCTGGACTTCAGTCCGATGCGCACCACCTACTTCCTCAGCCGCGAGACGGTCATCGCCTCCAAGCTTGAAGGCATGGCCCGTTGGCGCGAGGCGTTGTTTGCCTTCATGTTGAAGAACGCCAACGGCAATTTGCGCTTCTTCAACCTGCCGCTGAACCGGGTGATTGAGCTGGGTACTCAGGTAGAGATGTAAGCCACAACAAAAAGCCCCCGCTGCCTTGAGGTAGCGGGGGTTTTTTTGTGTCTGATGACTTGAATCCACTTGCTATCCCCCTGTGGGAGCAGCCTGCTCGCGATGAGGACCTGACATTCAACATTGATGTTGACTGGCAGAGCACTATCGCGAGCAGGCTCGCTCCCACAAGGGCTGTGGTGTTATTTGCTTTCGGGCCGCTATTTTTTAGATTCGGCTTTTGTCCGGGCAGGTGGCGGTGGCGGCGTCAGTACCTTCACCACATCATCAATCACGGCCTTACTCATTGCTGTCAGGTAATGCGCGGCCCAGGCATGTCGGTCGGTGTCTCGGGCGTAGGCAGCATCTTTGGTCAGCTCCTTGGCAAGGAACAGAAAATCAGAGGCCATGGCTAGCGCATTGCCGAGGGGTACGTCTCGACTGACACGGAACAGTGCCTGGTTCGAGCAGTAGATGAAGGGGGTGAGGCCTATGGTTTTCAGTTCGTCAGGTTCTGATGGATTTGTTTTGGTCATGGTTTTATTCCTGGGTTCGAGGAGCTGCCATTTCCGTTACCACACGGAAGGGAGGCAGCTGTACGCAGGGTGGTAAACCGGGAACCAAGGAAACCGGCACGCCCGAGGGCGTCCCACGCACAGCCGCCATAACTCGAGATCGCAGACATTAAAAATGCCTGTGTTCGGGATGAAGGCGCTGTTGCGCTGGTTTCGCCGGGTTACCACACCCGATCGCTGAATGGTCAGCGACGTCCGGAGAGTATCCCGTCGAAGAAAAGCGCAACAAGGCATCAAAGTGCCCAAAAGCGAAATTCGGAGTTTGCCTACAAGGTCTGCGGGTGTCATCCGATATGCGACACCTTGAAGTAAACAAAACAAAACTAAACGCGGCGGGGCAGGTTTCCCGGTGAAACCTGATAAATATCGGAAGGTCTTGACGGCTCGATATTCTCAATGAGACAAATGTCCACGTTTTATGGAATGTGGACACTTGGAGTTTTTAGCTTCATGAAGAGTCAAGATATTTTGCTTTTGTTTAAAATGGCCAGCCTGCACGCCCGGGAAGAAAACCTCTTTGGGAAGATGGAATCTGAGTCGAATTCGAACAGGGTTGAGGAATTGTTGAAGCCCCAGCAGATAAATCGAATGACGGCAGGGGGGCGAGTAGGGGAGTCGCTAGCCACCTACCTTACTGGTGGTGAAGACATGGTATTCCACCGCCGGGAGTTCGACTCACCCTTGGGCGAGGAGGATGGATGGGAGGGGTGGTCGGAATCCGTCCCTTCTGCGCCGCTGACGGGCTGGAGTGAAGCTTACTCGTTGCGTGCGTTGTCAGCGTCTCTTGGGCTAAGCAAAAGTGAGATTTCCAACTCCATGGCAAGATGTCGCGAGTCTGGATTGCTGACCAATGACTACGACACCGGGCTTGCGAAAGTTAATCGGCGAGAGCTGCTGAAAATCACCGAGCACGCTCTGAAATACTTTTTTCCCGTGAAGCCGGGCGCAATGGTTCGCGGTATTCCAACAGGCTTCGCAGCACCAGCGCTGTCCAAAAGCATCAAGAGCGCGGGCGGGCTGATTCCGGTTTGGCCTGATGCACTCGGAACTGAGCGTGGTCAGGCGATAGAGCCGCTCTACAAAACTGTGCCGGAAGCGGTGAAGAAGGACAGAATCCTTTATCACTATCTAGCGCTTGTTGATGCGATCCGTCTTGGCGGCCCGCGAGAGTGTGGTGTGGCGGTTGGCATTCTAAAAGCAGGGATGGGGCTGAAATAACATGTCATCAAATGCTGATCACAACTATGAGCTCATAGAGTTTGTTGCAGACGGCTTGGGGGAGGAGTTTCTCGCTGAGGTTGCCTTCGTCGGCGGTTGCACCACGGCCATGCTGGTTACTGACGCTTCTGTGCTGGACGACATTCGTTTCACCGATGATGTTGACTTGGTGATCGAGCTGGCAGGTATTGGCGCCTGGCAACACCTCACAGAACGGCTAGCGGCCAAGAACTTCAAGATCACCGGTGAGGATGAAGTTAACTGTCGTTTCCGCTTCAACGACGTCGTCGTTGACGTGATGCCTTCTGATCCCGAAGTTCTCGGATATGCCAACCGTTGGTTCGTGGAGGGGCTGTCGAGGGCTGATAAATTTACGTTGCCCAGCGGTACGGTCATCCAGATATTCAAACCGACTTACTTTCTTGCGACGAAGCTAGAGGCCTTTAGCGGTCGCGGTGAGGGCGATCCGTACCACAAAGACGTCGAAGACATCATCATCTTGATTGATGGTCGTACAGAGCTTTTGGAAGAAGTTCGCCAGGCTGAGTCTGAGCTCAAGGACTTCATCACCACTGGAATTCGAGAACTCACGGCGCTCAGTGGTATCGACTACGTGATTGAAAGCTCGGGCTCGGTGCAGGCTAATCCGGGTAGAGGGCGAATCATCCACATGCGCATGAAAGATCTGGGCAACGCATGAGATACGCCACCAGATCAGTAATCGGACGGAGCAGGAAAGCCAATCATGACTGTGCTGGAGCTCTCTGCGACGGCGACAGAGGGCTGTTCGTCATCACGGACGGTACGTCGAAGTCCGGCAGTGGCCAATTGGCTGAATATTTCGTAAAAGGTGTTTTAGCGGCCTACCCGAAACACATAGATCAGGGAGGCGATATCACTGAGCATGGATCAGTTGAGCAGGTTCTTGGTTCAGTGCTGGCCGAGCTTCACCCCACTTTGTTTGCGGACCAGACAGGGACCACGTGTTACCTGATCGGTTTCGCTGCTCATGGAAAGCTCACGCTTGCGTATGAGGGTGACTGTTCTTGCGGTGTAGTGACACCGGCAGGCACGATCGAGTGGATTACGCCGCCCCACTGCAAGACCAATTGGAGGCGCGACCGTTCGCACCGCGAGCTGGCGCAAGATCCGGCTCGAAACCGGGTAACCCGATGCCTGAAGGTTAATCGTGCCCCGGACCCTGACTTTGTTTTTCATCCATTGGCCGTCGGTGAGCGACTGGTGTTCGTAACCGATGGCTTCTGGGCGGAGTTGACGGAGTCGCAGCAAAGCAGCTTGCTGGCAGCATCGGATAGCGACTTTATCGCTGTTGAAGATGACGTAACGTGGATAGATGTTCAGCTTTAGCCTTGGAAGCACAGAGCATCGACATGAAGTCCGGCTAGCTGGTAGCACTTCATGTTTGTACATGTAAAAAAGCCCCCGCAGCCTTATGGCTGCGGGGGCTTTTTGTGGGCGGCGTTCAGATCACTCTTGAGCCGCCGTCTCCTTCGCTTGACGCTTCTCGATCACATCCACCAACCGCTGGGCCAGCGCCGGATAGTTCTCGTCGAAGTGATGTCCGCCAGGCAATTTCATTGCCTCTCCAACCGCGGTCTTGTCGGTGCAGCCGCTCTCGTCGACTTCTTCTTCACCGTAGATGCACACCACTTTCTCCGGCGGCAGCTTGGCCATTTCGGGGCCGGTGGCAGCTTCTTTGCCGGCGTTGCCGAGCCAGCCTTCGACTTCGATCTCGAAGCTGCCGGTGCGGGCGAAGGCCAGCAGGATAATTGCGTCGACGCGCTGCTGTTCCGAAGGCTCCAGGCGGTTGTAGATCGCCGGCAGGACGTCGGCGCCGAACGAGTAACCGGTCAGGATGAAGCGCTTGGTGCCCCATTTCTGTCGGTAGTGTTGCATCAGCTCGGCGAGGTCCAAAGCGCTTTGCTCCGGGCTCTTGTGCTGCCAGTAGTAGCGCAGGGTATCGATGCCGACCACCGGATAGCCAATCTTCGCCATCTCGCCCGCTACGTCACGAT
Source organism: Pseudomonas sp. ANT_H12B (assembly GCF_008369325.1). Taxonomy (GTDB): domain Bacteria; phylum Pseudomonadota; class Gammaproteobacteria; order Pseudomonadales; family Pseudomonadaceae; genus Aquipseudomonas. The sequence continues at coordinate 42,626 of NZ_VOBI01000019.1, read as the reverse complement.
CGAGGTCGCGCCAGCCGCCGTCACCGGAAAGGAACAGGGTGACAGTGTCCTTGGCTTGACCGGCCGGGACTTCAACCACCGGAATCTGCAGACCGCCAGCGGCTTTGTCGCCGCCGACGAGGATCTTGCGCAGCTCGTTGTTCAGCACTTGCGGCAGATTGATGTCGTAGTCGCTGATGCTGGTTTCGGCGTTGGGTTGGTCGCGTACGAAGCCGGCGCTGGTGTCGTCCGGGTTGTCGTTCCAGGCCACCAGCCAGTGACCGTGGGCGGCGCTTTTGGGCAGCAAGTGCGTGCAGCCGGGTTTTTCCAGGGCCAGGTCCACAGAGACGGCCTGAGCCTTGTCGTCCTTCTGCTCGGACAACCAGCGCCACGCCAGCACGGCGCCAGGGCCGATGCCGCTGACCAGAGTTGCCGGGCCTTTGAGTTCTCTCAAACCCGATTGCAAGGCACGGCTTTGCAGCAGGCAGTCTGTGGGCAAAATCACCTGAACAATCTGCGCCGAACCAGTGCGGCTCAGGGTTATCAATTGTTTGTCGCTGAGTTTCTGGCCTTCATTGACCGCCACCAGCACATGGGCGCGCGGGGTGTTGCCGGGGGTGATACGGGTCATCGCGGCGCCATCGGCTGGCGTCAGCTGTTCGAGGGTCGGTTCGGGTGCCGGGCGTTTCAGGTACCAGTAACCGCCACCGAGAATCAGGGCCAGCACTACCAGTGTGGCCAGTACGTACCGCAAGGAGCGTTGAATCATCAGCGTTTCACCAATCCAGTCAAGCCGCCCGCAATCAGGGCAGCAGTGTCGGCCAGGGCAACCAGCGGATCGAGTCCGGCGGGCACGGCCATATAACGGGGTTCCCAGTCAGGCTGGAATTTGTCTTTGAAGCGGCGCAAGCCTTGAAAGTTGTAGAGCTGCTCACCACGGCGGAAAACCATCGAGCCCAGACGCTGAGTCAGTGGCGCGCCGCGACGGGGTTGTAGCCCCGACAACGGCACCATGCCCAGGCTGAAGCGCGCATATCCATGATTTTTATAATGTTGAATCAGGCCGACCATCATGAACTCCATGGTCAGCTTGGGGGCGTCCGGGTGTGCGCGCATCAGGTCGAGGCTGGCCAGGTCATGGCCGTAAGTCTCGAGCAAATTGGCAAACGCCACCGGACGTCCTTCGAAACGAATCACCGCAACGCGGAAATGCTTGAGGTAATCATCACTAAAGCGGCCGAGCGAAAAGCCTTTCTCGCGCACCTTCTTGCCGGTCAGCCAGGCATCGGAAATCACCTTGAGTTCATCCATCGGCGCATGCCCCGGCTCAAAAATCTCCAGCGACAGGCCGTCGCGGGTGCCACGGTTCCAGGTGTAGCGCAGGTCCTTCATCTCTTTGCCTTTGGCCTCGAGATCAAAGCGCCGCAGATCGACCCGGGCTTCTTCGCCGAGCTTGATCGCGGTCAGCCCGATGTCCATGTAGTACGGCAGGTTCTCGGCGCGCACTTGATAGAACACAGGGCGGGCGTGGTGGAGGTCGCAAAGGTCGCGGAACTGCCAGATCATTTCCGCCCGTTGCTGGGTCGGGCCGATCGGGTCGTACAGCGCCACCAGGCTGCGGCCACGGCGGGCGTACATCAGGAACGCCTCGTCGTTCGGGTGAAACAGCAACGCCTTGTCACCGGTCAGGGCCAGGCCACCATCCGGTTGGGCGGAAGCCATGAGGATTTTTACCGCGCGGTCCAGTTCATCGGGTGTCGGCAAATGAATCACCGGGCGCGCGGTACGCAGCAGCCAGGTCAGGGAAACCACCACCAGCAGCACCGCGGCACCGAGCAGTGAGCGCAAGCCACGCGGGGCGTCGGCGTCGAGGGTGAACTGCCACCAGAGCTGATGGCTGTACGGGACGTCCTGATAGGCGAACAGCAACAGCCAGATCGACGCGCCGAGTACGCACAGGCTCGCCACCAGATACAGCGGCGAGAACGGCACCTCAGTCAGACGGCTGGGGCGATAGAACGAGCTGCGGAAAACGCCCAATAAACTCGCCGTCAGCGTCAACAAGCAGGCTTCTTCCCAATCGAAGCCTTTGAGCAACGAGAGCAGGGCGCCGACCAGCAACAAGATGGTGGTCAGCATCCAGGCGGCCGACAGTCGGCGACGCAGCCCCTGGGCCAGCAGCAAGCACAGAACGCCGACCAGGCTGGCACCGAAGTGCGAGGCGTCTACCAGTCGATGCGGGATCAGAAAGCCGATGTGTTCCAGGCGCGTATCGATTTCCGGTGTCACACCGGAGAACAGCAGCACCACGCCGGACAGAAATACCAGCACCGCCAGAATCGGCGCGGCCAAACCCGATGCGGCGCGCAGTGACTGACGTGTCTGGAACACCCGCTGACCTTCGTTGATCAGCAGCAGCAAGCACGCCACCAACAACGGCAGGACCACATAGATCAGGCGATAGAGCAGCAGGGCGGCAGCCAGCGGTGCGGCGCCGAGTGTGTCGGAGAACGCGGCCAGCAGGATCGCTTCGAACACCCCGACACCGCCGGGTACGTGGCTGAGCACGCCGGCGGCCAGGGCCAGCAAGTACACCAGCAGGAACGCACCGAAGGGCGGCGCTTCAGGCAGTAATAGATAGAGCACGGTCGCGGCGGCGGCCACGTCCAGGGCTGTGATGATCAGTTGCAGGAATGTCAGGCGACGGCCCGGCAGGCGCAAGGTGCGACGGCCGACCTTGACCAGCAGATTATCCGGTAAGGGCTGTTCCGGCAGGCGGCGGCGGTAGATGCCGATGGCCAGTACCGAGAACAGCAGCAACACGGCCACTGCAATCGCGCCCAGCAACATCTCGGAAAGACCCAGCGCGGCGGAGGCGGCAGGCAGGTTGCTGAGAGTCGCCAGGGCGGCCAGCGGTGGCAGGGCGCAGCCGAGCGAGAGGCTGGCGAACAGCGTCATGTGGGCAACTTCGGTTGCCCCCAGGCCGTGACGTGCATATAGACGGTAGCGAACCGAACCTCCCGAGAGCATCGAAAGACCGATGGCATTGCCGATGGCGAACGCGGTGAAGCCCCCCAGCGCCAATGTTCGCGGCGCCAGTGTCACGCCGGCATAACGGCTGGCCGACCATTCGTAGCCCAGCAGAATAATGAACCCGGCCACGGTCGCACCCAGCGCACCGAGTAATGCCGGTTTCGGAACGTCGAGAATCGAGTCGTGCAGAGCGTACAGATCCAGTTCGCTCAGCAAATGACGACAGGCAATCAGCGCGATCGCGAACAACAGCAGGGTGACCGCCAGGCCGATGGGCTGACGATACTTGCTGACCAGATCCAACAAGCGCAAACGCTCGGCCTTGATCGGTTGTGTCGCTGTGACAGTGTCTTGTGGATCAGACGAGTTGGCGCGCATCAATCACCTCTTGGATTGTGCGCGACAGGATGGAGGTATCCAGCCAAGTTACCAATCCCTGTAGAAAAAATAATCACAAATATTAACGCCACTCACCGCAATCAGGCGACGGCGCTTCATCAGTCGTAGCGGGTTCTGTTCGCGATCCAGCATAGTTTGGACTCAGAGCTTTGGTGATCCCGCAGGCCTCACTACACAGTGACAGATCGTTGTTGCGAAAGGACTTTTTCAACAGACACAAAAAAGGCCACTCTTTCGAGTAGCCTTTTTTGATGTTTGGTTGCGGGAGCCGGATTTGAACCGACGACCTTCGGGTTATGAGCCCGACGAGCTACCAGACTGCTCCATCCCGCGTCTGTGTGGCGGCATTCTATAGAGATACGCCGGGGTGTCAACCGTTAATCTTCAATAGAGCCAAATAAGCGTAAATGAGCGGTGAACGGTCGCAAGGGAGAGCTAAGTTTCGGAAACAGAACGATTTCTCGTTTCGGTGCGGGGCAGGGGATGCGCGTCGCTTCGCCAAAACAGACGCGCACAAAAAAGGCCACTCTTTCGAGTAGCCTTTTTTGATGTTTGGTTGCGGGAGCCGGATTTGAACCGACGACCTTCGGGTTATGAGCCCGACGAGCTACCAGACTGCTCCATCCCGCGTCTGTGTGTCGGCATTCTACAGAGGATCTCAGGGCTGTCAACCTTAAATCCTGAGAAACCTGTTCAGGTTCAATCGCTTAGCTTGTTCAAGAGGTGGGTTGATGGCCCTGAGACGCAGGCATGGCAAGGCTTTCAGCTCTATTGGGCGGTGCTTTTCGATTGAGAAAATAAATTCATCCAGTGCTTTTCCTACAAGCGGGAAAGAAGATTCAGACTACTGGTGCTATATACAGGTGTCAGTGAGATACTGCCGATCCGGCTCGCAACAAGGCCGTTTCTTCACCATGAACAGCGCTTTTATATGACGCAGCGAAAAATCATCCACGTCGATTGTGACTGCTTCTACGCCGCCATCGAGATGCGTGACGACCCGCGCCTGGCCGGTAAGCCCCTGGCGGTAGGCGGTTCGGCGGATCGGCGCGGAGTGATCGCCACCTGCAATTACGAAGCGCGGGCTTATGGAGTGCGTTCGGCGATGTCTTCCGGGCATGCGTTGAAGCTGTGTCCGGACTTGATCATCGTCAAGCCGCGCATGGACGCCTATAGAGAAGCGTCGAAGGAAATTCATACGATCTTTCGCGATTACACCGACATGATCGAGCCGCTTTCCCTGGATGAGGCGTACCTCGACGTGTCGGATTGCGCACATTTGGGCGGCAGCGCCACGCGAATTGCCCAAGACATCCGCCGACGGGTATCCAATCAGTTGCACATCACGGTCTCGGCCGGTGTGGCGCCGAACAAGTTTCTCGCCAAGATTGCCAGCGACTGGAAAAAGCCCAATGGCTTGTTCGTCATTACGCCGGATCAGGTCGAAGATTTTGTCAGTGGGTTGCCGGTGAGCAAGCTGCACGGCGTCGGTAAAGTCACCGCCGACAAGTTGGGCAGGCTCGGCATTGTCGATTGTTCGCATCTGCGTGAATGGGGCAAGTTGGCCCTGGTGCGCGAATTTGGCAGCTTTGGCGAACGACTCTGGAGTCTGGCCCGTGGGATTGATGATCGAGTGGTCCACAACGACAGCCGTCGACAGTCGATCAGTGTTGAAAACACCTACGACGTGGATCTGCCGGATCTGGTGAGCTGTCTGGACAAACTACCCGAGCTGCTGGAAACACTGGCGGGCCGCATGGCACGTATCGACAACAGCTATCGACCGGGCAAGCCGTTCGTCAAAGTGAAATTCCATGATTTCACCCAGACCACGCTGGAGCAGGCCGGGGCAGGGCGGGATTTGGGCAGTTATCAGTTATTGCTGACCCAGGCCTTCAATCGTGGCGGAAAACCGGTGCGCTTGTTGGGGATTGGAGTAAGGCTGGAGGATTTGCGGGGCGGGTTCGAACAGATGGAGTTGTTTGAGCGGTAGGGATTTTATAGGGGCGGTTTGCTTCAGAATGCCATCGCGGGCGAGCCCGCTCCCACAGGGACGATGCAGTACCTGTGGGAGCGGGCTTGCCCGCGATGCTTTATAGGCCTTAATTCGGTCCCGGATCCGCCACCAGTCGCCCGGCATCCTTAGTCAATGACTTGAGGAATTCAGTCTGCAACTCAGGATCGTTGCGGGTCAGTTCGATCAGGCTCTGTTCCAGTTCGCTGGCTTCTTCTTCCAGGCCTAGCTCCGACAGGCGTTTGACCCGGTGTACCCACTGGCTCACTTCGTCGTCTTCGAGGTCGTCGTAAATCAGCCCGTGAGCTTCGAGCAGCTTGCCGCGCAACGAGCTACTGACTGCCAGGGACGAGTCGGTGTGCACATCGTCCTGGGCATCTTCGACACTGATCAGCAACCGGCTCAGATGATTGATGTCGTGCTCGGCAAACGGGCTGTCTAGCAGGTTCATGCGCAAGACGCCGTTCTTGTCGGTGGTCAGCTGGAACGTTTCCTTGCCGGCCTTGACTACCACCGGACGCTCGCTCCATGGCAGGCTCGAGTATTCAGTGCGCTTGTCCAGTTGGACCTCGTCGATACCCGCCAGATTTTGTTGCGCACGGCCGTTGGACTGCGCATTCATGAACGGGTTGAGCCCGGCAAAACCGTAGCTGAACCAGTCCTTGGTCACGCTATCCGGCAGATTGCCGAGGGCAAATACGTTGACCACGTTCGCGCCGACACCGCCCACCACGGCCACCGCGCCCAGCGGAATCTCGTAGACCTCCCGCCAGGGTTGGTAAGGCGTATAGCGATCATAGTGACGTGTGACTTCGAATTCTGTGACTTCGAAAGTCTTCTGCTCGTGGATTTTCACCCGACGCTGCGGCAGCTCAAGCACTTTGGGCTCGCCGACATCAATCTGCAGGCTGTGATCGAGCAATTTACGCTCGACACGTTCCTCGTGCTCGCTGCGTTGTGACATGTGATTGGCACAGCCGCTGACCAGCAGGGTGCCGCACAGGGCGGCACCACCGAGGCCTAAGGTGTTTCGCTTGAACATGACTTCTCTATCTGGTGTCAGCGGCGGATACGGGACTGAAGGAAGGACAGCACGTCTGCGACCGGCAGCGCTTGCGCTTCGGGCTCGGTGCGGCTCTTGTATTCCAGATTGCCTTCGGCGAGGCCGCGGTCACTGACCACGATCCGGTGAGGAATGCCGATCAGCTCCATGTCCGCGAACTTGATGCCCGGGCTGGTTTTCTTGTCGCGGTCGTCCAGCAGCACTTCGAAACCGGCCGCCGTCAGTTCTGCGTACAGCTTGTCGGTGGCTTCGCGAACCTGTTCGGTTTCGTAGCGCAGCGGCACCAGAGCGATCTGGAACGGAGCCAGCGTGTCGCTCCAGATGATCCCGTTGGCGTCGTTGCTCTGCTCGATGGCCGCAGCTACCACACGGGAGACGCCGATGCCGTAGCAACCCATTTCCAGAGTGACCGGCTTGCCGTTCTCGCCCAGCACTTCGCACTTCATCGCTTTGCTGTATTTGTTGCCCAGCTGGAAGATGTGCCCGACTTCGATGCCGCGCTTGATTTCCAGGGTGCCTTTACCGTCCGGGCTTGGGTCGCCGGCCACGACGTTACGCAGGTCGGCAACGGTCGGAACCGGCAGATCACGCTCCCAGTTCACGCCGAAGTAGTGCTTGTCGTCGATGTTGGCACCAATACCGAAGTCGCTCATCAGCTCGACCGAACGGTCGATGATGATCGGCAGCGGCAGGTTCAACGGGCCGAGGGAACCGGCACCGGCGCCAATGGCGTCGCGCAGTTCGCCTTCGGACGCCATGACCAGCGGGCTGGCAACGCCCGGCTGGTTGGCGGCCTTGATTTCGTTTAGCTCATGGTCGCCACGGATGATCAGGGCAATCAGCTTGCCTGCTTCTTCGGCGTGAACCACGAGGGTCTTGATGGTCTTTTCGATCGGCAGATTGAAGCCTTCGACCAGTTGCGCAATGGTTTTGGCGTTCGGCGTGTCGACCAGGCGCAGCTCTTCGGCAGGTGCTGCGCGGGAAGTCTCGCGTGGCACGGCTTCGGCTTTCTCGATGTTCGCCGCATAGTCGGAGCCGTTGCTGAAGACGATATCGTCTTCGCCGGATTCAGCCAGCACGTGGAACTCGTGGGAGCCGGCGCCGCCGATGGAGCCGTTGTCGGCTTCTACAGGACGGAACTTCAGGCCCAGACGGGTGAACACGTTGCAGTAGGCCTGGTGCATACGGTCGTAGGTGACCTGCAGCGATGGCTGGTCAGCGTGGAACGAGTAGGCGTCCTTCATGATGAATTCGCGACCGCGCATCAAACCGAAGCGTGGGCGGATTTCGTCACGGAATTTGGTCTGGATCTGGTACACGTTGATTGGCAGCTGTTTGTAGCTGCTCAACTCGTTGCGCATCAGGTCGGTGATCACTTCTTCGTGGGTCGGACCGGCGCAGAAGTCACGGCCATGGCGATCCTTGAAGCGCAGCAATTCAGGGCCGTACTCTTCCCAGCGACCGGATTCCTGCCAGAGTTCAGCTGGCTGGGTGCTCGGCATCAACACTTCGAGAGAGCCGGCAGCGTTCATTTCTTCACGAACGACGGCTTCGACCTTGCGCATCACTCGCAAGCCCATCGGGAGCCAGGTATACAGGCCCGAAGCGAGTTTGCGGATCATGCCGGCGCGCAGCATCAGCTGATGGCTGATCACGACCGCATCGGAAGGCGTTTCTTTCTGTGTGGCGAGCAAAAATTGACTGGTGCGCATGGTTGGCCGTTGTCGGTTGCTGATGACGAGAAATGACGGGCATTGTACGGGCGAGATCCGCTGGCGTACAGGCGTGCGGTCAGCTGTGTGGCAGGAGGGCGAGAATCACTCAGCCCTCGGTGATGCTTCCTATGTATAGAGCCTACGACTCTTCCGCCACCTGAGTCGGAATCGGTTCCGGCGTGGGGGTCGGGCCTTCGCGGCGGCTCTCCTGAAACCAGTGCAGGGCAATCAGCAATAGTGTCGGAACGCCGAGCAGGGCGGTGATCAGGAAGAAATTGTGATAACCGAATTTCTCCACCATGACCCCCGAGTAGCCGCCGATCAGGCGTGGCAGCAACAGCATGATCGAGCTGAGCAGGGCGTACTGGGTCGCGGAGAACTTGAGGTTGGTCAGGCTCGACAGGTAGGCGACAAACGCTGAGGTCGCCAGGCCTGAGCTGAAGTTATCCAGGGAAATGGTGGCGATCAGCATGTTCAGGTTGGCGCCCATGTCGGCGAGCATCAGGAACAGCAGGTTGGTGCCGGCGGACGTAACACCACCGATAAACAGGATTGGCAGGATGCCGAAGCGCACGATCAGCAGGCCGCCCATGCCGGCGCCGACCAGGGTCATGATCAGGCCGAAGATCTTGCTGACGCTGGCGATCTGATCCTTGGTGAAGCCCTGGTCGATGTAGAACACGTTCGCCATCACGCCCATCACCGTATCGGACATACGATAGGTGGCGATCAGTCCGAGCAACAGCAGCGCTTGCCAGCGATACCGCAGAATGAAGTCGTTGATTGGCGTCAGCACCGGCGCCAGGCCGCGGCGGCCCATGGCTGACAGGCACAGCGCGGTAAGGGTGGTGTAGAGGATCGCCCGCAGGAATGCGCGATCTTCGAGCAGCAGATCAAGCAGGCTCTCGCCTTCGAACAGCACACTGGCGAAGTCGGTGTTGTAGAACTGGGTGAACATGGCCGGTACGGACACCAGCAGCACGATCAGCACAAACACCGAAGCCAGTTGATGCACAAAGCTGTAGCGTCCGGCCTGCAGTTGCGTGCGCAGCGGCACCGGCGGTTCACGCATGAAGAAGGAGGTCAACAGTGCCGGAACCATCAAAGCGCCAAACAGTATGTAAGTGCCGGCCCAGGCCGAATGCTTATAGTTGAAACCAGTGGAGCCGAAGCCTTCGGCAAAGAACAGCGCGCCGGCGGTGGCCAGCAGCGCAGCAATCCGATAGCCGGACATATAACTGGCGGCCAGGGCGGCCTGGCGGCTGTCGTCGGCAATTTCCAGGCGATAAGCGTCGACTGCAATATCTTGAGTCGCCGAGGCAAAGGCCACGACCACGGCAATGGCGATCAACCAGGACAAATGCTTTTGCGGGTCGCAGAAACCCATCCCGACCAGGCCAAGGATGACCAGTGCCTGGGAAAGCACCAGCCAGGAACGTCGGCGACCGAGCTTGCCGAGCAAGGGCAGGCGCCATTGATCGAGCAGCGGTGACCAGACCCATTTAAAGGCGTAGGCCAGGCCGATCAGGCTTGCATAGCCGATGGTTTCGCGAGCCACGCCGGCTTCACGCAGCCAGACCGAAAGTGTCGAAAACACCAGCATGTAGGGCAGGCCGGCGGCGAAACCAAGCAGCAGCAGTACGAGCGTCGAAGGGCTGGCATAGGCGGCGAGCGCGGCGCGCCAGGTTTTACGGGGCATGGGCTGGAGTCTGCCTCAAGAATTACGGAAACAAAGCGCGCACTCTAACCGCTGTGCTCTACCGGGCGCCAGCCATGACGCTGAATATCAACACGATTATTCAGGATACTGACGCCCTCCATGCGCAATCGCGCGCGTTGTTCATCCCCCGAAGGACTGCCCGCGGGCAGGCTTATGCGCCCGCCGGCGCCGAGTACACGGTGCCAGGGTAATTTGCTGTCGCCCGGCAGTTGGCTCAGTGTCCGCCCGACGAAGCGGGCGGCGCGACCCAGTCCCGCCAGTTCGGCGAGTTGGCCGTAACTCACGACTTTGCCCTCGGGGACCTGCGCGAGAGTCAGATAGAGCGCCGCGCGTCGGATTTGCGCCGCGCTTTCGGTTTCAGTGGTTGAGTCGGTCACGTGCGCTGTCCTGATGAAGTTCGGGTTACCGTCTGTAGAGTAATTCCTGGATCACCAATTGAGAAATGAACTCAATAGAAATAGTCGGGTCAGTCCTTGCTAGGGTCTTATTCGTATGGATAATGCCGACTTTTTTTCGCGAACTTGAGCCTGTATTTGCTTATGTTGTCCAGAACTCTGCTGTGCCTCGCTGTCGTCAGTGCTTCCACGCCCTTGCTCGCCGATACCGTCTGGTTGAAGAACGGTGACAAGCTGAGCGGCAAGATCACCGTTTTCGATGGCGGCAAGCTGTTGATCCAGACCGAATACGCCGGTGCCGTTCCGATCGACTGGACGCAAGTCAAAACCCTGGAAAGCGATCAGCAATTGCTGGTCAAGCAGGATGCCTACACCGGCGAAAAAGCCAAAGCGCTGCATGCAGCGGAAGATGGCAAGGTCACCTTGGCGAATGGCGACGCTCCCAAAACCGTCGAACTGGCCAGTATCCAGCAAATCCTCAAACCCAAGCCGGTCGTCGAGGATTTGGTGTGGAAGGGCAATGTCGACGTCGCGCTGGATTATCAGCGGGCGGAAAAAGACACTGATGACTATGATGTCGACTTCAAGACCAGTGCGCGTCATGGCAGATGGCGGCACACCGCGGAGGGCGAGTACAACCGCGAATTCCAGGATGACGTGGTCACGACGGACAACTGGCGGGGCGAATACTCTCTCGACCGTTTCCTGACCGATAAATGGTTCTGGCAAGGTCGTCTTGTCTATAAACGCGACAAGGTCGAAGACCTTGCCCGCCAGCGCACCGTCGGTACCGGTCCCGGTTATCAATTCTGGGATGACGAGCTGGGCGCATTCTCCTTGGGCTCACTCATCAATCGCACCGATTACGAGTACAGCGATGGCGGCAAGGACAACTTCTACTCGGTCGCCATGAAGTGGGACTACAACCGCTACCTGATTGGCAAGAGGGTGGAGTTCTTCACCAACGGCGAAGTTGGCAAGCCTCTGTCGGGCGTTGCCGATTACGCGCTCGATGCCGAAGTCGGGCTGCGCTACAAGGTGACGGATTGGGCGTCGCTGAACCTGAAGGCCGAGAAAGACATCATCACCGGTAGCGATGAGGCTGACTTGAGCAAGACCCGGTACACCGCAGGCTTTGGCGTGACTTGGTAAGACGCAAAAAAATCGCAGCCAACAGGCTGCGATTTTTTTTGCCTGCAAAACAGACAGGCACAAAAAAGCCCCGCTTTTGAGGGCGGGGCTTTTTACTAAAGCAAGTACAAGTTAGATAACTTGAACTTCTTCAGCTTGCATGCCTTTCTGACCGCGGGTAGCGATGAAAGAAACCTGTTGGCCTTCTTTCAGGCTTTTGAAGCCGTCGGATTGGATAGCTTTGAAGTGAACGAACAGGTCGTCACCGGATTGTGGAGTGATGAAGCCGAAGCCTTTTTCATCGTTGAACCACTTAACGGTACCAGTTTGGCGATTAGACATGGTGTAACTCCTTGAACAAAGATAACTGCGACGCAGGAAGAACCCTGGCCGAGACTGAGTGCAAAGAGCAGGAAAAATTCTTGTAGATGGTTGGATCGAAATTCAACATATCGTGTAGAGATTCTCAGTGACACAAGCAGCACAGTGGCGCCACCTTAACCCTTTTTCCGGAACGTGCCAATGCTTCCTGCGAAGGTTTCTCTGTTTTCATGACTGACGGTGCACCTGTTTGCGACAAAGACCCGGCAATCACGGGGGATCGGCGAGAATTGCGTCCCGGACTTTGAACCCGGCGGCGCGCCCCGGTAAGATGCCGGACAGAATTTTTCCACCTCGCTATTCAGGACACCCCCGCCATGAGCATCAAATCGGACAAGTGGATTCGCCGCATGGCGCAAGAGCACGGCATGATCGAACCGTTCGTCGAGCGCCAGATGCGTGGTGAAGGCGCCGAGCGGCTGATTTCCTACGGTGTGTCGAGCTACGGCTACGACGTGCGCTGCGCCGGTGAATTCAAGGTATTCACCAACATCAACTCGGCGATCGTCGATCCCAAGAACTTCGATGAAAAGAGCTTCGTCGACGTCACGAGCGACGTTTGCATCATCCCGCCGAACTCCTTCGCCCTGGCGCGCACCGTGGAGTTCTTTCGTATTCCGCGCAACGTGCTGACTATCTGCCTCGGCAAAAGCACCTACGCTCGCTGCGGCATTATCGTCAACGTGACGCCGCTTGAGCCTGAATGGGAAGGGCACGTAACGCTGGAGTTCTCCAACACCACCACACTGCCAGCGAAAATCTACGCCAACGAAGGCGTGGCTCAGATGCTGTTCTTCGAATCCGACGAAGAGTGCGAAGTCTCCTACAAAGACCGTGGCGGCAAGTATCAGGGTCAGCGCGGCGTGACGTTGCCACGGACCTGATCCATCCATCTGGCAGATAGCGGGAATTCTTGAGCGGGTAGACACTCTATTGGGTGTACTGCCCGGTTCGCGCAATGCGGACGGGGCCATCGCTCAGGAGTGCTCTATGAAGATCGATCCGCGAATAAGTGCCGAACTGGCCAGGCTTGAGCCCAATCAGGTTGGCGTCTTGGCCTGGTCCTTGTTGGCACATCCGCCAATCAGCATGGCAGGGGGCATCCCCGGTCAGCCTGATCCCGATACCCCCAACGAACAACCCACCGAACCCGGTGAGCCAACCCTGCCGGATGAGCCGCCTCCGGCGCCTGTAGCCTGATCCTCTGTTGAAATGAATGGTCAGTCAGCTGATGTCCCGAAAGACTTCAGCTGACTGGCCATATTTCGTTGTCGCCGATGACAAAGATCCGACAGCTGTCGTCGTTTTCTACTTGATACCCGCCGGTAAACGCACCGAAGGCCGGTAGCAGGCTGATGGCCATGCCCAGTCTGAAACACCTCAATCGCAAACGTTGTCGACCTCTGCCGTTCAGCCGATAAACCGGATGCACATGGCCCGCCAGCACGTGCCGGGTCGGGTGCGGGTCGGGTTCATGTTGTAAGGCAAAGGGTCCCAGCAGCAACGGCTCAGGCACCACGCGAATGTTCAGCGAGGCTGGCGGATCTCCGGCACGCTTGTCGTGGTTGCCGCGGATCAGCGTCATGGCCACCTCCTGATGCCGTGCTCGCCAATCAGCCAAGGCGCTCAGCGTGGCGGTTGCGTGCGAGCCAGGCCCGTGAAGAAAGTCGCCGAGGAAAATCAGTTGGCGACAGGGCAGGGATGCCAGCAATTGGTCCAGTACCGCGATATTGCTGGTGGTGGTGCCTTGAGGCACAGGTTGACAAAGGCGTCGATAGGCCGCGGCCTTGCCGAAATGCACATCGGCGATCAACAGTGCTTGCTGGTCGGGCCAGTAGATGGCTTTTTCTGGCAACAGCCACAATTCTTCGCCAGCCAGTCGCACGGGATACGGCGTACTCATCAGGTTTTCCCGGTTTCGGCAGTTTTCTCAAGGTCGGTAACCATGCGTCGGATACGGTCCGCGAGTTTTTCCGAACTCATGCTTTCCCGCATGCGCTCCACCAACAATGGAAACCCCAGCGGTGTAGGACGTTTGACCGGGTGCAGGTCCAGTTTCAACCGATTGATGCGCGCCAACGTCTGTTCCAGGCGATGAATATCCAGTTCTTCCCGTAGGACTTCTTCCCCAGCCTGGGCCAACAACAGATTCCCGGCGTCGTACTGTTTAAACACTTCAAAAAACAGTCCGCTGGATGCCTGAACCTGGCGTGTGCTTTTCGGCGCGCCGGGATAGCCGGCAAACACCAGCCCGGCAATCCGCGCAATCTCCCGAAAGCGACGAAGTGCAAGTTCACCGGCATTCAAACTGGCCAGTACATCCTTCAGCAAATGCTCGGGGCTCAAGAGTCCGGGAGTCAAAACCTGCGACCAGTCCACATAAGTAGCGCTGAGCAACTCCAGTCCGTAATCGTTGACCGCGATGGAAAACGTTACCGCCTGCTGCTGGCTGACGCGCCACGCCAGCAGACTCGCGAGCCCCAAATGCACCTGGCGCCCGGCAAAGGGATAAAGAAATAGATGCCAGCCTTCGCGCGACTTCAGTGCTTCGGCTAGCAAAGTATTCGAGGTTGGTAGTCCGGACCAGCGTTGTTGCACCTCTAGAAGAGGGCGCAGCGCCTGCATTTGCGGACCAATGAATTCGCCGTGCGCCGCCGCGTCAAAGCGCTCGACCACCGCACTGGCCAGTTCGTTGGAGAGTGGCATGCGCCCGCCATTCCAGCGCGGCACCGCAGCTTTTTTCGCGGTGCTGCGCTTTACATAGGCGGTCATGTTCTCCACCCGAACCAACTCCAGCAAGCGTCCCGCAAATAGAAAACCGTCACCGGGTTTGAGTCGTGCGATGAAACCTTCCTCGACACTGCCCAGTTGCTTGCCGCCGCCGCCCTTGCTCCAGAACTTCAACTGAACGCTCGCATCGCTGACGATGGTGCCGATGCTCATGCGATGTCGGCGAGCCAATCGCGAATCGGGTACGCGCCAGACGCCATGTTCATCCGGTTCGACCCGGCGATAGTCCGGATAAGCTGTCAGGGAAAGTCCTCCGTGCCGTACGAAAGCCAGCGCCCAGGTCCAGTCTTCCACCGTGAGATCACGATAGGCCCACGCTCCGCGTACCTCTTCGTACAACTCATCGGGCAGAAAACCACCCCCCAGCGCCATGCTGACAAGATGCTGAACGAGCACATCCAGCGGTTTATGCGGCGACTCGCGGGGTTCGATCCGTCGCTGCTCCACGGCATCCCGGGCCGCTGCCGCTTCGATCAACTCCAGGCTATGAGTCGGCACCAGCGTTACCCGCGAAACCCGCCCCGGCGCATGACCCGAGCGGCCGGCACGCTGCATCAGCCGCGCCACGCCTTTGGCCGAGCCGATTTGCAGCACCCGTTCCACCGGCAGGAAGTCCACCCCCAAATCCAGACTGGACGTGCAGACCACCGCCTTCAGTTGACCATCCTTGAGTGCACGTTCGACCCAGTCACGGGTGTCCCGGGACAACGAACTGTGATGCAAGGCGATCAACCCTGCCCACTCTGGACGGGCATCGAGCAACGCCTGATACCAGATCTCAGATTGCGCGCGGGTGTTAGTGAAGACGAGGCTGCTGGCGCTGGAATCGATCTCGGCGACAACCTGCGGCAACATCTTCAACCCGATGTGCCCGGCCCATGGAAAACGCTCGATGGCGGGAGGCAGCAGCGTATCGACCCGCAGTTCTTTGCCGGTCTGGCCCTGGACGCTGATGCCGCCACCCTGTGGGATTAATACCTGCTCGGCGTGGGACTGATTACCCAGCGTCGCGGAAACACCCCAGACGATCAGCTCGGGATGCCAGCGGCGCAAACGGGCGAGAGCCAATTGCAATTGCACGCCGCGCTTGTTGCCCAGCAGTTCGTGCCATTCATCGACGACTACCATGCGCAAGGTCGAGAGCGCTGTTTGCGCATCGGCTCGGGCCAGCATCAGGGTGAGGCTTTCCGGCGTGGTGATCAGGGTGGTGGGCAGTCGTCGACTCTGACGTGCCCGTTCGCTGCTACGGGTGTCGCCGGTGCGCAGGCCAACGCTCCACGGAATCTGCAGGTCGAGCAGCGGCGCTTCCAGCGCACGAGCGGTGTCGGCGGCCAACGCGCGCATGGGCGTTATCCACAGCACCGTCAGCGGTTGGGCGACCGGTCTTCTTTTGCGAGGCATTTCTACAGGTGGGACAGAAGAGGCGTATCGATTGAGTGCGCCAAACCAGATCGCATAGGTTTTACCGGCGCCGGTGCTGGCATGCAGCAATCCGGACTCACCGCGTTTAACCGCCGTCCATACCTTTTTTTGAAAGGCGAACGGCTTCCATCCGCGAGCGGTGAACCATTGTTTTGCGTAGTCGGAGGAGGTTCCCATGCCGGCGTCGCGCGCTCTGAAAGTCTTCTTTCAGTGACCGCGGCGCAATGCGACAAGTTTTAATTGCTTTGCTTTTTTGTGGGAGCGACTCATATCCGGAAATAACTGTGTTTGTCGCTGAAACCTATCGGCAGGCTGGCCGTGTTTTTATCGCCACGTCGTTCGTCCTGCGACCTTTGGAAAGGTCGGCGGCGGGCAGTTATCGATGACTATGAAAAAGGAATTTCAAATGAGTACAAATCGAGTGGGGCGTTTGAGTGCCGATGTCGGTTCGTTGGCATTTCGTGTGACCCAAGGGCTCTATTATTACGAGCGGCCGGGCATCCACTGCATCGAGGCGAATAATGGTGACGGCGCAGAGTTTTACGTCTATCTGCCGGTTGGAATCGAGAGTGGTACTTTCAATTTGGGACTTGGCGGGCAGTCCCCCATGATCATCCATGTGACAGGCAACTCCGAAGCGGAGCTTCATCCAGGCAAGCTTGAGTTGACGGTGGGCGGCGATGCGCAGTTTTCAGGAAGCTTCAGCGGGATAGATGCCGATGGTTTGGCGGTGGAAAATGGCAGTTTCAGGCTCGAACTCCAAGCAGCTGTCTGACATTTGAGCGACGGGAGCCTGGTGGCTCCCGTTGCAAGGGGTAACGACTACTTCAGGTTACCGCTGAGGAACTGCTTCAGCCGTTCACTCTTCGGATTGCCCAGCACATCTTCCGGTGCACCTTCTTCCTCCACCAGCCCCTGGTGCAGAAACAGCACCTGGCTCGACACCTTGCGGGCGAAGCTCATTTCGTGAGTGACCATGATCATCGTCCGGCCTTCCTCGGCCAGGCCCTGGATCACTCGGAGTACTTCACCCACCAGCTCCGGGTCGAGCGCCGAGGTCGGTTCATCGAACAGCATGACTTCCGGTTCCATGGCCAGCGCGCGGGCAATGGCGACCCGCTGCTGCTGGCCACCGGACAGGAATGCCGGATACTGGTCCGCCACGCGCGCGGCCAGACCGACCTTGTCCAGGTAACGCCGGGCACGGTCTTCGGCTTCTTCCTTGCTGCAACCCAACACCCGGCGCGGGGCCATGGTGATGTTTTCCAGCACCGTCATGTGGCTCCACAGGTTGAAGTGCTGGAACACCATCGCCAGGCGCGTGCGGATCCGTTGCAGTTCATCGGGGTCGGCCACGTGGATGCCGTGGCGATCCTTGGCCATGCGGATGTCCTGGCCGTCGAGGCTCATGCTGCCTTCGTTGGGTTGTTCGAGAAAATTGATGCAACGCAGGAAAGTACTTTTGCCCGAGCCGCTGGCGCCGATCAGGCTGATAACGTCGCCGGTGTTGGCCTTGAGCGAAACGCCTTTGAGCACATGATGGTCGCCATAGCTTTTATGCAGGCCTTCGATGGTCAGTTTGTACATGGGGCATGCATCCTCAAGGCGAAAGTAGGTAGCCGCTGCGATAGGCTTCGGTGCCCGCGACGTGGGCGATCACCATGCCGGCAGTGGCCATGCGCCGTAGCGAGCGGGCGTACAACAACCCGGCGACGGTGCAATGGACAGGAGTGACCCGATCACATATCGGATCAATGATTTCGGCGATCAATTGCCCGGCTTCGAGGTATTCCCCTGGCAGCGCGGTGAACACCAGCAGTCCGCCGACGGGCGTCGCTATGGGTTCGACTCCGGCCAGCGGTGTGGCCGGATAGGGCAGTTCGGGCAGTGGCGCAGGTGTGCCGGCAATGGCGCCAAAGTGAATCAGGTAATCGATCAGCGCCTGGCAGTCGAGGCTGGCCAGTGGGTGATTGACGTCCCCCTGGCCGCGCAGTTCGACGGTGACCGAAAAACTCCCCAGCGGAATATCGAAGTGTTCGCCGAAGCGTTCCTTCAACTGCCACCAGAGCAGGGTGAAGCATTCATCGAACGACTGGCCGCCAGAATCGGTGGCCAGCAGGCTGGCTTCGGCGCCGATGTAACGGGCCAGCGGCTCGACCTGTGGCCAGGCCTCGGGCGTGGAGTAGAGGTGCGCGACCGCTTCGAAGTCGCAGTGCAGGTCCAGCACCATGTCCGCATCGCAGGCCAGCCGTTGCAGGGTCAGGCGCTGGGATTGCAACTGAGTGCCGGCGGTCTGCCTGGCCAGCGCATTGCGCAGGCTGCTGCGGATCAGTTCGAGGTTGCGCTGCGGATCGTCGCCGAGTTGGCCTTCGATCGCGTTGCCGACCTCTTCACTCAAGTCGACGAACCAGCGGTTGAAGTTCTGCCCGCTTTCGAGCTCGTAGCGGCCCAGCGGTACATCCATCAGCACTTGTTCCAGGCCGACCGGGTTGGCCACCGGTACCAGCACGATTTCGCTGCGCAGCCGGCCGGCGGCTTCCAGCTCCGCCAGACGTTGCTTGAGGTGCCAGGCCACCAACATGCCGGGCATTTCATCGGCGTGAAGGGACGACTGGATGTAGATCTTGCTCTTGGCCGACGTCGGGCCGAAGTGGAAGCTGTGGATTTGTCGTGCGGTCCCCGGCAGCGGGGCCAGCAGGTCATGAATCTGATGGCGCATTGCAAAAAATCCTAGTGGGTCGGCCCGAGGAAGGCCAGCCATCGGCGTTCGGCGAGGCGGAACAGGCCGACCAGGGCAAAGGTAATGGTCAGGTAGATCAGCGCAGCGATGCCGAACGACTGGAAAGTCAGGAAGGTCGCCGAGTTGGCGTCCCGCGCGACTTTCAGGACATCCGGGATGGTCGCGGTGAAGGCCACGGTGGTCGAGTGCAGCATCAAAATCACTTCGTTGCTGTAATAAGGCAACGAACGACGCAGGGCCGAAGGCATGATCACGTAGGCATATAGCTTCCAGCCTGTCAGACCGTAAGCCTTGGCCGCTTCGACTTCACCGTGAGCCATGCTGCGAATCGCCCCGGCGAAAATCTCCGTGGTGTAGGCGCAAGTATTCAGGGCAAAGGCCAGAATTGTGCAGTTCATCGCGTCGCGAAAGAACGCATCGAGCACTGGCTGGGCACGTATCGCGGCCAGGCTGTAGATCCCGGTGTAGCAAATCAGCAGTTGGATATACAGCGGCGTACCGCGAAACAGGTAGGTGTAGAACTGCACCGGCCAGCGGATGTAGAAGTGTGGTGAAACCCGGGCGATGGACAGCGGGATCGACACCAGGAAACCGATGAAGATCGACGCACTGAGCAGCCACATGGTCATGGCCAGGCCGGTGATGTTGTAGCCGTCGGTATAAAGGAAGGGTTTCCAGTATTCCTGCAAGAGTTCGATCATCGTACGGCCTCCCGGGAACCGGCGGCGTAGCGGCGTTCGAGCCAGCGCAGGACGAAGTTCGACGCGCTGGTGATCACCAGGTAAATCAGCGCGGCAAGCACCAGGAAGTAAAACAGTTGATAGGTGCTTTTACCGGCGTCCTGCGCAGCCTTGACCAGGTCGGCGAGGCCGATGATCGACACCAGCGCGGTGGCCTTGAGCATCACCATCCAGTTGTTGCCGATACCCGGCAAGGCAAAACGCATCATTTGCGGGAACACCACGATACGAAAACGCTGACCGCGTTTAAGGCCATAAGCCGTAGCGGCTTCGACCTGGCCACGCGGTACCGCGAGGATCGCGCCACGGAAGGTTTCGGTGAAATACGCGCCATAAATGAAGCCCAGGGTGATGACCCCGGCGCTGAACGGGTTGATCTCGATGTATTCCCATTCCATGAAATCGGTAAACGACGTCAACCAGGTTTGCAGGCTGTAGAAGATCAACAGCATCAGCACCAGGTCTGGCACGCCGCGGATCAGCGTGGTGTAGAGCTGGGCCGGTACGCGCACCAGTTTGACTTTTGACAGCTTGGCACTGGCGCCGAGCAAGCCGAGCAATACGGCGACCAACAGCGACAACACCGATAATTTGATGGTCATCCAGGTGCCTTCCATCAGCAACGGACCGAAGCCCTGGAGGCTGAAGGCTGAGAGCCCCAGATTTTGTAGTAGGTTTTCGAACATAAATCAGCAACCTGATCGGATGAAAAAAGCGCCCATCGCAAGATGGGCGCCGGGCATTATTTGCCGCTGTACAGATTCAGATCGCCAAAGTGTTTCTTCTGAATGGTGGCGTAGGTGCCATCGTCGTGTAACGCTTTGATACCTTTATTCAAAAGGTCTTTGAGGTCTTTGTTACCTTTAGAGATACCGATAGCTGTTTTGGCTGGCAGCAATTCGCTGTCCACCGGCTTGCTGACTTCGTAACCGTCACCTTTTGGCGACTTCAAAAAGCCCAGTTCGGCTTGCAGCATGTCCTGGATCGCCGCGTCGAGGCGACCGGAAGTCAGGTCGGAATACACCTGGTCCTGGTTCTGATAGGCCTGGGTTTTCACCCCGGCCTTGTCCAGAACGGCTTTGGCATAGGCTTCCTGGATAGTGCCTTGCTCGTAGCCGACGGTTTTGCCCTTCAGCGAAGCGACGTCTTCGGTCAGGCCGGAACCTTTCTTGAACACGTAAGCGGTTGGGCCGGAGAACAGCTCGTTGGAGAAGTCGATGACTTTTTCGCGAGCCGGGGTGACGGTCATCGAAGAGATCACACCGTCGAATTTATTGGCCTTGAGGCCCGGAATCATGCCGTCGAAATCGCTTTCGACCCATTTGCACTTGACCTTCAGCTCGGCGCAAATTGCGTTACCCAGATCGATGTCGAAACCTACGAGGCTGCCGTCGGCCGCTTTCGACTCGAACGGTGCATAGGAAGGGTCAACGCCAAAACGCAATTCTTTGTATTCCTTGGCCAGCGCGGAGCCGGCAGCCATGCACAACGCCAGTGCAGAAAGGGTCAGCAATGCTTTTTTCATTATTCAATCCCTAAGAACCAATATGAGCGCTTGTGGCGCAGAATTATTGTTACTGGAAAGCGTAAGACCTAATGAAAGTAGCAATTTCCGAACCAGAGTGCCGAACAAGCGTTTTAAAAGGTGATTCAAGAAATGGCTGGAGGGGATTTATGCACGGAAACGGGCATGAAAAAAAGCCTGCACTGAAGAGGTGCGTAACTGATCATTTCCGCGTGTTGATCGTTCCCACGCTCTGCGTGGGAACGATCGGAGGAGGACTAGCCGAGCAAATCCTGAAGGGTTCCCAGATTGTCCGCCTCCTCAACCGACTTATCCTGACGCCACCGCAACATCCTCGGAAACCGCACCGCAATCCCGCTCTTGTGCCGTTTTGACAGAGCAATCCCTTCAAACCCCAGTTCAAATACCAGACTCGGTTTAACACTGCTCACCGGACCGAATTTCTCTACGGTGGTTTTACGCACAATGCTGTCGACCTGACGCATTTCTTCGTCGGTCAGCCCTGAATAGGCTTTGGCAAAGGGCACCAGCGTTCGGTCGCTGGCGTCGGGCGGGCCATCCCAGACGGCGAAGGTGTAATCGCTGTAGAGACTGGCCCGGCGGCCATGCCCGCGTTGCGCGTAGATCAGCACCGCATCGACGCTGAACGGGTCGACCTTCCATTTCCACCACACGCCCATGTCTTTGGTTCGACCGACGCCATACAGCGCTTCGCGCGCCTTGAGCATCATGCCTTCGACACCGAGGCTGCGGGACGCTTCCCGTTGTCGGGCGAGGTCAAACCAGTCTTCGCCGGTCAGTACGGGCGAGGTGAGCAGCACCGGATTCGCGCAGGTTTTGACCACTTGTTCCAGCTGAGTGCGACGCGTGGCCTGAGGTTGATTGCGCCAGTCTTCGCCCTGCCATTCCAGCAAGTCATAGGCGAGGACCACCACCGGCACGGCATCGAGAATTTTCTTGTCCAGGGTTTTACGGCCGATCCGCTGTTGTAACAGAGCGAACGGTTGCACCGAGGGTGACGCCGGCGACTGCGGGTCGAAGGCATCTTCGGTAGCGATTGGCGCGGATTTCCAAACGACAATTTCACCGTCGATCACCGTGCCATCGGGCAAGCCATGCACCAGACTATCGAGCTCGGGAAAGCGCTCGGTCACCAGCTCTTCGCCTCGTGACCAGACCCACAGTCGCCCGTCACGCTTGACCACCTGCGCGCGAATACCGTCCCACTTCCATTCCACTTGCCAGTGGCTGGCCGGGCCGAGCAGCGCTTCGAACTGTTCAACCGGTTGCGATAGGGCATGGGCAAGGAAAAACGGATAAGGCTGACCACCCCGTTGGGCATGCTCATCGGACGATTCGGCGGCGATCAGTTTCAAGTAGCTGGCCGCGCTGGGGCGGTTGGACAGGTCGGTATAACCCACCAGCCGCTGGGCGACGCGTTTGCTGTCCAGGTGCGCCATGGACGCCAATGCCCGGGTCACCAGCAGCTTGGAAACCCCGACGCGGAAGCTGCCGGTGATCAGTTTGATGCAGAGCATCAGGCTCGGGCGGTCCAGTTGCGACCACAGTGTGGGCAGTCGTTCGGCGAGAATTTCAGGGGATTCGCCTCGCAGCGGCAGCAGTTTGTCTTCAATCCACACTGCCAGTCCGTCGGTAGAACTGTGCAGCGCTTCGGGCAGCACCAGCGAGATGGTTTCCGCCAGATCCCCGACCGCCTGATAACTCTCTTCGAACAGCCACGGTGACAGGCCGGAAATTTCCACCGCCAACTCGCGCAGGATGCGTACCGGCACCAATTGCCGAGGCCGCCCGCCGGACAAAAAGTACACGGCCCATGCGGCATCTTCCGGTGCGGCATTTGTGAAGTAGTTTTGCATCGCCGCCAGTTTGGCGTTGCTCGAGGTGGTGGCGTCGAGCTCGGCGTATAACCCGGCGAAGGCTTTCATGGCAGCACCTCGGCGCTTTCAGGTTCGTTGACCTGGTTCTCCTCCTCATCGTCGCCGTATTCGGTGTTGAAGCTCTGGGCATCAAGACCCTGTTCACGCAGATGCCGTACCAGCACCCCGACCGAGCCGTGGGTGACCATCACGCGTTCCGCACCCGTCTGTGCGATGGCCCATAACAAGCCGGGCCAGTCGGCGTGGTCGGACAACACGAAGCCGCGGTCCACACCGCGACGCCGACGCGTGCCACGCAAGCGCATCCAGCCGCTGGCGAACCCGTCGCTGTAGTCGCCGAAGCGACGCATCCAGGCGCTGCCACCCGCAGAAGGCGGGGCGATGACCAAGGCGTTGCGCATCATGGGATCGCTTTTAGTTACCTCGCCGGCGTAGATCGTTGGCGGCAAATAAACGCCGCTCTCGCGATAAACCTGGTTGAGCGGTTCCACAGCGCCATGCACCAGAATGGGGCCGAGGCTGGCGTCGATACCGTGGAGAATTCGTTGAGCCTTGCCGAAGGAATAGCAAAACAGCACGCTGGTTTTGTCGGCGGCGGCATTGGTTTGCCACCACTGATTGATCTCGGCAAAGACTTGCTGCTGAGGTTGCCAGCGATAGATCGGCAGGCCGAAGGTCGATTCGGTGATGAAGGTATGGCAGCGCACCGGTTCGAACGGCGCACAGGTGCCGTCGGGTTCGATCTTGTAATCTCCCGAGGCGACCCAGACTTCGCCGCCATATTCCAGTCGTACTTGGGCCGAACCAAGAACATGGCCTGCCGGGTGAAAGCTCAGGGTGACGCCGTGGTGAATCAGCGGTTCACCGTAGGGCAGGGTTTGCAGGTTGATGTCCTGACCCAATCGCACGCGCAAAATCCCTTCGCCGGGAGCGGCTGCCAGGTAATGCTGATTGCCGGTACGGGCATGGTCGCCGTGTGCATGGGTAATCACCGCGCGCTCGACGGGCCGCCACGGGTCGATGTAGAAATCCCCGACCGGGCAGTACAAACCTTCGGAACGAGCGATAACAAGGTCCATGCTGTTACCCAAATGGGGGGACTTGTTAGCTATGAGGTTTGCGGCAGGGGAGAAGTTCTATCGATTTTTGCGCGCTGATCGTTCCCATGCGCAGCAAAGGAATACAGCCCGTGACGCTCCGCGTCCCTAGAGGCATTCCCCACGCAGAGCGTGGGAACGATCAGTCGCGAAAGGGGTTACTTGCCGGGTGTCAGCGTCAACCGCGTCTTGCCATACACCTTGTCAAAGTTCTGCGGCTGCATTGGCAAACTCATGTATTGCCCCTTGAGCCACGGAGCGATGCTGTCGAGGTAGTTCGGGCTGGCCGGGTTGCCAGACTGGCCGGTGCTGTTCTGGCCCATCAGCGGTTCGGCCTGGCCGAAGTCGACGATAAAGCGCATGGCCGGCGCCAGGGTGGTGTTGAAATCCTGACCCCAGGTGAACGCCGCAGTATTGAGCGTGGTGTGATCGCCGCCGGCCGCCAATGGACCGCGCACGGTCTGGCCACTGGCATTCTTCCATTCGTAGCGGAGCAGTTTGCCCCACTGCCAGGCTTTGTGATCACCGCCCAACTGACTGTCGCCAGTGCTGATCGCCGCCGCCAGGCTGCGGGCGAGGATCGCCGGTTTGTCTTCTTTCTGCGGCGTGCGCGCGTCATCCCAGAACGGACTGTCTTCACGCCCCAGCAGATGATCGGCCTGAGCCGCGTAAGACAACTTGCCGTTAGCGATAAAGGCTTTCCACGCCGGGCTGCTTTGCGGACCCAGTTCGTCGAGGAAGATCTGCTGGGTACTTTGTTGAAGGAACAGCTCATAGATCGCCGCGTCGGCGGAGGTCGGGCTGAGCTTGCCGTCAAACGCCATCAAACGGGTATACGCTTCGCGGGCCTTGCCACGATCTGCCTCAGGCAAGGCTTCGATGGCCTGCTTGAGCGGTTGGGCCATCCCCGGAGCCTCGAACATTTTCTTCAGTTTGGCGGCGAACGTGGTGGTCTGGTCGTATTGCATGGCGATCAGGCTGCGCGTGTCGTGTTTGCCCACGCCAGCCAGTTCGGCCATGCGTTCACCGCGCTCAGGTGCCGACCAGGAATTGGACAGCTGCATGCCGTAGCCGTGGGGAATGACCCGTTGGTTGGCGGTGCCGAGCCAGCCTTGGGCCGGGTCCTGATCATAGGGGTGGAGCATCGGGTCGGCGTATCCGTCCCAATCGTATCGACCTTCCCAGCCCGGCGATGGCAACAGGCCTTCGCCTTCGCGACGGTTCGGGTAGCGCCCGGTGACTTGCCAGCCGATGTTGCTGGCGTCGGCAAATACCAGGTTCAGCGCGATGGCGCGGATTTCGCGGCTGGCATCCGAGGCTTTCTCGACGGTCTGGGCGCGGGACAGGTCGAAAAACGCATCCAGGGTCTTGTCATCGGTGAAGTTCGGCGTTTGTAACGCCAGGCCAAAACCATTGGCCATCGTCATGCCTTGGGCACTGTTGAGCAGCGGCCCGTGGCGGGTTTCGTACACCACTTCGCGAATCGGCCGCTGGCCTTTGACGAAGTAGGTTTCGTTACGCACGATTGCCGGCTGCCACTTGCCGCCGACCTCGTAGGAAAGTCCGTTGCCCTGGCGTTTGATTTTTTCCAGGAACAGGTCCTGGTTGTCGCCCATGACGGTGGTCATGCTCCACGCCACTTTGCCGTTGAAACCGCCGAGCACCATCGGCAAACCGGCGATGGTTACGCCAGAGGCCTGGTATTTCGGCGCGCGAATCTGCACGTAACTGAACAACGACGGCACGCCCAGCGACCCGTGGCTGTCGCTGGCCAGCAGGCTTTTACCGCTGCGGCTGCGTTGCGGGGCGATCGCCCAGTTGTTCGATGACGTGGCGCCCAGCAGATTCAGGTCCGACAGTTGGCTCGTGGCTTTGTTGATTTCCGCCAGGCCCGGAATTTGCCCGTTGAGCTTGATCCCCTGAAGTTTTTCGCTTTCGGCCAGCGGCAGTTTTTCGTCAGGGGCGGATGGCGACAGCCACGCGAGTTTGTCGCTGGTGACGGTCTGGGCCAGCACCAGCGAGGAAATTTCTTCCGGCAGGTTGGCCGATTGGCTGAAGTTCAGCAGGCAGAAAATCAGCGCCGAATCTTCTGGCTTCCAGTATTCAGGCTTGTAGCCGGTGGCCGCGAGGTCCGCCGGCAACTTGTCGCGGTAGCGGAACAGGTAGGCGTTGACCCCGCGCGCATAGACTTCAAAGAAGCGCTTGAGGCGAGGCGACGACGCCTTGTACAGCTCGCCGGCGCTTTTTTTCAGATTGACGGCGCGCATGTAGCGGTCAGCGTCCAGCAAGTCAGAGCCGGACATCTCCGACAAACGGCCCTGTGCCAGCAGGCGCAGGGTGACCATTTGCGTGATGCGGTCGCTGGCGTGGACGTAACCGAGGGTGAACAGCGCGTCGTGGAAGCTGTTACTTTCGATCAGCGGCATGCCCATGGCATTGCGGCGAATCGAAACGTTCTGCGCCAGGCCCTTGAGCGGCTGCACGCCGGAGGCCGGCGGGAGGGTGTCCTGAGTGTTCCAGGTCTGACAACCGGTCAGGCTCAAAACACCGGCCACTGCTGCGGCAACGCCGAACCGGGGAAGAAAATGTGTGAGGGCTGGCGAGGCCATGGCAAAGCTCCTGCGGGGGTAGCGTCATTAAAGGCGCTACGTTAGAGAGCAGGAGGAGGCCGCGCAAGCGGGGTGTCGGGTTATTTCAGGATTTGTCTGTCGCTGATCATTCCCACGCTCTGCGTGGGAATGCAGCCCGGGACGCTCCGCGTGCCATCCACAGCCGAACGCAGAGCGTCCGTCGAGGCCGCCCACGCAGAGCGTGGGTGCTCGGGAGAACGGGTCAGGATTTAGGCGGGTTGATTTTGGCCACCAGCGCATACGCCTTCACTGTCGCCGGGCGGTTCTGGATGTGAGTGAACCAGCGCAGCACGTTAGGGAAGTCTTCCAGGTTCTGGCTCTGCCACTTGTGGGAAACGATCCACGGGTAGATCGCCATGTCGGCAATGCTGTACTCGCTGCCGGCGACAAAGTCGTTATTCGCCAGTTGCTTGTCCAGAACCCCATATAAACGAGCGGTCTCATCGATGTAGCGCTTGATCGCGTAAGGGATTTTCTCCGGGGCGAACTGGCTGAAGTGATGATTCTGCCCGGCCATCGGCCCCAGCCCGCCCATTTGCCAGAACAACCATTGCAGTGCTTGCTGGCGACCGCGCAGGTCTTTGGGCAGGAACTTGCCGGTTTTCTCCGCCAGGTACAGCAAAATCGCGCCGGACTCGAACAGCGCCAACGGCTCACCGCCATCGGCCGGTTCGGGATCGACAATGGCCGGGATTTTGTTGTTCGGGGAGATTTTCAGAAAGTCGGGTTTGAACTGGTCGTTCTGGCTGATGTTGATCGGATGCACGTTGTACGACAGGCCGGCTTCTTCCAGGAATATCGAGATTTTGTGGCCGTTGGGGGTGGTCCAGTAATACAGGTCGATCATGGAGTACTCCAAATCAAGAGACGTCGTTACTTGCGGACAGCAAACGCCGGCATCAGGTCGTCCTGTTTGCGTCGATAGCTTGCCTGTAGGAAGAGGTGATGCTGAAGTGCGGGGAATTCAATGGCCAGCATGAGAAAAACCGGCATGGAGCTCAAAACAAACGCGGCACTGATCGTCATCGATCAACAAAAGGGCATTCTGCATCCCAAACTCGGTCGTCGAAATAATCTTCAGGCCGAGCAGCGGATCCTCGATTTGCTAACGCATTGGCGTCGAACCGGGCGACCGGTCATTCATGTGCAGCACCTGTCCCGTTCACCTGACTCAGTGTTCTGGCCGCAACAATCGGGGGTGGAATTTCAGGAGCGGTTTCAGCCACAGACTGGTGAGCAACTGATTCAGAAGCAGGTCCCGGATGCGTTTTGTGCCACGGGGCTTGAGAAAAGTTTGCGAGAGGCGGGGATCGATCAGTTGGTCATTGTCGGCGTAGCGACCCACAACTCAGTGGAATCCACGGCGCGAACGGCCGGGAATCTGGGGTTTGAAACGTGGGTCGTGGCGGATGCGTGTTTTACCTTCGACAAGGCTGACTACTTTGGTAAAACCCATACAGCCGAGGAAGTGCATGCGATGTCGCTGGGTAATCTACAGGGCGAATACGCGACGGTCGTGAGCGCTGGGCAGATCCTGAAGTGAGGGTGACTTTGAGAGCCTCTTCGCGGGCAAGCCCGCTCCCACAGAGGATTTGCAGTGGCCGCAAAATTGGGCCTGGCGCAATTCAAATGTGGGAGCGAGCCTGCTCGCGAAGGCGATTCAACAGGCGAAGATAATCTCCACCCGAAGCATCAAGCGCCGTGGCACTTCTTGAATTTTTTGCCATTGCCGCAGGGGCAAGGATCGTTGCGGCCGACGTCTTTCAGGGCATTGCGCACCGGTTCCTGGTGGGCGTGGCCGCAGTTCGGGCCGTGGACATGGCCATGGTCGTGATCATGGTGTTCGTGATGGTCATGATCGTGATTGCAGTCAGGGCCATGGACATGGGGTTGCTGGGTCATCGGTTTTGCTCCGGAATTAAATCGGCGGGGATTATCACGCCATTGCGCGCCAGGTGCACGTAGTGCGCGATGAATAAACCGGTTTCGAGTTCACCTTCCAGACGATAGGGAATGGGTTGATCGGATTTTTTCAGCATTTTCATCAGATCCCGAACCTTGGGCCAAAGATTGGTGCGGATCGGAACCTTGAAGTAGGCACTGCGCTTGGGTCCGACGGTGAACCAGTGTTCATGCTCGCCTTCGGTCAGCAGTATGTCGCCCAAGTGAATGCGGTACTCAATGCCCCGCACCGTCAGATCACTGTCGTTGCGGTTGTCGACGCGAAAGTGCAGGAGGAATCGTTGCTGCATCAGTTTGGCCTGGACGACTTCGACCTTGACCAGATGCACTTGAGGGTCCGGCGCATCGTCGCTGAACCATGACGCACAGCCGCCGAGCCCGAGAAACAGGAGCAAGGCAAACATCTGTAAGGCGCGCCGTTGGGTGGCCATGGTGATGTTCCTCCCTTGTAGCAGCCGAACGCAGCCTTCGGCAGTTGCTACAGGTCACTCAACTGCCGAAATACCCCGCGCAACACTTCTTGAATTTCTGTCCGCTGGCGCAAGGGCATGCGTCGTTGCGCCCGGCCTTGAGTTGTACGGTGGGGTCGATGAAGTACCAATGCCCGGCGTTCTGAACAAACGATGAACGCTCGCGGTGGCTGTGCTCGCCGCTGCCGTCATGCCAGCGCGCGGTGAAGGTCACGAAGGCGTGTTCCGGCTGACCGCCGAGCACTTCGGAGCTTTCCACCTCAAGACCCAGCCAGGTGCTTTGGGCGCTCCAGTCGCTGATGGACTGACGATCCAGACCCGTCTGTTGCGCGGGCAGGGTGGTCGCCACCAGATAGTCGATCAGCCCCAGCACATAAGCGCTGTAGCGCGAACGCATCAAGGCTTCTGCGCAGGGCGCCGGATGTCCGGCGTGGTAATGACCGCAGCAGGCATCGAGCAGGGTGCCGCTGCCGCAAGGGCAAATAGATGTACTCATGCGTTACCACCAGTATTTCCCGAAGTTTTCCGGATTGGCCCAAAACCGTGAGTTGAGCCAATCGGGTACCTGTTTGTAGTCAAGCAGATCATAGGTGAACAGCGTCAGCACTTGATCGTCGCGCTGGAAGCGTTCGCTGGCTTGCAGGGCCAGGGAGAAAAAATCGGTCTCCTGCCAGCCGCTTGCCGGTAAATCCGCGAGTACCGCAATGCGACTGGCATTGAGGTTTCGGATCCCGCCTAACAGGTTCAGGCCATCGCGCTTGGGTAAATGTTCCAGGCAATCGACCACCAGCGCCAGGTCGAACCGTCGTGCCGCCAGTTCGACAGGCAATGGCCCGGGTGCAGCGAAGGCGACACTAGTGTCCGGGTGCGCGAGTTTGAAGGCTTCCAGCGCGGGAAACTCACTGGCGCCTATCAGCAGCAGACGCGCGGGGGCGTAACGATCAAGCAATGCGGCCAACGCCTGCTGGGGCGTGCGCGAAGAAATACCTGCAATCATCAAAGATCCTCAATCAGAGCGCCAAGACTAGCCTGCCCAAACGTCCGGGCCTAGAGCGGCATTCAGCCAAAATCGCCGATCTGCCGTGAATACGGGGTAAAACAGCCGTGGCCTATTGCTGGCGGAGATTAAAACTCGGGTCTTTACTACCTGAATCGGTTCTAAGCCGATCCCCTCAGGAGAAAACTAGATGAGCATAGTTCGCACAGCATTACCCTTGGTTCTGCTAACCAGTGTGTTGACTGGTTGCGCAGGTTTGCAGAAAACCGACTGGCCGACCTGTGCGGCGGTCGGTGGTGTCGTGGGTGCAGGTCTCGGCGCGACCGAGAGCTCGGCATGGGCAGGGTATGGCGCGTTGATCGTCGGCGGCACGGCTGCGGCCTATTGCTGGGTTCACGGTGATGGCGATGAAGACGGCGATGGTGTACCGGACAGCCGCGACAAGTGCCCGGGTACGCCTAGAGGCGTGCAGGTCGATGCCGATGGTTGCCCTCCACCCGTGCCTGCGCCAGTGGTCGAAGAGGCCGTTGTCGTCAAGGAAGAAGTCATTGTCATCCGCGATGTGCACTTCCAGTTCGACAAAGCCACGCTGACCCCTTCTGATAAAGATGTGCTCAACACCATCGCCACGCGCCTGAAACAGGAAGCCGCCTCAGCCCAATTGACCGTGACCGGTCATACCGACAGCGTGGGCAGTGATGCCTACAACCAGAAACTGTCGGATAAACGCGCCCACTCTGTCGTGGATTATCTGATTTCCCAAGGCGTACCACGCAGCAGCTTCGTGTCCGTGGCCGGTGCCGGTGAAAGCCAGCCGGTAGCCGATAACAAAACCGCTGACGGCCGTGCGCTGAACCGTCGCACGGAAATCAAAATCAACCGCTAACCCCCCGCGCGCTCCGCGGCTTGTGCAGTCGCGGATGCGGGTCTTTACTCCTGTGTAACCGGTATTGGCCGGTAATACAGGAGCTTTCACCATGAGCGTACTCACAAGGACCGTCTTGCCGGTTCTGCTGCTTGGCAGCCTGTTGACCGGCTGCGCTACTCACAGCGATGGCACTGCCCCCCTCAATCAACGTACCTGGCCGATCTGCAGCGTCATTGGCGGACTGGTCGGTGGAGGTCTGGGCGCTCTGCAAAGTAGCGGTTGGGCGGCCGGCGGAGCAGCGCTCGGAATCTTGTCCGGCGGCTTGATCTGTTACGCCCAGGATGGCGATGAAGACGACGATGGCGTCTTCGATCGACGTGATCGTTGCTCTGATACGCCCGCCAATACACCTGTCGAGCATCACGGTTGTCCGTTGCCGCAGTACCCGGTCAGCGTAAAACCTGTCGAACCTGTGCAACCCGAAGTCATCTCCCTGCCCAGTGACGTGCTGTTTGCCTTCAACAAGTCCGACCTGAGTCCCGCCGCGCAGAGTCAGCTGGATTCGCTGATGGCCAAACTGCAAAACGCCGATGTGGTGAGCATCAAGGTCGTGGGTCATACCGACAGCCAAGGCACGGATGCCTATAACCAGGCACTCTCGGAACGTCGCGCCAGTAGCGTGGCGGCCTACCTGTTGAGCCAGGGCCTGGCGTCGAACAAACTCACCAGTGAAGGCAAGGGCGAAAGTCAGCCTGTGGCCGACAACGAAACGGACGAAGGACGAGCGCAAAACCGCCGGGTGGAATTGCACATCAATCGCTGAACCCCGTGATAGAGCCATCGGACAACGATTGCGGTTGCTCCGACGGCCTTTCGGCGGCCTCCATGAAGAATTTTCTGTTGCCCTCTGGCTTATCTCGCGTGTAAGCCGTTACTGTGCGCGCAAAGAATAATTCTCATCGGGGGAGCGTATGAAGGTGTTTTGGGGGCTGGGAAAGCTGTTGACCCTGTTGTTCTGGCTGGTGGTGCTGGCCAATCAGCTCATGCCGTTTGTCAATCCGCTGCGCCTGTTGGTCGATCTGGCCGGCATTCTGTTGGCATCCCTTCATCTGCTTGAGGCGGTGTTCTGCTTCCGCAGCCTCAGAGGTC
The DNA here is from genome assembly GCF_008369325.1 of Pseudomonas sp. ANT_H12B. Classification (GTDB taxonomy): domain Bacteria; phylum Pseudomonadota; class Gammaproteobacteria; order Pseudomonadales; family Pseudomonadaceae; genus Aquipseudomonas. The sequence continues at coordinate 10,508 of NZ_VOBI01000019.1, read as the reverse complement.
GCGCCAATCCTTGGCGTGATCGCCTGAAGATCCTCTTCTTCGGCGTTTTCCACCTGCAAACCATCCCGGCTCCCGCACCTAAGGCTTCCCATGCGTAAACTCTGTCTGCTTGCCGCACTCATCAGCCCATTGGCCTGCGCACAGGTGGTGAGCGTCGAAACCAACTCGCTGATGCGCTTGCCCAACACCGCCAGCACTTTGCAGCTGGAACGCCTGGAAGTCGCCGATTACGGCACGTTGCTGATTCCTTCGAACGTGACCGAAGTCACCATCGGCGAATTGCATCTGGGCCGTGAAGCGCGGATCGCTATCGTGCCGGGCGAACAGGCGCTGGAGCTGAAGGTCAGTCGTGCAGAGTTGTCTGAAGGCAGCCAGATCACGGCTCGAGGTGCGCCGGGGACTTACCTCAAGGCTGCCCGCTCCGGGCGCAATTTGAATGTGCAGATCAAAGCACTAAGCGCGCCGCAATTGTTGGTAGACGCGCGCGGTGGTGCGGGTGCGCCGGGATTCGTCGGCCTCGACGGCGCCAACGGTCAGCCACCGGGTTGCACGTGGGGCCAGGCCGGTCGCGGTGCCGATGGCAGTAATGGCAGCGACGGCCAACCGGGTGCGCCCGGGGCACTGTACGGTTGGCAGTGCCAAGTGATTATCCGGCGGAACAGATCAAGGTCCAGGTGGCCGGCGGTGCCGGTGGTATCGCGGGGCCTGGCGGCAAGCCGGGGGCGGGCGGTAAAGCCAAGGGCTGTTTCGTCTACAAGGCCGATGGCGGCAAGAGCGGCCGTCCAGGTGCTGACGGCCAGCCCGGACCTGCGGGTGCGGCGGGTTCGGTGACCGTCCAAAGGTTGTAACCCTGTAACTGATCGTTCCCACGCTCTGCGTGGGAACGATCATGAAGCCCTAAAACATCGGCCGAGCCGCAGCGATCGCCACCAGCACCAACCCGACAATCAGGTTAATCCCCACCAACTTGCGAATTTTCCCAAGCGTAGCAGCCCCGGTCGGCCAGTCCTGCGCCGCCACTGCCGTGCGCAACTCCGGCAATAACAACGCCTGAATCCGGATAAACAGCGCGGTCATCACCACGTACAACCCCATCATTACCTGCACATACCGCGGTGCCGCTTCAAAACCGCTGTACTGCAAATGAATCATGCCCACGCCGCTGATCGGCAACAACACCACCGCGACCCAGACCCAGCGGAAAAAACCCTGAAACACTTCTACCCACAACTGCAAACGGGCAGGGCCTTCCAAAGCCTTCATTGCCGCGGGGCGCAAGACCATCCAGGCGAAAAACATTCCGCCGACCCACACTAGGGCTGACAGTACATGCAGGGTATAAACAAGGCCAAAGGGTGTCATTGGGTTACTCCGTTCTGCGCGGGATTAATTAGCGCGGTATGATAGCCGCCGATCCGAACCACTGAAAATTTATCCAGCGTTTTTTGCGCCCGACAATCCATGATCAGCACCGAACTCAAAACCACGATCCAGGGCGCCTACTCGCGTTTTCTTGAAGCCAAGAGCCTCAAACCGCGCTACGGCCAACGCCTGATGATTGCCGAAATTGCCAAAGTCCTCGGTGACATCGACACCGACGACGAAGGCCGGCGCAGTGGCGACCCCGCGATTGTCGCGGTGGAAGCCGGCACCGGTACCGGTAAAACCGTGGCCTACAGCCTGGCGGCGATTCCTACCGCCAAGGCCGCCGGCAAACGTCTGGTGATCGCCACGGCCACCGTGGCCCTGCAAGAGCAGATCGTCTACAAGGATTTGCCCGACCTGATGCGCAACAGCGGGCTGAATTTCAGCTTCGCCCTGGCCAAGGGCCGCGGGCGCTACATGTGCCTGTCCAAGCTCGACATGTTGCTCCAGGAAGGCCACGCGCAAACCGCCACGGCGCAGCTGTTTGAAGAAGAAGGCTTCAAGATCGAGGTCGATGAGGCCAGTCAAAAGCTGTTCACCAGCATGATCGAAAAGCTGGCCGGCAATAAATGGGACGGCGACCGCGACAGCTGGTCCACCGCCCTGGAAGACGCCGATTGGGCGCGCCTGACCACCGATCACAGCCAGTGCACCAACCGTCACTGCCCGAACTTCGGCCAGTGCGCCTTCTACAAGGCCCGCGAAGGCATGGGCAAGGTCGACGTGATCGTCACCAACCACGACATGGTTCTGGCCGATCTGGCGTTGGGCGGCGGCGCCGTACTGCCGGACCCGCGCGACACGATCTACGTGTTCGACGAAGGGCACCACCTGCCGGACAAGGCCATCGGCCACTTCGCCCACTACACACGCCTGCGCTCCACCGCCGACTGGCTGGAAACCACCGCCAAGAATCTCACCAAGCTGCTGGCCCAGCACCCGCTGCCGGGCGATCTGGGCAAGTTGATCGAACAGGTGCCGGAACTGGCGCGAGAGATCAAAACCCAGCAGCAATTCATGTTCAGCGCCTGCGAGCAGGTCGCCGATTTCAAACCCGGTGAAGACGTCGAAGGTCGCGAGCGGCCGCGTCACCGTTTCGTCGGTGGGGTGATTCCCGAGCACATGCGCGAGATGGGCGTCGAGCTGAAAAAAGCCTTCGCTCGCCTGACCGATCTGTTCACTCGCCTCACCGAGCTGCTCAAGGAAGGCATGGACGGCGAGGTCAACATCGGCATCGCCAGCAACCAGGCCGAAGAGTGGTATCCGTTGTTCGGCAGTCTGTTGTCGCGTTCCTCGGGCAATTGGGAGTTGTGGACCGCGTTCACCGCCGAAGACCCGGAAGACAACCCGCCGATGGCTCGCTGGCTGACCCTGGCCGAAAGCGGTTCGCTGTTCGACATCGAGGTCAACGCCAGTCCGATCCTCGCGGCGGAAATGCTCCGTCGCAATCTGTGGAACGTGGCTTATGGCGCTTTGGTGACCTCGGCCACGTTGACGGCGCTCGGTACTTTCGACCGTTTCCGCATGCGCGCCGGCCTGCCAAAAAAAGCCGTGACCGCCGTGGTCCCGAGCCCGTTCCATCACGCTGATGCTGGCGTGCTGCGAGTGCCGGACCTGAAAGCCGATCCGCGTGATGCGCCGGCCCACACCGCGGCGATCATCCGTGACCTGCCACAACTGGTGGAAGGTTCGCGCGGTACGCTGGTGCTGTTCTCCTCGCGTAAACAGATGCAGGACGTGTTCGACGGTCTGGACCGCGACTGGCGCAAGCAAGTGTTCATTCAAGGCAACCTGTCGAAACAGGAAACCCTGAACAAGCACAAGGCACGGGTCGATGGCGGAGATTCCAGCGTGTTGTTCGGCCTCGCGAGTTTCGCTGAAGGTGTCGACTTGCCCGGTGCGTATTGCGAGCATGTGGTGATCGCGAAGATTCCATTCTCGGTGCCCGATGATCCGGTCGAAGCGGCTTTGGCCGAGTGGATCGAGGCCCGTGGCGGCAATCCGTTCATGGAGATCTCCGTGCCGGACGCCTCGCTCAAACTCGTCCAGGCCTGCGGTCGTTTGCTGCGCACTGAAGAAGACCGCGGCACCATCACCTTGCTCGACCGGCGTCTGGTCACCCAGCGTTATGGCAAGGCGATCCTCAATGCGTTGCCGCCATTCCGTCGTGAAATTTCCTGAAACAGGGCTGGGCATTTTTGCCCAACCCGTTGTCTATCTCTCAACCATCGCTTTTCCACTGACCCTTTGAAGGTCGTTAGGGAGAACCTCGTTCCTATGATTCGCCGTTCGTTGCCCGCTGTTTTTGCCCTGATGTTCGCAGCTCCTTTGCTGGCGGCTCCTGCCAGCCAACAAACACTGTTCAACTTTGTGCGCCCCGCTGATGTGGTCCAGGTGGCGACTCAGGACGCCAGCCTGCCGCAATCCAACGCCGAGCAAACGGCCGAAGGTGAAGTGCTGCGCCGGGTGACCTTCAATCCTGTCGCCCAGCCGACCTTGCGCCTGACCCCGCAAACCGGAGCCTGGGACTGGTCGCAGTCGGGCGTCATGAGTCTGCGGATCCAGAGCGCAATGAATTGGGCCGTGACCCTGTACGTGAAAATCCAGAGCAACGACGGCAAGACGTTGATCAGCCGCGTCGATTTGCCGGCCGGCCCGGCGCAAACCCTGCTGGTGCCGCTGCAGCCGAGTTCGCCGCTGAGCCTGGGGATGAAAGCCGGCCCGCCGATGCCAATGACGGTCGACGGTCAGCGCATTTTGCTGGCCAGCAGTGCCGGTGAGCTGGATCGCAGCCAAGTGGTGTCGGTGACGTTGTCGATGGATCAGCCGAAAGTCGCCCAGAGCATCCTGCTGGAACGTTTTGGCGTGCAGAACGGCGAGGCTATTAATCAGGCCGTTTATGGCGGGCTGGTAGACGCTTACGGTCAATCGACCCGGGCCAAATGGCCAGAAAAAGTCAGCAGCGACGAGCAACTCAAAAGCGCCGCAGCCAAGGAACAACAGCAAACGAAAACCTGGCTTGCCGAACGTAAGAAGTCGTCCCTGGACAAGTTCGGTGGCTGGATCAAAGGCCCGGCGTTCAAGGCCAGCGGCTTTTTCCGCACCGAGAAACGTGATGGTCGCTGGTACCTGGTGACGCCAGAAGGGCATCCGTTCTACTCGCTCGGCGTCAACACCGTCACCCCAAGCGTCAACCAGACCTACGTCGCCGGTCGCGAGTGGATGTTCGAGTCCTTGCCAAAACCCGACGAGGCGCTGGCCAACCACTTTGGCGAAGGCGACAACCGTGGCGGCAACGGCGCCGATCAGGGCCGTGGCTATAACGCCGGTCGCTGGTATGACTTCTACGGTGCCAACTTGCAGCGCGTCTATGGCGAACCTTGTGCGTTGGGCAGCGACACCAAAGCCGGCGTCGCCGAAGCCGCCAAGACCGATGCCGCTGAGGCGACAGTCGAGAAGGCCGCTGAGCAACCTGTCGTTCCTTCGACTGCCGAATCCGGTGTCGCGGAAGCCGCCAAGACCGGTGCAGTCGACGCGACAGCCGCAAAAACGGCTGAGCAACCACAAACACCTGTCGAACCCTGCAAAACGGTTGTTGATGAACAACGCTGGGCCAGCCACACCCTTGATCGCCTGCAAGCCTGGGGCTTCAATACCATCGGCAACTGGAGCGCTCCGGCGCTGGCCAATGCGGACCGCGTGCCCTACACCTTACCGCTGTCGATCGTCGGTGATTACGCCAGCATCAGCACCGGCACCGACTGGTGGGGCGGTATGCCTGACCCGTTCGATCCGCGTTTCGCCATGGCCACCGAGCGTGCTGTGGCTATTGCCGCCCGTGACCATCGCGACGATCCGTGGCTGATCGGTTACTTCGCCGACAACGAACTGGCCTGGGCCGGCCCCGGCGACGACCCGAAAGCCCGCTACGCCCTGGCCTACGGCACCTTGAAAATGACCACCGACGTGCCGGCCAAACGCGCGTTCCTCAAGCAGCTTCGAGACAAATACCGCAATCAGGCGGGCCTTTCCAAAGCCTGGGGGATTGACTTGTTAGCCTGGGAATTGATGGAAGATCCGGGCTTCGTGCCGCCAATGCCCAGCGCCGAACACCCGGAAATCGAAGCCGACTTCAAATACTTCCAGAAAGTCTTTGCCGATACGTACTTCAAAACCATCTCCGACTCGCTCAAGTGGCACGCGCCAAATCAGCTGTTGCTGGGCGGCCGGTTCGCCATCAGCACGCCGGAAGCGGTGGAGTCCTGCGCGCAGTATTGCGACGTGATGAGCTTCAACATGTATACCTTGCAACCTCAGGACGGTTACGACTTCGCCAAATTGCGCAGTCTGGACAAACCGGTGCTGATTACCGAGTTCAACTTCGGCTCGGCAGATCGCGGCCCGTTCTGGGGTGGTGTGACGCAGTTGGCGAAGGAAGAAGACCGCGCCCCGGCCTACGCCAATTTCCTCAAACAGGCGATGAGTGAACCGTCGATCGTCGGGGTGCACTGGTTCCAGTACCTCGATCAACCGGTGACCGGGCGTCTGATGGATGGCGAAAACGGTCACTTTGGTCTGGTGGGTATTACCGATCTACCGTTCCAGGGTTTCGTCGACAGCGTGCGCAAGAGTAATTTGCTGACCGTCGATCAGCTCGGCAAGGAAGCCGAAAAGGCCAGGGCCGAAGCGGACAAAGCCCGCCACGAAGCCGAGGGCGGCAGAAAAGGCGACGCCGGCAAAGGCGCAGGGCAGGGCGCTGGCCATGCGAGTGGGCATTCCGGGAATGGCCATTAACATCATCTGAGACCGCGTTATCGTTCATCTCGAGCAGGCTCGCGCCCGCAACGTTCTGTGGGCGCGAGCCTGCTCGCGAAGGCGTCCGCCAAGGCACCACAAGTTTCTGATCCAATCCATGGGCGACCGACCGCCCAGCCCGCCCCTGTTTCCAAAACCTTCAATGGCTGGAACAATGCGGCCACTTTGTAGAACGTTTATCCGAGGGAGTTGCGGGTGCAGATTCAGGGTCATTACGAGCTTAAGTTCGAAGCGGTGCGCGAAGCTTTCGCGGCGCTGTTCGACGATCCTCAGGAGCGTGGCGCAGCGTTGTGCATTCAGATCGGCGGTGAAACCGTCCTCGACCTCTGGGCCGGTACCGCCGACAAGGATGGCCTTGAGACCTGGCATAGCGACACCATTGCCAACCTGTTTTCCTGCACCAAGACTTTCACCGCCGTCACCGCCCTGCAACTGGTGGCCGAAGGCAAGCTGCAACTCGATGCGCCGGTTGCCCGCTACTGGCCCGAGTTCGCCGCTGCCGGCAAGGAATCCGTCACCTTGCGTCAATTGCTCTGCCATCAGGCCGGTCTGCCGGCGCTGCGCGAATTGCTGACCCCGGAAGCCCTTTACGACTGGCAAACCATGGTTGACGCCCTGGCGGCTGAAACGCCTTGGTGGACGCCCGGTCAAGGCCACGGTTATGCGGCGATCACCTACGGCTGGCTGGTCGGCGAATTGCTGCGTCGTGCCGACGGTCGCGGGCCGGGTGAATCCATCGTGGCGCGGATAGCGAAACCTTTGGGGCTGGATTTTCACGTCGGCCTGGCGGACGAAGAGTTCCATCGCGTGGCGCACATCGCCCGTGGCAAGGGTAACGTCGGCGATGCCGCGGCCCAGCGCTTGCTGCAAGTGACGATGCGCGAGCCGACGGCCATGACGACCCGGGCTTTCACCAATCCGCCGTCGATCATGACCAGCACCAACAAACCCGAGTGGCGGCGGATGCAGCAGCCGGCTGCTAATGGCCACGGCAATGCCCGTAGCCTGGCCGGGTTCTATGCCGGTCTGCTCGACGGCAGCCTGCTGGAAAGCGAAATGCTCGACGAGCTGACGCGCGAACACAGCCTCGGCGAGGACAAGACATTACTGACCCGGACCCGTTTCGGCCTGGGTTGCATGCTCGATCAACCGGATGTTCCCAATGCGACCTACGGCCTTGGCCCTCGGGCGTTTGGCCATCCTGGCGCTGGCGGCTCAATCGGTTTTGCTGACCCGGAACACGATGTCGCCTTTGGCTTTGTGACAAATACGTTGGGGCCGTACGTCTTGATGGATCCGCGCGCACAAAAGCTTGTGCGAGTACTGGCCACTTGTCTGTAAAACCCGCTTAAAGGTTCCAGAACCGGAACCTGAAGGCCTTTTTGGTTTCAAAGCGTCTGTTTATGCGGGCCTGTCCGGTCTGATTTTTTCATTACTTCATTTTTTGTGGATAACTATGTCAACCAAACAAACCCTCGCCTTGGCCCTGTGCTTCGCTATCACCGGTTGTGCACAGACCCCAAAAAATGATGCAGACGGCGGCAGCTGGTGGCCGTTCGATTCCTCCGACAAAGTTGCAGCCAAAGACCCGGCTAAAGGCCCGTCTCCAACTCCCGCTCCGGCCCCGCTCAAGCCTGCCGCCACCGCGCCGGTGGCCAAGACTGAAAGCTCCAGCCCTTGGTATTGGCCGTTTGGCTCGGAGGAAGTCCTCGACAAAAAACCAGAGGTAAAACCTGAAGTCAAACCTGTCGAAGTGGCCAAGGCTGAGGCCGCTGAAGGCGGCAAGTGGTGGTGGCCGTTCGGTGGCAAGGAGCAAAGCACCGCCAAAGTCGTGCCAATGCCAGATCCGAAGGTCACCCAAGCCTGGCTCGACGACTATGAACCGCGTCTGCGCGCGGCGATCAAGGACAGCAATCTGCAACTCGAGCGTCGTGAAAACGTCTTGGTGGTCACAGCGCCAGTAGAAGGTTCGTTCAACCCGGATCGTCCGTCCATGCTGTTGCCGGTGACCCTTGGCCCGTTCACTCGCGTCGCGAAAATCCTCGAAGTCGATCCGAAAACGGCCGTGCTGGTACTGGGTCACAGCGATACGTCGGGTGCCGCACCGACCAACGTGAAACTGAGCCAGGAACGCGCCCAAGCCGTGGCCGCCATTTTCCGTCTCAGCGGTCTGCAGCGTGATCGTCTGATGCTGCGCGGCATGGGCGGCGAAGCCCCGCGTGCTGCCAACGACAGCAATGAAGGCCGAGCCTTGAACCGTCGTGTCGAACTGCTGGTGACTCCGCAAAACACCATGGTCGCGTTGCTGAGCAAGTACAACATGCCGGCTCCGGCGCCAGTGCGCTTGGTTGCAGCCCAGGACGTCAAGCCAGTGGTCAAGCCTGTTACGCCAGCGCCAGCCGCGAAAAAAGCGGATGTACCTGCAGCGAAAAAGGCGCCGGCCAAAAAAGCCGCTAAAGCTCCAGCCAAGAAGGCGCCTGCTAAAACCGCGACGCCAGCGAAAAAGACTGCTCCGGCCAAAGCCGCTACCGACTCGAAAAAAGTCGCCGCCGCTGACGCCACAAAGAAGTGATTCGTTAACCAAAAGGAATGCACCATGACCCAGGGCCTGGCTGATATGCGTCGCGACTACACCCGTGATGGCCTGACCGAGGCACAAGCCCCGGCCGAGCCATTCGGGTTGTTCCATCAGTGGTTTGCCGACGCGGTGAAAACCGAGCAACCGCCGGTGGAGGCCAATGCCATGACCCTGGCCACCGCCGATCAGGACGGACGGCCGCATTGCCGCATTCTGCTGCTCAAGGGGCTGGACGAGCAGGGCTTCACCTTCTTCACCAACTACGACAGCGCCAAGGGCCAGCATCTGGCCGCGAATCCGTTCGCGGCCATGACCTTTTTCTGGCCAGCCCTGGAGCGCCAGGTGCGCATCGAAGGGCGGGTGGTGAAGGTTACGCCTGAAGAATCCGACGCCTACTTCCAGGTTCGTCCACTGGGCAGTCGTCTCGGTGCCTGGGCATCGCCCCAGAGCCGGGTGATCGCCGATCGTGCCGAGCTGGAAGCGCTGCTCAAGAACACCGAGCAACGTTTCAGCGACACGCAACCTCATTGCCCTGAGCACTGGGGTGGTTACCGTTTGTTACCGGAGCGCATCGAGTTCTGGCAAGGCCGTCCGAGCCGCCTGCATGATCGCCTCAACTACCGCTTTCAGGGCGCCGACTGGGTTCTTGAACGTCTGGCACCTTAAGCCGTCTACCGATTGGGATAACCTGCCGCAGCGGCTTCAAGCCACTGGGGCAGGTCTCGGCGCTTGATCTTCTGCGCTTGAGCGTTCGCCAGTTGCTGGAGCATGAAAGCCTTTTTCTGCTCGTCTTTACCCGCCAGAGCCAACGCCAGATCGCGGTCCATCCAGCGTTTGATCCGAACGTATAGCCACCAGTGGAAATACAATCCGGCAACGGTAGTGACGACAATGATGAAGTAATCCATGACAATCCTTGGGGCAGCGACGCAGATTCCGGAATTTGCCGCTACTGTGTGGTGAGTTCGTGGAGGTGTCTGTACCGGGCCTGAATCAAACCAATTTTATCCGGGCAAGGCCGTGACAGGCGTCAAGCTGCGGAGTTTAATGAATACCTGTCCTTTGGAGTTGATGCTATGCGTAAGTCTGTTCTGCTGGTTGCTTCTTTTTCCACGATGGCGATGTTGCTCACGGGTTGCCAGTCCAGCCTGACCGGTGACTCTTACTCCCGTGACGAAGCGCGTCGCGTGCAGACCGTTCGCATGGGCACCATCGAATCGCTGCGACCGGTCAAAATCGAAGGTACCAAAACCCCGATCGGCGGCCTTGCCGGTGCGGCGGTTGGCGGTGTTGGCGGCAGCGCTATCGGTGGCGGTCGCGGCAGCATCGTTGCTGCCGTTATCGGCGCCGTCGCTGGCGGCCTGATCGGCTCGGCCACAGAAGAAGGTCTGACCCGCGCCCAAGGCGTGGAAATCACCGTTCGCGAAGACGACGGCAGCATGCGCGCCTACGTGCAACAGGTTCAGGAGAATGAAGTGTTCCGTGTGGGTGAGCGGGTGCGGATTGCTACTGTTGATGGGACTAGCCGCGTTTCGCATTAAGCGGGAATACGGGTAAAAAAAAGGTTCATCACGGATTACCGGGAAAGACGCTCTTGATCTTCATGAAAAAGAATTCGCTATCCCGGTAACCGTACGCCATCCGCTTGATGACCTTTATTCGATTGTTTATTCCTTCCAACTGACCAGTG